>NZ_JAUSCJ010000020.1 GCF_030651185.1 Phenylobacterium sp.
TGACCGCCTTGAACTTGCTGCCGTCGATCGCCACCACAGCCTTGGTGAACAGGTCCAGCCGGCGGCAAAGCTCGATAAACTGCCCGCAGGCCGCCCGGATCGCCACGCCATTGTCCCGGCGGAAATCGGCGATGGTCTTGAAATCCGGCGCCAGCCGTCCCGTCAGCCACATCAACTCGATGTTGCGCTGGGCTTCGCGCTCGAGCCGCCGGCTCGACTGGACGCGGTTGAGGTAGCCGTAGAGGTAGATCTTCAGCAGGGTCGAGGGGTGATAGGCGGGACGACCCGTCGCCGCCGGCCGCACGCCGTCAAAACCAAGCGCCGCCAGGTCCAACTCATCAATGAACGCCTCGACCACCCGAACCGGATTGTCCTCGGTCACGTAATCGTCCAGCGAAGCCGGCAACAGGAACGACTGCCGCCGATCCTCACCCTCAACGAAACGCCCCATCACCGGCCCTCCGAAAGCCAGTCGATTCTAACTAAGTTCGGGGCGTTTTCACACAGCCTGGACCCGGAGAGACCCATCAGCCGATTCACCCGTTGGGTGCTCCATCCTCGCACTTCCAATTCGACCATAACTCACTGATATTTATGACTGATTCGGCGCGGAAGTACAAGAAAAAGCGCTCTCATCCGGGAAATCCGGGTTAACCCCGCCAGCTCGAGGAAGTCCCTTCCCCACACGGTCGATCAGACCGCCGCGGTGGCCGCCGCCTACCCTCGATGCGCCTCGACCCGGAACCGGCGAAGGGTGGGCCGACGGATCAGGTGGGGCTGGAGATTGAACGCGTTAGATCGGGGCGCGGGTGGCGAGGAACCTCTGGGCCGAGCGCTGGGACCTGAACTTTTGCTGCTTCCGTTCTCGTCGGATCGCCAAGTACGAGTCTCTGCCCGATTGTTCTCACGTGACCCGTTCAGGGGGCGCGACTTAGAGATCCAGGTCCGCCAGGGTGCGGCGCCACGCGTCCGCGATGGCGAACGACCAGTCCGCGCCGCAGACCTCCTGCACAATTTCGGCGACGATGCCGAAGAAAGTGGCGAACCCCTCCGGGGGCACATCATACCCGGCGTGGGTCACCACCTCGGTCCGGACCAGGTGATCGGCGAACTGGCGCGCCCGGATGAAGTCGAGGATCGACTCGAAGGTCCGCATCAGCATCTCACCCTTGATGGTGTGGTGCGTATCGCGCCAGAACAACGCCTTCATATCCGGCTCGCATTCAAAGAGGCATGCATAGACGATTGGCGTCAGGCCCCCGCCCCACGCAGCGGCGATCTCAAGACTCTTTTCGATCACCTCGGCGTCGGGTCACGTGCGCCGTCAGTTCCGATAGGGAATGACCACCGGTAGGCTCTCATAGCCATGCACGAAGGCTGACCAGTTCAGGACGGGATCGCCGACGACCTTGATCTCTGGGAAGCGCTTGAGGATCTCTTCCCAGATGATGGTCAGCTGCATCTCAGCCACGCGATTGCCGACGCAGCGGTGAATGCCAAAGCCGAAGGACATATGCTGGCGGGGCCGTTCGCGATCGATGATGAAGGCGTTGGGGGCTTCGATCATCTCCTCATCGCGATTGCCCGAGATGTACCACATGACCACCCGCTCTCCCTTCTTGATGGTCTTGCCGCCCAGCTCGACATCACGCGTCGCCACCCTGCTCATGTGAGCCAGGGGGGTCTGCCAGCGGATGGTCTCGGAGATCATCGGCAGGATCAGGTCCGGGTTGGCGCGCAGCTTGGCGTACTGATCCGGGTTCTTGTTGAGGGCGAAGACGCTGCCAGAAATGGTGTTGCGCGTGGTGTCGTTGCCGCCGACGATCAGCAGGATGACATTGCCCTGATAGGTCTCCATGGCCATGTTCCGGGTGGCCGGATTGTGCGCCAGCATCGAGATCAGGTCGTTGCCGGGCTCGGCGTTCACCCGCTGGTTCCACAGCTCCTGGAAGGCGCCGAAGCACTCGAATATCGCCGCGCCCTTCTGCTCCCAGCTTTCCACCGGCCCGTGACCCGGCATGTTCATGACCATGTCCGACCACCAGGTCAGCTTGCGGCGCTGTTCGAACGGGAAGTCGAACAGGCTGGCCAAGGTCATGGCCGTCAGTTCCTTCGAGACCAGGTCGACCCAGTCGAATTCCTTGCCGATCGGCAAGGAGTCGAGGATCAGTCCGGCTCGTTCGCGCACCTGCGGGGACAGCGCCTGCAGGTTGCTGGGCGCCAGGGTGGGGCTGACCGCCTTACGCGCCGGGCTATGATCGGGTTCGTCCATGCTGATGAAGCCAGCGTTGCCGCGCCGGCGCTGCCCCATGATCTTCTCCTGCTCCTTGACCGCCTCGAGGTTGGCCAGGCCGATGCCCTCGGCCGAGGAGAAGGCCTCATGGTCGGTGTCCACGGCCATGATGTCGTTCCACTTGGTGACCGACCAATAGGGGCCGTACTCGCTTTCGGGCGTGAAGTGGACGGGATCCTCGCGGCGCAAGCGCTCGAACACCGGCCAGATCGTGTCGTTGGCGAACCGGTCCACCCGGGCGGGGTTCAGCGCCTCCAGGGGCGTTGCAGCGACTTCGGCGGCCGCGTCAACGGCCGAGATCTTGACGGCGATATTCATCGCTGGCTCTCCCAGTTCGAGCGTCGCTGTCTGACAGCCTCCCGGGGCGCGTCGGCTGTGGGGACAGCGCGGGGCAGGTTGATCGCAAGGCGCAGCTATGTCAACACGCATTGACTTATCTCTTGCCGACGGACTTGATCGTTAGTCCAAGCTCTGGAATCTCTGCGCCGATGAGTGACGCCACCACCCTCGCCCGTGCGCCGGCCGAACCGCGCAAACGCGATGCGGAGGCCACGCGCGCGGCCATACTGAACGCTGCTAAGGGACATTTTGCGCGCCTGGGCTACGATTGCGCCGTGCTGCGCCACATCGCCCAGGACGCCGGCGTCGATGTCGCGCTGGTCAAACGCTATTTCGGCGGCAAGGAAGCCTTGTTCGTGGAGGCGTTGAAGGCCTCGTTTCTCGCAGACGGCATGCGCGCGTGGGATCGTGCGACCTTCGCCCAAGAGATCGCGATCACGCTGGCGGACAGCCCTCACGTTGACGAGGAGCGGACCCATCGGTTCCAGTTTCTGCTCCGCGCCGCCACGTCGCCTACCACGGCGCCACTCCTGAATGTCCTTATTCAAGACCGTTTTCTTGAGCCGATCCGCGCCTGGCTTGGCGGGGCCGACGCCGACGCGCGCGCGCGGGTGCTTGCGGCGAGCTACATCGGTTTTCTGGTCGAGCGGTTGGTCCGAGGCGAGGCGCTTGAGGGCCGTGAGCGGAGGGTCTTCATCGACCGGGTGAGCGCCATCTTCGCAGGCTTGATGACGGTTTCCGACGGACCGCCATAGAGGCCTCCCCGATCAGATAAGGAGGCCCCGAAATCAGAAAAAGTCGAGCCCGTTTATCCCGGTTGGAACTCTCCATTCCAACCGGGATGGGTGCTAATGCTGGCTCTTGCGCATTCCACTGATCATGGGCGCCTATTCCAGGCGATGGCGGGCGCCGGTTCCACGCGATCGGCGAAATCCAGCATCGAGACCTCCATTGCGAATTTCAATCCAAGCCGGCCATGTATTCCGATGCGAAGTCGGCCGTGGTTCCGATTTGAAGCCGGCCAACAGGCCGGGCGTTTTCCGGGCGCTTGTTCGGGTCAGCAACTGAGGCAAGAGCCTTTCCCGCGCAACAGGATGGAGGGGCTCGATGCCGGCCAGGAGACTGCTGACCATGCGGCAAATTCGGCGCGCTCTGCGCCTACATCACGATGGCGCGGCGACGCGCGATATCGGCCGGGTGCTGGGGGTCGCCCGCAGCACGGTTCAGGACGCGCTCAAAGGGGCGGCGGCGGCGAACCTGCCGTGGCCGCTGCCGGAGGATCTGACCGACGAGGCTCTGGAAGCGCGGCTCTTTGCGCGGGCGGGGGTCGTGAGTGGGGCTCGCCGGCGTCCGGAGCCGGACTGGGGCTTGCTGGTGAGGGAGCTGAAGCGGCCCGGCGTCAACATGACGATCCTCTGGGAGGAGTATCGGCAGGTCTGGCCTGACGGCTATGGCTACTCGCGCTTCTGCGACCTGCTGCGCGGCTTTGAGCAGCGGCTGTCGCCGGTGATGCGGCAACATCACGTGGCCGGCGACAAGGTGTTTGTCGACTACTCGGGCAAGCGGCTGGGGATCACTGACCCGGCGACCGGCTTGGTGCTGTCAATGCCGCGGTAAAAGTCCCCAGAAGGGCCGGAGTAAAATTCCCCAGTTTCGCCGGTCAGTCCGTTGTGGCGGCGTAGCTGGATTTAGGCGGACGGCCTCGAGGCCTGGGGGTCGATGACGCGGCCTGGGACCAGACGACCTTCGGCAAGAACCGCGACCGGCTGCTGGCCGGCGACGTGGCGCACAAGTTCCTGGCCGCCGTTCTGGCCCACCCGAAGGTCAAACGGCTGCTGTCCACCGACCACTTCAGCGTCGACGGCACGCTGATCGAGGCCTGGGCGTCGATGAAGAGCTTCCGACCGAAGGACGGCTCCGGGGCGCAATGGCGGGGCCGACTTCCACGGCCAGGCCCGCAGCAACGACACCCATGCCAGCACCACCGATCCGGACGCCCGGCTCTATCGCAAGGGGCCGGGCCAGGAAGTCAGGCTCTGCTTCATGGGCCCTGCCCTGATGGAGAACCGCGACGGCCTGGTGGTGGACGCCTGCCTGACCCGGGCCGACGGCCACGCCGAGCGCATCGCCGCCCTGCACATGATCGAGCCACGCGCCGAGCGGCCGGAGCGCATCACGCTCGGCGCCGACAAGGGCTATGACGTGGAGCACTTCGTCAATGAACTGCGCAGCCTCAACATCGCCCCGCACGTGGCGGCCAAGGTGAAGGGCTCGGCCATCGACGGGCGCACCACCCGCCACGCCGGCTACAAGCTGAGCCAAGTCATCCGAAAGCGCATCGAGGAGGTGTTCGGCTGGGCCAAGTCCGCCGCCGGCCTGCGCAAGCCCCGACACCGAGGGCTCGGCCGCGTCGGATGGCAGTTCACCTTCACCCTGGCCGCCTACACCTGATCCGACTGCCAAGGCTCCTGGCGCAGGCCTCATGATCGCCAAACCAGGCCCGCAGTCCGTTTCGCACGCCCCTCGGCGCACCGCCCAGCGCCCAACCGCCGGGCAAAATGTCCCTCAAATCCCCGGATCAGCCGGAACAGCCTGCGCCGATCATCCGGCTTTTCCTCAGCCTGCTAGGTGGTCGTTGACTGAAGATCGTTCGCGCACCGCCAGGCTTTCAATCGCGATGCGGGATGACAACTTGCATCGCCTCATATCCCTTGATGAAGGCCGAGGGCACGCGCCTGGGCTCTTCCATGACCTTGATCTCAGGAAACCGCGGCAGGAGTTCTTCCCAGAGTATGCGCAACTGCAGTTCGGCCAGGCGGTTGCCGACGCAGCGGTGGATGCCGAAGCCGAAGGACAGGTGTTGGCGGGGCCGCTCGCGGTCGATGATGTAGGCGTTCGGGTTCTCGATCACCTCATCGTCCCGGTTGCCGGACGCGTACCACATGACGACCTTGTCGCCCTTCCGGATCGTCTTGCCGCCTAGCTCGATGTCGCGCGCGGCGGTTCGGCGCATGTGGGAGAGCGGGGTCTGCCAGCGAATTGTCTCGGAGACCATTGACGGGATCAGGGCCGGATTATCCCGCAGCTTGCGGTGCTGGTCCGGATTCTGGTTCATCGCCAGAACCGAGCCGGTCATGGAGTTGCGGGTGGTGTCGTTGCCGCCGACAATCAAGAGGATCAGATTCCCGAGATACTCCATGCGGTCCATGTTCCGCGTCGCCTCGCCGTGGGCCAGCATGGAGATCAGGTCACCCTTCGGCGGCGCGTTCACGCGCTCGTTCCAGAGGCGGGTAAAGTAGTCCACACACCCGAACAGCTCCTCCTTGCGCTGTTCCTCTCCGCGGCCCGCTTCAAAAAGCGGGGAGTCGTTGTCCGCAGTGGCGACGTCCGACCAGCGGGTGAGCTTTCGGCGGTCCTCCCAGGGGAAGTCGAACAGGGTGGCCAGCATCTGGGTGGTCAGCTCGATTGACACCCGATCCACCCAGTCGAAGGGTTCGCCGATGGGAAGGGCGTCGAGGGTCTTGCCGATGCGCTCGCGGATTAGGGGTTCAAGAACATGCAGATTGGCGGGCGAGACGATGGGGCTGACCGTCTTGCGCTGGACGTCGTGTTTGGGCGGGTCCATCGCGATGAACATCGGAAGATTGAAGTCTTCCTTGGGGTCGACAATGGTGATCGAAGGCTCTGAGGAAAACGCCTCATGGTCGGTGTCGACCGACATGATGTCGTTGTACTTGGTCACCGACCAGAACGCGCCGTCCTCGTGATGCTCCGCCGGGTGAAGATGGACAGGGTCCTCCGTCCGCAGGCGTTCGAAGTACGGCCAGATGGTGTCGGTTCGCCAAAGCTCGATGTCGGTGACGTTGATGTCCCCCAACGGCATGGCATATGCCTTGGCGCGGGCTTCGGCCTTCAGATCGATCAAACCATCATCCATTGGCGTTTCCCTAGTTGCACATTTTCAGTAACCGTGAAAATGACGTATGCGTCAACTTCATTCGGTGCGTCTCGCAAGTCAGTTGTAGGCGACAAATGTAGGCGACAAAAAACCCAGTTGCCTGACGCCGGAGAAGCTTAATGCGCTCAATGCCGATCTGTTCAAGGCGCTCGAAGCCTATGTCGCCGACTTGGAGGCTGTGAGGTGGCGCCGGAAATTCGGACAGTTGGCTAAGAGTCTGAACTCACGATCAAGGGTTTGCGATCCTGCGGGTCATGAGCTGGACCGATGCCATGAGCAGCCAGGCGGTCGAGCTCTCGATGGTCCTCTCGAAGTCCTTGGCCAGGCGGCGGTTTCGCCCGAGCCAAGCGAAGGTGCGTTCCACGACCCATCGCCGGGGCAGCAGTACGAAGCCCTTGGCGGTGTCGGATCGTTTGATGATCTCGATCACCCAGTCACCGCGTCCGGCCATGGCGTCACGCAGCTTGTCGCCGGCATAGCCCCCATCGGCGAAGACGTGGCGCAGCCAGGGGAAGCTGGCGCGGATCGAGGTCAGGACATCGGGTGCGCCGTCACTATCCTGGATATCGGCCGTATGAACGAGCGCGGCGACCACGAAGCCGCCGGTGTCAGTGAGGATGTGACGATTGCGGCCTTTGATCTTCTTACCCGCGTCATAGCCACAAGGGCCGCCGCTTTCCGTAGTTTTGACACTCTGGCTGTCGATCACCCCGGCGCTGGGCGAGGCCTGGCGCCCCGTCGCCTCCCGGCAGGCCATCAGCAGCAGGTGATTGATCGAGGCCCAAAGACCGCGGTCGCGCCAAGCGTAGAAATACCGCTGAACCGTCGTCATCGGCGGGAAGTCCCGGGACAGCCAGGGCTGCCCGCTGCGCAAAACATACAGAAGGGCGTTGGTGATCGTCCGCAACGAGCACTTCGCCGGCCGCCCCAGGTGAGACCGCGCCGGGATCAGCGGTTCTAGAACCGCCCATTCCCCATCCGTCAGGTCGCTTGAATACCGCAAGCCCTTTCGGGCATGCTTGCGCCGGGTGGTTTCGGTCCACATGTCAAATTCCGTTGATGGCTCGCACCTTCAACAGAATCACAAGTATCTGAAATCACCCATCTTCATTTCGGGTCAGCCTCTAAGAGCCGCCATATCGCATCCGGATCGAGAGGCTGCTGGCGCCCTCGTGCTTGAAGCGGACGCTTCCGAAGGACGGCAACCCCGAGCGTGCGGGCGCGTCGTTCGAGAACCCGTAGCCTTCCTTGGGAAGGCCGAGCGCCGTGCGGTCGAAGCCGCCGTCACCGTCCTCGTCATGGTACACGACAACCGCATAGGCCCCCTTCGGTAGCCAAAAGCACGCACGGGGCTTGAGGCTTGAAACGGGCACGCGCGTCCGCACAAGCTTCCCGCCTCTTGCCATGAAGCGGCGCCGGGTGTCAGGATATATGGTGATCGTCACCTGTCCTTGGAGGTTTCGCACACCGTTCACCTGGACCGCCAATCTCGGTTTCCTTGGCCCGGCGTCTCAGGCGCACCTCGCTTCCGCAAACGGAGGGGTGGCGTAGGCGAGCGCCACAATGCCAAAGGCAAGCGCAACCAACCGCGGCCACGCCAAGAGCGGCGCGATTGCTCGCCGGTTGCTCTCGGTCGTGGGGACATGCTCAACCTGGCTCACCGAAACCCCCGCCTGACTCGACGAGCGCTTCGTCCGAGACCACGTGCCTGGCGATCAACATGCTGCAATTGATGTGGTCCATCAGGTAGGCGCCGTTGCTTCCAGCCCACCATCGATCGAGCCAACTGCGGTGCCGGTGGCCGACGACCAGAAGGTCCGCCGCCACGTGCGCCACGAAAGCGGCGATCTCGACTGCGGGCTCGCCCGTCCGCAACTCGGCAATTGGTTCGAGACCAAGTTCCCGCAGCCGTGCGACCCCCTGTTCGAGCACGTCGCGATACGTGTCTTGCTCGTAGGCGATTGCGCCCGCGTACACGCCTTCGGCCAGCCGTATGCCGGGGGTTTCCGCCACCACCGACAAAAGGAAAACCTCAGCCTGAACGGCCTTGGCCAGGACGGCTCCTTCGCGCAAAGCCGTGCGGCCTTCCGCAGTCCCGTCGTAGGCAAGAACAATACGGCGGTACATAGCCTGAAGCCCCGGTCCAAATCTCACCCGCGAGGTGACGCCGCCCTGGCCGATGGGCGCATCCGCTAGAATACATTTCGCACGCTAACAGTTAGTGTGCTACCTGTCAACACGCAGAAAAGGGATTGCGGCAAACTCGATAGGATGCTCATTATTAGCTCAATATCGACATGGATTTGTACTCGATGACCGCCAGACACGCCTTTGGACAGGCGGCGAACCTGATGAGCCGTCGTTGGCGGGCGCGCCTGGACGAGCGGCTTAAGGACACGGGCCTGTCACAGGCGCGGTGGCTGGCGTTGTTTGAACTTTCAAGTTCGGACGGAGGGCTGACGCAGCGGGATTTGGCGGATCGGCTCGGAATCGAGGCGCCGACGATCGTGCGCCAGTTGGATGATCTTGAAAGGCGCGGCCTGATTGCGCGGCGGGAGGCGCCGAATGATCGGCGAGCCAAACGCGTCACCCTCACCGCCGCGGCCGAGCCGGTCCTCGATCACATCACGAGCATTGCGGCCACGCTTCGCGACGAGTTGCTGGCGGATATTTCTGACGCCGATCTCGCCACCTCTCTGTCCGTCTTGGGACGAGTCAACCGGCGTTTGGAACAAAGATGAGCGCGGCGGATGACAACTTCGCCGCGAGCGTGAAAAGCATTCGCATCAGGCGAAAACCCTCGCGGCGCCTGCTTCTCGTCGCCGCCGTGATCGTGGCCCTCATTGCGGCCGGCGCGGTTTGGCTGCACGCGAGGGCCGGCCGGGTGTCGACCAATGACGCCCGCATTGCCGCAGATGTCATTGCGGTTTCCAGCGAGGCGGCCGGCAGGATTGTTCAGCTCGATGTCAAAGCCGGGGACCAAGTCGAGAGGGGTCAGATTCTGGTCCGCATAGAACCCCGCGACGCTCAATATAGCTTGGCGGAGATCGACGCCAACATCGCCAACCTGCGCGCGCAGCGCGCGCAGTTGTTGGCCCAGCAAAGCTTGGTGCGCAACACCGTCGGCAATCAAACTGGGGTGTCCTCCGCGACCGTCGACAGCGCCCAGGCCGACTATCTGACCAAGCAGGCTGAGCTGACCGTGGCAAGAGCCGCCTTTCAGCGCACCGAAATCCTCTATGGGAAAGGGCTGGTCGCCAAGAGCCGGTTCGAGGAGGATCAGGCGCGGTTTCGGGCCGCCGAGCAAACCGCCGTCCGCGCCCGCGCCGCGATCTCCGGCGCGAAGGCGGGCGCCGAGGTCACCCAGACGGGCCTCCAGCAGGTGCAGGTGATCGCCGAGCAGATTGCGGGCGTCGACGCCCAGATCGACGCGCTGGCTGCGCGGCGTGAACAGCAACGGCTCGATCTCGGACGGCGACAGATCGTGGCGGCCTTCGATGGGGTCATCGATCAGACCGTTGTCGATCCGGGCGAGTACGTCTCGCCGGGCTCGCGCATCCTGCTCTATCACGACCCGCATACCGTCTGGGTCGATGTGAACGTCAAGGAGACGGAGTTCCGTAAACTGAAGGTTGGCGCGCCGGCCAAGGTGAAGGTGGACGCCTATCCCGGCCGCACGTTCGCGGCGAAGGTTCAGCGCCTGGGGGGCGCCGCTACGAGCCAGTTCGCGCTACTGCCCAACCCCAATCCGAGCGGCAACTTCACCAAGGTCACCCAACGGCTGCCCGTGAGGCTGGCGATCACCCAACAGCAGAATCTCCTCCGGCCGGGGATGATGGCCGAGGTCACGATCGATGCCACAGACTGAGGCCCTCTTCGCGCGCTATGGGTCGATGTACCGCTGGCTCGCGACGGCGGCGGCCATGGTCTCGGCGATCGCGGTGGTGCTGTCATCCACCATCGTCAACGTGGCTGTTCCGGCGATCATGGGGCAGTTCGGCATCGATCAGACCCGGGTGCAGTGGCTCGCCACCGGCTTTCTCGCCGCGATGACGGTCACCATGCTGCTCTCTGCCTGGTGCGAACGCACCTTCGGTCAGCGGCAAACCATGATGGTGGCCCTGGGCGTGTTCCTGTTCGGATCGGTCCTCGGCGGGCTGGCGCCGGATGATACGGTGCTCATAGTCTCCCGGGTGATCCAGGGCGCTGCAGCGGGCGTCATCCAGCCGCTGGCGATGGTCGTGATGTTCCAGGTGTTTCCCCCCGACAAGCGCGGCGCGGCCATGGGCATCTTCGGGATCGGCGTGGTGCTCGCCCCGGCGCTGGGTCCGTGGGTCGGCGGACTGCTGATGGATAGCTTCGACTGGCGGTTCCTTTTCTATTTGGGGATTCCGTTCGGCCTGGGTGGCATCACGCTGGCGCACCTCTTCCTGCCCGATCGCGATCCTGCGGCCGCGAAGGCCCGACTGGACTGGCCGGCCCTGGTGTGGCTCAGCGTGGCCCTGCTCGCGTTGCTGGAAACCATGTCCAGTGGCCAGCGCCAGGGCTGGGCCTCCACGCCCGTCCTCGCGGGGTTTGCGATCACGGTGACCTGTGCGGCGGCCTTCCTCTTCCGCGAAAGTCGGATTCCGCATCCGCTGCTCGACCTGCGGGTGTTCGCCAGTCCCCCCTTCGCTGCGGCCGCGGCGGTCAGCTTTGTGCTGGGGGCCGGCCTGTACGGCACGACCTATCTGCTCCCGGTCTTCGTCCAGCAGATTCAAAACTTCACCCCAACCCAAGCGGGTCTGCTGCTGATGCCGGCCGGCTTCGTCCTGGTCATCGTCTTTCCCGCCGCAGGCATGATGAGCGACCGGCTGTCGCCAGGATTGCTGATCGGGGCGGGCATGGCGATCTTTGCCTATTCCTCGTGGCTTACGGCCCACGTGAGCGCCGACACGGCCTTCTGGACGCTCGCCTGGTGGACGGTGATTGGCCGCATTGGCATGGGCTTTGTGTTCCCCTCCCTGAGTTCTGCAGCTCTCAAGGTGCTGCCGCTGGAACTGTTATCCCAGGGCTCTGGCTCAATGAACTTCACCCGGCAACTGGGCGGAGCGCTTGGCACGGGTATTCTGGGCGTGATCATTGAGCGGCGAACCGCGTTCCACGGCGACGCCCTCGCCGCGACCCAGACGTCGGATAATTCAGCTACAGGCAGCTATCTCATGGAAGCCGCGCGCACCGTTCAGGCGCTGGGACTTGGGCCTCTGGAGCAACTCCCGGCCGCCGGCTGGCTGCTGGGGCAAGGGGTGTACTACCAGGCGGCGGCCGCCGCCTATCGAGACGGATTCCTGATCACGGCCATGGTCTTCGCCGCGGCCCTGGCGCCGACGTGGGTCTTGCATCGCGCTTTGAGCCGCGTCGCGGGGCGATCCCTGACAGGATCCCGTTCGGCTTCGGCGGCCGAGGCCTCGCGGGCGACGAAGGGATGAGCCGGGTTGCGGGCTCCATGAGCGGCGCCAAGCGCGAGGCAATCCTCTCGGCGGCCGTCGATCTCATGAGCCGGCTGGGCCCGCAGGTGTCGCTCGGCCGGATCGCCCGCGAGGCCTCCGTCTCCAAGCAGACCGTCTATAACCACTTTCGCACGAAATCCGGGCTGATCGATGCATTGGTCGACAGCCGCGTCAGTGAGTTGGGTGACCCACGGCTCGAAATGGACAGCGACGCAAGTCCTGAGGACCACCTCACATCATACGCCCTAGCTTTGCTGCAGAGACTTTCTCAGCCGGCCTATGGGAGGTTACTGCGGGCGATCTTTTTCACAATCCAGCACGATCCGGAAGCGGCCCGACGGATTTATGGCGCCACCGCGGCGCGGGCGCGGGAACAGATTGCGGCCTATTTTCGCTCGCAGTGTGCGCAAGGACGTCTCAGCGTTGATAACCCGGATGTGGCGGCGGAGCTCTTCCACACCGCGGTCGTATCGAATGCGCAAATGATGCTCTTGGCGGGCATTTTCGATCCGACGAACCTTGAGTGTCATGCCAAAGCCTGCGCAAGGCTTTTCACCAAAGCGTACATTCCGCCAGGCAATTCGCCTTGCCAGATCGTGGGGTGACGCGCGCCCCGATCGTGTCCCACCACGTGGTGTAACTGCGGGGCGCTGATCACCGCGCTCTCCGGCTGGGCCGGATCGATCAGGTTGCCATGATAGGCAAGCTGACGGCGGGATCATCGCTCAGCGGCGCGATGGTTTCCAGGGTCATGTA
>NZ_JAUSCJ010000021.1 GCF_030651185.1 Phenylobacterium sp.
AGGGGACGCGGGCCAGGTCGAACCGGGCGAAGGCGCCGGGATCGCCGGCCTGGGTTTCCATCGAGGTCAGAAGGCCAGGGGCGCGGCCAGGTCCTTGACCTGCCAGGGCAGGCCATGCCGGTTCAGCATGTCCATGAACGGATCGGGGTCCAGCTGCTCCATGTTGAATACGCCTTGGCCCTTCCATTGGCCGGTCAGCATGAGGGCCGCGCCGATCATGGCCGGCACCCCGGTGGTGTAGCTCACCGCCTGGCTGCCGGTCTCGGCATAGGCCTCCTCGTGGTCGCAGATGTTGAGGACGTAGACTGTCTTAGCTGCGCCGGCCTTCGCGCCCGTGGCGATGACCCCGATATTGGTCTTGCCACGCGTCACGGGACCGAGGGACGACGGCTCGGGCAGCAGCGCCTTGAGGAACTGCAGCGGGATGATCTCGCGGCCCTCGAACATCACCGGATCGATGCGGGTCATGCCGATATTGGTGAGCACTTCCAGGTGCTTGAGATAGGAATCTCCGAAGGTCATCCAGAAGCGGATGCGCTTGATCTCCGGATAGAACCGGGCCAGCGACTCCAGCTCCTCGTGGTACATCAGGTACATACTTCGGGAGCCGACCTGATCGAAGTCGAAGACCTGCTTTTGCGCCAGGGCCGGCCCCTCGATCCACTGCCCGTTCTCCCAGTGCCGCGAGGGGGCGGTCACTTCCCGGATGTTGATTTCGGGATTGAAGTTGGTGGCGAAGGGATGGCCGTGGTCGCCGCCGTTGCAGTCGAGGATGTCGAGGGTCTCGATCCCGTCCAGCAGGTGCTTCTTCACATAGGTGGTGAAGACCGAGGTCACGCCGGGATCAAAGCCGCAGCCGAGCAGGGCCATGAGGCCGGCGGCCTTGAACCGCTCCTGATAGGCCCACTGCCAGCTGTATTCGAACTTGGCCTCATCGCGGGGCTCGTAGTTGGCGGTGTCGAGGTAGTTCACCCCGGCCGCTAGACAGGCCTCCATGATCGCCAGGTCCTGGTAGGGCAGGGCGAGATTGACCACGAGGCCGGGGTTCACCGCCTTGATCAGCGCGGTGGTGGCCGCGATGTCGTCGGCGTCCAGCTCGGCGGTGTCGATGGTGACACCGGTGCGCTGTTTCACCGAGGCCGCGATGGCGTCGCACTTGCTGCGCCGGCGGCTGGCCAGCGTGATGTGCGAGAAGATGTCCTGGCTCATGGCCATCTTGTGGACGGCGACAGACCCTACGCCGCCAGCGCCGATAACAAGCACCCTACTCATCTGTGCCCCTTCTGACGCGGAACAAGTTTCTACAACATGGCCACCCACAGGCGGCGTTGCGGGGGGATTATCACGAGGATGCCCTGTCCGCTAACCCACACAGGACAACGCGCGGGATGTCGGATCGGCCCATACCCGTCCGTCCTTGGGGTGGAAAGCCTAACGGAGACGCCAGATGAGAAAAGTTATCGCCGCCGCCTTCATCAGCCTGGACGGGGTCATGCCGGCCCCCGGCGGGCCCTCCGAGGACCCGACCGGGGGCTTCACCCACGGGGGATGGACGGTGACCTACTGGGACGAGGCCATAGGCCAGTTCATGGACGAGATGTTCGCCACCCCCTTTGACCTGCTGCTGGGCCGCAAAACCTATGAGATCTTCGCCGCCCACTGGCCCCATGCGGAAGAGGACGATCCCGTCCGCGTGGCCTTCGACGCCTGCACCAAGTACGTCGCGACCCGATCGGACCAGGACTTCACCTGGGTGAACACGACGCCCCTGCGCGGCGACGCCCCGGCGCAGATCGCCCGACTGAAGGAGGGAGAAGGCCCCGTCCTGCTGACCCAGGGGTCCAGCGAGCTGTTGCAGACCCTGCTGGCCCACGACCTGATCGACGAGTTCCGGCTGCTGATCTTCCCGGTGGTGCTGGGGTCCGGCAAGAAGCTGTTCGGAGAGGGCGCGCATCCGGGCGGGCTGAAGCTGACCTCGACCTCGGTCGCGACCACCGGCGTGGTGATGAGCATCTACGAGCGCGCGGGCCCGATCGAGGTGGGTTCGTTCCAGCAGGCGCAGCCGTCGGCGGCGGAGGTGGCGCGGCAGGCGCGAATGAAGCGCGAAGGTTAGGGAGCCCGAGCCGGGGTTGAGCGTATTACCTGCGCCGTTTCCGCTACGACATCGTCCAGTCACATGACGGGATGAGGAAGCGACGGACGTCCGGTCATCGCGCGTTCAGGTGAATAGGTCCCCTAGAGAGGGACCAAGCCTCTCCCCCCGCCTCTGTAACAGGTCAAACATCTTGAGCTCCTCCCATGCCTCCGGCCTCCTGCTTCACCTGCTGGCCGGCACGGCCGCGGTCGCCCTGACCGCCGGCGGGGCCCATGCCCAGACCCCCGCGCCGACCGCCGCCGCGCAGGTCGATTCCGATGGGGGCGAGGATACCGAGGTCGAGGAGCTGGTGGTGGTGGCCGGGGTGCGCACCCTGCGCGGCTCGGTGGCCGGCGACATCGCCCCGGAGGTCACCCTCTCGGCCCGGGAGATCCGGGCCTATGGCGCGGCCAGCGTCTCGGAGCTGCTGGAGGCCCTGGCGCCCCAGACCGGCAGCGGCCAGGGCAATGGCGGACGGCCGGTGGTGCTGATCAACGGGGCGCGCGCCTCGGGCTTCGCCGAAATCCGCGACCTGCCCACCGAGGCCATCGCCCGGGTGGAGATCCTGCCCGAGGAGGTGTCGCTGAAGTACGGGTACCCCGCCGAGCAGAAGGTGGTGAACATGGTCCTGCGCCAGCGGTTCCGCGCCACCCTGGCGGAGGGTTCGCTCCAGGTCCCGACCCAGGGGGACGCGGGGGCGACGGTGGCGGGGCATGCCGCGGTGCTGCGCATCCAGCGCGGCCAGCGCCTGACCCTGGACGCCAAGGCCACCCAGGCGGACTCGATCCTGGAGAGCGACCGTGACGTGATCGGCGCCAGCCCGTTCCGCACCCTGCAGCCGGACTCCACCAATGTGGTTTTCAACGCCGTCTACGCCCGCCCCCTGGGCAATGGCGTGTCGGGCACGATCAACGGGACCTACGAATCCACCGACACGGACTCCAAGCTCGGCCTCTCGCCTTTCGCCACCGAGGCCCTGACCCGGCGCTCGACAACCGACAACGCCAGCCTCGCCGGGGCCATGAGCGGCGCCTATGCCGGCTGGCAGTGGTCCTATACCGGCGCCCTCTCGCGCAATGTGGCCAAGTCGTTCACGGACCGGGCACTGGGCCCCATCGCCTATACCGACCGCACCAAGTCGGTGACCACCTCGGCCAACTCCGACATCGTGCTCAACCGCGCCTTCTTCGAGCTGCCGGCCGGGCAGATCGGGGCGACCCTGACGGGCCGGGTCTCGACGACCAACCTGGAGAGCGAGGCCCTGCGCGCCGGGGCCACCACGGCCACCGACCTGACCCGCAATATCGGCCAGCTGCAGGCCAGCTTCGACGTGCCCCTGCTGCGCGCCGGGGAAGGGGTGGGGGAAACCTTCGGCAAGCTGTCGGGCAACATCAACCTCGGCTACCAGCACCTGTCGGACTATGGCGACCTTGAAACGGTGGGCGCGGGCCTGAACTGGACTCCGGTCAAGCCGTTGCGCCTGCTGGCGTCGGTCAACCGCACCGATCAGGCGCCCACCATCAACCAGCTGGGGGACCCCGTGGTGGCGACCCCCGGCGTGCGGGTCTTCGACCTGAGCCGCGGCGAGACCGTGGACGTCACCCGGGTCACCGGCGGGTCGCCCAACCTGACCGGCGGCCAGCGGGAGGTGCTCAAGCTGGGCGCGACCTACAAGCCCTTCGACGAGACCAACCTGACCTTCCAGGCCAACTACGTCTCCAGCCGCACGGAAGACGTGGTGGCCGCCTTCCCGTCGGCCTCGACCCAGGTGGAGGCGGCCTTCCCGGGCCGCTTCGTCCGCGACGCCAGCGGCGCGCTGGTGCAGATCGACGCCCGGCCCGTGAACTTCGCCCGCCAGGCGCGGGACGAGCTGCGCTACGGCTTCACCTATTCGCGCAATGTCGGCCCGCAGCCGACGCCTGAACAGATCGCCGCCATGCGCCAACGTCGCGCCGAGGCCCGGCCGCCAGCGGCCGAGGGCGCGACCGGACCAGGCGCTCCGGCGACCCGTCCTGAGCGCGCCGAGGGCCCTGGCGGCGGTTACGGCGGTGGCGGCTATCGCGGGGGCGGCGGCGGTCGCGGCGGCGGCGGTGGAGGATTCGGCGGCTTCGGCGGCGGTGGCCCGCGCGGCGGGGTCTTCCAGTTCGGCGTCTATCACACCGTGGCGTTCCGCGATGACATCCTGATCCGGCCCGGCCTGCCGGAGCTGGACCTGCTGGACGGCGCGGCCATCGGCGCAGGCGGCGGCTCGCCCCGCCACCAGGTGGACGTGCAGGCCAACTACACCAAGGGCGGCCTGGGGGCGTCCCTGAACGCCAACTGGCAGGCGGCGACCCGCGTCGAGGGCGGCCCCACCGCCGACGACCTGGAGTTCTCCGATCAGACCACGGTGAACCTGCGGCTGTTCGCCGACCTCGGCGCCCAGCCCATCGCCCGGGACTATCGGTGGCTGCGCGGCGCGCGCGCGACCCTGTCGATCGACAACCTGTTCGACAGCCGTCAGCAGGTTCGCGACGGAACCGGGGTCACGCCGGTCAGCTACCAGCCCGACCTGCTGGATCCGGTGGGCCGCTCGGTGAAGCTGACCTTCCGCAAGCTGTTCTTCTGATGACCTATGGCGGGCGAGGTTTCGCCCGCCATAGCGCTTGCATCCGGCCCGCAACGGTCCTTAGCTGGACCCAACGATAAAACTGACAATTGGGAAGGATGGCGGATGAGTGAAACTCTCGCCCAGGCGCGCGCCGATCAGTCGGACGAAGTGCTCTATGACGTCGCCGGCGGCGTCGCCACCATCACCCTGAACCGCCCCGAGCGGTTGAACACCATTTCCGGCCCCATGCTGTCGCTGCTGTCCAAGCTGCTGCTGCAGGCCGACGCCGACCCGGAGGTCCGCTGCGTCATCCTGACGGGGACGGGCAGGGCGTTCTGCGCCGGGCTTGACCTGGTCAGCGCCACCAGCGGTTCGGGGATCGGATCGGAGTCTCAGGTCAGCACCATCTCCGTGGACCTGGACCTGAAGACCGCCCCGCCGACGGTGATCTTCAACATGAACAAGCCCACCATCTGCGCCCTGAACGGCTCGGCGGCGGGCTACGGCCTGGACACCGCGCTGGGCTGCGACATCCGCATGATGGCCCAGGGCGCCAAGCTGGCCGCGGCCTTCGTCAAGCGCGGCATCGTGCCCGAATCGGGCGGCACCTGGTTCCTGCCGCGCCTGATCGGCTGGTCCAAGGCCGCCGAGCTGATCTTCACCGGCCGCACCCTCACCGCCGCCGAGAGCCTGGAGATGGGCCTGGCGACCCATGTGGTTCCGGACGCCGACCTGATGACCGAAGCGCGCAAACTGGCCGACGAGATCGCCGCCAACGCGCCCCTGGCGGTGCAATCGGCCAAGCGGTTGATGCGGATGGGCCTGAACGAGACGTTCAACGACCACGTCCATCACGTCTACCTGCAGTTCCTGCAACTGATCCGGACAGGGGACTTCCGCGAGGGGATGACCTCGTTCCTCGAAAAGCGGCCGGCGGACTTCCACGGCCGCTGAATGGGGCGATCCGCCGCGCAATTATTCGGCCGGCGCCCGAAACCCGTGTCCACCGCCCAGGCATTAGGCACGGTCGGACCCTTTTTCTCGGCTCATATGGGTATTGGCGGAATGGCGATTGTCTCCCCGGCTCCCTGCCGCTCCCTTGCCCGCCGACAAGTTTCGCGTGGGAATGAGTGATGAATCCGAACCTGATGAACAGTGGGGCCGGCGTCTCGCGCCGCAGCTTCCTCGAGAGCCTCGGCGGCATGGGCGGGTCGGCCCTGCTGATGGCCGGCATGAGCGCCTTGGGCTTCGGAATCGCCTCGGCCAACGCCGCCCCGCCCGAGCTCGGGGCGGGCGGCAAGGGCAAGAAGGTCATCGTCCTGGGCGCCGGCGTCGCCGGCATGACCAGCGCCTATGAGCTGTCCAAGGCCGGCTATGACGTCACGATCATCGAGGCCCGCGACTTCGCCGGTGGCCGCTGCCAGACCGCGCGCAAGGGCTTCAAGCTGACCGAGCTGGGGGGCGAGGCCCAGGAGTGCGATTTCGACGACGGGCTCTACATCAACCACGGCCCCTGGCGGATCCCGTACCACCACCATTCGACCCTGCATTACACCAAGCTTTTCAACGTGCCCCTGGAGGTCTTCGTCAACGACAACGACGCCTCCTACGTGGCCTTCGCCAAGGGGACCGGGCCGCTGGCCGGCAAGGCCATCCGCAAGGGTCAGATCGCCGCCGACACGCGGGGCTCGGCCGCCGAGATCCTGGCCAAGCAGGTCAAGCAAGGCGCGCTGGACCAGCAGATGACCGCCGAGGACCGGGAGAAGTTCCTCGCCTACCTGACCCACGAGGGCTACCTGAACGCCGACCTCGCCTACAAGGGCACGGACGGTCGCGGCTTCGATATCGACCCGGGCGCCGGCGTCGATCCCGGCCCGGGCAAGGCCTCCATGCCCTATCCCCTGGCCGACCTGCTGCATTCCAACGCCTGGCGCGTGCTCAGCTCGGTGACCGGCTATGAGCAGCAGCGCACCATGTTCCAGCCGGTGGGCGGCATGGACCAGATCGCCAAGGGCTTCGAACGCCATGTGGGCAAGCTGATCCGCTATTCCACCCTCGTGAAGAAATACCGCCAGAACGACAAGGGCGTGGAGGTCACCGTCGCGGGACCCGGCGGCAAGACCGAGACCCTGAAGGCCGACTACTGCATCTGCACCATCCCGCTGTCAGTGCTGCGCCAGATGGACATGGGCGTGTCGCCGAAATTCAAGGACGCGATCGGCGCGGTCTCCTACGCCCTGGTGGGCAAGATCGGCCTGCAGATGAAGACCCGGTTCTGGGAAGAGAAGCACTCGATCTACGGCGGTCACGTCTACACCGACACCCCGGAGATCAACACGATCACCCTGCCGTCCACGGGCTTCCAGAGCCAGAAGGGCGTCTTGCTGGGCTACTACAACTTCGGCGCCTCGGCGGCCAAGATCAGCGCGCTGAGCCCCAGGGCCCGGCAGGACTTCGCCGCTCAGGGCGGGAAGCTGGCCTTCCCGGAATACGCCGACAACGTGGAGACCTCGTTCAGCGCCGCCTGGCACCGGATCGAGCACAATCTCGGCGGCTGGGCCGAATGGAGTGACGACTCCCGCAAGGACGCCTATCCGATCCTGTGTGAGCCCGACGGCCGCCTCTACCTGGCCGGCGAGCATCTGTCCCATCTGACCGGCTGGCAGGCCGGGGGGATCGAGAGCGCCTGGCAACAGATCGCCAAGCTGCACAAACGCGCCCAAGCGGCCTGACCGGAGCACCTACTGATGCGTCTTACGATCCCCATGCTGGCGGTCGCCCTGGGCCTGTGCGCCACCCCGGCGCTCGCCGCCGACGGCAAGGAACTCTATCTCGACAACTGCGCGGCCTGCCACCAGCCGACGGGCAAGGGCATTCCCGGCGCCTTCCCGGCCCTGGCCGGCAGCAAGCTGGCCCAGGGCGACCCCAAGGAGCCCATCACCCGGGTGCTGAAGGGGCGGGGCGGCATGCCGGCCTTTTCCAGCGAACTGAACGATCTGGAGATCGCCAAGGTGCTGACCTATGCCCGCGTCACCTGGGGCAACAAGGGCAAGCCGGTGCAGCCGGCTCAGGTCACCGCCCTGCGAACCGGCGCCAAGGGGCCGACGACCAAGCCGGCCCTGGCGCACTAGATGTTCAAGGCTTGGGAAAGTTTGGAGGCCTGACCCGGAATCGAACCGGGGTGCACGGATTTGCAGTCCGCTGCGTAACCACTCCGCCATCAGGCCGCCGCCGACGTTTTGAACACGCCGGGCGTTTGGAAGGGCGGATGGCTAACAGAACCACCCGCCTCGGGCAACGTCTGTTGCAGGGTCGCATTGCGTTCGGGTTAAGGGCGGACCTATAAGCGCGGAAATTGACGTTTCCGGTTTGGGGAATCATGGCCGATCTCGCCGAAGCCCGTTCCAACATGGTGGAGAGCCAGGTGCGTCCCAGCGACGTCACCGACATCCGCATTCACGACGCCATGCGAGTCATTCCCCGGGAGGACTTCGTCCCGGCCGGCAAGGGCTACCTGGCCTATTCCGACATGCCGGTGGAGTACGCGCCCGGCCGCTCGCTGCTGAAGCCCCGCGACGTGGCCAAGCTGCTGCAGATGGCCAAGCCGGTGGCCGGCGAGAAGGCCCTGGCCATCGCCGCGCCCTACGCCGCCGCCATCCTGGAGTTCCTGGAGGTGGTCGTCGAGCGCTTGGAGGCGGGCGACCTGAAGACCGTTCCGGGCGCCAACTATGACCTGATCGTTGTCGAGGGCGCCGTGACCCGTGCCCCCGAGGCCTGGCTGAAGGCCCTGGCGCCCGGCGGACGCCTGGCGGTGGTGGAGCGTGACGGCCCGGTGGGCAAGGCCGCGCTCTATATCCGCGCCGACGATGAGATCGGCCGCCGCACCGTATTCGACGCGACGCCGCCCCTGCTGGCGGGCTTCGAGGCGGAGCATGGCTTCGCCTTCTGAAGGTCCTGAAACACCCGCGAAACCTTGGTGTGAAAAAAGCTTAAGGTCGCGCCCTCTGGCGTCATCTCAATTCGGCGGCCATATAGGCCCCGATATCTTACGTCGATCTCGGGGATTAGCATGTTCAATAGCCGTCGCGGAGGTTTACTCGCCGCGGTCTGCAGCGCGGGCCTCATCTGCGGTCTGACCGCAGGTCCTGCCGCCGCCGAAACCCTGGCCGACGCGATCGCGCTTGCCTACGACTCCAACCCGACCCTGCAGGCCCAGCGGGCCAGCCAGCGCGCCCTGGACGAGAACTATGTCCAGGCCCGGTCCGGCTATCGGCCCTCCCTGACCGCCACGGCGGGGGCGACCTACCAGGAAATCCGCACCCCGGCGGCCTCAAGGGGCCTGACCATCGACACCAATGGCGACGGCGTCGCCGACGCCCGGGGCGCAGGCATCCAGGAAGCCAATTCCGGCAGCGCCGCGCTGTCGCTGAACCAGCCCCTCTACACCGGCGGCCGCGTGGCCGCCGCGGTGTCCGCCGCCGAGGCTGACATCCTGACCGGACGCGAGAACCTGCGCCGGGTCGAAGCCCAGGTGATGGGCTCGGTGATCACCGCCTATGTGGGCGCCCGCCGCGACCAGGAAGCCGTGCGGATCCGTGAGGAGAACGTCCGGGTGCTGGAGCGCCAGCTCGAAGAATCCAAGGCCCGCTTCGACGTGGGCGAGATCACCCGCACCGACGTGGCCCAGTCGGAGTCGCGCCTGGCCTCGGCCCAGTCCCTGTTCCAGTCAGCCCAGGCCCAACTGGCCATCAGCCGCGCCAACTATGTCGCCGTCGTCGGGCAGAGCCCGGGGGACCTGGCGCCGGAGCCGTCGCTTGCGGCTCTGTTGCCCGCCACGGTGGATCAGGCCTTCGACACCGCCCAGGTGGACAACGCCCAGATCCGCGCCGCCCAGTACACCGAGCAGGCCAGCAAGGCCCGCGTGTCCGGCGCGCGCGCCGAGCGGATGCCGAGCATCGGCCTGACGGCCCGCCTCGGCTATACGGGCGGAGCCGAGCCCTTCGACAGCGACCTCTATTCCCGGAACGTCACCGCCGGCGCCACCTTCACCCTGCCGCTGTTCAGCGGCGGCCTGACCAATTCCCGCGTGCGCCAGACCATCGAGCGCAACAATGTCGACCGCATCGGGGTCGAGACCGCGCGCCGGACGGTGCTGCAGAACCTGACCCAGGCCTGGAGCCAGCTCACCGCGTCCCGCGCCAATATCGGCTCCTCCGACACCCAGGTGCGCGCCGCGCGCATCGCCGCCGAAGGCACGCGCCAGGAGCAGCAGGTGGGGCTGCGCACCACCATCGACGTGCTGAACGCCGAGCAGGAACTGCGCGCCGCCGAGCTGGCTCAGGTCAGCGCCCGGCACGACGAATACATCGCCGCCGCCAGCGTGCTGGCCCAGATGGGCCACCTGGAGGCCAGTTACCTGACCCCCAACGTGCCGCACTACGATCCCAAGTCGAACTTCGGAAAGTTGCGGATCACCTGGGGCTGGGTGCCGTGGGAGGAGCCGATCGCCATCGTCGATTCGGTGTTCACGCCCAAGCCGGTGGAAAAGCCGGCTCCGGCCCCCGCCTCCGCTTCGAAATAGGCGACGACCGCTTCGATCCAGGCGCGGCGTTTCGCCTGACGGGCGAATCCGCCCTTGCGCAGCTTAGCGGAAATTGCAGGATCGCGCTGTCACGCCTAGGCTGGTGTTGACGGATTCTCTCTTCGCTCCAGCGACGGCTCAAAATGTCTGACCAGACCTCTCAAGAACCGACAATGGAGGAGATCCTCGCCTCCATCCGCCGCATCATCTCCGAAGATGACGCGCCGGGCGGCGAGGCCGCTCCCGCCGAAGAGCCGGCGGAAGAAGAGATTGTCGCCGAAGACATCCCCATCCCGCCCGAGGAGGAAGACGATGGCGTCCTGGAGCTGACCGAGAAGGTCGAGACCCACGGCGACCTTGATGTCTACGCCACCACCAGCTCCGAGCCGGAGCCCGAGCCTGCCTACACGCCGCCGCCCGCGGCGACCGCGTGGGCGGATGACGCCCCTGACGTCGGCCCGGGCGCGGGTCTGGTGGGTGACCCCGCCGCCGCCGCCGCCGCCGCCGCCTTCGGCGCCCTGTCCTCGCAGATCCTGATGCCGCGCGACGGCCGCACCCTGGAAGACGTGGTGCGCGAACTGCTGCGTCCGCTGCTCAAGCAGTGGCTCGACGACAACCTGCCGCGCATCGTCCAGGACACCGTCCAGTCGGAAGTCGAGCGCATCGCGCGCGGCGGCCGGGCATAGAGCCAACCCTTTCCGCTCATCGCCGCGAAAGCGGGGGCCCAGGCTTTTTAGGCCGGGCGGCCGTGCTCTTCGATAAAACACCTGGGTCCCCGCTTTCGCGGGGATGAGCGGGCGTATATGCACCGCAACCAGCATGCTTGAAAAATCCTTCGACCCGAAAACCGCCGAACCCCGCCTCTATGCGACGTGGGAGAGCTCCGGCGCGTTCGCCCCGATCGCTGACCCGGCCGCCGAGCCGTTCTCCATCGTGATCCCGCCGCCCAACGTGACGGGGTCGCTGCACATCGGGCACGCGCTCAACAACACCCTGCAGGATGTGCTGATCCGCTTTGAGCGCATGCGCGGCAAGGCGGCCCTGTGGCTGCCCGGCACCGACCACGCCGGCATCGCCACCCAGATGGTGGTGGAGCGGCAGTTGGCCGCCGCCGGCAATCAGAGCCGCCGGGACATGGGCCGCGAGGACTTCATCGCCAAGGTCTGGGAGTGGAAGGCCGAAAGCGGCGGGACCATCACCAACCAGCTGCGCCGCCTGGGCGCCTCCTGTGACTGGAGCCGCGAGCGGTTCACCCTGGATGAGGGGCTGAGCGCCGCCGTCCGCAAGGTGTTCGTGACCCTGCACAAGCAGAAGCTGATCTACCGCGACAAGCGGCTGGTGAACTGGGACCCGCAGTTCCAGAGCGCGATCTCCGACATCGAGGTCGAGCAGCGCGAGGTCGACGGCGCCTACTACCACTTCGCCTATCCGCTGGAAGACGGCACGGGCGAGATCGTCGTGGCCACCACGCGGCCTGAGACTATGCTGGGGGACACCGCCGTGGCGGTGAACGGCAAGGACGAGCGCTACAAGCACCTGATCGGCCGCGCCGTGCGCCTGCCCATCGTGGGCCGTCCGATCCCGATCATCGCCGACGACTATGCCGACCCGGAAAAGGGCTCCGGCGCGGTGAAGATCACGCCCGCCCACGACTTCAACGACTATCAGGTCGGCAAGCGCAACAACCTGCCGCTGATCAACATCTTCGACCCCCAGGCGCGGATCAACGAGAATGCGCCGAAGGAATATCAGGGCCTGGACCGCTTCGCCGCCCGCAAGAAGGTGGTGGCCGAGTTCGAGGCCCTGGGCCTGCTGCGGGAGATCGAGAAGACCCGGCACGCCGTCCCACACGGAGATCGTTCAGGCGTCGTCATCGAGCCCTACCTGACCGATCAGTGGTACGTCGACGCCAAGACCCTGGCCGGTCCCGCCATCGCGGCGGTGGAGGAGGGCAGGACCCTTCTCGAGCCGAAGACCTGGGAAAAGACCTACTTCGAGTGGATGCGCAACATCGAGCCGTGGTGCATCTCGCGCCAGCTCTGGTGGGGCCATCGCATCCCGGCCTGGTATGGGCCGGACGGCAAGATCTTCGTCGAGGAGACGGAGGAAGAGGCCAAGGCCGCCGCCCGCGAAGTCTATGGCCACGACGAGCCCCTGCGCCAGGACGAGGACGTTCTGGACACCTGGTTCTCCTCGGGGCTTTGGCCGTTCTCCACCCTGGGCTGGCCGGAGGAGACCGCCGACCTGGCGCGCTTCTATCCCACCAACACCCTGGTGACCGGCTTCGACATCATCTTCTACTGGGTCGCCCGGATGATGATGATGGGCATCCATTTCACCGGCCAGGTCCCCTTCAAGCGGGTGTTCTTCAACGCCCTGGTGCGCGACGCCTCCGGCGCCAAGATGTCCAAGTCCAAGGGCAATGTCATGGACCCGCTGGACCTGGTGGACCAGTACGGCGCCGACCCCCTGCGCTTTACGCTCACCGCCATGTCGGGGCAGGGCCGGGACATCAAGCTCTCGACTCAACGCATTGAGGGCTATCGGAATTTCGGCACCAAGCTGTGGAACGCCGCCAACTTCTGCCAGTTCAACGGCTGCGTGCGGGCCGAGGGCTTCGACCCCGCGGCGGTCAGCAACCCGCTCAACCGCTGGATCGTCGGCGAGACCCAGAAGACCGCCCAGGTGGTCACCGACTCGATCGCCGCCTGCGGCTTCGACGGGGCGGCCAACGCCCTCTACCGGTTCATCTGGAACACCTATTGCGACTGGTACGTGGAGCTCTCCAAGCCCCTGCTGAAGGGCGAGGACGCCGCCGCCAAGGCCGAAACCCAGGCCACCGCCGCCTGGGCCCTGGACGTGATCCTAAAGCTGCTGCACCCGATCATGCCGTTCCTGACCGAGGAGCTGTGGACCCAGACCGCCGACCTGGGCGCGCCGCGCGCCGAGGGCATGCTGATCACCGCATCCTGGCCGGAATTGCCGGCCAGCCTGCTGGACCCGAAGTCCGAGGTCGAGATCGGCCTGATCGTCGCCGCCATCACCGAGGGACGCTCCGTGCGGGCTGAGCTGAACGTGCCGGGCTCGGCGCGTCCGCCGTTGCTGGTGCTGGAGGCCACGGCCGCCCAGCGCGCGATCCTGGAGGCCAACGGGCCCATCGTGGCCCAGTTGCTGCGGGCTTCGGAGGTGCAGATCGCGTCGTCCGCGCCGCAGGGGGCCATCCCCTTCGTGGTCCAGGGGGTCACCTTCGCCCTGCCGGTGGCCGAGTTCATCGACCTGGCGGTCGAAAAGGCGCGCCTGGCCAAGGAGATCGCCACCCACGCCAGCGACATCGCCCACGTGATGAAGAAGCTCGGCAATCCGGCCTTCGTCGCCAACGCCAAGGAGGAAGTGGTGGAGGAAAACCGCGAACGTCTCGCGGAATCCGAGGCCGCCAAGATCAAGCTGGAAGGCGCTCTGGCGAGGCTGGAAGCGGTCGTCTGACCGCAACCGGCGTTCTCCCAACGGGTGTTTGCCTCGCGCCCTAGGTTATGCTTGTTCACCCAGGATGACGCGGCAGGTTCAAGCCGCGCGCCTCGTGGAGAAACGCATATGACCCAGGACGCCCTGCCTGCCGGCTGGCCCGCCATGTCCATCGCCCAGACCAACGCCCTTCTGTCCGCGCCCGGGGTGGGCACGGAGGTCGAGGAGGTGGTCATCCGCGGGATCAAGACCAGGACCTGGAAGAACCTGCCGCCGACCCTGCGCTCGGTGGTCGATGCCGGCCGCGCCCACGGCGAGAAGGTGTTCCTGGTCTACGAGGACGAGCGGGTCACCTATGAGGCCTTCTATCGCGCGGTCGCCAGGTTCGCCGTCGAACTCCAGGCCCAGGGCCTGAAGAAGGGCGACCGGGTCGCCATCATCATGCGCAACCTGCCGGAATGGCCGGTGGCCTTCTATGCCGCCGCCTCCCTGGGGGCCATCGTCACCCCGCTGAACGCCTGGTGGACCGGGCCCGAGCTGGAATATGGCCTGACCGATTCCGGTTCGAAGTTCGCCATCCTGGACACCGGCAGCTACGGCCGCCTGGCTGAGCACCTGCCCAACTGCCCTGACCTGCAGCGCATCTATGTCAGCCGCGAGATCGACGAGATCGCCCACCCCCAGGTGACCAAGCTGGAGACCGTGATCGGCGCCGCCAACGACTGGATCAAGCTGCCCGACCAGCCGATCCCGCCGGCCGATATCGACACCGACGACGACGCCACCATCTTCTACACCTCCGGCACCACCGGTAAGCCCAAGGGGGCGCTGGCCACCCATCGGGCGGTAAATTCCAACATCATGGCCGGGGCGGCCTCCGGGGCGCGGGCCTTCCTGCGTCGCGGCGAGGCGCCGCCGGCGCCCGATCCCGACGCGCCCCAGCGCTCCTCGCTGATCTCGGTGCCGTTCTTCCACGCCACCGGCTGCTTCGCCGTGCTGAACCCCTCGCTGATTGGCGGCGCCAAGCTGGTGATGATGCACAAGTGGGACGTGATCCGCGCCTTCGAGCTGATCGAGCGGGAGAAGATCCAGTCGGCCGGCGGGGTGCCCACCATCGCCTGGCAGCTGATCGAGCATCCCCTGCGCGAAAAGTACGACCTGTCCTCCCTGGAGAGCGTGGCCTATGGCGGCGCGCCCTCGGCGCCCGAACTGGTGCGCAAGATCAAGGAAACCTTCCCCAAGTCGGCGGCCGGCAACGGCTGGGGCATGACCGAGACCTGCGCCACCGTCACCACCCACGGCGCCGAGGACTATGCCAACCGCCCCGACAGCTGCGGCCCCGCCGTGCCGGTGAGCGAGCTGCAGATCCGCGATCCCGCCGACGGCGTGACGGTGCTGCCGCCCAACACCGTGGGCGAGCTCTGGGCCAATGGTCCGCAGATCGTGAAGGGCTACTGGAACAAGCCGGAGGCCACCGCCCAGACCTTCGTCGACGGCTGGGTGCGCACCGGCGACCTGGCGCGCGTGGATGAGGAGGGCTTCTGCTTCATCATCGACCGGGCCAAGGACATGCTGATCCGCGGCGGCGAGAACATCTACTGCATCGAGGTCGAGAACGTCCTCTATGACCATCCCGCCGTGATGGACGCCGCCGTGGTCGGCATCGTCCACCGCACGCTGGGCGAGGAGCCCGGCGCCGTGGTCACCCTGAAGCCGGGCGCCAGCGCCACCGAGGCCGAACTCCGCGCCCACGTGGCCGAGCACCTGGCCGCCTTCAAGGTGCCGGTGAAGGTGAAGTTCTGGCACGAGACCCTGCCGCGCAACGCCAACGGCAAGATTCTCAAGAACGAACTGAAGAAGCTGTTCGAAGAGGATGCGGCAGGCGCCTGATGCTTGTCGCCCCGGCATTGGATTCCTTCTCCCCTTGCGGGAGAAGGTGGCCCTGCCGAGCAGGTTCGGATGAGGGGTCGATAGACCTATCCAGCAAATTCACACCGTCATCCCGGCCGCAGCGCAGCGGAGAACCGGGACCCAGGGGCGGTGCGCTGAGCCCCTGGGTGGCTGCTTCGCGCCGCCACTTCGTGGTCGCGGATCGGCCTGCGGCCGTCCGGGATGACGAAAGTTTTTGTTCTGAGGGGTCTGTGCGCCCCCTCATCCGACCGCTCTCGACCCCGCAAGGAGAGAAGGGGTCCTATGAAGGTCCGCGCTGATCTGCTGCTGGTGGCCCGCGGCCTCGCCGAGAGCCGCGCCAAGGCCCAGGCGGCCATCGCAGCGGGCGGGGTCACGGCGGATGGCCGCGTGGTGGCCAAGGCCTCTGAGGTGCTGGACGAGGCTTGCGACCTGCAGGCGCAGGCGGCCCACCCCTATGTGGGGCGCGGCGCGCTCAAGCTGGTCCATGCGCTGGAGCTTTGGCCGGTGGCGGTCGAGAGCCGGGTTGTGCTGGACGTCGGCGCCTCCACCGGCGGCTTCACGCAGGTCTGCCTGGAGCGCGGCGCGGCGCGGGTCTACGCGGTCGATGTCGGCCGTGGGCAACTTCACCCCAAGCTCGCCGCCGATCCCCGTGTCGTGACCCTGGAGGGCGTGGACGCGCGCACGCTCACCGCTGACCTGATCTCCCAGCCACCGCAACTCGTGGTCTGCGACGCCAGCTTCATCGGCCTGGCCAAGGTTCTGCCCGCGGCCCTGGCCTTGGCTGCGCCAGAGGCCGACCTCGTCGCGCTCGTAAAGCCGCAGTTCGAGGTGGGCCCGGACCATGTGGGGAAGGGCGGTCTGGTCCGCGACGGCGAGGCCCGCGCCCGGGCGCTCACCGATGTCGCCAGCTTCCTGACCGCTTCGGGCTGGGCGGTGGTGGATACCGCCGACAGCCCGATCCGGGGCGGCGACGGCAATTCCGAATATCTGCTGCACGCACGAAAAAGCCGCCCGGCGTAACCGGGCGGCGTCTTCGATCTGAACCTCAGGTCCTAGTCGACGACCTGATAACGGCCCCGGCTGTCCTGGCAGACGCGCACGAAGCGCTTCTGGACCTGGCCGTCGGGCAGGTAGATCGGGCTTTCGGCCAGGGTGCAGCCATCGGCGCCGACGCCGCCCTGGGTCGAGACACTGTAGCTGTTCCCGCGGCGGTCATAGGCCTGGTCGTTGTAGGCGCTCGACCGGTCGTAGTCGTAGGTGCGGCCGGCGTAGCCGTTGTCGTAGGCGCTGCCGTAGTAGCCGTTGGACCCGCCGTAATAGCCGTTCGAGCCATACTGGCTGCCGCTGCCATAATAGCCGCTCTGGCGGCTAGGTGCGCAGGCCGCCGAGTCCTTGCCGATCTTCGAACCGGCCACCGCGCCCACGAGGCCGCCCAGCACCGCGCCCTCGGTCCGCGCATTGCGGGCCGCGACGTTGGAGCCGATGGCGGCGCCGGCCAGGGCGCCGATCAGGCCCCCCGTCGTGCTGCGGTTCGAGGAGGAGCGGCGGCAGGGGTCGTAATAGCCGCTGTCATAGCTCTGGCCGTAATAGCCGGACTGGGCCGAGGCGAAGCTCGGCATCGCGGCGGCGGCGCTGAGCGCCATGATACCGGCGGCGCCGGCCAGGGCGGACTTGGCGAACATCTTGGTCATGGGAACTCTCCCCCTCGGGAATTTGGGTGAAAAAATCAGGCGCTCTTACGAGCGACCGCTAGGCCGCCACACGCCATCCTTGCCGCGGCAGATCTCGAAACTGTGGTCGCGACCGCCGTAGTACTCGCTGACCCACTGGCAGTTCTTGCGGCTGTAGTTGGATTGGGCGACGCGGCTGGGATAGCCCTTGCAGTTGATGCGATTGCGGCCGACCTGGTTGCCGGCGGCCGCGCCGACCACGCCGCCGAGCACTGCGCCCTCGGTCTTGGCGCCCTTGCCCGCGACCTGCGAGCCGAGCACCGCGCCCAGGACGCCGCCGACGATGGCACCCTTGTGGCCGGACTCGCGGCGGGCCTCGCGGCAGATGTCGCCCGAGCCGTAGGAGCGGGTGGATTGGGCCGCGGCGAACTGCGGAATCGCCAGGCTGGTCGCGAGAACGGCGGCGGCGGCGGTGATGGCGAACGTACGCTTCATGGTCTTTTCCTTCGCAGGCTCCGGCGGCGCCAAGGCCCCGCTTTCGGAGATGAGGTTTGACGGATCGAACCTGAACGGGTCTTGAACAGAGCCAGAAAGCTTTTTTCCCGACTCCCAGGTGCGAACGGTGAAGCTATCACCCGCCCTTAGACCGTAAATGATCCCTGTCATGCGAAGTTCCAACCGCCGTCCCGAGCCCCCCAAGCCGTCGGGTCCGCCTGTCGAGGTGGTCATCGAATCCATCGGCGGCGAGGGCGACGGCGTCGCCGCCGGCCCCATCTATGTGCCCTTCACCCTGCCGGGCGAGACGGTGCGCGCGACCGGGGGCGGCGAGCGTCGGGACCTGGACGCGGTGTTGACAGCCAGCGCCGAGCGCGTCGAGCCGCCCTGTCCGCACTTCGGCGTCTGCGGGGGCTGCGCCCTGCAGCACTGGGATCATACCGCCTACCTGGCCTGGAAGGTGGAGCGGCTGCGCAAGACGCTTGGTCTGCAGCACATCGAGACCGAAATTCTCGCGCCCTTCGCCGCGCCGCCAGCTTCCCGCCGCCGCCTGGCGCTGCACGCCCGGCCCGGAAAGCGCGGCGAGGCCCGCCTGGGCTACAAGACGCGCAAGTCCTGGGACGTCATCGACATCAGCGTCTGCCCGATCGCCGATCCGAAGTTGCAGGCCGCCCTGCCGGCCCTGCGCCGCCTGGCCGCGCCGCTGTTGAAGCATCCCAAGTCCGCGCCGACCCTGCACGTGACCCTGACCGCCGAGGGCCTCGACATCGAGATCACCGGGGTCGAGCGCAAGAGCGGCGGCCTCAGCGCCGACGCCCGCATGCAGCTGGGCGAGATCGCCTCGGAGGTCGGCTTCGCCCGGGTGACCATGGACGGCGAGGTGCAGTATGGCGCGCGCCAGCCCATGGTCAGCGTGGGGCCGGCGGTTGTCGCCCTGCCGGCTGGGGCCTTCCTCCAGGCGGTGCCGTCCGCTGAGGCCGCCATGGCCGCCTTTGCGGTGGAGCAGGCCGCCGGCGCCGAACGGATCGCCGATCTCTATTGCGGCGTGGGGACCTTCACTTTCCGCCTGGCCCAGATCGCGCCGGTCTACGCCGCCGACGGCCATGCGCCCGCCATCCGGGCCCTGACCTCGGCCATCGCCACGGCGCCCGGCCTCAAGGGGATCACCGCCGAGACCCGCGACCTGGCGCGGCGTCCGGTCCTGGCCGTTGAGCTCAGGAAGACCGACACCGTGCTGTTCGACCCCCCGCGGGCCGGGGCCTTGGAACAGACCGCCGAGGTCGCGGGCTCCAAGGTGTCAAAGGTGATCGGGGTGTCCTGCAATCCAGCCACCTTCGCCCGCGACGCGCGGGTGTTGATCGACGCCGGTTTCAGCCTCGACCGGGTGTTTCCGGTCGATCAGTTCCTGTGGTCGCCGCACGTGGAGCTGGTGGGCGTCTTTTCCCGCTAGACGGCCAGGGCGCTCGCCCGGTCGCCCGGGGCGTCGGCCATGGCCCGGGAGATGGCCGACATCAGGGCGGGGATCTGGATCGGCTTGGCGGTGTGCTCGGTGAAGCCGAGTTCGAGATAGTGCGCCCGCCCGCCCGACGTGACGTCCGCGGTGAGCGCGATGATGGGGATCGCCTGATTCGGGCCGGGGCCGGCGCGCACGCGGTGCAGGGCCTCCGTGCCGGTCATACCGGGCATCTGGATGTCCATCAGGGCTAGGTCGAAGGGCCGGGTGGCAAGCAGGTCCAGGGCGTCTTGGCCGTTGGCCGCCTTTTCCACCCGGTGCCCGAAGGCGCAGAGAATCTGCTGCAACACCAGTAGGTTGACCGGGTTGTCGTCGACGATCAGAACGTCGAGCTCGGCTGCCTGCGGGTCCTCCGCCCCGTCCTCGGCCGCAGTCGTGGTCGGCGCCTGGGCGAGGTCGAAGATCGTCTCGACATGGAAGGTCGAGCCCCGGCCGAGTTGGCTCTCGACCCAGACCCGGCCGCCCATCAGCTCGGTGAGTTGGCTGGCGATGGCCAGGCCCAGGCCCGTGCCGCCGAACCGACGCTCCTCAGATTCGTCCACCTGGGAGAACCGCTCGAAGAGGAAGGGCAGGTGTTCCTCCGGGATGCCGGGGCCCGTGTCGATGACCGAGATGTGGAGACGGGCCGCGGTCTCGCTGACGGGATGGGCGGCCGCCCTGACGGTCACGGCGCCCTCATCGGTGAACTTCAAGGCGTTGCCGATCAGATTGAACAGCACCTGCCGCACCCGGATAGCGTCCATCCAGACATGGCTGGGCAGGTCCCCCTCGGCCTGCAGCCGCAGGTCCACGCCCTTCTCATCGGCCCGCGCACGCCAGAAGGCCACCGCCCGGTCCAGGAACAGGGGGAGGTTCTCGGGGGCCGGGGTGATGTCCAGCCGCCCGGCGTTGACCTTCGACATGTCGAGGATGTCGTTGAGGATCGACAGTAGGTGTTCGCCGCTCTCAATGAGGGTCTCCAGCCGGCCGGCCTGGACGGGATCGGTCTCCTCGCGCCGCAGCAGTTGGGCCATGCCCAGCACGCCGTTCATGGGGGTTCGGATCTCGTGGCTCATGGTGGCCAGGAAGTTCGACTTGGCGCGATTGGCCTGGCGGGCCACCTCGCGGGCCTCGTCGGCCGCCCGGGTCTCGGCCATGGCGTGGTCGCGGGCGGCCTCCAGTTCCGGGATCATCGCGAGGTTCGAAGCGTACGCCTCCTGCCAGCTGGTCACCGCCCGGGTGGTGCCGTCCGAGATCATGAACAGCAGCACGATCAGGCAGGCCATGGAGATCATCAGGCCGGCGAAGGCCGCGGGGGGGAAGGTCGCCAGCAGCACCGCGGTCAGGGCCAGGACCGCGGGACCGGCGAAGGACCAGAAGATGCTGCGCGACAACGACCCGCTGGCGCAAGCGACCGCCACTATGGAGGCGAGCGTGATGGCGAGATAGGCCAACTCCTTCGATCCGCCCCAGATGGCCAGGATGGTGGGGGCGGCGAGGTAGGTGGAGACGCGCGCCGCGCATAACGGGGCGAGCTGGCGGAAGCCGCGCGCGACCTCGGTCCGCGCGCTCCGGGCCAGCAAGCGTGCGATGGCGCGCTGATAGAGGGTGTCGACGACGCAACTGGCCAGGAAGGCGAGGCCGGCGACGACGGGATGGCCCAGGACCAGGACCGCCGCCAGGGCGATGGCGTTGAAGACGAAGTGGCTCTTGATCGGCATGGCCAGGCCCGCCAGCGTCAGCTGGTAGGCGTTCGCATTGGCCGAGGAATTCGTCGTTGCCGTGTTGGTCTGGCCGTCCATGACCGGTCACATGCCCCTCTTCGTCTGGGCCATCTAAGAACAATTCGATTAACTGACTGAAAATTCGGCGGCTTTTTTCTCGGGGCCGCAGTCGCTCAAGGCCTCGCCGCCTGACCTAGCCGCCTGCGAACAGGTCCCGCTGGTCCCCGGCCCGGACCGGAACCCGGAACTTTTCCAGGTCCAGGCCGTCGAAGGAGGCGTCCAGGCCATAGCGCCTGCGGGCGGCCTGGAAGCGCACGGCCATCAGGTCGGCCAGCGGCCCCTGGCCCTTCATCCGCGTGCCCCAGTCGGCGTCGTAGTCCTTGCCGCCCCGCATCTGGCGCACCAGGGACATCACCCGGCCGGCGCGGTCCGGATGATCGGTGGCCAGCCATTCGCGGAACAGGTCCTTGATCTCCAGGGGCAGGCGCAGGGCGACATAGCCCGCTCCCTTCGCGCCCGCTTGGCCCGCGCGCTCCAGCACCGCCTCCATCTCGTGGTCGTTGAGGCCAGGGATGGCCGGGGCGAACATGACGATCACCGGCACGCCGGCCTCGGCCAGGCCCTTGATGGCGGCGATGCGTTTCTCCGGCGTGGCCGCGCGGGGCTCCATGCTGCGGGCCAGCTTGCGGTCCAGGGTGGTGACCGAGATCGCCACCCGCACCAGGTTGGCGTCGGCCAACGGCGCCAGCAGATCGAGATCCCGCAGGATCAGGGCCGACTTGGTGATGATCGAGAAGGGGTGCTGGAAACGGGCCATCACCTCGATGATCGAGCGCGTGATGCGCAGGGTTCGCTCTTGCGGCTGGTAGGGATCGGTGTTGCCGCCGATGTGGATGGCGATCGGCTGATAGCGTGGCTTGGAAAGCTCGGCCTCCAGCAGGCTGGCCGCCTCTGGCTTGAAGAACAGCTTGCTCTCGAAATCCAGCCCCGGCGAGAGGCCCATATAGGCGTGGGCCGGCCGCGCGTAGCAGTAGATGCAGCCGTGCTCGCAGCCCCGATAGGGATTGATCGACCGGCTGAAGCCGACGTCGGGACTGGTGTTCTTGGAGATGATCACCCGGGCTTTTTCGGCGGTCAGGGTGGTTTTCAGTTTCACCGCTTCGAGGTCGTCCGGGGTCCAACCGTCGTCGAAGGCCTCGCGGGCCTGGGCTTCGTAGCGGCCCGAGGCGTTGGTCCGCGCGCCGCGGCCCCGAGGGGCTGGGTGGACTTGCTGGGTGAAGCTGGCCATGCCGCATTCAAGCGTAGGAACTGGAACAAAACAAGAACTATTCGGCGTGAGCCGGACGCGCCCAATTGCCCGCCGGGGTGGCTGAGCGGGGAGGGCGCCTTGACCGCCGCGCCCGACGCAACGTTTGTGAGGCCATGCTCAGCGTGATCATCCCTACCTTCAATTCCTCCGCCCAGTTGCAGGACCTGCTGCCGGTGCTGGTGCCGGCGGCGGTGGACGGGCTGGTGCGCGAGGTGATGGCGGCCGACGAGGGGTCCACCGATCCCACCCTGATGATCTGCGACGACGCCGGAGTGGAGGTGGTCACCGACGGCATCGCCTCGGCCATGAAGCGGGCCAGACAGGACTGGATCCTGCTGCTGCCGCCCGACATTCGCCTGACCCACGACTGGGCCGACCGGGTGGCGCGCGGCGTCAAGCAGGGGCGCTCGGCCGGCCTGAAGGGCGAGGCCCAGGGCGGCTCGCTGATGGACCGCCTCAAGCCAGGGCCCTGGGGCCTGTTGATCCGCAAGAGCGAGTTGGGCAACCTGCCCCCCGACGCCGACTTCGCGCGTCTGCGCCGCCAATTCGGGCGGCTGCCAAGTCTGAAATAAACGCCCAAGGAGCCCGTGATGAGCCTGCCGATCCTGCCCCGGGCCGAGGCCGGCGCACCGTGACGGACGCCCGGGGCCTAATGTTGGTGAGGGCGGTCCACACCGCCATCTACCTGGTCATGTCGATCTCGGCCTTGGTGCTGGTCTATGGCGCCTTCACCGGCGCCCACGGCCCCTGGCTGTGGTGGGCGGCGGGGCTGATCGGCGTGGAAAGCGTCATCTTCGCGGCCGGGGGCTTCAAGTGTCCGCTGACGGCGCTGGCGGTGAAGTACGGGGCCGGCGAGGGGCCGCTCTTCGACACCTTCCTGCCCGAGAAACTTACGCGTCACACCTTCCGCTTCTTCGGACCCCTGGTGCTGATGGGGTTCCTGATGCTCGCCGGCCGCGGGCTCTGGTTCGGCTGGAACTAGCCCGCCCGCCATCCGCGACGCCCGGGACGGGCCGTCGGAGGGCCGAGGCTCAGCGGGCGGCCCACAGGGTGTCGGCGGCCGCCTGCAGGTCCCCCGCCACCCCGCGACGGGCCAGGGACAGGCCCTCAAGCTCCAGCCTGTCGCCCCGGAGGGTGCGGGAATGCAGGCTGTAGCCGACCCAGTAGACCGCGCGGTCGGTCTTGGTCTGGCCGTCCTCGAAGAACACCGTCAGCACACCAACCGGCGCGCGACCGCTCCTGGTCTTGGCGGCGGCCTTGCGCAGGCCCTCGTCGATCCAGCCGGCCTCGAGCCGCGGATTGCCGGTCGTCTCGACCTTGTCGCCGCGGATGGCCTGGGGAAACCAGATCGTCTGGGTCTGGATCACCTGTTCGGGACGCAGGGAAGTCAGGCGAATCCGCTCGCCCGAACTCTCCACCGAACCGGTCATCAGGAAGGTCTGCTTCAGCGCGTCGGCGCGCTGTTCCACTTGGCGCTCGCGGGCGGCCAGGGCCTTCTCGCGGGCCTCCTGGGTGCGCTCGCGATGGGAATCCCAATAGCCGAGCACGGCCACCACAACGGCCACCACGCCAACGATCTCGGCCAGGCTCAGCCAACGCAGGGGCAGGCGTTTCTTGCGGGGGGCGTCGCTCAAGGGGGTCTCCGCATGCGTCGTGGCCTGTCGCGTCAGGCCGGTCGCACACAGCTAGTCGCAGATTGAGGGCGAAGCGAGGCCTTAGCCGCGCTTGCCGCGCCGGGCCTTCTTGTCGTCCTTGGACGCAGCCTTGGCGTCCTCATCCTCGGCCACCACGACCCTGGCCGCGGGCAGGTGCGCGTCCCAGCGGGCGTCGATGTATCTCTGGCCGGTGGCCAGGGCGTCGAGGGTGCGTGACTCCTGGCCGAACTTCTTCTGGTAGGTCCAGTAGGCGGCCATGACGCGTTCGACGTAGTTGCGGGTCTCGACCGCGGGCATGCACTCGATGACCATCAGGCTCTCGTCATCGTCCCCCAGCATGGTGGCGGTCTTCTGCAGGGTGCCGGGGCCGCCATTATAGGCCGCCACCGTGCGCAGGATGTCGTAGCCGACCCCTTCGCCCATCAGCCAGCCGAGATAGTCCTGGCCGACCTTCAGATTGAAGCCAGGATCGAACAGCGGGCTCATGTCGTCGCGCAGACGCTTGTCGCCGGTGGCGTGGGCCGCGGCGTCGGGCATCAGCTGCATCAGGCCCACCGCGCCGGCCGGCGAAACGACGCCCGGGTTGAAGCGGCTTTCCTGGCGCACGATGGCGTAGACCAGGGCCTTGCTGACCTTGAAGCCCTCGCGGGGGTTCAGGTTCGGGGTGGGATAGTCCGGCTCGCCGCGGCGCCGGGCGGGACCGGCGGCGGCCATGTCCTGGGCTAGGCCTTCGTTGATGACGGCGGACAGCTTCATCCAGCGCTCACGCTCGGCGGGGGTGCGGGCGAGCGCCAGGCCGGCGCGCAGTTCCTGGCCGGCCTCCGGCACGCGGCCGATCTGGGCCAGCGCAGCCGCGCGATGAGCGCGGACGTCGTCGCGCATCATCTTGGTCACGTCGGCGGTGGGGCCGCCGTAGGAAGCCTTGATCACGCTCCGCGCGCGGGGCTGGTAGGGCTGGGCCATCGAGAGCGGGATGGCGGGGCCAAGATTGCCAAGCGCCACCTGGCGCTCGGCGATCATGCCGTAGAAGGTCTGTGGCGAACCGGCCGCCTGACGCAGATAGGTGGCCGCCCGGTCGCTGTTGCCGCCGGCCTCAGCGGCGCGAGCGGCCCAGTATGCCGCGCCGGCCCGGACCCAGATGTCTTCCTCGGTGTCCTGCGCCACCTGTGACAGATGGGTCTCGGCCTGGTCGTAGTGGCGCAGGCGGTAGGCGGCCATGCCGGCGATCCAGCGCTCGCCCACCGCCTTGGCCAGGTCCAACGCCCGCCGGGAGTCGCCGGAATAGAAGGCCTCGCGGGCCAGACGGGCGTTGTCTAGATCGAAGGGACCGCCGGAGCCCGGCGCCACCAGCGCGACCTTGTTCCAGTCGGTCCCGATCAGGCCGGGCACGGTCGGCGGCGCCATGTCCGGCGTCTTGCGCTTGCTGGCCAGGGTGTAGATGCGCTCGGCGACCGGCAGGTCAGCATAGCGCGACAGCCAGCCCGACAGCTCGTCGAAGTTCGACTTGTGCGCCGTCGGGTGCATCAGGCCCCGATAGGTGATGTAGCCCGAGAGCGAGGGGTCGCTGATCTCGATGGTCTGCATCGTGGCGTCGATGAAGTCGCCGCGATCCACGGATTCGAAGGCCCGGGCATAGCTCTGAGCGTCGGCGGGCGTCAGGACCTGCGGGCTGCCGGCCAGCGCCTTTCCTGCGATCGTGGCGCAGATCAGGGCCAGGGCCGCGATCCGCACGCGCTTGGTCTGCGTCATGCCCACCTTCACACCGCCGCGTCGTCGCTGGTCTGGCGTGACCCTACTTCTCAATGACCGGAGACGTTTAGAACCCTTATTGATGAAGAGAAAGTGCGTTCGCGCCGCAGGAGTCCGGTTAAGGACGTTCCGGACGATTGAGGCGTTCGGTGAGCGTCAGCAGGTCACTCCACGCCTTCTTCTTGGCCCCGGGCTGCCGCAGGAGGAAGGCCGGGTGCAGGGTGGGCATGGCCGGCAGCTCGATGGCGCCGTCCGCCGACTTCCATTCGAACCATCGCCCCCGCAGGGACAGGATGCCTTCCTCGCGCTTCAGCATGGCCTTTGACGCGGGGCCGCCCACCAGCAGCAGCATGCGGGGCTTCAGCAGCTCGATCGCCCGCTCCAGGAAGGGCGCGCAGACCATCTGCTCGCCCGGGGACGGATTGCGGTTGCCGGGCGGACGCCAGAACACCGAGTTGGTGATGAAGACCTGATCGGTCAGGCCCGCGGCGGCGAGCATCCTGTCCAGAAGCTGGCCCGCCCGGCCGACGAAGGGCTGTCCCTGGATATCCTCTTCCTGGCCCGGGCCTTCACCAATCACCATCAGCGGGGCGGTGACCGAGCCGCGATAGAAGACCGACTGGCGCGCGGCGCCCTCGAACTTCAGCGGGCAGCCGTCAAAGGCCTCGATGGCGGCCTTCAGGGCCTCCAGGTCAGGGGCGCCGGCGGCCAGGCGCTTGGCCTCGGCGACGGCGGCGGACACATCGGGACCCGCGGCAGGGGCCGCCCTGGCCGCGATCGGGGCCGCCACCGGCTTCTCCGGCAGGCGGATCGGCGCGATCTTGCCCGCCTCGATGCGATCGAACGGCTCGTCCAGCAGCATGGCGTCGACACCCGCCTCGGCCCAGAAGGCGAGCAGGCTTTCGGCGGCGATGTCACGCGAGGCGGGGTTCATGCGTCCTTGTAATCGTTGTTGCGACGGAGTTCACCCTTGACCGGCGACCGGCAAGCTTCCGATAAGTCGGCGAACGGATCAACGCTGCGCGGCGTAAGGGGAGGGGAACCCCTGACGCGCGGCCCAGAGGAGTTGAGGGGATCATGAGCGACGTCATCGAACGCGAGGCCATGGAGTACGACGTGGTGATCGTCGGCGCCGGCCCCTCGGGCCTCTCGGCCGCGATCCGCCTGAAGCAACTGGCCGAGGCCGCAGGGACCGAAATCACCGTCGCCGTGCTGGAAAAGGGCTCCGAGGTCGGCGCCCACATCCTGTCGGGCGCGGTCATCGATCCCAGCGGCATCAACGAACTTCTGCCGAATTGGAAGGAGCTTGGGGTTCCTCTGGAGACCCAGGTCACCCGCGACAAGTTCGTGATGCTGGGTCCGCAGGGCGAGCTGGATATCAGCTTCCTGCCCTTCCCCAAGTGGATGCTGAACCACGGCAACTACATCGCCTCCCTGGGCAACGTCTGCCGCTGGATGGGCCAGCACGCCGAGAGCCTGGGCGTCGAGATCTATCCCGGCATGGCCGCCTCCGAGGTGGTCTATAACGAGGACGGCTCGGTGAAGGGCGTCGTCGCCGGGGTGTTCGGCATCGGCAAGGATGGCCAGCCCGGCCCCGACTATCAGCCCGGCATCGAACTTCACGCCAAGTACACCTTCATCGGCGAGGGCGTCCGCGGTTCGCTGGCCAAGCAGCTGCAGGCCAAGTTCGGCCTGACCGAGGGCCGCGAGCCGCAGAAGTTCGGCATCGGCATCAAGGAACTCTGGCAGGTGCCGGACGAACAGTTCGAGCCCGGCCTGACCCAGCACACCTTCGGCTGGCCGCTGGACAACGCCACCGGCGGCGGGTCCTTCATGTACCACTTCGGGGACAACTACGTGGCCATCGGCTTCGTGCTGCACCTCAACTACAAGAATCCCTGGCTCTCGCCCTTCGACGAGTTCCAGCGCTTCAAGACCCACCCGACGATCCGCGGCTATCTCGAAGGCGGCAAGCGCATCTCGTACGGCGCGCGGGCCATCACCGAGGGCGGTTCGCAATCCCTGCCGCAGCTCTACTTCCCGGGCGGCGTCCTGCTGGGCTGCTCGGCCGGCATGGTCAATGTCCCGCGCATCAAGGGCAGCCACAACGCGGTGAAGAGCGGCATGCTGGCCGCCGAGGCCGCCTTCGCCGCCATCGCGCAGGGCCGTTCGAGCGACGCCCTGGAGAGCTACGAAGCGGCCTACAAGAAATCCTCGATCCACAAGGAGCTGTGGAACGTCCGCAACTTCAAGCCGCTGTGGTCGAGGTTCGGCACCATTCCGGGCCTGGTCCTGGGCGGCGCCGACGCCATGATCGCCACGCTCCTGGGTGGCTGGTCCCCGTGGGGCACGCTCAAGCACGGCAAGTCCGACGCGGCCTCCACCGGCCTGGCCACGGACTACAAGCCGATCGTCTATCCCAAGCCGGATAACGAGTTCAGCTTCGACAAGCTCTCCAGCGTCTTCCTGTCGGCCACCAACCACGACGAGAACCAGCCGGCCCACCTGAAGCTGAAGGACCCGAGCGTCCCGATCGAGGTGAACCTGCCCCGGTTCGGCGAGCCCGCGCGCCTCTACTGTCCGGCGGGCGTCTACGAGGTGCTGTACGACGAGCAGGGCCAGAACCCGAAGTTCCAGATCAACTTCCAGAACTGCGTCCACTGCAAAACCTGCGACATCAAGGACCCGTCGCAGAACATCAACTGGACCACGCCGCAGGGCGGAGACGGGCCGAACTACCCGAATATGTAGGGCAAATCGGCGCGCGCGGGCCGGCCAAGCTTGCGGCGCGGGCGGAAAGCGTTGAGGTTCGACCCCATGCGTAAACTGGTCGTCTGCGTCGCCCCGCTCGTCCTCCTGGCCGCCTGCGCCACTGCGCCAGGGGACGATCTCGCCAGTCTCGATGACCTGGGCGGCTCGTCCTACGGCCTGTTCCTGGCCGGCCAGGGCGCGCTGAACGATGGTCGAGGCGCCCAGGCGGTCGCCTATTTTGAACAGGCCCAGGCCGGCGGCGCGGAAGATGACCTGATCGCCGAGCGGGCCTTCACCGCCGCGGTCCTGGCCGGCGACATCACCAAGGCCGCCGCGCTCGCGCCCTCCGGTGACGGCGCCTCGGAAGCCGCCAAGCGGATGGGCCGCGTGGTCCAGGCCGTCGAGGCGATGTCCAGCAACCAGGGCAAGGCCGCCAGGTTGCTGCTGAAGCCCGAGCTCATTGGCTTCCCGCACAAGGGCGCCGCGGCGCTGCTGGGCCCCTGGGCCTCGGCCATGGCCGGCGACGCCGAGGGCGCGGTGGTTCGTCCTGAACTGCGCAACGACAAGGTCGTGGAGTATTTCGGCCTGCTGGGTCAGGCCTTCCTCTATGAGCGCGCCAAGCGCTACGACGAGGCCGAGACCGACTTCAAGGCGCTCACCGGCGGCGACAGTCCCGGGGACATGGTGCTGCTGGCCTATGGCGGCTTCCTGGAGCGGCGCGGCAAGCGGCTGGACGCCGTGGCCGTCTATGACAAGGGCCTTGCCGAAGAGCCTTCCAACTCCATCCTGCTGGCGGCCAAGGCCCGCGCCGCGGCCGGCAAGTCGGCCCCGCCCGCGCCGACCCTGCGCCAGGGCGCGGCCCAGGCCCTGATGGCGCCCGCCGCCACCATGCTGTCGGCCAAGCAGGATCAGATCGGCCTGGCCTACCTGCGCCTGGCCCTGCGGTTGGACCCCAACCGCAACGAGGCCTGGCTGATGGTGGGCAATCTGATGGAGGCCGCCGGCGACATCGACTCCGCTCGGGCGTCCTACGCCAGGCCCAAGCCCGGTTCGCCCGAATATGCCGCGGCCCGCTCCAAGCTGGCCTGGAGCTTCCAGAACGCCAAGGATAGCGAGACGGCCCTGAAGATGGCGCGCGAGGCCGCCGCCTCCGGCGATCTCGACGCCAAGGTGACCCTGGCCGACATGCTGCGGGTCAACGAACAGTTCGCCGAGTCGTCCCAGATCCTCACCGAGGTGATCGCCGCCCGGCCCGGCGACTGGCGGCTGCTCTATGCCCGCGGCGTGGCCAACGACCGCGCCGGCCGCTGGGCCGATGGCGAGGCCGACTTGCGCGCGGCCCTGAAGATCCGCCCCGACGACAGCGAGATGCTGAACTATCTCGGCTATTCCTGGATCGACCGCGGCGAGCACCTGCCGGAGGCCCTGGCCATGGTGCAACGGGCCGTGGCCTCCAATCCCAAGTCCGGGGCCATGATCGATAGCCTCGGCTGGGCCTATTTCCGGCTCGGGGACTACAAGAAGGCCGTCGAGAAGCTTGAGGAAGCCATCGAGCTTGAGGCCGGCGATCCGGACATCAACAATCACCTGGGGGACGCCTACTGGCGCATCGGCCGCCGCGACGAGGCGGAGTTCCAGTGGAAGCGGGTTCTCACCCTCGACCCCGACGCCAAGATGAAGGCCGAGGTGACCACCAAGCTGGCCTCGGGCCTGGGTCCGACGGGACCGGCCGCGAGCCCCCGCGTCGCCGGACAGTAGCGCGATGGCCGGCGACACCCTGGCGCCCGCCAAGATCAACCTCTTCCTGCACGTCGGCGCGCCGGGCGCCGACGGCTATCACCCGCTCTGCAGCCTGATGGTCTTCGCCGACGCCGGCGACCGGGTGACCCTGCACGACGGCGACGCCCTGGCCGTGAAGGTGCGCGGTCCCTTCGCCCATCAACTGGCGGCCGAGGGCGACAACCTGGTCCTGCGCGCCGCCCGCGCCCTGCTGGCCAAGGCCCGGGGCCCGCAGGCGCTCAGCGCCTTCACCCTGGAAAAACGCCTGCCGGTGGCGGCGGGTCTCGGCGGCGGGTCCAGCGACGCCGGCGCGGCCCTGCGGCTGATGCGCGAGGCCATGAACCCCCGGCTGGAGGACGCCGAACTAGAGGCCGTCGCCGCCGGCCTCGGCTCCGATGGCGCGGCCTGCCTCTGGGGCCGCCCGGTGGTGGCGCAGGGGCGGGGAGAGCGGCTGTCGCCGGCCCCGGGCCTGCCGATCCTGGAGGCGGTGCTGGTCAATCCGGGCGTCTCGGTCTCGACGCCCGCCGTCTACGCCGCCCTCGACGCCGCCCTGACCTTCGGAGATATCGCGCCGCCGCCCATGCCCGACGCCTTCGAGAGCGTCGAGGAACTGGCCGGTTGGCTGGCCACCACCCGCAACGACCTGGAGGCGCCCGCCGTCGCCCTGGCCCCGGCCATCGGCGATGTCCTGGCCACCCTGGCCGACGAGCCTGAGGCCCTGATCGCCCGCATGTCCGGCTCCGGCGCCACCTGCTTCGCGCTGTGCCAGAGCGAGGTGGAGGCCGAGACCCTGGCGGAACGGATCATGGCCATGAAGCCCGACTGGTGGGTCCAGCGCTGCCGCCTTGGCGGTCCCTGGGGCTGAGGTCATGCAGACCGAACGGCTGCGCCTGCGGCCCCTGGCGCCGGACGATCTCGAACATCTGGTCGCTCTGCACGGCGATCCCGAGGTGATGGCCTTCATCACCGGGGCAGGGGAGACCCGCGAGGTTGTCGAGACCCACAGCCTGCCCGACCTGCTCGCGCGCCGCACCTGGCTGCTGTTCGAGGGCGAGACCTTTCTCGGCTGGGCGTCGCTGCGGGTTGAGGGCGATGAGGCGGAGCTGGGCTATCGGCTGGTCCGCGCGGCCTGGGGCCGGGGCTATGCCAGCGAGGCGGCCCGCGCCCTGGTTGACCTGGGCTTTCGCCAACTGGGGCTCAGCCGCATCTGGGCTGAGACCATGGCGGTGAACACGGGGTCGCGGCGGGTGATGGAGAAGGCGGGGCTGGGTTACATCCGCACCTTCCACCTGGCGTGGGACGATCCCCTGCCGGGCGCGGAGCAGGGCGAGGTGGAGTACGCCATCGCCCGGACGGACTGGGGTTAGCCCAAACGAAAACGGGGGCCCCGAAGGACCCCCGTTCCCAACGCTTTGGTTTGACGTGGACTATTCGTGCAGGGCTTCGCCGTGCAGCGAGAGGTCCAGACCCTCGACTTCGCCCTCTTCCGAGACGCGCAGGCCGGTGGTGAACTTGACCACGAACAGGATGATCAGGGTGACCACGCCCGACCAGGCGATGGTCGCGCCGATGCCCAGCATCTGCTTGGCCACGGTGGCGCCTTCACCGAGGCTGTTGATGGCCGGGTCGGCCAGGGCGCCGGTGAGCAGGGCGCCGACGATGCCGGCGATCCCGTGCACGCCGAAGGCGTCGAGGCTGTCGTCATACTTCAGCAGGCGCTTGAGCCAGACCGCGCCCACATAGGCCGCGCCGCCACCGATGATGCCGATGATCAGAGCGCCTTGCGGGTTCACGAAACCGGCGGCCGGGGTGATGGCGACGAGACCCGCCACCGCACCGGAGGCCAGGCCCAGCATGCCGGGCTTCTTGCGCTCTACCCACTCCACGATCATCCAGGACAGGGCCGCGGCGGCCGCGGCGATCTGGGTGTTCAGCATGGCGGCGGAGGCGATGCCGTCGGCGGCCCATTCCGAACCGGCGTTGAAGCCGAACCAGCCCACCCACAGCAGGCTGGCGCCGATCATGGTGTAGACCAGGTTGGAAGGCGCCATGTTTTCCGCGCCGTAGCCCTTGCGCTTGCCGAGAACCAGGGCGCACATCAGGCCGGCGACGCCCGCATTGATGTGAACGACGGTGCCGCCGGCGAAGTCGAGGACGCCCGCGCCCGAGAGCCAGCCGCCGCCCCAGACCCAGTGACAGATGGGCGCGTAGACGAAGACCGCCCACAGGGTCGTGAAGAGCAGGAGGGCCGAGAACTTCATGCGTTCGGCGAAGGCGCCGGCGATGAGGGCGGGCGTGATGATGGCGAAGGTCATCTGATAGACGATCCACAGCATCTCCGGCAGGCCCTTGGCGGCCGAGAAGGCCGTTTCGGTGGTGACGCCGCTGAGGAACAGGACGTCGAAGGAGCCGACGTACTTGTTCAGGGTCTCATCCGGGTTCACGCCGAAGGCCATGCCGTAGGTGATGGCCATCCAGACGATCGTCACCACGCAGGTGACGGCGAAGGATTGCGCCACCGTGGCGATGACGTTCTTGCGGCGGACCATGCCGCCGTAGAACAGCGCCAGGCCGGGAATGGTCATCATCAGAACCAGGGCCGTGGAGGTCAGGATCCAGGCCGTGCCGGAACCGTCGAGTTCGAGCTTGACCTGGTGGGCCATCAGCGCCGGCGCCGCGGCTTCCGCGGTGGCCGGAGCCGCCTCTTCCGTTGCGGCGGGAGCCGCCTCTTCCGGCGCGGGCGCGGGCGCGGCGGCCTCGGCGGCGGGCGGTGCGACGTCCTGTGCGAAGGCCGGGAACGCCAAGGGCGCCCCGACCAGGGTGGCGGCGGCCATCAGGCCCGCCAGCCGCTTAAATCCGAATGTTTTCATGTGCTATCCCCTTGTCCCGATGAGTTCGCGCTGCGCTCTAAAGCGCCGCAGTGCCGGACTCGCCGGTCCGAATGCGAACCGCGTCCTCGACATTGAGGACGAAGATCTTCCCGTCGCCGATCTTGCCGGTGGCGGCGGCGGCCTTGACGGCCTCCACGGCCTTGGCGGCGGCGCTGTCGTCGACAACCGCCTCCAGCTTCACCTTGGGAACGAAGTTCACCTGGTACTCAGCGCCCCGGTAGATCTCCGTCTGCCCCTTCTGCCGGCCGTAGCCCTTAACTTCCGAGACCGTCAGCCCCTCGACGCCGGCGGCGACGAGCGCTTCGCGCACATCGTCCAGCTTGAAGGGTTTGACGATCGCCATGATCAGTTTCATCGCTCGCTCCTGCGCAGCCCCAAAGATCGGCACGCCCGTGGTGAATTCCCGACCCGTCGCGAGTTCAGCCCCCTCGACGGCAAGGCGACGCTACCGAGACACGCCGTCCAGGGCGGACGCCCGGTAACTTCTGATCAAGGAAAAGACCTTGGGCGCCCGATTTGCGGGCATATCGCCCAAGGGATGTTCAAATGTTACGCAGAATGCGCCTCCACAATGCGCAGACGTCTGGTGAAGCTGGGGCCTTGGCGTCAGCCCGGCGGCCATTCACGAACCCGTGATCTTCGCAACCAGTCGCGGCGGCGTGCGCTGTTGAGCGCGACAGGCCGAGCTTCTCTCCGGGCTCGGATTTTGGGGGGCGCCCATTTACCCCGTCACGAGGACAAGATGCATTTGAACCGTATTCTGACCACGACCGCCGCCGTTGCGCTGATCGCCGGCGCGGCCCATGCTCAGACCGCCGCCAAGCCTGCCGCTGACCCCGTCGCGGCCGAATCCAAGGCCAAGGCGACCGCCAAGGTCGTGGCCGCCGGCGACATCGTCGCCACCGCCAAGGCCTCGGGCCAGTTCAAAACCTTCCTGAAGGCGGCCGAGGCGACCAACCTCACCACCCTGCTCAAGGACAACAAGAACCTGACGGTGTTCGCCCCGACGGACGCGGCCTTCGCGGCCCTGCCGGCCGGCGAGCTCGACAAGCTGATGCTGCCGGAAAACAAGGCCCAGCTTCAGAAGGTCCTGATCTATCACGTGATCAACGCCAAGGTGCCGTCGAGCGAGTTCAAGGGCGCCACCCGCAAGGCCGCCACCGTCGCCGGTCCGTCCGTCGAACTGGCCGGCGGGGCCACGCTGAAGGTCAATGACGCCGACATCGTCCAGGCCGACGTGATGTCCACCAACGGCATCATCCACGTGGTGGACAAGGTGCTGCTGCCGCCGGGCGCCATGGCGGCGGCCAATACCGCCGTGCCCGCCTCGGCCACCGCGCCTGCGGCGTCCGTCAAGGAGCCAACCACCCTTCCGGCCACTCAGGTGCTGCCGAAAACCAACTAGTCGGGGCTGCCTCGGCGGCCGCAGGCCGCCGGGATTCCTTCAGGAACCACCAGGAGCAACCACCATGACCCTCAAGACCCTTCTCGCCGCCGCCGCCGCCACCGCGCTGATGGCCGGAGCCGCCCAGGCCCAGACCATGACCCAGCCGGCGGACGCCACCGTGCCTCCCATGACCACACCGGCCGGCGATCCCATGCCGACGACGGACAGCACGACCACCACCGAAACCTCGGTCGACGGGACGTCCTCCACCAGCGTCACGACGCCGATGGCCAGCACCGGCGCCACCGCCGACACTTCGGCCACCATGACCACGACGACGGTCACCAACGGGCCGGTGGCCGACACCCCTGAGAACCGCGCGCTCTATAAGCCGCTGTCCAATGCGGGCAACCGCACCGCCCCCAAGGGCAACTAAAGACAGCCCCTACATGGGTTGAAGCAAAGGTCGGCGGGCCCTATGGTCCGCCGACTTTTTTTGCGCCTGCGAAACAGCACACATGCCCGCCGACAAGCCGCTTTCATTTCAGGGCCTTATCCTGAAATTGCACGACTATTGGAGCCGTCAGGGCTGCGTGATTCTGCAGCCGCATGACATTGAGGTCGGCGCAGGCACCCTGCACCCGGCCACGGTCCTGCGCGCGCTGGGTCCCAAGTCCTGGCGGGCCGCCTATGTGCAGCCCTCGCGGCGGCCTGGCGATGGCCGCTATGGCGAGAACCCCAACCGCCTGCAGCACTACTATCAGTACCAGGTGATCCTGAAGCCGAACCCCGACAACCTGCAGGAGCTGTATCTTGGCAGCCTGGAGGCCATCGGCCTCAACACTCGCCTGCACGACATCCGCTTCGTCGAGGACGACTGGGAAAACCCCACGGTCGGGGCCTGGGGCCTGGGCTGGGAGGTCTGGTGCGACGGCATGGAAGTCAGCCAGTACACCTATATGCAGCAGGTCGGCGGCCTGGACGTGTTCCCGGTGGCCGGCGAGCTGACCTACGGCCTGGAACGCCTGGCCATGTACATCCAGGGCGTCGACCACTTCACCGATCTCGCCTTCAACGATCCCGACGGCCCCGAGCCCAAGACCTATGGCGAGGTGTTCCTGGAGAACGAGCGCCAACACTCGGAGGCCAACTTCCACGGCTATGACGTGGAGACCCTGAAGCGCCAGTTCGAGGACATGGAGATCCAGGTCCCGCGCCTGCTGGCCATGACCGGACCGCAGGGCCAGGCCATCGTCCTGCCGGCCTATGACCACGTGCTGAAGGCCAGCCACCTGTTCAACCTGATGGACGCCCGCGGCGCCATCGCCGTGGCCGAACGCCAGAGCTACATCGGCCGCATCCGCGACCTGACCAAGATGTGCGCCCTGGCCTGGGTGAAGAACGAGGGCGGCGATGGCCTCCCCAACGCCGAGCAGGTTGCGAAGTAGGACCATGCCCCAGCTTCTGATCGAACTATTCTCCGAAGAGATTCCGGCGCGCATGCAGGCCCAGGCCGCGCGGGATTTTGAACGCCTGGCCCGCGAGCATCTGGCGGGCGAGGCTCTGATCCCGGAGGCCGTGAAAGCTTTCGGCGGTCCGCGCCGCCTGACCCTGGTGGCCGAGGGGCTGCCGGCTACCCAGGGCGACCGGCACGAAGACCGCAAAGGCCCGCGCGTCGGCTCTCCCGACCAAGCGATGGACGGCTTCCTGCGCTCCACCGGCCTGACCCGCGAGCAACTGGTGGAGAAGGACGGCGTCTGGTTCGCCCACATCCACCGCCAGGGGCGCCCGACGCCGGAGATCATCGCCGAGATGGTCGAGAAGATCGTTCGCGACTTCCCCTGGCCCAAGTCCATGACCTGGGGCCGTGGGACCCTGCGCTGGGTGCGACCGCTGAAGCGCATCGTCTGCGTCTTCGACGGCGAGGTTGTCCCGTTCAGCGTCGATGGCATCGAGGCGGGCAATGTCACCGAGGGCCACCGGTTCATGGGCTCGGGCCAGCCGTTCAAGGTCCGCGATTTCGACGAGTATGCTCAGAAGCTGGCCAAGCACTTCGTGATCCTGGATCCCGAGGAGCGGAAGGACCGCATCCTGGAAGGCGCCAAGACCCTCTGCTTCGCGCGCAATCTCGATCTGGTGGACGACGAGGGCCTGCTGGACGAGGTGGCGGGCCTGGCCGAATGGCCGACCCCGGTGCTGGGCGACATGGACCCGGCGTTCCTGGACCTGCCGCCGGAGGTGATCCGCACCTCCATGCGCACCCACCAGAAGTATTTCGCGGTCCGCGACCCGGCCACCGGCAAGCTGGCGCCCCACTTCCTGACCGTGGCCAATATCGAGGCCGCCGACGGGGGCGCGGTGATCGCCGCCGGCAACGCCAAGGTGCTCTCGGCCCGCCTCTCCGACGCCCGCTTCTTCTGGGACGAAGACCGCAAGATCACCCTGGAAAGCCGCCTGGAGAAGCTGAAGGGCGTGACCTTCCACGCCAAGCTGGGCAGCCTCTACGAGCGCGTCGAGCGGCTGGAAATCCTCTCCAAGGCCATCGCGCCCCGGGTCGGCGCCGACGTGTCCAAGGCCGTGCTGGCCGCGCGCCTGGCCAAGGCCGATCTCGGCACGGGCATGGTGGGCGAGTTCCCCGAGCTGCAGGGCCTGATGGGCGGCTACTACGCCCGTGAGGAAAAGATCAGCGGCGTGGTGGCCGACGCGATCCGCGACCACTACCGCCCGGTCGGCGCCAATGACGAGGCGCCTGACACGCCCGTCACCATGGCCGTGGCCCTGGCCGAAAAGCTCGACACCCTGACCGCCTTCTTCGCCATCAACGAGAAGCCTACGGGATCGCGCGACCCCTACGCTCTGCGCCGCGCGGCGCTCGGCGTGATCCGCATCCTGTTGGGGTCCGAAGCCCGCGCCCCGGTGCGCGAGCTGGTGGCCGACTGGTACAGGTCCCTGCGCTGCTTCGTCGATCCCGGCCGGGCGCTCTATGTCTCGACCAAGCGGACCACCGGCTATCTCGGTCCGCTGTCGCGCAGCCCCTCGGAGGTGTTCGAGACCTATGTCGAGGAGTTCGAGGCCGCGCTGCTGGAAGGTAAGCCCTATGTCGTGGCGACCGAGGAGGATTTCGACATCCGCTTCGACCGCTCGGCCGCGGCCGGCGACGCCCCCGAGGGCGAGGTGCTCTACGAATTCCGCCCCTATTCCGTGGTGGCCGACGAGGTCATGGCCTTCTTCGCCGACCGCCTGAAGGTGGTGTTGCGCGACCAGGGCAAGCGCCACGACCTGGTGGACGCGGTCTTCGCCCTAGGCGACGACGACCTGGTGCGGATCGTCGCCCGGGTCGAGGCCCTGGACGGCTTCCTGACGACCGAGGACGGCAAGAACCTGCTGGCCGGCGAGAAGCGCGCCCGGCAACTCCTCCAGGCGGAGGAAAAGAAGGGGCCCTTGCCCGCCGGGCCGGCGGTCGCCATGGCCGGCGCCACCGCGGAAGAAGCAGGCCTCATCACGGCAATTTCCCTTGCGGAACCCGCGGTCGCGCGTGCATTGCACAACGAAGATTTCGCGGGCGCCATGCGTGCCCTGTCGGGACTGCGCGCGCCCGTGGACGCCTTCTTCGAGAAGGTGCTGGTGAACTCTGAGGTCGCGGCGGAACGCGAGAACCGCCTACGGCTTTTGGCGCAGGTCCGGGATGCGATGGGTCGCGTCGCGGACTTCTCTTTGGTGACGGGTTAGGAGACCTCAAGGATGCCGACCGATACGCTGACGAAGTCGCGCTGGGTCTATTCCTTCGGCGGAGGCGGCGCCGACGGCGACGCGTCCATGAAGAACCTGCTGGGCGGGAAGGGGGCCAATCTCGCCGAGATGTCCTCCCTGGGCCTGCCCGTGCCCCCCGGCTTCACGATCACCACCGAGGCCTGCGTCCACTACTATTCCAACGACAAGACCTATCCCGAGGGCCTGAAGGAACAGGTCATCGCCGGCCTGGCCAAGGTCGAGGCCATCACCGGCAAGGTGTTCGGCGACGCCGCCAACCCGCTGCTGGTCTCGGTGCGCTCCGGCGCGCGGGCCTCCATGCCGGGCATGATGGACACGGTCCTCAACCTCGGCCTCAACGACCAGACGGTGGAAGGCCTGGCCAAGCTGGCCGGTGACCGCCGCTTCGCCTTCGATAGCTATCGCCGCTTCATCCAGATGTACTCGGCCGTGGTCCTCGACCTGGACCACCACATGTTCGAGGACATCCTCGACGAGCAGAAGGAGCGTCTCGACGTCACCGTCGACACCGCGCTGTCCGCCGAGGACTGGGAAAAGGTCGTCACCGCCTACAAGGCCGCCGTCGAGCGCGAACTGGGTCATCCCTTCCCGCAGGACCCGCAGGCCCAGCTCTGGGGCGCCATCAGCGCGGTGTTCGCCAGCTGGATGAACGACCGGGCCAAGTTCTATCGCCGCATGCACGACATCCCCGAAAGCTGGGGGACCGCCGTCAACGTCCAGTCGATGGTGTTCGGCAATATGGGCGACAGCAGCGCCACCGGCGTGGCCTTCACCCGCAATCCCTCGACCGGCGAGGCCCGCCTTTACGGCGAGTTCCTGATCAACGCCCAGGGCGAGGACGTGGTGGCCGGCATCCGCACGCCCCAGGCCCTGACCCGGGCCGCCCGCGAGGAGATGGGCGAGAAGTCGCCGTCCATGGAAGAGGCGCTGCCGGAGGTCTTCAAGGAATTCAAGTCCGTCGTCGAGAAGCTGGAAACCCACTATCGCGACATGCAGGACATCGAGTTCACCGTGGAGAAGGGGCGCCTCTACATGCTCCAGACCCGCAACGGCAAGCGCACCGCCAAGGCGGCGCTGAAGGTCGCGGTGGATCTCGCCAATGAGGGCCTGATCACCAAGGAAGAGGCGGTGATGCGCATCGAGCCTGGTTCGCTCGACCAGCTGCTGCACCCCACCATCGACCCGGCGAGCCCGCGCGACATCATCACCTCTGGCCTGCCCGCCTCGCCCGGCGCGGCCACCGGCAAGGTGGTGTTCGACGCCGACGAGGCCGAGAAGATGGCCGCCGCCGGCCAGGACGTGATCCTGGTCCGCGAGGAGACCTCCCCGGAGGATATCCACGGCATGCACGCGGCCAAGGCGATCCTGACCGCCCGCGGCGGCATGACCAGCCACGCCGCGGTGGTGGCGCGCGGCATGGGACGTCCCTGCGTCTCCGGCGCCAGCGAACTCTATATCGACGACGCGGCCCAGACCTTCCGGGCCCGCAACCGCACCTTCAAGGCCGGTGACATCATCACCATCGACGGCTCCAAGGGCGAGGTGCTGGCCGGCGCCGTGCAGATGATCGAACCGGAACTGACGGGGGACTTCGCCGCCCTGATGGTCTGGGCCGACGCCATCCGCCGCCTGAAGGTCCGGGCCAACGCCGAGACCGCCACCGACGCCGCCGCCGCCCGCCAGTTCGGCGCCGAGGGCATCGGCCTGGTGCGCTCGGAGCACATGTTCTTCGACGCCGTGCGCATCGCTGCGGTGCGCGAGATGATCCTGGCCGACGACCGGGCCGGACGCGAACAGGCGCTGGCCAAGATGCTGGTCATGCAGCGCGAGGATTTCGTGCAGCTGTTCTCCATCATGGAGGGCCTGCCGGTCACCTTCCGCCTGCTGGACCCGCCCCTGCACGAGTTCCTGCCCCACACGGCGGAAGACGTGGAAGCGGTCTCCAAGGCCACCGGCCTGGACGCCGCCAAGCTGCTGGCCCGCGCCAAGGAGCTGCACGAGGTGAACCCCATGCTGGGCCACCGTGGCTGCCGCCTGGGCGTGGCCTATCCCGAGATCTACGAGATGCAGGTCCGCGCCATCCTGGAGGCCGCCATCGAGGTGGTCGCCTCGGGCAAGGCCGCGCCGATCCCGGAGATCATGCATCCCCTGGTCGCCAAGGGCCTGGAGATGAAGTTCCTCCGCGAGCTCACCGACCGCATCGCCAAGCTGGTGATGGAAGAGAAGGGTGTGACCATCGACTACCGGGTGGGCACCATGATCGAACTGCCGCGCGCGGCGATCCGGGCCGACGACCTCGCCGAGTACGCCGAGTTCTTCTCCTTCGGCACCAACGACCTGACCCAGACCACCTTCGGCATCAGCCGTGACGACAGCGGCCGGTTCCTGGGCGCCTATATCGACAAGGGCATCTTCGAAAAGGACCCCTTCGTCAGCCTCGACCAGGAAGGCGTCGGCGACCTGATCAACATCGCCGTCGAGCGCGGCCGCAAGACCCGTCCCGACATCAAGCTCGGCATCTGCGGCGAGCACGGCGGCGACCCGGCCTCCATCGAATTCTGCGAGAAGGCCGGCCTCGACTATGTGAGCTGCTCGCCCTTCCGGGTGCCGATCGCCCGCCTGGCCGCGGCCCAGGCCGCCATCGGCGAGCGGGAGAAGGACCGGTGACCGAAGAGACCAAGACCCCCGTCGCCACGATCGCGCCCAAGGCCCTGCCGGCCGGCGCGGTGGGGGCCGGCGCCCTGGGCGCCCTGGCCGTGGGTTTCCTGGCGCTCGGCGCGCTTTCCATCGGTCGCCTGGCGGTAAGCCGGCTGGCCGTTGGCCGCGGCCGGGTCAAGCATCTCGAGATCGAGAACCTGACGGTCCGCCACCTGACGATCCTCGACGACAAGTCGCCCAAGTAGGAGCTGCCCATGCCGCCCCGTATCCACGGCGTCCTCTATCCGCCCCCCTCCGAGGGCCTGCCCCTGCTGGTGGCGATCTTCCGGGATAACGCCCTGGTGGGATGCAACATCGCCGCCGATCAAGCCGAGGGCGAGGCCAAGATCGCCACGGCCGTGGCCGAGGTGCGGCGCCTGGAGGTGGCCTCCAAGATGCCCGCCAGCATCACCGTCAAGCGCCCGGTCCAAGGACGTTGAGCGCCGACCTGCGCGCCGCGCGGGAGAAGACCGTCCGCGACCACATGCGGCTGGAGACCGAGCTCGACTTCGAGGCGGTGCTGCGGACCTTCGTGACACCCCGCTACGAACTCTACGGCCAGGGCGCCGTCATGGAGGGCGACGCCGCGGTGATGGAGTATTTCCGCCGCTCCCGCACCCCGTTCCCCGACCAGTCCAACGAGGTCATCGCCCTGCACCAGGACGCCGACACGGTGTTCGTGGAGTTCTGGCTGATGGGCACCCATCTGGGGCCGCTGCGCATCCGCGACACGACCTATCCGGCGACCGGAAAGCCCTTCCGCATCCGCATGGCGGCGGCCTTCGAGTTCGCCAAGGACAGCGACAAGATCGTCGCCGAGCGGCCCTACTTCGATCCCACCGCCATCTGGGCTCAGCTCGGCGTCGGCTGAGCGGCCTGCGCCTTTCGCCCATAGTGGCGCTGACGATCTTGCGGCCGTGGCGGCCAGCCGCGGCCCCGGCGGCGGATCGCCAAGGGCCTGACCGCGAGGCCGGGCGGGGCCGACAAGTCTTGACCCTGGACCCTCCCGCCGGTTTGCTCCCGGCCATGACCACGCGGCGACCTGTGACGACCGGCCTCGCGGCCCTGGGCCTGGCGGCGGCGGCCCGCGGGGCGTCGGCGCAGCCGGGACGCGTCAGCGGGACCTGGACCGGTGTGCTGGTGGCGGGGCAGGCGCGGCTGCGCCTGCGGCTCGTGCTGGCCCCCGATGGCGCGGCGACCCTGTTCAGCCTCGACCAGGGCTCGGGCGCGATCGCCGGCAAGGCGGTCTCGGCCCCGGCCGACAGGATCGAGGTGGAGATTCCGGCCGTCGGCGGCCGCTTCACCGGCAAGCTTGTGGCGGCCGACCGGATCGAGGGCCAGTGGCGGCAAGGGGGCTCGGACCTGCCCCTGGCGCTGCTGCGCGGTGAGGCCGGGTTGCCGAAGGATGAGCGGCCGCCGCTGCCGGCCCCGGCCCCCCTCACGCCCGCGCTGCTGGAGCAGCTTCGCCAGGCCTCGGGGTCGCCGGCTCTGGCCGCCGCCGCCCAGCGCCGGGGCGGACAGACCCTGGCCTGGGCGACCGGTCTGCGCCGGGTGGGCGGCGCCGACAAGGTCGGGCTGCAGGACCGCTGGCACCTCGGCTCGATCACCAAATCGATGACCGCGACCCTGATCGGCCGGCTGGTCGAGGCCGGCGAGCTGAGCTGGGACGACACGGTCGGCGCCCTGCTGGGCGAGGCGGCGCCGGAGATGCGGCCGGACTACCGCGCGGTCACCCTGCGACACCTCGCCAGCCATCGCTCGGGCCTGCCGGGCAATATTCCCATGGAACAGCTCCTGCGGTTCTCGCGCGAGATTGCCGACCCCCGCGAGGAACGCCTCGCCTATGCCCGCCTTGCCCTGGCCATGCCGCCGCGCGGCCCCTCCGGCGCGACCTACGAATACGCCAACAACGGCTATGTGGTGCTGGGCGCGATTGTCGAGCGGCGGCTCGGCAAGACCTGGGAGGCTGTGATCGGCGAGCGGCTGTTTGCGCCGTTGAAGCTATCCTCGGCCGGCTTCGGCGCGCCTGACCGTGCCAGCGCCACCCAACCCTCGGGCCACGCGGCGGGACCCGACGGGGCCTTGCGCGCCTTTCCCGCCTCCGGGCCGGCCTCGGACAATCCGGCCGCCCTGGGCCCGGCGGGCCGCGTGCACATGAGCCTGCCGGACCTGGTGGCCTATCTGGCGGCGCACCGGGACCAGGCGCCGCTGCTGACCCCCGAAACCTGGAAGACCCTGCACACCCCGCCCTTCGGCGGCGACTACGCCATGGGGTGGATGGTGCAGCCGAACGGCCTGCTCTGGCACAACGGATCCAACACCCTGTGGTACGCCATGGCCGCCTTCCACCCCGACCAAGGCGTCGCCGCGGCGGCCGCGGCCAACGACGGACGCGTGGCGATCGCCTCGCCGGCCGTCGAACGGGCCGTTCAGGACGCCTTCCTGTCGGCGCGGGCCTAGGCCGGCGGGCGGGTGCGGAGAGCGGACATCCTCATCGTCGACTTAAGGTGGAAAGGTGACTTAGGTCGTGCGAGCTTGAACGCGCTTGGGAGGAGCGGGGCGAAATGAGATCACTTCTCGCGGCCTACAATCGCGATCTCAAAGCGAAGGCGCAGGCTGCATCACCCGCAAAGCGACTAAACGTGGTCTATGCGGCCATGTCCCCTTGGTGCCTCCTAGCGCTCATCGCTTCCTTGGTGGTTACCCTTCTTCATTTGCCCCGCGGCGCTCAGGAATGGGTGATCTTGCCCGCGCTATGTATTGCGGCTGTTGGGGCCTCGTACGCCGGATCGCGTATTGCCAAGTATGGCTGGGAACATGATCGCACGCCGCCTGCTGCGGCCTGGATCGAAACAGAGGCCGGAAAGGCGCTGATCCAAGCGCTTAGGCGCGTTACGCTCAATGGCCTTTCCGAGGTGACGGGCGCCACCCGGCTCCGAGCCCACCTTAAGCTCACGTATGCAGACGTGGCTCAGCTGTACAGCATCCTCCAGGGGGACCGCTGGCTCGACCGGGAGGCGCCGGTGAATCCGCAGTCAGACCCAAGTGTGGATGAGCTGGTCTCCCGTATGTCGCATGCGGGAAGCGCCCAAAGGCCCGCCTCGGTCGCTAGCCGCCCTTAACCCCCAGCCCAACATCCAGACCCTCGCCCAGTGGGGGCTCCCGCTCTCTCGACGGGCGCCCGCCCCTACGGCTGCTGCTCGAACTCGGCGTCGATCACCAGCTCGATGGGGTCGGCGAACACCGGCGGCATGCCGAAGTCGCCGGGCTTGATCCTGGTGGTGGCGGTCATGCCGATGCGCGGTTTGCCGAAGCCCTTGCCGGCGCCCACCAGCACGACGTCGAAGGTCACCGGCCGGGTCTTGCCCATCAGGGTGAGGTCGCCGTCGACCTGGCCGTGGGCGGCGTCGGTCTTGCGGAAGGCGGTGGAGACGAAGGTCGCCGCCGGATTGGCCTTGGCGCCCAGGTACTTGTCGGAAATGGCCTGGCCGAAGCCCGCCACATTGGTGCTGACGAAGCCGGTCTCCACCTTGGCGGTCACCGACGACTTGGCCGGCGAGGCCGGGTCCCAGGTCAGGGTCCCGGCGACCTTGTCGAAGCGGAAGATGCTGATCGAATAGCCCATGTGCGGCACCCGGGCGATCACCGAGGCGTGCTGCTCGTCCAGCTTGTAGGTCCCGGCGGTCGCCAGGCTGGCGTCCGGTTCGCCGCAGAAGATGCCGGCGGGAACGCCGGGCGGGCAGGCGCCGCCGGCGGCCTGGGCCTGGCCTGCGAAGGCCTGTGACAGGGCCAGGCTCGCGCCCGCGGCCAGCAACGTCTTCATCAGCTTGGTCATACCCAATCACCCTTGTTTCCGGTGGTCCTGCCTCAAGGACGAACCACCGGCCGCGCGCCCGACATGGACCTGATCTTTTTGTCAGGCGCCGGTGACTGCGGGAAGGCGTTGGGATGAGATGGTCTGTCTCCATCTGCACTCTAGCTCACCGAGCCCTTCTCCCCTTGCGGGAGAAGGTGGCCGGTCGGAGACCGGTCGGATGAGGGGTCGCGCTCCCCTCTCCACGGATCATCCAATTGCCCTAGCCCGCTAAGTCTATCGACCCCTCATCCGACCCTGCTCCGCAGGGCCACCTTCTCCCACAAGGGGAGAAGGGCCATGGTTTTGGCGGGAGAGCACGTCGTTCACACCGAGGGGTTCACAGGTTCAGCGTCACCAAACTCTCCCCCAACAACTCCTGCAGTAGGGGCGTGCGGGGGTAGGGGTGGTGGCGATACTGGCGGAAGCCCTCGGCCAGGGGAACGCCGAAGTCGCGGCCCCGGCGCCGCGTCCAGGCCTCCATCGAGGCCTGGTGGTCGCTGATGTCGTGCTGCTTGGAGACCCAGCTGTCCTGGCTCTTGTGGGCGGCCAGCATGGCCTGCTTGGTGGCGAAATAGTCAGCCACGTCGACGCCGAAATCGGGGACGACCCGGACGCCCTCGCGGTCGCGGCCGCCTATGGGGTCCATGAAATAGAGGTGCGGGATGCCCGTCATGACCGCGGCGTCGCCGGTCCTGTAGTTGGGGACCGAGGCGGCGAAACAGGCGTCGCGGACCAGCACGCTGACGGCCTCATGGTCGGGGTGGTAGTCCGCCGGCGAGGCGGTCAGCACGATGTCGGGCGCGGCCCAGCGGATCATCTCGGTGACCCGCCTGCGGCAGGGATCGTCGTTGAAGACGCTGAGGTCGGGAATGTCGGCGCAGCGGTAGTCGGCCCCGATCAGGTCGGCGGCGGCGGCGGCCTCGGCCCGGCGGATCCTGGCGGTCTGCACAGGATCGGTCTCGCTGGACCCGCAGTCGCCGGCCGTCACCGTGACGACCTTCAGGGCGTGCCCCTTGGCTGCCAGCAGGGCCATCGTGCCGGCGCCCAGGGTCTCGATGTCGTCGGGATGGGCGTGGATGGCGAGGATCGTGGTCATCGCCCCTTATCGCCCGGCGTCCGCTCGGCGGGAAGGTGAGACAAATTTCACCTGACAAGCCCCGGCTTATCTGGCTTTTTCCACCCCATATTCGGGAGGCTAGGGGCATGGCCCAATTCGATCCGGCCGCGGCGACGCAGGCCTATCTCGCAACACTGCCGCCGGAGGCCCACGCCAAGGCCACGGCCTATACCCAGGGCGGCCACTGGGTGCTGCTCTGGGCGGCCCTCGTCTCCATCCTGGTCGCCTGGCTGGTCTTGAAGTCCGGCGTGCTGGTCAAGGTCCGCGACGCCGTCACGGCCAGGAAGAGCCGGCCCTGGCTGGCCGTGGCCGCGGTGGTGGTGGTCGACGCGGTGATCGAGGGCCTGCTGATCCTGCCCTGGTCAGCCTATGAGGACTGGTGGCGGCAGAAGTCCTATGGCCTGACTGACCAGGCCTTCGGCGGCTGGCTGGGGGAGACCCTGACCATGCTGGTTATCTCCCTGGTCATGACGGTGGCCCTGGCGTCGGGGGTCTATGCCGTGATGCGCCGGGCGCCGCGGACCTGGTGGGCGTGGAGCGGCGGCCTGGTGGCCGTGGCCTTCATGGTGATCATGGTCCTCTCCCCAGTTTTCATCGAGCCGCTGTTCAACACCTACACCCCCGCGCCGGCCGGTCCGGTGCGCGACACGGTGGTGACCATGGCCAACGCCAACGGCGTCCCCTCCGACAAGATCTATGTCTACAACGGCTCCAAGCAGTCCAACCGCTACACCGCCAACGTCTCGGGCCTGTTCGGCACCGCCCGGGTGGCGATGAGCGACACCATGTTCAAGCAGGGCGCCGACCTCGCCGAGGTGAAGGGCGTCGTGGGCCACGAGATGGGCCACTACGTCCACATGCACTCCATCTGGCTGGCCTCGGCCTTCGGGGGCCTGGCCCTGGTGCTGTTCTTCCTCGTGGACCGCCTGTTCGCGCCGGTCGCGCGGCTGCTGCGGGCCAAGGATGTGGGCGGGATTTCCGACCCCGCCGGCCTGCCGGTGATCTGGATCATCATGGCGGTCCTGGGCCTGCTGGCGACGCCCGTCACCTCGTCCCTGATAAGGATCGCCGAGACCGACGCCGACCGGTTCTCGCTGGAACGGTTCAACGAGCCGGACGGTTTGGCCAAGGCCCTGGTCAAGACCATTGAGTATCGCGCCGCCACCCCGTCGAAGCTGGAGGAGGTGCTGTTCTACGATCATCCCTCGGTCGGCGGCCGTGTCCGCATGGCGATGGACTGGAAGGCCGCCCATCCCCCCAAGAGTGAGCCGATCTACTGACCCAACGCATCCTGACCTACGACGAAGCCAGCCGCGCCGCCCTTGCCGGTGACGCCGAGGCCCAGATGGCGCTCGCCGAGGCCCTCGACAACCAGGGCCAGGACAAGGCCGCCCTCGACTGGATGGTCCGCGCCGCCCACGGGGGCTGGATGCCGGCCGTCTCGCGCCTGGGTCTCTGGCAACTGGTGGGGCACATCACCCCCCAGGCGCCGGCGCTTGGCGTCGGACGCATCATCCAGGCCGCGCAGGCTGGCGACCCCTTCGGCCTGCACCTGGCGGCCATCGTCGATTCCGGCGCCATCGGCACGCCGCGCAACATCGGCCGCGCCATCTTCTGGCTGGCCCGCGCCGCCCAGCTGGGGGACGGGCGCGCCGCCTGTCAGCTCGGCCTGCTGTGTGGTGACAAGAAGCTGGCCCATGCCGCCCTGTCGGCCGCGGCGGCCACCGGTTTCGAACCGGCCCTGGCGGCGCTCGGCGACCGCGCCCCTGTCGATGCGCCCGCCGATTGGGACGCCGTGGCCGCCGCCGCCGATCTCTCGGCCTTCGCCGCGCCGGTCCAGCGCATCGTGGAAAGCGAAAGCCCGCGCATCCTGTCGATACCCGACCTGCTGCCGACCTGGATCTGCGACTATGCCATGGCCCTGGCCGAGCCCGCCCTGGGCCGCGGCCTGGTGCTGGTGGACGACGGGACCGAGCAGGTCCAGGGCGAACGGTCCAACCGCGTCATGCACTTTGGCCTGGTGGACAGTGACGTGATCCTTGAGCTGGTGAACCTGCGCGTCGCCCAGGCGGCCGGCATGCCGCCGGAGAACGCCGAGGGCCTGGGCGTCCTCCACTATGCGCCAGGCGAACGCTACCGCCCGCACATGGACTACATCCCCGACACCCCGGCCAACGCGCAGCAGCTCGCGGTCATGGGCCAGAGGGTTCGCACCCTGCTGGTCTATCTCAACGACGGCTACGAGGGCGGGGCGACCCTGTTCCCGCGGCTGGAGGCGGCCTTCCGGCCGGCGCCCGGCGGCGCCCTGGTCTTCGACAGCGTCACCGAGGACGGCGCGATGGATCCCCGCACCCTGCACGAGGGATCGCCCACCACCGCGGGCGAGAAGTGGATCATCTCCAAGTGGTTCCGCACCAAGGCCCTGCGGCCTACCGCTTCCTGACGAACACCGTGCCGGCGGAATAGCCTGCCCCGAAGGAGCAGATCAGGCCGGTGTCGCCGGCCTGGAAATCCTCGTTGGCGCTGTGGAAGGCGATGATCGAACCGGCCGACGAGGTGTTGGCGTAGGTGTCGAGGATGATCACGTTCTCGCCGGGCTCCGGATCGCGGCCCAGCACCTTCTTGCCGATCATCAGGTTCATGTTGATGTTGGCCTGATGCAGCCAGAGGCGCTTTAGCCCGGTCGGATCGACCCCCAGGGCGCCGGCATGATCGACGATCATCTCGGCCACCATCGGCACCACCTCGCGGAACACCTTGCGGCCCTCCTGGACGAACAGCTTGTCGGCCGCCCCGATCCCCTCGGGCGCCGCGCGGTTCAGGAAGCCGAAATTGTTGCGGATATTGTTGGAGAACTGGGTCTTCAGCCGCGTGCCCAGGATCTCCCAGCCCTGGCCGGGCTTGGCCAGGTCGGCCCGCTCGACGATCACCGCGGTGGCCACGTCGCCGAAGATGAAGTGGCTGTCGCGATCGCGGAAGTTCAGGTGGCCCGAGGTGATCTCCGGATTGACCACCAGCACCGCGCGGGCCGAGCCCGTGGCGATGTAGTCGGCCGCGGTCTTGATCCCGAAGGTGGCCGAGGAGCAGGCCACATTCATGTCGAAGCCGAAGCCCTCGATGCCCAGCGCCTGCTGGATCTCGATGGCCATGGCCGGATAGGCGCGCTGCATGTTCGAGGCCGCGCAGATCACCGCGTCGATCTGACTGGCGTCCTTGCCCCAGCGGGCGATGGCGTCGCGCGCCGCGGCCACGCCGATCTCTGCCATCACCGAGATCTCGTCGTTGGAGCGTTCGGGGATCCGAGGCGTCATCACGGCCGGGTCGATGACCCCGGCCTTGTCCACCACGAACCGCGACTTGATCCCCGAGGCCTTCTCGATGAATTCCACGGAGGAGGGGGTCAGCGCCTCAAGCTCGCCGGCCTCGATGGCCTTGGCGTGCTCGGTGTTGAAGTTGGCGACATAGGTGTTGAAGGCCTCCACCAGCTCGGCGTTCGAGACGCTCTGGGGTGGGGTGTAGAGGCCGGTGGCCGCGATCACGGCTGATTCCAAGGGTCGCCTCCCGATAAAGGGCCCACTCACTGGGGCGTCAGGCGACACTGATAGCAGGGGAAGACGCTCAGGCCGATAGGGCGGCGCGTTCGGCGAACCCTTGCCAAGGCTAAGCTTCTGAATTGCCGCGCGATCTTCACCCTAGAGTTGACCTAACCGGGTTCCATGGGGGGGCGATTCCGCCGGTTTCAAGCCTGTGGCGTCCAGGCCACAGATCATCGCCAAGCGTTATGAGTTCTCAGGTTTGTTCAGAAACCGGGCTTGTTTCGGCGGCGGTGCATGCCATTTGCGCAGCCCTGGGCAATGAAACCCAGAGTTGGAGTATCAAAAAAAATGAAGTCTCTCATCGCACTCGCGGCCACCACTGCCGTCATCCTGGCCGCCCCGGCCATCGCCTCGGCCCAGTCGCTCTCCCCCACCACCGTCTACGGCTCGCTCGGCTACGCCAACGCCAGCATCGACGACCTGAACCTGGGCTCCATCCAGGGCCGCCTCGGCGCCCGCTTCGGCCAGTACGTGGCCATCGAAGGCGAAGTCGCCGGCGGCGTGAAGGAAGACAGCATCGCCGTCACCCCCGCCCTCTCGGTCGACTTCAAGGTGAAGTCGCAACTGGCGGTCTACGCGGTCGGCTTCCTGCCCGTGAACCCGCAGTTCGACCTGCTGGCCCGCGTCGGCTACGGCCACTCGGAAATCGAAGCCTCGGGCGCCGGCGCCACCGCCTCGGCCGATGGCGACAGCTGGAACTACGGCGTCGGCGGCCAGTACTTCTTCGACGAGAAGAATGGCGTGCGCGTCGACTACACGCGTCATGACTTCAAGGACTCCAGCGACGACGCCGACGTCTGGGCGGTCGCCTACACCCGCAAGTTCTAAGACCTTGCAGCGTCATGGCCGGGCGCTCGCCCGGCCATGACGTGACCGCGCATTCGAACGCCGGTCTCCAACTTCAGCGCCACCCGCGCCGACCTGTGCCCGATGGGGCACACCTCAGCTCCCGCCACATTGTTTCCGTCAATTGTCGAGGAACCGACCTAGGACCGCCGTGTTTGAAGGCGACTTGGGACCTGCTGGGGAGCTGAACCAAAGAGTTGGAGTAACCTATGAAGTCTCTCATCGCCCTGGCGGCAACGACCGCCCTGACCCTCGCCGTCCCCGCCATCGCCTCGGCGCAGTCGCTCTCCCCCACCACCGTCTACGGCTCGCTCGGCTATGCGAACGCCAATATCGACGACGTGAACCTGGGCGCCATCCAGGGCCGCCTCGGCGCCCGCTTCGGCCAGTATCTCGGCGTCGAGGGTGAGCTGGCCGCCGGCGTCAAGGAAGACGACGTCAACGTCGCCGGGACCAACGTCAACGTGAAGCTGCAGCACCAGGCCGCCATCTACGGCGTTGGCTATCTGCCGGTCTCGCCCCAGGCCGACCTCTTCGCCCGCGTCGGCTACGGAACCTCCAAGATCAAGGCGTCCGCCGCCGGGGCCTCGGCCGCCGATGACGGCGAGAGCTGGAACTACGGCGTCGGCGGTCAGTACTTCCTGGACGACGTGAACGGCGTGCGGGTCGACTACACCCGTCACGACTTCAAGGATTCCAGCGAGAACGCCGACGTCTGGGCCATCGCCTACACGCGGAAGTTCTAACCCCCGGAACCGGGGCCGGGCCGACATCGTTGATGTCGCGCCCGGCCCCCTTTCACGGGCCCGATCCCCCATTCGAAGAGAAGAACCATGGCCGACCCGATGACCTCCAACGGAACCGCGGCGAACGGCCTTGCCGACGCCACCGCCGCCCTCGACCCCATGGCCGCCTCGGCCAGGAACGCCAAGGCCAGCGCCGCCAACTCGATCCATGAGGCCGCCGACGCCGCCGGCAAGGCGCCCGCCGCGCTGAACGACGCCGCCCACAGTCTGCTGAACGCCGCCCGCACCCTGCTGGAAGGCAAGACCGAGGTCGTCGTGGCCAAGGGCCAGGAAGTCTATGGCAAGGTGAAGGAACGGGCCGTCGAGCGGTTCGGCGACACCGACGTCCTGGTCCGTGAGAAGCCCTATGTCGCCCTGGGCATCGCGGCGGTCGCCGGCTTCCTGCTGGGCCACATGATCAGCTCCGGCCGCAGCCAGGTGGTGTACCTGCGCGACGCCCGCTGAGCCTGGCGAGGGGTCTAGACGCCTCTCAGCCGCGGCGTATGCGCGCTATTTTGCCTAAAAACGGGGTCTCTCGGCCCCGTTTCCCTTGCGTCAAGGTCGCCATGGCCCGCGAATCTGCGCAAACCCTTGCCTCCCTTGCGTGGAAACGCGAGGCGCAACAAAGACAACCGGAGGTCACATGACCCAATCTGAATTCATCGAACAGGTCGCCACTGCCGCCGGGACCACCCAGGCTGAAGTCGGCCGCGTGCTGGAAGCCATGGTCGCCACCGTTTCGGGCGCCCTGACCAACGGCGGCGACGTCCGTCTGTCGGGCCTCGGCGTGTTCGACGTCGGCGCCCGCGCCGCGCGTGAAGGCCGCAACCCCTCCACCGGCGAAGCGATCAAGATCCCGGCCTCCAAGGCCGTGCGCTTCCGCGCCGCCAAGGGCCTCAAGGACGCCGTCAACGGCGTCGCGCCCGCCAAGAAGAAGTAAGTCCCGCGCGGGTCCCGCCCGCGCCCCGGACTTTTGAGACAGGGCCGTCCCCATGGGGCGGCCCTGTTTTCGTTTCGCCTTTCCCCCGTCATGTCGGGGAGGCTGATAGCTGAACGCCAGCCAACGGGCCGCTCCGCGACCGTTCAGCCGGGCGGGCGCTTCATGGCGGTCATCGCGGCGAAGGCCGTACCAGAGGTGACGCCATGCAACACGAGGCCCCCGATCCCGCCGAAGCCGGCCTGCCGAGCGCCGACATCATCACCTACGCCCAGTTCCTCAGCGCCAAGGCGCGCCGCGACCTGGAGCGGGTCGCGTCGGGCCAGACCCCGCCCCATGGCTACCCCTGGGCCTACAGCTTCGAACCGCCCGCGACCTGAGGCCGGGGCGGAACTTCCTGGGACCCGGCAGGTTGCGTCTCCATGGCTCCCCTAGTTCTCTTGGTTGAAGACGAAATCCTCGTCCGCCTCACCGCGGCCGTCGGCTTGGAGGAGGCGGGGTTCGCCGTCCTCGAGGCCGACGACGCCGCCCAGGCCCTGGACCTTCTCAGCCGTCACGACGACATCTTCGCCGTCTTCACCGACGTGAACATGCCCGGCTCCCTGGACGGTATCGACCTGGCCCAGCTGGTTCACGACCGCTGGCCGCAGGTCCGCATTCTTGTCACCACCGGCGGCGCCGATCTCAGCGGCGGCCTGCCGGACGGCAGCGAGTTCCTCGCCAAACCCTATCATGCCGAGCAGATCGTCAGCTGCCTGCGGCGCGCGCTCGCCGCCTGATCGCCACTTCCACGCCCCTTGACGCTGGTCCGTCCACGGCGGACTTTCCGGGCAGGGAGAAAACGCTTTGGACAAGGGATTTGCGATCCAGTTCGCTGGATCATTCGCGGCCGTGGCCCTGCTGGTGGCGCTGGCCGCCTGGGCCAAGATCGCCAAGCCGATGTCGCCGCTCAGCGAGGCCCGCGCCCGGGCCCTGTTCGCCGACGAGTTCCCGGGCAAGGCCCTGGACGGCCTGTGGGTCACCAATGACGGGCGAGGGGCCCTGGCCCGCTCGGGCGCCTCGGCCCTGGTCCTGTGCGAGGTCGGCGACGGCTACGCGGCCCGCCATATTCCCTGGGCCCAGGCGGTGGCCGCCAGCTTCCGCGATGGTGTCCTGAAACTCGACCTGGCCGATGTGTCGGCGCCCCGCGCGCGCCTGGCCTTCGACAGCTGGCCGCCGGCGGGCGCCGCCTGATGGACCTGCTGCACGCCCCCTTCGACCCGGTCGCCCTGGCGGTGCCGTTCTTCGTCCTGACCATCATCCTGGAGATCGCGCTCACCCGCTTCAAGGCGGTGAAGGCCCACTACGAGACCAAGGACACCATGGCCTCCCTGGCCATGGGCCTGGGCAGCAGCGTGGCAGGCCTGCTGACCGGCGGCGCGGCCTTCGCCGCCACGGTATGGGTCTGGCAGCATCGGGTCTTCGACATCCCCATGACGGCGCTCTGGGCCTGGGTGGCGATCTTCTTCCTGGAGGACCTCACCTACTATTGGTTCCACCGGCTCAGCCACGAACGGCGGTTCTGGTGGGCAGCGCACGTCAACCACCACTCCTCGCAGCACTACAACCTCTCCACCGCCCTGCGGCAGACCTGGACCGGGGGGTTGGCCGGGACCTGGGCCCTGTGGCTGCCCCTGGCCTTCCTGGGCTTCCCGCCGGCCATGCTGGCCATCCAGAAGGGGGTCAGCCTCGTCTACCAGTTCTGGATCCATACAGAGGCTATTCGGCGGATGCCCCGCTGGTTCGAGGCGGTGTTCAACACCCCCTCCCATCACCGCGTCCACCACGCCCGCAATCCGCGCTACCTCGACAGCAACTACGCGGGCATCCTGATCATCTGGGACCGGCTGTTCGGCACTTTCCAGCCTGAGCTGGACGAGGAGAGGCCGCGCTACGGTATCGTCAAGAACCTGAACAACTTCAACATCCTGCGCGTCGCGTTTCATGAATGGGCCGGGATCGCCAAGGACCTGGCGGGGTCGCGCTCTCTGCGAGAGGTCGCCGGCTACCTGTTCGGCCCCCCCGGCTGGAGCCCCGACGGCTCCCGCGACACCTCGGCGACCCTGAAAGTCCAATGGGAGGCCGAGCAGGCGGCGAAGAAGACCGACATCGCGGCCTAGACTTAACTGTCCTTCTCCCCTTGCGGGAGAAGGTGGCCCTGCGGAGCAGGGTCGGATGAGGGGTCGATAGACCTATCGGGTAGGGCGTTGCAGTTCGCGCGGTGAGGGCAGCGCGACCCCTCATCCGACCGGTCTCCGACCGGCCACCTTCTCCCGCAAGGGGAGAAGCACCAACATGTGCTCATACCCCTAGTCGCGCCACCTGGCGGATCAGCCGGGTCACGCCGATCGACAGGGCGTCGGGCAGGTTCGAGGCGCTGTCCCCCGACATCCAGATCGGCGCGTAGCCGTGGGGCGTGCGCTCGGCGAAACCCCCGGTCACCAGGCCGTGCAGCCGCCGCCGCATGGTCTCTTCGGCCAGGCCGGTGAGCTCGGCGACGTCGCGGGTCGGCGCCGCGGCCATGGGGCGTGGTCGCCCATCCCGCCCGGGGCTGGCGCAGGCCAGGGCGAGGCCCACCTGGATGTAGCCGTCCACCAGGTCACCGGTGGTGCGGCGCGCGAACTCGGTGATCACATAGAGGATGAAGGTGGTGCTCAGCCGCCCGACCGTCCGGTGCGGGGCGTCGGGCCGCTCCAGCAGGGTCAGGGCGGCGAGCCGTTCCCCGTCGCGCGCCGCATCCTCTAGCCAGGCGTCGCGCAGGAAGGCGGTCAGCAGGTCGGTGTTGCGGGTCAGGGCGGTGTCATAGGCATTGCCGCGTGGATCGCCCGGTGGCGCCAGGATACCGGCCGGGGTCTGCAGGATCTGCTCGGCCTTGATCAGCCGCTGCAGCCGTCGCCACATCGTCTGCCGGGGCATGTCGAGGGAGGCCGCCAGCGCGCTGATGGCGATCGGCCTTCGGCTTTCCAAGGGGACCTGCGGGGTGTCCAGGTCGGCCCAGGGGCTGGGGGTGTCGGGGGTTGAGTCCACATGGGCGATATTGGCCGCGATGACCGCCTGGAAGATGAAGCCGTCGATCACGTCGCCGCCGAAAAGCGCCATGTGACTGGTCACCAGCCGCTGGGCGGTCATCACATAGCGCACGGCCGCGATCTGGGTTTTCAGGTTCATGCCAACCGCCGGGGACTTAGATCCGCTGCGAACCGGCGCGACCTTCCCTAGCGTCGGGCTAATGCGTCGCGAATGCAAGAGAGCCGATCGCGAAGCCCGTGCAGAATCCTCCGCAGAACAGCATCCCGGCGATCAGCGCCAGGCTGGGAACTGGGCGTGAGACGAAGGCGGTCGCCCGGCCTTGGAGAAGATTGATCGTCATGGGTTGGCCTTGCCTACCGTAGCGTCACTACCGAGGCTCGCCACCACAGGGCAATTGGGCCCTGTCTCAATTTGGGGGCGACCAGGATTCGCCTGGGGAGAAATCCCGCCCGTCTCGACCGGCGCAAGGCGCGGAATTCAGGAAATCGAGCTGGTCATTTGTCGTTAATGAATTCGAATTGTGTACGAAGACAGTAATTGGTTTCCGGTTTTCTTGGCGAGTCTTGCTTCGCGCGGGACAGATCGCTGCTCTTGACTGTTGGTTGTCCATGGAAATTCAACCGAGAGATCGAATTCTACTCATCGACGATGATCCCATGTTCCGCCTGATGGCGGTCCTGACGCAGTACGCCAATGATCACGCCGCCCTGGCCGCCGGCGAATCCACCGCCTTCGACCCGAGCGCGCCCAGTTTCAGCTCGATCTTCGACCCGCGCTAGTCCCGCAGCAGCGGCAGGCTGAGACCCGACACCGGCCGCGCGCCGAGGATTTCCCGGCGGAACCGGAACAGCTCGGCGGGCCTGCCGCCGGTGTCGGTGTCCATGCGCCCAAGCCCCTCCACCATGTCGGCGCGCTCCAGCGCCCGGCGGAAGTTCTGCTTGTGCAGGGACACACCGGCGATGGCCTCCACGGCCCGTTGCAGGAAGGACAGGGTGAAGGCCTCCGGCATCAGCTCGAACACCACCGGGCGGTACTTCAGCTTGCCCCGCAGGCGCGACAGGGCGGTCGCCAGGATGCGCCGGTGGTCGGAGAACATCGGCTCGCCCATGGCCGCGGCCAGGGCGGGGGAGGGGGCGCCTTCGCCGCGGTCGCGGGCGGCTTCGGGGGCCAGGCCCGCCTCATAGAGCAGCTCGTAGCGCTCCAGCACCCGCTCCTCGTTCCAGGGCGCGTCGTCCAGTGCAAACAGCAGGCGTGCGGCCGACCGGCGGCGGGCCGCCTCCGGTCGCGAAGCCGCGCCCGCCCACTGGCGCAGCGCCGGTTCCAGGGCGGTCAGCGCGGGGGGGCGGCCATTGCGCCAGTCCTCGTAGGGGAAGAAGCGGCTCCACTCGGCCCAGGCGGTGTCGGGGGCGTTGGTGTCCACCGCCTGCGGCGTCAGGCCCAGATAGCCCACGGAGATGACCCGCGCGGCGCCGGCGCCAGCGCCCATGTCGGCCAGGGGCGCGTCGCGGCCCTCGTCGCCGAAGGTGTAGAGCTGTTCCACATAGCCCAGATCAAACCGCGTCTGGGCGGTCACGAAGGCGCGCAGGGCCAGTTCGAAGGTGCGGTGGCCGTCGGGGTCGAAGGGGCCGAAGGGCAGGCCCGCCTGCTGACCCTGGGGCCGCACGGTCAGCACCACGGCCTCGCCGTCGCGGATGGCCACCACCACGGCCGATAGCCCGATGACGACAGCCGGCGCCATCCTAGTGCTGGGCCGGGAAGTCGAAGGGCTGGGCGGTCTGGTAGTCATAGTCGCCCATGGCCGCCACGGCGTCGGCCATCTTGCCCCGACGCCCCATGATGTCGTCGGCCAGGGCGATGATCCGGCGGTTGGGGGAGGCGTGGCGCGCGGCCCGCCGCATCATCAAGGCCATCTCACGCTCATCGGCCTCCGGATTGCGCTCGCAGGCCAGGACAAAGGCGCTGGCGGTGGAGCGGCTGATGCCGGCCCAGCAGTGGATCAACATCGGTGCGTCGCCCCGCCAGCCAGCCCCGAAGGCCAGCAGGTCCTGGACCAGCTGTTCGTCGGGCGGGACCATGCCGTCCATCGGCTCGGCGATGTCGTTGACGCCCAGGCGAAGGTGGTTGGCGGCCTCGATCCCCTGGGGCGTGCCGATCATGCTGGCCGGGTCCAGGAGGGTGATCATGTGGGAGGGCCGCCGCGCCGAGATCACGGCGGGAACCTCGGCCAGACCGCAGATGATAAAGGTCACGCTCACTCCGTGTCGAACGCCGCCGGCGTGACGGAGAATCCCGCCGCCTCCGAGAGCACCTGGTAACGCTGGACGTAACGTATCTGCGCCTGCGCGGCCGACAACGGCTCGATATGCAGGTCGTAGCCCGGCGGCGGGGCGTCGAAGAACTCGATGGACTCGTCGAACCCGAACCCGGCCAACTGCGTCGCCTCAAAGAAGGCGCAGGCCCGGTCGGCGCGCTTGATCAGCTTCTTGACCGCCAATGGCGCCTTGGCCGGCAGCCCGAACCGCGTATGGATCGCATGCTCCAATCGCTCTTCGAACACCTTGTAGTCGTATCCCAGCGCCGCTTTGAACGGACTGATCATGTCGCCTATGACGTATTCCGAGGCGTCATGCAGCAGCGCCGCCAGCCGCCAGCGCGGCTCCAGGTCGGGCTGGATGTGGGCGCAGATCTCCTCCACCACCACCGAATGCTGGGCCACCGAGAAGGCGTGCTCGCCGATCGTCTGCCCATTCCAGCGGGCGACGCGGGCCAGGCCGTGGGCGATGTCCTCGATCTCGATGTCCATCGGCGAGGGGTCCAACAGGTCCAACCGCCGGCCCGACAACATTCTCTGCCACGCGCGGGGTCCCTTGGCGGTTGTATGCAGCCCTTTCCTCACAGACGCGTTCCTCTCACACTCAAGCTCGTGACCTGAACCAGGACTTGAGAAAGATCAATGTGCGGGTCCATGGTCGTCACCACTGTGCGTCAACGCCAAGGGGAAACAGATGAGTTGGGCTAGAATCATGACTCCGCTGTCTGGCGGGGACGGCGACAACGCCGCCGTGAAGGCCGCCGTGCTGCTGGCCCAACCGTTCGGCGCCGAGCTTGCCTGTGTCTATACCCCCGCCGATGTCGCCGACGTCATGCCCTGGATGGGTGAAGGGTTCCTGGGCGGGGTGCAGTCCACCGCCCTGGAGTCCCTGAGGGAAGCCGCCGCCGCCGGCGAGACCAAGGCCCGCGCGGCCGTTGACGCCTGCGCCTACGCCAAGGCCAGCTTCATTTCCCTGCAGACCCCTGTCTGGGCCGGACTTTCCGCCGAAAGCCGGCTCTCCGATGTGGTGGTCTTCACCAATGATCCGCCGCGCGGACGCGGCCCCCTCGCCGAGGCCTTCCAGCAGATGGTGGCCGACGAGCAGCGCCCTGTCCTGATCGCCCGCGAGGGCTTCAAGATTGGCGGCGTGGTCGCCGTGGCCTGGGACGGCGGCAAGGAAGCCTCTCGAGCCGCGCGCCTCGCCATGCCCCTGCTGGAAAAGGCGTCCCGGGTCGTGATCCTGGCCGCCCCCAAGGCCAGTTCGCGCAGCTTCGATCCGGCCCGGCTGCAGGCCTATTTCGCGGCCCGCAACGTCGCCGCCGACATCGACATCCTGCCGGATTCCGGCGACGCCGCCCCCCTGCTGCTCTACGCCACCAAGAAGGCCGAGGCCGATGTCCTGGTGGCCGGCGCCTACGGGCACCCCCGCCTGCAGGAGTTCATCTTCGGGGGCACCACGCGCTCCCTGCTGGCGGCTGACCAGCCGTCCCTGTTCCTCTCCCACTAACCGAAAGCGTATCGCCATGAGTCTGTCGCGCATCGTCATGCGGCTTGCCCGCAATCCCGGAACCGAGTTCGCAGGCGGTGACGACCACCGGGGTTATTCGCTGACGGCGCCGCTGACCGCCGATGGCCACATCGACGAGGCGGCCTATTCCAAGGCCAAGGCCGAGTGCGTGGTGCGCCGGTTCACGCCCGACGAGGACGCCACGGACGGCCGCCTGGCCAGGAAGGGCCAGCGTTGGTTCTTCGACTATGACGGCGAGGACACCGCCGACGACGAGCCGGTCCACCGCCTGGGTGAGCACCGTTTCGCCGTGGGCGAGTACGTCACGGTCGCTGACGAGGACGGCCGGCCCCTGACCTACAAGGTGGTCGAGGTGCAGGCCATCTAGCTGGCGTCAGGCGCCGCCATTGCGGCGGACCAGCTTCTTGACGTCGTCGTACATGTCGTCGTGCCGATTTTCGGCCGTCGACTTGACGATCGCCACCACGATGGGCCCCGTCTTGGGGCCGGCGGCCTCGTAGCCCAGGTACTTGTAGCCGCCTGACAGGTCGTCCCCGGCGTAGATGAAGGTGGCCCGCATGCCGCGCTTCTCGCGCGACAGCGCCTCGCCCCGCAGGCGGACATCGCGGTACAGCTTGATGGTGGCGGTGGCGTTGTCGCCGTCGGCGTCGATGTGGATCGGGCCGACCCGGACATTGGCGCGGTCGCCATCGGCCTTGATGTGCACGCCTGGGAAATCGACCTCGGTGCGTTCCTCGCCGTTTTCGGTGTCCTCCACCTTGGCCTGGAGGGTGGGGCGATCACCGAGGGCCTCGTCCACGGCGGCGTCGATCTTGGCGTCGGCGCGGGCCTCGGCCTCGATCCGTGCGGCTTCGGCCGCGGCGCCGGGCGCGGCCGTGGTGTCAGCGCTCGAGGCGCCCGTCGGGGACCCGCCCAGGGTTTTCAGTTCGGTCTCGAGCGCGGCGAGCGTCGCCACGGCGCTGCCCTTGACCGCCATGCGCGTCAGCGTGATCTGCGCGCCGTCGCTCTCGCGATAGATGCAGCTCTGCCCATCGCCGGCCGCGCTGACCAGGGTCAGGCTGCCCTCTGTCTGCGGGCAGTCCAGCCGGGCCTTCAGGGTGGCGGGCCTCTGGCAGGCGGTCAGCGCCAGGGCCGAGGCGGCCAGCAACAGCAGGGTCTTCATAAGAAAAAGGGCTCCGATCCCGTTCGCATGGAACGGTGACCGGAGCCCTCGATCAGGTCGAGTGAATTCGTCGTAAGCGTTATTGGCCCGGACGCGAACCCGCGCCTTCGCGGCGGGCCAGGAAGGCCAGGCGCTCGAACAGGTGGACGTCCTGCTCGTTCTTCAGCAGGGCGCCGTGCAGCGGCGGGATCAGCTTGGTGGGATCCTTCTCGGCCAGCGCCGCGGCGTCGATGTCCTCGACCATCAGCAGCTTCAGCCAGTCGAGCAGTTCCGAGGTCGAGGGCTTCTTCTTCAGACCCGGCACCTTGCGCATGTCGTAGAAGATGCGCAGCGCCTCGGCCACCAGCTTCTGCTTGATGCCCGGATAGTGGGTTTCCACGATCTGGTTCATCGTCTCGGCTTCCGGGAAGCGGATGTAGTGGAAGAAGCAGCGGCGCAGGAAGGCGTCCGGCAGTTCCTTCTCGTTGTTGGAGGTGATGATGACGATCGGGCGGATCTCGGCCTTGATCGTCTCATTGGTCTCGTAGCAGTAGAACTCCATCCGATCGAGTTCCTGCAGCAGGTCGTTCGGGAACTCGATGTCGGCCTTGTCGATCTCGTCGATCAGCAGGATCGGGCGCTTGTCGGCGGTGAACGCTTCCCAGAGCTTGCCCTTCTTGATGTAGTTCTTCACGTCCTTGACGCGCTCGTCGCCGAGTTGGCTGTCGCGCAGGCGGGTGACCGCGTCGTACTCGTACAGGCCCTGGTGCGCCTTGGTGGTGGACTTGATGTGCCAGGTGATCATCTCGGCGCCGAGCGCCTTGGCGATCTCGAAGGCCAGGACGGTCTTGCCGGTGCCGGGCTCGCCCTTGATCAGCAGCGGACGCTCAAGCGCGATGGCGGCGTTGACGGCCACCTTGAGGTCGTCGGTGGCGACGTAATTGTCGGTGCCTTCAAAACGCTGACGTTCGCTCATAATTGGGCTCCCCAGGGGCGGGCGTAGAATGACGCTCGCGCTCGAACAAATGTTTCAACCTGGCGCCAACCTAAAGGGACAGCCGCGACATTCAAGCGGCTTGAACGTCGCGGCAGGTGCTAAGTGGGTCGGTGACTAGTCCTCACGCCGCGTCACCGAAAGCGGGTCGGAGGCCGGGAAGCTCTCCTTCAGACCCTCGTCGATGCGCTTGTCGAGGTCGGCGTCGCTCTCGCCGGTGTGGACGATGAAGGGACCTTCCACGTCGTCGGGGCCGGGCTCGTCATCATTGTCGGCCCCCAGGGCATCATCGACGTCGTCCTCGGGCTCATGGGTGACATCGAGCACCTGGGGCAATTCCTCGAAGGTGCGCATCTCTCCGACCTGCTCGCGGTCGTCCAGAATCGTTTCGTCCAGAGCCTCGGCCTGGTCCTGGCCGTCGGTTTCGACTGTGGGTTCGCCGGACATGTATGAACTCCTGAAGGCGGGCCCGCGGGGCGGCGGAGCCGGTCAGAAGGTAACCCACGGCCCGACCGCCTGTTCCTCCGTCGCCGTCACCAGGGAATGGAGGTTCCATCCCAGGCGAAGAAGCCGCCGTTGTCCTCGGGCCTCAGCCTGTCCAGGACCTCCAGCAGGTTCTGCGCCGACCGCTGCGGGGAGGACAGGCGCTCGGGGGCCACGCCGCCCTGGAAGGGCGCGCTGAGGTGGGTGTCGACCGTGCCGGGGTGCAGGGCGACGCACAGGCCAAGGGGCCGCGTGCGCCGATGCTCGATCGCCAAGGTGTGGATCAGCATGTTCAGGGCGGCCTTGGAGGCGCGATAGCCGTACCAGCCGCCCAGGCGGTTGTCGCCGATGCTGCCGACCCGGGCGGAGAGCGCGGCGAAGATGCTCGGCCTGTCCCGCGGCGTGAGGGGCAGGAAGTGCTTGGCGGCCAGCGCCGGCCCCGCCGCATTGGTGGCGAACAGCGCGGTGAGGGCGGCCAGGTCCAGAGATCGCATGGACTTCTCCGGCGCCAGCCCCGGTCCATGCAGCTGCCCCGTGGCCACCAGGACGCGGCTGGGAACGCCAAGGCTGGCCGCATGCGCAGCCGCGCGAACCAGGCTGTCTTCGTCCAGGATGTCGGCCGCGATCCACGCCTGGCGAGGGGTGTCGCCCCAGCCGTCGGGCCGCCGCCGCGAGACCGACAGCACGAGGTCATGGGCGGCGCTGTCGCTGAGGCGTTGGGCGAGCGCGCGGCCGATCCCGCCAGAGCCGCCGATGACGATCGCCAAGCTCGAGGCCATCTCAGCCCCGCAGCAAGGCGGCCCCGGCGACCAGGCCGACCACGGCTCCGGCGGTCAGCAGGATCCGCAGGGATGGGTACCACGACGGCAGGCCTGGGCTCCGAAGGTCCCACAGCAGATGCAAGGTCAGGGCCGCGGCCAGGCCCGTCAGCTTGGCCGTCTGCGCCGACGGTGGAAGCATCAGCAGGGCGAGGCCGGCCAGGGTTGGGATCATGGCCAGGGTGACGACGGCGCCTCGAGGCCGGTCTTGGGCGATCTCCACGCCCCAGCGCGCGCCGCCAAGGAACGAGAGGATGAGGCCGCCGTACAGGGCCAGGGCGGTGGCCGTCAGCGCGGAGCGTTCCGGCGCCAGATACCCGATCAGCGGCGGCGCCAGGAAGGGCGCGAGCCCCAACACCCCATAGATCAGCACGACGCGCGGGATCGTCTCGCGCGGCCGCCCAGCATCCCCTGGCGCCCTCATGAGCCCAGGGACTGCGCCAGGGCCCCGGCCACCTCGTCCATCACCGGCCCCCACTGCCGGAAGCCCGGCGGCAGGAACACCCGCATCTGCGGATACCAGGGATAGTGGTCGGTCCCGACCCTCGGCCAGGCCCCCGGCGTGGAGATCAGCCAGCAGGGCGCGCCGCAGGCCGCGGCGATATTGGAGGTGGCGTTGGCGAACCCCAGCGTGAGGTCCAGGGCGCAGGTCAGGGCGGCCAGGTCGTCCAGGTCCTGCTTCAGGTCGATGCCGGGGGGCGTCCAGATGTCCACCCCCAGGTCGCGGCGCGCCTGCGCGATCTCCTCGGCGCAGTCGCCGTACTGCAGGTTGACGAAACAGACCCCCGGGGTGGCCAGGATCGGCGCCCACTGTTCGAAGGGTGAGAAGAAGCGATGACGGCCGGCGCTGGCGATGGCGCTCTTCCAAAGCAGGCCCACCTTCTTGCCGGCCGGCGCGGTCTTCAGAACCTCCCGCCAGTGGGCCACCCGGGCGGGATCGGCGGCCAGGAACCGCTCGCGCTGCGGGAAGTCGCTCACCGACCGGCGGAACTGCCGCAGCAGGGAGCCCATGGGAACGGCGAAATCCACGCTCTCGAGGCGTCCGGCCATGAAGGGGACCGTCCGCGTCGCACGGCCTTCGTGGGTGAAGGTGACGTGCGGGCCGACCTCGGCGGTGGGGAAGGCGCGTTGGAACAGGGCGATCAGCCGCGGCTCCACGGCGAGGGTCAGCCGGCCGTCGGGCCCCAGGGCCTCGACGACATCGGGCAGGACGTTGGCGAACAGGATCTCGTCCCCCAGGCCCTGCTCGCCGATCACCAGCAGCGACTTGCCGGCCAGGTCGCAGCCGGGTTCCCAGGGCGGGCGGTCGGTGACGAACTGGGTGGAGTCGGCGAACTGCGGGTGCAGCCGGGCCTCATAGTCGTCCCAGCCCTCTCCGATCCGGCCCAGGTTGATGAGGATGGTGGACCGCGACAGCTGCATCATCTGGCGCTCGGACTCGAGCGTCGTCTGGCTGAGCGCGGTCTCGCAGTCGACGAGCGAGCCCTCGATGTCGCCGATGGCCATCCGCATGTTGCCGCGATTGTAGCGCGCCTTGGCGAAGCCCTGGTCCTGGCGCAGCGCCTCTTCGAAGAACACCAGCGCGTTCACCGGATCGCCCTGTTCCGACATCACGGTGCCCAGGGTGTTCCAGACGATGGGGTGGGCGGGGTCCTTGGTGAGGGTCGCCTTGAGCACCTCGATGGCCTCATCGAAGCGGCCCTGGCTGCGGAGGGCGCAGGCCAGGTTGTTGGCCCCCTCGGCATTGTCGGGGAAGCGCGCCAGGAAGTGGCGGAATAGCTGCTCGGCCACGGGGAACTGCCCGAGACGGTGGGCCAGCCGGCCCAGGTTGCTGGCCAGTTCGGCATGGTCGGGGAGGAGGGCGAGCGCCGCCTCGTAGCAGGAGATGGAGCCCTTGAAGTCGCCGGCCATCTCGCGGGCGATGGCCAGCATGTACCAGGCAAAGCCGCTGCGTTCGTCCTTCTCCAGGGCTTTGATGGCCCATTCGCCGCCCCGCTGGTGGTCCTGCTTGCGAAGGGCGTTCACCGCATTCTGCAACAGCGGCTGGACCGCCAGGGCCTTCAGCTCGCCGATGGCGGCGTTGAGCTTGTTCAGCGCGTTGCGGTCTCCGCCGGACCCCATCGCCTCCGCCGCCAGCCGGACCGGCGTGGGCGCGGCCCGCGTCTCCAGCGCCAGGGGCGAGGTGGCGGTATGCTTGGCCGAAGGCGGCATCAACCGAGGTCCTTATGAGTCGCGGGCGAGTATGCCGCCAATACAGGCGTTCATGGTTAACTGGGAGCTAAGGCCAAATGCGCAGGGACTTTCCGCCGCACGCACCACGTCTTGGTCGCAAGGCGTCGTTAACTAACCTGCGGTTATGCGTCCTAGGTCGCGGAACGGAAGTCTTCGTTTTCGCGGCAGGCTAGTTCAGGAATTTGCGTCGTCTCGGCGCAGGTTGTTCGGGGGAGACGCGTCGTGCCGCTGAAATTGTCGCTGAAACCCGGCGAGAAGTTCGTGCTGAACGGCGCCGTCGTCCAGAACGGCGATCGCCGTGGAGTCCTGATTCTCCAGAACAAGGCCTCGGTTCTTCGCGAGAAGGACATCATGCAGCAAGAAGAGGTCACCACACCGGCGCGCCGAATCTATTTCCCGGTGATGATGATGTACCTCGATGAGACCGGCGCCGCCCGCTACTACGATGAGTTCGTTCACCGTCTGACCGAATTCATGGGCGTGATCCGGAACCCCGCTGTGCTCTCAGAGTGCGTGGCGATCTCAAAGCACTGCATGGAAAAGGAATACTACAAGGCGCTGATGCTCTGCCGGAAGCTCATCGAGTACGAAGATCAGAGGTTGGGGACGAATGTCGCTTCGAGCGTACCAGCAGACCGCGGCTAGGGCCGAGACCTCCCGGGAGACGGAGTATCGTCTCTTCGGCCAGGTCACGCGCGCCCTCATGGAAGCGGCCAAGCTCGATCCATCGGATCTGAGCGGGCGCGCCGACGCGCTCGATTGGAACCGTCGCATGTGGTCGGCCTTCGCCACCGACTGCGGCGCGCCGGAAAACGCCCTGCCGGCATCCCTGCGCGCCTCGATCATCTCGCTGGCCATCTGGGTGGGCAAACACACCAGCCTGGTCATTCGCGGTCAGGACGACATTCAGGACCTCATCGAGATCAATCGAATGATCATGCAGGGCCTGAGCGGCGGCGGCGGTGCGGCCGAGGCCGCCTGAACCGCCCGGCGAATCAGCCGAATCACCCACCTGCGCCGACGTCGAGAGGAGCTCAAAGGCGAGCCCTTCGCGCGGCTTTTGATGAACCGTCGTCGGAAATTCGCAGCCTGCGCGCTAAGGTCGCGGGGCCCCTGTGGAGCCCTTCCGGCCCGCTCGGTCGGCGACCTCGGCCGACAGCTTCCGCAGCGGCGGGATCGGACCTGCAAGAGACCGGCGGTCTCGGTCCTGAGTTTCCGTCGCGGCCTCTGGAGCAGGGCGTCCGGCCGGGCTTGGCCGTCGCAAACCCCAGCGCCGCAACGGGTGTCGATTGTGTCGGCGGGATGGCGGAAAGCGGCGACGTCGTCGGAGAGCGCCCAAGCGACGGCCGGAAATCAGACTCGCCGGGACGTCAGGACTGAGTCGTTTCCGCCTCTGATGAAGACCAGCCGATGGCCGAGGACCTGCGCCCCTTGCTCTCAACTGTCTCAACACTTCCGGGCCCAATGGATAACGGGCTCGAAGGCCAAGAATCATCGTAACACACTGGTAAGTGTTTCTGTTGTGGGTGGGGTCGGGGAAGCGCGTCTAGGTAGTATCACGCTCTCCAAACTTGTTGCGTTTCGATCGACCTGAACCCGCGCTCAAAATTCTCGACTAGGAAGCTCACATGGCGATTTCCAGCCTCTCGGCGGCTCAGATCGGCGCCCTCTCGGTCACCGTCATTCAGGGGCTCACCCAGACGGAGATCAAGTCGCTCAGCGCGACCCAGGTCGGCGCGATCAACACCACGGGGATCGCGGCCCTGGACACCACCCAGGTCGGGGCGCTGTCAGCGACCCAGGTGAAGGGGCTGTCGGCGACGCAGATCCCGCACTTCGACACCGGCATCGTCTTCGACACCGAGCAACTCCAGGTTCTCAGCGCCCCGCAGGTCAAGGCGCTCACCACATCTCAGCTCGGTGCGCTCGACACCTCCCACATCGCCGTCCTCAGCTCGACGCAGCTCGGGGCGCTCTCGGCCACCAACCTCTCGGCCCTGGCCGACACCCAGGTCGGCGCGCTGTCGACGACCCAGATCAAGGGCGTCACGGCCACCCAGCTGGCCGGCCTGTCCACCACCGACATTGGCGAATTCGACGCCACCCAGATCGGCGGCCTGTCGGCCGGCCAGGTTGCGGCGCTGTCCTCCACCAACGTCTCGGCCCTCGACGCCACCCAGATCAGCGCGCTCTCCACCACCCAGGTGAAGGGGCTCACCAGCACGCAGCTGAAGGGGCTCAGCACCACCGACATCGGTGAGCTGTCCAGCACGCAGATCGGCGCCCTGACAGCCGCCCAGGTCGGCGTTCTGGCCACCACCCAGGTCAGCGCCCTGGATTCGACCCAGGTCGGCGCGCTCTCCTCAACCCAGGTCGGCGCCTTGACCTCGGCCGGTCTCGCGGCCCTCGACGCCACCCAGACCGGTTCGCTCACCACCACCCAGGTCGGCGGTCTGACCACCACGCAGCTCAAGACCCTGTCGACCACCGACTTCGGCGAGCTGACCTCGACCCAGATCGGCGCGCTGTCGGCGGCCCAGCTCGGCGCCCTCTCGGCGACGGCGATTTCAAGCCTCGACGCGACCCAGACGGCGGCCCTGACCACCACCCAGCTCGGCGGCCTGACCACCACGCAGCTCAAGTCGTTCAGCGCCACCGACGTCAGCGAACTGACCACCACCCAGGTCGGCGCCCTTTCCAACAGCCAGATCGGCGCCCTGACGGCGACCGCAGTCTCCGCCCTCGACGGCACCCAGGTCGCCGCGCTGTCAGCGACCCAGGTCAAGGGCCTGACCACGGGCCAGCTCGCCGCCCTCAGCACCACCGACATCGCCGAGTTCGCCGACACCCAGATCGGCGCCCTGACTCCGAGCCAGCTTGGCGCCCTGACGGCCACCAACATCTCGGCCCTCGACGCCACTCAGGTGGCGGCGATCAGCACCACCCAGATCAAGGCGCTTTCGGCGACCCAGATCCGGGCGCTGGACACCACCGACGTGGCCGAACTGTCCTCGACCCAGGTGGGCGCCATGTCGGCCGCCCAGATCGGGGCCCTGTCCTCCACCAGCCTGGCCAGCCTGGACTCCACCCAGCTCGGCGCCCTGACGGCCGCCCAGGTCGGCGCCCTGTCGGCCACCAGCCTGTCGGGCCTGGACGGCACCCAAATCGGCTCGCTGACCACCACCCAGGTGGGCGGCCTGACCACCACCCAGCTCAAGTCCCTGAGCACCACCGACTTCGGCGAACTGACCTCGACCCAGATCGGCGCCCTCAGCGCCAATCAGCTCGGCGCCCTGTCGGCCACCAACATCTCGGCCCTGGACGCCACCCAGACGGCGGCCTTGTCCACGACCCAGGTCAAGGGCCTGGCCACCACCCAACTCTCGGCGCTGAACGCCACCGACATCGGCGAATTCACCGCCACCCAGATCGGGGCGCTGTCCAACGCCCAGATCGCGTCGCTGACGGCCACCAACATCTCGGCCCTCGACGCCACCCAGACGGCCGCGCTCTCCACCACCCAGGTGAAGGCGCTGTCGGTCAGCCAGCTGCGGGGCCTCGACGCCACCGACGTGGCTGAGCTCGCCGACACCCAGATCGCGGCCATGGCCACGTCTCAGATCGCGGCCCTGAGCTCCACCAATATCGGCGCCCTGGACGCCACCCAGCTCGGCGCCCTCACCGCCGCCCAGATCGGGTCCCTGTCCGCCACCAGCCTCTCCACCCTGGACGCCACCCAGACGGGTTCGCTGACCACCACCCAGGTTGGCGGCCTGACCACCACCCAGCTCAAGAGCCTGTCGACCACCGACTTCGGCGAACTGACCTCGACCCAGATCGGCGCCTTGTCGGCCGCCCAGATCGGGGCCCTGTCGGCCACCAACATCTCGTCGATGGACGCCACCCAGACGGCGGCCCTGACCACCACCCAGGTGAAGGGCCTGGCGGCCACCCAGCTCTCGGGCCTCAACGCCACCGACATCGGCGAACTGACCACCACCCAGATCGGCGCGCTGGGCGGCACCCAGATCGCGGCGCTCTCGGCGACCAACGTCTCGGCGCTCGACGCCACCCAGGTCGCGGCGCTTTCCACCACCCAGGTGAAGTCGCTGACCACCGGCCAGCTCGCCGGCCTGTCCGTCACCGACATCGGCGAGTTCGCCGACACCCAGATCGGGGCGCTCGCCACCAGCCAGCTGGCCTCGCTGACCGCCACCAACCTGTCGGCGCTGGACGCCACCCAGGTGGCGGCGATCAGCACCACCCAGATCAAGGCCCTGACCTCCACCCAGCTCAAGGCTCTCGACACCACCGACGTCAGCGAGCTGTCGTCGACCCAGGTCGGCGCCATGTCGGCCGCCCAGATCGGGGCCCTGTCCTCCACCAGCCTGGGCAGCCTCGACACGACCCAGCTTGGCGCCCTGTCGGCGGCCCAGATCGGCGCCCTGTCGGCCACCAGCCTCTCGGGCCTGGACGCAACCCAGATCAGCGGCCTGACCACCACCCAGGTGGGCGGTCTGACCACCACCCAGATGAAGGGTCTCTCCACCACCGACTTCGGTGAGCTGACCTCGACCCAACTGGGCGCCCTTTCGGCGGCCCAGGTCGGCGCCCTGAGCAGCACCAACGTCTCCAGCCTGGACGCCACCCAGACGGCGGCCCTGTCGACCACCCAGATCAAGGGCCTGGCCACCACCCAGCTCTCGGCGCTGAGCGCCACCGATATCGGGGAACTGACCTCGACCCAGATCGGCGCCCTGGCCGGCCCCCAGCTGGCCGCCCTGACGGCGACCAACGTCTCCAACCTGAACGCCACCCAGGTCGCCGCGCTCTCCACCACCCAGGTCAAGTCGCTGACCACGGGCCAATTGGCGGGTCTTTCCACCACCGACATCGGCGAGTTCGCCGACACCCAGATCGGCGCCCTGACTCCAAGCCAGCTCGGCTCGTTGACGGCCACCAACATCTCGGCCCTGGACGCCACTCAGGTGGCGGCGATCAGCACCACCCAGATCAAGGCGCTCTCGACCACCCAGCTCAAGGCGCTGGACACCACCGACGTGGCCGAACTGTCCTCGACCCAGGTCGGCGCGATGTCGGCGGCCCAGATCGGCTCGCTGTCCTCCACCAGCCTGGCCAGCCTGGACTCCACCCAGCTGGGCGCGCTCACCGCCGCCCAGATCGGCGCCCTGTCCAACACCAGCCTCTCGGGTCTCGACGCCACCCAGATCGGATCGCTGACCACCACCCAGGTGGGCGGTCTGACCACGTCCCAGCTGAAGGGGCTCTCCACCACCGACTTCGGTGAGATGACCTCGACCCAGATCGGCGCGCTTTCCGCCAATCAGCTGGCCTCTCTGACCTCGACCAACCTGTCGGCCCTGGACGCCACCCAGACGGCTTCGCTGTCCACGACCCAGGTCAAGGGTCTGGCGACGACCCAGCTCTCGGCGCTGAGCGCCACCGACATCGGCGAGTTCACCGCCACCCAGATCGGGGCTCTGTCCAACGCCCAGATCGCGTCCCTGACGGCCACCAACATCTCGGCCCTCGACGCCACCCAGACGGCCGCGCTCTCCACCACCCAGGTCAAGGCGCTCACCACGACCCAGCTCAAGGGCCTGGAGATCACCGACATCGGTGAGTTCTCCGGCGAGCAGATCGGCGCCATGACCGCGACCCAGGTCGGCGCCATCACCTCCACCAACCTGGCGGCCATCGATGCGACCCAGATCGGGGCCCTCACCGCGGCCCAGGTCGGCGCGCTCTCCACCGCCAGCCTCTCGGCCCTGGATGCGACTCAGACGGCGCTGCTGACCACCACCCAGATCGGCGGCCTGACCACCACCCAGGTGAAGAGCCTCTCCACCACCGACTTCGGTGAACTGACCTCGACCCAGATCGGGGCGCTGTCGGCCAACCAGATCGGGGCCCTGAGCAGCACCAACGTCTCCAGCCTGGACGCCACCCAGACGGCGGCCATGTCGACCACCCAGATCAAGGGTCTGGCGACGACCCAGCTCTCCGCCCTCAGCGCCACCGACATCGGCGAACTGACCTCGACCCAGGTCGGCGCCCTGGCCGGACCCCAGTTGGCCGCCCTGACGGCGACCAATGTCTCCAACCTGAACGCCACCCAGGTCGCCGCGCTCTCCACCACCCAGGTGAAGTCGCTGACCGCCGGCCAACTGGCGGGGCTCTCCACCACCGACATCGGTGAGTTCGCCGACACCCAGATCGGCGCCCTGACGCCGAGCCAACTGGGCGCTCTGACCGCCACCAACATCTCGGCGCTGGACGCCACCCAGGTGGCGGCGATCTCGGTGACCCAGGTCAAGGCGCTGTCGACCACCCAGCTCAAGGCGCTGGACACCACCGACGTGGCCGAGCTGTCGTCGACCCAGGTCGGCGCGATGTCGGCCGCCCAGATCGGCTCGCTGTCCTCCACCAGCCTGGCCAGCCTGGACTCCACCCAGCTCGGCGCGCTCACGGCCGCCCAGATCGGCGCCCTGTCCAACACCAGCCTCTCGGGTCTCGACGCCACCCAGATCGGATCGCTGACCACCACCCAGGTGGGCGGTCTGACCACGTCACAGCTGAAGGGGCTCTCCACCACCGACTTCGGTGAGATGACCTCGACCCAGATCAACTCGCTCTCGGCGGCCCAGCTCGGGGCGATCACCGCCACCAACATCGCCTCCCTGGACGCCACCCAGGTCGCGGCCCTCTCGACCACCCAGGTCAAGGGTCTGGCCACCACCCAGCTCAGCGCGCTGAGCGGAACCGACGTCGCCGAATTCACCGCCACCCAGATCGCGGCGCTCAGCAGCGCCCAGATCGCGGCCGTGACCTCCACCGGCATCTCGGCCCTGGACGCCACCCAGACCGCGGCGCTCACCACCACCCAGGTCAAGGCGCTGACCACGACCCAGGTCAGGGGCCTGGAAACCACCGACATCGGGCAGCTGACCGGGACTCAGGTGGGCGCGCTCACCACCAGCCAGCTCGGCGCCCTGACCACCACCAACATCACCGCCCTGGACTCCACCCAGGTCGGCGCCCTCACGGCCGCCCAGATCGGCTCGCTCTCGGCGACCAATCTCTCGGCCCTGGACGCCACCCAGACCGGTTCGCTGAGCACCACCCAGGTGGCCGGTCTCACCACGACCCAGCTGAAGACCCTGTCGACCACTGACTTCGGCCAGCTGACCTCGACCCAGATCGGGTCGCTCTCGGCGGGCCAACTCGGCGCCCTGACCGCCACCAACCTGGCCAGCCTTGACGCCACCCTGGTGGGCGGCCTCTCCACGACCCAGGTCAAGGGTCTGGCGACGACCCAGCTCAGCGCGCTCTCGGCCACCGATATCGGCGAGTTCACCTCGACCCAGATCGGCGCCCTGGCCGCAAACCAGGTCGCCGCCCTGAACGCCACCGCCTTCTCGGCCCTGGACGCCACCCAGGTGGGGGCGCTCTCCACCACCCAGGTGAAGGGCATGACCACGACCCAGCTCACCGGCCTCAACGTCACCGACATCGGCGAACTCTCCGCCGACCAGGTCGGCGCCCTGACGCCGACGCAGCTGGGCTCGCTGACGGCCACCAACATCTCGGCCCTGGACGCGACCCAGGTGGCGGCGCTGTCGGTCACCCAGGTCCGCGGCCTCAACGCCACCCAGCTCAAGGGTCTCGACACCACCGACGTCGGCGAACTCTCGTCGACCCAGGTGGGCGGCCTGACCGCGGCTCAGGTCGCCGCGCTCTCCACCACCAGCGTCCAGACCCTGGACACCACCCAGCTGGGCGCCCTGGCCACCACCCAGATCGCGGCCCTGACCAAGGAAGCGCTCTCGGCCCTCGACGCCACGCAGACCGCGGCTCTGACCACGACCCAGATCGGTGGTCTCACCACCGCCCAGGTGGCCAACCTCTCCACCACCGACTTCGGCGAACTGACCTCGACCCAGATCGGGGCGCTGTCGGCCAACCAGATCGGGGCCCTGAGCAGCACCAACGTCTCCAGCCTGGACGCCACCCAGACCGCGGCGCTCTCCACCACCCAGGTGAAGGGCCTCACCACGACCCAGCTGAGGAGCCTGCAGACCACCGACATCGGCGAACTGACCTCCACCCAGGTCGGCGCGCTGAGCACGGCGCAGGTGTCGGCGCTCACGGCGACCGGGGTCTCGACCCTCGACGCCACCCAGGTGGCCGCGCTCTCCACCACCCAGGTGAAGGCCCTGACCACCAGCCAGCTGGCGGGTCTCTCGACCACCGATATCGGCGAGTTCGCCTCGACCCAGATCGGCGCCCTCAGCTCCAGCCAGTTCGCGGCTCTGACCTCCACCAATGTCGGGGCCCTCGACACCACCCAGATCGGCGCCCTCTCCACGGCGCAGATCGCGGTGCTGTCGCAGACCAGCCTGTCGGCCCTGGACGCCACGCAGATCGGGGCGATCTCCACCACCCAGGTCGCGGGTCTCACCACCACCCAGCTGAAGTCGCTCTCCACCACGGACTTCGGCGACCTGACCTCAACCCAGGTCAATGCCCTCTCCGCCGCGCAACTCGGGGCCCTGACGGCGACCAATATCTCGTCGCTCGACACGACCCAGTTCCAGGCCCTCTCCACCACCCAGGTGAAGGGGCTGACCGCGACCCAGCTCTCGGGTCTCAGCGTCACGGATGTGGCCGAGTTCGCCGACACCCAGATCGCGGCCCTGACGGCGGCCCAGATCCCCGGCCTGACGGCGACTGCGGTTTCCGCCCTCGACTCGACCCAGACCGCGGCCCTGAGCACCACCCAGGTCAAGGCGCTGACCACGACCCAGATCAAGGGTCTGTCGGTCACCGACGTCGGCGAACTGGCCACCACCCAGTTCGGGGCGCTTTCCTCGACCCAGGTCGGGTCGCTGGCCGCCACGGTGGTCGCCGGCTTCTCGGTGACCCAGGCCAACGCCCTGGCGACGACGCAGATCACCGGCCTGACGGCCACTCAGCTCGACGGACTGTCGGTGACCAACATCGCGGCCATGGACTCCACCCTGCTGAACGCCATGACCGCCACCCAGGTCCAGAGCCTGGATGGCGATCAGATCGCCGCCTACATCACCGCCACCTGATCGCGGCGGACGTGACCTCCTGCGCCGGGCTTTCGGGCCCGGCGCAGATGGTCGCATTGCGATCCCCGGTCTGGAATCCGGGCTCCGGAGGCGCCACAACAGGGTGACGGGATCCCCTGGCCGAGTCGCTGGTCGCCCGGCCCGGCTGGAAGGACAGGCGCGAGACCATAATGTCCCAGGATCTCTTCCTCTCGGCGTTGCAGAAGGCCACGGCGGAGACCCTTGGCCTGGCGGAGCTGATCAACAGCGCCAACGCGCTCAGCACGGCGGGCAGGGCTGACCAGGCCCAGCAGCTGTACAAGGTCTGGGGCGCGCTCAACCCGACCCATCCCCAGCTCTATGTCGCCCACTTCAACCGGGGTTGCCTGCAGACCCAGTCCGGGGACCTGGCCGGCGCCATCGAGGCCCTGACCGCGGCCATCACCCTCGATCCGGACTTCATGCCGGGCTACATCAACCTGGGCGGGGTGCTGGAGCGCAACGGCCAGCCCGACGAGGCCATCGCCCTGTGGCAGACCGCCCTGCAGAAGGTGGCGACGATCACCGGCACGGCCTTCGGCTACAAGCTGTCGACCCTCAAGCAGTTGGCCCGCATCCTGGCCGACACCCAGAAGATCGAGGCCGCCGAGGCCATCCTGCGCGAGACCCTGTCCCTTGATCCCACCCAGCGCGACGTGATCGAGCAGTACCTCGCCATGCGCCTGGTCCAGTGCAAGTGGCCGGTGGTGGAGCCGCTGCCCGGTCTTGAAGCCGCGGACCTGATCACCAACATCCACCCGCTCTCCATGGCGGCCTATACCGACGATCCCCTGCTGCAGCTGGCCGCCGCAGCCCGCTATGTCAGCCTCACCGCCGAGACGCCCCTGACCTGCGCAGGCGACGACCGGCGCCACGCCCCCATCGACGTCCAGAACCGCCGGCTGCGGGTGGGCTATATCTCGTCAGACCTGCGCGACCATGCTGTGGGCTATCTGATGGCCGAACTCTGGGAACTGCACGACAAGGCCAAGGTCGAGGTCTTCGCCTACTACTGCGGCATCCCCTCCATCGACGCGCTCAGCCTGCGCACCCGCGGCGCGGTGGAGCACTGGACCGACATTCGGCCGATGACCGACGCCCAGGCGGCCGCCGCGATCGCGCAGGACGGCATCGACATCCTGGTGGACGTCAACGGTCACACCCGCGAATGCCGCACCGGCGTCTTCGCCCTGCGGCCCGCGCCCATTCAGGTGAACTGGCTGGGCTATCCCGGCACCATGGGCAGCCCCTATCACCACTACCTCATCGCCGACGGCTGGATCGTGCCGCCGGGCTCGGAGATCTACTATTCCGAAAAGGTGGTCCGGCTGCCCTGTTACCAGCCCAATGACCGCAAGCGGGTGGTGGCCGCCGAGCGTCCGACCCGGGCCGAGGTGGGGCTGCCCGACGAGGCCTTCGTCTTCTGCTGCTTCAACGGCGCCCAGAAGATCAGCCGCGCCACCTTCGAGCGCTGGCTGACCATCCTGAAGCGGGTGGAGGGCAGCGTGCTCTGGCTGCTGGAGAGCACGCCGGAGACTCACGTCCGCCTGCTGGCCTTCGCCGCCGAGCGGGGCGTGGCGCCCGAGCGGCTGATCTTCGCGCCCAAACTGCACAATTCCCTGCACCTGGCGCGTTATCCGCTGGCCGACCTGTTCCTCGACACCGGGGCCTACGGCGCCCACACCACCGCCTCGGACGCCCTGTGGATGGGGGTGCCGATGGTCACCCTGTCGGGCCGAGGCTTCGCCGCGCGGGTCTGCGGCAGCCTGGTGCGCGCCTCGGGCCTCACCGATCTGGTCTGCGCCAGCCCCGACGAATATGTCGAGCGCGCCGTCGCCCTGGGCCACGACCGCGGCCAGATCGCCGCCTACAAGGCTGAACTCGAGGCCAACCGAGACACCTGCGATCTCTTCAACATGGAGAAGCTGGTTTCGAGCCTGGAAGACCTCTACGCCACCATGGTGGTGGACTATCAGCAGGGCGCCCTGCCGCGCCCCGACCTCGACAATCTCGACATCTATATGAAGGTCGGCGTGGATCATGACCACGAGGGCCAGGAGATCCTGGCCGTCGAGGACTATCACGGTCTCTACAAGGCCAAGCTAGCCCGGCGGCACCTGGCCCGGCCCATTTCCCCCGACGCGCGTCTCTGGACCTCGCAGGATATCGCCCTGGCCGAAGGCGAAGCGTCGGTCTCTGAACCCCAGGCCCGCCTGCGCCGCGCCGCGGCCGACTGACCGATCCGCGCGTTCGCCGCGCGCCTGAACTGGAAGACCCATGACCCGTAAGGTCCTCGAAAGTCTCCGCGACCAGGGCTATGAGCCGGCCTCGATGCTGGATGTCGGCGCCAATGTCGGCGGCTTCACCGAGGGCTTCCTGCAGGTCTATCCCGACTGCGTCCCGACCCTGGTCGAGCCCAATCCCTATTGCGAGGCCGATCTGGCCAAGCTGGGTTTCGAGCGGCACATGGTGGCCGCCTCGGACCAGGCCGGCGTGGCCGAGCTGTTCCTCAGCAAGGACTGGCTGCAGTCCACCGGCGTCTCCCTCTACCGCGAGGACACCCACTATTTCAGCGAGGATAAGGTCCTCAAACACGCCGTGCCCAAGGTGCGGATCGACGACCTGTTCGCCGGCCGCCGCTTCGACTTCGTCAAGATCGACACCCAGGGCGCCGAGGTCGATGTCCTCAAGGGCGGGGCGACCGTCCTGGCGGAGGCCGACTACATCCTGCTCGAGGTCTCGATGGTCGAGTACAACATCGGCGGGGCCAAGGCCGAGGATGTGTTCGCGCAGCTGGAGTCCATGGGCTTCCACTGCTCGGAGGTGGTGGAGTTCCATCGCCTGGACGACGTGCGCGAGAACGGCCTGCTGCAGATCGACGTGCTGTTCGAGCGCCGCGGCAAGCGGGCCAGCCCCGCCACTGACGCTCTGTTCCGGCTGGGACAGACCCTGGCGGGGGAGGGCCGCACCGACGAGGCCCTGACGGTTTTCGAGAACCTGGCGGCCCTCCGCCCCCGCGACGAGGCGGTGCTCAGGGCGCTGATCGAGATCTACACCGCCCAGGATCGCACCCTGGAGGTGCTGCGCGCGCTGCGCGCCATCCGGCTGGGCCGGACCAATCCCAACAGCCTGCTGGCGGAGATCCAGGACCGCGCCCTGCCGGCGATCGGCAAGTTCAACGCCCACCTGGAAGCCGGCGAGACCGTGCAGGCCGAGCGGTACGCCGCGGCCCTGGTGGCCCTGATCCCCAACAGCGAGCCGATGCTCACCGCGGCCATGAGCTGCAACCAGGTGCTCCAACGCTGGGGCGAGGTGGAGCGCTACGCCCGCGCCCTGTTGGCGGTCGACCCCAACCACCCGACGGCCCAGATCATCATGGCCGCCGCCAACCGCACCCTGGCGCCCGCCGGTCCCGCGCCGGTCCCCAGCGATCCGGCCCTGGCGGAGATCGCCGAGAAGATGGCCCTGGCGCTGGCGCCCGGCGACATGCATCCGCTGCTGCGCCTGCGTGACATCCACGACGTGGTCAGCCTGATCCTCTGCCGGCCGCTGACGCCGCAGAGCCAGGGGCAGATCGCCGCCCTGCTGGCCGCGGCCGGCGCGCTGGAGGTGGTGGTGGACCCGGAGTCAGAGTGGGAGGGGTGGTCCAAGCACTATCGCCTGCTGCTGGACGCCGTGGACCTGGCCGCGGTCAATGCGCCCACGCCCGTCCCGGCCCCGGAGACCGAGCTCGCCTTCGTGTCGTCCTCCGGCGCCGCCATGGACTGGGGCGGCGTGCGCGCCACCGCCGACCGGCTGGGAGCCAAGGCGGTGTTCTTCGCCGCCGCCGACGAGACCTATGTCGATCTCTACGCCCGCTGGTACGCCCTCTCGGTGCTGAAATACGCCGACGTGCCGAGCCTGATCGTCATCCACGTGATCGGCGGCAAGGATCGGCTGGCGGCCATCGCCGCGGGGGTCGGGATCTCGGACGAGCGGCTGATCTTCGCCGGCGACGACTTCGACGCCGACGCGGTGACCACCAAGGTCTATGACGCCCCGCCCAAGGGGTTCATCGCCCGCCCGGTGGCCCACTTCCAATGCGTGCGGTTCCAGCGGCTGGGAACCCTGCTGGCGCGCCTGGAGCGCCCGGTCTTCGTCTCCGACATCGATCTGATCCTGCAGCGCGGCGTCTCCGACCTGCTGGCCCGGGCCGCGCCCGCCGACGTGATGTTCAACGAGAACGAGATCAGCTTCAACGCCGGGTCGCGGCTGACCGCCAACCTGCTGCTGGTGAACCCGACCGCCGACGCCCAGGTCTTCCTGGCCTTCCTGCGCGCCTACATAGAGCGCGAACTGGCCAGGCCAGCGGTGACCCGCTGGATCGACCAGGTGGCGCTGATCTTCGCCCGCCACCACCTGCTGGCCCGTGGCGCCTCGCCGACCCTGGCCTATTTCGACACCACCACCGACATCAACAACGTGATGTACCCGTCCTATCAGGCCAATCCGTTCCGCTTCCTGTCCCTGTTCCACGGCTTCGACACCTCAAGCCTGGAAGGCGTGGGGGAGGGTGCGGCGGCGCAGTGACGCCCGGTCCACGGCTGGAAGACTCAGTCTAGGTTCTGCGCTCTCAAGCGGAGCGGACGGACATGAAGCGCATACTTGTGACCGGCGGCGCCGGCTTTGTCGGCTCGCACCTCTGCGAACGCCTGATCGAGGCGGGCCACGAGGTCCTGTGCGTCGACAACTACTACACCGGCTCCCGGCGCAACGTGGCCCACCTGCTGGCC
>NZ_JAUSCJ010000026.1 GCF_030651185.1 Phenylobacterium sp.
GTGACGCCGATCAGGCACACGGCGATCCCCGCCAGCAGCACGCGGCTGATGGCGGGATGGGTGAAGGCGTTGTCGAGCTTCAGGCCTTGGAAATGCGGATAGAACCGCATCAGCCCCAGTTGGGGTGAGCCGGTCAGCGCCATCACCAGGCGCAAGGCGATCACCGCGGCGACACCGTATCCGAGCCAGGCGTGAGCCGGCCCCCATTCGGGGCTGAAATAGGCCGCGACCACGAGGACAGCGAGCAGCGCGTGATAGGCCCGAAGGCGCGACAGGGCGGGCATGGCCGTTCTCTCCAATGTCCGGGGCGGCTACTTCGCGACCAGGCGGTCGTGGGCGGCCTTGTAACGCGCATAGTGGTCGCCTTCGTCGACGGCGATCTGACGGAACATCGCCGCCACCTTCAGGTCGCCGGCCTTCTCGGCCTGCTCGGCGAAGGTGACGTACATGGTCTTGTTCTCGTATTTTTCGCCGGCCATGGCGTCGAGCAGGTTGGCGGCGTCGGTCCCGTCGAGCTTCACGGCGTCGGCCTCGCGGTCGAAGTGTTCGTTGGCCTCGACATTGGCCGACTCCTCGAACAGCTTGGCCAGGGCTTCGTCCCCGGCGCTGCGCGCCACCTCGGCATAGCGGCGATACTTCAGGTTGGCGAAGGCCTCGCCGTGCATGGCGGCCAACAGGTTCTCGCGGGTTTGGGGCGCTAGGGCCTCGGCGGCGAGCGCGGGGCCCGCAAGGAAGGCGGCGGCGAGCACGGCGCCGGGCAGCAGCTTGAAGAAGGTCATGGGGAGGTCTCCGGTTGGGGGCGCGGGTCGCGCTGCGCCGAACCTGGCCCCTGCGCCTGACGAAAACCTGACGGGGGTGGGTCCGCGCCGGACCAAGGTCCGTCAGGTCTTTGTCAGGTCGAGCCCCCAGGATCAGGGTCATGGAGCAGCCGCTTCATAGCCCTCAATTGGAGCCCCCCATGCGAACCTTCCTGATCCCCGCCGCCGTCGCCGTCGCCGTCCTGGCCACGGCGGCCAGCGCCGCCGCAGCGCCGGCCTGCACCACCGCCCCCAAGGCCAAATGGCTGAGCGAGGCCCAGATGAAGACCAAGATCGCCGCGCTCGGGTACACGAAGATCAAGGTCTTCCAGGTCAGCGGCAGCTGTTACGAGATCTACGCTTTCAACAAGGCCGGCAAGAAGGCCGAGGTCTACTTCAACCCCGTCACCGGCGCGGTCGTCCAGAACAACGAGGACTAGCCGATGGCCCGCACCGTC
>NZ_JAUSCJ010000041.1 GCF_030651185.1 Phenylobacterium sp.
CGGTGGACGATCCCGTCGTGATCCGCCGCTGGCTGGGCTGCTTCCCTCCCCCGTTCCGCTCCGCTCCACAGGGGAGGAAAGAACGGTCGATCTGGTGCGCGGTCCCGGCGGGGCTGCGCCCATCGTCGACATGCTGCTGGCCGAAGGCCGCGTGCCGTGGGCGGGGCACACCGCCCAGCACGCCATGCCCGAGGTCTATGAGGCCATCAAGAAGGCCCGCACGGCGTTGGTTTTCGTCAACACGCGCTTCCAGGCCGAATTCGCCTTCCAGGAACTCTGGAAGATGAACGACGACGACCTGCCCATCGCCCTGCACCACGGCAGCCTGGCCGCCGAGCAGAGGCGCAAGGTGGAGGCCGCCATGGCGCGGGGTGAACTGCGCGCGGTGGTCTGCACCTCGACCCTGGATCTCGGCATCGACTGGGGGGACGTGGACCTAGTGATCCAGCTGGCGTCGCCCAAGGGTGCGAGCCGCATGGTGCAGCGGATCGGACGGGCCAACCACCGGCTGGACGAGCCCAGTCGGGCGCTGTTCGTGCCGGCCAACCGTTTCGAGATGCTGGAGTGCCAGGCCGCCCGCGAAGCCATCGCCGAAAACAAGTTCGATGGCGACGCGGCCCGCACCGGAGCGCTGGACGTCCTGGCCCAGCACGTCATGGGCTGCGCCTGTTCCGAGCCCTTCGACCTGCTGAAGCTCTACGACGAACTGGTCACCGCCGGCCCCTATCGCGATCTCGCCTGGGAGGACTTCGAGCAGGTCGTGGATTTCGTCTCCACCGGCGGCTACGCGCTGAAGACCTATGACCGTTTCCGCCGGATCGTGAAGGGGCAGGACGGCCTTTGGCGGGTGCGCGACCAGGCCACCGCCCAGCGCCACCGGATGAATGTGGGCGCCATCCTCTCGCCGGCCGTGCTGGCGGTACGCATCGCCATGGGCAAGCGCCTGACCGGCGGGCGCAAGATCGGCGAGGTTGAGGAAGGCTATGTCGAGATGCTGGAGCCCGGCGACACCTTCGTCTTCGCGGGCCAGGTCTGGTCCCTGGTGGCGGTGACAGGCCTCGATGTCCTGGTGCGGCCGGCCATGGGCAAGGACCCCAAGATGCCCTCCTGGGGCGGCTCGAAGTTCGCGCTGTCGACCTTCCTGGCCAAGCGGGTGCGCGAGCTGATGTTCGACGAGACCCACTGGAAGGTTCTCCCCAACGACGTCCGCGAATGGCTGGAGATCCAGAAGGACCGTTCGCTGATCGTGAAGGAGGAGGAGCTGTTGCTGGAGACCTTCCCGCGCGGGAAGCGCAACTTCATCGTCTGCTACCCCTTCGAGGGCCGCCTGGCCCATACGACGCTGGCCATGCTGCTGACCCGGCGGCTGGAGCGGATGGGCGCCGCCCCCCTGGGGTTCGTCTGCAACGACTACGCGGTGGCGGTCTGGGCGCTGAACCCGCTGGACCGACTCGATTTCGACGAACTGTTCGCCGAAGACATGCTGGGGGACGACCTGGAATCCTGGTTGTCGGAGAGCTTCATGATGAAGCGCGCCTTCAAGGGCTGTGCGATCATCTCAGGCCTGATCGAGCGGCGATTCCCAGGCGAGCAGCAGAAGTCCGGACGGCAAGTGACCTTCTCCACCGACCTCATCTACGACGTGCTGCGCCGCCACCAGCCCGACCATCTGCTGCTGCGTTGCGCCCGGGAGGACGCCGCCACCGGCCTGGTGGACGTGGCGCGGCTGGGTCAGCTACTGGCCCGCATCAAGGGCAAGATCCGCCATGCGGCCCTGGACCACCTGTCGCCCTTCTCGGTGCCCATCCTGCTGGAGATCGGCAAGGAGAGGACGCCAGGCGCGGCCGGCGAGATGATCCTGGCCGAGGCCGAAAGCGACCTGATCGCCGAGGCCATTTCGTGAGCGCGCTGGCCCAGCCCCGCCATGTCTACGATTGGGGTCCCAGCCCCTGCGGCGGCCTGCGAACGACACTGAGCGGCGCGGCGGTGACGTTTCGCGCCAGCGGAGCCCTGTGGATCGAGGCCGAGGCGATGCTGGTGGTGGCCGACCTGCACCTGGAGAAGGGCAGCGCCTATGCCGCGCGTGGCCAGATGCTGCCGCCCTACGACACCCGGGACACCCTGCGACGCTTGACCGCCGAGATTTCTGCGACGCGTCCGACGGCCGTTGTACTGCTGGGAGACACCTTCCATGACCGCGCCTCCGAAGACCGGCTGGCGCCCGACGACGCCGAGCAGCTTCGGACCCTGGCGGGCCTGACCCGGCTGATCTGGGTGATCGGCAACCACGACGCCGACGGCCCCCGCGCCCTGCCCGGCGAGGTGGCCGACGAACTGACCGTCGCTGGCCTGCTGCTGCGCCACGAGCCCCAGGCGGGCCTGCAGCCCGGCGAGGTGGCCGGTCACCTGCATCCCTGCGCCAAGGTCACCGCCTCGCGCGGCACGGTGCGGCGGCGCTGCTTTGTCACCGATGGCGAGCGGCTGGTGGTCCCGGCCTTCGGCGCCTATGCCGGCGGCCTGAATATCCGCGATCGGGCGTTCTCTGGACTGTTCGCGCGCGACCCGCTGTGCGGAGCCCTGGGCACAGGTCGCGTCCACGCCGTGGGCTGGCGCTCCGTCACCGTCGACTAGAGCTTCATGGCCTGTTCCAGGGCCATGGCCAGGGACACCGCCGCCCCGAGGGTCAGGACCGTCATCAGCCGCGGGTAGCGCGCCGGCACGTCCGGTGCGGAATGGTCGAACAGCCACTGAACGATGAAGGCGCCCATCAGACCGGTGATGATCCAGGCGTTGGGGATGTCGCCTCGGGCGACGATCAGGCCAAAGCCCGCCATCGGCGAGACGATCGAGCCGGCCAGCCTCTGCCAACGCGGCGCCTCGCGGCTGCTCTCCAGACCCCAGCGGATGCCGCCCAGAAAGCCCAGCATGATCGCCGACCAGACCAACAGCACGCTGAGGGCGCGGCCTGACCACTGTGGCGGCCCATAGGCGTAGAGGCTGGCGGAAAGCGGGAAGGCGGCCAGGCCGATCAGGGCGATGGCCCACATCGGCTTGGGGGCGGAGGTCTCGGCGTCCGTCACAGGCGTCAGTTCCTCCGGAAGGCGAGCGAGGCGGCCCAGCCCGCGCCGAGCGCCATGGCCATTGAGACCAAGCCGTATAACCATGGGCTACGATGGGCGAAGAGGTAAAGGGTCCGCTCGATCCCGGCCTTCTCAACCGTCAGTGATCGGACCTTTCGCGAGACCGGCTGGCCGTCCTGGAAGAGGATGATCTCGGCCTGGTAGCGGCCGATCGGCGCCTCAGTCGGCAGGTCGATCTCGGCCTTGAACAGGTCGGTATCGACGAAGGTCACCCCCTTGTCGTCGGCATCGTAGAGGCCTGCGTTCTCCTTCAGCCGCACCACGGCGCGCCGCCAGTCCAGATAGTCGGCGCCCAGACGGCTGACCACCACGTCGCGCACGCCGTAGCGAGTCTCGGTGTGCTGTTCGAAGGGCGCGTTGATGGCCAGATGGTCGATGCCGGCGCCCAGGCGGCGCAGAGTCCCGAATCCGGCGATCTCCTCCAGCGGACGGGTCGAGGCGGTCATGTAAAAGCCGGGCGCGCCGCGGAACACCACCGGCCGGCTGTTGACCCAGACGCCCGCCACCTTGGTCTTGCGGGCGATGCGGACCGGCAGCTCGGGGCCGCGGACGATGACCACCACGTCGCTGGGCTTGGTGGTGGGGTCGAAGACCGCGCCGTAGAGCACGATACGGGCGCCCCGGAAGCTGGAGGTCACCCGCACCTGGGTGGTGGTCAGCGCCGCCGAGACCGCCGCGGGCGAGGCTGTGAGTTGGGGCGCCGTGGGGCTGGGGATGTCGAGCGCCATCAGCCCATCCCCGTCATCAGCACGAAGGGCTCATCGGGGGTGAAGAACAGGCCCAGGCCCATTCGCAGGCCCACCAGCAGGACGATCAGAGCCAGCAGGGCGCGCAGCTCCTCGGCCCGGAAGCGGGAGGAGGCCTTGGCGCCAAGCTGGGCGCCGAGCACGCCGCCAACCAGCAGCAGGGTGGCAAGCACGATATCGACGGTTTGGTTGCGACCGGCCTGAAGCACGCCGGTCAGCGATGTGGTGATGATGATCTGGAAGAGGCTGGTGCCCACCACGACGCCCGCCGGCATGCGCAGGATGTAGACCATGGCCGGGACCAGGACGAAGCCGCCGCCGACCCCCATGACCGCCGAGAGCACACCGACAAAGACCCCCAGTAAAACTGGCGGAATGACGCTGATATAGAGCCGCGAGCGGGGGAACCGCATCTTCAGCGGCAAGCCATAGAGCCAGGGCGGGCGGCGGTCCTTGCGCGGCTTGGGCGGTTGGCCGCTGCGGCGGCGCAGGATCGACTGCAGGGACTCCACCAGCATCAGCCCGCCGATGACACCCAGGAAAATCAGGTAGGAAAGCGCCACCACCAGGTCGGCCTGGCCCATCAGCCGCAGCCAGCGGAAGACCTCCACCCCGACGATCGCGCCCACGACGCCGCCGCCCGCCAGCACCCCGCCCATGCGGAAATCCACGGCGCGTTTGCGGGTGTAGGAAATGACGCTGGAGGTCGAGGAGGCCGCCACGTGGTTGGCCATGCTGGCCACGGCGACGGCCGGCGGGATGCCCATCAGCACCAGGACGGGTGTCATGAGGAAGCCGCCGCCGATGCCGAACAGGCCGGAGATGAAGCCGACGAGCGCGCCCAGCGCCACCAGGAGCGGCGCGTTCACCGAGACTTCGGCGATGGGAAGATAGAGGTCCAAGGTCGCCTCTTATGGCGCCTGGAGCGCTAGCGCGTGAAGACGGAAAGCTTGGAAACCGTCGTCGAATCCAATTGGCCGGTGGCCTGCATGCCCTGGTCGCGCTGATAGGCGGCGACGGCCAACTTCAGGGCGCCCGAGGCGCTGCCGTCCGTCGGACCCTGGTAGTAGCCGAGGCGCGAGAGCGCTCGCTGGGCGGTGACCACCGTGGGTGAGGCTGGGCCTGCCGCCACCGCGGTGGCCGGGGCGACCGAAGGATTGGGCGTGGAGGCGCGGAACGCCGCGGCGGCCCGCTCGGCCACCGTGCGGGCGTCGGGGGAGAGGCCCGACGCCACGCGCTGGGCGCTGGAACGGGCCTCGCCGTCGCCGGTGCGGGCGGCCACCAGATACCACTTGTAGGACTCCGCTGCATTCTGGCTGACGCCGAGACCCTGCTCGTAGAGAGCCGCGAGATTGTACTGGCTGTCCACTAGGCCGAGGTCGGCGGCGCGGCGGAACCACTGGGCCGCGGTGGTGGAGTTCTTCGCGCCACCCGCGCCCGAGATGTAAGAGATGCCCAGGTTGTGCATCGCCTTGGGATCGCCGCCCTCGGCGGCGCGCTCGGTCCAGCGGCGGGCCTCGATCAGGTCCTTCTTCACCCCGCCCGAACCATTCTCATAGAGCTTGGCGAGGTAGAACTGGGCGGGCGCGTGGCCGAGATTTGCGACGGCCTTGAGCTGGTCGAGGCTGCCGGCCTGTTTGGCCTCCACCGCCGAGGCGGCGGCGGCGAAGCGCTGGGCGAGATCGGCGGCGGGCGGAGCGCCGGGCGCGATGGGCTGGGGCGAGAGCGCGATGGCCACGCGGGGGCCGTCGCCGAAGGGGGTGGTGTCGGCTTCCGAGGCCATGATTTCCTCGGACCTGCCGCCGTTCATGGCGGCCAGCGCGTCGGCCACCCGCTTGGGCGGGGCGCCGCCGGGCTTGCCGTCCATCAGCATGAAGCTGGCGGTGGCCAGGCTGAGGCAGGCCGCGCCGCCCACCACCATCAGGGCGGTCTGCAGCGACGATCCAGCGCGGCGCTTGGGCCGCGCCCCGAAGCTGGCGAACAGCGAGGTCCCCGGCTCCTTGACGACCTTGGAGGCCTTTTCCGGCTTGGCCTTCTTCTCCTTGGGCTCCCTGACCTTGCGGCCCTTGCCCTCGTTCTGCACCGAGGCGCGAGCAGCCGCGCGGGCCTGTTCGATCACCTCGCGGGTGGAGAGCGGACGGCCAGGCTCGGGCGGCGCGGCGACCGTGTTGGAGCCGATCGGGGCCTCGTAGGCCTCCTCCAGGGGCTCTCCCTCGTCACGCTCTCCGATGGGCGCAAAGCCGTCGGCGGCCTCGAAATCCTCTGCGTCGAAGGCCGGGCGTTCAGGCTCGCTGGAGAAGGGCTGACCGGGGAAGCCGTCCGGCGCGTCGGGGCCAGTCTCGGGGGCTGAGAAGGCCTGGCGCGCCAGGGGATCAACGGCGGCGCCCTCGGCGGGGCCGAAGCTCGGGAAGGGGTCGGGGCCGAAGGGGGACAGCAGTTCCGGCGCGGCGGGCGGCGCGCGGACGATGGGCGCGGCGGCCACCTGTTCCGACAGCCGACGATGGGACTCGCCCAGGCGCGCGTCAATCTTCTCGCGCGCCTCCTCCAGCATGCGGGCGGTGCGCTCCTCGCTCTGGCGGATGCGCTCCACCAGGTCGTCTGAGGCGCGCTCGCTGCGCTGATTCATGCGCTCGGTGACCCGGGCGACCTGCTCGCCGACATCATCGATGGCCTGGGCCGAGCGGCGTTCGGCGTTGGCGATACGCTCGGAGAGCTTTTCGGTGATCCGACCGATCTCGGCGCCCAGACGCTCCAGCGCCTCGGCATGGACACTGTCGGTGCGGCCCAGCTTGCTCTCCATCGCCTGGGCGATGCGGGCGACTTCGCCGCCCACCTGTTCAATCGCGTCGGCGCTGCGGTGTTCGGTGGACTGGACCCGGCGGTTGAGGTTGTCGGCCACGGTCAGCACCTCCCGGCCCATCTTTTCGATCGCCTGGGCCGAGCGCTGCTCAGCCAGGCGAACGTGATCACTCATCTCGGCCAGCTTGCGCTCCATGCGGTCGAAGCGGCCTTCGGCCGAGACCTGGAGCTTCTGGGCGATCTCGCCGCGCGCGGCGTCGACCCGACTGTTGAGATTGGCGGCGAGCTGTTCAAGCCGGCGGTCCAGGGCCGGCGAGGCGCCGCCCTCCACCGCCCGGAGGCGGCCGTCCACGCTGGAGAAGGCGTCCTTCAGCCCCTCCATGGCTGCGGCGGTGCGCGCCTCGGCGTCGGCCAAGCGGTCGCCGACCCGGCTGACCACCTCCTCGATGACCGCGGTGGGATCGCCGCCGGCGCCGTGGGTCTGGACCTCGTCAACCCGTTCGCGCAGGGCGGTCAGGGTCTCGCGGGTACGGGCCTCGCCTTCGTAGAGATGGTTGGCCACCTTGCCGAGCGCCTGCTCCAGCGCGCGCAGAGCCTCGGCGGAGCGTGGGCCGGCAGCCTCGCCCTCCACCCGGCGGACGCGTTCGGCGAGCCTGGCCTGCTCAGTGCGGGCCTCGTCCACCGCGCCCTCGAAGCGGGCGGCCACGGCGACGTTCTCGCGCTCGGCGATCTCGATGCGCGACAGCGCGTCGCGCACCGAATGCTCGACGGCGCTGATGGCCAGGCCGGCGCGGCCCTCGGAATGCTCGATGCGGTCTGTCAGGCGATCCAGCGCCAGAGTGACCCGGCCGATCTCGTCGGCGGGATGCTCGGGCGCCTCGTAGCGGGTGGCCGGCTCGGGCGGCCTCGGCGGCGCCTGCGGACGCGGAACCTCGGCGCGGGGCGCGTCATGCCGCAGCGGTTCTTCGTGGAAGACTTCCCGGGGGGGGGCGACGAGAAAGGATTCCGGCCGGATCGGCGGGACATCGTCTTCGACCGTGCGCTCGGTGAAGTAGGTTTCCGAGGTGACTTCCTCGGGCCCCTCGTCCTCGAGGATCATGCGGTTCAGCCATTCACCCAGAGTCATGCCGGAGCGCCGGGCGAGGTCCTTGGCGACCTCCCGGGCTTTTGGGTCGATCCCTTTGACGCTCCATGGCGTCCCCGAGCTCATACCGAATCGTTCTCCGCAGGACTGGCTTTGGACGCTAGCCACCGAACCTTGGGGTGTAAACGCGAGGTTAACGCTAGATGTAGCGTCTGGAGCGATTGGCTGTGGATGATCTGAATCGCCCGGGAACCCAGGCGGGGGCGGGGATGGCGCAGGGGAGACAGTCAAGAATCCGATCGCCTTTGCGGGCCGGCCGCGCCTGCGCTACGCCGTCGCACATGACTCTACCCGTGACCCTGAGCCTGATCGCCGTCTTCCTGGCCATCGCCGTCTTCGCCGGCTGGCGCGGCGCCCAGCCCCCCAATCCGCTGCGAGGGGTGCGCATGGCGCCCCACCGGCTGATCATGGTGACGGCGGCGGCGGCGGTGCTGATCCTGCTGGTTCACCTGGTGAACCTGCTGGGGGTGCACACCGGACGCTAGGCGGTCGCGCTCAAGGGATCGCTGGGATTGGGGGCGAGGGGTCCGGACTCCTCGGCCTTCTTCGGGCGCTTGGCGAGTCCGGCGACTCCGCCGGAGGACAGCAGGCCCACATCGGCGAGGAGCAGGGGGATGGCCCACTTGCGCGGCGCGGCGATATAGCGGGGCTGCCAAAGCGGATCGTACTTGTCCTTGTAGGTCCGCACGCCCTGGAAATTGTAGATTTCCTCGGCGTGCTCGAAGAACAGGTTTCCGACCCGGGACATGACCGGCGCGAGGGGACGATCCTCCAGGCCAGCCAGAGGCGCCATGCCGAACTCGACGGCCTTATAGCCTTGGGCGCGCCCCCATTCGATGAGCTCGACGAACAGGTAGTCCATGATGCGCTTGGGCGCCGCGGGGCCGTAGCGCATCAGGTCCATGGAGAAGGAGGTCTTGGCCGCCGTGGTCCAGAGCGTGGCGAAGGCCACGACGGCGCCCTCGAACCGGACCACCGCCACCGGGAATTCCGAGACGTAGCCGGGGTGAAAGCCGCCCATCGAGAAGCCCTTCTCACCCCCCGCATGCTCGGCCAGCCAGGCGTCGGAGATCTTCGCCAGGGTCGGGACGAGGTCGCTGATCTGGTGGGGCGGAATGACCTCGAAGGTCGCGCCCTCCTCGCCAGCCTTGCGCCAGGCGCGGCGCAGATTACCCCGTTTGGTGCCTTCGATGCGGAAGGTCTCCAAAGGTACGGCGGCGGCCTCCCCCACCTTCTGGATCGAGAAGCCCAGTTCCACCACATCGGGCAGATGGTCGGCGCCGATGCCGTAGATGCCAGGCCGAGCGGCGTGGGCGTCGGCCAACTCCCGGAACCGCCAGAGCAGTTCGAGCTGCTCGTCGCGACGACCGACCGGGGCGCCCAGCGCGATCCAGGAGCGTCCGCGCACCCCGAACATCAGGAAGCTGTGGCCGCTGGCTGAGAACAGGAACCGCTTGTCCCCCAGCAGGGCGACGTTGGAGCCCGGCTCGGCCACCTCGGCATTGGCCAGGATATGGCGCACCCGCTGGAAGTCGCGGTCGGCCTCCCCCACCACCGGAGGCGTGGCCGCCGTCGCCACCATCCGCCACAGGCCAAAGGCGAAGAGGGCGATCGCCGCGCCGGCCCAGGCCCGGATCGAGCGGGCGGCATCGGCGTCCACCATCACTCGCCAGAACGGCTGGTCGGCATAGTCGGCGTGCTGGAAGGACCAGAGGCCCATCAGCCCCGCTCCCACCAGGGCGGCGAAGGCCGAGGCTAGCCAGCCCGGGGTGATCTCCATGCGCGACAGCCGCGCCGAGCGGGGGAAGGCCTTGCGGAACGGCAGCAGCAGGAAGGCGAGCCCCACCAGGAGCGCGGTCTCCTCCCAGACGAAGCCCTTCAGCAGGGAAAGCGGGGCGGCCAGCAACAGGGCTCCCATGGTGGCGCCCCAGGCAGCGTCGAGCCGGGAGCGCAGCCCGAAGGCCAGCATCACCAGGGTCAGGCCCAGTATGGACGAGAGGAAGTGGCTGACCTCTATCAGATAGACCGGGGTCACCTGATAGAGCCGCAGGAACCGGTCGGGCACCGACGGCGTGGCGCCCGAGGCCACCAGCATCACACCCGCCGCCAGGGTCAGGACCGCGCCGATGAAGGGAGCGACCGCGAAGGCCGCCGGCTTCAGTTCTCGCCAAAATCTCATTCGTGGTCCGGGTGATGCGAAACGGCAGGCGGACTTAATAGCCGCTTTTTGAGCTTTAGGCCGGGTCAAACAAGCGTTTCGTTCCTTGCTCTTGAGGCGCCCGACGCTAATGTGGCGGGCGCAAAAGCTTGAGACCTCGGGAGGATTCCATGGCCGACTTCGGCGGCGGCGACATCGACGCGTTCCGCAGCGAGGTGCGCGCCTGGCTGGAGGCCAACTATCCGGCCGAGCTGCGCGACCCCAAGGCCAAGACCGATCCCGAAGCCGTGTGGGGCGGCCGCGCCTTCGCCGGCGGGAGCGACCCGCAGGCCATCTGGACCCAGCGCATGGGCGCCAAGGGCTGGACCACCCCCACCTGGCCCAAGGAATACGGCGGCGCCGGCCTCTCGCCGGCCGAAGCCCGCGTGCTCGATCAAGAACTGGCCGCCGGCCGCTACCGCCCCGGCGTGCTGGCCTTCGGCATCTGGATGCTGGGCCCCGTGCTGCTGGAATACGGAGCCGAGGACCAGAAGAAGACCTTCCTGCCCCCCATCGTCCGTGGCGAGATCCGCTGGTGCCAGGGCTATTCCGAACCCGGAGCCGGCTCCGACCTCGCCAGCCTCGCCACCCGTTGCGAGGACAAGGGCGACCACTGGCTGATCAATGGCCAAAAGGTGTGGACAAGCTACGCCGACAAGGCCGATTGGTGTTTCTGTTTGGTGCGGACCGATACTTCGAAGAAGCATGAGGGGATCAGTTTTGTGCTGATCGACATGCGGACCGAGGGCGTGGAGACGCGGCCGATTCAGCTGATCTCCGGGGAGAGCCCGTTCTGCGAGACGTTCTTCAACGACGTGAAGATCCCGAAGGACCAGCTGGTGGGCAAGGTCAACGGCGGGTGGGAGATCGCCAAGCGGTTGCTGCAGTATGAGCGGCAGAACATTTCGGGCGGTTTCGGCGGCGGCGGTGGAGCCGGTGGCTCGGCGGCGGACCTGCCGGTGGTGGCCAAGAGCTACAATGGCGCCGATGACACCGGTAGACTGGCCGATGCGGACCTGCGCCAGCGGATCACCAAGAACGAGATGGACTTCCGCTCGCTGCGCCTGACCATCGGGCGGACGGCGGCGGAGGCGCGGGCCAGCAACGGGCCGAGCGCGGCGACCTCGATCATCAAGTTCGCGGCCGCCGAGTTCGCCAAGGAGCGGTCTGAGCTGATGATCGAGTCCATGGGCCATCAGGGCCTGGGCTGGGAGGGCGACGCCTACACGCCCGGCGAACTGACCGCGACCCACGGCTGGCTGCGCTCGAAGGGCAATTCCATCGAGGGCGGCACGACCGAGGTGAACATCAACGTGGTGGCCAAGCGGGTGCTGGGCCTTCCCGATCCGAAGTAAGCGCCTACATCCAGGGCGCCGCTCAATTTCAGGGCGGCGCGACATTTGAAGACTGATTTTCGAAAAGGCGATTTTCCCATGGCCGATTTCGGCGGCGAAGACACCACCGCATTCCGCAGCGAGGCCAAGGCCTGGCTCGACGCGAACTTCCCTGAGTCCCTGAAGAAGAACCCGGCCGCCCAGCTGGCCGCCCAGATGGGCGGGACCGAGAGCGCCGACGCCAAGGCGTGGCGTGAGGCCATGGGCGCCAAGGGCTGGGGCACGCCGACCTGGCCGGCCCAATACGGCGCCGGCGGCCTGAGCCGTGCGCAAGCCCGCGTGCTGGCCGAGGAGATGGCCGCCATCGGCGCCCGCAACCCGATCGGCGGCATGGGGGTGATGATGTTCGGCCCCACCCTGGTGGAGTACGGGACCGAGGAGCTGAAGGCCCAGCACCTGCCCGGGATCATCAAGGGCGAGGTCCGCTGGTGCCAGGGCTATTCCGAGCCGGGCAGCGGTTCGGACCTTGCGAGTCTTCAAACCCGCGCCGAAGACAAGGGCGACCACTGGCTGGTAAATGGTTCAAAAATTTGGACTTCTGGCGCAAATCTGGCCGACCGTTGCTTCTGCCTGGTGCGTACCGACACCTCAAAGAAGCATGAAGGCATCAGCTTCCTGCTGATCGACATGACCGCGCCGGGCGTCGAGGTTCGGCCGATCAAGCTGATCAACGGCACCTCGCCGTTCTGCGAGACCTTCTTCACCGACGTGAAGGTGCCCAAGGACCAGCTGTTCGGCCCGCTGAACGGCGGCTGGACGGTGGCCAAGCGGCTGCTGCAGTTCGAGCGCGACAATATCTCGGCCGGCCTGGGCGGCGGCAACCTGGGCGCGGCCCAGGCGACCATGACCGTCAGCGAGGCGGCCAAGCACTATATGGGCGTCGACGAGGACGGCGTGCTGGCCGACACCGACCTGCGCCGCCGGATCACCGAGCACCTGATGGAGACCAAGGCCTTCCAGCTGACGGTCCGCCGGGCGGCCGACGAGGCCAAGTCGAACCAGGGCCCGTCGTCGGCCACCTCGATCATGAAATATGCCGGCGCCAAGATCGCCCAGGACCGCAACGAACTGATGGTCGAGGCCATGGGCCACAGCGGCCTTGGCTGGGACGGCGAGGGTTTCGAGGGCAATGAGCTGGCCACGGTCCGCGCCTGGCTGCGCTCGAAGGGCAACTCCATCGAGGGCGGCACCTCGGAGATCAATCTCAACGTGGTGTCCAAGCGCGTGCTGGCATTGCCGGACCCCAAGTAACGGGGACTCCGAACGGGCGTATTTTGTGTTATACTGATAGCTAAGAATTTGAATTCAGGGAGAATTTTAAATGGCTGATTTCGGAGGCGCTGATCTCGACGCTTTCCGCGCCGATGCGCGCGAGTGGCTCGAGGCGAATTTCCCCAAGTCCCTGGGCAAGAACCCGGAGGCCCTGCAGGCCGCGGTGATGAGCCCCGAGGCCCCCACCGGCGACTACGCCGTGTGGAAGGAGCGCATGGGCGCCAAGGGCTGGGGCGTTCCCACCTGGCCGGCGGCCTATGGCGGCGGCGGCCTGTCGGCCGGCGAGGCCCGCGTGCTGGCCTCGGAGATGGCCAAGATCGGCGCCGTGAACCCGATCGGTGGCATGGGCGTCGGCATGTTCGGCCCGACCCTGCTGGAATACGGTACTGAAGAGCAGAAGCAGAAGTATATCCCCGACATCGTCACCGGCAAGGTGCGTTGGTGCCAAGGTTTCAGCGAGCCGGGCGCCGGGTCTGATCTGGCCGCTCTGCAGACGAAAGCTGAAGATAAGGGCGACCACTTCTTGGTGAATGGGTCCAAGATCTGGACGAGTGGCGGCCAATACGCCGACATGATCTTCTGCCTGGTCCGCACCGACCAGTCGAAGAAGCACGAGGGCATCTCCTTCGTGGTCTTCGACATGCATCAGTCGGGCGTCGAGGTTCGTCCGATCCGCCTGATCGCCGGCTCCTCGCCGTTCTGCGAGACCTTCTTCACCGACGTGAAGGTGCCCAAGGAAAACCTGGTGGGCCCGCTGAACGGCGGCTGGACCGTGGCCAAGCGCCTGCTGCAGCATGAGCGTTCGGGCATGGGCGGCCGTCAGGGCGAGGGCGGCAACCGTTCCAAGGCCGACATCCTGGGCGTGGTGGCCAAGAAGTATGTGGGCGAGGACGCCAAGGGCCGCCTGGCCGACAGCGACCTGCGCACCCGCATCATCCAGAACGAGATCGACCAGCGCGCCCTGCAACTGACCGTGCGCCGCGCGGCCCTGGAATCCCGCAGCAATTCGGGTCCGTCGGCCGCCACCTCGATCATGAAGAACGCCAACATGAAGGTCGCCCAGGATCGGGCCGAGCTGACGCTGGAGTTCATGGGCCACCAGGGCCTGGGCTGGGAAGGCGGCGATTTCACGCCCGAGGAGCTGACCGCCGTGCGCGGCTGGCTTTCCGGCAAGGCGGGTTCGATCTATGGAGGTTCCAACGAGGTGCAGAACAACATCATCTCCAAGCGGATCCTGGGGCTGCCGGACCACATCCTGCAGCACTGATAGTGGGGGCCGTCGCGTAAGGCCGCGACGCCTCACGGTCGCCCTTCTCCCCTTGCGGGAGAAGGTGGCCCTGCGGAGCAGGGTCGGATGAGGGGTCGAACCGGCCTCTCGGAATTGACGATCGGGCGTAGAGCGTCGAGGGTTGCGCGACCCCTCATCCGTCGGGCCTTCGCCCGACACCTTCTCCCGCAAGGGGAGAAGGCCAACAGTTTTCGAGTGACCTGAATTTTCAAGGAGACTTTCTAAAATGGCAGACTTTGGCGGCGGCGACCTGGACGCCCTGCGCACAGAGGCCAAGGAGTGGATCGCGGCGAATTTCCCCGCCTCCCTCAAGGGCCGTCCGAACCCGATGATGCGGGAAGAGCGTTCGACGCCTTCCCCGGAACAGGAAGCCTGGCGCAAGGCCATGGGCGAAAAGGGTTGGGGCGTTCCCACCTGGCCCGCGGCCTATGGCGGCGGCGGCCTGTCGGCGGCAGAGGCCCGCGTGATCCAGCAGGAGCTGGGCCGCGCCGGGGCCTATAACCCCATCGGCGGCATGGGCGTGATGATGTTCGGCCCCACCCTGCTGGAATACGGCACGGAAGAGCAGAAGCAGGAACACATCCCGCCGATCGTGAAGGGTGAGCTGCAATGGTGCCAGGGCTTCTCCGAGCCGGGCGCCGGCTCCGACCTTGCCAGTCTTCAGTGCAAGGCTGAAGACAAGGGCGATCAATTCGTCATTAACGGCCAGAAGATCTGGACGAGCGGCGCACAATTCGCCGACTGGTGCTTCTGCCTGGTCCGCACGGATACTTCGAAGAAGCATGAAGGCATCTCCTTCGTGCTGTTCACGATGCATCAGCCGGGCGTCGAAGTCCGTCCGATTCCTCTGATCGCCGGCAACTCTCCTTTCTGCGAAACCTTCTTCACCGATGCGATCGCCGACAAGAAGAACCTGGTCGGTCCGCTGAACGGCGGCTGGACCATCGCCAAGCGGCTCCTGCAGCATGAGCGCTCCGGCCTCAGCGGCGCCGGTGGCGGCGGGTTCGGCATGGGCGGCCGCGGCATCGTGCAGATGGCCAAGGACTATGTGGGCGCCGACGACGACGGTCGCCTGTCCGACAGCGACCTGCGCACCCGCCTGATCATGAACGAGATGGACGGTCGCGCCTTCCAGCAGACCGCCGTGCGCTCGATGATGGAATCCCGGTCGAACTCCGGCCCCTCGGCCGCGACCTCCATCATGAAGAACGCCGGCACCCGCTGGATGCAGGACCGCGCCGAACTGACCCTGGAGATCATGGGTCACCAGGGCCTGGGCTGGGAAGGCGACGACTTCTCGTCCGAGGAACTGGGCGCCGTTCGCGGCTGGCTCGGCGGCAAGGCCACCACGATCTATGGCGGCTCGCAGGAAGTGCAGAACAACATCATCTCCAAGCGCATCCTGGGTCTGCCCGACCTGACGAACAACAGCTAGAGCCCTGCCCGCCCCTCCCCACGCGGGAGGGGCGGGACAGCGGTTTCAAATCAAAAACGCAATTCGAGATTCAATAGGGAATTATTTGAAATGGCCGTTCTGAACGAAGAACAGAGCATGCTTCGCGACGCCGCGAAGAGCTGGACCCAGGAAAAGAGCCCGGTGACCGCTTTCCGCAAGATGCGCGATAGCGGCGTGGACGTCGGCTACGACGCCAACGCCTGGAACGAAATGGCCGAGATGGGCTGGGCCGGCGTGATCATCCCCGAGGAATACGGCGGATCGGACTTCGGCTACCTCTCCATCGGCCTGATCCTGGAAGAGCTGGGCCGCACGCTGACGGCCTCCCCGCTGCTGGTCTCCGCCGTCGGCGCGGCCTCGGCCCTGGTCCTGGGCGGCTCTGACGCCCAGAAGTCCGAGTGGCTGCCGAAGATCGCCGAAGGCACCGCCGTTGGCGCCCTGGCCGTCGACGAAGGCGCGCACCACAACCCCTCCAAGGTGGAAACCACCTTCTCGGGCGGCAAGATCACCGGCAAGAAGAGCTTCGTGCTCGAAGGCTTCAAGGCCGACGTGCTGATCGTCTCGGCCAAGGGCCCGGACGGCGTGGGCTTCTACCTGGTCCGTGGCGATGACGCCGGCGTCAGCCGCACCCGTCTGGCCCTGGCCGACAGCCGCGGCGCGGCCAACATCGAGTTCAAGGGCGCGGCCGCCGAGCCCCTGACCGGTGGCGCTGAAGTTGTGGAAAAGGTCCTCGACCGCGTTCGCGCTGCGCTCTCGGCCGAAATGCTGGGCGCCGCCGTCCAGGCCTTCGAAGTGACCCTGGACTACCTCAAGGTCCGCGTTCAGTTCGGCCAGGTCATCGGCTCCTTCCAGGCCCTGCAGCACCGCGCGGCCAAGATGTTCACCGATCTGGAACTGGCCCGCTCGGCCGTCGAAGCCGCCCTCCAGGCGATCGACGCCGGCACCCCCGACGTGCCGGAGCTGGTCTCCCTGGCCAAGGCCAAGATGGGCGACACCTTCCACCTGGTGTCCAACGAGATGGTCCAGATGCACGGCGGCATCGGCATGACCGACGCCCACGACGCCGGCTTCTACCTCAAGCGCGCCCGCGCCGCCGAAGCCGCCTTCGGCAACCAGGCGTTCCACCGCGACCGGTATGCCAAGATCCAGGGCTACTAAGCCCGCTGCGCTTCGACCCTCGGCTTGCCGAGGGTCGGGTGTGGCTCTGAGCTAGAGATTGAGAAGCCCCGTCGGTGTGAGCCGGCGGGGTTTTTCATTGGATGGCCTACGAACCCCGCTGCAAAGCTGCCGCTATGCCGCTGGACGCTTCATAAAGAAGAACGACGTCTGGGGTGGCATTCGGATCAAGTCCGTCCGATCCACCTTCCCTCCACGCTTTGCACCGCCACCCGCGCCCAGAATTTCTACCTCTGAATAATTGGACAGGGCGGCTAGCGCCTCACGCTGCATCTCGCTGGTCGACGGTGTCTCGTTGCAGGTGGCTTTCCATAGGTCGCCCACCCTCATCCAGTCGTTGGCAGGTCGCATTGTTCTGGGGATGTCATCGAGGAGAGCCTTGTGACTAAGCGCGCGCTCGTCATCCCCGAACATGAAGGGCTGCTTCGATTGCTCAACTCTATGTGGATCATACCCAAGCATCTCCAAACCTGGGCCACCGAAGTGAGCGGAGTGGTTTTGGAGGTCCCAGTGAGTCTGCTTCATCACGTCGTTGGCCCGTTCATGGGCAGCTAGATGGACTAACCAGTAACTGAGATTGCTTCCGCGAAGCGGGCCGGAATCCCGTGACTTGATAAAGAATGGCGTGAAGAAGGGAGCCGCCGCGCGAAAGCCCTTTATCAGCTGGCGTTGGATAAAGAATGGGCGGCCATTCGGCTCCCATTGAGCGCGGTCGAATTCGTCCCGTGGCGGAGCTTCGAGCCCAATTCCTTCGAAGGCCTTGGACAACTTCCCATACTCCGAAAGGAAGCTATTGAGAAATCCGTAGCTGAAGGTAAGTATAACCTCGGGACTTGGAAGTTCTCTAAATATTCTGGACATCGAGTCAAATGACACTGCGTTATATCCATACTGGTCCAGTATGAAAATTGCTCGCCCGCGCTCGTGTTGGAGTCGTTCAATTATCTTGGGAATTTCTTGAGAGAAATTAGCTTTTTTAATTACAATATTTGTATCAAGATATTTCTGATATTCGGAATTAGAAATCGATCTTCTGAGGCTTTCTAGCGCCTCCGCATCATTGTCGAAGCAATAGAGTCGAAAGTCTATTTGTATTGGTTTGATTCGGCCGATGTTTAGAAGCTGCTCGGCATCTCGAAGCGCTTCCAGAACTACAAGTGGTGAACCGGATGTTTGAGCGCCATCCTTGGTGACGTAAGTTCCACCACCACAAAATCCATCCACGATATTTATCGAGATTCGATCCATCTGCTTGAGCACCGCACGCTCAAGTACGTAGTTTCGAATGTACTCCCGGTACATCTGGTGCTTGATCAGGCTATGATCTTTAATCAGAGCCGCGTTCTCGCTATTCCATTTATATTGGCTCACGTTCTTCCGCCTGAGTTTGAATAGGAAGGGAGCCAGGGAGTTCATCCCATGTGCGCCCATCCAATATTCGACCGTTTGAAGCCTTAGACGCCCTTAAGCCACTGCTACTAAACGATCCCCATTGCTTGAAGAAGAAAGCTACCTTTTGGCGGGCACAGTTCTCACGAACATTGCGGGCCCACTCGATATCCATGGGTCGCGCTCCGCGACCAGACTCGCCGCCGGCTATGACCCAGTGGATTCCCGAGAGGTTAATAGATCCTAAATCCCCAAGAAGTGGCTCAGCCGAGACGAACTTTATGGCAGCACTAGATGCCCGGAGGTGGTCTATTCTCGAAAGAGATTGGCGATTTTCAACAGAAACCCCGAGCCATATGTGACTGGGGGCTAATTCTTTGCTGTATCTTTCATTAACGTAGTCCCGCAGTATTGAGCTTCTCTTAGTCAATACCTGGAATATATGCCAATCTGCCTGCTCCATAACATCGAAAACCTTGTCGATGTAGGACTTGGGAATATCTTTATGAAACAGGTCGCTCATTGAGTTTACGAAAATCATGCTGGGCTTTTTCCAGCCCAGAGGCTGGGACAACCTGCCCTCGCGCAGCGTGAGATCGAAACCCATCGAGTAAGGATGGTTTGGCACCCCCCGAAACCGCTCCGCGAAAGCCTCCGCGTAACAGTGATCGCAGCCAGGGGTGATCTTCGTGCAACCGGTGACGGGATTCCAAGTCGCGTCAGTCCATTCGATCGACGAGGTTTGAGCCATAGCGATGGAACATATACGGAACTGCCGAGTCGCGCGAACCAAAAATCATGCTGGGGTTGCGTGGGAAGTAATACCCCGACCTGTCGATGCCTCGCAGCATCTCAGGTCGCGTGGACATATATACGGAATTTCCGCATAACATGCGATGAACACAGGACGGTCGTTCGAGTGGGATGAGGGCAAGGCGCAGAGCAATCTGGCCAAGCACGGCGTTCCGTTCGGCTATGCCGTCCGCGTGTTCCTTGATCCCTGGCTGATCGAGTTCGAAGCCTCCAAGCCGGAGGACGGCGAGGTCAGGCGCAAGGCGGTCGGGGTGATCGAGGGTCGGCTGTTTACGGTGGTCTATGCGCCCAGGGACGGCCTTACCCGCATCATCTCGGCGCGCAGAAGCAATCGTTCGGAGGCAAGGCGCTATGGTCCGCTTCACCCTTGATCCCGCAAACCCGCCGGAGCTGACGGCGCAGGAGCTTGCGCGGCTGGACGCCATGACCGACGCGCAGATCACGGCGGCGGCGCAGAGCGATCCCGACAATCCGCCCCTGACGGCGGCGGAGCTGGACCGGATGGAGGCCGTGCGCCGGGTGCGGCAGGTGCGTGCGCTGACGGGCCTGAGCCAGGCGCGGTTCGCCCGCGCCTACCATATCAATGTCGCGCGTCTGCGGGACCTGGAGCAGGGCCGCACCCAGGCCGACAGTGCGCTGATGGCCTATCTGACCGTCATCGAGCGGGAGCCGGAGGCGGTGGCGCGCGCGCTCGAGACCGGATCGGCGGCTTAGCCAGACTGGCTCCCGATCTCGGGGAGGCTTCGTTCGTGTGGTTCGTGTGGTTCGTGGACAATCTGATCGGCCGCGCCACGTCAGCGCCGCAAGACTTGGAACCACGAACCACACGAACGGGGATCACCTCTGGGGTCCGGGATGAATCTGGGAACTACGGTGACGCCATCCGAAATGGCGCGCCTCACCCGGCCTCGAACTCCACGGACAGCGGCACATGATCGCTGATCCCGGCGGCGACCCAGTCGGCGTGTGAGCCAAGGGTGACAGAGCGGACGCGGGCCGCTAGGGCCCGCGAGGCGAAGACATAGTCGATGTGGTAGGGGCTCTGCGGCGACCAACGGTGGAAGTGCGTCGCTTCGGTCTCGGCGCCGTGGGTCTCGGCGCGATGCTCGTGCCAAACGCTCGTCAGGCCCAGGGCTTCAAAACGGTCCAGCACGTGGGCGAAGCGGCGGGGCGCCGACCGGCCCGAGTCCCACCGGACGTTCTGGTTGAAGTCACCCGCGCAGAGGCTCTCCCCGCCGGCCAGGAAGTCGCCTAGCTGGGCCAAGGCTCGGACCGTGGGCGAGACATAGTCCTTGGCCGGCAGGGTCCAGACCCCCAGCACCCGCAGGGCTCGAGCCTGGCGCACGGCCTTAACCGGCAGGAACCAGCGCTCCTCGCATGGCGGGCAAGCGGTCAGGTCCCAGCCGTTGAAGCCCAAAACGGCGAGCCCCTTGCCGCCCTGCGGATCTCCGGCCCAGACCGCCGAGACGTCTTTCGGCAGCGCCCGAAGATCAGCCTCGCCCACCTCGGATACCACCGCGATGTCGGGCCGGAGCCCCATCAGGCCGGGAAGCTTGCGATCTAGACGGTCGTGGCAGTTCCAAGCGACCACCCTCATTAGCCGGCATCTCCCCCCGCGTTCGGGCCCTACCCTATCGGCAATCGCGACGCCTAGCGAAGGGGGCGAATCCGCTAGGGTGGCGCACCTCCCACGACCTGGAAGTCCGGCCCATGACCGCCATCCCCACCCTCAACGAAACCCTCGGCCAGCAGCGCGTGGTCTCCAACGCCGACGGCCGCGCCGTCATCGAGTATCTGGCCGGGGCGCATATGTGCCACTCGGGCGGGGTGGTGCAGGGGGGCTCTATCTCCGGCTGGATCGACGCGGCCATGGCGCACGCGGCGATCAGCGCGGCCGGGGGCGAGGTGACGCCCATGTCTCTGGAGCTGAAGGTCAGCTTCTTTGCGCCCGCCCGGCCGGGCCTGGTGATCGCGGAAGGCTGGGTGGAGCGGCAGGGGCGCTCGGTCTGTTTCCTGGAGGGGCGGCTGACGGACGCGTCGGGCGCCGTGCTGGCCAAGGCGTCCTCCACCGTGCGGCTGATGGACCGCGCGCGGGTCGAGGGGGCGGCGCGGGCGGCGACCTCCACCTGAGCCCTTGTTTGTGGGGTTCGTGGTTCCAAGTCCTGCGGCGGTGACGCGGCGAGGCGGATGAGATTGACCACGAACCCCACGAACCCCACGAACGGGGGCCGCCTCCACGGGATGAATCTGGGCCCCGGCCTGCGCCGGGGCGAGCGGTTGGGTGGGCCGGGACAGGCCCGAGGGTGACGGTGGAGGGGTGGGAGGCCTGTGGTGGTGGTGCGCGCGCTTGAGATCGGATCGGGGGCATAGCGGGGTGGTTCGCCGGCCGCAGCAAGACGTCGAACCACGAACCCCCGGCGCGATTCCTGATCCGCGCCAGGCGTGCTATCATCGAACGGCGTTCTGCGGAGGATCGGCGATGCGATGGGGGCTGCTGGTGGTGTTGATGGCCCTGGCGGGCGGAGCCCGGGCGGAGACCTGGGTCGACACCGGCCACGTGACCTATGTCGACGTCGACAGCTTTCAGCGCGGCGCCGACGGGTTGATCTACTATCTGGAGAAGGACAAGTACGGCGACGATCCCACGCCCCGGCAGGCCGCCGTCGATTGCGTCCGCCGGCTCGCCTACTCGTCCTATGATCTCAAATACACCCCGGACTGGCGGTCCCACGGCAAGGCGGTGGTTCCCGGAACCATGGGCCAGGAGCTGTTGGATTTCGTCTGTTCGAGGGTCCGCTAGGAGGCGCCGCCATGCGTAGAACAACCCTGCTTTCCCTGGCGCTGGGCGCGGCCCTCGCCGGGTCGGGACCCGGCGCCCAGGCGGCCCCGACCTTCCCCACCGGGGCGGACTTCGTCGCCGGCTGCGCGGCGACCCCGTCCAACGAGGACTGCACCGGGGCGGTGCTGCATGTGGAGCAGGTGGTTAACGACCGCGACAATCCCAACGCCACCTGCGACGGCGGGATCGACGGCCTGCTGCAGGCCCGCGACAGCGCCGAACTGGAGCGGCGGCTCACCCAGCGGGTGGTGGCCGTCGTCGCCTGGCTGAAGCTGCATCCGGAGTATGACCGCATGTCCTATGGCGACGCGATCTGGGCCGGGCTGAAGGGCGTCTACTGCCGCTGAGGGGCAGGGATTGCGGGTGACATCGCGTGATTGAAGTAGGTCCATCCAAGCCTTGGATTACGAAGTCGGTGCGAGGTGATCGCGCTGCTTCAAGAAGGAGGATGGGACGTGGTTGAAATCCATGCCGGGTTGGATGTTTCCGACAAGTCCACCCATGTCTGTGCGGAGGACGGTTCAGGGGGTGAGGTGACGCCCGCGGAGCTAAACGTCAGCTTCTTCGCGCCCGCGCGGCCGGGCCCGCGGAGGGCTGGGTGGAGCGGCAGGGGCGCTCGGTGTGGGAGGGGCGGCTGACGGACGCGGCCGGCGCCGTGCTGGCCAAGGCCTCCTCGCGACTGATGGATCGCGCGCGGGTCGAGGGGGCGGCGCGGGCGGCGCGGGCGGCGACAACGACCTGACCGCGGGCCTGTCCCGAGGATCCATAGACGCCGTGGCTATCCAGAGGGTGTGGCGGCTGCGGTGGCGCGCCCTGCGGCGATGCGGAGATCATGGGTCCTCGGGACAAGCCCGAGGATGACGGTGGAGGGGTGGTTAGGGCCTGGCTCAATTGTTCTTGTTTTGTTCGACAAACCATGAGCCCTGTGGCAGGCTGCACGGGTGTCGAGGTTCGATGAGAATTGGGGGCCGACGAACCCGTGGAAGCATCCGCGGGATCGCTTCGTGCCGGAGTTCGACCACACCGGCGGGTGGAAGCCCTCGGCCTACCGGCCGGCCATCGGGCGGGTGATCTGCGCGCGGGTGGAGGTCGGCGAGACGATCACCTCCATCGTGGCCGATCCCGAGATGCCGTCGCGCGCGACCCTGTACCAATGGCTGAGGGTGCACGAGGACTTCGCCGCCGAGTACCACGAGGTGCGCCGGGTGCTGGCGGACAACGCCCTGTGGTCGCGGGCCGATGTGGACGCCCAGCGGCGCGACTATGCGGTGCGGTTCGGCAAGGGGTTGCACAAGGGCGGGCAGAAGAGCCGCTACACGCTTTGCCGGGCCTGGGCCTTCTGCGAGGCGGTGGCCGACGGCATGACCCTGGCGCAGATGGCCGGCGACCCCAGGCTGCCGACGCCGAAGATGGTCTATCGCTGGCTGCGGCAGCGGCCGGAGTTCCGGGCGATGTACGAACGCGCCCGGGCGCGGCAGCGGCGGATGCTGCAGATCGACATCGACTTCGTGGTGGACCGGGTGGAGAGCGCCTACGACCTGCCGGCCGCCAAGCGGGAGGTGGCCTACCTGGAGGGCCGCATCGGGCGGCTGACGCCGAAGATGTACCGGACACGGCTGTAGCGACCGCTTCTTGACAGCCTGTTTTACGAGTGTAAAAACTTCTGCATTCTACATCTGTAAAACAGAGAGAGCGGGAGCGGAACATGATCCATTCGAGCGGGGGCCGCAGCCTCCTTCTGGCGGGCGCCGCCGTGTTGGCGGCCGGACCGGCCTGGGCCCAGGCGCCCCGCGAGCGGCCCCTGAGCCTGCCCGACGTGCTGCTGAACGCCGCGGTTCCGGTGCAGGTGGTGATGCTGGCCCTGATCGCCGGGGCCGTGGTGTCGCTGGGGCTGTGGGGCGCGGGGCTCGCCAAGGTCGGCAAGGGCGACGCCAAGGGGCTGGCCGGGTCGCTGGGGCGGCTGCGGATCGTGCGCTCGGCCGGCGCGCCGATGGGGGCGCTGGCGGCCAGCTTCACCCTGATGTCGGGCTTCATCGGCCTGGCCAATGTGAGCCCGCAGCCGAGCCTGGCGGTGCTGGCGCCCGGCTGGGCGGAGGCGGCCCTGGCGGTGATGCTGGGCCTGCTGGCCACCAGCGTGGCGGTGATCTGCGAGCGCCACCTGGAATCGGCCATCCGCCGCGCGGCGGCGTAAGACGCGCCCATGAGCGTCCAGATCACCCAGGCCGAGAGCCGCGTCATGCAGGCGGTCTGGACCCATGGCCCCCTGGGCGCGGAGGCGATTCTACGCGAGGTGGGGGCCGCCCATGGCTGGGGCCTGGCCACGGTGCGGACCCTGGTGGACCGGCTGATCCGCAAGGGGGCGCTTGAGTCCCGGCGCGAGGGCGCGCGCACCGCCTATGCGCCGCTGGTGAGCCGCGAAGCCTATGTGACAGGCGAGAGCCAGGGTCTGCTGGACCGGCTGTTCGGCGGCCGGCTGAGCACGCTGGTGGGCCATCTCAGCCGCGAGCGGGCGCTGGCGCCGGAGGATCTGGCGCGGCTGAAGCGGCTGGTGGCCGACCTCGACGCCCAGGCGGAGGATGAGGCGAGCTAGGCGTGCCTGACGACCGATCCTTAACCGGTGGCCTGTAGGCTGGGGAGATAAGGATCTTCCGGAGCGTCTTTCCATGTCCCGCCCCTCCCCCTGCGCCGGGTGCCGTGACGGCGAGGCCGTCGACTTCGACATCGCCATGGCCTTCCAGCCGATCATGGACCTGCAGACGGGCGCGCCCTTCGCCTATGAGGCCCTGGTGCGCGGCCCCGCCGGGGAATCGGCGGCCAGCGTGCTGGAGAAGGTGACGCCGGAGAACCGCTACGCCTTTGACCAGCAGTGCCGGGTCAAGGCGATCCAGGGGGCGGCGCGGGCCGGCATTCTGGACGGGCCCGCCCGGCTCTCCATCAACTTCCTGCCCAATGCGGTCTATTCGCCCCAGGCCTGCATCCAGCTGACCCTGGCCACGGCGGCGGCGATCGATTTCCCCACGCCGCGGCTGATCTTCGAGTTCACCGAGAACGAGGAGATGACCGATCCGGCCCATGTCGCCAACATCGTGGCCAGCTACCAGAAGATGGGGTTCGGCGTCGCCCTGGACGACTTCGGGGCCGGGCATGCGGGGCTGAACCTGCTGGCCCGGTTCCAGCCCGACATCATCAAGCTGGACATGGAGCTGATCCGTGGCCTGGACGCCAGCCTGCCCCGGCGGATCATCGTCGACGGGGTGATGAAGATGTGCGCGGCCCTGGGGATCGAGGTGATCGCCGAGGGCATCGAGACCCGCGAGGAGCTGGACGCCCTGCGCGCGATCGGGGTGCGCTACATCCAGGGCTATCTGTTCGCCAGGCCGGGCTTCCAGAGCCTGCCGGCGGTGGACGCCGTCGAGGTGCGCGCCGCCCGCGCCGCCTGACGCCGCGCGTTGAGCCTGTGCGCGCAATGTGGTCTGGATAGGCCCCATGGCCGACCGACACATCACCAAGCGGGGCGGCCTGTTCCGCACCCGCCTGCCCGCCCCGCCCGCCGGGGTGCGGGCCATGCTGCCGGGGTTCGAGGGCGTGCGGTTCAGCGTGGAGCAGGCCGAGGACAGCCTGAACGCCGCGGCCGACCGGCTGTCGCTGCCGCGCTCGGTGGTGGGGCGCAAGGAGTTCAACATCCTGGCCATCTCCGGCGGGGCGGCCGGCGGGGCCTTTGGGGCCGGCGTGCTGGTGGGGATGACCCGGGCCGGCAAGCGGCCGGACTTCGCCATCGTCACCGGGGTGAGCACCGGGGCGCTGATGGCCCCCTTCGCCTTCCTGGGCCCGACCTGGGACGACCACCTGACCGACGCCTATACCGGCGGCCACGCCAAGGACCTGCTGTCCCTGCGCCGGCTGGCGCCGGCCTTCGGGGCCGGGATCTTCCAGGCGGCCAATCTGGAGGAGCTGGTGGACTCCTTCATCACCGGCGAGGTGGTGGAGGCCGTGGCCGTGGAGCATCTGAAGGGGCGGCGGCTGCTGGTGGCCACCACCGACCTGGACAGCCAGCAGACCGCCATCTGGGACATGGGGGAGATCGCCGCGCATGGCGGCGAGGCGGCCCTGGCCCTGTTCCGCGACATCCTGGTGGCCTCGGCCAGCCTGCCGGGCCTGTTCCCGCCCCGCAGCTTCCCCTGCGAGGCCGACGGGGTGTCCTATGAGGAGATGCACGTCGACGGCGGCGTCTCGGCCCCGTTGTTCATCATGCCCGAGGCCATGCTGCGCTGGAAACAGCTGGGGCGCAGGCTGAAGGGGGGATGCATCTATGTGGTGGTCAACACCGTGCTGGAGCAGGCGCCGCGCACCACCAGCCCGAACCTGGCCTCGATCCTGGTGCGCAGCTTCGACACCATGCTGCGGTTTTCGTACCGCAACGCGCTGTCCAACGCCGCCACCTTCTGCGCGGGCTTGGGCCTGCCGCTGTCGTTCACCTCGATCCCGGACGTGGCGGAGAACGGCAACATGCTGTCCTTCGACACCGCCAACATGAAGCGCATCTTCGACGAGGGCGTGACCCTGGCCCAGGGCGCCGGCCTGTGGGTCACCCCCGTGGCCGAGCCGCCGACGCTCGGCCAGTTCATCGAGAACATGACCCGGCCGCGGGCCTAGAGCGCGACGGGCGGCGGACGGAACGGGGGCGGCCGCCGGGGGTTCTCGTGTCTACCCCAACACATAAAGGACCTCCCCATGAATGTCAGTGAAGCCATGACGGCCCAGGTGGTGACCGCCGCGCCGGCCGACAGCGTCCAGAAGGTGGCCGGCATCATGCTCAACATCGAGACCGGCGCCGTGCCGATCGTCGAGGATGAGAAGGTGGTGGGCCTGATCACCGACCGCGACATCGTCCTGCAGGTGGTGGCCACCGGCGGCGCGCTCTCCACGCCGGCCTCCGAGGTGATGAGCGTCGATGTCCAGACCTGCCGCGAAGGCGACAACATGGCCGACGCCGCCGCCCAGATGGCGCATCACCAGATCCGCCGCCTGGTGGTGGTGAACGACGCGGGCAAGCTGGTGGGCATCCTCAGCCTCGGCGACATCGCCACCGACTACGGCGCCAAGGTGGTGGGCAAGACCCTGGAAGAGATCTCGGTCGACAACGACGCTTGATCGGAATCAAGGCGCGGCCCGCCCGGCCGCGCCAGTCTCCGGGGGCATCCGCACCTGGAGACCCGCCATGGGTAACCTCGCCTATCGCCTCATCGCCGTCGTCACCGCGGTGATCGGCCTCGCTGTCGCGGTGTTCGCCCTGATGGCGGCCTACCGCACCGAAGACGACTGGGCCCGCCTGCTGTTCACCCTGGGCCTGCCCGCCAGCCTGCTGCTGCCGGCGGTGGGCGCGCTGCTGGCCGTCATCGGGGTGGCGATGTTCGTCCACGCCCTGCGCGGCATGGAGCGCGGAGACTAAGGCTGATAGGGCCGACGCACGCCGTTCGGATCCTCCACCTCGCCCTCGGTGGCCAGATAGTCCGGGCCGACCGGCACCTTGCCGTGGCCGCCGGGGATATCCAGGACATAGGTCGGCTGGGCCAGGCCTGAGAGCCGGCCGCGAAGGTCGCGCATGATCGCCTGGCCTTCGGCGAGGGTAGTGCGCAGGTGGCTGGTGCCGCGGGCCAGGTCACCATGGTGCAGGTAGTAGGGCTTGATGCGGCTCTCCACCATGGCCCGCAGCAGGGCCTCCAGCACCGCCGGGTCGTCGTTGACGCCCTTCAGCAGCACCGTCTGGCCGACCATCGGAATGCCGGCGTCCACCAGCTTGGCGCAGGCGGCCCGGGCGGCGGGCGTCAGCTCGGCGGCATGGTTGGCGTGCAGGGCGACATAGACCGCCTTGCCGTCGACTTTCAGCGCCGAGACCAGCTCATCGGTGACGGCGGCCGGGTCGACAGCGGGCACGCGGGTGTGGATCCGCAGCACCTTCACATGATCGATGGCCGCCAGCCGCCCCATGATGTCCGCCAGGCGGCGCGGCGACAGCACCAGGGGGTCGCCGCCGGTGAGGATCACTTCCCAGATGTCCGGATGCTCGGCGATGTAGCCGATGGCGGCGGTGAGCGCCTGGCCCGACAGGGCCGGGACCTCGGCGGTCGGCCCCACCATCTCGCGGCGGAAGCAGAACCGGCAATAGACCGCGCAGGTGTGGGTGACCTTCAGCAGCACCCGGTCGGGATAGCGGTGGACGACGCCGTCCACCGGCATGTGGCTCAGGTCGCCGATGGGGTCGGCGTCCTCGCCGGGCAGCACGGTCAGCTCGGCGATGTCGGGCAGGAACTGGCGGGCGACGCCCGGCTCGCTCATCAGCTCGGCCATGGCGGGCGTGATCGCCACCGCGTACTGCGCCGCCACCCGCTCCAGGGCCGGCAGCCGCTCGGCCTCGACGAGGCCCGCCTCGGCCAGGGCCGGCAGGGTGCGAAGGGTGCTGCTCACCGCCGGGCTATGACGCAAACGGGCGCGCGCGGCAATTATTGTCGGCGGAGCGGGGCTGTGCCACCTCTGGTGAATTCTTAGGCAGCGCCATTTTCAAGAGAGCCCCGATGCAGATCATCGACTTCGAGTGCGACACCCCCACCAAGGAAGCCGTCGAGGACACCGTGCGGCTGATCCAGTCGGGGCGCGGCTTCGACAAGGAAGGCTACGCCCAACAGATGGCGCCCGGCTGGGCCGCCCAGATCGGCATGTCGCTCGAGGAGTTCAACGAGGCCAAACAGACCGTCGGCCTGACGGCGCTGGCCCTGAAGCTCTGCGAGGTCGACATGACCAAGGCCATGACCCATGAGCAGGTCATCGCCATGCTGGACCAGGCGGGCGTGGCCATGGCCTGCATCGGCAATGCCGGCCGCCGGGCCTCAAACGAGGACGTCGCCGCCTTCGCCGCCGAATATCCCGACCGCCTGATCCCCTGGTTCCGCATCTGGGGCGACGAGGGCGAGGCCGGCGTCGCGGCGCTGGAGCAAGGGGTGCGCGAACGCGGCGTGCGGGGCTTTGAGATCAGCTCCTACCGCGAGCAGCGCTACATCAACGATCCGGTCTACCGGCCCTACCTGGCCAAGTGCGTGGAGCTGAACATCCCGGTACGGATCACCGTCGGCGTCCACCTGCTGTCGGACCGCCCCTACGACTACGCCCACCCGAAATACATCGACGAACTGGCCATCGCCTTCCCGGACCTGCGGATCGTCTCGGGCCTCGGCGGCTATCCCTGGATCCCCGACATGGTTGCGATCGCGGGCCGGCACCGGAACGTCTACATCGACTTCGCCTGCCGCCGGGTGAAGTACATGCTGTCGCCGGGCGCGGGCTATGAGGCCCTGATCTACTACGGAGCCCGCGGCCTGCAGGACAAGATCATCTTCGGGTCCGGCTGGGGCACCTCGATGGTCCCCCTGGTGCAGCTGGTGGCCGAGACCGACGAGCTGCCGCTGAAGGCCGACGTGCGGGCCAAGTGGATGGGCGGCAATGCGGCGCGGGCGTTGGGGCTGTAGGGGCGGAGAGGCCCTAGCCCCCTCCGTCACGCGCTGACGCGCGCGCCACCTCCCCCGAGCCGCGCTTCGCGCCGGGGGAGGAATTTGAGGGGGCCGCCGATAGGCTGTGGAGGGGGTGCGGCTGGGCGCCGTGGATGGGGCTCGCCCCCCTCCACCACGCCTGTGGCGCGGTCCCCCTCCCCCGTTCCGCTCCGCTTCACAGGGGAGGAAGGTCAGCCGTCCCGGGTTCGCGGCATCACCACCCGCTCCTCCGCCAGGTCCTCGAGGCGCCGCTCGCCGTAGGTCTTGTCCCTGGGCGCGGTGGGCCAGCGGACCTCGCAGGTCCATTGGGACACGCCGCATTTCAGGCAGGGCTTGCTGATCTTGGTGAGCAGGTCGGTGTGGAGGGTGCTGGAGGTTCCGGTCTTGGCGGCGGTCAGCTGGGCGATGGCCTGGCCCGGCGTGATGGCCTTCTCCCACTTGCAGCCGCCGCAGCGGAAGAGGATGCGGACCTCGCGGTTGGCGGCCAGGACCGACAGGGGCAGGCCCGAGCCCTGCTTGTCCGCCTGGAAGGTCATCCGGCATCCGCCGGGCATGTTGCAGCGGAGCAGGCGCTGGATTTCCGGCATCCGGACATAGGCGTAGCCGCTGCGCAGCAGCAGCTCGAAGTCGAGATAGTAGTTCCGCCGGCAGTCGCGGGTGTAGCAGGAGCCCCGGACGATCTGCTTGCGGTGTAGATAGCCCCAGAGGGTCGCGTCGGGGATCAGCTGGCCGTTGAAGACGCGCCAGCCCTTGGGCGGCGGGATGTAGTCGCTCATGTATGGGCCTGCTCCGATATTGGAACAAACGCAGAACATGACATCTTGGGCGACTCCGTCATGGATGTATTTGGCGGGGCGGCACAACCTGCGGCGCGGTCCCCCTCCCCCGTTCCGCTCCGCTTCACAGGGGAGGAAAGGCGTCAGGCCGCGCTAGGCGGTCGAGGTGGTTGCTCATATCCCCCCTGGGGGGATATAGCGGGGGCGTAGATTCCCGCCATGGTGATGATCAATGACCTCCTTTACCGACCTGCTGGCCCAAGGCGCGGCCCACGCCTGGCTGTTCATTCCGAGCGCCATCGTGCTGGGCGCCCTGCACGGGCTGGAGCCGGGGCACTCCAAGACGATGATGGCCGCGTTCATCATCGCGGTGCGCGGCACGGTGAAGCAGGCGGTGCTGCTGGGGCTGTGCGCGACGCTCTCCCATACGCTGATCGTGTGGGTGATCGCGCTGGGCGGCATGTACCTATGGCGTGGGGTCGATAGCGAAACCCTGGAGCCCTACTTCCAGCTCACCTCCGGCCTGATCATCGTCGGCATGGCGCTGTGGATGCTGTGGCGGACGCGGCGCGAACAGCAGCTCGCGGCGGTCGCGACGCACGATCACGGACATAGCCACGGACACGATCACGGCTCGGGTCATGACCATGGGCACAGCCATGATCACGGGCCTGCGCACGATCACGGACATGGCGGTCATGCGCCCGGCGGCAGCCCCCGGATCGACACCGGCCATGGCGTGCTGCGTCTGGAGGTGTTCGAGGACGGCGTCCCGCCTCGCTTCCGGATCCATGTCGAGAGCGGCCATGGGTGGAAGCCAGGCCAGGTCGGGCTCGAAACAGAGCGCCCGGACGGTTCAAGACAGGCGTTCAGCTTCAGGGACCGCGAGGGCTACCTGGAAAGCCTGGAGGAGATTCCCGAGCCCCATGACTTCGTGGCGCGGGTGACGCTGTCACATGGAGACCACGGCCATCACTACGATGTGGCCTTCGTCGAGCATGATCATGGCGGCCACGATCACCTGCACGAGGAGCTGCGCGGCCTCGACCTCGCCGCCGGCTACCAGGATGCTCACGAGCTGGCCCACGCCAACGACATTCGCCGCCGCTTCGCCGACCAGAAGGTGACCACCGGGCAGATCGTCATCTTCGGCCTCACCGGCGGGCTTATCCCCTGTCCGGGCGCGATCACCGTGCTGTTGCTCTGCCTGCAACTCAAGCAGATCGCCCTGGGCGCGGTGCTGGTGCTGTGCTTCAGCATCGGCCTGGCCCTGACCATGGTGACCTCGGGCGTGATCGCGGCGCTGAGCGTCAAGCATGTCTCCAAGCGTTGGAGCGGCTTTGGCGAGATCGTGCGCAAGGCGCCCTTCGTCTCGGGCGTGGTGATCCTGCTGATCGGTGTCTACATCGGGGTGAACGGCTGGATCGCGCTGCAAGGCGGCGGCCACTAGATCACGATGATTTTGGATCGAGCCGATCCAAAATCATAAACGTGATCGATTCCTTATGTTTAGAGCGGGATTGACGCGAAAAACCGGTTCCCACCTTTTCGCATCCCGCTCTAGGAGGCCCCGAGTGAGCCACACCACCGACAAGCAACTGCTGAACCGGCTGAAGCGCGCCAACGGACACCTAGCCAAGATTGTCGACATGATCGAGGCCAACCGCGACGGCATGGAGATCGCCCAGCAGATGCAGGCGGTGATCAGCGCGCTGGAGAACGCCAAGGTGGTGCTGATCCGCGACCACATCGAGCACCACCTGGAGGATATCGTCGGAGACCTTGGCCCCGAGGCGCGCGAGAAGCTCGCTCACCTGAGCGATCTGGCGAAGTTTCTATGACGAACCCGCGATCTTCGATTGCGGCCCTCCGCCCCGCACCCGAGACGGCGGCCTGACCCATGGCGCAGACCAACAGCCTGCCCGCCCACGGCGTGAGTTTCGGCGAGGCGACGAAGGTCTGGACGCGGATCGCCGCGCTCAGTTTCGGCGGACCCGCCGGCCAGATCGCGGTGATGCATCGCATCCTGGTGGAGGAGAAGCGTTGGGTCGGCGAGCGCCGGTTCCTGCAGGCCCTCAACTACTGCATGCTGCTGCCGGGGCCCGAGGCGCAGCAGCTGGCCATCTATATCGGCTGGTTGATGCACGGGGTGGCGGGCGGCTTGACCGCCGGACTGCTGTTCGTGCTGCCGGGGTTCCTGGCGATCATGGGCCTGAGCGTCCTCTACGCCCTGCTCGGTGGGGTGGGGGTGGTCGCCGCGCTGTTCTTCGGGCTCAAGGCCGCCGTGCTGGCCATCGTCGTGCAGGCCGTGGTCCGGGTCGGGAAGCGGTCCCTGCGCAACCGGGTGATGCTGGCCATCGCGGCGGCGGCCTTCGTGGCGATCTTCCTGTTCCATGCGCCCTTCCCGCTGATCATCCTGGCGGCGGGCCTGATCGGCTTCCTGGGCGCGCGCGCGGGCTCAACGGCCTTCGCGGTCGGCGGGCATGGCTCGGGGCCGGAAGACCTCTATGAGGACGCCCAGAGCGCGCTCGGGACCGAGACCCCGGCCCATGCGGCGTCAGGATGGCGAGGCCCCCTGACAGCTTCGGCCGTGCTGCTGGCGCTGTGGCTGGGGCCGGTGGCCGCCCTGCTGCTGACCCTGGGTCCCGAGAACGTCTTCAGCCAGATCGCAGTGTTCTTTTCAAAGATGGCGGTGGTCACCTTCGGCGGCGCCTACGCCGTCCTGGCCTATGTCGCGCAGGAGGCGGTCGAGACCTATGGCTGGCTTCGGCCCGGCGAGATGCTGGACGGCCTGGGCATGGCCGAGACGACGCCGGGCCCGCTGATCATCGTCACCCAGTTCGTGGGCTTCCTCGGCGCCTTCCGCAGCCCCGGCGGCCTTTCGCCCCTGGCCGCGGGCGTCCTGGGCGGCGTGCTCACCACCTGGGTCACCTTCGCGCCGTGCTTCCTGTGGATTTTCCTGGGCGCCCCCTTCGTGGAGAAGCTGCGCGAGGCCAAGGCGTTGAACGCGGCGCTGGCGGCGATCAGCGCCGCCGTCGTGGGGGTGATCCTCAACCTCGCGGTCTGGTTCGCCCTGCATGTGCTGTTCCGCGAGGTGCGGGAGGTCGCGGTCGGTCCGCTCACGCTCGACCTTCCCAACCTGGCGAGCGCCGATCTGCCGGCGGTGGCGCTGAGTGTGCTGGCCGCCGTCGCGGTCTTCCGGCTCAAGATGGGCGTCATTCCCGTCCTGCTCGGCTGCGCGGGGCTCGGCGTGGTCATCTACCTGGCGGGCCTTGCATAGGGCGTTGCCCCCCCTCCACGGAGCGGTGGGATGCATGCTTGCGTCCGTCGCCGAGCCGTCGCGGAGGGCGCCGGAGCGCTGAGATTCACCCCTCTCAGATATCCACCACGATCTTGCCGAAGTGGGTGTTCGAGGCCTGGTGGCGGAAGGCGTCGGCCAGGTTGGCGAGCGGGAAGTGCTTGTCGAGGACGGGGCGGTAGCCGGCGACGTCGATGGCGCGGACCATGTCGAGCTGGTGGCGGCGGCTGCCGACCGTCAGGCCCTGGACCTTCAGCTGCTTGCCCATAATGGCGACGGTGGGGACCGGACCGGCATAGCCCGCCAGGACGCCGATCAGGGCGATGTGGCCGCCGTTGCGGGTGGCGGTGATGGACTCCGGCAGGGTGCCTGAACCGCCGATCTCCAGGATGTGGTCGACGCCGCGGCCGCCGGTGAGCTTGGCCGCCGCCGCGCCCCAGGCGGGCTCGGACTTGTAGTTGATCAAGTGGTCGGCCCCCAGCGCCTTCAGACGCTCCAGCTTCTCGTCGGAGGAGGAGGTGGCGATGACGGTGCAGCCGAAGGCCTTGGCGATCTGCAGACCGTAGATGGAGACCCCGCCGGTGCCCTGGACCAGCACGGTGTCGCCGCCCTTCAAGCCCCCGTCGGCCACCAGGCCGCGCCAGGCGGTGACCCCGGCGCAGGTGATGGTGGCGGCCTCCGCCGCGGTCCAGCCCGCCGGCGCGTGGGTGAAGGAGGTGGCCGCGGCGGTGACCTGCTCGCGGGCATAACCATCGGCGCCGTCGCCGGGCACGCCGGAGAAGCCGCCGTCCGGCGCGTCGACGCCGTCCAGCCAGGCCGGGAAGAAGGTGGAGACCACCAGGTCGCCGACGGCGAAGCCCCTCACCCCCTCGCCGACCGCCGTCACCTCGCCGGCCCCGTCGGACATGGGGATGCGGCCCTCGGGCGTCGGGATGGCGCCCAGCACCACCATGTAGTCGTGATAGTTCAGCGAGCTGGCCCGCAGGCGGACGCTGATCTCGCCGGGGCCCGGCGGTTTGGCCTCGGCGATGTCGGCGTAGCGCAGGGTGTCGAGGCCGGTGGGGTGGACGGTCTGGATGGCCTTCATCGGGTGTCGCCTCGGTTTTGATTTGTCGCGTTGGCGGCAGTGAGGCGCGGCTCCCCTCGGGGAACGCAAGAACGCTTTCCTCCCCCGTTCACAAGGGAGGAAAAGACCTAGGCGATCGGCAAATCGAACAGCAGTTGCCCCGCGAACCGGGCCGGGGGCGAGCCGAAGGAGAGGATGCCGTCGTGGTAGCGTTTCAGGGTGAAGCTCTTGCCCCACTTGGCTTGCGCCTGTTTGCGCAGGGCCTTGTGCTCCTCCCAGCCGACGAAATAGGTGGGCAGCTGGGCCTGGCTGAGCTGGGCGCGGACCCATTTGCCGGCGGCCTCGCGTTCCTGCTGGAAGGCCTGGACGGTCATCAGCTTCATGGCCTCGTCGCGGCTGATGTTGTCGACGTGGACGGCCTGGTCCAGCAGGGCGTTGGCGCAGACCCGCAGCTGGAGTTTCAGGTGAACCAGCAGGTAGAGGGGGTCGCCGCCGAGATACCCCTCGTCGGCCATGACGTCCTGCGCATAGCAGGCCCAGCCCTCCACGAACGGCCCTGAGGACAGCACGGCGCGGAGCACGGACGGATAGGCGTTGGCGTGGGCCAGTTGCAGGTAGTGGCCGGGCATGGCCTCGTGGACGGTGACCTCCTGGATGCCCAGAAGGTTGTATTCGCGCAGGAAACTGTCGGCCTGGGCGTCGGTCCAGTCGTCGGGGATGGGCGAGATCTTGTAGTAGGTCTGCTGGCCCTTATCGAGGGGACCAGGCGCGTCGCAATAGGCCACGGCGACGCCGCGCTGGAACTCCGGCACCAGGCCGATCTTCACCGGATCGCTGGGGACGGTGACGATGTTCCTGGCGCGAACGAAGGCGGTGGCCTCCACCAGGGTGGCCTCGGCGGCCTCCACCAGTTTGTCGCGCGCGGGCTTCTTGGCGTAGGCGTATTCCAGCGCCGCCTCGATGGCGGCCTGACACTGGGCGTCGGTGGGGTTGGCCGGGGTCGGCGGGGCGGCGGGCTTGCCGGCCAGGAACCTGGCCGAGATGGAGTACATGGTCGCCCGCAGCGAGGTCATTTCGGCCAGCGCCCGGGCCTTGATCTCGGCGCGGCTGAGGGGAGAGTTGAGCGCGAAGGCCAGCTTGGCGTCGTAGAGCTCGGCGCCTAGGCGGAACTCGCCCCTGGCGGCGGGGGCCAGCACGGTCTCCAGCCATTTCTGATGCGCGTCGATGCCGGCCTTGCAGGCCCTGGCGGCGGCCTCCAGGCGGGCGCGGTCGGCGGGGGGCAGCTTGGCGCCACCCTCGACAATGCCGTCCACCAGGGAGTGGAGGCCCTTGTTCTGGCCCACCACGGTGTCGGCGTGGATCTTCGGCACGCGGGCCGGGACGAGGTCGGCGCGGGCCTGGGCCAGCAGGGCCGGCAGCTTTTCCATCCGCGCGGTGGCGCTGCGCAGGCGAACCTCGAGGGGGGCGAACTCACGGGCCGTGAGGTTGTAGAGGGCGCCGCCGGCCACGGCGTTCCAGGTCAGCGGGTCCCAGGCGTAGGGCTGCAGGGTCTGGATCGTCCAGAGGTCGCTGCGGACCTGGTTCTCCAGGATGGCGGCGTCCACCTGGTTGGCGCGGGAAAGCTCGGCGCGGGGTGTGGCCTGCAGCGCGGCAAGCGTCTCGGTCGCCAGCTTGACGACCGCGGCGCGACCGGCCGGGCCCATGTCGTCGATCAGGTCGTCGAAGCGGTGGTCGCCGATCTGGGTGGCGCTGACCGGCGAGAGCCGCAGGGAGGCGTCGACCCAGCCCTTGGCCAGGGTTTCGAACTTCGCATCGGCGGGGCTGGCGGCGCGGGCGATGGCCGGCAGGGCCAGGGGGGCGGCGGCCGACAGGGCGAGCAGGGCGCGGCGGGAGACGTTGGGCATGGGCGTTTCCTGAATTTCTCACCTCCAGTGTTACCAGCGGCGGCGGAACGGGGAAACAGGCGCGGGCGCGGCGAGACTTGAGGGCTGCGAGGCGGGTGTGGAAGATGGGCGCCCAGGCGTCGTCTTTGGGACTTTGCCAACTGGCTAATTCGTGGCAAGGCATCGTCGCAAGCTGCACTGGAAAGAGCCATGCCCACCTACGCCTTCGTCACCCTGGACGTGTTCACCGACCGTATGTTCGGCGGCAATCCGCTCGCGGTGTTCACCGACGCCCGCGGGATGAGCGACGCTCAGATGCTGTCCCTGGCCGGGGAGATGAACCTGTCGGAGACCACCTTCATCCTGCCGCCGGCCGATCCGGCCAACACCGCCCGGGTGCGGATCTTCCACCGCAGCGGCGAGATGCCCTTCGCCGGGCACCCCAGCATCGGCACCGGCTATGTGCTGGCGAGCCTGGGGCATGAGGGTCCCCTGACCCTTGAGATGATCGCCGGGCTGGTGAAGGTGGATATCGACCGCGATGCGACGGGCGCCGCCAAGGGCGCCGTGATCGCCGCGCCCCAGGCCCTGACCGTCGGGGCGGAGATTCCCATCGAGGAGGTGTCCGCCTGCGCCGGCATCGGTCCGGGCGACCTGGTGACCGCCACCCACACCCCGGTGCTGGCCACGGTGGGCGTGCCCTTCATCCTCGCCGAGGTGACCGGGGATGCGCTAAGCCGCGCCGAACCCGACGTGGCGGCGTTCCGCCGAGCCGAGGCCGATCGCCCCGACCTGGCCGGGCGCTACTCCCTGCTGATCTACGCCCGCGACGGCCAGGACATCCGCGCCCGCATGTTCGCCCCCCTGTCGGGGACCTATGAGGACCCGGCCACCGGCAGCGCCAATGCGACCCTGGCGGCCCTGCTGGTGTCCCTGGCCGGCGTCGACCAGGCCGCCTTCACTATCAGCCAGGGGGTGGAGATGGGACGCCCCAGCGTGCTGAAGGCCGCCGCGCGGCGGACCCCGGACGGGGTGCGGGCTACGGTGGGCGGCGGCTGCGCGCCGATGTTCCGGGGTGAGGTGACGCTGTAAGTCATGCCCGCTTCGAACCGTCACGCTTGCGGCGCGGGGTGCGATACGCCAGATAGGCGACTGACTTGCAGGAGAGCGGCCCACAATGGCGCGGACACCCAACTACAGCTTCGAGCGGATGGAACGCGACAAGGCCAAGGCCGCCAAGGACGCCCAGAAGGCCGCCGCCAAGGCCGAGAAGAAAGCCGCCGCGGCCGCCGAGAAGGCGCCGAAGGACTGAGACGGTCCTGAAGGCTCTAGTTCAAAGCGATAGAGCCGGTCGCCGACCAGGCTATGGCGGCGGCGAGGGCGAAGCCGGCGAGGCCCATGAACAGGGCGGCGCCCCAGACAAAGTCCTTATGCGGCTTGGGCATGCATGACCCGGCTGAGCGCGTCGGCGACCTGCTGCGGGCTGCACGGCTTGCCTACGAACTCTGACCCCCCGACGCCCTCGGCGGCATGCCGCCCGGAGGCCGTGCCCGAGATGAACACCACCGGCAGGTCGGGATAGGCGGCCCGCGCCCAGCGCGCCACGGCGAAGCCGTCCTCCCCCGGCCCCAGATCGATGTCGGTGACCAGGGCGGACAGGATCTGATGGCGGTTGAGGTGCTCGAAGGCCGCCGGGGCATTGTAGACCGGCAAGACGCTGAAGCCTTCCTGGCGCAGAAATTCGCAGTTTTCGAAACTGCAGATGAAGTTGTCATCGACGAATAGAACGCGCCCTCGTGGCATGAGCCAGAATCCTTGTGCGCTCACACAACCTATGGCCGATGATTTGTTTCCTTCGATTTAGGATATATTTGTCGGCTTGGCGACATATTGGGACACAATCGGAACTCAATTGCCCCCAATTAGCGAATACTGAACTCTTAGATTCCTCAGTTTGGAATTCGCACGGGCAGGTACTCATAGCCCTTCACGAAGTTGGAGGTCAGGCGGCGGGGCTCGCCCATCACCTCGATGAAGGGGAAGCGCTTCATCATCTCCTCCCAGACCACGCGCAGCTGCATCTCGGCCAGGCGCTGACCGACGCAGCGGTGGACGCCGAAGCCGAAGGCGACGTGCTGGCGGGGCCGCTCGCGGTCGATGATGAAGGCGTCGGGATCAGCGATCGCCGTACTGTCGCGGTTGCCCGAGACGTACCACATGACCACCTTCTCGCCCTTGCGGATGGTCTTGCCGCCGATCGTAGCGTCGGCCATCGCCGTGCGTCGCATGTGGGCCACGGGGCTCTGATAACGGATGATCTCGGGAATCATGGCGCCGATCAGGCCGGGATCGGCGCGCAGCTTGGCGTACTGCTCGGGGTTCTCGTTCAGCGCCAGCAGGCCGCCGGTGATGGAGTGGCGGGTGGTGTCGCTGCCGGCGACGATCAGCAGCACCAGGTTGCCGACGAACTTGTAGGGGTCGCCGCCGCCGTTGGTGGCCGGGTCGTGGGCCAGCATGGAGATCAGGTCATCGTTGCGGGGCGACGCGGCGCGCTCGGCGAAGATGCCCACCAGCCGGCCGAAGGTGGCCATCAGCTCGGCCTGGCGGGCCGGCTCCCCGGCCGGCGAGCCGCCGCCGAGAATGGGGGCGGCCAGCAGCAGGTCCGAGGCCCGGGGCAGCAGGCGGCGCTCCTCGAAGGGGAAGTCCATCAGGGTGGCCAGCATCTGGGCGGTGAGCTCGACGGAGACGCGGTCGACGAAGTCGAAGGTCTCGCCGCGGGGCAACTCGTCGAGGATGGCGGCCGCCCGGCTGCGGATCAGCGGCTCCATGGCCGCCATGGCGCCGGAGGTGAACATCGGGGCCACCACCTTGCGTTGGGCCTCGTGGCGTGGGCTGTCCTGGCTGATGAAGCTGGCGCCGGCGGGGTCCTCGAAGGAGTCGCCCAGCGCGATGCCGCCGTTCTCGGCGGACGAGGAGAAGGTGTTGTGGTCGCCGTCGACGGCGACGATGTCGTCGAACTTCGTCACCGACCAGTAGGGGCCGAAGGCGCTGGCCTTGCAGTGGTGGACCGGGTCCTCGGCGCGCAGGCGCTCGAACCACGGCCAGTGGGTATCGGTGCGGAACAGCTCCGGGTCGCCGACGTGGAAGTCCTCAAGCGGGGTGGAATAGGCCCGGTCGCGGGCCTCCGCAGCGATGCGTGCGCCGTCGGCCATGTCGGCCTCCCTGGTTCACGGTCTTCAGCTTGACCGTCGTTATGTGGATCAGAGACCATCACCGCCGGACTGTCCATCGCGAGAGAGACCCATGCCGGGGCGCATCATCCTGCTGACCGGGCCGCCGGGCGCCGGCAAGACCACGGTGGCGCCCCTGCTGTGCGCCAACGCGCCGGGCCCGACCGCCATCCATCTGGAGACCGATTTCTTCTACCGCAGCATTCGCAAGGGCTGGCTGGCGCCCTGGACACCGGAGTCGCACGGCCAGAATCAGGTGGTGGCCGCCGCCATGGTGGCGAGCGCCGTGACCTATGCCCAGGGCGGCTATGAGGTGATCGCTGACGGGATCATCACCGACTGGGTGAAACAGGTCTTCGTCGATGGGGCGCGGTCGGCGGGGGTGGCGTTGGACTTCATCGTGCTGATCCCCGGCCAGGCCATCGCCGCCGAGCGGGGCCGCACGCGGACGAACGACCCGATCGCGGACTACGCGCCCTATGTGGCGCTCTACCGCCTGTTCGCGGCGGAGGACGCGGGTCATGCCGTGGACACAAGCGCCGTGGCCCCCGCCGATCTCGCGGCGGCCCTGCGGGAAGGGATCGAGGCGGGGCGGTTCGCCTTGCGCTAGTAGGACTGGCCGATCATCTGGATCTTCGAGAAGTCGCCGTCGCGGGCGTCGGCCTCGCGGATCCAGTAGTAGAGCCGGCCGCCGTCGCCCCACTGGGCCTTTAGATCGGCGTCGGTGTCCACCTGTAGCAGCAGGCGCCAATCGGATTCGCTCGGCCGGGTCAGGGTGGGCTCGCGACCTTCCAGTGTGGCGAGCATCTGCTCGCACTCAAACTCCATGTTCAAACCCTGGATCGCCGAAGCATGACCGCCGATCCGATGTTCTGGGCTCGGCATATGTGCGGCGGGAAATTCCGCCAACCGTTCGAGAACCTCCTCATCCATCTCCGGTTCGTGAAGATCGTCCACCATCCATTCAAGGTCGGGATAGGAGATGGCTGGGCTCATCACGACTTGGCGCTCGGCGAGGGGAAAGCCTTTGGGCGAGGCGGGAACCGCGATGCGCGGCTGAGCGTCGTCGGGCATCGGGTCGTGGACGACAGCGCCCATCCAAGGCTCGGCGAAGAAGTAGAGGCGGCCCTGGTTCGGCAGCCAATCCGGACCGCCGGCCGCGCGGACCTCGGCCAGGTCCAGCTGGGCGACGAACCCCATCGGGGTGGTGACTTCGCGCCTAGGGAAGCGATGGGTCACGGTCGAGGTGGGCCAGGTCGCGCCGTCGCCAAGGTCGGGCGCGCCGCCGAGCTTGGAGAAGGCAGGCGCTTCGGTGGGAAGCAGCAGCAAGGTCGGGCGGGCAAGCGCCTTCATCTGGCTTTCCAACGCCCCACTGCCCGGTCGATGAGGCCGCCCGGGGGGCTGTTCTTTGGCGGCCATACGATCGAACACGACGCCAAGGACCTTCTGTATCGCGGCCGCGCCAAGAAGGCTGACGACGCCACCGGCCGCCAGCAACGCAAAGAAGAACACCACCGCCCAACCCGCCGACACGCCCACCCCCCAAAAAGCCGCCCGAGAAGTTCTTCTTATGTTCCCGGGAAAGTCAAGTCGGATGGGGACATGGGCACCGCGAGACGGTCGGAACAACAACCCCCGGTCTCGGGTTGAGTCACCAACGAAAACTCTAGCCCAGGAGCCCCCCATGAGCACCGACCTGCGCACCGACGCCGAACGCCGGCTGTGGGATGAGATCGAGAAGCACAATACCGGCATGCTCGGCGTCACCGGCGGCGCGGCGCACCACACCCAGCCGATGACCGCCTTCGTCGAGCGCAAGACCAACCAGCTCTGGTTCTTCACCCGCACCGACACCGACCTGGCGCGCGAGATCGCCGAAGGCAAGACCGCGATGTTCGTGCACCAGCAGAGGGACTTCCAGGCCTGTATCGGCGGTCAGCTGACGCTGCAGCACGACACCGACCGCATCAACAAGTACTGGAACGCCGTGGTCGCGGCCTGGTACCCGGACGGCAAGGACGACCCGAAGCTGACCATGCTGTGCCTGGACTGCGACGACGCCCAGGTCTGGATCAGCGAAGGCGGGCCGGTGAAGTTCGTCTGGGAGATCGCCAAGGCCAACGCCACCCACACAACGCCCAGCGTCGGTAGCTCGACCAGCGTGAATTTCCACTAGATCCGCCCGCGCCGTGAGGTTTCGCCCCGCCGTCCCGAACGGCGGGGCTTTCTATTTTTCAACCCGGCCCCGCGTTGTCCCCAAGATGGGGATTTTCAAGGCAACAGAAAGCTCAGAGACGGGGCCTCAAAGCTTCTTAAACAACTCAAGAAACCCGAAATCCACGACCTCTGCGATAGACGTCAATGTTGAGCGCGATCTCGGGAATCTTCACTGGCGATCGGCATTTTGATTTTGCTGCCTAGGTTTCAGATTTGTGTCGAGTCCTCGACAGTCCGGGGCGAAGCGCCTCGATAACTTGCAACCTTCGCTGTTCGGGGACGTTTCCATTCCCCATGCAAAGGCTACTCCCCTCCTTGCAAAACCGTCTGCTCACCGCCCTGCCTTCGGCCGACCACGGGCTTGTCTGGCCCTATCTCACGCCCATCGACCTGGAGCGCGGGCGCCTGCTCTATGACCCGGGCGATCCCATCGACACGGTCTATTTTCCCCTCGATGGGGTCATTTCCCTGATGACCCTGATGGAGAACGGGGCGGCCATCGAAAGCGCCACCATCGGCCCCGAGGGCGCCCTGGGCCTGATGGCCGCGGTGTCGCCGCGCCAGTCGCTGTCGCGGGCCATCGTCCAGACCCCCTGCCGCGCCGTCCGCATCAGCGCGGACCAGCTGCACGAGGCCTGGGAGAAGAGCCCGGCCATCCGCAAACTCGTGGACAAGCACACCGAGGCCCTGTTTGGCCACGCCATCCAGTCGGTGGCCTGCAACGCCCTGCATTCCGTCGAGGCGCGCTTCTGCCGCTGGCTGCTCACCTGTCACGACCGCATCTCCACCAACACCGTGGCCCTGACCCAGGAGTTCCTGGCCGACATGCTCGGCGTGCAGCGCACCACGGTGACAGCCGTGGCGCGCGCTCTGCAGAAGCGGGACTACATCCGCTACCGGCGGGGGATCGTGGATATCATCGACCGGCCCGGGCTCGAGGCCATGACCTGCGAGTGCTACGGCGTCGTGCGGCGCAACTATGAACGCCTGCTGCCCGGGACGAATTTCTAGAGCGAGAAGATCAGTTTCGCCGTGCAGCTCGGCTGCGAGGTCAGGGTGAACTCGCCGCGCACCTGGGCGGCCAGGCTGCGGACGAACCACAGTCCGAACCGCTCGCGGGCCTTGGCCGGATCAAAGCCCTGGCCATCGTCGGTCACCGTCAGGTCGTGGCGGCCGTCGGCCCCCTGGGTCAGGCTGATCTCCACCCGGCCCGGAAGGTCGCCGGGATAGCCGTGGGCCAGGGCGTTGCCCACCAGTTCCTGGGCGATCAGGGCCAGGGTCGAGGCCGCGGTGTCCGGCGCGATGAGCGGGATGGCGCTGACGCGCACCTCGGCCTGGCGCGCGGAATGCCGCCGCCGCCAGACGGGGGCCATCTCGACAAGATAGGCGGTGAAATCGACGCCCTGTGGGGTTCGGTGACGCTCCAGGGCGCCCAGGGAGCCGATGGCGTCAGCCATCCAAAGCAGTTGGCGGCGCGCCTCGAGATCGCCCGCCCGCTGGCTGCGCATCCGGCCAAGCGCCGACATCAGCTGGAAGGTGTTGGCCATCCGGTGCCGCATCTCGGAGACGGCGCGCCCATCGGTGTTGTCGTCGCTCATGCAGCCCGCGGCCCCACGCGGTTGACTATCACCGCAAGTAAAACGCGAGCGTCGGACTCTGTCCGTCGCTCGCGCGACAGACTACGCAAGAAATCGGGCGGCCGCCCACGGAATCAGCGCCTTGCGACGAATCGTCAGCCTTTTCGGAGCCTCCCCAAAGGCGGGTAGCGCGGGCTGACGCCCCGTGTCGGGCTATCCGGGCCCTTCGCGGTTCCCTGTCACCGGGGCGGAAGTCACTCCAGCCCTCCGCGCTTGTGCTTCATGTGGGCGCGGGCGGCCTTGTGGCGGCCGATCCAGACGCGACGGACCTCGGCGCGGGCCAGGGGGTCGTCCTTCAGGTCGAGGTGGGCGAGTTCCCGCTGCAGCTTGCCGAAGCTCTTCCAGCGGTCGGGATCCAGCGTCCCGTCCTCAAGGGCGGCGCGGACCGCGCAACCGGGCTCGGTGCGGTGGGCGCAGTCGCCGAAGCGGCACCGAGCGGCCAGGGCCTCGATGTCGCCGAAGGCCGCGGCGACGCCGGCCTCATTGTCCCACAGCCCCAGTTCCCGCATGCCCGGCGTGTCCAGCACCAAGCCGCCCGAGGGCAGCAGGATCAGCTCGCGGTGGGTGGTGGTGTGGCGGCCCCGCGCCCCCTCCTCGATGATGCCCTGGGTGGCCATCAAGGCCTGGCCGGCCAGGGCATTGACCAGGGTGGACTTGCCCACCCCCGACGAGCCCAGCAGGACGGCGGTCTGGCCGGGACCCAGCAGGGCGGCCAGGGCCTCAAGCCCCTGGCCCGTCACCGCCGAGACGGCGTGGACCGGGCAGCCGAAGGCGATGGATTCCACCTCGGCGACGAGGCGCTCGACGTCCTCGCAGGCGTCGGCCTTGGTGAGCACCACCACCGGCTGGGCGCCGCTTTCCCAGGCCACGGCGAGGTAGCGCTCCAGCCGGCGCAGGCTGAGGTCGGCGTTGAGGGAGGCGGTCAGCAGGGCGATGTCGACATTGGCCGCCACCGTTTGGGGCGCGACATTGGGGCCGGAGGCCTTGCGAACGAAGACGCTGGAGCGCGGCAGGACAGCGTGGATGGTGGCCGCCCCCTCGGCGGGCCGCGCAGCGCAGGCCACCCAGTCGCCGGCCACGGGATAGCCGCCCTCGCTGGCCTCATGGGCGAGCTTGCCCGACAGTTCGGCGGCGAGGTCGCCGCCCTCGGTGGCGAGGCGATAGAGGCCGCGCTGCTGCACGGTGACCCGGCCGGGGACGAGGCCACGGTCGGCATAGGCTTGGAATTGGCTCTGGAGCTTTTCGCTCCAACCATAGGACTTGAGCAATGGGATGATCCGTCGATCGAAAGGGACGTCTGAGCGCCCGGCCGACGGAGGAAATCTAAGGTATCAGGATACCCGGTCGGCGGCGCGGCGAAGGGAGGTCGGGATGAGCACAGTCATGGCGAAACCCTCCTTTCGAGGCGTATTGTCGACGGGACAAAGGTAGGCACGGGACTATGCAGGGTCAAGTCGCAGCCAAAACCCACGTCGTCATCCCGGCCGTAGCGCAGCGAAGAGCCGGGACCCAGGGGCCGTGCGCACCGCCCCTGGGTCCCGGATCGGCCTATCGGCCGTCCGGGATGACGGCGTAAGTTACAGCGGCAGCGCCGTGGTGAACTTGATCTGCTCCATGGCGAAGGAGGAGGAGACGTCGCCCAGTTCGGCCGTGGCGATCAGGCGCTTGTAGAAGCGGTCATAGGCGCCGATGTCGCGAACCACGACCTTGAGCAGATAGTCGGTCTCGCCGCTCATCCGGTAGAACTCGACGACCTCGGGCAGGGCCGAGGCGCCCTTGGCGAAGGCCGCCAGCCAGGCCTCGTCATGGCGGGCGGTGCGGATGGAGACGAAGACCACCAGGCCGAGGTCCAGCTTCTCGCGGTCCAGCAGGGCGACCCGGCGCTCGATGACGCCCTCGTCGGTGAGGCGCTTCACCCGCTTCCAGCAGGGCGTCTGGGACAGGCCGACGATCTGGGCCAGGTCGGCGATGGAGAGGGTGGCGTCGGCCTGCAGCTCCCGCAGGATACGGCGGTCGATCGGATCGAGACCATCGCTCATGTGAAATGTCCATTGGAGAGAATATTTTTCTCTTATGTCCGAGTTTGTCAGCGAAATCGACAATGACCCTCTCTAGGACGCGACGCATCCTGTCTTCACAAGCAGGGGCCAGCCATGATCGAGACCTTCACCAGACACCCGCATCAGGTCGGCGAGACCTATGGCGAGCACATGGGGGCCGCGGCCGGATTCGGCGTAACCCTGATCGCGGCAGGGATGGCCTGCGTGATCCACGCCGTCTTCCCATTCCTGTTCGAGAAGACCGCCAGCCACTGTGTGGCGCGGCTGCATGGGACCATGTCGCTGCGGGGGCGGCTGCCGCGGCATGATGAGACGGTGGTGCAGATATGACGAGTGATCCTTCTCCCCTTGCGGGAGAAGGACTCAGAGGTTCGGTTCGATCAGGTCCCAGCGGTTGCCGTAGAGATCCTGGAACACCACCACGGTTCCGTAGGGCTCGGCGCGGGGCGCCTCGAGGAAGGTGACGCCGGCGGCCGTCATCCGGGCGTGGTCGCGGGCGAAGTCGTCGGTGTGCAGGAAGCCCATCACCCGGCCGCCGGTCTGGTGGCCGACGCTGGCCACCTGGGCCGCGCCGGAGGCCTGGGCCAGCAGCAGGCCCGCCCCGCCCCCAGACGGCGTCACCACCACCCAGCGCTTGCCGCCGCCCATGTCGGTGTCTTGCGCGAGGGTGAAGCCGAGGCCGTGGACGTAGAAGTCGAGGGCGTCGTCATAGTCGGCGACGACGAGGGTGGTGAGGGCGATGCGCATGGCCCCGCTTAGCGCACCGCCCCGCCGCCTAGAACCCCTTGGTGATCGCGATCCCGTAGATGCGGGGATCGAGCAGGAAGAGGCTGCGGGTCGAGCCCAGGTTCTCGTCGGCGATGTCAAAGCCGACGATGGTGTCCTCATCCATGGCGTTCTTCACAAACATCTGGAACGTCAGGTCGATGTCCGGATTGGTGACGATCAGGCTGGCGTTGAGGTTGTCCCAGGCCTGGATGCGGTCGAAGGCGGCGTTGTTGTAGCGCATGAAGCTCTCGGTCTGGCGGTAGTAGTCGCCCCGCAGGGTGACGTTCCAGCCATTCTCCAGCTCCCACCTGTATTGCGCGCCGAGCGACATCGTCCATTTCGGCGCATTGGGCAGCTCGTTGCCCTTCAGGTTCTGGCGCACCCCCTCGCCGGCCCCGCTGGTGTAGAGCGAGACGTTGGAGCCGTAGCTGTACATCCCCGCTGACAGGGCCGCCGCCGCGGCCGGGGTATTGCCCGCCGCCACCAGACCCGCCGTCACCGAGGCGGGACCGGAGCAGACCCGGTTGGCCAGGGTCGCGGCCCCGCCGGGAACGGCCAGGATCGCCGCCACGCCAGTCGCCCGCACCACACAGCCGCCGCTGGTGGAGTTGCCGTAGATGTAGGTGCTGTCGCCGCGCGTGCGGTCAAAGGTGTCGACCACCACACCCTGCTCGACCTGAGTGTCGAGGTAGCCGATATTGGCGTTGAGCTTCAGGTTCTCGACCGGGCTCCAGACGGTCTCCAGTTCGAGCCCCTTGATCTTGGCGTCGATGTTCTCGTTGTAGACTGACCGGTTCACGCTGCGGCCGATCTGGTAGCCCTTATAGTCATAGGAAAACGCCGTCAGGTTCAGCAGCAGCTGGCCATCCATCAGGGTGTTCTTCACCCCGACCTCCAGGGCGTTGACGAACTCCGGCGCATAGCTGGCGTTGAGGCCCAGGGCCACGACGCCGGGAGGATTGAAGCCACCGCCCTTGTAGCCTTTCGAATAGGAGGCATAGACCAGGGTGTCGTCGGTGAAGGGCAGGTCGGGCTTCCAGTCGACATTGAACCGGCCCGTGGTCTCCTTGAACTGCACCGTCTGCTCGGCGGTGTAGACCGGGCCGCGGCCCGGGGTGAACAGGGTCGAGCCGGAGCCCCGGGTCCACTTCTTGTCGTCGGTGTAGCGTAGGCCAAGGGTGGCCCGCAGGGTGTCGGTGGCTTGCCAGTAGACCTCACCAAACACGGCCTTGGACTTGAGTTTGTACTCGGTCCGACTGACGAAATAGTTGTGTCCCGTGAAGTCGGGCTCCCGCAGCGGATCGATGTAGCCGCTGGGGACCAGAACCCTCAGCGCCGCCGTCGCCGCATTGGTGGCGACATAGGTGATGCTCATGGCGTCATAGTCGAGATAGATGCCGCCGACATTGAAGTTCAGCGGGCCGTCGAAGTTCGACTGCAGACGCAGTTCCTGGGTCACCTGCTCGTTGTGGCCGACCCCGCCGGACTCACTCTGCAGCCGGTCGGTGGCGCCGAACTGAGGATCGTTGAGGACGCCGCCCGGCGAGAAGGGGGTGACCCCGAAGGCCACGGAGGAATAGCCGCCCGTGGAGTCGCCGCGGGAATAGTTCTCGTTCTCGTTATAGCTGGTGAGCGAGGTGAAGGTCAGGCCGGGCGTCAGGTCCCATTCCACATTTAACTCGTAGAGGTCAGTGCGGGGCCGATAGATCGGCTGACCCACCACCTCCACCTCCCGCAGGTCGCGGGAGATGCTCTTGCCCAGGAAGGAGTCCAGCGGCTGCAGGCCGATCTGGCGGGCGATGATGCCGGAGAAGGTGGAGAGCTGATTGGTGGTTCCGTAGGCGTTCGGGTCATAGACAGAGGCCGCCAGGCAGCCCTGGGTCAACCCCGCCTTGGCCGCGCCGGTCGCCACGCCGAGCACCGAGGTGGGTCCGGGATCCTTGACGCAGAGCTGCTTGCGCGCGCCGCGACTATCGTCCTCGGCGAAACTCTCCCACAGCAGGAAGCTCCGCAGGTTGTCGGTGGGATTGAAGGACAGGGTCACCCGGCCGGCCCAGATGTCGCGGCTGTCGATGTCCTGGCCGTTCAGGCTGTTGGTGGTGTAGCCGTCCCGCTGGAGGGCGAAGCCGGCGGCGCGCAGGGCGAACTTCTCCCCCAGGGGAAGGTTGATGTAGCCCTGATACTTCAAGGAGTTGTAGTTCCCGAACTCCGCCGTCAGCGAGCCGCTGCGCTGGTCATTGGGCTTGTTGGAGATGATGTTCACCACCCCGCCGGTGGCGTTGCGGCCGTAGAGGGTGCCCTGCGGGCCGCGCAGCACCTCCACCCGCTCCACATCGTAGAACTCGGCGTCGGCGATGCGGTTGGCGGTGAGGGGCACGTTGTTCTCGTGGATGCCCACCCCGTCATCGCCCGACAGGGACACCAGCTGAGCCCCCACCCCGCGGATCTGGAAGTTGGTGCGTAGGGCGCGACGGGTGAAGGTCAGGTTGGGCACCGACTGAACAAGATTGCCCGCGCCGTCGATGCCCTGGGCCTTGAGCGCCTGCTCGCTGAAGGCTGAAACCGCGATCGGCACGTCCTGGACCGACTCCTCCCGTTTCTGGGCGGTGACGATCAGTTCGTCGACCAGACTGCCCTTGGCCTCTTGGGCGAGCGCCACCTGCGGCAAGCCCAGAACCAGGGCGAGCGCGGTCGCCGACAGCATCAGTCGCTGAGTCATGTCATCCTCCCAAGAACGTCCGGTGGCCGGACGCCATCCCTGCGGAGCCTCATCGGGGGACCCCTTGAGTTGACGCTAGGTCCGCACGGCGGAGCTCGTCAACTGGTCACGTAACATCGTGATGTTGCCAAATTGTATTTTAATAACAAATAGATAACCCATATTCGTCCGCTCTCGGACGGAATATTCCGGAGCGCTCCGTAGGCCGATTCTGACGAACGCCGTTCGGATCGCGCGGGCGCGAAACCTCAGTCGGCGAAGCGCGGCGACAGCAGGAAGCCGAAGCCTGAGATCACCTTGGCCACCAGGCGGCCCGCCGCGCCTGGATCCTCGTCGCCCTGCATCAGGACCGCCGAGGCGATGCCGCGCCCCAGCACCCAGATGGTGAGCGAGACCTCCTCCACGCGTTCGGGCGGCACCCGGCCGTCGCCCTCGAAGGCGCTCTGGAACACCGCGAACGCCGCCCGTTCGGCGGCCCGCACCGCATCGTTGGCGGCGAGCGCCTGCTCGGTCTGCATCAGGGCGTAGAGTTGCGGGTTGCGATGGATGAAGGTGAGGAAGGCCCGCGAGGCCGCGTCGATGCGGTGGGGGAATTTCCCGCTGGCCATGGCCTGGTCGATGGCGCGGGCCAACTCCTCCCAGCCCTCGATGGCCAGGGCCGCCAGCAGGGCGTTCTTGTCGGCGAAGTGGTGGTAGAGGGTGGCCACGCCGCTGCGCACCTCGGCGGCGATGGCGCGCAGATGCAGGCCGTCGACCCCGCCCGCCTCCAGCAGCCCGCGCGCCGCGTCCAGGGCGCGGCGGCGCAGGGTCCCCATCACCTTCAGCTCTTCGGCCACGGCGTCCTCCCGCCGGGAGTGTGGCCTAGAGCTTGGACGGAAGCACCACCTTCATGTCCTCGTAGCCCTTCACGAAGATCGAGAAGGAGCGCTTGGGCTCCTCCAGCAGCTTGATGTCCGGGAAGCGCTTCATGATCTCCTCCCAGATGATGGTCAGCTGCAGCTCGGCCAGGCGGTTGCCCACGCAGCGGTGGATGCCGAAGCCGAAGGACATGTGCTGGCGCGGCCGTTCCCGGTCGATGATGTAGCTGTCGGGATTGGCGATCACCGTGTCGTCGCGATTGCCCGAGACGTACCACATGGCCACCTTGTCGCCCTCGTGGATGGTCTTGCCCCCGAGTTCGAAGTCCTGGGTCGCGGTGCGCGCCATGTGGGCCAGGGGCGTCTGCCAGCGGATGGTCTCGGAGACCATGGAGGTGATCAGCGACGGGTTCGCCCGCAGCTTGGCGTACTGGTCGGGGTTCTGGTTCAGGGCCAGGACCGAGCCCGAGATGGTGTTCCGCGTCGTGTCGTTGCCGCCGATGATCAGCAGGGCCACGTTGGCGTGGAACTCCTGCTGGGTCATGTTCCGGGTCTCCTCGCCGTGGGCCAGCATGGAGATCAGGTCGCCGGTGGGCGGGGCGTTGACCCGCTGGTTCCAGAGCTCGGTGAAATAGCCGAAGCACTCGGCCATCATCGCCCGCATCTCCATCAGGTCCGCGGCGGGACCGAAGCCCGGCGCGGTGGTCATCACGTCGGACCAGCGGGTGAGCTTGCGGCGCTCCTCGAAGGGGAAGTCGAACAGGGTGGCGAGCGTCATGGTGGTGAGCTCTTTGGAGACCAGGTCCACCCAGTCGAAGTCCTCGCCGATCGGCAGGCTATCCAGGATCAGGCCGGCGCGCTCGCGGATCACCGGCGCCATGATCGACAACGCGTGGGGTGAGACGGCCGGGCTGACCGTCTTGCGCTGCACGTCGTGGCGCGGTGGGTCCATGGCGATGAAGTTGGTGGCGGTGTTGTTGGGGTCGCGGAAGCCCTGGGCGGCCTTGGGCGTCAGCGTGATGCCCTTGGCCGAGGAGAACACCTGGTGGTTGGAGTCCACCGCCAGGATGTCGTTGTACTTGGTGATCGACCAATAGGCCCCGTAGTTGCTGTCGGCCGTGTAGTGGACCGGGTCTTCCTTCCGCAGCCGCTCGAACATCGGCCACATGGCGTCGTCGCGGAACAGCGAGGCGCGCGCCGGGTTCAGGTCCTCGACCGGGCCTTCGTAGGCCGCCTTGCGGGCCGCCGCGCGCTTGTCCTTCAGAATGTCCACGGCGCCGTCAGCCATATTCGTCTCCTACCCAGGGGCGCCACGCGCATTTCCCCCATCGAGACCTTCCGAACACAGTTCGACAAGCCCCCAGGCGGCTACTTGCCCGCCTTGGCCTGAGCCTTGGCCAGAGATGCCTCGAAGGCCTTCTGCTGGGCGTCGATCACCTTCAGATAGCCGGCGCGGTCGATGAAGGGGTTGGGGCCGGGCTGACCCAGGCGGGCCTTCTTGGCCGGGGCGTCGAAGAACTCCGAATGGGGGGCCAGGAAGACATCGCCGGGGATGGCGCGCGCGGTGGCGAAGGTGTGGCGGTAATCGGCGACGATGCCGGGATACTGCTCGGGGACCAGGCTGTTGGCCGCCACGCTGGCGCTGCAGAAATAGAGCGCGGTGTGGGCGGCGCCGTCCTTGTCCTTCACCGGCCAGGTCCAGGTGGTGCAGCCCGCGGTGTGGCCCGGCGTCAGGTGGGCGGTGAGCTTCAGGCCGCCCAGCTCGACGGTCTCGCCGTCCTTCACCACCCGGTCCACCTTCACCGGCGGGAAGTTCATGAGCTTATTGCTCTCGGAGCCCGGATAGACCCCCTTCTCCAGGGCGTAGCGGTCGCCCTCGGCGGCGATCATGGCCGCGCCCGTATCGGCCTTGATCCTGGCCAGCCCGCCGGCATGGTCGAAGTGGCCGTGGCTGGTGAGCAGGATCTTGATGTCGCTGAGCTTGAAGCCCAGGGCCTGGACGTTCTTCTCCACCATCCCGGCGTACTGCGGCATCCCGGCGTCCAGCAGCACCGCGCCCTTGGGCGTGACGATCAGCAGCGCCGTCAGCCCGGCCGAGCCGACGGAATAGGTGTTGTCGATGACGCGATAGGGCTTGGCCGGCAGCAGCCAGTTGGCCTGGGCGAAGGCCGGCGCGGCGGTAAGGGCCAGGGCGGCGGCGAGGATCGGGGTCTTCATGGGTGGGCTCCAGAAAACTGGAGCGGGCGATGGGATTCGAACCCACGACATTCAGCTTGGGAAGCTGACGCTCTACCCCTGAGCTACGCCCGCGAAGGCCTTATCGGATAAGGCTTTGCTGAGAACAGAATGCGACACGGCTGGCCCGGTTTGCAATTCAGTTTGCAGAGCCCGTTGTCTAACCGCTCAGTGAACATCGCTCAAGGCGGCAATTTTCCGTGACCATCAAAGCCGGCCATAACGCCATTGGACGGCGACACCAATGGGGCGGCACCTCATGTGCGTCGCCTTCCTGTTTACCTGGAGGTGCTGTACCGTCGCGGCCAAAGAGGGGGGGATCATGCAGAATCCAATGAGCTTTGCGACCGCTCAACTCGACAGACTGCAGACGTTCTTTCCAAGAGTGGAGGGCAAGGCATCCTTCCTTCTGGCGATCAACCTCGCGCTGCTGACATCCATTGCGGTGAATATGCCTGTGCGCAACCTGGATAGTCCGAGGGGAGTTCTCGGCTCCATTGCCTCAATCCTCCTGTCCTTCAGTTTATGGCACGTTTATCAGACGTTTTTCCCGCACCTCAAAGGCGCGTCCAAAGTCTCTGTCTTTTACTTTCGGGATATCGCGAGACTCTCACCGGAACAATATATGAACCGGCTAAATCTAGTTACCGATCAAGAACTTTTGGATGATCTTCATTGTCAAATATGGAGAAATTCCGAGATCCTTGATCTCAAGTTTTCAAGCGTCGAAACGGCGTTTCGATTTTTGGCGCTATCAGTAATACCTTGGTTCGGGTTCCTTGCCGCGATCTCATTGAGGTTGGGCCGATTTCCAGATTTGGGGATTTCCACGTGACTTTTGCAACTGAGCTCGAAGAGTCGGTGAAAGCTACATTTCGAACTCAATGGACAACTCGAGACGGACAGGTAGTGCCCGACGACAAGAGTGTCACGCTTGGCAACGATGGAATCTATCTAGATGCTGCCGTTCTGTATGCTGACCTCGCCGACTCGACAGACATGGTCAACTCCATGGGCGCGGTCTATGCAGCTGAAGTCTACAAAACCTTTTTAACTTGTGCCGCACGGATCATTAATCGCGAAGGCGGAACTATCACGGCCTATGATGGCGACCGCATCATGGCGGTATTCATTGGAGACAGTAAAAACTCCGATGCCGCACGGACTGCCCTCCGAATAAACTGGGCGGTGAGCGAAATAATCCGCCCGGCGTGGGCGGCGCAATACACAAGTTCACTATATTCGCTTCGTCATGTAGTTGGCGTGGATATCTCACGCCTACTGGTCGCGAAGACCGGGGTTCGCGGCGCTAATGACTTAGTATGGGTTGGTCGAGCAGCGAATTATGCCGCCAAGATGTGTGCTCTCGATGACGTACACAGCTCCTACATCACCAGCGCCGCGTACAATCAGCTCAACGACGCCTCAAAATTCCATACGGTTGAGGGTGTTAAAAACAATATGTGGACTCTGCAACGCGAGACGATCAAGGGCGAGCCGGTGTACGCATCCAATTACCTCTGGAGAGATACTGGTTAGACCGGTCGATCAAAAGCGTCGGGCACGTTCGCTAAAACAGCCGCCCTGTCCTACCCTCTAGCTCGCGAGCATTGTCAGCCGGTGATGACCCATTCGGCGACATAGGCCTGGGCCTTACGGGCCAGGGCCGACGGGCCGGAGAAGTAGAACTCGCTGCCGAACATGGTCCGCTGCTCGCGCCAGGCCAGGGGCTTGGTGTCCTCGGTCTGCAGGATCTGCCGCAAGCGGTCGCGCTTGGCGGTGGGTACGAAGGCGATGTAGGTCGCGTCGGACATGGCGGGTTTTCCTGGTCCCTCACGTTCCAGGAAACCGCGAGTCGAACTTAAATATGGTTAACGCGATCAACAGCTTGGCTGTGGCGGCCTGCCGCAGGGCACGGACGATCTAGGCCTCGAATGTGGCCTCGGGAGGTCAGGCGTTCGCCGTCCAGCGCTGGAAGTGCTTGGAGAGCTTGAGGCCCTGGCGCTGGTAGTGGCTGCCCTGGTCGCCGTAGAGGCGCGACGGCTTGGCGGTCAGGGGCTCATAGACCAGGCGGGCGACGGTCTGGCCGTCCTCCAGCAGGAAGGGGGTCTCGTGGCTGCGGACCTCCAGAACGCCCTTGGAACCCACCCCTTGCGCCTCCTCGGTGCCGAAGCCGGGGTCGAAGAAGCCGGCATAGTGGACGCGGAACTCGCCCACCGAGGGGTCGATGGGGGTCATCTCGGCGGCCTGTAGCACCGGGATCTCGATCGCCTCCTTGGAGGCCAGGATGTAGAATTCGCCGGGATCGAGCAGCAGTTCGCCATTCTGCGGGATCAGCGGCTCCCAGTAGTTGCGCGGGTCGTGGCCGTCGACATTGTCCATGTCGATGACGCCGGCGTGGCGCCGCGCGCGGAAACCGGCGATGCCGTCAGAGAGGTCGACGCCGACGCTCTTGGTGAGCAGCTTGGCCGGATTGCCGCGCTTCAGCCGCAGCTGGTTCAGCCGGGTGCCGGTGCGCACCAGGATGGAGAAGGTCTGGGGGGCGATCTCGATATAGGTGGGGCCGTCATAGCCCTCGATCACGTCGTCGAAGGCCGGCTGGTTGTCCGACAGCAGACGCACAAAGACGTCGACGCGGCCGGTGGAGCTCTTGGGATTGGCCCGCGCCGAGACGCCCGGCGGCAGATGCAGGCGTTCCTGCAGCTCGGCGATATAGACGCAGCCCTTCTCGAGAACAGCGCCCCTGGAGAGATCCAGCTCGTGCATGGCGACGTCGGCGATGCGGCTGGCCACCGTGCGGCCCAGGCGCGGCAGGAAGCTCGCCCGCACCCGCCAGCAGCGGGCGGCCAGGCGCAGGTCGAGGCTGGCGGGCTGCACCTGGTCGGCGTCGAAGGGCGTCGCCGACAGGATGGCGCCCTGGACGATCAGGTCATCGATGGATTGGCAGGGGAGAATCCCCGCGCGGGTCGCGTCGGTCATCGGCGGGACACTCGCCGGGAGGGGGCGGGTTGGCAAGTGCGGCGTGTTGGTTGGGGGGCGTGGCGAGGGCCAAACCCCCTCCGTCACGCGCTGGCACGCGCGCCACCTCCCCCGAACCGCGCTACGCGCTGGGGGAGGAACTGGAAGCGCGAAATTCCTCCCCTTTCGGGGGAGGTGGATCTGAGCGCAGCGGCTAGGGTCTCTCCTCCCCCCGCCGCCTAGTGCTTCTTCCCGACCCTGCCGGCGATCTCGGCCAGCATGGTGACGGCGGCGCCCACCCCGAACAGGGCGAGCGCCTCACCGAAGGTGGCGGCCGGGCGCAGCACCGCCGGAACCCAGCTTTGCAGATGGTCCGACAGGGCCAGGATCACGAGATTCAGCGCCCCGAAGAAGGTCAGGATCAGGCTGAAGACCCGGATCGCAAAATTGACCGGCACGGGAGCCTAGTAGCTCTTGGCCGGGCGCTTGGCGGCGATCTCGGCCAGCAGGTAGATCATGGCGCCGAGGCCGAGCAGACTCACCGACTGGGCGAATCCTTCCACCAGCATCAGCTGCTTCGGAATTGAGGCCAGGACCGAGGCCGGCAGGAAGCCGATGGCGACGTTGAGCAGGCCCAGCACAACCAGGATCAGGCCGAGAAGGCGAAACAGCATATTGAGCGGCATTAGGTAGTGTCCTCCCTATAGTTAAGCTGAGGTTGCCCCGTTTTTGTGCAGGTCGGAAGTCGATTCAGCCAGACGGCGAACGGTCCAGCTTGACCGCGAGGCGCGCCGTGAGGTTCATGCCGCCCTCCCTGAAGGCTTTCGCAGGAAAACTGGATTCCGGTTTGGCGCGCGAAGGCGCTTTCTGCGGACGTCATACCAAGGAGCGCCCCATGGCCGAAGATCCGAACACCTGGCAGCAAGAGACCAAGCTGGTGCGCGGCGGCATGGCCCGCTCGCCCTATGGCGAGATCTCCGAGGCGCTCTTCCTGACTCAGAGCTTCGCCTATGACAGCGCCAGCGCCGCCGACAAGCGGTTCTCCGGCGAGGAGCCGGGCTTCATCTACCAACGCTTCGGCAACCCCACGACCCAGATGTTCGAGGACCGCCTGGCGCTTCTCGAGGGCGCTGAGCAGTGCCGGGCGACGGCCTCTGGCATGGCCGCCGTCCACGTGGCCCTGCAGGGCCTGGTGCGGGCCGGCGACCACATCGTGGCGGGCCGGGCCCTGTTCGGCTCCTGCCGCTGGATCCTCTCGGAACTGATGCCGCGCTACGGCGTGGACGTGACCTTCGTCGACGCCACCGACATCGAGGCGTGGAAGAACGCGGTGCGCCCCAACACCAAGGCCTTCCTGGTGGAGACCCCGGCCAACCCGCTGCTGGAGATCACCGCCATCGGGGCCGTCGCCGACGTCGCCCATGCCGCCGGCGCCAAGCTGGTGGTGGACAATGTCTTCGCCACCCCGCTGTTCCAGAAGCCGCTGGCCCTCGGCGCCGACATCGTCGTCTACTCGGCCACCAAGCACATCGACGGCCAGGGCCGGGTGCTGGGCGGGGCGATCCTGGGCGGCGCGGAGCTGATGACCGAGAGCTACAAGGACATCCTGCGCCACACGGGCCCGGCGCTCTCGCCCTTCAATTCCTGGGTGCTGGTCAAGGCCCTGGAAACCCTGGAGCTGCGGGTCACCCGCCAGACGGAGAACGCCGCCAAGGTGGCCGACGCCATCGGCGCGCACGCCAAGTGCCGGCAGGTGATCTATCCCGGCCGCCCCGACCACCCGCAGGCCGCCATCATCGCCAACCAGATGACCGGCGGCGGCAGCGTCGTGGCCTTCGACCTGGGCGGGCGCGAGGCCGCCTGGCGGTTCCTCGACACCCTGGCCATCGTCGATATCTCCAACAATCTCGGCGACGCCAAGTCCATGGCCACCCACCCGTCCACCACCACCCACCGCTCCATGCCCGAGGCCGAACGCCTGAGCATCGGCCTCACCGAGGGCTGGGTGCGGATGAGCGTGGGCCTGGAGGGGTCAGGGGATCTGATCCGCGATGTCGAACGGGCGCTGGACGCGGCCTGAGTGATCCTTCTCCCCTTGTGGGAGAAGGTGTCAGCGAAGCTGACGGATGAGGGGTCGCGCTCCCCTCTCCGCTCAGTCCGCAAGGCTTGCCCGATAGGTCTATCGACCCCTCATCCGACCGATCTCCGACCGGCCACCTTCTCCCACAAGGGGAGAAGGAATCAGGCCTCCGCCGTCAGCCGCGCCGGATCGACCGAATAGGTGCTGGAGCAGTATTCGCAGGTCACCTTGATCAGGCCGTCGTCCTCGACCATGTCGGCGCGCTCCTCGGGCGAGAACGAGGTCAGCACGCTCTCGATGCGTTCCTGCGAGCAGCGGCAGAAGGCCTTCAGCGGCTTGGCCTCGAAGACCCGGACGCCGTCCTCGTGGAAGAGGCGGAACAGCAGGGTCTCGGCCGAGATGGTGGGGTCGATCAGCTCGTCCTCGCCGATGGTCTCGAAGAAGGCCTGGGTGCGGACCCAGGCCTCGGCGGTGGGGCCGCGGTTCTCGTCCTCGGCGATGTTCTGGATCAGCATGCCGCCGGCCCGCCAACGCAGGCCGTCGCCGAGGTCGGCCTGACCCACGGCCAGGCGCACGCGGGTCGGGGTCTGTTCGGACTGGGCGAAGTACTGCTCGGCGCACAGGGCCAGGGTCTCGCCCTCGATGGTGGTGATGCCCTGGTAGCGGTCCATGTCGGCGCCCTGGTCGACGGTCATGATGAAGACCCCCTCCCCCAGCAGGGTCTTGGCGCCCGGCCGCACGAAGCCCTGGGCCGCCTTGGCCACGGCGTCGGGATCGTAGCGGCAGTAGCCGCGCAGGGCGCCGTCGGTGTCGTAGTCCACCACGACGTAGCGGACCGGCCCGTCGCCCTGGGCCTGGACGATCAGCCGGCCGTCGAACTTCAGGGCCGAGCCCACCAGGGCGGCGAGCGCGCAGGCCTCCCCCAGCAGGTTGGCGACGGCTTCGGGATAGTCGTGGGCCGCCAGGATCTCGTCGACGGCGGCGCCCAGCCGGGCCAGGCGGCCGCGCACGGGCTCGCCCTCGATCTGGAACGGGGCGACGAGATCGTCGGGGGCGGCGAGTGTTTCAGTGCTCATGGGCGGGCCATATAGGGAAAGGCCCGCCGCTTTGCGAGCGTGGCAGATCAGCCGATGGCGCCGAAGCACCAGGCCAGGATCGATTTCTGGGCGTGGATACGGTTTTCCGCCTCGTCCCAGGCCAGGGAGCGGGGACCGTCCAGCACCTCAGCCGTCACCTCCTCGCCGCGGTGGGCGGGCAGGTCGTGCATGAAGACGGCGCCGGGATTGGCCTTCTCCATCAGCTCCTGCGTGACCTGATAGGGGCCGAGCGCGGCGAGGCGGTCGTCGCGGTCGGTGTCGCCCATGGAGACCCAGGTGTCGGTGATCACGCAGTCGGCGCCGGCGACGGCCTCGAGCGGATTGTCGGTCACGGTGATCCGGCCCTGCAGCTCGGCGGCGCGGGCCAGGTCGACACGGTCGGGGTGGTACTTGGCGGGGCTGGCGATCTGCAGCTTGAACCCGAAGACCGGGGCGGCGTGGATGAAGGTCGAGCAGACGTTGTTGCCGTCGCCGATCCACGCAAGAGTCTTGCCCTCCACCGAACCGCAACGCTCCTCGAAGGCCAGTAGGTCGGCGAGGATCTGGCAGGGGTGGCTCTTGTCCGACAGGCCGTTGATCAGGGGCACCTTGGAGACCGAGGCGAAGGTCTCCAGGTCGGTGTGGCGGTTGGCGCGGATCATCACCGCGTCCACCATGCGCGAGAGCACCATGGCGGTGTCCTCGATGGTCTCGCCGCGGCCGAGCTGCATGTCGTTGGCGGTGGAGATGATCACGTCGCCGCCCAGCTGACGCATGGCCGCGTCGAAGGAGAAGCGGGTGCGGGTGGAGTTCTTCTCGAAGATCATGGCGAGCGTCCGCTCGGCGCCCGGGGCGTCGGCGTCCACGCGGCCCTGGGTCCAGCCCTTGCGCGCGGCCTTGCGGGCCTTGGCGTCGGCCAGGATGGCGCGCAGGTCGGCGGGGGGAATCCGCCAGAGGTCGAGGAAGTGTCTGACTTGGGTCATGGGAATCTCCCAACTCCCGCTCACCCCGGCGAAGGCCGGGGCCCAGGTTCAGCCTGAGAGCGAGGAGTCCTAATCTAAAGTCCCGGCCTTCGCCGGGATGAGCGGTGTGAAGTTAGGCCGCGGCTTTCGCCTGGGTTCGCGCCGCCTCGCAGGAGGCCTCGAGTTTCGAGATGGCTTCCTGGGCTTCTTCCAGGGTGAGGTTCAGCGGCGGCAGCAGGCGCACGCAGTTGTCGCCGCCGCCGGCGATCAGCATGTGCTGGTCGCGGGCATGCTGCATGAACTCGCGGTTCGGGGTCTTCAGCTTGATGCCGATCAGCAGGCCCTTGCCACGGATGTCCTCCACCACGTCGGGGAAGCGCTCCTGCAGGCCCGAAAGCTGCTGGACGAAGTAGCCGGCCACCTCGCGGACGTGGGCCAGCAGCTCGGGACTGTTGAGCTCCTCCATCGCCGCCAGACCCACGGCCATGGCCAGCGGGTTGCCGCCATAGGTGGAGCCGTGGGAGCCGACGGTCATGCCGCGGCCGGCTTCCGCCGTGGCCAGGCAGGCGCCCACCGGGAAGCCGCCGCCGAGCGCCTTGGCGACCGCCATAATGTCGGGCGCGGCGTCGGTGGCCCATTCGTGGGCGAACAGCTTGCCGGTGCGGCCCAGGCCGCACTGGATCTCGTCATAGATCAGCAGGATGCCGTGCTCGTCGCACAGGCGCCGCAGGCCGCGCATGCAGACCTCGGGCAGGGCGCGGGCGCCGCCCTCCCCCTGCACCGGCTCGATGAGGATGGCCGCGGTGGTCGGGCCGATGGCCGCCTTCAACGCCTCGTGGTCGCCATAGGGCAGGTGGACGAAGCCCGGCATCGGCGGGCCAAAGCCCTCCAGATAGGACTTGTTGCCCGAGGCGTTGACCGCCGCCAGCGTCCGGCCGTGGAAGGAGCCCTCGAAGCCGATGATGTCGATGCGTTCCGGGTTTCCCTTGGCCCAGTGGTACTTGCGCGCCGTCTTGATGGCGCACTCGATGGCCTCGGCGCCGGAGTTGGTGAAGAACACCTCGTCGGCGAAGGTGGCGTCGGTCAGCACCTTGGCGAGCTTTTCCTGGCCCGGGATCGTGAAGATGTTGGAGACGTGCCAGAGCTTCTCGGCCTGGTCCTTCACCGCCTGCACCAGCTTGGGATTGGCGTGGCCCAGGGCGTTCACGGCGATGCCGGCCATGCAGTCGAGATAGGCGTCCCCGTCGGTGGTGAAGAGTCGCGCGCCCTCACCTCGCTCGAACGCCAGCGGGGTGCGGTTGTACACGCCCATGATGTGATCGCTGGGGACGGGCGCGGCTTGCGTCGCGGTCTTTTCAGTCACTGGGGATACCTCCCAAAAGAGAACCGTCCCCGGCGCGTGGCGGCGGGGACAGGAAGGCTCGACGTTTTCGTCTTCGAACCCAGTCCTGTCAATATTGCTCGCGCACGACCGATCGGTGACAGGTCGGCGCTCAGGGCAGGCTGAGGCGGAAGCGCAGGCCCAGGCCCGCAGACTCGAAGGCCGTGGTCGCCCCCACCTGCCGGCTGAGCGTCCGGATTAGGCGAAAGCCCAGGCCGCCGTCGGTGGCCGGATCAAATCCGGCCGGAAGGCCCGGCCCGTCGTCCACCACCTCGATCTGGACCGCCCCGCCCTCGCGCCCGTGGCACCGCACCCGGACAACTCCGGCCTGACCGTCGGCGTGGGCGTACTTGAAGGCGTTGGTGATCACCTCCGAGACGATCTGGCTGAGCGGCAGGACCTGATCGGCCCGCACGTGGCACGGGGCCGGGATGTCCTGGATGAGCTTGGCGGCGCCCGCCAATCCCGAGGCGAAGGGCGCGCAGATCGCCCGCAGGTGCTCGCTGAGGTCCACCGAGCCGCGATGGCCATGGGTGGCCAGGGCCCGATGCAGCCGGCCAACCGCGTCCACCTGGGCGCCTATGGTCTCCAGCAGCAGCCGGGTCTCCCGGTCCAGGCCCGCCGCCTTCAGTCGCACATAGCCGCCGAGCATGGTCAGGTGGTTGGCGATCCGATGATCGGCCTCCACCAGCAGGCTGCAATCGGCGCAGGCCGAGGCGATCTCGGGGATCGGCATGGGCGGCTCGCCGCGACCGGGGGACAGTGGCACAACGGGCGCGGCGCGCATCGCCTTGAAGTGCGACAGGTCTGCCTGCATTGTTTCAATCCGGGTCTGTAGGGCGCCGGACGCCCAGCTTCACCAGAAGGCCGATTCAACCTACGGACATTGATAGAGATCAAGTTCGCGCGAGCGGAGAATCGGCCACCGCTAGGTCTTCAGCTTGTAGCCGGTCTCGAACATCCACAGGCAGATGCAACTGAAGGCGATCACGAGACCGGCGGTCATGCCCATGCCGGCGATCAGCGAGCCCTCGGCGTGGCCGATGAAGCCGTAGCGGAAGCCGTCGATCAGATAGAAGAACGGGTTGTAGTGGCTGGCCGAGCGGAACGGCTCGGGCAGGCGCTCCACGAGGTAGAAGGTGCCCGACAGGAAGGTCATCGGCATGATGATGAAGTTGGTCACCGCCGACATGTGGTCGAACTTCTCGCTCCACAGCCCGGCCATGACGCCCAGCAGGCCCAGGATCATCGAGGCGCCGATCCCGAAGTAGAGGATCGCCCAGAGGTGGGTGACCGGCAGGGCGGCGAAGGGCAGGACCGCGAGCCAGGTCACCGCGCCGACCACGATGCCACGGGTGGCGGCGCCGAGCGCGAAGCCGGCCACATGCTCCAGGGGCGTCAGGGGCGGGGTGAGGAAGTCGCCGGTCAGGCCGTTCATCTTGGCCTGCAGCAGGCTCGAGGACGAGTTGGCGAAGGCGTTGTTGAGGATCTGCATCATGATCAGGCCGGGCGCCACGAAGGTGGCGAAGGCCACGCCGTGGACGGGGACCCGCGCGCCCTGGGCGGCCACCACGAAGACCATCATATAGAGCAGGGCCGTGACCACCGGGGCGGCCAGGGTCTGCATGCCCACCTTCCAGAACCGGCGGATCTCCCGGATATAGAGGGTTCTGAGACCGGCCCAGTTGACCCCGTGATAGTCGCGGGGCTGGGGCGGCATAACGGCTGCGGCGTCGGGCATATCCTTCATGAGGGCCCATGTGCGCCCAGGCCGCGACAAGCGCAAGGGTGCGGCCTTGCGACGCTATATGTGGTTCCTGTGGATGAAGGGAGGGGCGCCTATTGTGGCTCTTAAGGATCTGTTTACGATATCTGGTAGTTGGTGATGTCGTGAGTAGCGCGCTGCCACAACATATTGATCCTGGGTCTGCCGCGCGGGGCTGATGGAACCAGGACACGCGGAGCAAGACCATGGGCTGGACAGACGAACGCGTCGAAAATCTCAAGAAGCTCTGGCAGGACGGCCTGTCCGCCAGCCAGATCGCCAAGCAGCTTGGCGGCGTCACCCGCAACGCGGTGATCGGCAAGGTTCACCGGCTTGGCCTCTCGGGCCGCGCCACCCCTTCCAAGCCCGCCCGCCCGGTCTTCAAGGCCCCGCGTCCGCAGCGCGCCGTGGCCCAGCCCGCCGCGCCGCGCCGCATCGCCGAGCCGCTGGTGGCCCAGGCCCCCGTGCCGGCGCCGGTCCGCTATATCGACGAGGCTCCCGGCTCGGCCACCGTGCTGACGCTCGGCGCCCACATGTGCAAGTGGCCGATCGGCGACCCCTCCACCGACGGCTTCACCTTCTGCGGCCGCCGCCAGGATGACGGCCCCTACTGCGCCGAGCATGCCCGGGTCGCCTATCAGCCGGCCCAGGCCAAGAAGCGCTCGGGCCCCAACGAACTGGCCCGTTCGCTGCGCCGCTACATCTAGGTTGCTCTGGAGAGCTGGCGAGGGTTTGGGATTCGGCCCGGCCCTCGCTAATCTCTCCGCATGACCGACCTCGCGCCAGAGTCGACCGACTCCAACGCCAAAGCCTATTCCGTCTCGGAACTCGCGTTCGCGCTGAAGCGCACGCTTGAGGACGCCTACGGCTTCGTCCGACTGCGCGCCGAGCTTTCCAAGGTCACCTTCCACGGCAACGGCCACGTCTATCTGACCCTGAAGGACGAACGCGCCGCCATCGACGGGGTGGTGTGGAAGGGCTCGGTGAAGAACCTGTCGGTCCGGCCCGAACAGGGGCTGGAGGTGATCGTCACCGGGAAGATCACCACCTACCCCGCCGGTTCCCGCTACCAGATCGTCATCGAGACCATGGAGGCCGCCGGCGTCGGCGCCCTGCTGGCCCAGCTCGAACGGCTGAAGGCCAAGATGCAGGCCGAGGGCCTGTTTGAGGCCTCGCGAAAACGCCCCCTGCCCGCCATGCCCATGGTCGTGGGCGTGATCACCAGCCCCACCGGCGCGGTGATCCGCGACATCCTGCACCGCATCCGCGACAGGTGGCCCTGCCGGGTGATCGTCTGGCCCTGCGTGGTCCAGGGCGACGCCGCCGCCGCCCAGGTGGGGAACGCCATCCAGCGGTTCAACGCCCTGACCTCGGACGGCCCCGTGCCGCGGCCCGACGTGCTGATCGTGGCGCGCGGCGGCGGCTCGGTGGAGGACCTCTGGGCCTTCAATGACGAGGGCCTGGCCCGCATCGTGGCGGCCGGCACGATCCCGCTGATCTCGGCGGTGGGCCACGAGACCGACACCACCCTGATCGACTTCGTCTCCGACCGCCGCGCGCCGACCCCCACGGCGGCGGCCGAAATGGCGACCCCGGTGCTGGCGGAACTGCGCGCCGCCATCGGCGACCTGTCCTCTCGCCTGCACCGCCAGGGGGGCCGGATGGTGGAGGATCGTCGGCAACGTGTGGCCAATGTCGGTCGGTCGCTCACCCGCGCCCGGGACCTGGTGGAAATGGCCGCTCAGCGCTTCGGCCTGGTGGCCAACCGGCTGGCCGCGGCGCTAAACCGCAACTTCTCCATCCACGACAACCAACTGGTTCGGGTCGCTGGCCGTCTCGCGCCCGCCCTGCTCCAGCGCCCGCAGCAGCTCCAGGCCGAGCGGCTGTCGGGGGTGGCCTCGCGGCTATCGGTCGGCCTCACGCGCAATATCGCCGTTCATCGCTCCGAGCTCACCCGCCTCACCGCCCGCCTGGTCCCGGTCCTGCTCCAGCGGCCGCAGGAGCAGCAGGCCCAGGCGCTGGCCCGAACCGCCTTGCGGCTACAACCGGCTCTGGCGCGGGGCCTGGAACGGATGACCGAGCGGCTGGCCTACCAGGCCAAGCTGCTCGCCCCCCTGGACCCCAAGGCGCCGCCCCGGCGGGGGTTCGCCAAGGTGCTCCGCGCGGATGGCTCCCTGGCCCTGGACGGCGCCTCCCTGCGGAGCGGCGAGGGGATTTCCCTGGTCTTCGCCGACACCACCCGTGAGGCCACCATCGACGGAACCCCCACCGCCCTCCCCGAACCGCCGCCGGCGCCGGCCCGTCCGGTCCGCGCGCCCAAGCCCTCGTCACCTTCCGCGCAGGGCGATCTGTTCTGAGCGAGTCGGGTCGTCTAAGATGGCGCCCATGAACGCCCATGACCTTTCCGGATCCACCGCCGACCTGGCTGTCGTCCACTATGGGGACGGCGAGTTCGTCGTCCTGAAGCCTGGCCGCTACGTGGTCTGCGCCGTCTCCTCGGTGAAGGTGCCGCTGGAGGCCCTGCGCTACTGGAGCGCCCCGCTGCAGGAAGCCTATGCCGGCCCGGCCGAGAGCCTGGCCCGCTGGCAGGCGACCAACCGCTGAACCGGCGCGGCGCCCTCCTGGGCCTGGGCGCCCTGGCGCTCTCGGGGTCCGCCCGCGCCGCGACGCCGGGCCTGTCGCTCACCGGCCGATACCAGCAGGGCGGCAGCGTCATTGGCCGCACCAGTCCTCGCGCCCAGGTGTTCGTGGACGGCCAGCCCGAGGGTGAAGCCTCCGAAACCGGGTTCTTCGTCGTCGGCTTTGATCGCGACGCCGGGCCGCAGGCGGTTATCCGCGTGGTCAATGGCGACGGCGAGGCCAGCCACACCGCTCAGATCGCGCCGGGCGGCTTTGACATCCAGCGCATCAACGGCCTGGCCCCAAACCAGGTGAACCCGACGGGCGAGGCCCTACTGGCCCGTATCCGGGCGGAAGCCGCGCGCAAGGCGCAGGGCTTCGCCAGCCGCACCGACCTGGACGGGTTCAAGGGCGGCTTCATCGCCCCGCTGGCCAAGTACCGCCAGACCACCCGCTTTGGCGGCCAGCGCATCCTGAACGGCGAGCCGCGCACCCCGCACTTCGGCGCTGACCTCGCGGCCCCGACCGGAACCCCGATCCAGGCGCCCGCGCCGGGCGTCATCGCCTTCGCCGAGACCGGCCTGCACTTCGAGGGCGGTCTGACCATGATCGACCACGGCCAGGGCCTGATCAGCCTCTATCTGCACCAGTCGCGGGTTGACGTGCGGCGGGGCGAAATGGTGGAGCGCGGCCAAGTGATCGGCGCCGTGGGCAAGGAGGGCCGTGCGACAGGTCCCCACCTCTGCTGGCGCATGAAGTGGCACGGCCGCAACCTCGACCCCATGCTGCTGATCGGCGTGAGGACGCCGGCCTAGAGGGCCGCGATCCAGCCGCACACCGCGTCGATGGCGCTCGGATCAAGCGTGGTCTCGATATCCCCGTACTCCGATGGTGCGCCGGTGATGGCTGGCTGCAGGAAGTGGTTGAGACCGGGGAGGGTCACGATCCTCGCCAGGGGATTGCCCGCCAGCGCGGCGGTGATCGCCGCCTCGTGAACACGGGGCGCCGTCTGCAGATCGTGCTCGGCGAACACCACCAGGGTCGGACAATCCAGCCGCCGGAGGCTGGCCGTATGGTCGTATGTCGCCCAGTAGCGCCGCCAGGGGGTGGCGGCCACGGCGGCACGCAACTCGATCCGCGCGGCGGGAAGACCCGCAGCCTGAAGTGAGGCGCGGACCTGGGCGATGACCTCGTCGGCGCTCGGGGCCTTGGAGGCAAGCGCCAGGGCCCGGCTGATGCGGGCAATCCGATCACGGCCCTGCGGCATCCCGCCCACCGCATCGATGGCGCGGAAAAGCTCGGTCTCCACGATGACCTCGTCGGGGACTCCGGTGGGGGTCATTAGGACACAGAAGGCGATGGCCGGGTCGCCCGCCGCAACGTCGGCGGAGATATGCCCGCCCTCGCTGTGCCCCAGCAGACCGACCGCGCCGATATCGGACCGGTCGCGCAGCATCGCCACGGCGCACGCGAGGTCGGCCGCGAAGTCGCCGGTGGTGGCGTCCTGGAAATTGCCCTGCGACCGGCCGGTTCCCCGCCTGTCGAAGCGCAGGGTCGCAAAGCCGCGCCGGGTCAGGTCGTCGGCCCAGATGGCGAAGGGCCGGTGACCGGCCACCAGCTGATCCCGACCGGTCTGGCCAAACCAGTTGGAGAGCACAACAGCCTGGTGGGGCCCCTTGCCCTTCGGCAGCGTCAAGGTCGCCGACAGCGGCGAGCCGTCCGCGCCGGCGAAGGTGATGTCCTGGACCTCATATCGGAAGGGCGGCCTCGGGGCCTGGGGTCGCGCGGCGTGGACGACCGCCGGCGCCACACCGCGCTCGAAAGTGACGGGAAAGACGATGCCGCCCTGGCGGCAGGTTCCCTGCAGCCGGTCGCCCACCGGCGCGAGGGTCAGGGCGATGTCGAACGGATCGCTCTCGAACGCCAGCCGCCCGTCGGCGTGCGTGATCGGCAGATCGACCACCCCCGCCGCCTGCGTGTTGAGCCAGGCCGCCGGTCCGTCGAGCCGGAAACCGAGCTTCACCTTCACCGAGCCGGTGTCGAGCACGCCGTGCCAGTCGCCTGAGATATCTGAGGTCATGGCCCGAAAATCGGCGAGGGCCGGGCGACCTGGCAAGGCACAATAGCTTGGCTTGATCCGGCCGCCGCGGCCTGACACCCTGTCAGCGTCGGAGGTTCAGAAAACCTCCGCGCCGCTCACTTTCGCGACCGCTTGTAGATCTCGCCCGGCCAGCGCTTGTGGACCCAGAACCATTCGGTGGGCCGGTCGCGGATGCGGTCCTCGATGAAGGCGTTCACGCGGGCGACCCCGGCGGCGATGTCTTCGTTGCGGTGGCCGGTGTTCTCCAGGTGGATGGGGTCGTGGACCACCACCTGGAAGCGGGCCTTGTGGGTGCGTCGCACCGACATCGGCTGCAGTGGGATTCCGAAGCGCAGGGCGAAGCTGGAGGGGCCTGGCGCGGTGTAGCAGGTGACGCCGAACAGCGGCGCGGCCACCCCGCCGTTGAACTTCTGGTCATTCATCAGGGCCACGCATTCGCCCCGCGCCAGGGCCCGGATCAGCTCCCGGGCGCTCTCGGTCCCCTTCGGCGCGAACAGCCGGACGCCATAGCGGAAGCGCGAGCGGCGGAAGCTCTCGTCCACATAGGGGTTGTTCATCGCCCGATAGGTGATCTGGCAGGTGATCCCGGCGTGGACGATGGCGGCGGGCATCACCTCCATCGAGGAGAAGTGGCCGGAGATGAACACCACGGATTCACCGGTGTCGGCGATCTGCTTCAGGCGCTCGGCGTTCACCACCTCGACCCGGGTGGGATCGTTGATGATCTTGTCGAGGATCGGGAATTCCAGGGCCACCCGTCCCGCCTCGGCCCAGCTCTCGTCGGTGAGCAGGGCGATCTCGGCGTCGCCCGCCTGGGGGAAGGCGATCCGCAGGTTGGTCTGGACCACCTTGTGGGTGCTGGTGAGCGGGCCCAGCCGGCGGAACAGCCAGGCGCCGAAGTCCGATACGCCGTCGATCGGAAACAGCCGCGCCAGACCGGTGACCAGGTCATAGGCCAGGGCCTCGAGCCGCCACACGACATGCTGGGCCAGGGAGGGTCGCGTCTCCGCCATGGCCTGTCCTAGCCGCCCCCCCTGATCCGCGCAACGCGAGCCGGAGTCTCCTGGCGCGCGACTTGCCCATTTCAGGCCAGACCGTCTCGCTTTGGGACGGGCGCCAACAGATACGAAGAAGGGGCGGTGCATCCCATGGGTAACGACATCGACGTTCATCTCGGTAAGCGCCTTCGCCGGCGCCGCCGTCTTCTGGGTCTGACCCAGCAACAACTGGCCGGCGCCTGCGGCGTGCGGTTCCAACAGATTCAGAAGTACGAATGCGGCGCGAACCGCATCTCGGCCGCCCGCCTGTGGCAGCTCTCCGAGGCCCTGGAAGTGCCGGTCGGCTACTTCTATGACGGCCTCTCGGAACTGGCCCAGCGCGAACCGGCCAACGAAGGCGACGGCGGGGGCGAGATGTTCGCCCGCAAGGAGACCCTCGACCTGATCCGCGCCTACTACCAGCTGGGTGAGCGTCCGCGCCGCCGTCTGCTGGACCTCGCCAAGTCGCTGAACGGCGAACACGAGGCTGTCTGACTCTCCCCTGCGTATCTGGGGGGATATCGCGAGGGCGAGCGGCGGGATAAAGCGAGTGCATGCTCGCTCCCGACCGTCTCGCTGCTCTCGATAGCTTTCTGATCGAACTGAACCACGCCTCAGCCGCCGCCATCGCCCCGCTGTTCCGGGCCGATCACGGGCTGGAGGACAAGGGCACGGCCACCTGGTTCGATCCCGTCACCGCCGCCGACAAGGGCGCGGAGGCGGCCATCCGCCAGCTGATCACCGCGCACTATCCCGAGCACGGGGTGATCGGTGAGGAGTATGGCGAGGATCGTCCGGACGCGGAGTTCGTGTGGGTCCTGGATCCGGTGGATGGGACCAGGGCGTTCATCGCCGGCCTGCCGGTCTGGACGACGCTGGTCGCCCTGCGGCACAACGGACGCCCGGTGCTGGGCTCCATCGGCCAGCCCTATATCGGCGAGCTCTATATCGGCCATGCCGGGGGCTCGCGCCTGATCGCGCGCGGCCAGGAGAAGGCGCTGAAGGTTCGCGCCTGCCCGAAACTGACCGACGCCATCATCGCCACCACCGACCCGGAAGGCTGCTTCAACGGCGCCGAGCTGGGCGCCTGGACCCAGGTTCGGGCGGCGGCCAAGCTGGCCCGGCTGGGCTGCGACGCCTACGCCTACGCCATGGTGGCGGCCGGCACGATGGACATGGTCATCGAGGCCGGCCTGAAATCCTGGGACATTGAGAGCGCCATCCCCCTGATCGAGGGGGCCGGCGGCCTGGTCACCGACTGGCGCGGAAACCCCGTGGGTCAGCAAGGCGGCCAGATCGTGATCGCCGGCGACCGGGCCTGCCTCGACGAGGCCCTGGTCGCCCTCAAGCGGTCAGCGAACTAATCAGGTCTTCTTCGGAGCGGCCTTCGGGGCGGCAGGCTTCTTGGCCGCCGCGGGCGTCTTGGTGGCGGCGGGCTTGACGGCGGGCTTAGGCGCCGCTTTCGCCGCGGCAGGCTTGGCGGCGGCTTTCGGGGCCGCGGCCTTGGGCGCGGGCTTCGCAGCCGCGGGTTTCGCGGCGGCCTTGGCCGGAGCCTTCGCAGCGACCGGCTTAGCCGCGGGCTTGGGCGCCGTCTTGGGCGCGGCAGCCTTGGCGGGGGCGGCGGCCGTCTTCGGAGCCGCGGCCTTGACCGGAGCCTTGGCCGGAGCGGCTTTCGCGGCGGGCTTGGCGGCCGTCTTCGGCGCCGCAGCCTTGGCGGGCGCGGCAGCCTTGGCTGCGGGCTTCTTGCCGGCCGCTTTCGGAGCTGCGGCAGGCTTGGGCGCAGCGGCCGGTTTCGGCGCAGCGGCGACGGGCGCCGGAGCCGGAGCCGGAGCCGGAACCGGGGCGGGAGTCGGCGCTGCGGCGGCGGGCTTGGCCGGGGCGGGCTTGGCGCCGGTGATCTTGCCGATCAGAGAGTCGAAGGCGGCCCAGAAGCCGGAGCGCTTGGTGTTCGTTTCCATAAGAATCTCATGATAGGAGCCGGCCACGCTGACGAATTCGCCGGCGGGCAAGTGTGATGCGACCAATCGTTGGGCGTCGTCGAGGACAAGCTTGTCGTCTTCGGCTGAAACGATGACCACTGGGATCTTTACGCTCCGCAGGTGTGCGGGGTTGGCGAGGTAGCCGGTGGCGCGCAACGCGAAATCGAGCCAGCCCCAGGTGGGGCTGCCCAGCGCCAGGTCCCGATTGGCCGCCACCTGAGCCCGCGTGCGGGCGAAGCGGACGGGATCGTGGGTGAGGACATTGCCCTCGAAGACCTCGTTGAACGGATCGGCGGGCGGGCCCTGCACATACTGGCCGCCGCGGCCGGTCAGGCTCTTCCAGGCGGCCATCAGCTTGGCCTGGTAGAGCGGGGTGTTTCCCGTCCGCACCCCCAGCATCGGCGCGCAGAGCACCGCTGCGGCGAAGCGGGGCGCCTCGCCCTTGGCGAGCGCCAGCAGGGTCAGGCAGCCGCCCATGGAGTGGCCCACCGCGATCCACGGCTTGGGCAGGCGCGCCTCGAAGGCGGCCAGGATGGCGTGATAGTCGTCGAGGAAGGTCTGGTAGCCGTAGGCATGGCCCTTCAGCCGGTCGGGCAGTTCGCGATGGGACAGGCCCTGGCCGCGCCACTCCTGGACCAGGACCGTGAAGCCGCGATCCATCAGCTCCTGCACCACCTCGAAGTACTTCTCGATGTGTTCGGTGCGGCCCGTGCTCAGCACCACCGAGCCGCGCGAGGCGCCCTTGGGTTTGAACAGCGCCACGCGCAGTTTCGCGCCGCCGGAACAGACCACCCACTCGGCTGCGCCGCCCGCCGGGATCGGCGCCTGGGGGATAGAGACCAGGGATGCGGCTTCAGCCATGCTCGGCCACCATCTTGGAGAAGAGTTGCTGGACCTGGGGCTGCAGGGACATGGCCAGGCCCATGTCGGAGAGGCGCATCTTCCCGCGCATCACCGCCGTCATGGGGTCCAGCTCGCGCTTGCCCATGGCCTTCATGTCGTTCTGGCTGATGGTGATGGTCAGGTCGGCCGGCTTGTCGTCATTGCAGACGACCCCGCCGTCAATGTGGATGAAGCCTTCGCCCTTGAGGTCGAACTTCACGGATTTGCCCAGGCCGGAGTCGTCGCCGACTCCCGTCCGCACCCGCTCCGTCAGTTCCTGCAAGCTCGCCAAGGACTCGGCCCTTCCCAGTGGATGAAGGGGGCACCTTCGCCTCTCGGGCGAATGATGTAAACGCCGCCGCTTTTCGCAGGGTTAGCGAGGGGTTTCGGTGGCCGCTGATCAGTCCGCCTTGACCGGTGCGGGACAGGCGTCGCCCAAGCGGCGCGCATCGGTGGTGAAGCGCCCGCCCAGCGGCAGACCGGCATAGGTGGTGTCCACCTCCGCCACCATCTTGAAGGTGCTGGGCGAGTAGGAGCCCGTCGCCTCGATGGCGACCTGGCGGCCCTTCTTGCTGGCGCAGGTTCCCTTCAGGGTGATCTTGCCGTTCTGGAAGATCCGCGTCGGATAGGTGCAGCTGTAGTGGCGATTGCTGGGCCCCATGGTGAACTTGGCCACCTCCGAGGGCGTGATGCAGCGCCGCTCCTTCTTGGTCTGGCTGATCACCGCCTGGACCTTGTTGGTCACCTCCCAGTAGCCGGGCTGGATGGTGGACTCCTGGGCGAAGGCCGGGGCCGACGCCGCGGCGGCCAGGGTGATCAGTCCAGCAGTGACGATGCGCAACATGTTCCAGCTCTCGACCCGAATGATGCTGACAGAATAGCGCATCAAGGTGGCTCATTCCTGACCCGGCGTTTAGGGCCCCGTTCATCTTGCACATCGTGGGCGTGGCGCGCATAGTTGCGAATGCTTCGCAACAACGAGGACGCCATGAAGCCCTTCGAACTCGCCGACCTGGATCAGATCTACCGCCAGCCCGGAAAGCTGGTGATCGACAAGGCGTTGGCCGTTGTCGACAAGCACGGCAAGGCCTTCATCGCGCTCTCACCCTTCTGCGTGGTGTCCTCGGCCGGCCCCGACGGTTCGATGGATGTCTCGCCGCGCGGCGGGGAGCCGGGCTTTGTTCATGTCAGCGAGGACGGGCTGACGCTCTTCCTGCCCGATCGTCCGGGCAACAACCGGCTCGACACCCTCCGCAACCTGCTGGCGGGTCCCGGCCGCATCGGCTTCATGTTCATGATCCCCGGCGTCGATGACGTCTACCGGGTGAACGGGCGGGCCAGCGCCAGCGCCGATCCGGAGCTGCTGGGCCAGTTCGTGGAGTTCGGAAAGACCCCGCGCCTGGTGCTGTCCATCGCCGTCGACGAGGCCTTCTTCCACTGCCCCAAGGCGATCATGCGCGGCCGGCTGTGGGACGCCGAAGCCCAGGTCGAACGTTCAGCCCTGCCCAGTGGGGCGGAGATCATTTTCGACCAGCTGAACATGGGCAAGCTGCCGGTGACCAACGAGGTGATCCTCGCCGACTACAAGACCCAGCTCTGACATCACGCGGCCCAAAGGGCCTCGATCCCCGACTTCACCGCGCGGGCCATCTGGGCGTTGATGGCCGCGGCCCCCGCGAATGGCGCATGGGCATGAGTGAAGACAGCCACGGCGTAGCGTGAGCCATCGGGCCAAGTGATCACGCCCACCTCGTTGCGGACGCGGCCGAACAGGGCGCCGCTCTTGGCGGCCAGCGCCCCGCCGTCGGGCACCGCCGCCTCCAGGCGCCGGGTGACCTGCTGGCCCATCACATCGCGCAGCATGGCGCAGGCGGGCGGCAAGGCCGCGGTATCGTTCCAGACCGCCGCCAGCAGGGTGGTCATGTCCCGCGCGGTGGTCCGTGAGCCCCGCGCCGGATCGAGGGCGGCCACCGCGGCGATGCGGGCCGGGTCCACGCTGCCCGCCTGCGCGGCCGGCCCCAGCTTGCCCGCCTGGGCGGCCAGCAGCTCGGCATAGTTCCGGAACTCCAGCTCAACGGCCATGGTGTCCAGCATTGTCTTCAGGTCGCTGACGATCCGCGTCTCGCGGCAGCCGCAGCTCACGGCCCGCGCATTGATGGCGTCGAGACCCAGGCGGCCGATCAGCAGGTCGGTGGCGGCGTTGTCGCTCAAGGTGAGCATCATCCGGACGAGGTCGCGCAGGGATAGCCGCAACGGATCCTGGAAGTTGGAAATGCCCACCGGGCCGGGGGTGACGACGGCGGGGCGCAGGTCCACCTGCTTGGCCGGATCAATCTCGCCCTCCGCCGCCCGGGCGTAGAACTCCAGGGCCACCAGGACCTTGAAGACAGAGGCCGGGACGACGGGGCGGTCGGCCTCGAACCCCACCTCCGCGCCGGTGGTGAGGTCGAGGATGTGCAGGGCGCCGTCGCAGCCGGCGGCGGCGAAGCCGGCGGCGAAGCCGGCGGCGATCTCGGAAATGTCGGGGGTGGCCATGGCTTCAGGTCGGCTTGACGAAGCGCAGGGTCATCCGGTCGCTCTCGCCGATGGCGTCATACTTGGCGTGGTTGAAGGTCGGATCGTCAGGCTGGCCGCGCGGCGAGGAGCGGCGCACCGGCGGCAGGGTCCAGACGCCGAAGGGATGGTCCTTGGTGTCCTTGGGGTTGGCGTTGATCTCCGAGGTCTTGTCGAGAATGAACCCCGCCTCCTGAGCCAACTGAATGACATAGGCCTGCTGTACGTAACCATCGGCGGCCAGCACGTCCTGCACCGCCCCGGCCGTGGCGCGATGCTCCTCGACCCCCAGCACGCCGCCGGGCTTCAGGGCCACGAAGGCGTCGTGAAAGGCCTTCTCGGCGATGCCGGCGGCCATCCAGTTGTGCAGATTGCGCAGGAAGAGGACGAGGTTGGCGGAATTGGCCGGCGCCACCGCGCCGCTGGTGGGGCCGAAGGAGGTGATCTCCACGTCGCCATACAGCTTGGGCTTGGCGCGCAGCTTGCGCCGGTAGGCCGCCACGATCTCGGCCGAGGCCGGTTCGCCGGGATCGTTGGTCTGCAGGTCGGCCGCGAACAGCTTACCGTCGGTGGCCGCCAGATAGGGGGCCAGGATGTCGGTATACCAGCCCGCCCCGGGCCAGAATTCCACCACCCTCTGACCCGGCGCCAGACGGAAGAACGCCAGGGTTTCGGCGGGATGGCGCCAGGGATCTCGGGCCCGATCGGCGGGGTCGCGCCAGGCGCCGGCCACCACCTGGTCCAGCGTCATGGGGCCGGCCTTGGCGGTGGGCGGCTTGTCAGCCTTCTTGCCGCAGGCGGCGAGCGCCAGGGTCGAACCGATCATCGCACGCCGCGACAGAGACCCCGCTGAAAGCATTACGAAACCGAACCCCTGGAAGAACACTCAACCGCAGTAGACTGCGTTGATGGACCGGTCAAAACCGCCGCCTCAGCCGGGCTTGACGAAGCGTAGGGTCATGCGGTCGCTCTCGCCGATGGCGTCGTATTTCGCCCGGTCGAAGGCGGGGTCCGGAGCCTTGCCGCCCTGGCTGCTGGTGCGCGACGGCGGCAGGGTCCAGACGCCGAAGGGGTGGTCCTTGGTGTCCTTGGGGTTGGCGTTGACCTCCGAGGACGCGGCCAGCTTGAAGCCCGCCTTCTCGGCGGCGGCCACCACCGTGGCCGTGGCGACATAGCCGTCGCGGGCGTCGGCGTTCTGCGGCCGGGGATCGGCGCGGTGTTCCTCAACCGCCAACACGCCCCCGGGCTTCAGCGCGGCGTAGAAATCGGCCATGGCCTTGTCGAGCATGGGCGGCTGCCAGAGCCAGTTGTGGATGTTGCGCGCGGTGATGACCATGTCGGCCGAGGCCGACCCCAGGGGCTTGGACTCAGGTCCGAAATTGACGAAGCCGACCTTCCCGAACTTGGCTTCGTCGGCGTACTTGGCCTCGAAGGCCACGCGGCCCTTGCGGGCGCCGTCGGAGAGCTTGGGATTGTCCAGGTCGGCGGCGCTGGCGATGTAGGTCCCGCCGGTGGCCTTGGCGTAGGGCGCGAGGATCTCGGTCCAATAGCCGCCGCCCGGCGAGATTTCGAGGATGGTCTGCTTGGGCTTCACCCCCCAGAAGGCCAGGGTCTCGTAGGGATGGCGCGCGGCGTCCCGCGCCGTATTGGCCTCGGTCCGGGCGGCTCCGGCGATGGCGGCCTTCAGCGCCTTGTCCTCCGCGGCCTGGGCGGCGGGCGCGAGGCTGATGAGCGCGAAGGCGGAGAGCAGGGCGAGCGAGCGGGCGGACATTGAGCGACCTCAAGGTGTTTGGAGACCGCGCGACCCTAATGGCCAAGCCTTCCCTGGCAAGGCCCCGCGCCATGACGTTTGCGTCAGAACAAGCCCCTTGAAGCCCGAAAATCGGTTCCTACCTAATCACTCGAAGGCGCTGGATTTCCGGGCCTTCCAGGCGGCGCGAGACTTCGGTGCGTGCTGAACCTGCATCCCTGACCTGCAACCTTGCTTTAGCCAAGAAGGATGTGACCCACATGCGTACTGTCGACTTTTCCCCCCTCTATCGCTCCGTCGTCGGCTTCGATCGCCTCGCGGCCCTGCTTGAGACCGCCACCGCGGACGCCGCCACCGGCTATCCGCCGTACAACATCGAGCGCACCGACGAGAACGCCTACCGCATCGAGATCGCGGTGGCGGGTTTCCGCCCCGACGAGCTCAATATCGAGGTGAAGGAAAACCTCCTCACCGTCCAAGGCCGCAAGGCCGCCAATGACGACCAGCGCCGCTTCCTGCATCGCGGCCTGGCCGAGCGCGACTTCGAGCGCCGGTTCCAGTTGGCCGACTATGTGGTGGTGACCGAGGCCAAGCTCTCCGATGGCCTTCTGGCCATCTCCCTGAAGCGCGAACTTCCCGAGGCTCTCAAGCCTCGCCGGATCGACATCGCCACGGGCGAGAGCGCGCCGCTGATCGAAGGCGAGAAGGCCGCCTAAGCCCCCTTAGGTCGGAACTCCGGGAGGGCGGCGCGGGGACGCGCCGCCCTTTTCCGTGACCCTTGTTGCAGAGCGATGCTCCACGGCCGCTATTGTATTCAAATTGCGGGACAAAGATTTCGCCGAAGAAATTTCATGAACTGAAGATGATATTCGGCGTTCAGACGGGGCTCAGATCGATGATGTCATATTCAAATCACAAGATCAGTCCAAGAAGCACATCATGAAGCCCCTAGCTTTCGTCGCTCTCGCCACCGCCCTGCTGGCCGCCTGCGCGCCCCGGGCGCCCGAGAAGACCGTCGCGGCGATTGATCCGAAAACCTCGGCGATGACCGCCGCCACGCCGGCTCAAGAGCGCCAGTCCCAGACCCTGGACCAGATGCTGACCCGAGTCCGCGAGCGGTTCGCCGCCGCCGATCTGAACCAGGACGGCAAGGTGACCACCGAGGAACTCGAACAGGCCCGGGCCGACCGCGACTTCGCCGCCCCGCGCCGGGCCGGCGGTCGGCTGATGCGCGCCGACACAGACACCGACGGCGAGATCACCCTGGCCGATGTCGAAGGACATGCCCGCCACCGCTTCGCCCGGCTGGACGCCGACAGGAACGGCGTCTTGACCGGCGCCGAGCTGCGCGCCGGTCTCCGTCCGCCCGCGAACTAGAACTTGCCGTGCCGGCCCTCGCCGGCCGCGAACCGGGCCGCCCCCTGCGCCGCCGAGCCCGATCTCAGGGTCTCGCGCCCGAGGTCGGCCTCGTTCACCGTCGCCGAGTCCCAGTCCATCGACCACTGGGCGATGGCCGAGGCGCGATCGCTGCGCAGGCAGGCCTGGGGGAAGGCCGAGAGCTGCTGCGCCAGTTCGATCGCGCTCTCCAGCGCCTGGCCCTTGGGAACCAGCCGGTTGGCCAGGCCGATTGCGTAGGCCTCCGCCGCGTCGACCGGACGCCCGGTGAGGATCAGGTCCATGGCCCGCGAGTGGCCGATCAGGCGCGGCAGGCGCACGGTGCCCAGGTCGATCAGCGGCACCCCGAACCGCCGACAGAACACCCCGAAGATCGCGCCCTCCGCCGCCACCCGCAGATCACACCAGGCCGCCACCTCGATACCGCCGGCCACGGCATGGCCCTCGACGGCGGCGATCACCGGCTTGGACAGCTCCAGCCGCGTACAACCCATGGGGCCAAGATCGCCGTCGCGATGCACGCGATTGCCCCGCCCCTCGCTGACCCCCTTGAGATCGGCGCCCGCGCAGAAGGTCCCGCCCCGTCCCTGCAGGATGGCGACATCCAGGTCGGGGTCAGCGTCGAAGGCCTTGAAGGCGTCGTAGAGCTGCTGGGCGGTGGGGGCGTCGACGGCGTTGCGGCTATCCGGCCGCTCGATGGTGACGATGGCGATCCGGCCGCGGGTTTCCACACTGACAGTCTGCACGGGAGCTTCCTCTCACGTTGAGGCGGTCAGGCTACGCCTCTGACGCTGCGTCAGCGAACACTCAGGCCGCGGCGCGGGCCAGATCGAAGCCGAGGGTGGCGTGCAGCTGCACGTCGCGGACGCTGGCCCCGCTCAACCGGGCCCCGGAGAAGTCGCAACCGCGCAGGTCGGCGCCGTCCAGAATCACGTCGGTCATGTCGGCCCCCTGGGCCACGGCGTAGCGGACATTGGCCCGTTCGAAGCTGGCGGCGGTCTGACGGGTGGCGCTGAGCGGCAGGGGCGAGAAGATGGCCCCCCGCAGGTCGGCCTTGGTGAGGTTGGCGCCGGTCAGCCGCGCGCCGCGCGCGTCGGCGTCCCGCAGGCGGACGCCGCGCAGGTCCGCGCCGTCCATGTGGGCGCCCTGCAGGTGGGCCCCTGTCAGGTCGAGCCCAACCATGATCGCGCCCTTGGCGCTCATGGCGCTGAGCCGCAGGCCCCGCAGACGGCCGGCCAGGGGCCGCAGGTCTTCATTGTCGAACACCGCGGGCTTCCCCTCGCGGCCGCCGGTCTGACACCAGAGGTGGTTGGCCTGAGCGCGGGCGAACAGTTCCTCGGCCCGTTCGACGACCTCGTCGCTCGGGGCGCGCATGGCGCCGGACATGTTGGCCCCGTAGGTGCGGGCCTGGGCCACGTCGACCCCGATGATGGTGACGAAGGAGAGGTTCGCGCCCTCGAAATTGGTGTTGGCCACGTCGGCGCCGTCCAGCATGGCGCCCGACAGGTTGGCGTCCTTCAGATTGGCGCCGGACATCTTGGCGCCCTTCAGGGAGCAGTCGGTGAAGTCGGAGGCGAAGAGCGAGGCGTCGTTGAGCCGGGAGCCGTCCAGGGTGGCGCCGGCGAAGATGGCGTGGTCGAGCTGGCCCTCGCGGGTCTCGTGGACCACCGAGGCCAGGCCCTTGGAGGCGTGAGGGATCGCGACTTGACCGACCCGGAAATCGGCCTGGGTCAGGTCGGCCTGGGACAGGTTGGCGCCCCGCAGGCAGGCGCCGCGCAGGTCGGCCCGGACCAGGCGCGCGCCGCGCAGATCGGCCTTGCGCAGGTCGCAGCCGAACAGGATGGCGCGTTCCAGGTTGATCCCGGCCATCTTGGCCCCGTCGAAGACCGAGGCCGAGACGTCGGCGTCCGACAGGTTGCGGCCGGCCAGGTCGGCGCCCGACAGGTCGACGAACTTCAGGATCGCGCGCTTGCCGCCGGGGCGGCCGGCGATGAATTTCTCATGGCTCGAGACCATCAGCTCGATCTCGCCGGGAGAGAGCTTTCTTCGACCGGACAAGGTGATGCTGGACATTGCGTCTCGGCTTTTGGCGAACGGCGGTCTTCAGACCTAGACCTCAGATGCAACCGAACCGTTAAGCTGGCCTTCAGATTGTCTCGCCCAGGCCCCGCGCGCCCCACTTCTGGGCGCCGGTGAAATTGGCCTGTCGTAGCTGGGCGTTGGTGAAGTTGGCGCGGCTCAGGTCTGAATTGATCAGCAGCACGTGGCGCAGATCGGCCCGCGCCAGGTCGGCGTTCTTCAGGCTGGCGCCCGTCAGGTTGCAGGGCAGGATGCGGTCGCCCCCCAGCAGCAGCGGCCCCATCTGAGCGTCGCGCATGTCGGCGCTGGCGAGCTTGGCGCCCATCATCCGCGCACCCCGCAGATCGGCGCGGCGCAGGTTGCAGGCCCGCAGGTCCGCGCCCTCCAGGTTCGCGCCCTGAAGCTGCACGCCCTCCATGTCCAGACCGTAGAACACCGCACCCTTGGCCGAGAGCGCCGTCAGGTTGAAGCCGCGCACCGTCTCCAGCGCGCGCAGGTCGGCGTTGTCGAACACGCTGGGCGAGCCCTCGGCCCCACCGGTTTCACACCAGCGGGCATGGTCGCGGATCATGGTCTTGTACGGCAAGTCGGAGACCGCCTTGCCCGAGGGCTGGTCGGTGAGCGCACCGCGCATGTCGGCCTGGCTGACGTTCCAGGAGAAGGTCTTGGCGCCCACCAGAATGCAGTCGCGCAGATCCGCGCCCGCGAGATCCGCGCCGGAGAGGTCCGCGCCGGCCAGGTTGGCGCCGGTCAGGGTGCATTGCTTGAGGTTGGCCCGGATCAGCTTGGCGTCCTTGAGCACCGCGTCGGTGAAGTCGGCCCGCACCGCCATCACCCCCGACAGGCGCGACCGCTCCAGGTTGGCGCCGGCCAGGATGGCGCCCTGCATCTCGCCCACCCGGTTCTGGTGTTCCATGACTTTCAAGCCCTGGACACGGTCCACAGAGGCGATCGAGCCCTCGCGCAGGTCGCACTCAAAGAGGTCTGCGCCGGTCAGGTTGGCGTTGCGCAGGCAGGCGCCGCGCAGATCGGCCCGCCGCATCGAGGCGTCGGTGAGATTGGCGTTCTGCAGGTCCGCGCCGAACAGATTGGCATGGTCCAGGCGGGCGCCCTGAAACTGGCAGTCGGAAAGGATCGCGCCAGTGAAATCGCCGTCGCAAAGATTGCGCCCCCGCAGGTCCAGGCCGGTGAGATTCTTCCAGGCGAACACCGCGCGCGCGCCGCCCGGTTTGGAGGTCCACAGCCGGTCATGCTTGGCGCAGATGGCGTCGACCTCAGCCTGGGTGAGGGGCTGGAGATCCTGGATAGTTGCGGTTTGAAGCGACATGGGAGGCTGGGGGACCGTGAACTTACTATCCCCAGATTAGGTTATCGTAATTAACACGCTGTTTCCGCGACTTAGCGAAATCACGGTGAAGAATCGCTAAGCCTTGGGCGGCTCATAGCCGGCGTAGAGGCCTGCAGCCTCGGTTTGCAGCAGGCCAAGCTCCACCTTGAGGCCGGCCGCCCGCAACCCTTCCGTGCCGCGCCCCGACGCATAGGTTGAGGCGTCCGTGCAGGCGATGACCACGCGCGTGATCCCCGACACCACCAGCCGTTCCGAGCAGGAGGCGGTTCCCGTGGACCTCTGACCGCAGGGCTCCAGGGTGACATAGGCGGTCGCCCCCCGGGCCGCCTCGCCGGCCTGGTCGAGGGCCTGTTCCTCCGCATGTGGACGGCCGCCCACCTGGGTGACGCCCTGGCCCACCACCTCGCCGCCGGCGACGATCACGCACCCCACGGACGGGTTAACCCCGGTCTTCCCAAGGTGGGTCTGAGCGAGCGCGATGGCGGCGCGCATATGAGCCTGGTCAATCATGCCAGGTTTGTGAGGCGCCCACCGCCCTCCCCGCAACCCCGCGTGGTTGAGCGCCTGCCACCTCTCGCCCATAGTCGGGCCTCGACCGGGGAGGCTTCGTGACCGACGCATTGGTGATCAGGGGCCTCAACAAGACCTTCCGCACGCCCGCCGTGGACGACCTGAACCTGACGGTCCGCTCCGGTGAGCTGTACGCCCTGCTCGGTCCCAACGGGGCTGGCAAGACCACCACCCTGCGGATGGTGGCCGGGTTGCTGAAGCCGGATACCGGATCCATCAGGGTGTTTGGCGTCGATGCGATGGCCGACCCCATGGCCGCCAAGCGGCTGATCGCCTGGGCGCCCGACGAGCCCATGCTCTACGATCGGCTGACGCCCCTGGAATACCTGGAATTCGTGGCCGGGCTCTGGGGCGTGGAGGCCAGGACGGCCCGCGCGCGGTCGGAGGAATTGCTGCGGATGCTGGGCCTGTGGGACGAACGCGGCCGCCGCTGCGAGGGCTTCTCGCGGGGCATGAAACAGAAGACGGCGCTGGCCGGGGCCCTGATCCACGATCCGAAACTGCTGATCCTCGATGAACCGCTCACCGGCCTGGACGCCGGGGCCGCGCGCCAGGTGAAGGACCTGCTGACCGCGCGCACCAAGGCCGGCGCCACGGTGATCCTGACGACCCACATCCTGGAGGTGGCCGAACGCATGGCCGACCGCATCGGCATCATCCAGCATGGCCGACTGCTCACCGAGGGGCGGCTGGACGAACTGAGGGCCCAGGCCGGCGACGGCGCCGCGAGCCTGGAGGACCTGTTCCTCGACCTGACCAGCCAGGCCCAGGCCGCCCCCGCGTGATCGCGCCGCCGGGATCGACCCTCTGGCTGCTGGCCCACGAGATGCGGCTGGGCTGGCGCACCCTGCTGGCGCGGCGCGGCGAGAACCGGCGGGGCGGCTGGATCGCCCTGGCCAGCGTGGGGTTGGTCACACTGATCGGCGGCGTGCCCATCGGCCTGATGCTGCGCCGGGTGGAGATCGGCGTCACACCTACGGGCATCCTGCTGGCCGACGTCATCCTGGCGGTGATGTTCAGCCTGATGCTGTCCCAGACCTTGGCCGCCGCGGCCGACGTCCTCTACGACCGCGGCGACCTGGACCTGTTGTTCTCGTCCCCCATCGATCCGCGCAAGGTGCTGACGGTGCGGTTCGCAGCCATCGCGTTGAACCTGTTTCTGGTGTTCTCGGCCTTCCTCGGGCCGTTCCTGATCCCCATCGCCCTGATCGGCCATCCGCCCTGGCTGGCGGCCTTCCTGGTCCTCGCCGCCGTGGCCATCGCCGCCACAGCCTGCGGCCTGGTGGTGGCCATGGCCATGTTCGCCGCCATCGGGCCGCGTCGGACCCGCACAATCGCACAGGTCGCCTCGGCCCTGATCGGGGCCGGGTTCTTCCTGGTCACCCAGGCGCGAAGCATCTTCGGCGCGCCGGTGGGCTCGGTGTGGAGTGACCTGGTGGCCGCCGCCACCGATCCGAGTTTCGTCATGCCGCCGGTCGCGGCCCTGCCTCTGCGCGCGCTGCTGGGCGACCCCGCGGCCGTGCTGATCCTGTTGGCTGTGGCGCTGACGATGTTCACCGGGGTGAACCTCTGGCTGGGGGGCCGGTTCGCCGCCGATTCCGCCGCCGCCGCCGGAGCCGAGGCCAGCGCGGTCAAGGCGCGCACCCGGCCGGTGGCCTTCACCGGCGGCGCCTTCGCGGCCACCGTGCGCAAGGAGCTGCGGCTGATGAGCCGCGACGCGGCCCTGATGTCCCAGGTCATGCTGCGGGTGCTGTACCTGCTGCCGTTGGGCTTCCTGCTGGTGCGCAACGCCGGAAGTCACTCACTCTTCGCCCTGCCGGGCGGGGCCGCGGCCCTCGTCTTCGTCGCCGGTCAGGTGGCCGCGAGCCTGGCCTGGATCACCGTCTCGGCGGAGGACTCCCCGGACCTGATCGCCTGCGCGCCGACACCGATCGCCACCGCGCGTCGGGCCAAGCTGACGGCGGCCTTCATCCCGGTCGCGGCCCTGCTGACCCCGATCCTGGCGATCCTCATCGTGCTGGAGCCCGGCGTCGGCCTGGCCGCCGCCCTCGGCTGCCTGGCCGCGACCCTGGCCAACGGCTTGATCAACATCTGGTATCAGCGTCCGGCCAAGCGCTCGGAATTCCGCCGCCGCCGGGGGTCCAGCTGGTTCTCCACCCTGGCCGAGGTGGGGGTCGGCGTCAGCATCGCCGCCGCCACGGGTCTGGCCGCCGCCGGTCAGCCCTGGGCGGCGATCCCGGCCGTGGTGGCGGCGCTGCTGCTGCTGGCCATGCGCCGCACCGACGCCCAGATCGCCCAGGCGCTCAGCGTGGCGGCGCGCTAGAGCCCTTTCCGATCAGATTGCTTCAATCGGATCGGATAAAAAGGGCTCTAATTCAAAAGTTTAGAGCATTTTTCGATCTAGGTCCCGTAGGTCGGCAGCTTGGTGGCGCGGGCCGCGTCCAGGTAACGGGCCGAGGTCGGCTTCAGGGCGCTGTCCAGCTCGATCAGCAGCGGATTGCCGGTCGGGATCTCCACGTCAATGATCGCATCGGACGACAGAGCGTAGAGCAGCTTGACGATGGCCCGCAGGGAGTTGCCGTGGGCCGCGACCAGCACGGTTTCTCCGGCCGCCAGCTTCGGTGCGATCTCGGCGGCCCAGTAGGGTTCGACGCGGTCCAGGGTGGTCTTCAGGCTCTCGGTGTCCGGCAGGGCGGCGCCGGCATAGCGGCGGTCCCCCGCGAAGTCGAACTCACCGCCGGGCGCCAGCGGCGGCGGCGGCACGTCATAGGAGCGGCGCCAGACCTTCACCTGGTCGTCGCCGTGCTTCTTGGCGGTCTCGGCCTTGTTGAGGCCGGTCAGCCCGCCGTAGTGGCGCTCGTTCAGCCGCCAGTCCTTGGTCTCCGGCACGAAGACCTGGCCCGCCGCCGTCAGGGCCAGCCAGCTGGTGCGGATAGCCCGCGTCAGCACCGACGTGAACACCCGGTCGATCTGGATCCCGGCCGCCTTGATCAGTTCGCCGCCCTTGGTCGCCTGGGCCTCGCCCTCCGGCGTCAGGTCCACGTCCACCCAGCCGGTGAAGCGGTCTTCGAGGTTCCAGCGGCTCTGGCCATGGCGCAGCAGGATCAGGGTGGGCACTGGGAAACCTCCATTCGCGGTCGAGGCCTGCGGGCTAGGGGGCGAAGGCGGAGAGGTCAAGGGTTCGCTGGCCCGAGGCGATTGTAGCCGCTATATCCGCCCAACCATGCGTGACCGCCTGTTCTTCCCCGCCATCGCCCTGGCCGCCCTCGCGATGGTGGCCCTGGCCCTTGTCTGGCCCCAGGGGCTCGGCGACCGCTCGCCAGGCGTCTTCGGCCGCACCCCCACCCAGCGCACGCCGGCCGTCCAAGCCGCCATGAAGCGCGAGAGTGAGGCCGCCAACAAACGCGTCAACCAGGCCCGGCAGGCGGTTTCCGACCTGCAAAGCCAAGCCATAGCCCCGACCCAATGAGCGATTTCGACGCCGTGGCCGTGGGTCGCCGAGTGCTGGCCGCCGAGGCCGACGCCCTGACCCAGCAGGCCGACGGGCTGGGGGAGGCCTTCGCCAGGGCCGTGGACATTCTCCACGCCGCCAAGGGCAAGATCGTCTGTTCGGGCATCGGCAAGTCGGGCCACGTGGCGCGCAAGATCGCCGCCACCTTCGCCTCCACCGGAGCCCCGGCCTTCTTTGTCCACGCCAACGAGGCCAGCCACGGGGATCTCGGCATGATCGCCGAGGGGGACGTGGTGCTCTGCCTGTCCAAGTCCGGCGAAGTGAAGGAGCTGGCCGACGTCCTGGCCTATTCCCGCCGCTTCCACATCCCGCTGATCGCGCTGACCGCCGATCCGATGAGCGCGCTGGGCAAGGCCGCCGACGTGGTTCTGCAGCTGGCCGACGCCGCCGAGGCCACCGCCGAGGTCAAGGCGCCCACCACCTCGACCACCCTGCAGATCGCGCTGGGCGACGCGCTGGCCGTCGCGCTGCTGGAGCGGCGCGGCTTCACGGCCAAGGACTTCAAGACCTTCCACCCCGGCGGCAAGTTGGGCGCCATGCTGCAGACGGTGGGCGACCTGATGCACGGGGCCGCCGAACTGCCCCTCGTGTCGCTCGACACCCCCATGGCCCAGACCCTGCTGGTGATGACGGAAAAGGCCTTCGGCATCGTCGGCGTCACGGGTCCGGACGGCGCCTTGCAAGGCGTGATCACCGACGGGGATCTGCGCCGCCACATCGACGGCCTGATGGGCCACACCGCCGGCGAGGTCATGACGCCAGGCCCCAAGAAGACCGCGCCCCCCGGCATGCTGGCCGGCGAGGCCCTGGCCCTGATGAGCGACCCGCTGCCGATGGTCACCGTGCTGTTTGTGGTGGAGGGGGACAAACCGGTCGGAATCTTGCGCGTTCACGACCTGGTGCGCGCAGGCGTCTAGCAATCGTCACAAAACACAAGTTCAAGGCTCGCGTTCGCATGGTCTTAAGGTCTCAAGACCTCTAAGAAGCCTGCCGAAGACATACGATGGAGTCCTGATGCTTCCCGTTCCGCGCGCCGACCTCGTACCCAACACCCTCGACTACGAAATCTATCCACTTGTGAAGGCCACTGGCTTTCGGGAATACGACGCGCGCTGGCTGCTGGGCCCCGACATCAACCTGCTGGGCATCGAGGCCCTCGGCCTGGGCCTCGGGACCTATATCCAGGAGCTGGGCCAGACCAAGATCGTCATCGGCCACGACTTCCGATCCTACTCCATCAATGTGAAACAGGCCCTGACCGTGGGCCTGCTGGCCGCCGGCTGCGAGGTCCTGGATATCGGCCTGGCCCTGTCGCCCATCGCCTATTTCGCTCAGTTCGACCTAGACGCCCCCTGCGTGGCCATGGTCACCGCCAGCCATAACGAGAACGGCTGGACCGGGGTGAAGATGGGCGCGCAACGGCCCCTGACCTTCGGCCCCGTCGAGATGGGCCGCCTGAAGGAGATCGTCCTCGGCGGCCAGTCCAAGATGCGCCCCGGCGGCTCCCTGACCCACGTCGCCGGTGTCGCGGAACGCTATGTCGCCGACATCGTGCGCCGCGTGGCGGTGAAGCGCCCCCTGAAGGTGGTCTGCGCCTGCGGCAACGGCACGGCCGGCGCCTTCGCGCCCGAGGCCCTGCGCCGCATGGGCGTCGAGGTCATCGAGATGGACTGCGAGCTCGACTGGACCTTCCCGCGTTACAATCCCAACCCTGAAGATCACGAGATGCTGCAGGAGATGGCCAAGGCGGTGCGCGAACATGGCGCGGACCTGGCGCTCGGCTTCGACGGCGACGGCGACCGCTGCGGCGTGGTGGACGACACCGGGGAGGAAATCTTCGCCGACAAGATCGGCCTGATGCTGGCCCGCGACCTGTCGATCCTGCACCAGAACGCCACCTTCGTGGTCGACGTGAAATCCACGGGCCTCTACGCCACCGACCCCGTCCTGGCGGCCAATGGCGCCAAGACCGTCTACTGGAAGACCGGCCACTCCTACATCAAGCGCAAGACCGCCGAACTGGGCGCGCTCGCCGGATTCGAGAAAAGCGGCCACTTCTTCTTCAACGCCCCGCTGGGCTGGGGCTACGACTGCGGCCTGACGGCGGCGGCCGCCATCCTGGCGATGATGGATCGCAACCCGGACAAGAAGCTCTCGCAGCTGAAGGACGCCCTGCCGATCGCCTACACCTCGCTCACCATGTCGCCTCACTGCGGCGACGAGGTGAAGTACGGTGTGGTGGACGACGTGGTGGCCGAGTACGAGGCCCTGGCCAAGGCCGGCGGCACGATCCTGGGCCGCAAGATCGTCGAGGTGATCACCGTCAATGGCGTCCGCGTGGCGCTCGAAGACGGCTCCTGGGTCCTGGTGCGCGCCTCCTCCAACAAGCCCGAGATCGTCGTGGTGGTGGAGAGCACCCAGTCCGACGCCGACATGCGCGCCCTGTTCCGCGAAGAGGTGAAGCCGCGGCTCGCCAAACGGCCTGAGGTCGGCGCCTACAATCAGGAAGTCTGAAGCACGGCGCCACTTTTGCTGCGCTGCAAAAAGATGTACCGGCCTGACGCAGGGCCAGCACGAATTCGGGGATAGAAGATGCACGTTACGATGATTGGCACCGGCTATGTGGGCCTGGTGAGCGGGGCCTGCTTCGCCGATTTCGGCCATGACGTGATCTGCATCGACAAGGACGCGGGCAAGATCGACCGCCTGAAGTCGGGCGGCATCCCGATCTACGAGCCGGGCCTGGATGTGCTGGTGGCCCAGAACGTCAAGGCCGGGCGCCTGAGCTTCGACACCGAGGCCGCCGAGGCGGTGGCCAAGGCCGACGCGGTGTTCATCGCCGTGGGCACGCCCTCGCGCCGCGGCGATGGCCATGCCGACCTCTCCTACGTCTATGCCGCCGCCGAGGAGATCGCCGGCCTGCTGGACGGCTTCACCGTCATCGTCACCAAGTCCACCGTGCCGGTGGGCACCGGTGACGAGATCGAGCGCATCATCAAGGCCAAGCGCCCCGACGCTCAGTTCGCGGTGGTCTCCAATCCGGAGTTCCTGCGCGAAGGCGCGGCCATCGAGGACTTCAAACGTCCCGACCGCGTGGTGGTGGGCCTGGAGGATGAGCGCGCCCGGCCGGTGATGACCGAGCTCTATCGCCCGCTCTATCTGAACGAGACCCCGATCGTCTTCACCAGCCGCCGCACCAGCGAGCTGATCAAGTACGCCGCCAACGCCTTCCTGGCGCTGAAGATCACCTACATCAACGAGATCGCCGACCTCTGCGAGGCCCTGGGCGCCGACGTGCAGCAGGTGGCCAAGGGCATCGGCCTGGACAAGCGGATCGGCGGCAAGTTCCTGAACGCCGGCCCGGGCTATGGCGGCTCCTGCTTCCCGAAGGATACCCTGGCCCTGGTGCGTACCGCCGTCGACGCCGGCAGCCCCGTGCGGCTGATCGAGACCACGGTGGAGATCAACGACGCCCGCAAGAAGGCCATGTCCACCAAGGTGGCCGCGGCCGTCGAGGGCGACCTGGCCGGCAAGACGGTCGGCGTGCTCGGCCTGACCTTCAAGCCCAATACCGACGACATGCGCGACGCCCCGGCCCTCGACATCCTGCCCGCCCTGCAAAAGCTGGGCGCCAGGATCCAGGCCTTCGACCCCGAGGGGGAAGAGGCCAAGCACATGCTGAAGGATGTGGACTTCAAGGCCGACGCCTATGAGGCGGCCACCGGCGCCGACGTCCTGGTGATCATCACCGAATGGGATCAGTTCCGGGCGCTCGATCTCGACCGGATCAAGCTGCTGATGAAGACCCCGACCCTGGTGGACCTGCGCAATATCTACAAGCCCGAGGACCTGCGCTCGCGAGGCTTCAAGTACGCCTCCATCGGGCGGGCGTAAGTCGCAGAGATGCAACGCCCCTTGGGCGTTGCTCGGACGACTCGGTCAACCTGCGGCGTCTAGCTCAGCAGGTTGAAGAGGACCGTTCCAATCCAGAGCGCGCCGGCCCAGAAGGCGACGGCGAGAAGCGCGACGAAGGCGAGGCAGGCGATCGAACTGGTCGCCCGGATCGGTCCTCGCGTCACGCCCGCGATAACGGGGTTACGCTGCATGTGTCCTCCCAGAACTCACTTCTTCTTCGTCCGGGCCGGTCGAGCGGCCCCAACATTACGAAGCTGACATGAATTCTGGAGCTTGAATACCCCGGGAAACCCTTTGTTCAGGATGCAGCGACCGCGGGGTCTTCACATGGGCGTGTAGGGCGCTGACCTCCGGATCCTTCCAGGCGTGGCGACTAGGCGGTGGCCTTCTTCACCGCGCCGACGATATCCTTGACCACGTCGCGGACCAGCTTCTCGTCGTCGCCCTCGGCCATGACCCGGATCAGGGGTTCGGTGCCCGAGGCGCGGACCACCAGACGGCCGGTTCCGGCCAGGCGCGCCTCGGCCGCGGCCAGCACCTTCTTGACCTGCTCGTCCTCCAGCGGCTTGCCGCCAGCGAAGCGCACGTTCTGCAACAGTTGCGGCACCGGCTCAAACTGGTGGGCCAGCTCGCTCATCGGCTTGTCGGCCAGCTTCAGCACCGCCAGCACCTGCAGGGCCGCCAGCAGGCCGTCTCCGGTGGTGGAAAAGTCGGACATGATCATGTGGCCCGACTGCTCGCCCCCCAGGTTGAAGCCGCCCTCGCGCATCCGCACCATCACCGCCCGGTCGCCCACGGCGGTGCGTTCCAGCTTGAGGTTCCGGGCGGCCAGGAAACGTTCGAGGCCCAGATTGGACATCACCGTGGCCACCACCCCGCCGCCGTTCAGACGGTCGCGCTTGGCCCAGTTGTCGGCGATCAGGGCCATGATCTGGTCGCCATCAACCACGTGGCCCTTCTCGTCGCAGATCAGCAGCCGGTCGGCGTCGCCATCCAGGGCGATGCCGATGTCGGCGCGATATTCCTTCACAGCCCGAACCATGGCCTCGGGATGGGTGGAGCCGCATTCCTCGTTGATATTGGCGCCGTTGGGATCGACCCCGATCTTGATCACCTCGGCGCCCAGTTCGTACAGCACCACCGGCGCCACCTTGTAGGCCGCCCCATTGGCGCAATCGATCACCACCCGCAGGCCGGCGAGACTCATGCGGCGCGGGAAGGTGGCCTTGGCGATCTCGACGTAGCGCGCCTGGCTGTCGTCGACGCGGGCGACCCGGCCCAGCGCGGCCGGCGCGGCCAGGCCGTCGGCCAGGGGCTGGTCCATCAGGGCCTCGATCTCCAGCTCGCGCTCGTCCGACAGCTTGTAGCCGTCGGGGCCGAACAGCTTGATACCGTTGTCGATGTAGGCGTTGTGCGAGGCCGAGATCATGACCCCCAGGTCCGCCCGCAGCGACCGCGTCATCATGGCGACGCCCGGCGTCGGCATCGGTCCCAGCAGGCGCACGTCCATGCCGACGCTGGCGAATCCCGCCACCAGGGCCGGTTCCACCATGTAGCCCGACAGCCGGGTGTCCTTGCCGATCACCACCATGTGACGGCGGTCGTCCTGCGACATGAACAGCTTGCCCGCCGCCAAGCCCACGCGCAGCGCCACCTCGGCGGTCATGGGATGGCTATTGGCCTGACCGCGGATGCCGTCAGTTCCGAAATAGGCGCGCTTTGTCATCAGGAGCAGCTCTCGAAACGATACGAAACTGAGATTTAGTCGACGCCGCGTTTGCGAATGCTAAAGGCGGCGTGGGCATTCAAAGATTATTGCGCCTTCGTTTGACAAAAGGAACCTCGGGTCCATGTGCGGCATCATCGGTATTGTCGGGACGGCCCCGGTTCAGGATCGGCTTCTGGAGAGCCTCAAGCGCCTGGAGTATCGCGGCTACGACTCCGCGGGGATCGCCGGCGTCGTCGGCGGCAAGGTCGAGCGCCGCCGCGCCAAGGGCAAGATCCGCGCCCTTGAGGACGTGCTGTCCGCTGACCCGCTGAAGGCCATGGTCGGCATCGGCCACACCCGCTGGGCCACTCATGGCGCGCCTACCGAGGCCAACGCCCACCCGCATCAGGCGGGCAAGGTGACCCTGGTCCACAACGGCATCATCGAGAACTTCGCCGAACTGCGCCGCGAACTGGAGGCCAAGGGCCGCAGCTTCGAGAGCCAGACCGACACCGAGGTCATCGCCCACCTGCTGGACGCCAACCTGGCCACCGGCCTGGAGCCGCTGGCCGCCCTCAAGGCCACCCTGGACCGCCTGCACGGCGCCTACGCCATCGCCGTCCTGATCGAGGGCCGCGACGACCTGATCCTCGGCGCCCGGCGCGGCAGCCCCCTTGTGGTTGGCTACGGCTCGGGCGAGATGTTCCTGGGCAGCGACGCGCTCGCCGTCGGCCCCTTCACGACTCGCATCGCCTATCTGGAAGAGGGCGACTATGTCGCCATCGACCACAACTCGGCCGCGATCTTCAACGAGCACGGCCAGGCGGTCACCCGCGAGATGCGCGTCGTCTCGCCGTCTGCGGCCCTCGTGGAGCGCGGCAACTACCGGCACTTCATGGAAAAGGAGATCCATGACCAGCCCGACGCCTGCCAGCACACGCTCTCGGCCTATCTTGATCCCGTCACCGGCAAGGCCACGGCCCCGGGCGGCATCGACTTTTCCAAGGTCGACCGCATCCAGATCATCGCCTGCGGCACCGCCTTCTATGCCGGCCTGATCAGCCGCTACCTGTTCGAGCGGCTGGCCCGCATCCCGGTGGACGTCGAGGTGGCCTCGGAGTTCCGCTACCGCGAGCCGCCGGTCACCCCGGGCACGCTCGCCATCGTCGTCTCCCAGTCGGGCGAGACCGCCGACACCCTGGCCGCCCTGCGCTGGTGCAAGGCCCAGGGGCTGACCACTGCCGCCGTGGTCAATGTCCACGAATCCACCATGGCCCGCGAGGCCGACGTCCTGTTCCCCACCCATGCGGGCCCCGAGATCGGGGTGGCGTCCACCAAGGCCTTCACCAGCCAGGTGGCCGCGCTCACCGCCCTGGCCATCGCCGCCGGCGCGGCGCGGGGCAGGATCGACGCCGCGGAGGAAGGCAGGCTCTCCAAGCTGCTGCTGGAAGCCCCGCGCCTGATCGCGCAGTCCATCGCGGTCGAGGAGGCCATCCGCGCCCTGGCGCCGGAACTCGCCAAGGCTCGAGACGTGCTCTATTTCGGCCGCGGCGCCATGTCGGCCCTGGCCCTCGAAGGCGCCCTGAAGCTCAAGGAGATCAGCTACATCCACGCCGAGGGCTATGCCGCCGGCGAGCTGAAGCACGGCCCTATCGCCCTGATCGACGAGGCCACCCCGGTGATCGTCATCGCCCCCTCAGACGCGCTCTACGAAAAGACCATGTCCAACATGAGCGAGGTGATGGCGCGCGGCGGGCCGATCATCCTGTTCACCGACGCCCAGGGCGCGGAAAACGCGCCGGCCGGGGTGAAGGTGATCATCGTGCCGACCTGCGATCCGCTGGTGGCCCCCCTGGTGTTCTCCGCGCCGATCCAGCTGCTGGCCTACCATGTGGCTGTCCAGAAGGGGGCCGACGTCGACCAGCCCCGCAACCTGGCCAAGTCGGTCACCGTCGAGTAGCCGACGGGCGCCGCAAGGTTTCGCCGATACAGTCACACGGCGGGAATGGATTTCGTGCGTTGGCTCCTCTAGTCAGGACCAGACGGAGGACTGAATGACGAAACGCGTGCGCAAGGCTGTGCTTCCCGTGGCGGGTCTGGGGACCCGGGTGCTTCCCGGCGCCAAGACCACGCCGAAGAACATGCTGAACATCTTCGACCGGCCGATCCTCTCCTATGTGGTGGAGGAGGCGCGCGCCGCGGGGATCGAACATATCGTCTTCGTCACCGGCCGCGGCCAAGGCGCCATCGAGGACTATTTCGACTCCAATCCCGAGATCGAAGGCGCCCTGGAGGCCAAGGGCAAGACCGACATCCTGGCCGAGGTCCGCGCCGACCTGCCGACGCCGGGCGGCATGAGCTTCGTGCGCCAGATGGCGCCGCTGGGCCTGGGTCACGCCGTCTGGTGCGCCCGCCACATCATCGGCGATGAGCCCTTCGCGGTCATGCTGCCCGACATGTTGATGGCCGCCGATGTCCCGGCCCTGGCCCAGGCGGTGGCCTCCTACGAAAAGGTCGGCGGCAACATCATCGCCGTGGAGCCCTGCCCGGCCGGCGAGGCCCACAAGTACGGCATCGTCGCCCTCGACGGTCAGGACGGCCGCCTGAACCGCATGACCGGCATGGTGGAGAAGCCCGCCCCGGGGACCGAGCCCTCCAACCTGTTCATCTCGGGCCGCTACATCCTGCAGCCGGAAATCTTCGATCTACTGGAGCGCCAGGGCAAGGGCGCCGGCGGCGAGATCCAGCTCACCGACGGCATGGTCCAGCTGATGAAGACCCAGACCTTCCACGCTCTGGAATATGACGGGGTCACCTACGACTGCGGCGACAAGATCGGCCTGCTGCGGGCCAATGTCGCCTTCGCCCTGCGCCGGCCGGAATTCGCCGACGCCGCCCGCGCCGCTGTCCAGGCCCTGCTCTAAGCCTGGTCATGCGCCTCTTCGTCTTCGGCTACGGTTTCTCCGCCCGCGCCCTGGCCAGGCGCCTGACCCCGCAAGGCTGGACCGTGGCGGCGACCTTTCGCGATGAGGGTGGCGCCGCACGGCTCTCGGCCGAGGGGGTCGAGCCCATCCCGCTCACCGACCCCGACGCCATCGCCGCCGAGATGGGCTCCGCCCAGGCCGTGCTGATCACCGCCCCGCCGACCGCCGAGGGCTGTCCGGCCCTGCCCGCCCTGGTGCGCCCCATGGCCAAGGTCGGGGCCTTTCCCGACTGGATCGGCTACCTCTCCACCACCGGGGTCTATGGCGACCGGCGCGGCCGCTGGGTGTTCGAGCAGAGCCGGCTGGCCGCGCAATCCACCGAGGGCGCGCGCCGGGTCGGCGCCGAGCGCGACTGGCTCGAGGTCGGCCGCGGCATGGGCCTGACCGTCACAATCCACCGGCTGCCGGGCATCTACGGCCCAGGCCGCTCGGCCTTCGACCGCCTGCGGGAGGGCCGTGCCCGCCGGGTCGCCGCGCCGGGCCAGGTGTTCAGCCGCATCCATGTCGATGACCTGGCCGCCGGCCTTGAGGCCTCCATCGCCCGGCCCCGCGCCGGCGGCATCTACAATCTCTGCGACGACGAACCGGCGCCCAACAGCCAGGTGGTGGCCTACGCCGCCAAGCTTCTGGGGATGGAGCCTCCGCCGGAAGAGGCCCTCGACCTCGACGCCCTCACCCCTGCGGCGCGGCGCTTCTATGCCGAGACCAAGCGGGTCTCCAACGCACGGGCCAAGGCCGAGCTTTGCTGGCGGCCGCAGTATCCGACCTACCGCGAGGGGCTGGCCGCGATCCTGGCGGCGGGCGGTTAGGGCCCCCATCATTGCAATCAATGATATCATTGCCTACATTGATATCATGGCCAGCATCACCGTCCGAAATCTGGAAGATCCGCTGAAAGCACGCCTCCGCATGCGGGCCGCGCATCACGGGCGCTCGATGGAGGAAGAGGTCCGATCGATCTTGCGGGACGCCCTAACAGACCCGGCGCCGAGCCGACCTCACCTCGGCGAGGCTATTCGAATGAGATTCTCCGCCCTGGGCGGCGTGGACCTGGACCTGACAGGTCGGGAGTCGTTGCGTGAACCTCCCAGGTTTGAAGAGTGATCATCCTCGACACCAACGTGGTGTCGGAACTGATGAGACCGATCCCCTCCGAGGTCGTGCGGGCTTGGCTGTCCAATCAGCCCAGCGAAACCCTCTTCACGACCACCATCACACAGGCCGAAATCCTGTACGGCGTGGCTCTGCTGCCGGAGAGTCATCGGCGCACCATGCTTCTGGCCGCCGCAGAGCAGATGTTCGCCATCGACTTCGCCGACCGGGTTCTGCCTTTCGACGGATCGGCCGCCAAGGCCTATGCGAAATTGGCGGCCGATCGCCGGCGCGAAGGACGACCTGCAGGCGCTTTAGACGTCCAAGTCGCCGCGATCGCTCAAGCGTGCGGCGCTTCTGTCGCGACGCGAAACGTCACGGACTTCTTGGGCTATGGGCCAACGATCATAGATCCCTGGGCATAGGGCCCAGACTGTCCGGACACCTTTTTCCTGTCACACGGGCGCGACATAGGCTTGGCTAGCCTCGCTCATCCTTTCGAAGACCGCACCATGACCGAGCCCAGACGACTGAAGAAAAGCGAATCCCTGGAGATTCGGATTCCGTATCCGACCAAGGAAGCCTTCATGGCCCGTTGCCGGGCCGATGGCCGCTCGGCCAGCGAGGCCCTGCGCGCCTTCATCGACCAGCAGCTGGAGGCGCCGGCCAAGCCGCGGGTCTCCCGCAAGGGCCTGCGCCTGCTCGTCGGGGCCGCGATCGCCGCGGCGGTTGGCGCTGCGGCCCTGCCGTCGCTGGCGCGCCCCAGCGTGGCCGCGGCCCAGTTCGAACGCATCGACACCAACCACGACGGCGTCCTCAGCCGCGCCGAGTACGCCGCCCGCTAGTCCAGCCGGTGGAAGGCGCGGCTCGCATCGAACCGCATCACCCAGGTCCAGGGCTTGAAGATCGAGGCGCCGCCCTTCCAGGACAGCATGATGAAGCGCGCCTTGCCCACCAGGTTCTCGGCCGGGACGTAGCCGACCCCGATCTCCTGAGGCCAGCGGCTGTCCAGCGAGTTGTCGCGGTTGTCGCCCATCATGAAGTAGCGGCCTTCAGGCACCACATAGACCTCGGTGTTGTCGCCCTCATGGTCGGGGGCGCGGTCGAAGGTGACGTAGCTGGCGCCATTGGGCTTGGGCTCGGCGTATTGCATCACCTGCACGCCCGGCGCGCCGGGGTCCTCGATCATGCCGAGCGGCTTGCGTGCGATGGCCTTGCCGTTGACGTAGACCCGGCCTCCCGCCACCCGGATGCGGTCGCCGGGCAGGCCGATCAGCCGCTTGATGTAGGTGATCTTCTTGTCGCGCGGCAGGTGGAAGACCACCACGTCGCCGCGCTGGGGCTGCTTGTCCAGGATCCGGCCCCGGAACAGAGGCGGGCTGAACGGGATGGAGTGGGCGCTCCAGCCGTAGTCGTATTTCGAGACGATGATGTAGTCGCCCTTCAGCAGGGCCGGCTCCATGGACTCCGAGGGGATCGTGAAGGGCTGGAAGAAGATGATCCGCAGCACGAGCGCGATCAGCAGGGCGGCGCCGACGGTCTTGCCGATCTCGATCAGCTCCTGCTTGGCGGACTTGGTGGCGGGTTGGCTTGTCATGGTCAAGGTCTGGCCGCGCCCGCGCCGCACGGCAATCAAAGACCTGTCCGGACACGCCGCGTCTCAGTCCGGACAGACCTCGTCGAGCGCGGCCAGCAGCCGGGCGAGGTCGGCAGGCCGCGACAGCCGATGGTCGCCGTCCTTGATCAGGCTGAAGACCACGTCGTCGCTGTTCAGCGCCTGGGCCAGCTCCAGGGCATGGCGCCAGGGAACATCGGGATCGGCCCCGCCCTGCAGGATACGCACCGGCGCGGTGATCGGCACGGGGCCCGGCAGGATCGACCAGCGGGCGCCGTCCTCCAGCAGATTGGCGGTGATCGGATAGGGCTCGCCATAGTCGCTGGGCCGCAGCCAGACGCCGTCTCGCGCCAGGGCCTCGCGGCCGGCGGCGTCGATCTCGGGCGCCATCAGCTTCTCGGTGAAGTCGGGTGCGGGCGCGATCAGCACCAGGGCCTTGATCCGGTCGGCGCGCACGGCGGCGGCCAGGCAACTGATCCAGCCGCCCATGGAGGAGCCCACCAGGACAAGCGGTCCCGCGGCGAGGTCGTCGATCACCGCCAGAGCATCCTCGCGCCAGCGGGTGATGGTCCCATCGGCGAAGTCGCCGCTGGACTCGCCGTGGCCGAAATAGTCGAAGCGGACATAGGCTCGGCCCCGCGCCTGCGCCCAGTCCGCGATCGCCGCCGCCTTGGTCCCGGCCATGTCGGAGCGGAAGCCCCCCAGCCAGACCACGGTGGGACCTTCGCCCGCCACGCGCCGCCACGCCACGCGCTCGCCGTCCGGCCGCGCCAGGAAACCCGTCTCTTCGCTCATGGCTGATCAATAGCCCGTGCGAGGAGGCCCGTCAGCGTGCGACGGGCTTTACGCGCCCCCGCAGTGCGTTATGCAGATGGCCGTGACACTGCCTCCCAACTTCACATTGCTGCAGGTCGTCCCCGAGCTGGAAACCGGCGGCGCCGAACAGACCACGATCGACGTGGCCAATGCGGTGGTGCGCGCCGGCGGCAAGGCCCTGGTGGCCACCCGCGGCGGTCGCATGACTGCGCGCCTGGAGGCCGACGGCGGCCGCCTGGCCCAGATGCCGGTGCAGTCGAAGAACCCGCTGGTGATGCTGGGCAACGCCGCCCGCCTGGTGGACCTGATCCGCAAGGAGAAGGTCAGCCTGGTCCACGCCCGCAGCCGGGCCCCGGCCTTCTCGGCCCTGTGGGCGGCCCAGGCGACGGGGACGCCCTTCGTGGCCACCTATCACGGCATCTACAACGCCAAGACCAAGCTGAAGCGCTGGTACAATGCGGTGATGACCCGGGGCGATCTGGTGATCGCCAATTCCGACTACACCCGCGACCACGTGCTGAGGGAGCATGACCTCCCGCCGGAGAAGATCGTCACCATTCCGCGCGGCGTGGACCTGGACCGCTTCAACCCCGCCTGGGTGACCCGCGAGCGGATCGCCGATCTGCGCGCCGCCTGGGGGATCGCCCCCACCGACAACCGCGTGAAGATCCTGCTGGGCGGGCGCCTGACCCGCATCAAGGGCCACCCCACCATCATCGAGGCCGCCGCCCGGATGAAGGCGCAGGGCCGGTCCAATTTCCTGATCATCTTCGCCGGCGACGACCAGGGCCGCACCGACTATCGCGAGGAACTGGAAACCTCGATCCGCGACCAGGGCCTCACCGCCGAGGTCAAGCTGGTGGGCCACTGTGACGACATGCCGGCCGCCTGCCTGGTCTGCGATCTGGCCATCCTGCCCACCACCGTCCCGGAGTCCTTCGGCCGCACCGCCGTCGAGCCCCAGGCCATGGGGCGCCCGGTGATCGCCTCCAGCCACGGCGGCGCCACCGAGACGGTGCTAGACGGCAAGACCGGCTGGCTGGTCCCGCCCGGCGACGCGAGCGCCTGGGCCGCCGCCATGACCCACGCCATCGAGCTTGGGCCTGTCGAACTTCGCAGGATGGGCGAGCTGGCCTCGGCCCGCGCCCGCCAGCTCTATTCCGCCGAGGCCATGTGCGCGGCCACAATGGAAGCCTATGAACGCGTGCTGACGGCGAGGGCCCATGGCGCGTGAGATCAAGAAGATCCTGGTGATCAAGCTGTCGGCCCTGGGGGACTTCGTCCTGGCCCTGGCGGCGATGAAGAAGATTCGCGAGGCGCACAAACGCGCCCACATCACCCTGCTGACCACCCCGCAGTTCGAGGGCCTGGCCAAGAGCTCACCCTATTTCAACGCCGTGGAGACCGACGGCAAACCCAACGGCCCCGGCGCCTGGCTGGCCCTGCGCGGCCGGATCAAGAAGGCCAAGTACGACCGAGTCTACGACCTACAGACCTCCTCGGCCTCCAACCGCATTTTCCAGATGCTGCGGCCCTTCCCGCCGGAGTGGTCGGGGATCGCCATGGGCTGCGCCCTGCCGCACAAGAATCCCCACCGCAATTCCATGCACACCCTGGAGCGCCAGGCCGACCAGTTGAAGTATGCGGGCATCTATCCCGACGCGCCGACCGAGCCCGGCAGCGCCCCGCCGCCGGACCTGTCCTGGGTGCTGCGCAAGGCGCCCCAGGAGCGCCCCGTGGCCGGCGGCGTCATGCCCCGGCCCTATGTGCTGTTTATCCCCGGCGGCTCGGCCCACCGGCTGGACAAGCGTTGGCCCGTCGACCGCTACGGCGAGCTCGGCAAGATCCTCTACGACCGCGGCTTCGACATCGTCATCCTGGGCGGCCCCCAGGAGAGCGCCGAGGCCCGCCAGATCCAGCGCTATGTCGGCAAGGCCCGCGACCTCACCGGCCGCACAGACTTCGCCCGCATCGCAATCCTGGGGGCCAAGGCCGCCCTGGTGGTGGGAAACGACACCGGACCGCTGCACCTGGCCGCGGCCACGGGCGCGCCGACCATCGTGTTGTTCTCGCGGGCCTCGGACCCCAATCTGTCGGCTCCGCGCGGCCATGTGGCGGTGCTGCAGGCCGATAATCTGGGCGATCTGGCTGTGGCGAGCGTCGCACAGGCGGCGAATGCTTTGGCCCCAGCCCCCGGCGGCGCTTGATCGCGAGGGTCCGCAAGGTCATATACTGTCCGAACGACCCCGGAGCGCATTGCGTGGCCGGCGCGTTCGCCTTGAAATAGCTCACGGAGCAAAAGCCTATTCGCCGCCCCATGCAGGCGCCGCCCGTCAAAGACGGACCGCGCATCAACGAAGACATCCGCGTCCCCAAGGTTCTGCTCATCGATCAGCACGGTGAGAAACAGGGCGTGATGCCGACCTCCTCCGCTCTGGAAGCCGCTTTGGAAGCGGGTCTGGACCTGGTCGAGATCGTGCCGAATGCCGATCCGCCCGTCTGCAAGATCCTGGACTACGGCAAGTTTAAGTTCCAGGAGCAGAAGAAGAAGAACGAGGCGCGCAAGCGGCAGAAGGTGGTGGAGATCAAGGAGATCAAACTCCGTCCCAACATCGACATCCACGACTACGAAGTCAAAGCGCGCTCCATGCACCGCTTCTTCGAAGAGGGCGACAAGGTGAAGGTCACCCTGCGCTTCCGTGGCCGCGAACTCGCCCACCCGGAACTTGGCATGAAGCTGCTCCAGCAGGTGAAGGCCGACTTCGAGCCGGTGGCCAAGGTCGAGTACGAGCCCCGCATGGAAGGCCGCCAGATGATCATGATCCTGGCGCCGCGCTAAGGTCTGATCGCCGCAAACGATTTGAAGCGGCCGTCCCCCAGGGGCGGCCGCTTTTTCGTGCCCCCAGGTGAACTGCGACAACCCAGCGTCACACTGGGTCTTTACGCCCTGATCGGTCCAGCTTAACACCGGATCATTATGTCCCAGTCCGAGCCGTATAAGGCCCCGGCGCCGCGTTTCGCTGCGGCGTCGCTGATCGCCGTTATCTTCATCAACATGTTGGGCTTCGGGATCATCGTCCCGTTGTTGCCCTTCTATGCCGACTCCTTCGACGCCGAGCCGTGGCAGATCGGAGCGATCTTCGGCGCCTACTCGGTGGGGGCCTTCTTCGGCGAACCCCTATGGGGCCGACTGTCGGACAAGTACGGCCGCAAGCCGCTGCTGATCTCAACCATCATCGGCAACTGCCTCTGCTACCTGGCGCTGGCCTTCGCCCCCAACATCTGGGCGGCCTTCGCCATCCGCCTGGTGGGCGGGCTGGCCGCCGGCAACGGCGCCGTGGTGCAGGGCTATATCGCCGACGTCACCCCGCCTGAGAAGCGCGCCCGCCAAATGAGCTATCAGGGCGCGGCCTGGAATGTCGGCCTGATCATCGGCCCCGCGGTGGGGGGCTTCTTCGCCCACACCGGCATGGGCCCGGCCGGCTTCCGCATTCCGCTGTTCATCGCCTCGGGCCTGGCGGCGCTGTGCGTCGTGGCCATCACCATCTTCATCAAGGAAAGCCGGGTCCGCGAGGAAGGCATCAGCCATCGCCCCAGCCGCTGGTCGGCCATTGGCGAGGCCGTCACCCATCCGGTGATCGGCCGCATGATGCTGCTGACCTTCCTGGTGGGCTTCGCCTTCACGGGCATCGAGAGCCAGTTTGGCCTCTGGTCCCAGGCCCGCTTCGGCTGGGGCCCGCGCGAGATCGCGGTATGTTTCGCTTTCACCGGCGCCACGGCCTTCTTCTTCCAGACCATGGTCACCGGCCAGATGTCCGAGCGCTTCGGCGAGGGGGTGATGCTGTCCATCGGCATGGGCATGACCGCGGTCGCCGCAGCCCTGCAGGTCTTCTCCGTCAGCGGCCCCATGACCATCGCCCTGATGTGCCTGACCGCGGCCGGGCAGTCGGTGGCCTTCCCCAATGTGGGCGCCATCATCTCGCGCACCGCCGACCCCCATAGGCAGGGTCAGATCATGGGCCTCAACAACGCCACCGGCGCCCTGGCCAGGGTGGTGGGACCCGTCTGCGCGGGCCTGATGGTGCCCGTCATGCGGGACGGCCCGTTCATCCTGGGCGCCCTGGTGGTGGCGCCGGCCATCCTGCTGGCGCTGTCGGCGACCCGCAGGTCGCGGCTCCTGAGCGAGCCGCCAAAGCCCGAGCCATGACCCCGCCCGGCGCGAGCGTCCCGAGCGAAAAGCAGGACCTCCGCGCCCTGATCATCCTGCTGTCGGTGGTGTTCCTCAACATCGCCGGCTTCGGGGTGGTCATCCCGCTGCTGCCGTTCTTCGGCAAGGCCTTCGACGCGCCGGCCTGGCAGATCGCCCTGCTGTTCTCGATGTTCTCCTTCGGCCAGTTCCTGGGTGAGCCCTTCTGGGGCCGGCTCTCGGACCGGGTCGGTCGCCGGCCGGTGCTGATCGTCACCATCGCGGTCAGCGCCCTGGCCTATGTGGCGCTCGCCTTCTCCCCCAACATCCTGTTCGCCTTCGTTGCGCGGTTCGCCGGTGGCTTCTTCGCCGGCAACATCTCCACCCTGCAGGGCTGCATGGCCGACATCACCCCCCCGGAGAAGCGCGCCGGCCGCATGGGGGTGATGGGCTCGGCCTTCTCGATGGGCTTCATGACCGGACCTGCCCTGGGGGGTCTGCTGGCCCAGCCCAGCCTCGGCCCAATCGGCTTCCAGCTGCCCCTGTTCGCCGCCGCGGCGCTTGGCCTGGCCTCGGCGGCCGGCGTCTTCTTCTTCGTGCGCGAGACCCGGCCGGGTACGCCTGACGTGCGCCCGCGCGGCCGTCAGGTGGCGCTGCGCGAGGCCTTCGCCCATCCGGTGATCGCCCGGGTCCTGATCATCTCCTTCGTCATCGTCTCGGGCTTCGCGGGCATCGAGGCCACCTACGGCCTGTGGACCGCCGCCAAGTTCGGCTGGGGGCCTCGGGAGATCGGCCTGGCCTTCATGGTCATCGGGGTGATCGGGGCCTTCAGCCAGGGCATCGCCACCGGCTGGCTGGTGGCCCGCTTCGGCGAGCCGCGGGTGCTGATCGCCGGCCTGTGCCTGATGTTCGTCGGCATGCTGGTGCAGTTCACCTCGCAGGTCCCGGCCCAGGCGGTGCTCGGTCTGGCCATCGTCGGCTTTGGCCAGTCGATCTGCTTCCCCAACCTGGTGGGGCTGATCTCCAAGTCCACCCCACCCGACCGCCAGGGCGAGATGCTGGGCCTCAACATGTCCAACAATGCCCTGGCCCGGATCGGCGGCCCGATCTATGCGGGCCAGCTCTTCAGCCTGGTCTCCCCCGGCGCGCCCTTCGCGCTCACCGCCATCCTCATCGTGCCCGCCGTGATCCTGGCCCTGCAGGTGATCAAGCGCCTGCCGCATGGGCAGCCGCCCGCTTCATAAAGAAGAGGAACCAGGAACCTCACGAACGACACGAACGCGCGGCTGCGTGGGCGTGCGCGCGGCCCGGCGCCGCGCAGCGGCTGTCCTCATGGCAGCGACGACGGCGGCCCTCCCGTTCGTGTGGTTCGTGAGGTTCGTGGTTCAAAAATCGGCCTCTCGGCCCCTCAACCTCCGCTGAACAATCCCGCCAGCAGGTTGATGGTGAGCGCCAACACCACGGTGTTGAAGGTGAAGGCCACGATCCCGTGGATCGTGCCGATCCGCCGCAGGGGCTTTGAGGTGAAGGCGATGTCGGCCGTCTGGGCCGCCACCCCGATCACCGTCGAGAAGTGCACGAAGTCCCAGTAGTCGGGCTCCTCTCCGCCCGGAAAGGCCAGGCCTCCCGCCACCGCCTTGCCCGTCGGTTCGGCTTCGGGGGCGTAGTACTCGTGGGCGTAGTGCAGGGCGAAGATCAGGTGGACCATGAACCAGGAGGCCGCCACCGTCCCGAAGGCCAGCGCCACGCGGCCGGCCCTTTCCAGGCCGTGGCCACCCCTGGCCGTTGAGAGCTCCACCCCCACCGCCGCGATGCTGAAGGCCGCCGCCAGGACGACCACCGCCAGGATCATGCCCTGGCCCTGGTCCTGCGACGACGCTTGCCTGCGGATGTCCGCCGGCGACTTTCCGATCATGAAGGCGATCAGGGCGACGATGAAGACCAGGGCCGTGGCGTCCCAGCCGAAGATGGCGCTGGTGCTCCACTGAAACGTCGTCAGGCTGGCGCAGGCCAGCCACACCGCCAGGCCCACGGCGAACGAGGCCAGCAGCCGCGGACGGGCCAGGAACGCCCCGATCACCATGGGCCGATGCTTGCGGGGCTTTCTGGCGGGATGCTTGGCGGCGGCTTGGCGGGCCATGGGGTTTCGCTCCGTGTCGACAGGGGTATGAACGCGCGGCGCCGGGACTCAAACCCTTGCTTTCCCGCACCCTTTCGCGTATTCGCCCTCCCCTTCGGAACCGTCTGGCCCAATGGCATGCCAGGACGGTTCATCAATACGCCAGAGGACGGGGCTCACGCTCCGCAGAGAAATGCCGAAACTGAAGACCAAGTCAGGCGCCAAGAAGCGCTTCAAAATCACTGCGTCTGGCCTCATCAAGGCCGGCGTCGCGGGCAAGCGCCACCGGCTGATGAGCCACAGCGCCAAGTACATCCGTCAGAACCGTGGCACGAAGGTCATGTCGTCGTCCGACGTCAAGACCATCAAGTCCTACCTGCCCTACGGCCTTTGATCGGAGCACTGACACATGGCACGCGTTAAAAGGGGCGTTGTCGCCCACGCCCGTCACAAGAAGGTTCTTGAGCAGGCCAAGGGTTTCTACGGCCGCCGCAAGAACACCATCCGCACGGCCAAGGCTGCGGTCGACCGCGCCGGTCAGTACGCCTATCGCGACCGCAAGGTCCGCAAGCGTAATTTCCGCTCGCTCTGGATCCAGCGCATCAACGCCGCGGCCCGCATCGAGGGTCTGACCTACGCGACCTTTATCCACGGCCTCGACCTGGCCGGGATCGAGATCGACCGCAAGGTCCTGTCGGACATCGCGGGCAACGACCCGGTTGCGTTTAAGGCCATCGCTGAGAAGGTTCGCGCCGCTCTGGCTTGAGGCCCGGGAGCCCTTGGCTCCTAAAGCATTCAAAGCCCTTCGGCCGAACCGCCGGAGGGCTTTTTGCTGTCCTCTTCCCGCGCCCTGTCACCCCCTCTAAGAACGCCGTGTCATGACCGCCAAACTCGAAGCCGACCTCACCGCCGCCATCGCGGCCGCCACCGACCTTCAGGCCCTGGAGGCCATACGGGTCTCGGCCCTGGGCAAGTCCGGGGCGATCTCCGACCTGCTCAAATCCCTGGGCGCCATGTCCCCCGACGAGCGCCGGGAACAGGGCCCGCGGATCAATGGCCTGCGCGACCGGGTCGCCGCCGCCATCGCCGAGCGCAAGGCGGGCCTGGAGGCCGCCGAGCTGGACGCCCGCCTGGCGTCGGAACGCGTCGATCTCTCCCTGCCGGCGCCGCCGCGCCGCAAGGGTGGGGTCCACCCCACCATGCAGGTGATGGACGAGATGATCGCCATCTTCGCCGACATGGGCTTCGCCCTGGCCGAGGGGCCGGACATCGAGACCGACTTCAACAACTTCACGGCCCTGAACTTCCCGCCCAAGCATCCGGCCCGGGAGATGCACGACACCTTCTTCCTGCCGGAGAACGAGCAGGGCGAACGCAAGGTGCTGCGCACCCACACGAGTCCCGTGCAGGTGCGCGTCATGAACCGCACCAACCAGAAGCCGGCCGCCCCCTGGATCGCCACGGGCCAGGAGCCGCCGATCCGCGTCATCGTGCCGGGCCGCACCTTCCGCAAGGACAGTGACCAGACCCACACGCCGATGTTCCACCAGATCGAGGGTCTGGTGATCGACAAGGCCATCCACATGGGCCACCTGAAGTGGACGCTCGAGACCTTCCTCGGCCGGTTCTTCGAGACCCCGGACGTGGTCACCCGCTTCCGTCCGCACCACTTCCCCTTCACCGAGCCCAGCGCCGAGATGGACGTGCAGTGCGACCGCTCGGGCGGTGAGGTGAAGATCGGGCAGGGAACCGACTGGCTGGAGATCCTCGGCTGCGGGATGGTCCATCCCAATGTGCTCCGCAACTGCGGCCTGGATCCCGACGTCTGGCAGGGCTTCGCCTTCGGCTGCGGCGTCGACCGGCTGGGCGTCCTGAAATACGGCATGCCCGACCTGCGCGACATGTTCGCCACCGACGTCCGCTGGCTGCAGCACTACGGCTTCTCGGCCTTCGCCGCGCCGAACCCGGCGACGGGGCTCAGCTGATGGCCGCTCTCACCGACCTGGCCGGCCTGGAGCACTTCATGTTCGGCGACAGCCCCGCCATGGCCGACGAACTCCTGGCCCTGGTCCTGGCGGGCAAGAAGACCGCCACCTGCTGGGCCGCCTCCCAGGGACTGAAGGGCAGCGCCCCCGGCGCACGCTATGTGGTTCAGGACGGCGCGGGCGCCCCGCGCGCGATCATCGAGTCGGTGGAACTGGTCCAGCGCCGGTTCGACGAGGTCGACGCCACCTTCGCCGCGGAGGAGGGCGAGGGCGACCTCAGCCGTGCCCACTGGGCCGCCGTCCATGAGGACTATTTCGTCCGCGAAGCCACCTACGCCCCAGACATGCTGCTCTGGTGCGAGCGCTTCCGCCTGATCGAGATTCTCGGCGAAGGAGCCGACCAATGAAGTTCACCCTCTCCTGGCTGCGCGAGCACCTCGACACCACCGCCACCGCCTCCGAACTGGTGGACGCCATGACCATGGCCGGCCTGGAGGTCGAGCACGTCGCCGACCCCGCCACCAAGCTGGCCGCCTTCACGGTCGCCAAGATCGTCGAGGCGGTTCAGCACCCCAACGCCGACCGCCTGCGGGTCTGCCAGGTGGACACCGTCGACGGCCGCAAGGAGATCGTCTGCGGCGCCCCCAATGCGCGGGCCGGCCTGACCACCATCTACGCCCCCATCGGCGCCTATGTGCCGGGCCTGGGCGTGACGCTGGTGGAGAAGCCGGTGCGTGGCGTGGTCTCCAACGGCATGCTCTGCTCGGCCTCCGAGCTGGAGGCCGCATCTGAGTCTGACGGCATCATGGACCTGCCCGACAACCTGGCGGTGGGGACGCCGGCCGCCACGGCGCTGAGCCTGGAAGCCGTCATCGACTTCGAGGTCACCCCCAACCGCCCCGACTGGCTGGGCGTGGTGGGCATCGCCCGCGACCTGGCCGCCGCCGGTCTGGGCGACTTGAAGGACATCGCCATCGCCCCGGTCCCCGGGAGCTTCGCCAATCCCATCGAGATCAGGCTGCCCGCGCCCGAGGCCTGCCCGGCCTTCTCCGGCCGGCTGATCCGCGGCGTGAAGAACGGACCCTCCCCGGCCTGGCTGGCCCAGCGCCTGACCTCCATCGGCCTGCGCTCCATCAACACCCTCGTTGATATCACCAACCTGATCACCTACGACCGCGCCCGGCCGCTGCACGTCTATGACGCCGCCAAGCTGACCGGCGGCTTCATTGAGGCCCGTATGGGCGCCTCGGGCGAAGAGGTCGCGGCCCTCGACGGCAAGACCTACGCCGTCACCCCTGACATCTGCGTCATCGCCGACGGCTCGGGCGTCATCGGCCTGGGCGGGGTCATGGGCGGCGAGAGCACCGGCTGCTCGGAGACCACCACCGAGGTCTTCCTGGAAAGCGCCTGGTTCGACCCGATCCTGACCGCCCAGACAGGCCGCAGCACCGGCATCAATTCCGACGCCCAGTACCGCTTCGCCCGCACCGTCGATCCCCAGTCCCTGGTCCCCGGCCTGGAGCTGGCGACCCGGCTGATCCTCGAACTCTGCGGCGGCGAGGCCTCGGAACTCACCCTGGCCGGCGAGGCGCCCACGCCGCCCACCGCCATGACCTTCGACCGGGCTTACGTGAAGCAGCTGTCGGGCCTGGATATCGGCGAGGCCCGCATCGACGAGATCCTCACCAGGCTCGGCTTCGCAGTCGCCGGCGACCAGGTCACCCCGCCCTCCTGGCGCCGCGACGTGGAGGGCAGGGCCGACCTCGTCGAGGAGGTGGCCCGCATCCAGGGCTACGACGCCCTGCCCGCCACGCCCCTGCCCGAACTGGCCCCCGCCGCCGGCGGCGTGCTCACCGTGCGCCAGGGCCGGGTCCGGGTGGCGCGCCGCGCCATGGCCGCCCGCGGCTATGCCGAGACCATCACCTGGAGCTTCACGGCCCAGGCGACGGCGAAACTGTTCGGCGGCGGCGATCCCAAGCTGGTGGTGACCAATCCCATCGCCTCGGATCTGGACTGCATGCGGCCGTCCATCCTGCCCAACCTCATCGAGGCGGCGGGCCGTAACGCCCGGCGCGGCTTCCCCGACCTGGCCGCCTTCGAGATCGGCCCGCTCTATCGCGGCGACGAGCCGCAGGACCAGGTGACCGTGCTGGCCGCCCTGACAGCCCCGCACCCGCCCCGCCGCTGGGACGGCGCCAGGACCGATCCGCTGTTCGACCTCAAGGCCGACCTGATGGCCATCCTGGAGGAGATCGGCGCGCCGAACCTGCAGCTGGTCCAGGGCGGCACGTCGGACTGGTGGCATCCGGGTCGTTCGGCCCGCCTGCAGCTTGGCCCCAAGACCATCGTCGCCGAGTTCGGCGAACTTCACCCGCGCGTGCTCAAGGCGCTGGACGTCGACGGCCCGCTGGTGGCCTTCGAACTGAACCTGGACGCCCTCCCCGAGGGCAAGAGGAAGTCCACCAAGACCAGGCCGGCCCTTGAGCTGTCGGCCCTCATGCCGCTCAGCCGCGACTTCGCCTTCGTGGTCGGCGCCGAGGTGGCGGCCGGAGACCTGGTCCGCCCGATCCTCGCCGCCGACAAGGCCCTGATCGCCGACGCCCGGGTCTTCGACGTCTATCAGGGGGCCGGCGTGGCCGAGGGCTCCAAGTCGGTGGCCATCGAGGTCCTGCTCCAGCCCCGCGAGAAGACCCTCACCGAGCCGGAGATCGAGGCCCTGTCGGCCAGGATCGTGGCGGCCGCCGACAAGGCCGTGGGCGCGAAGCTGCGGAGCTAGCTCCGCCCTCGATGTCATCCGGGAAACGCGAAGCGTTGTCCGGGACCCAGATGCGCGGGGCTTGCAGGATAGATCAGCGCGTCTGGGTCCCGGTCTTCCGCTCACGCGGAAACCGGGATGACACCCGGGGTGCGCGCTTGAAACCCCCCGCGCGCCATCCCATACCTTGCGCATGACCACGCCCCCGACCGCCCCGCGCCACGCCAAGCCCAAGCCCGTCCTCGAACGCTGGCTGGAGACGGCCCTGTTCCGCTCCCGCTGGCTGATGGCGCCCTTCTATGTGGGTCTGATCCTGGCCCTGGCCGGCCTGGTCATCGTCTTCTTCAACGAGGCCTGGCACGAGTTCCAGCACATCACGACCATGAGCCCGGAGGAGGCCATCCTCATGGCGCTCTCCCTCATCGACCTCTCCCTGGCCGGCAACCTGCTGCTGATCGTCACCTTCTCGGGCTACGAGAACTTCGTCTCGAAGATCGACACCGGCGACGACGAGGACCGCCCCTCCTGGATGGGGACGGTGGACTTCTCGGGCCTGAAGATGAAGCTGATCGCCTCCATCGTGGCGATTTCCGGCATCGCCCTGCTGCGGGCCTTCATGCGCCTGTCGGAGAACGAGCCGATCCCCGACCGGACCCTGGCCTGGCTGGTGGGTATCCACCTGACCTTCGTGGTCTCCGGCGTCATGCTGGCCCTGATGGACCTGCTGGCCTCCAAGACCGACAAGCACTAGGAGGCCGGCCGTCCCTAGAAGGGCCAGACCCGGCGCTTACGGCTAAAGCCGAGATAGCCGATGTTGGCGCCCAGCCGCAGGCCGACGCCGGCGCGGATGGGGGCCAGGATCACCTCGTCGGAGCGTAGGTAGTTCACGCCCACCCCGCCCACCAGATAGGCCGAGCCCTCCACGCCCGGGAAGCGCTGGAAGAGGATCTCCGGGTACTGGAGATTGTAGCAGAGGGTGAAGACCCGGCTGGCGTTGCCGCCCAGGTCCCAGCCCACCGACGGGCCCTGCCAGAAGACCTCCAGCGGCTCGCGGTTCTTCATATAGAGCAGGCCCTTGCCGTAGCGGGCGCCGACCGAGATCGCGCCCGAGGCCTCCTGGCCGGCGATATAGGCCGTGGGCCGGCCATTGTCGCGGAACACCCGCTCGATGGCGCCCCCGGCGGCCTCGGCGGTCACCCCCAGGAAGTCGGAGACGTTGTTGACCATCTCCTCGCGGGAGAAGGGCTCGGCCGGGGCCGGGGCCGGATAGTTGGGATTCTGGCCCGGAGACGGCGGCGGGGCGGCCGGATAGTTCGGTGTCTGGTAGGGGCCGGGCTGGCCCGGCTCCTGGGCCTTGGCGGCCCCGGCGGCGCCCAGCGTGGCCAGGCCCGAAACGATCAGTGTGCGGCGATCCATGGAACGTCCCCGAATGAAGGCGAAACAGCCTCCCATCCCCTGGCGCCATCAATGCGGCGGCGCAGCTTAACGTCCGATTAAGCATGATGACCCGCCAGGGGCCGCTCCGCCCTCGCAGGAGCGCCGGAATGTGGTAGAGGCTGGCGCACCATGAGCACCCCTCTTTCCAGAATCCGCAACTTCTCCATCGTGGCCCACATCGACCACGGCAAGTCGACCCTGTCCGATCGCCTGATCCAGGAGACCGGCGGCCTCACCAAGCGTGAGATGACCGAGCAGGTCCTGGACAATATGGAGATCGAGCGCGAGCGCGGCAACACCATCAAGGCCCAGACCGTGCGTCTGGAGTACAAGGCTCGCGACGGCGAGACCTATGTCCTCAACCTGATGGACACCCCGGGCCACGTCGACTTCGCCTATGAGGTCAGCCGCAGCCTGGCCGCCTGCGAGGGCTCGATCCTGGTGGTGGACTCCAGTCAGGGCGTCGAGGCCCAGACGCTGGCCAACGTCTACCAGGCCATCGACAACAATCACGAGATCGTCCCGGTCCTCAACAAGATCGACCTGCCCGCCGCCGAGCCCGAACGGATTCGCCAGCAGATCGAGGACGTCATCGGCATCGACGCCTCCGAAGCCGTGCTCTGCTCGGCCAAGACCGGCGAGGGCATCGCTGAGGTGCTGGAGGCCGTCGTCACCCGCCTGCCGCCCCCCAAGGGCGACCGCGACGCGCCGCTCAAGGCCCTGCTGGTGGACGCCTGGTACGACCCCTATCTCGGCGTCGTCGTGCTGGTCCGCGTCCTCGACGGGGTGCTGAAGGCCGGCATGAAGGTGCGCATGATGAATGCCGGCGTCACCCACCAGATCGACCGCATCGGCGTCTTCAAGCCCAAGCAGACCGAGGTCGCCGAGCTCGGCCCCGGCGAAATCGGCTACATCACCGCCCAGATCAAGCAGGTGGCCGACGCCGCCGTCGGTGACACCATCACCGACGAGAAGCGCCAGACCGCCACCGCCCTGCCCGGCTTCCGGGTCGCCCAGTCAGTGGTGTTCTGCGGCCTGTTCCCTGTGGACGCCGCCGACTTCGAGGACCTGCGCGCCGCCATCGGCCGCCTGCGCCTGAACGACGCCTCCTTCACCTACGAGATGGAGACCAGCGCGGCGCTCGGCTTCGGCTTCCGCTGCGGGTTCCTGGGCCTGCTGCACCTGGAAATCATCCAGGAGCGCCTCTCCCGCGAGTTCGACCTCGACCTGATCGCGACCGCGCCCTCGGTAGTCTACAAGATCGGTCTGAACGACGGCTCGGAGATGGAGCTGCACAACCCGGCCGACCTGCCCGATCCGGTGAAGATCGCCACCATCGCCGAGCCCTGGATCAAGGCCACCATCCTGACCCCCGACGAGTATCTCGGCTCGGTGATCAAGCTCTGCCAGGACCGCCGCGGCGAACAGCGGGAACTCAGCTATGTCGGCTCCCGCGCCCTGGTGGTCTATGACCTGCCGCTCAACGAGGTGGTGTTCGACTTCTACGACCGCCTGAAGAGCGTCTCCAAGGGCTACGCCTCCTTCGACTACGCCATCGAGGGCTACCGGGTCGGCAACCTGGTGAAGATGTCGATCCTGGTGAACGCCGAGCCAGTGGACGCGCTCTCCATGCTGGTCCACGCCGACCGCGCGGAGGCTCGCGGCCGCGGCATGGTGGAGAAGATGAAGGACCTCATCAGTCCCCACATGTTCCAGATCCCGATCCAGGCGGCCATCGGCGGCCGCATCATCGCCCGCGAGACCGTGCGCGCCCTGCGCAAGGACGTGACCGCCAAGTGCTACGGCGGCGACATGAGCCGCAAGCGCAAGCTGCTGGACAAGCAGAAGGCCGGCAAGAAGCGCATGCGCCAGTTCGGCAAGGTGGAAATCCCGCAGGAAGCCTTCATCGCCGCCCTGAAGATGGACGCCGATTAGCGGCTTATCCTTCTCCCCTTGCGGGAGGAGTTGTCAGCGAAGCTGACGCATGAGGGGTCACGCTCCGATCTCAGAACGACACCCCCGTCATCCCGGACGCCGATAGGCGATCCGGGACCCAGGGGCCGTGCGCACCGCCCCTGGGTTCCGGCTCTCCTCTTCGCTACGGCCGGGGTGACGCAGTGGGTTCGCCCGATCGGTCTGTCGACCCCGCGAAGGACGTCATTGCGCACCGTCCACGCGCCTTGCCCCAGGACCTCACCCTCGCCTACAAATCGCCCTCAAGCTTGGCTATGACGCCCGCCATCCTCAAGGAGCTACTGAATGCGCAAGATCCTGGTTCTCGCCGTCGCCGCCACCGCCCTGCTCACCGCCGCCTGCAACACCATCTCCGGCGCGGGCCGTGACGTCTCGGCCGCCGGCCGCGCGGTCAGCGGCGCCGCCGACGACGCCAAGCGCTAGGCGCTGTCAGGCGTCCTCTTCGCGGGACGCCGCTTCCGCGATCTTGACCCTGTCCCCCGGCGGCGCCACCGCCGGGTCGGCATTGCGCATCTTGTCCTCGGCCGGGGTCGTGGGGCCGGTATGGCCATGGACGGATTTTCCGTCGGACATGGGCTTGGGATCGGAATTCATGAATCTTCTCCGCATCTTGCTCATCAATGAGTTGTGCGGCTGATACGTTCCCGCCCACGCCGTGAGACCTAACGACGCGCCATCAATGGGGAACTCCAAGCCCCGCCTGGGATTGCGAAGATCATGTTCCCGATGCGACCGCCCGTCACCTTGGACTCCCAAGGCCCCGATACACATATGGCGGTCATGTCCCGTCACGAACGTCCCACCCTGATCCAAGCCATGACCCGCGGCCTCCGTGGGCGCTGCCCCCACTGCGAGCAGGGCGCGCTCTATTGGAAGTACCTGAAGGTCGAGCCCCGCTGCCAGGTCTGCGGCCACGACATCGCCCAGTATCCCGCCGACGACGGCCCGGCCTATTTCACCATCCTGATCGTCGGCCACCTGCTGGTGGCGCCGCTGCTGTTCTTCCCGATCATCTGGCAGGCGCCGGCGGCGATCATGGTGCCTGCCACCCTGATCCCCCTGGCCGTGGCGACGCTGGCCCTGCTGCCCCGGGTGAAGGGCGCCTTCATCGGCCTGCTCTACGCCCTGAAGGTCAAGGAAGCCGACGCCCGCCTGCACACCGCCGATATGGCGGACTAGCAACCTTCTCCGGCGACGCTCGTTTCCCGGCCATAGCGCCTGGCCACCCGGCCAGGCCTCAGGGAGGCTTGAGCCATGTCGCTGGGGACTATTCTACTCATCATTCTCGTACTCGCCCTGATCGGCGCCCTGCCCACCTGGGGGCACTCGCGTTCGTGGGGCTACTTCCCCTCCGGCGGCCTGGGCCTGGTGCTGGTGATCGTCCTGGTCCTGGTCCTGATGGGCCGGATATAGCGCAAGCGCCCTTCGCGTAGGCGGCAAGACATTCTAGCATTCCCCCGATCCAGTTCGGTCGGGGGAATGCATGACAGTTACGGAAAGCGGCGGTGAACTTCCGTCTGAGGCCCTGGCGCCGGGATTGACCCCCATGCAGCGGTTCAGGGCCATCCTGGGCGGATCGGCGGGCAACTTCGTCGAATGGTACGACTGGTTCGTCTACTCCTCCTTCGCCCTCTATTTCGCCAAGCACTTCTTCCCCAAGGGCGACGAGACCGCCCAGCTGCTGCAGGCCGCCGCGGTGTTCGCCGTGGGCTTCCTGGCCCGGCCCATCGGCGCCTGGTTCATGGGCCTCTATGCCGACCGCGCGGGGCGAAAGGCCGCCCTGACCGTCTCGGTCTCCATGATGTGCGCCGGCTCCTTCGCCATCGCCATCATCCCCGACTATTCGATGATCGGAACCGCCGCCCCCGTGGCGCTCGTCCTGGCGCGCCTGGTCCAGGGTCTGTCCCTGGGGGGCGAGTACGGCGCCAGCGCCACCTACATGTCGGAGATGGCCGGCAAGAAGCGCCGTGGCTTCTGGTCGAGCTTCCTGTTCGTCACCCTGATCCTGGGCCAGCTCACCGCCCTGGCCGTCCTCATCCTGCTTCAGAACGTGCTGTCGCCGGAGGATCTGGCCCAATGGGGCTGGCGCATTCCCTTCGCCATCGGCGGGGTCCTGGCCATCGTGGTGTTCTGGATCCGCACCGGCCTGGAGGAAAGCCAGTCCTACCTGACCGCCCAGGCCGAGGGCGCGGAACGCAGCCGCACCATGCTGTTGTTCGTGAAGTTCCCCAAGGAGACGGCGACCATCTTCGCCCTGACCTCGGCGGGGTCCTTGGCCTTCTATGCCTACACGACCTACATGCAGAAATTCCTGGTCAACACCTCGGGCTTCACCAAGGACATGGCCACCGCGATCACGGCCGCCGCCCTGCTGGTCTACATGATCGCGCAGCCGGCCTTCGGGGCGCTGTCCGATGCGGTTGGCCGCAAGACCACCCTGGTGGCCGCCTTCCTGCTGGGGACCATCTTCACCTATCCCATCTTCTCGAAGATCGCGGTGACCACCGACCCCACCATGGCGTTTGCCCTGATGTGCGCCCTGGTGCTGATCCTGTCGGGCTACACCGCCGTCAACGCGGTGCTGAAGGCTGAGCTGTTCCCCGCCCACGTCCGGGCGCTCGGCGTCGCACTGCCCTACGCCACGGCCAACGCCATCTTCGGCGGCACGGCGGAGTATGTCGCCCTGTGGTTCAAGAAGGAGGGCATGGAGAGCGGCTTCTATGTCTATGTCGCGACGATCATGGGCCTGGCCTTCCTGGTGGCGCTGACCCTGCGCGACACCAACAAGCACAGCCTGATCACGGAGGACTAGTTTGCCGCTCGCGCTCTCGCCCCTGGACTTGACGGCGCTCATCGTCTTCGCCGTCGCGTGGCTGGCCTATGAGCCGCTGCTGAAGGCCGCCGCCCGGGGCAAGGGCGCCATCAACACCGACATGACCGTCATCCGGGTCGCCTGGATGAAGAACATGGCCGGGCGCGAGAACAAGTTCATGGACGGCCAGCTCCTGGGCCACGCCCTGAACTCCGCCTCCTTCTTCGCCTCCTCCAACCTGATCCTGATAGCCGGGGCCGCGGGCGTGCTGTTCGGGGGCGAGAGCACCTTCCGCTCGGCCTCCAGCCTGGTGGTGATCCAGACCTCCACCCGCCTGGTGTTCGAGTTGCAGATCGCCCTGGTGCTGGTGGCGCTCGCCCGCGGCCTGCTGGATTTCATCTGGTCGATCCGCCAGATGAACTACTGCATCGCCGCCGTGGGCGCGGCGCCCGACAGCGAGGACGCGGCCTTCAAGACCGCCTATGGCGAGGCCGCCGCCCGGCTGCTCAATCCGGCCCTGTCGGCCTTCAACGCCGGCGTTCGCGGCTACTACTTCGCTTTGGCGGCCGCGGCCTGGCTGTTTGGCCCCATCGCCTTCCTGGCCGCCACCCTCGGTGCGGTGAGCCTGCTGCTCTGGCGTCAGCGCCGCTCCAAGGCCGCCGGCGCCATCGCCGACCTGCGCAAGCTGCTGGGGGGCTAACTCCTTCAATTCCTCCCCCAGGCCGTAGGCCGTTTCGGGGGAGGTGGATCGCAGGCCAGGCCTGCGAGACGGAGGGGGTTTGGGCCGTGGATGTGGCGAGGCCCCAGCCCCCTCCACCGTTTCGCGGTCCCCCTCCCCCGGTGGGGGAGGAATGTTAGAGCCCCAGCTCTTTGCGTTGCGCCCAGGTCAGCTTGGCCGCGACCAGGCCGTGGGCCGTCGTCAGGCAGTCGCTGACCTCGGCGGCGTCCATCCCCGCCAGGTCCTCGAACCACACCCACCTGGCGCGCGCCAGATAGGGCGCGGAAGGCCCGATCCCAACCATCTTGCCACAGGTCGCCGACGCCGCTTGCCCGGGCGAGCTTCCTGAGTATATTGCGCGCCTTCGCGGGCGGCCTGAGGGCGGCTTGCGACGGCCGGTGAGGTGGCGGAGTGGTCGATCGCGCACGCTTGGAAAGCGTGTTTAGGTGAAAGCCTAACGAGGGTTCGAATCCCTCTCTCACCGCCAAAACTTCCGGTCCAACCGGCTCCCAATTTCACAGGTCGTGAAGCCCTCGGAATTCGCGGCGGATTTCCGCAGCTCCGGAGTTTGGCCTCCCACAAAGCCCGATTTCAGAGGCGCTCATGAGCGTTTCGGGCCGCGTCTCCACCCGCGAGCGCCCCAGACCTGATCGGGTCGAGGCGGAGAGTCCCGACAATTTAAAGTCGCGACCACCAATGCAAAGTTGAATGATAGCTGAAGAGAGGGTGTCTATTTCTGGTACGGTATCAAATACTATTAACTAATATTCCCTCTAGGCGTGTAATTTATAGATAATATAGATTTTCGTTTTGAATAACCGAGACTTCTCTTTAGTCCCCTGCCCGACGTATTTGCGTAACGGCCTGCGCGCGGGCCGATTCTACTAAGGGGCGAATTCACCATGAGCGAACTGATCACCAACGGCGGCTTCAGCACCGGCACATTTGCGGGCTGGACTGCGGGCAGCAACCAAACCAACCCGTATCAGGCCTCCTTCGGTGGGAGCGGTAATTCTCAGGTCGTCAATTCCACCTCAGGCCAACCGGCCTGGTTCATGCGTAACGTCGCAGGCGGCAGCGCCACTCCGATAAGCGGCTACACGGCGTTTAATGGCTTCGACGGCAGCCCGGGTAAGTTCACCCTGAGCCAGACAATTCACATTGATGAGACCGTGTCCTCGGCCATCTTGAAGTTCGATTTCGCTTCCACCACCAGTTACAGTGGTGCGGCTCGCACCTTTGATGTTGTTCTCACCCAGGGCGGCGTCACAAAGGCCAGCTTCTATCATTTTGTGGCCCCGTTCGGCGACTCGGCCTGGAGCCCGGTCACGCAGGTGTCGCTGGATATCGGTGCGACCTTGAATTCGCTCAGCGCGGGTGACTACACGCTGACCTTCGTCGAGGTCATCCCCAGCAACTTCACCGGCCCCGGCGCCTTCGGTCTGGACAATATCTCGCTCAACGCCACCTTCGGCCCCAGCAACGTGGCGCCCGTCGCCGTCGCCGACGCCTTCGCGGCGACCGAGGATGGCGCGGCGGTGACGCTTAACGTGCTGGCCAACGACACTGACGCCGACGCCGGCGACACCAAGACCCTGGTCTCGGTCAACACCACGGGCACGACGGGGTCAGCGACCGCCAACGCCGACGGCACGGTGACCTACAATCCGGGCGCCAACTTCCAATCGCTGAAGGCCGGCGCCACGGCCACCGACACCTTCAGCTACACCCTGAAGGACACCGCGGGCCTGACCAGCACCACGACCGTCACCATGACCGTCACCGGCGTGAACGACGGTGTCATCGCCGTCGCCGACAGCGGCGCGGCGACCGAGGATGGCGCCGCGGTGACGCTGGACGTCCTGACCAACGACACCGACGTCGATGCGGGCGACACCAAGACCCTGGTCTCGGTCGACGCCACCGGCGCCCTGGGATCGGTGAGCGCCAACGCCGATGGAACCGTGAGCTACGTCACGGAATCGGCCTTCCAGAGCCTGAAGGCCGGCGCGACGGCCACCGACACCTTCAGCTATACGGTCCGGGATTCCGCCGGCGCCGAGAGCACGGCCTCGGTGACCATGACGGTCACCGGCGTGAACGACGGACCGGTCGCCCTGGCGGACGCGGGGTCGGTTTCCGAAGACCAGTCGGTGATCCTCAACGTTCTGGCCAATGACACCGATATTGACACTGGCGACCTGAAGACCCTCGTTTCCGTGTCGGCCACCACCAGCGGCGCCAGTGTCGCCATCGTCGATGGCAAGGTGGTTTACACCGCCGACGCAGACACCCAGGACCTGTTGACCGAGGGTCAAACCGCGACTGACAGTTTCACCTATGTGATGGCCGACTCTGCGGGCGCCACCAGCACTGCGACGGTCAGCGTGACGGTTGGCGGCGTCGCCAACGGGGCCAATATTCTTGGCACGGTGAAGTCCGATGTTCTGTTGGGCACGGCGGCCGACGAGCGTATCGAGGGCGGCAACGGCGACGACACCGTCAATGGCTACGACGGGGCCGACAACCTCTTCGGCGGCAACGGCGGCGACCGGCTGTTCGGCGGGGCGGGCATCGACCAGCTCTCCGGCGAAAATGGCTCCGACACTCTCGACGGTGGGGCCGGCAATGACATCCTGACTGGCGGGAACGGGCCGGACCGTTTCGTCTTCGGCGCCGGCTTCGGCAACGATACGATCACCGACTTCAAGGCGCAGAACGACACCATCCAAATCGACCACAACCTGGTGGGCGGCTTCGGCGCCCTGATGAGCCACGCGTCCCAGGTCGGGAGCTCGGTGGTGATTGCACTCGACGCCGCCCACTCGATCACGCTGCAGGGCGTGAACCTGTCGAGCCTGAGCAGCAGCGACTTCGTCTTCTCCTGATGACGGTGGACGGGGCGGCTTTACGGCCGCCCCGTCTCAACTAGCTGGGGACACCCCCTGCGGGAGGCGCCTGACTATTGGACCTCCCCAACCCAAAGGGGCCTGCCCTATTCTTTGATCTGACCGCGCGGTGGCGACAGGCTGAAGCCAAAGAGTTCGCCAAGCGAAGGCGCACGGGCATGCTCATTGATTTCCCTCGGCAGCTGAGGACCGGGCGCGCCGGCAGGTACCGGCCATCCGTGGAGGAGTCCCACGAGTGGCTTGAGAGTTGTGGAGACAAGTCGACCTCCGCCTGTCCCCACCGCCAAAACTTCCGGCCCAACCGGCTCTCGGCCTTGGGGACGTTGCAAGCTCCGACAAACGCACGCGGGGCGAACGGAATGCCGCCCGCCTCGCGCGTCCTGGGCTACTTCACGCAGCAGCGGTTGATCTGCAGCTTGGCCGAGAGGACGCGGGTGTCGTCCTGCACATAGAAGCTCAGGCGATTGTCGGCGTTCATGGCGGCCAGGGCCGCTGCGCTCATGACGTAGACGCGGGTGGTGGGCTGGTTGATGGCCACCGGGAAGGCCGTGTAGACCGCGCCATTCAGGCCGGGGAAGGCGACCCCGTTGCTCATGACCCCCATCGAGTCATTGCCGGCGTCCGAACCGGCGGCCGAGGTCCCGGCCTGGTTGGCCCGCAGGGTGATGGTCAGGGTGGCGCCCAGGATCTGGCAGCACTGGGGCGGCTTCCACTGGAAGGTGTGCAGGAAGAACTTGTTGGGCGCGGCGTCGTTGAGGCCCGCGCGGGCGATGGCGAGCATGTCGGGCCGGAAGTCGGCGTTGATGGGCGTCGGCGTGCTCAGGTCGATCGTCTCATAGGACGGCTTTGGGCAGAGCATGGGACGGCCGGTGTCCTGACCCAGGGCCATGCCTGCCGACAGCAGACAGCCGATCAGGGCGGTCATGAAAATCGTGCGCTTCATCGGTCTACACCTCAATTGGATCGCCCAGGGTTTGCGCGAACTGAACAGAGGTCGTTGGGCCGAGGGAGGCGGTTCAAATCGCGCGCCCCCCTCGCGCCGCCATCTAGTTGAACTTCGGACCAACCTTTTCGATCTTGTCGCGCGGGCTGATCAGCACGCAGGTCTGGCCGACCACCCGGTAGGGCCGGACCACGATATTCTGAGCGTAGGTCCCGATCGGTGCGCTGTTGGGATGCTTGAAGGTCAGCTTGTACGTGCCCTCAGGCAGCTGGAACTTGCGCACGGTTCCGGTGCTGTTCAGAGGGGCGGCCGGAAACATGGTGGCCGGCCCGCTGGGCTGCTTGCGGAAGGTGTACTCCAGGCCGACGTCGGCGAAGGAGAACAGGTTGAGTTTCACCGTGTAGACGCCCCCGCCGCCGGGGGCGATCTCGCAGATATTGGTCGCCGAGGTGACCACCTGGGCGTCGGCGGACCCCGCCAGGGCCAGCCCCGCGGCGGTCGCCGCCATCATCATCCTGAGCCTCATGTCGTTTCTCCATAGGCGGGCGCGCGGGACTGAATCCCGGCGACCTGGGGGGATGGAAGGAGACACTCCAGCCTGCTGCAACCGGCGCGAGCCCTCTGGCCTGCGACGGCTGCGAGGGACGCAGACCGTCCGCATCTCACCCCCAGCAGGTCGTTGGAAGCGGCGCCAAGGTTCAATCAGCCAGGGTTGTGCGCGCCTTCGCGGGCGGCCTGAGGGCGGCTCGCGACGGCGGGTGAGGTGGCGGAGTGGTCGATCGCGCACGCTTGGAAAGCGTGTTTAGGTGAAAGCCTAACGAGGGTTCGAATCTCTCTCACCGCCCAAATTCTGCGATAAAACAAGATGTTACGGGCGTCGAAGGGTGATGTCCTTGGCGCATTGGCGGTCATGACGCCGCCTCCGGAACGGAGGCTCGGACGTCTCTCTCAGCGCGGCGCCCGGGGCCTGTGAGAAACGCGCCATGACGCGCGCCACGACACGGGAGACAGCGCCACCCGTCCGGGATCGGCCGCCCGCGGCCAACTGAGCTGGACTCGGACGACGCCCTCACCGCCAAAACGTCCTGTCAGGAGATCAGGGGCCCAATCACCTTGCTCGGGCCGGCGGGGGGGTGACGGCTCGAACAAGCGCTCGCAGGGCAGCATGTCGTCGGGAAATTCCTTGGGCTCGATGTCGCCGGTGGCCAGCCCCGCGAGGAAATCGGTGAGGCCGCAATCGAACGCCTCATACTCCCCCATGCCGCGATCCCAGACCACGACGCCCCAGGCGTCGGGTGGGCCGCGCGGGAGCCAAAGAAGATAGTCGCCGAAGTCGGTCTTCCCGAACGGCAGCAATCCGCCCGGCTCAGGCCACAGGGGATAGGGGCGATCCTCGTCATCCCGGAGGACGTCACAGATCACGCGAACTTCGGATTGCAGCCTCACATAGGGACTCCAGGACACCGGCACGTGGACTCCCACGAACTCCATAAAGCTGCCGAACCCGTAGAGCCGGACGAAGTCCTTGTAATCCTGGGGCAGGCCCGTTCCGAGGTCAGCCTCAATCGCTTCCCAAGGTCCGGCATAGGTTTCATCGGGCGCCACCGGCGGCGGGACCACCCTGATCAGGTTTTCAATGGTCACGCTTCCTCCCCGCAGGATTCTCGATGATGCGAGCGATGGGCGCCCCGCGAGAACCAAGCGCAGCGAGCAGAATTCTCGCAGGCGCGAGCACTCCCGCATTGTACAGCGGCATTGCTGTATACTGGATGATTTCCCCCGCCTTGACCCGCCGCCCCGTCGCGTTCTCGAAGCGCTGCATCAGAGATGAGTTGGTTGGATTTTGCGTCAATGTGACGAGGTCTAGTGGGCTCCGACCTGAACCTCCAAGTTGCTTTGCTTGGAGGTGTCCCCGCGCTTCATTGTACTTTGTCCCGTCGCCTTGCCAACCGGGCGGGGTCACCCGCCGGTTGGCCTTCGTCCCAGAGCCGAGAGTGGAGGCTGTTAGAGTCGCAACCAACCCCGTCGCCTGTCCAAGCGGGGTGGGGCGACCGTGTCTGACCGCAGGCTGTTTGACCAAGGGCGGCGCCAACACTGGTCGTCTGGCCGTCGGCGCAAGAGGGGCGAACCTGGGACGGGGTGCAGCCCCGAGGAGTGCGGCATCCGCCGCACTTCCGCCTATCAGCGCCCCGTTGCGCGCCTGTGGGGATGCGTTCGCGAGCGTGGCGATCGCATAGGCGGCGCTCCCGAGCGGGTGGTCCGCCATGAAGAGGGCGCGAGTGACCGCCTGCCTCCGGTCTGCGCGCACGGTGGGCGAGATCGCCGGATCATCAACGTGCACCAAGACGTCGGCGCGCCCATTGTCGACTCGCCTGTAGGTTCGACCGCCGATCGTGACATAGGGGTTCGGACGAGCGGCTCGATTGAGCAAGGCGAGACGCCCATAAGCTGAGGGGAATGATCCCGCAGCTAGAGGCGTCGGCGCGGCTATCGCACTCTGCCCTGCACCACGCTGTCGGACCAATTTGCCATGCGGGTCACCCAAAGGATTAGGAACGGAACGCGGCTTTCCATTCGGCATCTCCGCCATTCAACATCTCTTTCGCTCGCGATTTCGCCGGCGCGGCCTTGGCTGCCGCATCTGGAAAATCTGCCACAAGCTCGCTCTTTTGTCTAGAACAAAACAAGAACATGTTCGGCATCGAGACTTTTGCGGTGGCCTCGTCAACGCTCGGCGGGTCACACACCGGCCGAGTTCAAGACTTCGGCCCACCAGCCTCTCCAGAAGGGGACGGCGCCGCTTCGGGAATCCCTAGTCCCCGGCCATCTCCCTCAGGTCCCGCTCGGCGGCGATGTAGCCGAAGGCGTACTTGCTGCGACCGCGGAGGATCTGCTCGAACACCTCGCGGGCGCGCGCCGTGTCGCCATTGTAGAGATGCCAGTTACCCACGCCATAGCCCTGGGTGGCGTAGAGGGTCTCCAGGTCGTGGATCACCTGGGAGCCGATCTCCGGGGTCAGCAGGTCGTCCGGCGCGAATTCGCCCCGGTACATCCGCAGGCGGCGATAATAGGAGGGGCCTTCGACGAAGGCCTCGTCCGGCAACCCGCTCGGGACCGTCGCCAGCACCTGCTCGGCGCCCACCTCGTCGCCCTTGCGGCGCAGGGTCATGTAGAGCCAGTCGTTACAGGCGGTCAGCCCGTCATGGTCGCCGGGCGCCACCCAGTCCAGACAGCGCCGATAGGCGGCCTCGGCCGCATCCCAGTCCCCCAGCAGATAATGCGCCAGGGCCAGGTGGTACCAGGTGTTGAACTGGATGCTGGTGGCGGGCACCGGCAGCTCGTTGCCCTTGCCGTCCGGCTCGATCCACTCCGGCTTGCCCTCGATCAGCTCCGCGGCGCGGGCCAGGTCGGCGAGCCCCTCGGCGAACCGCCGGGTCGACAGATAGCGGTGGCCGCGCTGGCGCAGGAGTTCGAAGGAGTCGGGGAACCGCTCCAACCCCTCGCTGAACACCGCGATGGCCTCGTCGATCTGGTAACGGAACCCCAGCACCCGACCGTACCAGACGGTGTTGGGCAGGGAGGGATCGTCCTCATGGTTGGATCGGGCGCTGTCGAGGGTGCGGCGGGAGCGGTCCCGGAGGCTGTCTTGCGTCATGACCTCAGTGAAGCGGCTGGCGCGCGATGCGTAAAGCCCTCAGCCCGCGGCGGCGCGCGGGGCCTCCGACTTGGCGTAGCGCTGGCTGACCCGGCGCAGGCCCTCCAGGATGGCCTTGGTGCCGTTGGCGTCCTTGCCCGCCTCGGTGTGCAGCAGCAGGCGGAAGGCCCGCAGGTGGACGGCCACGGCGTTGGCGTCCCAGGTCTTGCGGGTCCGCAGATAGTCGGTCAGGTCGGCCAGGCTCACCAGGGCGGTGTCGATGGGCGCCAGGCCGCAGGCGGTGGGCACGCCGATCGCCGCGCTGGCGATGGCGTAGAGCTCGTCGGCGACGGCGGCGTCATACTCGCCATTGGCCCGGCCAGCGCACAGCTCGGCCTGATCAAGCGTCACCCGCAGTTCATCCAGGCACTCGGCGCGCAGGCTTTCCAGCCCCGCCCCCGCCCGCTTGACCGCGTCGGCGACGGGAACCCCGCCAGGGGTGCGCAGCAGCTTGGCCAGCCGCACCACGGGAATATGAATCTTTACAGAGCTCAAAGTGTCACCCGCCGTGTCTTCAGCATGCCGTCGATGCTGTCCTGTTCCATGTTGGGCTCGTTCGCCTCGCCGACGTCGCCCACCAGATCGTCGCGGCGCCGGCCGACCTGGCCGGCAGGCACGCCCTCGTTCTTGAAGCGGCGATCGGGACCCATATAGTTGTCACACTCCACGAACCGCCGGCCTTCGCGGGCGATCCAGAGCACCCGCTCCAGCACCGTGATCGGGGTCAGCGGCTTGGTCATGACGAAATGGGCGCCGCAGTCGCGGGCCTTCTGCACGGCGTTGCCCGGGGTATGTCCCGCGGTCAGCAACACCGGCACGTAGCAATTGGGTTCGATGCGCGAGCGGCGCAGCCACCTCACGAAGTCATAGCCCTCGCCGGTCGGCCCCAGCGCGTCGGCCACCACAAGGTCCAGCTCCACCTTGGCCACCAGGCCCTGGGCTTCTTCCACGTTCTCGGCGCGATGCAGCACCTTGGCGCCGAAGCCGGTGAGGATCTGCACCAGGATGCTCATGCCCATGGTCGACTCCTCGAGGATGAGCACGGAAGCTCGCTCAAGGTTGAATCGGGCGCGGGAATCGGGACTGAGACCCATGCTGTCCTTCATGCCGGGCCTGGGGTGGATTCCCGTAAGACCCGGACAGTTCTTATGTTTCGCCGCGAGGCGCGACGGTTTCAGTCTGACCCGAGAGGGTTAAGAACACCTTCCTGTCCGGGGTGCGACAGGGCGCCCCACAGGGTCAGCGGGTGTTCGGCGACCGCAGGTAGATCGGGTTGGTCAAAAGCACCAGCTGGCCGTCGGCGCCGCGCAGGTCGACCCGCAGCCAGCCGGCGATCCCGTCGCTGATCAGATCGAAGGTGGTCGTCTCGTCGTAGCTGGCCAGGACCGCGTCCGGCAGCTTGGCCAGCCGCGCGGCGGGGCCTGCGAGGCTGAGCTGTCCGCCCGCCCCGCCGACGATCCGCACGGTCACGCGCACCGTCGTCCCGGCCGGCGCGGCGAGCACATCACCCATCTCGGCGCGCGCGTCGCCGGCCTGCGCCGTGACCTCGATCAGGCGATCGCGCGAGCCGCTGATGTCGATGAAGACGTGACCGGCTTGGAGGCCCGCCAGGATCGCGGCCTGGGAAAGATCGGCGCCACGGACCACGGTGGTCGGCATGCCCACCGCCGGCGCCTTGCCGGGACCCAGGGTGGCGTCGTGGTTGTCGGACCCGCCGATGGCGGTGATCTGGTGGCCTTCGTTCAGCCGCGCCTCCCAGAAGGCGATGCCGGAGAACAACCCCTCGGCCTTGCCGCCAGCCAGCGCCAGGGCCCCGCCGTTCACCACCTCCATCACCCCGATCCGCTCATAGGGCGTGCCCGCCACGGTCCAGCCGCAGCCCATGCAGAGTTCGCCGGACGGCAGGGCCGGGTGATTGATCGAAAACACCCCGCCCGCCGCGCTCACCGCGTCCAACAGCCTGGCCAGGGTCGGGACGCGAGAGCTCCCCAGCTGGAAGTCCAGGGCCCCGGTGGGCCCGAACACATTGGCGTGGCCCTGGAAGGTGGTGATCTCGCGGCCGGCGATCAGCAGCAGGTCGTCGTAAAAGGGCGCCAGTTCCCGCAAGGCCCCGTTTTGTGAGGCGGTGTTGTGGTCGGTCACCGCGATGAAATCGAGCCCCCGCTCCGAGGCGGCCTCCAGGGTCTTGAACACCGGGCACGGAACCTTCAGCCCGCGCCGCGACAGACAGGTCCCGTCGGAATGGGCGGTGTGCAGGTGCAGGTCGCCGCGATACCAGCCGGGCCCGGCCCTCACCGGCGTGGCCGACAGGCTGGTCGGCGCGTCGCCCGCGCGTTCGAACCAGATCTTCGCGCGATAGGCCGCGCGCGTCCCTTTGCGGATATTCGGCGCCCCCAGCACCAGCCGCCAGGTCCCCGCCGGCAACGGCCCGGCCAGGTAGGACGGCGTCGCCTCGGCGTCGGAGATCGTGAAGCTGGCCTTGTTCCCGCCGCTCCAGCCCCGGAACCGCTGCGGATCGCGAACGCCTAAGTCGATCGTCGCCTTCTGGTCGCGCCCCGAATAGTCGAAGGCCACCGTGATCGCCGTGACCCCCGCCGGGACCCTGAACGGGACCTCGCGATAGGTCTGGTGATCGGCGCCCGTCAGCGCGCCGGCGAGGGTGAGGTCGGGCGTTTGCTGCGCCCTCGCAGCAGACCCAAAGACCAGCACCACCAGCATTGTGAGGATGTGAAAGCTGTGCCGCATTCAGAAGGAATATCCACGAACCACACGAACCACACGAACAAACGGGAGCGTCAGCGGGCTCAATTCCTCCCTCAGCGCGCAGCGCGGTTCGGGGGACGTGGATCGCAGGCCAGGCCTGCGAGACGGAGGGGGCTCGGCCCGTGGAACCTGCACAGCCCCAGCCCCCTCCACCGCTTCGCGGTCCCCCTCCCCCGGAGGGGGAGGAATTGGGAAATGCTGCACCCTATCCCCCGCAGCAAAACGCCCTCCCCGGTTTCCCGGGAAGGGCGGAATTGCTGCACCTCATGCTGCGCAGCATGAGGTGCAGTAAGTCGTTGAAACAAAACTAGGCTTCGTTGCCGAAGATCACCGTTCCGGCCGCGGCGAACATGCCGCCGACGCCCTGGCAGACGCTGATCTTGGCGCCGTCGACCTGGGCGGCCGCGGTGCCGCGCATCTGACGCACGCTCTCCATCAGGGCGTACATCCCGTACATGCCCGAGTGCATGTACGACAGGCCGCCGCCGTTGGTGTTCATGGGCAGCTTGCCGCCGATGGCGGTGTTGCGCTCACGCACGAAGTCCTTGGCCTCGCCGGGCTTCACGAAGCCCAGGTCCTCCAGGCCGTACAGCGGCAGGTGGGCGAAGGCGTCGTAGATCATCAGGTGATCGACGTCGGCATGCTTGATGCCGGCTTCCTCGAAGGCCTTCTTGCCCGAGACGCGGAACGCCTTGGAGGAGTTGAAGTCCTCCATCTGGCTGACCATCGGGGTTTCCACGCTCTCCCCGGTGCCCAGGACGTAGACCGGCTTGTTGGGGAAGTCCTTGGCGCGGTCGGCGCTGGTGAGGATCAGGGCCCCGCCACCGTCGGTGACCAGGCAGCACATCAGCATCCGGAACGGCCAGGCGATCATCGGCGAGTTCAGCACGTCGTCGACGGTGATCGGGTCCTTGAAGGACGAGCGCGGGTTCAGCGCCGCCCATTCCCGCTGGATCACGGCCACCATGGCCAGGTCTTCCTCGGTCACGCCGTAGGTCTTCATGTAGCGAAGCACCGGGATCGTGAACATGGTCGGCGGGCTGGTGACGCCATAGGGCATCTCGAACTGGCCCATCAGCGAGCTGGCGTTACGGCCAAAGCCGCCGGCGCCGACCCGTGAGCGGCCCGATTCCCCGTGGGTGATCAGGATGGTCTTGGCCAGGCCCGCATTGATGGCGGCGGCCGCGTGGCGGACGTGCAGCATGAAGGAGCAGCCACCGACGCTGGTGCCGTCGGCATAGGTCGGCGTGATGCCGAGATACTGGGCCAGTTCGACGGGGCTGACCCCGGCGGTGGCGACGCCGTCGATGTCCGACGGCTTCAGGCCGGCGTCCTTCATGGCGTTGAGGGCGGCGTCGGCGTGCAGACCCAGGACGGAAACGTCCGGAATCTTGCCCATCTTGGTGGTTTCAGCGGCCCCGACGACCGCGACTGATTTCGGTTTCATATGCGCTCTCAGCCCTTCGCCGGTTCGAACAGGGGAAGGGAAATGTCGTCGGTCTGCTTCTCGAACTTCACCTGGACCTTCATGTCCAGCTGCAGGGCTTCCGGCGTCTGCGGGCAGCCCACGATGTTGGTCATCAGGCGAGGACCTTCATCCAGCTCCACCACCGCGATGGAGTGCGGCTCGGTGCCCATGTCGGGGCGCGGGCGGTGGTTGATGACGTAGGAGTAGAGGAAGCCCTTGCCGCTGGCGGCATAGACCTCGACATCGCGCGATCCGCACTTGGGGCAGAACGGGCGGGGCGGGAAATAGCTGTGGGTGCATTCGGTGCAGCGCTGCAGGCGCAGTTCGCCGTCCTTGCAACCCTCCCAGAAATGCCGGGTCTCCGGCGTGGGTTCGGGCAACATTCGAGCCATATGAAAAATCGTCCCTGATCAAATTCGTCTTGGCCCTCAAAACGAGGGCGCTGCAACAAACCCGAGGTTGGCCCGCTTGTCGATTGTTAACGTGGCGGGAAGCTGGACGATCTCTCCTCTCCCCCTGGGGAAGAGGAGGAGATAGCTGGGGCTCCGGCGAGAACGGGTGAGGAATTCCCGGCCGAAAGGCGATAAACTCTTCCCATGCTTGAAAGCGTGATCGCGCAATATGGATGGTCGGCCCTGCTGGCCTTGGCCTTCGCGGCCCACGCCGAGGCCGGCCACACGCCGGCCCGCGTCATCGCCCAGCACCGCGACGGCTATCTCGTCGCCACCGATGACGGCGAACTGCGCGCCAACCTCTCGGGCCGCCTGCATCACGAGGCCCAGGAGGCCGACCCGCCGTCCGTCGGCGACTGGGTGGCCCTGGCGCTGAACCCCGCCGACGGCGCGGCCACCATCGAGGCGGTCCTGCCCCGGCGCACGGTGCTCACCCGCCGCGCCGCCGACAGCCTGGGCAAGCTGCAGGTCATCGCCGCCAATATCGACGTGGTGTTCGTCGTCTCCTCGATGAACGCCGACCTCAATCCGCGCCGGATCGAGCGCTATCTGGCCGCCGCCTGGCAGAGCGGGGCGCGGCCGGTGGTGGTGCTGACCAAGTCCGACCTCTCCGACGATCCGACAGGTGAGGCCGCCGAAATCGTCGCCCTGGCGGACGGCGCCCCGGTGCTGCTGGTCTCGGCGCGGGACGGCGTTGGCCTGGCGCCCCTGCTGGCCCAGGTCGCGCCCGGTGAGGTCTGCGTGCTGATCGGCTCGTCCGGGGTCGGCAAGTCCACCCTGGTCAACGCCTTCCTGGGCGAGGACCGCCTATCGGTGGCGGAGATCCGCGAGGCCGACGACCAGGGCCGCCATACCACCAGCAGTCGGCAGCTGGTCCTGCTGCCGGGCGGCGCCCTGCTGCTCGACACGCCGGGCATCCGCGAGGTGGGGCTGATCGACGCCGAGGAGGCCGTGAGCGAGGTCTTCGACGACATCGAGAGCCTGGCCGGCGACTGCCGGTTCAACGACTGCGGCCATACTCACGAACCCGGCTGCGCGATCGCGGCCGCCCTGCAGAGCGGCGCCCTCGATCCCGGCCGCTGGGCCAACTTCCAGAAGCTCGGGCGGGAATTGGCGGCGGTGGCGCAGAAGGCCGAGCGGATCGCCAAGGCGGCCGAGCGCCGCCAGTCCGCCGCCCAGGCCAAGACCTACCGCGCCACCAAGCGTGACCACCGGGGCGGCGCCGACTGATCGCGCCGCCATTCCAGAGCACCGCTGCTTTTCCGCCCCCATCTACGGCGCTGGAAATGCTCCAAACTGCGCCTCGAACGCCGCCAGGCCCGGCGCGCTGAAGGTCACCAGCCGCGTCCCCTGGGTCCGCCGCGCCCAGCCCAGGTCGTAGATCCGGGTCAGCATGGCGGCCCCCAGCGAGCCGGCCAGGTGGCTGCGGCGCTCGCTCCAGTCCAGGCAAGCCTTGCAAACCGGACGGCGACCGCGCGGGAGGGCGTCGGGCTCGATCCCGAAGGCGCGCAGGAAGCCGGTGTCAGGCCCCAGGCTGAGCGCGCCGTCGCGGTCCTCGATCACCCCGCGGGCCAGCAGATTGTCCAGCAGGATGACCGCCAGCTCGCCGGCCAGGTGGTCGTAGCAGACCCGTGCCCGGCGCAGGGCGGGCTCCTTCGGTCCCGGTCGGGTGCGCAGATGGCCGGTGCGGGTGGCCAGGCCCATGAGGGTCTCCAGCAGGGCCGCCACGTCCTCGCCGGCCAGGGCGTAGTAGACACTGCGTGACTGCTTGACCCTCACCAACAGGCCATCGTCGGTCAGCTTGGCGAGATGCGAACTCGCCGTCGAGGCCGTGATACCGGCCTCCCGCGCCAGTTCGCCAGCCGTCAGCGCCTGACCGGCGACCAGCGCGGTCAACATGTTGGCCCTTGCCGGGTCCCCCAGCAGGGCGCCGATCCGGGCGATGTCGGGACCGAGTTTCATAGGCTGAGCCTAGCCCCGAACCCCTTCGACGACAATTCGACCGCCATCGAAACATGCCCGCGTCCGGGCGCCCTATGAGAGGGGCCTTATCTACCCTCCGTGGAGACCGACACGTGACGATCACCTGCCACATCCGCTATGTCATCGACCCCTTCCAGCGCGACGCCTTCGAGGCCTATGCAAGGAACTGGCTGACCATCATCCCGGCCTGCGGCGGCGACCTGATCGGCTACTGGCTGCCGCACGAGGGGACCAACGACGTCGCCCACGCCCTGATCTCCTTCCAGAGCCTCGCCGCCTACGAGGCCTACCGCGCCCGCCTGCGCACCGACCCGGCCGGAGCCGCCAACTTCGCCCTGGCCCAGCAGCAGCGGTTCATCCTGCGGGAGGAGCGGACTTTTCTCGCCCCGGTGACCGCGTGATCGCCGTCATCTTCGAGGTCCTGCCCCACCCACAGACCCGCGGCGCCTACCTCGACCTCGCCGCTGACCTGCGCCCGCTGCTGGACGGGATCGACGGCTTTGTCTCCATCGAACGCTTTGAAAGTCTTACCGAACCCGGGAAGCTGCTCTCCCTCTCCTTCTGGCGCGACGAGGCGGCGGTGGCGCAGTGGCGGGCCCTGGAGCCGCACCGGGGAGCCCAGGCGGCGGGCCGGTCCGGCGTCTTCGCCGACTACCGCCTGCGGGTGGCCGAGGTGCTGCGCGACTACGGCCTGAATGACCGTACGGAAGCGCCGGCCGATTCCAGGACCCGGCACGGCTAGGCCTTGCCTGCCAAGGATTGCGGCCCCATCGTCCTCCCCTGGACAGCCCGCGAAGACGGGCCGCAAAGGGAGCTTGAGACCATGTACCTGCCCGACCACGCGCGCCTGACGCCCGACAAGCCGGCCCTGATCTCCGCCGACACCGGCCAGGTGGTGACCTATGCCCAGCTCGACGAGCGGTCGAACCGCGTGGCCCAGTTCCTCTGGGCCCAGGGCCTGCGCCGGGGCGACCACATCGCGGTCCTGATGGAGAACAACCTGGCCTTCATGGACCCGGTCTGGGCGGGCTTCCGCTCAGGGCTCTACGTCACCACCATCAACCGCTACCTGCCGCCGGACGAGGCCGCCTACATCATCGGCGACTGCGGGGCCAAGGCCCTGGTCACCTCCTACGAGAAGCGCGAGCTGGCCCAGGCCCTGGCCGACCTGATCCCCAACTGCAGGGTCCGCCTGATGGTGGGCGGCACGATCCCCGGCTGGGAGTCCTACGAGGACGCCCTGGCCGCCGCCTCGCCCGAGCCGCTGGCCCAGGAGTGGATGGGCGACTCCATGCTCTATTCGTCGGGCACCACCGGGCGGCCCAAGGGCATCCTGCGACCCCTGCCGCAGGTCACGCCGGCCGAGGGTTTCGCGGCCCGCCAGGCGGTCAACCGCTATGGCCTGACGCCCGACAGCGTCTACCTCTCGCCCGCCCCGCTCTATCACGCCGCCCCGCTGGCCTATGTGCTCAGCGTCCAGTCCTTCGGCGGCGCGGTGGTGATGATGGAGCGCTTTGACGCCGAGCAAGCCCTTGCGCTGATTGAGAAATACCACGTCACCCACAGCCAGTGGGTGCCCACCATGTTCGTCCGCATGATGAAGCTTCCGCCGGAGGCCCGCGCCCGCCACGACCTCTCCAGCCATCAGGTCGCCATCCACGCCGCCGCCCCCTGCCCGGTGGAGGTGAAGCGTCAGATGATCGCGTGGTGGGGGCCGATCCTCTACGAGTACTACGCCGGCACCGAGGGCTCGGGCTCGACCTTCATCACCTCGGAGGACTGGCTGGAGCATCCCGGCTCGGTGGGCCGCGCGGCGCTGGGCGTGCTGCACATCTGCGACGAGAACGGCGCCGAACTGCCGGTCGGCGAGACCGGCCTGGTCTATTTCGAGCGCGAGACCCCGACCTTCGAGTACCACAACGACCCCGGCAAGACCGCCGACGCCCGCCACCCGCAGCACCCCAATTGGAACGCTCTGGGCGACGTCGGCTATCTCGACGCCGACGGCTATCTCTACCTCACCGACCGCAAGTCCTTCATGATCATCTCCGGCGGGGTGAACATCTATCCGCAGGCCATCGAGGACCTGCTGGTGACCCACCCCAAGGTCGCCGACGTGGCGGTGTTCGGCATCCCGCATCCGGAAATGGGCGAGGCGGTGAAGGCCGTGATCGAGCCGGCGCCGGGCCATGCCCCCAGCGACGAACTGGCGCAGGAGCTGCTGGCCTACGCCAAGGCCCGGCTGGCCCACTACATGGCCCCGCGCTCCATCGACTTCATCGAAGAGATGCCGCGCCTGCCCACCGGCAAGCTCTACAAGCGCCTCCTGCGCGACGCCTACTGGCAGGACCGCAAGATCTAGACGGCTGAGCCTTGGGTCTTCCGCCGTTCGGTAGAGGCGCGCAGTTCCGCCCAGATGGCGTCGTTCATCGCCTCGTCGCGGCCCTCGACCGCAGTCTGTAGGGTGATGAGGGCCGCGCGCAGGCGGCCGTTCTCCGCGGCCAGGGCCGAGAGCCGGAAGTCGTCCTCGGCATGTTCCGCCGGCGGCGGGGCATAGGCCGCGCCCCGGGCCAGCAGGGTGCGGAAGGCACGGTTCTCCATCACCAGATGATGGGCCGCGCTATCCCAGTTCTCAGCGGCCAGGCCCATCAGCAGGGCCGAGAGGCCCAGCGCGCTGGCCCGGTCGACGGGGTTCACATGGGGCGCGGCGTTGGCGGCGACCTTGCCGGCAAGGTCCATGAGGACGGCCGGGACTGAAGGGATCATAGCCGCCCCATGACTTGCAGAGCCGCCCGGTCCTGGGCGTTGGTCATGGCCCAGGCGGGATAGACCATGATGGGTTCGCGGTTGCCGCCGTCCAGCCAGGCCCTGGCGCTGGAGACCCAGATCGCCTGGCCCTTCACGCAATTGAACAGGGTCCACCAGTGCAGGGCGGCGGGGTCGGCCGTGAGGCCGCTCGCCCGCTCCCAGATGGCGACGGCCTGGTCCTGCGGGACGAGCCCTCCGGCCAGGCCGCGGCCGAAGGTCCAGATGGGATTGAGGCTCCACCCCAGGTCCTCCAGGGGGTCTCCCAGGTGGGCCATCTCCCAGTCGAGGATGCCGTGGATTTGCCCCTCGGTGTCATAGAGGAAGTTGCCCGTGCGGTAGTCGCCATGCACCACGCCCACCTTCTGGGCCGGCGGCGGCGGATTGGCGCGCAGCCAGCGGATGGCCGCGCGGATGATTGGCAGGGGCTCGGCCTCGTCGTCGTTGAGGACCCCTTCCCAGTAGGTGAGTTCGCGGTTCCAGCAGTCGCCCGCCGCGACGGCGGGCATCACGGCGGCGAGGCCGTTGGCGACCGGATCGGCCTTGGCGATCTCGCCGAGGATGGTCCACTTGCGCTCGGCCAGGCGGGCATGGGTGTCGAGATAGGGGTCGGCCCAGAGCAGGCCGGGGCCGGCCTGGAAGCCGACGATCTCCTCGGCGATGAAGAAGGGATGGTCCAGCGGCCCATCGCCCTCCTCCAGCCACAGCATCTCCGGGGCCGGGACGCTGGTTCCGTGGAAGGCGCGATAGGCCTCGAACTCGATCCGGCGCTCGGTGTCGATCAGGCTGGCGGGGGGATCGCGGCGCAGGATCAGCTTGCGCTCGCGAGCCTGGCCCCCTTGCGTCCAGGACGCCACGAAGCGGTAGGTTTCCCGCGAGGCGCCACCGGAAATACGCGACAGGTCGCGGACGGCCACGTCGGTGGCCTCCGGCATCTGAACGGCGATATAGGCCGAGATGCGAGGTTCCAGAGGATGGCTCACCGGTCGCTCGAGGGGCCTTGAGCGACCGTGAGCTGCGAAAATGTCATGTCGGCTGCGCTCATCTTCGACCGGCCGCTTGTCGCCCCTACGTAAGCTTACGTGAGGGCAGCAATCGACGCTCTCCCTTGTCTTGTTATCTTTGTTCACTTGATACTGCCCTGACACGCGCGGCGGCAATACCGACAACGATAACACGCGCCCCGGAGGATGCCCGATGCTCACCAAGGCCGATGATTTCCCGATCCACCAGACTCCCGATCCCATCGCCTATTCGGGCACAGACCGGAACTTCTACGACCGGTACTTCTTCAACGGCTATCAGCCGGACGGGACGGAGTTCTTCGCCGCCGCCTTCGGGGTCTATCCCAACCTCAACGTCGCCGACGCCCACTTCGCGGTGGTGCGCGACGGGGTGGAGCACTGCCTGCACGTCAGCCGCGTGCTGAACAGCGAGCGGATGGAGCTCTCCTGCGGGCCCATCACCATCGAGATCCTGGAACCCCTGCAGAAGCTGAAGGTGACGGTCACCTCATCGGAGGGCATCGCCGCCGAGCTCGTCTTCGAGGGCCGCACCTTTCCCATCGAGGAGCCGCGCTTCACCCGCCGCAACGGCCCCCGCGCCTTCATGGACTACACCCGCCTGACCCAGAACGTGCGCTGCAGCGGCTGGATCGAGGTGGACGGCAAGCGGGTCACCCTGGCGGCCGGCAGCGTCGGGACGCGGGATCGCTCCTGGGGCATCCGGCCGATCGGCGCCCCCGATCCTCAGCCGGCCGTGCCGCAGACCATCACCGGCTTCTTCTGGCAGTGGACGCCGCTGAACTTCGCCGACCGCAGCGTCTTCTTCCACGTCAACGCCGACTCCGACGGCACGCCCTGGAACACCCGGGCGGTGATCCTGCCCGACGGCGCCGGCGAGGGCGGCGGCTATCACAGTGAGCATGCCAAGATCGACGACGTCTCGATGATTCCCGGCACCCGCCACGCCCAGGGCGGCACCCTCAACATTCCCCTGGCCCAGGGCTCGGCCAGCGTGAAGTTCGAGCCCTTCCTGACCTTCCTGATGCGCGGCATCGGCTATGGCCATCCCGAGTGGCGGCACGGCGGCTACAAGGGCGACCTGGTGGTGGCCCGCGAGGACATCGATCTGGCCGCCACGAACATGGCCAGCCCCGAGAACTGGCACATCCAGGCGCTCAGCCGCGTGACCTTCTCGACGCCGGGCGATGAGCCCATCAAGGGCATGGGCGTGTTCGAGCAGCTGATCGCGGGGCCCTACCGCCCGTACGGACTTTAGCGCTGGCAGACCGCCCGGAACCCCGCGGCCGCATAGGCGATCATCCGCGGGGTGACGGCGGCAATGTCCGCGGAGCGGCACAGGCCACCCGAGAGGGTGTCGATGCGGCCGGTTTCGGCCAGGGTCAGGGTCAGGCTGCCCGACAGCATGTGATAGGACCAGAACAGGTCCTCCTCCCGCGCATAGGGCAGGGCGCGGCGCACCACCCGGATCAGGCGGTGGATGACGGGGTCGAAGTAGCGGGTCATGGTCTCGCCGCCCCAGACCGGCGTATTGTTGACCACCCCGATCAGGGCGAAATAGGCGCGCCATTCGGGGCCCGCATTGGCGCAGCGTTCCAGCACCGGGTTGAGGAAGGCCGCCACCGCGCCCTCGACGGTGATGTTGTCGCCGGCTTCCGCCTCGTAGCGGTCCATGGCCTCCAGGCGATCCTTGTTCAGCACCTCGGCGCGGCGCAGGAAGACCGCGTCGAACAGGCCCTTCTTGGAATCGAAATAGTAGTGCAGCAGGGCGGTGTCGACCTTGGCCTTCTTGGCCACCGCCCGCAGGGTGACGCCGTCGAAGCCGTGGCGCGAGAACTCGGCCTCGGCCACGTCGAGGATCCGCTCGCTGGTTTCGAAGCTCTTCTGGGCCCGGGTCTTGCCGGCGGCCTTGGACTGCAACGCTGTCGCCATGTGGCCTTCCCAAACGGTTCGCGCTTTGAGTATGGCGCGCTGCGCCGAAGTCTCAAAGGTGATCGCCGACCCTGACGGCTCCGGTTCGCAAGTCAATGTTCATTCAACGCTGAGTGATTGACTTGAGAGGCGGACGGGGGTGCTGTTCCCGGACATCAGGAGCCCGCCATGACCGACCCCGCGATGAGAACCTGGACCACCGCCGATGGTCTGACCCTGTCGGCGCGCGACTATGCGGCGGCCGACGGCCCGGCGCGGACGCCGGTGGTCTGCCTGCACGGCCTGACCCGCAATTCCCGTGACTTCGAGGTGGTGGCGCCGCGGATCGCCGCCTGCGGCCGACGCGTCCTGGCCCTGGACGTGCGGGGCCGCGGCCGTTCGGCCTGGGACCCCAGTCCCCTGAACTACAACCCCGCCGTCTATGCCGGAGACGTCATCGCCCTGCTGCAACAGAGCGGGATTGCCCGCGCCCACTTCGTCGGCACCTCCATGGGCGGCCTGATCACGCTGACCCTCTCGGCCATGCGTCCGGACCTGATCGCCGGGGTGGTGCTGAATGATGTCGGGCCGGAGGTCGGCGCGGCGGGCCTGGCGCGGATCGCCGGCTATGTCGGCGGCGCGCCCCAGGTGGCGAGCTGGTCGGAGGCCGCCGCCTACGCCAGGTCCGTCAACGGCGAGGCCCTGCCCGGCCTGACCGAAGCCGACTGGGAGCGCTTCGCCCGCCGGGTGTTCCGGGAAACCGACAAGGGGCTGGCCCTCGACTACGACCCGGCCATCTCCGAGGTCTTCAAGGTCGCCCCCACCGCCGCGCCCGCCGCGACGGGCCCCGACCTCTGGCCGCTGTTCGTCGCCATGGCGACGGGCAAGCCCCTGCTGCTGGTGCGGGGGGGCCAGTCCGACATCCTGGAGGCCGCCGTCGCCGACCGCATGGCCGCGCTGCTGCCGCACATGCTCCGGGTCGACATCCCCGGCGTCGGTCACGCCCCGACCCTGGAGGAGCCCCAGGCCCTGGCCGCCCTCGACGCCTATTTCGCCGCCGCGGCCTGACGCGCGGGTCAGCTTCTGTGGCGCGCTTGCATCGGTCGAAAAGTGTCTGGTCGGAAATTCACTCCACGATGAATGAATAATTGACGCCCCTCGGGAGCGGGGCCACGGTCACGCTCAAATGAGGCGTCCGTCCGGGCGCCATGGGAGGGACATATGCAATCCAATTGGAAGCTCGCGCTCGCCGCGAGCGCGGCCTGGAGCGTTATCGCCGGCCAGGGCTACGCCCAAACCACCCCCGGTACGGTCGAGGAGCTGGTGGTCACCGCCCGCCGCGTCGAGGAAAATCTGCAGACCACGCCGGTCGCCATTTCGGCCTTCTCGAGCGAGACCCTGCAACGCCAGGGCGCGACGGCGATCACCGACCTGCAAGGCGCCGTGCCGAACCTGAACCTGGTCCAGGGCCGCGCCTCGTCGAACTCCACCAACATCTACATCCGCGGCATCGGCCAGCCCGACGCCCTGCAGACCTTCGACCCCGCGGTCGGCGTCTACGTGGATGACGTCTATTACAGCCGCATCCGGGGCACCCAGTTCGACCTCCTGGACCTTGCCCGTGTCGAAGTGCTGCGCGGCCCCCAGGGCACGCTCTACGGCAAGAACACCATCGGCGGCGCCCTGAAGCTGGTGAGCCGCCAGCCTGACCAGACCGTCCGCTCGCAGAGCTCGGTGAGCGTCGGCAGCTACGACCTGTTCGAAGCCAAGATCGCCCTGTCGGGTCCCGTCAGCGACACCCTGGCCCTCGGCTTCGCGGCCATGGGTTCGAGCCGGGGCGGCTACGTCACCGATCCGGTGAACGGCGCCGAGTACAACGACAAGCACACCTTCTCCAGCCGCGTGGCCCTGGCCTGGACGCCCAATGACCGGCTGAGCGTCAACGCCTCGGCCGACTACACCAAGGACAAGTCCGGCCTCAGCGTCGGCCAGGCCCAGAACAGCCTCACCTCGGCCTTCGGTCCGGTGCTCTATCCCGTCCCGCTGGCGATCCCGGAATACAACTTCAGCACCACCACGACGCCGGGCCTGCCCAACGAGACCCGGTTCGAGCACTGGGGCGCAGCCGTCACCGTCGGCTACGACCTGACCGACACCCTGTCGCTGAAGTCGATCACCGCCTACCGCAACCTCGACAGCGACGACTACATCGACTTCGACGCCACCGCCCTGCAGCTGACCGACGCCCTGGTGGCGGTGGACCAGGACCAGGTGAGCGAGGAGCTGCAACTGGCCTATAACGAGGGCCCCTGGCAGGTGATCGGCGGGCTCTACTATCTGAAGGAAACGGTGAAATCGCACCAGGCCGCCTTCGCCAACGCCTACACCGCGCCCTTCAGCTTCCTGCGCACCGTGGACGACGACCTGAAGACCACCAGCTGGGCCGCCTACGCCAACGCCAGCTACGCGCTGACCGAGCAGCTACGGCTGTCGGCCGGTGTCCGCTACACCAACGAAGAGAAGAAATACGCCCGCACCACCTCGACCTTCTCGAACCTGGGCGCGCTGAACGGGACCTTCGCCTTCAAGGCCGAAGAAACCTGGGACGACGTCTCGCCGATGGTCAGCCTGGACTATCAGGCCTCGGACGATGTCTTCTTCTACGGTCGCATTTCCAAGGGCTTCAAGTCGGGCGGCTTCAACGGCCGCGCCAACGCGCCGGGCGAAGAGCAGCCCTATGCGCCTGAGACCGCGCTCTCCTACGAGGCCGGCGTGAAGACCGAGCTGTTCGACAACCGCGCCCGGGCCAACTTCACGGTCTTCTACAACGACTACCAGGACTTCCAGGCCCGCGTCGGCCACTCGGTCACCTCGCCGACCCAGCCGATCCCGGCCATCGACTTCACCGTGCTGAACGCCGGCCAGCTGAAGATCTACGGGGCTGAACTGGAACTGGCGGCCAATCCCATCCAAGGCCTCAGCCTGAACGCCGAGGTGGGCTACCTGAACGCCGAGTACGGAGAGTTCTCCGAACAGCGCGCCGCCGTGGCCCCGGCCACCGGCTTCACCAACCTGGACCGTTCCTGGCAGACCCCGGCCTTCTCGCCGGAATGGACCGGCCGAGTCGCCGGCCGCTACGAGTGGGACCTGGGGGACACCGGCTTCGTCAGCGTCGGCGCCCAGGCCCGATACCGTTCGGAGATGGCGCTGGCCATCGACAACGCCAACCTGGTCACCCGCGCCCGCTTCCCCGGCATCTTCCAGCCGAGCTACTGGCTCTATGACGCGCAGATCGTCTGGGAGAGCTCGCAGCGGCATGTCTCGGCCGGGATCTACGGCAAGAACCTCGCCGACGAGGTCTACAAGACCGACGCCCAGGAGTTCTCCTCGGTGGGCGGCATCCGCACGGCCTATTTCGGCGCCCCGCGCACCGTGATGGCCACGGTGACCCTGAAGTACTAGGCGCCTCTTGAAACGGAAAAGGCCCGGGTGATCCCCGGGCCTTTTTTGTGTCTGGAGACGCGGCTCTAGCGGGTGACGACGTCGCGCTTCATCGGGGCCAGCTTGGCCAGCAGCTGGTTCTGGTACCGGTAGGCGACGCCTTCCTTGTCCATGGCCAGCTGCAGGTGTTCGACCAGGATGTTGAACTCAGCGGTGTTGATCCCCTGGTCCTTGTGGGTCGTCTTCATGTCGCGGCCGGTATAGGCCACCGGCGCCCCTAGCAGGTAGACCACCTGTTCCTTCAGAGTCCGGCGCAGGCGCTCCATGTCGGTGGCGTGGAAGATCTCCCGCAACTTCGGATCTGCGACACTGCGGTCGAGGGTGTCGTCAACGATGCGGGCCACGCCGTCTCGGCCATGGAAAGCCGCCAGCATCTGATCGCCGGTGAACGGGATCGCCCCGGCGTTGGCGCTGGACTGGGTATAGGGATCGACCGGCTTTTCCTCGGCGACGGCCGGAGCGGCCACAGCCAGGGCTGTGGCGAAGATCAGGGTGCGGAGGTTCGACATCAGAAGCCTGCCTGGATCGAGAGGTAGAGACCGCGCTGGTCCTTGAAGGTGGCGATGGTCCCGAGGTCCGCATAGGCTGCGGTGACCGAGAGGTTCTTGTTGAAGGCGTAGGCGGCGAACACATCGACCCAGTCGTCCTCCTTCAGCCCCACCAGATTGTCGGGCTTGGAGCGGTATTCCGCGCCGATCAGCAGACGCTTGGAGACCAGGTAGCCGGCCGAACCCTCGAACTGGATCTGGTAGTCATCGTTCTTGCCGCCGCCGAAACCCAGCAGGCCGGTCTGGTTGGCCTTGGTGGCGCGCAGGGCGCCGCTCATCACCAGGCTCTGGTTCAGCAGCACCTTGGTGGCCGCCACATAGTAGTCGACGCCCGAGTCATCCTTGCCGCCGAGGGCCTTGATGAGGGTGTCCCTGTCATTCTTCTTCCACTGGACGCCCACGGCGACCTGAGGGACCCAGCTGTCCTGGGCGTAGACGGCGTCCCCCAGGACGCGGACCTTCGCGCCCACGACATCCTGGTTGAAGGTGAAGCCCTGGCCCAGGCCCAGCTTGGCGCCCGTCTCGCCGGTGTCGAAGGCCTGGCGAGTGTAGGAGACCTCGACCCGGTCGTGGAAGCCCACCGACACGCCGCCGGCGCGGAACTGGTAGTCTGGCAGCTCCACCAAGGTGGCGTGGGCGTTGGCGCCCCACTCGTCACGGGTTCCGTAGCCGGTAATCGTCGCCCAACTGGCCAGGCCGCCGCCGCCCGCGCCCTCGACGCTGGTGACGCCGCCGGTCAGCAGCAGCTTGCCGCTGGTTTCCATGTCGCTGGCCTCGGCGAGGCTTCCCGCCATCGCCAGGCCCAGGGCGAGCGAAATCACGCCCGATTTGCTTGTCATGATTTCCGCTCCCCTCGCGCCCGGACATCCGCCGGGACCCGCCGAACCTGTTACGGAAGGCATGCCTCACAGCCCTTTAAGGAAGGTTCACCGGCGGCGAACCGGCGCGACGTTAACCTCGCGGCGACCGGCGCGGGGCGATGGTGGGCCATGCGCGCACTCATCCTGGCGGCCCTGGCGGCCCTGACGCTCTCCCCCCAGGCCCTGGCCGGAGACCTCTCCGTGGTGGTCCGCAATGTGCACGGACAACCGGTGAAAGACGCCGTGGTCACCCTGAGGCCAGCCTCCGGAGCGGCGGCCGCCGCGCCCATCAAGTTCACCTGGCCCTATTCGGTGGCCCAGCAGAACATCAGCTTCAATCCCTTCGTGCTGATCGTGCCGGTGGGCAGCAACGTGACCTTCCCCAACAAGGACAATGTCCGCCACCACGTCTATTCGTTCTCGCCTGCCAAGAAGTTCGAACTGAAACTGTACGGCCGCGACGAGAGCCGCAGCGTGGTGTTCGACAAGGCCGGCGTCGTGGCCCTGGGCTGCAACATCCACGACCAGATGATCGCCTACGTGGTGGTGGTGGACACCCCCTACGCGGCCAAGACCGGCGCCGACGGGATCGCCCTGATCCGCAACGCGCCCGGCGGCAGCGCCGCCATGACCGTCTGGCAGCCCTATATGAAGACCGCCAGGAACCAGGTCGCAAAGACCATCGCCGTCCCCGCCGCCGGCGGCCGCCAGGAGGTCAGCGTCGACCTGCGTCCCGCGCCGGGCGCGATGAACATGATCCACTAGACGGGCGTTCAGCCGAACCTGCGCTTCCGCTCTTCATCGTCGCGCATGAACACCAACAGCTCATGGAGCGGCTGGGGCTTGGCGATCAGGTAGCCCTGGATGGCGTCGCAGCCCATGGCCGCCAGCATCTGGAAGGCGTCGGGCTTCTCCACCCCCTCAGCGGTGACCTTCAGCCCCAGGCTATGGGCCAGGTCGATGGTGGAGCGCACGATCAGGGCGTCCCGCTGGCTCTCGGTGACATCCATGATCAGCGAGCGGTCGATCTTCAGTTCGTGCCCGCGGATCTGCTTCAGATAGGCCAGGGACGAGAGGCCGGTGCCGAAGTCGTCGATGGAGATCAGGACGCCTGCGGCGCGGAACCTGTCGAGCACCTGCAGGGCGACTTCGGGGTTCTCGATCACCGCCGTCTCGGTGATCTCGAAGCACAGCTTGCCCACCGCCTGGGGCGCCATGCGGTCCACCAGATCGGCGAAGTCGAGGTCCCCCAGCAGACGGCCCGAGATATTCACCGACATCTCGACGACATGGCCATGCTGAGCCAGCTTGGCCTGGTCCTCGATGGCCTGGCGCAGGACCCAGTCGGTGAGGGTGCGGATATGGCCGGTCTCCTCGGCCATGGGAATGAACAGGTCCGGTCGCAGCAGGCCCCGGGTCGGATGTCGCCAGCGGACCAGGCCCTCGACCGCGTTCACGGTCCGCGCGCGCAGGTCGAACTTCGGCTGGTGAAAAAGCTCGATATGGCCCGAGCGGATGGCCCAGAGCATGCCGCTCATCAGGGCCAGGTTCGAGGACGGGTCGCCATAGGCCTCGGCGTCGAAGAAGGCGATCTTGCACCGCGCGGCGCGGGCCTGATCGAAGCCGATATTGGCCCGCTCGATGGTCGCGCCGGGTGCGTCAGTGGCCAGGACGGGGGCCAGGCCGACCGTCAGGGCCACGTCGATGGCGTCGCCGCCGATATGCAGGGGCTGCTCAAGATCTCCCAGCAGGTGCAGCATCAGGGCCTCGGCCGCCGCCTCGCTGCCGGCCTCGAAGGCGAGCGCCAGGACATCGGTGGAGAGCCTGGCCACCAGACCGCGCGGCTGCAGGCCGGCCAGCCGCTCGCCGACCTCGCGGATCACCTGGGCGGCGGGCGCATAGCCGATCGCGCCGCGCACATGGGCGAAGCGGTCGACACCCAGGACGGCGACGAACAGCCCCTCGTCCCCGGGCGCGCGCAGGATATCCAGTCCCTTCTCCAGGGCCAGGCGGTTGGGCAGTCCCGTCTCGGGGTCATGGTGCGCCAGGTGAGTGATCCGCCGCTCGCGCTCGCGGATCTCGGTGGCCATGATGTTGAAGCTCTCGGCCAGGCGGCCGATCTCGTCCTGGCTCTCCACCGGCACGTGAGCGTCCTCGCCCCGTTGCAGCCGCCGCGCGCCCTCGTCCAGGGCCGAGATCGGGCGGGTGACGCTCTTGGCCAGGGTCCAGCTGCCATAGATCACCAGCAGCAGGCCCAGCAGGCCGGACCCGGCGATGATCGCCAGCAGCGGGCGGTACGGACCAAAGGCCCGAGACACCGGATAGCTCAGCACCAGATCGGCGGTCTCGCCCGCCGTCAGCACCGGCAGGGGTTTGACGAGCGCGATGGCCTTGCCGGCCGAGGTGTTCAGGGTGCGCGGCGCGGTGATCCTGGCGGCCACGGCCTTCTCGATGAAGGCCGCCAAGCTGGCCATGTCGGCCTGGCTTATCGTCTCGCTGGAGACCCAACCGTCCTTGGTCCGGTGCGCGACGCTGGCGTCCAGCGGGATGGCGGCCAGCCGCTCCAGGGCCGACATCTCGGTCTGATCCAGGCGGGCGGCGAACACCACCCAGCCGATCAGGTCGGGCGACATCACCGGGGCGGCGATCATCTGGTAGGGCATGCCGTCGAGCACGAAGATACCCGAGGGCGCCTCGGACTCGTACATCGCCGCCACCAGATCATCGGCCCGCAGGGTCAGCCGGCTGCTGTCGGCGGCCGTCACCTGGCCGTCCACGCCCACGATGAAGGCCAGGTCGATCCGCAGTCGGGCGCGCAGGTTCTCCATGGCCGAAACGATGGTGGCCTGGTCCCGTGTCGCCACCGCCTCGCGGAAGCCGAAATCGCGGCTCAGCAGGGCCGCGCCCTGGCGCAGCTGCTCCGAACGCAGCGACCAGACGCGGTCGAATACCGTGCCCGAGGCGGTAAGCTCACCGCGCACCTGTCGCTGGGCCGCGCTGGAGATGGCCGAGAACACCGCCACCGAGATCAGGATCAGGGTCACCCCAAACAGCGCCGCGTAGAGCAGGGTCAGCTTGGTGCGCAGGAACTTGAACATCGCCAGACGGCGCAGCACGAACTCCACGTCAGTCGCCCCCGGGCTTCACGGCCGCCGCGACCATGACGACGGCCGCCGCCACCGGCTTGCCGGACGGAGGCTTGAGGCTGACCGCCGGGTCGCCGGCCTGGGCCGGGCCAGCCACCAGCAGCCCGAGGAGGAGGGCCGGGAGTAGGCGCATGGCGTTCTCCTTACCCAGAGTGGTGTGAAGCTCGGGTAAAGCGGCGCCCGACTCGCCCGCGACGACGCGAAGACTTGCGCAAGGGGCGCGCGGCTTGGCACACTGGCGTCATTGACGTTCTCTCCGGCGTGCTTTGCGCCAATTTTTGAAAGCTACGACTTTGACCCTTTCAGCTACGGCGGCATATTCGGCCGCTGCCAGCAGCCCCATGGCTTCGGTGGACGCCCTCATCGAAGGGCTGGCCGGCGTCGGCTACATCGCGTCCCGTCGCATCGCCACGGCCCTCTACATGGCCGTGCATCTGCAGAAGCCCATCCTGGTGGAAGGCTCGGCCGGGGTCGGCAAGACCGAACTGGCGCTGTCCACCGCCGCCCTGCTCGGCCTGCCGCTGATCCGCATGCAGTGCTACGAGGGCCTGGACGAGTCCAAGGCCCTCTACGAGTGGAAGTACGGCAAGCAGCTCCTCTACACCCAGATTCTCAAGGACCGCATGGGCGCCCAGCTGGCCGAGGCCGGCGGCACCATGGACGAGGCCATGGACCGCCTGCACGGCATCGGCGACCTGTTCTTCTCCGAACAATTCCTGGAGCCGCGCCCGCTGATGAAGGCGCTGCGGGAGGATGACGGCTGCGTCCTGCTGATCGACGAGATCGACAAGTCCGACGAGGCCTTCGAGGCCTTCCTGCTGGAGGTGCTCTCGGCCTATCAGGTCTCGATCCCCGAGCTTGGCGTGCTGAAGGCCAAGACCCCGCCGATCGTGTTCCTGACCTCCAACAACGTCCGCGACCTGGGTGACGCCCTGAAGCGCCGCTGCCTGCACCTGCACATCCCCCTGCCCGACGCCGCCCTGGAGCGGAAGATCGTCGCCAGCCGCGTGCCCGGCATTGAGGCCAAGTTGACCCACGAGCTGGTGAGCTTCGTGCAGTCCCTGCGCACGCTCGACCTGCGCAAGTCGCCCTCGATCTCCGAGACCGTGGACTGGGCCCGAGCGCTCATCCTGCTCAACGCCGAGAGCCTGGACGGCGAGGTCGTGCGTGACAGTCTCAACGTGCTGCTCAAGTTCGAGCAGGACATCGCCTCCGTGGAGCCGCAGATCGTCGAGCTGATCCGCCGGCCCCTGGCCTGAGGGTCCCGCCATGCAAGGCGCGATGGAAGACTTCCTCCGGGCCCTACGGGCCGCGGACGTCAAGGTCTCGCCCGTCGAGGCGATCGACGCGCACCTGACGGTGGCCACGGTGGGCTTCGCCGACCGCGAGCTGTTCAAGGACGCGCTGTGCGCGACCCTGGCCAAGACCGCCGACGAGGTCACTCGTTTCGACGAGACCTTCGAGACCTTCTTCGACCGCGAGACCTTCCAGCTCGAACCGCCGCCGCCCGCCGGTAAGGACGGCGAGCCGGAGGGCACGCCTCCGGAGGTCGCGAATTCCGAACTGGCCCAGATGCTGCTCAACGGCGACGTCTCGGCCCTGGCCCAGGCGATGGAGGCCGCGGCCGAACGGGCCCAGGTCTCGTCCATCCGCCTCTCCACCCAGCGCAGCCGCCTGACCCGGCGGATGCTGGAGGAGATGGGGCTGTCGGAGATCGAGCAGATCATCGCCGCGGCCAAGAAGCTGGAGGACGCCCGCAGTCAGGCCCTGGTGGCGCGGCTGGAGTCCGGCAAGAAAGCGCTGACCGAGGAAGCCCAGCGCTTCGTCGATCGCCAGCACGAACTCTATGCCTCGGAGAGCGGAAAGAACCTCCGCGAGGAGCTCCTGGCCCGCAAGGCGCTGAACGCCGAGGGCGGCATCGACCCGGCCGACCTGGTGATGATGCAGGCCCTGGTGAAGAAGATGGCCAAGCGGCTGGCCGATCGCTATTCGCGCCGCCGCAACAAGGCCCAGCTCGGCCACCTGGACGTCCGCCGCACCCTGCGCAAGTCCATGGCCTATGGCGGCATGCCCTTCGAGATCGTCTGGAAGACCAAGAAGGTCGAGAAGCCGAACATCGTGGCCATCTGCGACGTCTCGAAGTCCGTCGCCGCCGCCGCCCAGTTCCTGCTGACCTTCCTTTATAGCTTGAACGAGGTTGTCGACAGGATGGAGGCCTTCGCCTTCTCCGGCCGGATGATCAGCGTCAACGACGTGATGGACGAGAACAAGGTCGAGACCGCCATCCTGGAGGTTCTGAAGAAGATCGGCTTCCAGCAAACCGACTACGGCAAGAGCCTGGAAGACTTTTGCGACCTGCACCTGGACCAGATCGACCGCCACACCACGGTGATCTTCCTGGGGGATGCGCGGTCAAACTATGCAGACCCTCGAGTCGACCTGTTCGCGACGATCCAGAAGCGCTGCCGCGCCATGATCTGGCTGAACCCCGAACCCGAGAGCTATTGGGGCCAGGGCGACAGTGTGATGCAGCGCTATCAGCCCTTCTGCCACGTGGCCAAGCCTTGCAACACCCTGGGCCAGCTGGAGCGAATCATCGAGGACGTGCTGCGGACCTACATCCCGAACTAGGCCTCGTGACGTGTCAGTGGCCGTTGAGGCCGACGGTCCCGGCCGGATAGTCGCGGCCCGTGCGGATCATGCCGTCGTTGTAGTAGACCGGCCGACCGGGTGCGGAGTAGCGGCTGACGGCGGCCTGGGCTCGCCGATACTTCTTGCCTAGGGGGCGGCGGTAGGCTGGCTGTTGACGATAGGCGTCCTGCGGGTAGCCGTCCTGCTGGGCGTAGCGGTCATCCAGCGGCGTGGCGCCCGGTTGCCGGTACCCGTCGTCCCGCGGCGCGCGGTCGGTCGGATAGGGCTGGCCGCCCCGATCCGAGGGGTCGATGGCGCGGCTGTAGGACTGGGCTGACGCCGTCGTGGCGCAGGCCAGGGCCAGCAGGGTCGCGGGGATCAGCAGGGTTCGCATGACGGACATCTCAGCGCCGATGGGGCGGCGGGATGGGGATGATGCAGGCCTGGCGGGCATGGTTGGGAACCCGGCCCCGCGGACAGGGCGCACAGCCGCCGGGTGAGCGGCTGTCGTGGATGAGGTTGCGCGCGCGCGTGGTGCAGTCGCCGTTCGGCTCTCCCACCGCGATAGGCGTCGGCGGCGGCGCGGCGGCGATCGCCGGGGAGGCCGCGGCAGGCTTGGCATAGGTGGAAGGCTTGGCGGCTGGCGTCGCGGTCGCCTTGACCGGCGCCGCCGGGGCGCCGCTGACGATGGGCGTACGGACACCGTTGACGGTCTGGTAGACGGTGGGCGTTTCGGCGGCCTTCTGGGCGCTGGCCGGAGGGCCTGCCGCCAAGGCCACGCACTTGCCGGCGGCGTCCTTGGCCTGGCCCGGCGGGCACCAGGGCACGGCGGCCGCCGGACCTGGCGCGACCCCCGGGGCGGGCTTGGTGGATTGGGCCGTGGCGACGGGCCCCGTCAGCAGCAGGGCCACGCCCAGAAGCGCTGAGATCGATCGAAACATCCGCCAGCCCTCCTGTTAACCAAGCCGCACAGTCCTTCGCGCGGCCCCTGCGGTCAAGCTGGCGCCCGCCTCACCAGGAATCGATCCAGCGCAGCTTCTTTTCCGTGCGGGCCGGAACCGGCGGCAGGGACTTCAGCCCCGCCAGCACCCAGCGGCGGGTGTCGGCGGGATCGATGACGTCGTCCAGGTCGGTTCCCGCGCCGCGGGCCAGGGCCTTGCCGGCGGCATAGGCCCGCGCCACCCGCTCGTCGAAGCTCCTCTTGCGTTCCACCGGATCGGCGATGGCCGCCAGCTCGTTGCGGTAGCCCAGCTTCACCGAGCCCTCCAGCCCCATGCCGCCGAACTCGCCGGTCGGCCAGGCGACGCAGAACATGGCCGCCTGATAGCTCCCCCCGGTCATGGCGATGGCGCCCAGACCATAGCTCTTGCGCAGGATCACCGAGAAGATCGGCACGGTGAGGTTCGCCCCGATCACGAACAGCCGCGAGCAGTGGCGGATCAGGCCGGTCTTCTCCGCCTCCGGCCCCACCATGTTGCCCGGCGTGTCCGACAGCGACAGCAGCGGGATGTCGAAGGCCTCGCACAGCTGCATGAAGCGGGCGGCCTTGTCCGAGGCGTCGGCGTCGATGGCCCCGCCGATATGGTGCGGGTTATTGGCGAACACCCCGACCGGGCGGCCCTCGATGCGGATGAAGGCGGTGATCATGGCCAGGCCGAACTTCGGTCGCAGCTCCAGCACCGAGTCCTCGTCGGCGATCAGCTCGATCACCTTGCGCACGTCATAGACCCGCAGCCGGTTCTCCGGGATCGACCGGCGCAGCAGCCGCTGGTCGGCGCAGGTCCAGTCGGCGACAGGTCCCTGGAAGTAGGAGATGTACTGCTTGGCCAATCGTACGGCGTCGGCCTCGTCGTCCGCCAGCACATCGATGGTGCCGTTGGCCTGCATGACCTTCAGCGGCCCGATCTCCTCGGGGCGGAAGACGCCGAGCCCGCCGCCCTCCACCATGGCCGGACCGCCCATGCCCAGGGCCGAATCCTTGGTGGCGATGATCACGTCGCAGCAGCCGAGGATGGCGGCGTTGCCGGCGAAGCAGCGGCCGGAATTTATCCCCACCAGGGGCACAGCCCCCGACAGCCGTCCCCAGAACTCGAAGCCCCGGGTGAAGCCGCCGCCCTCGGTGTCGCCGGGCCGTCCGCCGCCGCCCTCGGTGAAGAACACCGTGGGGACCCGCCAGCGCAGGGCGATCTCGCTCATCCGGTCGAGCTTCTCGTGATTGTGCGCCCCCTGGGTGCCGGCCAGCACGGTGTAGTCATAGGCCATGACCGCGACCCGGGCCTTGTCCTCGGCGAAGCGATCGCCGTTCACCTGGCCCAGGCCCATGACCATGCCGTCGGCCGGCGTGGTGGCGATCAGCTCATCCAGGGTATTGCGGCGGCGGCGCGCGGCGAGGGTCAGAGCCCCGTATTCGGTGAAGGTGCCGGGATCGCAGAGGTCCTCGACGTTCTCCCGCGTGGTCCGTTGTTTCGTCTTGCGGCGACGGGCGACAGCCTCGGGTCGCGCCGCGTCCAGGGTCAGGCGATGACGCTCCAGCACCTCGGCCAGGTCGGGGCGGATGAAGTCCAGGTCGATGATCTCCTCGGCCTCGCCCGCGTCGCCCTCCACCTCGCCCGCCTCGATGAAGGCCAGGGGGTGGTCCTCGAAGACCGTGTCGCCCGCCTCCACTGTGATCTCGCGCACCACGCCGGAGACGGCGGCGGAGACCACGTGCTCCATCTTCATGGCTTCCATGATGAACAGCGCCTGGCCCTCACGGACTGTATCGCCGACGGCGACGGAGAGCGCGATCACCGTGCCCTGCAGCGGCGCGCGCAGGGGCCGGGTCCCCTCCGGTCCCTCGGCCTCGGCGTCGGCCTCCTCGACGCGGGCGCGCTCTTCCCTGCCGAGCGCCAGGACCGCCAGCGGATCGCCGGCGTCGATCTGCACGCCGGCCCGCTTGGCGACACCCCCTGATGCGGCGGCTTCGAAGTAGAGTTTTGGAGCGTCGGCCGTGGCGGCCAGTTCGCCCATGGTCTCCTCGATGAACCGGGTATGGACCTCGCCGGCCACCACCGCCGGATGGGCCAGCAGGCTCTGCAGGAAGCCGATGTTGGTGGGCGCGCCGGCGATCTTGAACTCCGACAAGGCGCGGTGCGCCTTGGCCACGGCCACCGGTAGGCCGCCGGAGCCTGCGTGGACGATCAGCTTGGCCAGCAGGGAGTCGTAGCGGGCGCTGGTCCGGTAGCCGGCATAGCCAAAGCCGTCGACCCGAACCCCTGGTCCCGACGGTGGTTCAAAGGCCGAGAGCACACCCCCCGCCGGACGCGCCGAACCATCGGCGCTCATGGTCTCCAGATTGACCCGAGCCTGCACCGCCACCCCGCGCGGCGCCGGGACCTCCGTCTGGGTGAGATTCAGGTCCGCCAGGGAGCGGCCGCGCGCCACTTCGATCTGCAGGCGCACCAGATCCAGGCCCAGAACCTCCTCGGTCACCGTATGCTCCACCTGCAGGCGTGGATTGGCCTCGATGAACACCAGGCGCGGATCGGCGCCGGTCTCCACCAGGAACTCCACCGTCCCCAGGCTGCGATAGTGGGCGGCGCGGCCCAGGGCCACAGCGGCCTCGAACAGCTGCTCGCGGATCGCCATGGGCAGGGTCGAGGCGGGCGCCATCTCCACCACCTTCTGGCGCTGCCTCTGCAGGCTGCATTCGCGGTCCCACAGGTGGGAGACGCTGACGCCGTCGCCGAGGATCTGCACCTCGATATGCCGGGCCCTCGCCAGGAACTGCTCGACATAGAGCGCGCCGTCACCGAAGGCCGCCAGGGCCTCCGAGGCGCAGCGTTCGAAGGCCTGTTCCAGCTCTTCCACCGACCGGGCGGGGCGCATGCCGCGCCCGCCGCCGCCGCAGACCGCCTTGACCATCACCGCCCCGCCGGCCCCCAGGCCCGCCAGGAAGGCCTTGGCCTGTTCCAGCGTGGTCGCGCCCTCGGTTCCCGGCAGGATCGGCACGTCGCAGCGCGCGGCCAGCGCCCGGGCCTGCCCCTTGTCGCCGAACAGGTCGAGGGTCTCAGGGCTCGGCCCCACGAAGATCACCCCGGCCTGGCCGCAGGCCCGCGCGAAGGCGGCGTTCTCGCTGAGGAAGCCGTAACCCGGATGGATAGCGTCGGCGCCGCAGGCCTCGGCCACCGCCAGGATCTGCGCGCCGTCGAGATAGGCCGCCGGGCCCGAGCCCTTCAGCCCCACCGCCGCGTCCGCCTTGCGGGTATGGAGGGAGGCGGCGTCATCCTCCGCGAAGACCGCCACGGTGGCGATGCCCATCTCGGCGGCGGTACGGGCGATCCGCACGGCGATCTCGCCGCGGTTGGCGATCAGAAGCTTCTTCACGTCCCCTACCCTCTCGCGGCCTGTAGCCGTCTCGTCGTTGTGGATTAGCGCACCGGCGGCGAAAGCAGCCCTTCGAACAGTGGCCGCACATAGAGGTTCACCGCCTGGGCCGGCGTCACCGCCGCCGCCCAGTGCCGCAGTTCGGCCGCGGCATTGATCGCCGCGGTGATCACCTGGGCGCCGATATTGGTGTCGATGGGCCGCAGCGATCCGTCGGCGATCCCGTCGCTGATCAGCGAGGCGAAGCGGTCGGAGATGCGGTCGAACTTGGCCACCAGCTTGGGCTGGAGGGCTTCCGGGGCAGAGGTCAGGGCCGAGGTGCGCAGCAGGGGCGCATTGCCCGACATCTGGTATTCCACCAGCGCCGCGGCCACGGTGGCCAGGGTCTGCAACCCGTCGGTGGTGACCAACTCGGCCTGGCGGATGGCCCGGCGCATCACCTCTATGGTGCGCTCGAAACAGGCTTCGACCAGCTCATCCTTGGTCTCGTTGTGGTGGTAGAAGGCGCCCTTGGTGACGTTCAGCCGCGCCGAGATCTTCTCCACCGAGGCGCCGAGATAGCCCTCCTCGTTGATCAGCTCGGTGGCCGCCCGCAGGAAGAGCTCGCTGGATATCTCCCCGCCCTCAGGCGGTTCCGGGATCAGGTTCGGCAAGGGCCTGGGGTTCCAGGCGGCGCCGGTCGCAGCCAGGCCGTCGGCGGTGATGGACAGCAGGCGCTGGGTGACCCGGCCATAGTCCTCGGGATCGTGCCGGTGCAGCCAGACCGGCGCCCAGAAGATCTCCGACAGCAGCATGTGGGTCCGGGCGTTCAGCTCCAGCCGGGTGAGCGCCGCGGTCTCCCGCCCGTCCAGAAGGCCCCGCGCGCGCCGGAACATGTCCACATAGGCGGCGTTGACGGCTGCGGAGTTCAGGGCGCGCACGTCGTTGAAGGTGGTGAGGGGTTCGACCTCCGCCAGGGCCATGCGGCGGCGATAGTCGAGATAGGCGTCGAAGAACCGGGTCAGGCGCTCGCGGGCGCCGGCGCCGGTCTCGCCGGCCGCCAGGAACTGGCTGAACCCCTCGACCCCCTTGAGGAAGCAGGCCGCGGCCAGGTCTTCCTTGTTCTTGAAATAGTAGATCACCCCGGTCGGCACGAGATTCAGACTCGCCGCCACCTCGCCGAGCGTCATTCCGCGCACGCCCTTGCGGTTCAGGACCTCGACGGCCGAGGCGACGATGGCGGTCTTGCGCTGTTCAAACCGGCGCGTCGGACCACGGGTCGCTTTCGCCTGCAGCTCAAGGGTTTCCGTCATGTCTCCACCCGCTTCGCGCGGGCTGACGCCGCGTCTTCTGGTCCTACCCTAGCGCGACCCGCGGCCCCGGCGAAAGCCGCCAGGACCGCAAGGGGGTCAAACGCTCTTCAACGCCTCGGTATTGATCGGCAGGCTGCGGATACGCTTGCCGGTCGCCGCGAAAATGGCGTTGCACAAGGCCGGCGGGGCCGGCGGCAGGGCGGGTTCGCCGAGGCCCGTGGGCGGATTGTCAGTGATCAGGAAATGCACCTCCACCGGCGGCGCGTCGGCCATCCGCAGCAGCGGATAGTCGCCGAAGTTGCTCTGCACCGCCGCGCCGTTCTCGATGGTGATCACCTGGCCCAGCGCCGCCGACAGGCCGTCGAGCACCGAGCCCTGCACCTGGTTGATCCCGCCGGCCGGATTGACGATCTGGCGGCCCACATCGGCGGCCACCCAGACCTTGTCGACCTTCACCGCGCCATCGGCGGCGACAGTGGCCTGCACCACCTCGGCGAAGTAGCCCATGTGGCTAAAGTGGAAGGCGATCCCCATGCCGGTCCCCTTGGGCAGCTTGGTCTTGCCCCAGCCGGCCTTCTCGGCGGCCAGCTTGACCACACCGCTCATGCGGTCGGCGGCGTAGCCGTTCTGGCCGGGCGTCCCCATCATCCCGCCGCCGCCCAGCAGCTTCAGGCGGAAGGTGACCGGATCGGCGCCCGCCGCATGGGCCAGCTCGTCGATGAACGACTGGATGACGAAGGACAGCGCGTTGCTGCCCGGCGCCCGCAGCGGACCGGTCGGCACGCCCGTCGGGATCAGCGACAGGTCGTAGCGGTAGTTGGGCACGAAGCGTGACGGGAACTCGGTCTGCGACATGCCGGCGCTGGAGGCGAACTTGCCGTCGTTCCCCAGGCTGACGAAGTGGTCATGCCAGGCCGTGACCGTCCCGCTCGCATCGACGCCGCCTGAGAGGAAGTGATAGCCGGCCGGCCGGTAGTAATCGTACCGGAGGTCGTCCTCGCGGGTCCAAAGCATCTTCACCGGGGCCTTGGCCTCGCGGGCGATCCAGGCGGCCTGGACCATGTAGTCATTGGCGAGCCGGCGCCCGAAGCCGCCGCCGCAGCGGGTCATGTGCAGGGTGATGTCGGCGGGCGCGATGCCCAGGGTCTTGGCCACCAGCTGGCGGCCGGCCTCCGGGTTCTGGGTCGGCGCCCAGATCTCCAGCTTGCCGTCCTTGAAGGCGGCCGTGCAGTTCATCGGCTCCAGGGCGGCGTGGGCGATGAAGGGGTAGCTGTAGGCGGCCTCCACCGTCTTGGCCGCGCCCTTCAGGGCCGCCGCGACGTCCCCGTCATGGCGTTCAGTGCGCAGCGGCGCGGCCTTGGACAGCGCCAGGGCCTGGGCGTCGTAGCCGGCGCTGGATTGCTTGGAGGTGGGATGCTCGGCCCACTGGGTATTGAGCTTCTCGCGCCCCTTGCGGGCCTGCCACCAGCTGTCGGCCACCACGGCCACGCCGGGGACCAGGCCGGAGAGATCGGTCCCGCCCTCCACCACGAAGGCCTGCCGTACGCCCTTCACCGCCTTGGCGGCGGCCAGGTCGGCGCTGGCCACCTTGGCGCCGAACACCGGCGCCTTGTCGAAGGTGGCGTAGAGCATGCCCGGGACCACCACATCGATCCCGAACAGCGGCTTGCCGCTCACCAGAGCGGCGCTGTCCACCTGCGGCATGAACTTGCCGAGGATCTTGTAGTCCTTGGGGTCCTTCAGCGGCACGGACTTCAGGTCCGGGGCCGGCAGGGTCGCGGCCTTGGCGGCCAGCGAACCGTAGGTCGCCTTGCGGCCCGAGGCCTTGTGATGGACGACGCCCGAGGCCGTCGTACATTCGGCGGCCGGTACGTTCCAGGTCTGGGCGGCGGCGGCCACCACCATGGCCCGGCCCGCGGCGCCCACCCGGCGCAGCTCATCCCAGTGCAGCGGCGTGGCCATGCTGCCGCCGGCGAACTGGCGGCCATAGGTGGCCGGGTCGCCGTCGGCCTGCTTGGTGGTGACCTGGGCCCAGTCGACGTCGAACTCCTCGGCGATGATCATCGGCAGGGAAGTCTTGATCCCCTGGCCGATCTCCGGGTTCTTGGAGACGATGGTGACCTTGTTGTCGGGGGTCAGGCTGACATAGGCGTTGAGCTTGGCGTCAGCGGCCGGCGCCGCTGCGCCCGCCTTGCCGGCCAGGTTGAAGGACAGGACCAGACCGCCGGCCAGGGCGCCGGTCTTGAGCAGGTCGCGGCGCGAGGCGCCTTCGGCGAAACCGTCGGCCATCTTACGCCTCCACCTTCTGGCCAGAGGCCTGTTTGATCGCCGCGCGGATGCGGACATAGGTGGCGCAGCGGCAGATATTCCCGCTCATCGCGGCGTCGATATCGGCGTCGGCGGGCTTGGGCGTGGCGTTCAGCAGCGCGGTGGCCGACATGATCTGACCCGGCTGGCAGTAGCCGCACTGGGCGACGTCCAGTTCGGTCCAGGCCGCCTGCACCTTCTTGCCGATGGCGGTGGCGCCGATGCCCTCGATGGTGACCACCTTGGCCGCGCCGACCGCCTCGATGGGCAGGGCGCAGGAGCGCACTGGCTGGCCGTCGATATGGACCGTGCAGGCGCCGCACTGGCCGACGCCGCAGCCGAATTTCGGCCCCAGGATCCCCAGTCCGTCGCGCAGCGCCCAGAGCAGGGGCGTGCCCTCCTCGACGTCCACGCTCTGGCTCTTGCCGTTGACGTTGATCTTGAAGGCCATGGCGGCGCCGCTCCCAAATATCTTGTTGCACTGAGCCTAACCGCGACGCCGCCCCTTAGCCAGTCAGGGGAACGATCCCGGTGAGGATTCCCGCGATCAGCAGCACCAGGGACAGGGCCACGGCCCAGGCCAGGGTGAACCTCTGGTGCTGGGCCAGCTCCACGCGGACCAGTCCCACCAGCAGGTAGGTGGACGGCACCAGGGGCGAGAGCAGGTGGACAGCCTGGCCCGTCAACGAGGCCCGCGCGATCTCCACCGGCGTGATCCCATAGGGACCCGCCGCCTCCGACAGGATCGGCAGGATGCCGAAATAGAAGGCGTCGTTGGAGATGAAGAAGGTGAAGGGCATGGCCAGCAGGGCCGTGATCGGCGCCAGGTAGGGACCCAGGACCGGCGGGATCAGGCCGGTGACGCTGCCGGCCATGGCCTGCGTCATCCCCGTGCCATTGAGGATGCCGGTGAAGATGCCGGCCGCGAAGATCAGGGCGATCACCGGCAGGATGTTGGGCGCATGGGCCGCGATCCGCGCCTTCTGAGCGGCCAGCGACGGGTAGTTCAAAACCAGCGCCAGGGCCGTGGCGATCATGAACAGCACCGGCAGCGGCAGGACCCCCACCACCAGGGCGGTCAGCAGGCCGAGCGTCAGGGCGAGGTTCAGCAGGATCAGCCTGGGCCGTTCGGTGCGGTCATTGTCGTCCACCAGGTCACGGACCAGCGCTTCCTCGTCCGGCGCCCGCAGTTCGCCGGTGGAGGAGAGCAGGCCCAGGCGCTTGCGCTCGGCCCGCCCCAGAATCCAGGCTGTCAGCAGGATGAAGCCCATCCCCGCCAGCATGCTTGGGATCATCGGGACGAAGATGTCGGCGGCGTCGAGCTGCAGGGCGCTGGCCGCCCGCGCCGTCGGCCCGCCCCAGGGGGTGATGTTGGTCACCCCGCAGGCCAGCATCAGCAGGCAGGCCAGGATCAGCGGGTTGAGCCCGATCCGCCGGTAGAGCGGCAGCATGGCCGCGCAGCAGATCAGGTAGGTGGTCGACCCGTCCCCATCCATCGACACCACCAGGGCCAGCACCGCCGAGCCGAGCACGATCTTCACCGGATCGCCGCCGACCACGCGGACGATCAGGGCCACCAGGGGATCGAACAGACCCGCATCAGTCATCAGGCCGAAGAACAGGATGGCGAAGGCCAGCATCACCCCGGTGGGGGCGAGCGCCTTGACCCCGTCGAGCATCATGAGCCCGAGGTCGGCGCCGTGCCCGGCCAGCAGCCCGAAGGCCACCGGCGTCAGGATCAGGGCCACCAGGGCCGAGACGCGACCCGTCATGATCAGAGTCATGAAGGTCGCCACCATGGCGAAGGCTAGCAGGGTCAGCATGACGCCAACCTCGCCGAGAATCTGCGGAGGTGGAAGGCTTCCATTTCCTTCTCCCCTTGCGGGAGAAGGAAACCGAATTAAGGCAACACCACCACGCTGTCGGGCAGCTCATTGGGATTGTCGGACCCATTGGCGGGGAAGTGCTGCGCGAGGATGTCGGCGCAGAGCGCGATCGCCGCCTCGAAGCCCTCGGCCGGTTTCTTCCCCTTGATGCCGGAGATCAGCGCGGCCATGGCCTCGTCCCACACCTTGGGATCGACCTTGGAGGCCACGCCCTCGTCGGCGATCAGCTCGGCCATGCGCTCCTTGGCGGAGACATAGATCAGCACGCCGGTGCGCTCGCGGGTGGCCGCCAGGTTCTTGGCCAGGAACTGCTCCTGGGCCCGCCTGCGGACCTGCTCGCGTTTCAAGCCCTTGGGCGTCAGCAGCCGGCGCAGGGGACGGATCACCCCCACCAGCACCGCCACCACCACGAAAAGCACCCCCTGCATCATCAGGGCGCCTGTCAGGGCCCCGCGCACCGACTGCTCGGCCACGGTCCCGATCTGGGCGGCCGTCCACTCCCCGGTGAGGATCTCGGGCGCGCTCACATGGATTCCGCCCGCCAGCAGCAGGGCCGGCGCGGCCAGGGCCGCGATCGCCGCCCACGCCACCGGCACCTCGCCGTAGTCGGAGGATTCCCGGGCCACCACGGTGTAGATCTCGCCCCGGGTGCGCAATTCGCCCCGGGCGACCGCGGCCTCGACCCGCGACCGGTCGGCCTCTGAAAGCATCACCATCCTCCTGAAGACCCACCGCCGCCGAACGATCCGCCGCCACCGCTGAAGCCGCCGCCACCGCCGCCCCAGCTTCCGCCGCCGCCACGGCCGTTGCCGGAGAGCAGCAGGGGCAGAATCCACCACAGGCCGCCCCCGCGACGTCCGCGGCGCCCGCGTCCGCCGCGCAGGATGCTGCTGAGCACCCAGAAGATGATCACCACGATGAAGATGATCACGCCGGGCAGGCTGGACTCCGACTCCACCTCCGGCTCGGGCGTCGCCGCGGCGATGGCCTTGGCCTGGTCGTCGGGCAGGGAGAGCTGGCCGATCACGGCCTGGGCGCCAGCGACCACGCCCTCCTCCATCTTGCCCGACCGGAAGGCGGGCAGAATCTTGGTCTGGATGATCACACTGGAGAGCGCGTCGGTCAGGATGCCCTCGAGGCCATAGCCGACCTCGATGCGCACCTTCTTGTCGATGGGCGCCACCAGCAGCAGGACCCCGTCATTGCGGGTCTTGTCGCCGATGCCCCAGGCGCGGCCGAGCTGGTAGCCGTAGTCCTCGATCTCATAGCCGCCGAGGTCGGGCAGGGTCGCCACCACCATCTGCCGGCCGGTCTTGGTCTCGAGATCGGCGAGCTCGGCGGTGAGCGTCTGCTCGGCTTGCGGCGACAGCAGGCCGGCATTGTCCACCACGCGCCCGGTGAGCGGCGGGAACTTCGGGGCGGCCATCGCCGCCCCGCCGATCAGCATGAGGCCGAGGACCGCGAGGGCGAGAGCGCCCCACGGTCCCTTGCGCGGGGTCATTGGGCAGGCGCGGCCGGCAGGTTGGAAGCCGCCGGCGCCGCCGTCGGCGAGAAGCTGACACTGGGCGCGGCCTGGGCCGCGGCGTTGGCCTGGAACATCACCATCGGCTTGGAGCCGCTATGGACGGTGGAGGCCCAGAAGCTGTTGGGGAACTTGCGGAACTCCAGATTGTAGTCACGGACCGCCTCGTTGTAGTCGCGGCGCGACACTGTGATCCGGTTCTCGGTGCCTTCAAGCTGGCTCTGCAGGGCCAGGAAGTTCTGGTTGGACTTCAGGTCCGGGTAGTTTTCCTGAATCATCATCAGCCGGCCGAGCACGCCCGACAGCTTGTCCTGGGCGGCGGCGTACTGGGCGAACTGCGCCGGGTCGGTCAGGGTCGAGGCGTCGACCTTCACCTGGGTCGCCGAGGCGCGGGCCTCGGTGACGGCGGTCAGGACGCTCTTCTCCTGGGCGGCGTAACCCTTCACGGTCTCCACCAGGTTGGGAATCAGGTCGGCGCGGCGCTGGTACTGATTCTGGACCTCGGCCCACTGGGCCTTGGCGCGCTCTTCCTTGGTGGGGATGTTGTTGATCCCGCAGCCGGCGATCAGGACAGGCGCGAGCACCAGCAGAGCGGCGCGCGCGAGGCGATTGCGAAGCGTGGACAAGGTATGTGGCTCCCTAAGAGCAGGCATCAGGATCAGGCCCTGACTAACGGCCTATGTGGCCCCGTCGTTGAGATGGCGCAACGACGCGGCGGATTAAGCTTTGGAAAGCTCCGCCACACAAGTTGGTTGCTACTTCCGCGCCGCCGCCGTGCGTTCGCGGATCGCCTTGAACTCCGAGCCGGCCTTCCAGTCGGGCCAGTCCTTGGCGTCCGAGGCGATGGCCTTGCCCATCACGTAGAGCAGCTCCACGTCCTGGGCCGCGCCGCGCAGGTCCCAGTCGGGGCTCCAGGCGTCGCAGGGCTGATGGTAGCAGTTGGCGGTATAGTCGCTGACCCACTTGTCGCCCGCGGCCCGGCCGCCCTTCACAAGATCAGCCCCGCCGCCCAGCCCCATCAGCAGCATCACCGGCACCCCCTGCTTTGCCAGACTGAAATGGTCGGCGCGGAAGAACAGGCCGCGCTCGGGCCTGGCGTCCGGCGTCACGGTCCGATCCTGGTCCTTGGCCGCGGCGATAAGCCGGTCGTCGAGCTGGCTCTGGCCGTAGCCCACCAGCACCACGTCCCGGGCGGGGCCTGCCGTCTGCAGCACGTCCATCGTCAGGTTGGCCGCCATCTTGTCCAATGGGGTGTGCGGATGGGCGGCATAGTATTCCGAGCCCAGCAGGCCGCGCTCCTCCGCCGTCCAGGCGGCGAACAGAGTGGTGCGGGCCAGGCGCGGGCTAGCGGCGAGCGCCCGGGCGATCTCCAGCACGCCGGCCACCCCGATGGCGTCGTCGGCCGCGCCGTGGCGCACCTTGTCGCCGTTCACCGGCTCGCCCAGGCCGAAGGCGTCCCAGTGCGCGGAGAACATCACGCTCTCCTGGGGCTTGCTCGCGCCCGTCAGCTTGGCCAGCACGTTGCGGCTGACCACCTGGCTGTGGGTGACCCGGTAGTCGGCAGAGAAGGTCGCGCCGGTCAGCGCCACGGGCTTGAAGTCCGCCGAGCGGGCGCTGGTCTTGAGGGACTCGAAATCCAGGCCGGCCTTCTTGAACAGATCCACCGCGGTGTCGCGCGCCAGCCAGCCCTGCAACAAAAGCTTGTCCTTGGCCGGATCGGCCCGGACGATGTCGAAACTCTCGCCGTTGGAGGCCGCCACCGTCGACCAGCCGTAGCCGGCGCCCGGGGTCTCGTGGACGATCAGGGCGGCGATGGCGCCCTGGCGCACCGCCTCCTCGTACTTGTAGGTCCAGCGGGCGTAATAGGCCGCCGCCTGGCCGCCGAACTTGCCGGCCACCGGCTCGCCGGCCAGGGCCTCGAAGTCCGGGTCGTTGATCAGGAAGACCGCGACCTTGCCCTTGAGGTCGTAGCCCTTGAAGTCGTCCCAGCCACGCTCAGGCGCCTTGACCCCATAGCCGACGAAGACCAGCGGAGCGTTTGCGATGTCCACGTGATCCACTGGGCGCAGGGTGGCGACATTGATCTGCCGGGCCTGTTCGAGGGGAACGGTCTTGCCGCCGACCGCGATGCTGAGCTTGGCGCCCGGCTGGACCTGCAACTTCTGGAGCTGCACCTCCTGGGTCCAGCCGCCCTTGTCGCCCGCCGGCTCCAGCTTCAGCGCCTGGAACTGGCCGATGAGGTAGTCGACCGTCTTCTGCTCCCCCGGCGATCCCGGCGAGCGGCCCTCGAATTCGTCGGACGCCATCACCTTGACGATGGCCGACAGCCGGGCCGGATCGATAGGCCCCGAGCCCTGGGCCTGGGCGGTCCCCGCCATCAGGACGGCGGCGAGGGTGAGGGCGACGGTCTTCATGGGCGACACTCCAGACAGAGGCCGACCCTAGAACTCCGATCAGGCCCGCGAAAGCTCCGCCTCGACGGCGTGCAGCCGGTCCTTGCCGAAGTACATCTCGCCGTCGACGAAGAAGGTCGGCACCCCGAAGGCGCCCCGGGCCACTGCGGCCTCGGTATTGGCCACCAACTCGGCCTTCACCTCCGGGTCCTGGGTCGCCTCCAGGATCGCGCGGGCGTCGAGGCCGGCCTTGGTGAGCACCCCGGCCACTACCTCCGGATCGTCCATCTTCAGTCCCTGCTCCCACATCGCCGAGACCACGGCCGCGAGATAGGCGTCGCCCACCCCCATCCGCCGCGCCGCCACCAGGCCGCGCATGATCAGCAGCGTGTTGACCGGGAAGTGCGGGTTGGAGCGATAGGCGGTGAGCTTGTGGGCGGCCACGAAGCGCCGGGTCTCCAGCCCCTCATATTCCAGCTTGCCCTTCACCCCGCCGAAGGCGGTCACCGGCGACTGGTTGCCCGTGGCCTTGAAGATGCCTCCCAGCAGGCAGGGGATCAGGTTGACCGTGGCGCCGTGCTTGGCCGCAATCCCGGGAAGGACCTTCCAGGACAGGTAGCCGTTGGGGCTGCCGAAATCGAAGATGAAGTCGATCGTCTTGCCCATCACCAGGTCTCCTTCCAGGGGCGCAGATCCAGTTCGTGGGTCCAGGCCGAGCGCTTCTGATTGTGCAGCCAGACATAGTTCGCGGCTATATCGTCGGGCTTGAGGATCTCGTCGCCGGCCAGCTTGGCCGCGACGGCCTCAGGGGAATTGTTGGTGCGGGTGAAGACCCCGTCGATGGCGCCGTCCACCACGATGTGGGCGACGTGGATCCCCGCCGGTCCCAGCTCGCGGCCGGCCGTCTGGGCCACCGAGCGGAGGGCCGCCTTGGCTGAGGCGAAGGCCGAATACATCTTGCCCCCGCGCAGGGAGGCGGTGGCCCCGGTGACCAGGATCGTGCCCCGGCCGCGCGGCGTCATCACCCGGGCCGCCTCGCGAATGCTGAGGAAGCCCGCGAAACAGGCCATCTCCCAGACCTTCTGGAACACCCGCGTGGTGGTCTCCAGAACCGTGAACCGCACATTCGCGCCGATGTTGAAGACCACCACCTCCAGGGGTCCGACCTCGGCCTCCACCTGATCGAACAGGGCCACCATCTCGGCCTCGTCGCGGGCGTCGACGCCGAAGGCGTGGGCCCTGCCGCCGGCCTTGCGGATGTCGTCCGCCAGGGCTTCGAGCTGATCGAGATTGCGGGCGCGGCGGGTGACGCAGACGGTCAGGCCCTCGGCGGCGAAGGCCTTGGCGATGGCGCCGCCGACCCCGTCCCCGGCGCCGATCACCAGGCACACTTTAGGCGCCGCGTGCAGTGGTTCTCCAGACATGGCCTCACCTAAGTTCAGTTTCTGGACGAACCATCGTATTGAATCTGGACCCAGTCAATGGGATAGTCGTGATGCAACGAAAAGGACCCGCCCGTGAAGTGGGAAGACCTCGCCGACCAGCCCTGCTCCATCGCCCGCTCGGTGGCGGTGATCGGCGACCGCTGGACCCTGATGATCCTGCGCGACGCCTTCCTCGGGGTGCGGCGGTTCGAGGCTTTCCAGACCCGTCTGGGCATCTCGCGGACCATCATCACCGAGCGGCTGAACCTGCTGGTGGACGAAGGCGTGCTGGCCAAGGTCCCCTATCAGGACCGTCCCGTCCGCCACGAGTATCGCCTGACGCCGAAGGGCCTGGACCTCTATCCCGTGGTGATGGCCATCGTGCATTGGGGCGACCGCCACTATGCCGGCGAGGCGGGCGCGCCCCTGCTGCACCGCCACAAGGCCTGCGGCTGCGACTTCCATCCGGTGATGACCTGCTCGGAATGCCACGCCCCGGTGGACGCCCGCGAGGTGGAGACGCGCGCCGGTCCGGGGGCCGGCTAGCTTTCGGCGATGCGCCGCAAGCCGCTCGCGTCACGCACCTCGATCTGGCCGTAGCCGAGGGTCAGCAGGCCGGCGCGCTGGAAGCCCAGCAGGTAGGCGTTCACGGTCTTGCGGCTGAGGCCCATCATCTCGGCCAGGGCCTGCTGGTTGATGCGCAGGGTCGGGCCTCCGGTGCGGGCCATGACGTCCAGGCGCGCGGCCAGCCGCTGGCGCGGCGGCAGGGCCACGGCCTCGGCGGCGATCATCAGGGCGCCGCGCAGCTGCAGATAGACCAGGGCCGCCACCGCCTGCCACAGCTCCGGCCGCTCCGCCGCGATCCGGGTCAGGGCATGGTCGGGGACCACCAGCAGCACGCTGGGCTCGACGCAGATCAGGGTCACCAGCCGCGGCCCGCCGCCGAACCGCAGGGTCTGGCCCAGGGCCACGCCGGGACCGGCCTGGCCAAACAGCACCTCGCGGCCGCCGGGCGCGGCGCACAGCATCTGGACCGCGCCGTCCACCACCAGGGTGATCCCGGTCTGCTCATCGCCCTCCGACTGCGCCCAGGCTCCGGCGGCCAGGTGGACGATACGGCCATGGGTCAGCAGGGCCTCGATCAGCGGTGGCCCATGCCCCTGCAGCCAGACCGACTTCCTCAGCAGTTCAGCGGCGCGCTCGCGAGGGCTCATTCTCAATTGTAACCCTGGTGACAAACTGAACCAAGCCCCCGGCCTAGGCTCTCCGCAACAGGAGCCCGCCATGACCCCCACCCTCGACCTCTCGATCCGCCCCACGGACGGCTGCGGCGCCCTGGTTCAGGGTATCGACTTGAACCGGGCCACAGACGCCGAGATCGACCTGATCCGGTCCACCGTCTTCGACCGCGGCGTGGCCTTCATCCACGGCCAGCAGATGACCCCCGAGCAGCAGATCGCCTTCGCCCGGCGGCTCGCCCCCATCGTCGTCAACCGCTACTTCCCCAAGACCGAGCGCTATCCCGAGATCGCCAAGGTCGAGAAGACGCCGGAGCAGCAGACCAACATCGGCGGCGGCTGGCACACCGACCACAGCTACGATGTCGCGCCGGCCATGGGCTCGGTGCTGCTGGCCATCGAGACCCCGCCCACCGGCGGCGACACCCTGTTCGCCGACATGTACGCCGCCTATGACGCGCTGTCCGACGGCCTGAAGGCGACGCTCGCCACCCTGAAGGCGCACCACGCCTCGGAGCACGTATTCGGGGAGAGCAGCGTCTACGCCATGACCGACCGCGCCGACCTGGCCGGAAACAAGGACGTGCCCGACGCCGTCCACCCGATGGTCATCACCCACCCCGGCAGCGGCAAGAAGGCGCTCTACGTCAATCCGGCCTTCACCACCGGCATCGTCGGCTGGACTCGCGAGGAGAGCCTGGCCCTGCTGGGCTACCTCTACCAGCACGCCGTCAAGCCGCAGTTCGTCCATCGCTTCCAATGGGCCAAGGGCTCGATGGCCATCTGGGACAACCGCTGCACCTGGCACCAGGCCTTGAACGATTATCCCGGCCAGTACCGCCTGATGCACCGCATCACGCTCGATGGTGGCCCGCTGAGCTAGGCGTCCCGGGAAGAGGCATGGTGTGCATCGGTCATTCCTCTCGAAGGGCCGCCGCCAAGTCCGCCGACATCTGCGCGCGCGCCTCCGCCCCCGCACGGGCATCCGCCCGCGCCCGGCCTGCGTAGACTCAGCACCAGCCTCATGGAGATCCCGAGATGCGCACGACCCTGATCGGCCTGATGACGGTGTCGGCCCTAATGGCCTGCGGCGCGCCGGCCCTGGCCCAGAGCCGCCCGACCACGCCGCCCACAGCAGGGCCGCTGAACCCCGACACATTCTATCGCGGGACCTGGTACGAGCAGGCGCGCACCCCCACCAGCCTCACGCGCGGTTGCGAGTACGCCACCACCGAGCATGGCCGCGACAGCCAGGGCCGGATCACGGTGCGAGACGCCTGTCGGCAGGACGGGCCCGAGGGCCGCGAGCGGGCCCTTTCCGGAATCGGCACGATCCTGGACCCCGGTCAGAACGCGGTGCTGGACGTCCGCTACCGCTTCGGTCCGTTCCGCCCGTCGCGCGAGTATCGGGTGATCGCCGCAGGGGCGCAGGGTGAGTGGTTCATCTCCTCGGAACCCGAGTTTGACAAGGTCTATGTCTTCACCCGGGCCGTCGCCCCGCCCCGGACCGAGGTCGAGGCGATGATCGGCCGGGTGCGCGCCCTGGGCTATGGCGGCGACATCGAGGTCCTGGCGACCCCGGGGCGCGACTGACCCTCGGGGAGAGGCCGCCTCAGGTCCGCGTCGCGAACTCGGAATCGCCGGTCACCGCCACCACCTGGTCGTCGAAGGAGGCGTGGGCCGAGGTGTAGAGGTGCGAGTACAGGCCGCCGGTCTTCATCAGTTCGTCGTGGCTGCCCTGTTCCTGGATGCGCCCCTGCTGCAGCACCACGATGCGGTCGGCGTCGCGGATGGTGGCCAGGCGGTGGGCGATGACCATGCAGGTGCGGCCGGCGAACAGCACCTTCAGCGCCTTCTGGATCGCCTGCTCGGTAAAGCTGTCGATATTGGCTGTGGCCTCGTCGAGGATCAGGATCTGCGGATTGGCCACCAGGGCGCGGGCGAAGCTGATCAGCTGGCGCTGGCCCATGGAGATGTTGCGGCCCCGCTGGCCCAGCTGCGTGTCGTAGCCGTCCGGCAACCGCATGATGAAGTCGTGCGCGCTGACCGACTTGGCCGCGGCGATCACATCGTCCTTGGTGGCGGTGAGCGTGTTGTAGCGGATGTTCTGCTCGATGGTGCCGGTGAACAGGAAGGGCTCCTGCAGCACCATGCCGATATTGGCGCCCAGGGAATCCAGGGTCACGTCGCGCACGTCGTGGCCGCCCACCAGGACCTGGCCCTGGTCCACCTCGTAGAAGCGGTGGGCGAGCGCGATGATGCTGGTCTTGCCTGAGCCGGTGGGACCCACCAGGGCCACGACCTCCTTGGGGCGCACCATCAGGCTGATGTCGTGCAGGATGGGACGCTTGGGGTCGTAGCCGAAGGTCACGTTGCGGAATTCCACGGTGGCCGGAACATCCTTCAGTTCGATGGCGCCCGGCTTGTCGGCGATGGTCACTGGCACGTCGATCACCTCGAAGATCCGGTGACCGGCGGCCATCGCTCTCTGCATGATGGTGTACTGCATCGACAGCATGCGGACCGGCTCGAAGAACCGCTGCACATAGAGGATGAAGGTCACCATCACGCCGACGTTCAGCGTGCCGCCCAGCACCGCGTTGCCGCCCACGATGATGACGATGGCCATGGCCAGGCCGGTGAGCACGTCCACGGTCGGGACCATGATCTGGGTCATCCAGGAGGCCCCCACCTGGGCGGTGAAGTTCTCCTGGGCCTTCTCCTTGTAGAGCTCGAAATTCAGTTGCTCGCGGCGGCTTTCCTGCACGGTGCGAATGCCGTTGATGTTTTCCGCCAGGGCCGAATTGGCGGTGGAGGACGCGTCGCGGGCGACCCGGAAACTCTTCTTGGAATAGGGCAGCCAGACCGCGCGGATGGCGATCAGGGCCGGCAAGACGGTCAGGGTCAGCAGGCCGAGCTTCAGGTCGGTGGTGAGCAGCACCACCGTGATGCCCAGCAGCATGACGAAGTCGCCGATCGCCCCGTTCATGTTCTCCAGGAACTCCTGGAGCGCGTTCACGTCGCCCTGCAGCCGGGCCATGATCCGGCCGACGTGGGTCTTGTCCATGAAGGACAGGGAGACGTCCTGGAAGTGGGCGAACATCTTGCGGCGGATGTCGAAGATCACCCGCTGGGCCAGGCGCGAGGACAGCCATTCGCCGATGAAGAAGAAGGTGGCGTAGGCGGCCGCCACGGCGGCGAAGACGATCAGGGTGCGGTCCAGCAGCGGCCCGTCCTTGGCCACCGCGGCGTTGACCGCCGCGCCGATCATCGCCGGCACCGCGACCTGCGTGGCCGCGGAGATCAGCACCGCCACCTGGGCGATGACCAGGGCGCGCTTGTGGGGCCCCAGGAAGGCCAGGAACCGGCGGGCGACCTTGACGTCGAAGGCCCCGAAGATGTCGTCCCCCTCCGACGAGCCGAGGGAGGCCCGGGGCGCGGTGCGCTTGGGCGCGGCGTTGGCGGCGGTGTCGGTCACGCGGGGGCCCCTTCCAAGGTCACGTCGTCGAGGGTGGCCGAGGCGTCGGACCGCGACTGCAGTTCATAGAGGTCGGCATAGACGCCGCCGGCCTTCAGCAGTTGGGCATGGGTCCCCCGCTCCACCACCCGCCCCTCGTCGAGGACGATGATCTGGTCGGCGTGCATCAGGGACGACAGGCGGTGGGCGATGATGATGGTGGCCTTGGTGCGGGTCGCCTCGGACAGCGCGTCGCGCACCCGGCGTTCGGTCACCGCGTCGATGGCCGCCGTCGAGTCGTCGAAGATCATCACCCCGGGGCCGGGCACCACGCCGCGGGCGATGCTCATCCGCTGCCGCTGACCGCCCGACAGCGCCACGCCTCGCTCGCCGACCCGGGTCTCGTAGTCGGCGGGCAGGCCGACGATGTGTTCGTGGATCTGGGCGGTCTTGGCGGCGCCGACGATACGCGCCTCCTCCGCCCACGGATCGGCATAGGCGACGTTGTGGCCGATGGAGCTGTCGAACAGGAAGGCCTCCTGCTGCACCAGGCCGACATACTCGCGCAGGGACGGCAGGGTCACGTCGCGGATGTCGACGCCGTCGATGGTGATGGCGCCGCCGGTGACCTCGTAGAAGCGCGGGATCAGGTTGGCGATGGTGGACTTGCCCGAGCCGGGCGGGCCGACGATGCCCAGGGTCTGGCCGGGCCCGACCTCGAAGTCGACGCCGCTGAGGATCTGCTTGCCCGGCACATAGCCGAAGTCGACGCTGTCGAAGCGCAGCACCCCCTTGGCCGGCGCCAGGGGCCTGGCGTCCGGCGCGTCGGCGATCTCCGGCTCCAGGTCCAGCACCTCGAAGACCCGCGCCCCTGAGGAGGTGGCCCGCGCCGCGGCGTTGAAGATCATGGCGATCTGGCGGATCGGGCCTTGCAGCAGGGTCATGTAGGTGAGGTAGGCCGTCAGGGTGCCGACGCTCATCGTGCCCGCCGCCACCTTGTGACCGCCGTACCAGAGGACGCCGGCCATGGAGGCGTTGAAGGTGACCTGCATCACCGCCACGGCCCGGAAGCGCAGGGTGATGCGGTTGTAGGAATAGGCCAGGGCGTCCACCGAGGCCTGGTCGAACTTGGCCATCTCGAAGGCCTTGCCGGCGAAGGCGCGGACCACGCGGATGCCCTGGAGGTTCTCCTCCATGGTCAGGGTCAGCTGCGCCATCAACTCCTGGAAGCGCAGCCAGGTGACCCGCAGCAGGAAGCCCATGCGGCCGAGCGCCAGGGCCGAGAAGGGCACGAACGCGAGGCCGATCAGCCCCAGGGTCTGGTCGATGGCCAGCATCTGCCACGAGGCGAAGACCAGCAGCAGGACGAGGGTCAGGATCGGCATCAGACCGCCCTGGATGAAGACCCGCGCGCCCTCCAGGTCGAGCATGCCGCGGGTCACCAGGTCGCCGGAGTGGATGCGGTCGTGGAAGCCGAAGGACAGTCGCTGGAGCTGCTGGAAGAACTGCAGGCGCAGGTCGTGGCCGACCTTCTGGCTGACCAGTTCGCCGAGATAGCCCGACCACATGGTCATGGCGCCGCGCACGATGGTGGCCCCGATCACCAGCCCGGCGGTGATCAGCAAGGCCTGGCGGGCCTGGTCGGCATGGTCGGCGCCTTGCAGCAGCAGGCCGTGCGCCTGGTCCACGGCGCGGCCCAGCAGGCGCGGCAGGGCCAGGCTGGCGAGCGCCGCGCCCAGCGAGGCGGCCATGGCCAGGGCCACCAACCACGGGTAGTTGAACGCCAGACCAACGATCCGCTGCAGTACGCGGGGCATAGTCTTCACATCGACCTGGATTGGCTCGGACGCAGCCGACGCCGCACCCCGCCGGGAGGGGTGTGAATCACTCATCTCAAATTTCCATCGTCTAGTATGGAAACATTCTGCGGCGCCCGTCCTGGGTGCGCCACACCTGTTTTGACGCAGACGGCGAATAGGCGGGGATCATTGCGTTGATGTGTCTACGCCGGGATTTGGCGGCATTATGACTCTTCCTTCCCCGCTGCGCAGGAGAGGAAAGGCGTCTAGGCGGCGCTGACCTGGGCGGCAGGAACCACCGTCACGGGCGCGCTCGGCGCCTTGGGACGGGGACGGAGTTTTTCGCCCTTGCGCCAGATCTTCAACGCTTCCCAGTGGATGGCGGCCATCACGCCGAGGGTCATCAAGGGGTGGCGGAGCCAGGCCCGCCAGATCGCGGCGTCGGTGAGCTCGGTCCGCAGGCCGGCGAAGTTGGCGGCCAGCAGGCGGCCCTGCGCGTCATGGACGTCGACGGTGATGGAGACGTCGTCGGCCGGAGGGCTGATGCGGAAGGCGTAGGCGAGGTCCATGTCCATGAACGGCGAGACATAGAAGGCCTTGGGCGCGCCCTGCTCGATGACGCCCTGGCCTTGGGTGGGGATCAGGTAGCTGTGCCGCTCGCCGAAGGTGTTGCTGACCTCGTAGAGGATGGCCGAAAGGGCGCCGTCGGGGCGATGGCAGAAGTAGACGCTAAGCGGATTGAACACGCCCCCCAGGATGCGGGGCATGCAAAGCAGGCGGACGGGACCGCCGTGGGGGATACCGGCGGCGGCCAGGTGGGCCTCGACCTGGGCCTTCAGCGGCGTGGCTGAACCGTCCAGGTGATCGCGCTGCGAGAAGCTGGTGAGCCGCAAGCGGTCCTGGCCAAACAGCTTCAGTCGGGCGTCCAGGGCCGGCAGTTCATCCAGGTCCAGCAGCAGCATGAAGATGGCGTAGCGCAGCCGGTGGCCGCGCGGCCGGAACCGCGTGTGGGTGGTGACTCCGGAATAGAGGCCGGAGACTGTCATGGTCAGGCGGCCTGCTCGGCGGGAGCGGGGGCGACGGCGTCCAGGTGGATGCGGCCGGACTCGTCGGCCACCGTCCAGGGACGGCGGACACCGCCCAGTTCCTCGGCGACGGCCAGGCCTGACTGCAGGGCGTCCTCGTGGAAGCCGTGGCCGAGATAGGAGCCGCAGAACCAGGTGCGCCGCACCCCCTGCAGCGACCAGATTTCCCGCTGGGCGGCGATCGCGCCGGCGTCGAACAATGGGTGCTCGTAGACGTCGGTATGGACGACGGCCTCGGGCGCGATCTCCTTGGTGGGATTGAGGGTCACGAAATAGTCGGTGGCGGTCTTCAGGCCCTGGAGCCGGGTCATCCAGTAGGTGACGCAGCCCTCGCCGGGCGTGGCGCGTTTGCCGATGTGGTTCCAGCTGGTCCAGGCGCTGCGGCGCTTGGGCATCAGGGCGGGGTCGGTGTGCAGGACCGTCAGGTTGCGGCTGTACTTGAAGGCGCCCAGCAGGCGCTGCTCCTCCGGCGTGGCGTCATCCAGCAGGCGAAGGGCCTGGTCGCCATGGGTGGCGATCACCACCTGGTCGAAGCGTTCGGCATGCCCCTGGGCGTCACGCAGCTCGACGCCCAGGGCGTCGCGGCGGATGGAGACCACGCGGGCGCCGGCGCGGACCTCGCCCTGGAAGGCGGCCGCCAGCTTGGCGACATAGCCCCGGCTGCCGCCGGTGACCGTGCGCCAGGCCCCACGGCCGAAAATCGTCATCATGCCGTGGTTCTGGAAGAAGCGGATCAGGGAGGCGGCCGGATAGTCGCGGATGGCGGCGAGCGGCGTGGACCAGATGGCGGCGGCCTGGGGGATCAGGTGATCGTCGCGGAAGGCCTGGCCGTAGCCCTTCTGCAACAGATAGTCGTCCAGCGAGGTGAGCGGCGCCTCCAGGCCCGCGAGGTCCTTGGGGCCGCTGCGGTAGAATCGGTTGACGTCGCGCAGCATCCGCCAGAACCGGGCCGAAAACAGGTTGCGCTTCTGGGCGAAGATCGCGCCGCTGGAATATTCGAAGGCCCCGTCGTCGAGGGAGACGCTCAGCGCCATGTCGGCGGGCTGGCTGGGGACCCCGAGGTGCTCCAGCAGGGCGGTGAAATTGGGGTAGTTGGGCGGGTTGTAGACGATGAAACCGGTGTCCACAGGCGTCACGCCCGCGGCGTCGCGCGCCTCCACGGTATTGGCGTGGCCGCCCAGCCGGCCATCGGCCTCGAACAGGGTGACGGCGTGCTTTTGCCCCAGCATCCAGGCGGCGGAGAGGCCGGCGATCCCGCCGCCGACGACGGCGATGCGGAGCGGCTTGTCGGGGCTGGGCGTCACGGGACCTCCTGGGGTTGGCACGGTGGAGGTACGCAAGGCGCATGTCCGTGGATGCAAACGCCGCATCCAGCGCGCGGCTGCATCCGTATCGGTGCTGAAGGCTTCTTTCGGGAGCCCGCAGAGGACCGCCCATGAGTCTCGTCGCCAACGCCATCCAAGCCTTCGAGGGCGCGCCCCTGCCCGACCTGGTGCGCCGCGCCGCGGTGGATTTCCTGGTGGCCAATGCGCGCCGCAACCTGGCCGACGCGCCGGCGGACGCGCCGGCCCGGTTCGCCCTGGAGATGGCGCAGCGGCCGATCGCCGAACACACCGGCGAGGCCAACGACCAGCACTATGAGCTGCCCGCCGCCTTCTTCGAGGCGGTGCTGGGCCCGCAGCTGAAATACTCCTGCTGCCTCTATGGCGAGGGGGCGGTCACCCTGGAGGAGGGCGAGGAAAAGGCGCTGGCCGAGACCGCCGCCCATGCCGACCTGAGGGACGGGCAACACATTCTGGAACTGGGCTGCGGCTGGGGGTCTCTGTCGCTGTGGATGGCGCGCAACCTGCCGCGCTCACGGGTGACCAGCGTGTCGAACTCAAAGAGCCAGGGCGAGTTCATCCGCGGGCGGGCGGCGGCCCTGGGCCTGACCAACCTGACGGTCATCACCGCCGACATGAATGACTTCCAGCCGCCGGCGGGCGGCTTTGACCGCATCGTCTCGGTGGAGATGTTCGAGCACATGGCCAACTGGCGCGGCCTGCTGACCCGGGCGAAGGATTGGCTGAAGCCGGACGGGGCGATGTTCATCCACGTCTTCACCCACAGGACCACGCCCTACCGGTTCGACGTGAACGACGAGGCCGACTGGATCGGCCAGCACTTCTTCACCGGCGGCGTCATGCCCAGCCACGACCTGATGGCGCAGTTCCCCGACCTGTTCACGGTGGAGGCCGACTGGCGTTGGAGCGGCGCCCACTACGAGACCACCGCCAACCAGTGGCTGGAGAACTACGACCGCAACGCCGCCATCATCCGGCCGGTGCTGCGGGCGGTCTATGGCGACCAGGCGGTGCTGTGGCGGCGGCGCTGGCGGCTGTTCTTCCTGGCCACCGCCGGCCTGTTCGGACATCGCGGCGGCGCCGAATGGGGCGTCAGCCACTACCGCCTGCGGCCGGCCTGAGGGAGCCCTGAGATGCTGAAATACACCATCGCCTACCTGGCCACCGGCCTGGTCTTCGCCGCCGTGGACGCCGTCTGGCTGATCTTCAGTAACGAGCGGCTCTATCGGCCGACCCTCAACCCGATCCTGGCCGATGACGTGAACCTGAAGGCCGCGGCGGTTTTCTACCTGGTCTATATCCTGGGGATCATGCTGCTGGCGGTGTCGCCGGCCACCTCCTGGACCAAGGCCATGACCACCGGGGCGATCGTGGGCGCCATGTGCTACGCCACCTACGACCTCACCAACCAGGCCACCCTGAAGGTCTGGGCCACCAAGATCACCGTGGCCGACATCCTGTGGGGGACCTTCGTCACCGCGCTGGCCGCCACCGCCGGCTATCACGCCCTCCGCTGGGCGAGCGCGAAGTTCAGCTAGAGCACGGCCCGCAGCTTGCTGGCCAGCTCATGGTCCCCGAAGGGCTTCTGGATCACGCCGGCCTCGCCCGCGTGGGCCAGGGCCTCGACATCGGCATAGCCGGTGACGAAGACAATGGGCAGGTCCGGCCGCCGAGCGCTGGCCTCGCGGGCCACCTCGGCGCCGTTCATGCCGGGCATGGCGAAGTCCAGCAGCATCAGGTCGATGTCCGGTCGCTGCTGCAGCGTCTCCAGGGCCGCGCCGCCGCTGCCGGCCTCCACCACGGCGTAGCCCAGCTCGTCGAGCATGCCGGCGGTGATCTCGCGCACCGCGCTGTCGTCGTCCACCAGCAGGACCACCGGGCGGCCATCGACCCCCAGCGGCGCCTCACGGGTCGCGGGGCGCGGGGCCTGGGCGTCGTCGCAGCGGGGCAGGTAGACCTTCACCGAGGTCCCCTCGCCCGGCGCGGTGTCGATCCGCACCCCGCCGCCGGACTGCTTGGCCAGACCAAACACCTGGGAAAGACCAAGCCCTGACCCCTTGCCCACCGCCTTGGTGGTGAAGAAGGGCTCGAACACCTTGGCCAGCACGTCGGGCGACATGCCAGAGCCGGTGTCGGAGACCGCCACCATCACATAGTCGCCGGGCGGCGGCTCCTCGGCGCGGCGCGGCGGGCCCAGGGTGGCGTTGGCGGTGCTGACGGTGAGGACGCCGCCGACCTCCATGGCGTCGCGGGCGTTGATGGCCAGGTTGAGGATCACCAGCTCGATCTGGGTCGGATCGATCATCGCCCCCCAGAGATCGGGATCCAGCTCGGTTTCGATGCGGGCGTGCGAGGCCATGGTGCTCTGCAGCAGGTCGCGCATGCTTTCCACGGTCTGGTTGAGGTTGACCAGCTGCGGCTCCAGCTTCTGGCGGCGCGAGAAGGCCAGCAGCTGGGCGGTGAGCTTGGCGCCCCGCTGGGCGGCCTGCTCCATCATGTCGAGGCGCCGACGGGTGATGGGATTGGTCTCGGCCTTGGCCAGCTGGCGGACATTGCCCAGCACCACGGTGAGCAGATTGTTGAAGTCGTGCGCGACGCCCGAGGTGAGCTGGCCGATGGCCTCCAGACGCTGGGCCTGGCGCAGGGCGGCCTCGACCTTCTCGCGCTCTTCGATCTGGCCCACCAGCTGGCGATTGGCGGCGGCCAGCTCGCCGGTGCGTTCCTCCACCCGGCGTTCAAGCTGCTGCTCGGCCTCGCGGATCTCGTCGATGCGCTGGCGGGCCTCGTACTGACGGCGCCGGGCCCGCAAGGCGGTTCGGGCCACGCTCACCAGGCTGGTGGGATGGAACGGCCGCTCCAGGAAGATGACATTGCCCAGGGTCTCGGTGAGACGGAAGGCCTGGGGATTGCGCTCCAGTCCGCCGCCGCGCTCGGTGAGCAGGAGGAACGGAAAGTCCGACCAGGGCGGCTGCTCGAGGACCCACCGCGACAGGCAGCCGATGTCGACATTGAGCAGGGCGTTGTCAGCCAGCAGGGCGAAGCCCGCCCCCTCCGCCAATTCGCCGCACAGGGCCTCGACGCTGCCGCAGGCGCGGCTCTGGATGCCCGCCTCCCCCAGCAGGCTGGCGGCGATCTGGGCGTCGCGACCGGCCGGCGTCAGGATGAGGGCGGTCTCTTCGCGCAGGGCGGCGAGACTGGTCATACCCGTTCTTCCAGCAGCGACTCCGAATGGCCCACATAGACCGGCACCCCGCGCAGCACGCCCTGGAAACCCTCCAGCGGCCCGCCGACGGTGAGCCCTCGATGGTCGATCTGGTACTCGCGGATGGTGTCCTCGTGGGCGCCCGTGCGCTTCTTGATCACCGAGAGCGCCCGGCGGACCCGGCCCGAGGCCTCGAAGTAGCGCATGAGGATCACGGTGTCGGCCAGGTAGGTGACATCCACCGGCGCCTTCATGTCCCCCACCAGGCCGTGCTGCGCGACGGTGAGGAAGGTGGTGGCGCCGCGGCGGTTCAGGAAGGTCAGCAGTTCGTGCATGTGCAGCACCAGGAACTGCTCCTCGGGCATCGCGGCCTGGTATCCGTTAAGGCTGTCGATGACGATGGTCTGGAGGTTCTGGGTCTCCACGCATTCGCGGACCTTGTGGGTGAACTCGCCGGGCGCCAGCTCGGCGGCGTCCACCTGTTCGATCAGCAGGGCGCCCGACGCGCGCAGGGCCTCAAGGTCGATCCCCAGCCCCTTGGCGCGGGCGAACAGCAGGCCGAGCTCCTCGTCGAAGATGAACATGGCCGCCTTCTCGCCGCGCTTGATGGCGGCCACCACGAACTCCATCACCACCAGAGACTTGCCGGCGCCGGCCGGGCCAAGCACCAGGGTCGAGGAGCCGCGCGCCACGCCGCCGCCCAGCAGGGCGTCGAGCTGGGTGACGCCGCTGGCCAGGGCCTCTCGCTTGAAGTCGACGCGGTGCTCCGATGCGACCAGGCGCGGGAAGACGTCCAGGCCGCCATGGCGGATCATGAAATCGTGGAAGCCGCCCCGGAACTGCTGACCCCGGTACTTCACCACCCGCAGACGGCGACGTTCGGCGCCGTAGACAGGTGCCAGCTCCTCCAGCCGGATCACCGCATGGGCGACACTGTGGACAGTCTTGTCATTGGCGTCGGTGGTCATGTCGTCGAGCATCAGCACCGTGGCGCCGTGCTTGGCGAAGTAGTGCTTGAGCGCCAGGATCTGGCGGCGATAGCGCAGGGAGCCGCCGGCCAGCAGGCGGATTTCCGACAGGCTGTCGATCACCACCCGCGTCGGCCTGACCTTCTCGATCGACTCGAAGATCAGCCGGGTAGTCTCCCCCAACTCCAGGTCGGAGGAATAGAGCAAACTCTGCTGCTGCTGCTCGTCCAGCAGATTCTCCGGCGGGATCAGCTCGAAGATCGTCACCAGATCGGGCAGGGTCCAACCATGGGAGGCGGCGGTGGCGAGCAGTTCGTCCCCCGTCTCCGACAGGGTGATGTAGAGCCCCGGCTCGCCCTCGGCGGCGCCGGCCATCAGGAACTGCATGGCCGCCGTGGTCTTGCCGGTCCCGGGCGCGCCTTCCATCAGGTAGACACGGTTGCGCGCCAGGCCGCCCCGCAGGATGTCGTCGAGGCCCTTGATGCCGGTGCTCGCAAGCTCCGCCGGAAATTTGGTCTGAACAGTCAAGCGCCTACTCGCGTGGTTCCAAGGGAGACGATCCTATCGGCGCGTGTCGCCACGCACCGTCGTCGACAGCACACAACGGCCAAGTTGGCTTTGGGCTCCCCGGCGCGGCCGCCAACGCCGTTCCCAGGCCCGGGTTCCGCATCCGGTCGGCGGCCGGATTTCCGGAGACATTGTCGGGCGCGGCAAGCCGTGTGATGGTGGGTTTCCGGAACGGAACGGTCACGCGTGGGCATATTGCGCTCACGGTTTCCGACAAGACGCCGCGCCGGGACCTACAAAATTGATTGCACCGCGTGAAAGCCGCTGCCGGCCACCGGGCGACGGGAGGAATTTGAGATGGAAGATTTTAAAACACGCGAGGAATTTATCGCGGCTCTGGATGAATCAGCCAACCACGGCATGACCGTAGCCTTCTGGGCCGATCAGGCGCCCGACCGCACCGCGGTGGTGGACCCCTCGGGCCGAGAAAAGACCTTCGCCGAGGTCAATGCCAACGCCAACAAGCTGGTGCGCACCCTGCGCAAGGCGGGCCTGAAGGCCGGCGACAGCCTGGCCCTGCTTTGCTCCAACCGCGCCGAATTCATCGAGGCCCTGGCGGCCACCCAGCGCAGCGGCCTGCGCATCACCCCGGTGAATTGGCACCTGACGGTCGACGAGATCGCCTACATCATCAAGGATTGCGAGGCCAAGGCCCTGGTGGCCGAGTCCCGCGTGGCCGCCGCCGCGTCCGCCGCCGCCGAATGCCCCGACCTGCTGATCAAGCTGTCGGTGGGCGGCGATATCGAAGGCTTCCTCAACTACGACGCCACCCTGGCGGCGGAGGATGGTTCGGACATCCCCGACCCGGTCCGCGGCAACCAGATGATGTACACCTCCGGCACCACCGGTCGGCCCAAGGGCGTGCACCGGGCCCAGCCGCCGGTGATCCCGCCCAGCTCCCTGGCCCTGCGCGGCTACGCCCCGGAGACCTCGGTGCAGTTGTGCGCCGGCCCAGCCTACCACGCCGCCCCCCTGGCCTTCGACGTCAACGCCTCGATGAACGCCGGGATTCCGCTGCACTTCATCGACAAGTGGGATTCCGAGCACGTCCTGAAGACCATCTCGGAGAAGAAGGTCACCCACCTGCACCTGGTGCCGATCATGTTCCAGCGTCTGCTGGCCCTGCCGCCTGAGGTGAAAGCCAAGCACGACGTCAGTCACGTGCAGTATGTGGTCCACGGCGCGGCCCCCTGCCCGCCCGAGGTCAAGCACGCCATGATCGAGTGGTTCGGCCCGGTGCTCAGCGAGTACTATGCCGGCTCCGAGGGCGGCGCGGGCTTCGCCATCACCTCCGAGGAGTGGCTGAAGAAGCCCGGCAGCGTCGGCAAGCGCCCGCAGATGCTGCAGGTCCGCATCCTCGACGAGGAAGGCAATGAGCTGCCGGCCGGCGTGCCCGGCGGCATCTATCACCAGCTCCCGCCCGGCGGCGGCTTCACCTATTTCAAGGACGAGGCCAAGACCAACGCCAACCGGCGCGACGGCTTCTTCACCATGGGCGACGTCGGCTATTTCGATGAGGACGACTACCTGTTCCTCACCGGCCGCAACGCCGAGACCATCATCTCGGGCGGGGTCAACATCTACCCGCAGGAAATCGACAACGAGCTGATCAAGCACGAAGCGGTGGCCGACTCGTCCACCGTCGGCATCCCCCACGATGAGTGGGGCGAGCAGGTCCGCGCCGTGATCATGCTGAAGCCGGGCTACGAGCCGTCGGACAAGCTGGCCCAGGAGATCCTGGACTTCGGTCGCCAGACCCTGGCCGCCTACAAGGTGCCCCGCGGCCTGGACTTCGTCACCGAACTGCCGCGCTCCGAAGCCGGCAAGATCCAGCGCAACAAGGTCCGCGCCCCCTACTGGGAAGGCCGCGCCCGGCAGATCTAGGGGATTGTCACCCCCTCTCCCACTTGTGGGAGAGGGTAGGGTGAGGGTTCTTTCTGAGCTTCCGTTGCCGCTCGGAGGCTGAGACGCGCAGCCCGCTGCGCGTCTCCCCCACCCTTCCCTCTCCCCCTGAAGGGGGCGAGGGTTAGGTCTCCCCGCAATTTTTCGACAACAAGCGTGTTTGGCTTGGCTAGACTCGCCGTGTCATGAAGCGCGCCGCTTCGTGACCCGGGACTCCGACCCATGCCGATTCCGTTCATTGACCTCCAGGCCCAGCGGTCCCGTCTCGGCCAGCCGCTGGAGGATGCGATCCTCAAGGTGGTGCGCTCAGGCGCCTACATCATGGGCCCCGAGATCGCCCAGGTGGAAAAGGAGCTGGGCGAATTCGGCCAGGCGCCCTTCGTGCTGTCCTGTGGGTCAGGCACCGAGGCGATCCAGCTGCCGCTGATGGCCTGGGGCATTGGCCCCGGCGACGCGGTCTTCTGCCCCTCCTTCACCTTCGCGGCCACCGCCGAGGTCATGCCCCTGGTGGGCGCCTCGCCGGTGTTCGTCGACGTCCTGCCCGACACCTACAACCTCGATCCCGTCAAGCTGGACGCCGCCATCGAGGCCATCAAGGCCGAGGGCAAGCTGACCCCGCGCGCGGTGATCGCGGTGGATCTGTTCGGCCAGCCCGCCGACTATCCGGCCATCAGCGCTGTCGCCAAGAAGCACGGCCTGAAGCTGATCGCCGACTCCGCCCAGGGCTTCGGCTGCACGCTGAATGGCCAGCACCCGATCGCCTGGGCCGACGTCACCACCACCAGCTTCTTCCCGGCCAAGCCCCTGGGCTGCTACGGCGACGGCGGGGCGGTGCTGTGCAAGGACGAGCGGCTGCACGACCTGCTGGTCTCCCTGCGGGTCCACGGCCAGGCGGTGAAGTCCGACATCGCCGGCAAGACCTTCGACCACGACCCCAAGTACCTGAACATGCGGATCGGCATGAACAGCCGGATGGACACCATCCAGGCTGCGGTGCTGTTGCAGAAGCTGACCATCTTCGCCGACGAGATCGCCGCTCGGAACCGGGTGGCCGACCGCTATGGCGCGGGGCTGTCCGACGTGGTGCGCACGCCTAAGGTGATCGAAGGCGGGGTCAGCGTCTGGGCGCAGTACACCATCGAAACCGAGGACCGCGACGGCCTCGCGGCCCACCTGAAGGCCGCCGAGATTCCCAGCGCCGTCTACTACCCAATCCCGATCCATCGCCAGGAGATCTATTCCCGCTACCCCGCGCCCGGCGGCCTGCCGGTCACCGACGCGGCGGCGGAAAAGGTGATGAGCCTGCCCATGCACCCCTACCTGACCGCCGACCACCAGGACCAGGTGATCGCCGCGATCCGGGCCTTCGTGAAGCGGAACGGGTAGCAAGCAGCCACGACCCTTTTCCTCCCCCATTCATGGGGGAGGAAAAGGTTACCCAGCCCAGGCCGCCTTCAGCTCCGCCGCCTGGGCCAACCCCTGCGCCAGGCCGGCCCGCGCGGCATTAGCGCGTTTGCGGAAGTCCATCAGGTTGAGGCCCATGGCCGCCTGGCTGCCCGCATCGGGGCCAATCAGCACCACCTTGCCGCCATCCTTGCGCAGCACGTCGAGTTCGGCCTCGACACGGGCGGCCGTGGCCTGGGCCGCAGCTCCGGCGGTGGCCCCGCCGCGCACCTGGACCACGACGACAAGGTCGTAGCCCGTCGCCTGGTCGGCATTAAGGGTGGAGCGCATGCCGCCGTCGATGTAGCGGCGGCCCTCCAGGGTGACCGGGGGATAGACGCCGGGCACGGCGCAGGACGAGGCCACCGCGCGGGTGACGCCAACGCCGGAGTCCTTGGTCCACATACGGAACTCACCGGTGATCGCATCGACCGCCGAGCAGGCGTAGCCGCGCTCGGGCCAGGCGTCGTCTGGCAGGCCCGCGAAGGACCGGCCGAAGCTCTGGATGAAGGTGTCCTCGTCCGGGGTTTGGGCGGCCAAGGCGAAGGCGCCGATCTCGGCGCGGACCTCCTGCGGATCCCGGACGCCGCCTTGCGCCTCGGCCATCATCTTCACCAGGACCGAGAGGTCGGCCGCGGGCGCGCTCGAGGCCGGTTTGGCCTGTCCTTCGGGACGCGGCGCCGGTGGGGGTTCGGCCAGGATCGGGTCGGCCAGGGTGGCGGCGTCGGCCCCCAGGGCCAGGCGCGCGCCCACGAAGGACCCCGCCGAGGTTCCCATGATGAAATCGGCCTTGCCGAGATCAACTCCGCCCTGGGCCAGCCCCTGGATCAGTCCCGACTCCCAGGCGATGCCCACCGGCCCGCCGCCGCCCAGCACCAAGGCTTTCGTGGTCATGGTGGTCCCTTCCCTGCACGCTCTCGTTGGAGACAGGGTCGGACGGGGCAATGGCGATGTCCATCAAAAGGTCGACAGGCGTGGCCGCCGGGGGGTGGCCACGCCTGTCTGGAGATCCGGCCGGTAACTCCCCCAAGCCCAGCCGTTCCGTCCCGCCCGAAGGAAAGACGACGGGCCATCTCCAGGCCCTTTCCGTGCGCCAGAGCCTGGGCCCTAGCGAAGCTTGGTCATCGTGTCGTAGGCCACCTGGGCGCCGATCAGCTGCGGGGTCTGGCGGCTAGGGCCGCTGCGCTTCTCGAAGCCCGCCCCGTTCACCGCCACCCACTTGGCCTCGCCCTTCGGCGGATTTCCGGAGGTGGTGAACTGGGCCCGCACCGTGGAGGTGGGCAGGTGGGTGACCTTGACCGTGAAGGTGACCCCGGTGGGCGACGAGGCGTCATCGTCGGGCAGGATCTCGATCAGGTACTGGATGCCCTGGCCCATGGCCAAGGTCTCCAGGTACTGGATGTCCATCCGGTCCTCGCGGGACTGCTTGGCCGAGACCTTGCGGATCACCGCCTCGCGATCGACGATCCGGGCGCCCGCCGACAGGAAGGTGTTGAGGATCGAGCTCTCGACGCTGCGGGTGAAGTTGTTGCTGCGGAAGCCGTAGCTCGAGTCGGTCATCCGCTCCTGGTACTGGCGGCTTTCGCTGGCCGAGGCCGCCATGCCGCTGGAGGCGCTGGCCGCCCAGCCCCGGCCGCGCACGGCGGCGCCCTGGCCGACCGCGATCCCGGCCGAGCTGGTGGTCTGGACGCTGTCGTACTGGCTGGTGGCGTCCTCGATCAGCTGGCGGTTCCAGAACATCAGCATGGTGGGCCGCCCGGCGCCGGCGTACCAGCGCGCGAAGCTCGACGAGGACGTGTAGTTGCCGGCGTCCGGATTGGCGCTGGGCGGCGGGGTGTTCACGTCGGGCATGCCCTCGCGATAGGTCACCGCCGGCGCCTGGGGCCGGTACGGCTGGGCCATGGCGGGGCCGGCGACCAGGAGGGCCGTCAGCGCCGTGGCGAAGAGCTTGGTTTGGTTCGACATCGAACCCTCCTGAGTCTTGAGACGCGCTTAGTCGGCGCCGCGGATTTCGACGTAGTACTGGGCCGAGTTCAGGCGGGCCGAGTTCTGCTCGAAGGTCACCATGGCGTTGGGCTGGACGAAGAGGCTGGTCCAGGCCTGGGCGCCGTCGGTGGGCACGCCGTTCTGGTCGTACCAGCTGGCGCGCACCTGCAGCGGCAGGGCGACATTGGTCTTGTTGCGGATCTGGACGGTGATCTTCTTGAAGCCCGTGGGGCCGGTGGAGACGTAGGCGCCCTCGGTGTCCAGCAGGCTGTCGACCTTGAACTTGCGGCCGACGTACTTGGCGAGCGTGTTGTCGATCACCCGGACCGAGTTCAGCTCAGGACGGATGTTGTTCTGCTGGTCGATGCGGACGCCACCCTCGGGCGGGGTGGTTTCGCAGGCGGCCAGGCCCAAGCCGAGCACGGCGGTGGCGGCGACAATGGTCAGGTGTTTGCGGAAGGAGGTCATGGGATTTCCGTTCTCTTTTAGTGGGCGCGCACGAGGCACAGCTGTTTGCGGTTGGCGTCGGTGGCGCAGGTGACGGGCTTTTCGGCCACCGGGACGCCGGCCTTGAGGAAGTTGGCGGTGAGGTTCAGGCTCCTGCCGCCGGCCCCCATCGTCAGGACGTGGACGGTGTCGGGCAGGGAGCTCCAGGTGCGGACGTCGGCCTGGGGCTTGGAGCTGGAGGAGACGATCAGGAGCACCCCGGACAGCACGCCGACAGCGGCGACGGCGTCGCCGTATTGGCCCCCCGCGCTGAATGCGCCGTTGTTCTCCGACAGCGCCACCGTGGTGTCGGACAGGAAGCTGCCGATGCCCCCGGTAGTGGCCTTGAACTGGGCCTTGCCGGCCAGGATCTTGTCGATCTCCCGGCCGCCGCGGGTGGAGGCCTGATAGAAGATATCCTCCATCGGATAGGCCTGCATGGGGGCCGCGCCGTTCATCACCTGGACCTGGTTTTCCAGGATCGGCTTGCCGCGCCGGTAGACGAAGAAGGAGTGGCTGGCGCCGTCTCCCAGCTTGCGCGGGGCCATGCCGGTTTCCACCAGCACCAGGGTGTCGTCCTTCTCGCCGATGCCGCCATAGGTGGGGCGCAGCTTCTTGAGCTGGACCATGGTCTCGTCGCGCAGGTCGGTGTCGCCGTTGAGATGGCTGGCCCAGGCGTCGAGGAACAGCAGCAGGGCGAAGTCGGACCGATTCTGGTCCTCCTCGGCGAAGGCGTCCTGCATCAGGCCGCGCCGGAAGGCGGCCCGGGCATTCTCATAGTCAGCGTCGTGCAGGTAGATCAGGCCACGGTACAGGAACACCATGGCCCGCTCGTAGGGCTCGCCTTTGAAGTCCTTGGAGCCTTCGTCGTACCAGAGCTTGCGGGCCTTGGCGGCGTTGGCGTTGTCGGCGAACACCGAGTCGACGCGCAGGATGGCGTCGTCCAGGGCCGGCTTTGCGGTGGCGTAGTCGGCGCGCCAGAAGGCCCGGGCGCCGATCTCCATCTGGTTCAGGACCCGATTGGTGGGCAGGTCGCTGGCCAGGCGGTCGACGAAGATTTCCGGTCCCGCGTCATAGGGAACGGGCGGCAGGAGAGGCGGCGGCTTGGCCTGGGCCGAGCCGAAGGCGGCGACCGCAAGCGCCCCTGAAAGGGCTGCGAGTTTCATCGTCGGACCTAGCGGTAGACGACGTCGTCGCGGTTCTCTTTCTTGAACTCGTACAGGTTCGACCAGATGATTTCGCCGTACTCCATGTCGAGCAGCTCGAAGGTGTACTGGCTGAACCGCGAGGTCGTGCCCGTGCGGGTGTCGATGGCGTCCCGGGTGCCGATGCGGCCCACCAGGCGGTAGTCGGCGCCGGCCTGGGCCCGCGTGCGGCCCGTGGTGCCGACGTCCACCTTGCCGGCGTCCTTCAGGGCGCGTTCTTCCTCCACCGCCCCGGCGTATTCGCGGCCGATGAAGCGCATGCGGCCGCCGGCGGCGCGCAGCAGGTTGACCCGGATGCGGTCGGTGATCAGGGCCTTGTCGATGATCTCGGAGCTCTCGTTCCGGAAGAACTTCGGGTCGACGATGATCCGCGGCGGGGTCGGGCGATTCATCAGTTCCGGCACGTTCAGCAGATCGCGGAACATGGCGTCGGCCATGGAGACGATGTCCTGGCTCTCGGTGCCCACGCCCCGCACCCCGTCGGAGGTGGTGGTGTCGCGATAGACCGTCGCCGAGCCCTGCGGCTTCAGCTTCGGCGCGGCCAGGGCCGGTCCGGCGGCCGCGAAGCCGAGGGCGGCCAGCAGGCCGATGGTGGTGGTTTGAATGCGCATGATCGCCCCCTTGGCGTGGACGGCCCTTGGGGTGGCCGCCTGAAATTTCAGAGGGTCATCGGCCGCGCCCGACACGCGGCCGAATCCCCGTGTTTGGCCTGTGGTTACTTGCCGACCGAGGCGCTCTGCAGCGCGGGCAGGTAGGCGACCTGGAAGTCCGGATAGATCGCGTAGGTCGCGTCCAGGATCTTCTGGTACTCCGGGTTGGTGGAGTGGTTGACGTACATGTAGAGCGCCATGTCGTTCAGCGAATTGAAGGACAGGTCGGTCGAGGCGCGCAGGAACTCCTCGCCGCCGATGGACTTCAGCGCGATGCCCCGGCCCATGGCCGCGCCGGCCTTCTTGCCGAGGAAGCCGCCGACGAAGGGCACCTGTTCCATGGCCTTCTGACCGGCGTAGTTGCCCGCCATCGAACCGATCTGGCCGGCGGCCTTCACCGACATCGACTTGGTCACCCAGCCGGCGGTGACGCCGTCGGAGGTGAAGGGCGAGGCGTACTTGCCGGCCGAGCCCTCGATGGGGGCGGGCGCGGTGAGCGCGGTCGGGGCGGCGATCGGCGGCGCGCCCCAGGCCGTCAGCATCAGAGCCCCGGCGACGACGACGGGAATATGGATCTTCTTCATCTCGGTTGGCCCCCCAGCCTTTGAATTGTGGGTTCACGGGTGATCGTTCAGCTCACCGGCGGACGCTCTCCAGGTCCGCCGACAAGCCGTCCCCGCGAGAGGCCGGGATCCTGTCGGCTCGGGTCCACACACCACCTTCGGCGGCAGGCGCGGGCGCGCCTTGGACAGGAATGACAGGACACTCGGTCGACCCTTGGGGGTAGGTCTTTAGAGTTCGCAAACCCTGTCTGACGGCTCGCGCCCGTCCCCGCATGATCCAAACGGACTATGCGCCCCGATCTGGGGGGTCTCAGGCTGCGGCGCGGCGCAGGACCTCGTCCCAATGCTTCAAGGCCATCAGGTGGCCGATGCCGGGGACCACCCGAACCTCGCGGGGCTTGTCCCCCAGATAGTCCAGCAGATCGGCCAGGGGCGCGAAGACGTCCTGGTCGCCGTGCCAGACCTCCAGCGGACAGGCGAGGTCGGCGACGGTGAGGTTGCGGGCGCGGCGGAAGGCCTTCACCTCGTCGGCCGCCCCGCGGCTCGTGCGGGCCAGGGCCTCGCCGACATAGGTGGCGATGTAGCTTGCGATGTGGGCGTTCTCGTCGAAATAGGCCGCGTCACCCGGGGAGCCCCCGACCGAGCCGCGGACAACGCGTTCCACCAGCTGCGCCGACATCCGCAGGCGCAGGATGGCGTAGAAGGTCTCGATCACCCACGGATTGTTCTCGATCCGCGAGCGGAAGAGGGTGAGCGGGTTCTTGTGGTGGATCTCGCTGACCGGCCGGGGCGGACGCCCCGAGCACAGCAGCACCCCCGCGGCGCGGGGCCCCAGGCGGATGGCGGTCTGGAGGGCCGAGGGCGCGCCGGAGAGGATGGCGCCGATGCGGACCTCGGACAGGCCAAGCTGGTCGCAGAGCTCCACCATGTCATCGGCGACGCTGTCAAAGCTATAGTCCGGGCTGGGGTCTGACTGTCCGAACCCCGGCCGTTCGGCGCAGATCAGCCGCAGGTTTAGCTCGCAGGCCAGGCCTTGAGCCCCCGGCGGCAACAGACTGGACCCCAGGCCCTCATGGAAGATCAGCACCGAGCGGCCGGCGGGAACGCCATAGTCGCGATAGGCCAGGCGGCGGCCATCCCGCAGGGTGATCGCCACCACCGGCGGGGCGTCGGCGCTGGCCAGGGGGATCATGCCGGGGGTCTGGATCTCGATGGCGCTGGCCACTGAGGAGAGCTGGGTCAGGGCCCGGATCAGGTCGCTCTGCCGCTTCAGCCCCATCTTGTCGAAGATGGCGCGGAGCTGGTTGCGCAGGGTGTTGACGCTGACCTCCAGCTCGTCGGCGGCCTCCTTCAGCGAGCGGCCATCCCGCAGCTTGCGGGCCAGGCGCAGCTCGGCCGGCGTCAGGCCGAAGCTCTCGCGGATGGACGACCACAGCCTGCCGGTCTCCTCCACCGCCGGGAAGATCAGGGCATAGGCCTGGTCGTCGTCGGCCAGCTCGATGGCCGCGGCGTCGGCGACGCCCGGCAGGGCGCGGGCGGGCGCCACATAGGCGAAGCAGGGACCATCGTCCTCGCCGCGATCCAGGCGCAGGATGGTCTGCCCCCCGGCCTGGGCGCGGGACTGGGCCAGGGCCCGGGTCAGGGCCTCGGCGTTGCCGGGGTCGTCGAAGCCAAGCTCGGCCCCGACCTTCATCCGCCCGAGGCTTGAGGCCATCACATCCCGGGCCAGTGTGTTGGCGGCCAGCACCTTGCGCCGCGACGACAGCACGATCCAGCCGATGTCGTTGCGCCCGGCGGGGATGGGGCCCTCCTCGGGCCGCGCGGTCAGGCGGGCGACATCCTGGCTGCGGGCCATGTCCTGCGCCGCCTCGGGGGGCATGTCCTGCAGGTCGCCGGCGTCGGCCAGGGCGTCGATGAGCTGCTGCCAGGAGTCGGGATTGGCGGCGACCTGGTACATGGTCTCGATCACCAGGGCGACATTGGCGCTCTTCGTATCGTCCATGACTGAAACTGATTCCCCCCGCGCCCCGCACTCTAGCGAACGCGTTCGAGGAACCGCAAATTCTCAGTGCGCGCCCAGGGTTCCCACGATGGAGGCGCGCTGGGAGATTTCGATCCAGTTGCCGTCGGGATCGCGCACCATGGAGATGCGCGCGGTGGTCCCCAGGGTGGTGGGGGGCATGGCCTGACGGCCGCCCTTCTCCAGGATGCGGGCGTGCTCCTCGTCGACCTTGAACACCTGGAAGGTGATGTAGCGCCAGCCCTTGCCCGACATCCCGGCGTCGGAGGGCGCGTCGGGGCTCTCCTCCAGGATCAGCAGGGTCTCGCCGGCCCGGAAGGCGCCGGGCGTCTCCTCGGTGAGGCCCAGGCCGTGGGTATAGAATCTCCGATGGGCGGCGAGATCGCGGACCGCCAGGCGGATGCCGATCTGGGTGACACCCTCGTGGCCGGGCGGAACCAGGGTCACGCGGGCGCCGTCCGGATCGGTGAGGGCCTTCGGCGCCGTCAGCCCCGGCCGGGCGACGATCAGCTCGCGGTAACCGGTGGCGGGGGTGTCGGGCAGGGGGTCGGCATGGTGGTTGATCTTCAGTACCGAGCCCAGGGCGTCGTGGCGGTGCTGGTCCTGGCCGCGGCGGATCTTCAGCAGGTGGTCGAAGGGAATACCCGCCTCGCCCTGCCAGAAGGCCAGCATGGGTTCGAGGTGATTGGTGGACAGCCCGATGTCGACCCGTGGTTTCGCCAGTTCCATGACGTCGCGTCCGCCTTTAGATTTCCTCGACTTGCCTAGCCGGCTTGGGCGTGAGACCCAAGTCAAACAATTGTTTTAAGTCATTAGGAGACCTCCCATGAAGGCAGCTGTCTATTACGAGAACGGCGGGCCCGAAGTCCTGAAATATGAGGACGTGCCGGATCCGCAGTGCCACCCCAAGGGCGTGATCATCGCCGTCGAGGCCATCGCCATCGAGGGCGGCGACGTCCTGAGCCGCTTCGGCGGCCAACTGGTCACCAAACCGCACGTGGTGGGCTATCAGGCGGCCGGAACCATCATCGAGGTCGGCCCCGAGGTCGAACACCTGAAGGTCGGCCAGAAGGTCGCGACGCTGATGAACTACGGCAGCCACGCCGCCCTGCGCGCCGTGGCCGCCCGCAACTGCTGGGTCATCCCGGACGGCTACGACGTGAAGATGGCCGCCGCGATTCCGGTGACCTTCGGCACCGCCGATGACTGCCTGTTCGAGTTCGGCCGCCTGAAGAAGGGCGAGACCGTCCTGATCCAGGCCGGCGCCTCGGGCGTGGGCGTGGCCGCCATCCAGCTGGCCAAGCGGGCCGGCGCGGGCCTGATCCTGGCCACCGCCTCCTCCGACGAGCGCCTGGAAAAGCTCAAGCGCCTGGGTCTCGACCACGGCATCAACTACACCCGCAGCGATGTGGCCAAGGAGGTCCGCCGCCTGACCGACAACAAGGGCGCGGACGTCGTTGTCGACTCGGTCGGTGGCTCCACCCTGCAGGGCTCGATCAATTCCCTGGCCTATCGCGGCCGGGTCTCCCTGGTCGGCAACGCCGGGCGCGAACCCATGGTCGTCGACGTCGGCTCACTGATGGGCGGCAACCGCTCTGTCTCAGGCGTGTTCCTCGGCGCCGAGATCGGCACCGACCGGGTGCACGACAACGTACAAAGACTGATCAACGACGCCGCCAAGGGTGAGCTGGAAGTGGTGATCGACCGGGTCTTCCCGCTGTCGGAAGCCGCCGCCGCCCACGCCTATATCGAAAGCCGCGCGGCCGTCGGCCGCGTGGTGATGGTGCCGTAAGACCAACCTACCTCCGTCATCCTCGCCCTCGTGGCGAGGACCCCTCTCACGGCTTCATTCCGCAAGGCTTGAGCAACGGCTGGAGGGGTCCTAGGCACAAGGCCTAGGATGACGAAACTGGGGGTCACACCCAGCATCAGATCATCAGGGAGGACATCCATGCCCAAGGCTAAGAACGGCGACGCGGCGATCGAGTACGAGGTCTTCGGCTCCGGTCCCGAGACCATCCTGCTGATCAACGGCCTGGGCTCCCAGATGACCCGCTGGCCCGAGGCCTTCTGCGCCAAGCTGACCGCCAAGGGCTTTCGCGCCATCCGCATGGACAACCGCGACACCGGGCTGTCCACCTGGTTCCAGCCGGGCCAGGCCTACAGCCTGTCGGACATGAGCAACGACGCCATGGCCGTGCTGGACGCCGTCGGCGTGGACAAGGCCCATATCGCCGGCGTCTCCATGGGCGGGATGATCAGCCAGGTGATCGCCATCGAGCACGCCGACCGGGTTCTCTCGCTGACCTCGATCATGTCGGCCAGCGGCGCGCCGGGCACCATGGACCCGACGCCGGAGGCCGGCGCGGTGCTGACCGTGGCGCCGCCCAACCCGGACGCCGACCGCGAGGCCTTCATCGCCCACGGCGTCGCCAACGCGCAGACCATCGGCAGTCCGGGCTATCCCTGGCCGCAGGGCGCCCTGCGCGAACGGGTGATCGCCGAGCATGGCCGGGCCTTCAATCCCACCGGCTCGGCCCGCCAGATGGCCGCCATCCGCGCCTATGGAGACCGGACCGAGGCCCTGAAGACCCTCAAGGTTCCCGCCGTCGTCCTGCACGGCGCCGACGATCCCCTGGTGCCGCTGCGCGGCGGTGAGGCGACGGCCGCCGCCATTCCCGCCGCCGAGCTGCGGGTGATCCCCGGCATGGGCCACGACGTGCCGCCGGCCCTCTACGACATCGTCGCCGACGCCATCCTGGCCGCGGTGGCCAAGAGCAAGTGACCAACCCCGTCGCCCTGACCCTGGCGACGGTGCTGACCGCGATCAGCCTGCTGCATTTTGCCTGGGCGGCCGGGATCTACTGGCCGGGCAAGGACCCGGTGTCGCTGTCGGACAAGGTGATGGGGGCCCGCCCCGGCGCGGGCCTGCCGCCGACCTGGCTGACCGCCCTGGTGGCCACGGCCATCCTGGGCGCCGCGCTCACCGTGCTGATGTTCAGCGTCGAGGCCTGGGACGGCCCCTGGCGGCCGACCTTCGCCCTGGCCTATATCGCCATCACCCTGGTTTTCCTGGCCCGCGGGATCGCGGGCTATGTCCCGGCCCTCTGGCGCCAGGCGCGGGCCACGAGCTTCTACGGGCTCAACCGCCTCTACTATTCGCCGCTCTGCCTGCTGATCGCGGGCGGGCTGGTGGTCAATTTCATCCTCGGCTGACAGCCGGGCCCCTATTCAGAGCAAAGGAATCTCCATGGGACGTCTTTCCGGCAAGAGCGCCATCATCACCGGCGCGGGCTCCGGCATCGGCCGCGCGGCCTCGGTTCTGTTCGCCCAGGAGGGCGCCAGCCTGGTCCTGGCCGACAAGATGGACACCGTCCATGAGACCGCGAAAATGGTCACCGATGCGGGCGGCAAGGCCGTCTCCCTGGCGGGCGACGCCGGTGACGAAGCCTTCGTCGCCAGCCTGGTGGCCCGGGCCATCTCGGAATACGGCGGACTCGACGTGGCCTGGGCCAACGCCGGCATCTCTGGTGGCTGGACCGGCTTCGACGACCAGGACGGCGCCTTCTGGGCGGAGATCCTGCGGGTCAACCTGATCGGCGCCTTCCTGCTGGTGAAGCACGCCAGCCGGGTGATGATCCCCAAGGGCAAGGGCTCGATCATCTGCACCGCCTCGGTGGCCGGCATCCGCTCGGGCGCGGGCGGCTCGCCCTATTCGGCCTCCAAGGCCGGGGTCATCAACCTGGCCCAGACCTCAGCCAACGAGTTCTACGGCACCGGCGTGCGGGTCAACGCCATCTGCCCCGGCCTGATCGAGACCGGCATGACCCAGCCGATCTTCGACGGCGCCCGGGCGCGCGGCAACGAGGAGAAGATCGGCCAGCTCAACCCCATGACCCGCGGCGGCGTGCCCATCGAGATCGCCAACGCGGCCCTGTTCCTGGCCAGTGACGAGGCCTCCTACGTCAACGGACAGGCCATCGTCGTCGACGGCGGCCTGTCCTCGTCCCACCCGGTCGTGCGCCGCAAGCGGTGATCTATCTCGTCCGTCACGGCCAGACGGAGTCGAACCTGGCGCGCCGCTATCAGGGCGCGTCGGACTCGCCCCTCACCGCCCTGGGCCAAGCCCAGGCGCGGCGGATGGGCGAACTGCTCAGCCGGCTCGTGCCCGACACCACCGGCTGGCGGATGGTGGCGAGCCCGCTCGGCCGGGCGCGACAGACGGCGGGGATCATCTGCGAGGCGATGGGCGGGGCGCTGATCCCCAGCCTCGATCCGCGCGTCGCCGAGGCCAGCATGGGCTCCTGGGACGGGCTGTCGCTTGAGGACCTGGAGGCCCGGCGGCCAGACGACATCCCCTATCCCGAACGCTACTTCCAATCGCCGGACGGCGAGAGCTTCGACGCGATCTGGTCGCGGCTGGCCGCCTGGCTGGCCAGCGTCAGCGAGGCGGAGAACCTCATCCTGGTGTCCCACGGCCTGGCCGGCCGATTCCTGCGCGGCATCTATGGCGGCTTGCCCCGCGAGGCGCTGCTGACCCTGCCCGTGCCGCAGGACGCCATCTACGCCCTGGTCGGCGGGACCATCGCCCAGATCGATTGCGAGCCGGCATGACCCCCGGACGCGCCGCGGCGCGGGGGGCGGCCGGGTTCTGCCTGGCCTTCGCCGCATTCCAGGTCGCCCTGGCCCTGGGCGCCCCATTCGGCAGGATGGCGTGGGGCGGCGCAAGCTCGCCTGTCCTGCCCGACGGCCTGCGGGCGGCAAGCACCGGCGCGGCCGTCTATCTCGTCCTGGCCGCCGCGGTCATGCTGGTCCGCGCTGGAGACCTGGGGGTGGGGCTTCCCCACCGGCCCTTCTGGTGGATCAATCTGGTTCTTGCGATCCAGCTCGCGCTGAACACGCTGGGCAATCTCGCCGCCCAGGGCGACGTCGAGCGCTACGGCATGGGCGCCGCCTCGCTGATCGGGTGCGCGTTGTGTCTGGTCGCCCTGAGGGCGCGCCCTAGACCCGACGCAGGATGACCCCGCCGTCGTTGGCGTCATCCAGCTGGCGCAGCAGCACCATGACGCTAACGCCCACCAAGGCGCCCAGAAGGAAGGTTCCGAACATGGCGCTCGATGCGGCCACCGGGCCCAACCCCGTCCGACGGGACTCCTTGCCGTAGATGAGGGATCCGTCCCACGCCTCGGCATAGTCGCTCATCGGTTCGTACTGCTCTTTCATGCCACTCAAACCCTTCGAAATCGGGGAGGTTCCTCCCCCGCTGGCCTTCCGCGCCCCCTGGCGTTAGAAGCCCTCAACCCACCGCCTGAACGAGAACAACAGACCACTCATGGCCGGACATTCCAAGTTCAAGAACATCATGCACCGCAAAGGACGTGCCGACGCGGTGCGTTCCAAGCTGTTCTCCAAGCTATCGCGGGAGATCACCGTGGCCGCCAAGTCGGGCCTGCCCGACCCCACCATGAACGCCCGCCTGCGGCTGGCCGTGGCCAACGCCAAGGCGGAGTCCATGCCCAAGGACAATATCGACCGGGCCATCAAGAAGGGGGCCGGCGGCGACGCCGAATCCTATGACGAAGTGCGCTACGAGGGCTTCGGCCCCGGCGGGGTGGCCCTGATCGTCGAGGGCCTGACCGACAACCGCAATCGCGCGGCGGCCAACATCCGGTCCACCTTCTCCAAGAACGGCGGCAACATGGGCGCCACCGGCTCGGTGGCCTTCATGTTCGATCGCCTGGGCCAAATCGTCTATCCGGCCAAGGTCGGCAGCGAGGACAAGGTGATGGAGGCCGCCATCGAGGCCGGCGCCGAGGATGTGGAGTCCGACGAGGAGACCCACACCATCTTCACCGCCTACGAATCCTTCGCCGAGGTCGCCGCCGCCCTCGAAGCCAGCCTCGGTGAGGCCAAGTCCACGAAGATCATCTGGCGCGCCAAGGGCGGCACGCCGATCAGCGGCGATCCCGTGGGCACGCTGATGAAGCTGCTGGACGCCCTCGAGGACGACGACGACGTCCAGAGCGTCTACGGCGACTACGAGATCTCCGACGAGGACATGGAGAAGTTCGGCTAACCCTGCCGAGTAATACCGCTCCCGATTCATCCTGGGCAAGAAACAGGGTGAACGCCGCGGACTCTGACCTGACTATCCGCCTCGGGCTGTCGGCCAGGACAGTCCAAGAGGGGGAGCCATGGCTTCGAAATCCCGCGGCGACGCGCCCAGCCGGCGTGACCTGCTGGCGCGCTCGGGTCTCGCGCTGAGCGCCGCCGCCCTCGCGCCCGCCGTCCTGGCGCAGGAGAGCGAAGCCCCCACCGATCCCGACTTCGCTGATGGCGAGCCCCATGTTCCCGCCGCGCCCCAGCCCGGCCCGCCGCCGCCCGCGCCGGGAACTGTCGACTGGGCCTGGGTGCGAAGCCAGTGGGCCCTGGACTGGAGCGAGGTCGATCTCTCCGCCATGCTGTTTGCGTCCAACCCCAAGCCGGTGCGCGACGCCATTGACCGCCACCGCCGAGCCCTGGACGCCAATCCGGTCCGCTATCTGGAGAGGAACAACCGGCCGCTTCAGAACGCCGCCCGCGCCGCCGCCGGCACCTATTTCGGCGTGCCGGCGCAGAACGTCGCCCTGTGTGAAAGCACCACCTCCGGCATCGGCCTGCTCTACAACGGCCTGGGCCTTCGCTACGGCCAGGAGGTCCTGACCACCACCCACGACTATTATGTCACCCACGAGAGCCTGCGGCTGGCCGCCCTGCGCGGTGGCGGGACGGTGCGCAAGATCAGCCTGTTCGAACGGGTGGAGACCGTGACGGTCGAACAGATCGTCGGGCGGATCATCACCAATATCGGACCCCAGACCCGCGTCCTGGCCCTGACCTGGGTGCACTCCTCCACCGGCCTGAAGATGCCGATCCGGGCGATCGCCGACGCGCTGATCCCCATCAACGCCAACCGCGCGCCGCACGAGAAGGTGCTGTTCTGCGTCGACGGAGTGCACGGGTTCGGGGTGGAGGATACGACCCTGCCGGCGCTGGGCTGCGACTTCCTGGTGGCCGGCTGCCACAAGTGGCTGTTCGGGCCGCGGGGCACGGGCGTGATCTTCGGCACCCCGCTCGGCTGGTCCCGGGTCGAGCCCACCGTGCCGAGCTTCCTGGCGGAAGGCGCCTATTCCGCCTGGCTCGGCGGCTACGATCCGGGCCCTACCACCGGGGCGCGGATGACGCCCGGCGGCTTCAAGGCCTTCGAGCAGGTCTGGGCCCTGAGCGAGGCCTTCGGCTTCCACCAGCAGGTGGGCAAGAGCAATATCCGCAACCGCACCGTGGAGCTGGCCGGCCGCCTGAAGGAGGGCCTGGTCCAGATGCCCCACATTCGCCTGCGCACGCCCCGCGATCCGCGGCTGTCGGCCGGCATCGTCGCCTTTGATGTCGATGGCCTGTCGTCGGACGGCGTGTCCCGGCGGCTGCGGAACTACAAGATCATCGGCTCGGTCTCGCCCTATGCCGAACGCCACGTCCGCCTGACGCCGAGCTTCCGCAACACGGTGGAGGACGTGGAATATGCGCTGAACGCCCTGCACGTGATCCGGGCGGGCAGCCCTGCGGGGCGCCGATCCTAGTCCATCATCCGCACGATCACCGACTGGCTGGCGGTGGCCATCAGCTCCCCGTCCTCGGCGAACAGGTTCATGATGCCGTGGGCGAAGCCGCCGTGGATGCCGGTGATCTGGATGTCGCAGAGCACCCACCGGGTGGGGACGATCCGGCGGATGCGCAGGGTGTTGTCCAGGCTGTTGCCGCCGCCCTGGCGGCCGAGCGCCGCGCCGACGCCGGAGGGCACATAGTCGGCCACGATCGCCAGCATGCTGGCGTCGACGGCGTAGTCCTCCACCGGCTTGATCCACATCACCAGCCGGCCATCGGCGCTGAGCTGGCCGGTGCGCGGCCCCTCGCCATAGCGGCCCTTGGCCATGCGCACATCGAGGCGCCCGTTGAGGTTGTCGCCCTGGTCGCCCCACAGCACCGAGCGCTCGCAATCCTCCGGCGCCGGCATGTCGGGCATGCTCACCCACTGGTGGGACACGGTGCTGGGCCGCGCGCCCAGCGCCGCGTTGACGGTGAATATCTCCTGGTCGCCGACGTGGCCGATCACCCGGGCCTGGCTGTTGTACTTGCCCTGCACCGGCACCCGGACGTCCAGGTCCACCACCGAGCCCGGCCGCGCATACGAGAGGTACTGGGCCGTGGCCCAGATCACCGGCCGTCCGCAGGTCCGCTCCATGGCCGCGATGGCGCTGGCCAGGCCGATGCCGCCGTACATGAACAGGTTGCCGGGCGGGCCCACGCAGACGGCCGGCGTCAGGGGCATGAACCAGCGGTGCGGGTTATGGGTCGGCTGCAGGTCGAAGAAGAGTTCGGTCATGGCGGGCCGATACGCCGCTCAGCCGCGCCTGTCCTCTATTTTCAGACCGCGATGGCGGTGTCGTCCTCACCCAGCAAGCCGGCGATCTGACCGATCAGGGCGGCGACCGCGATCGGTTTCGCCACCACCCCGTTCATGCCGGCGGCGCGATAGGCCCCCAGCTGGTGGGTCATGACGTTGGCGGTCAGGCCGATGATCGGGGTCTGGGCCACGACGCCTGGCAGGGCGCGGATGGCCCGCGTCGCCTCGATGCCGTCCATGTTGGGCATCTGCACGTCCATCAGGATCAGATCAAAGCCGCCATCGCGAGCGGCGTTCAGGCCGACCAGCCCGTCCTCGGCCTCGGCCACCTGCGCGCCCAGGCGGGTCAGCAGGGTGCGGGCCACCAGACGGTTTGTGGGGTTGTCCTCCACCAGCAGGATGCGCACGCCCTCCAGCAGCCCCTCGTCCACCGGGGAGGCCAGGACCGGGGTCGCGGCCGGGGCGGTGAAGTCCAGCCAGAAGGTCGAGCCCACACCCTGGGTGCTGGTGAAGGCGATATCCCCGCCCATGAGCTGGGCCAGCGCCCGGGTGATGGAGAGACCCAGGCCTGAGCCGCCGAAGCGCCGCGCCGTCGAGCTTTCGGCCTGGCGGAATCGTTCGAACAGATGGGGCTGGGCCTCGTGCGGGATACCGACCCCGGTGTCTTCGATCTCCAGCCGGACGTGGCGCTGGCCGTCGGGCTCCGTCGTGACCGTCAGGCGGGCGGCGACGTGGCCGACCGGGGTGAACTTAATGGCGTTGCCCAGCAGGTTGAACATCGCCTGCCGCACCCGCACCGGGTCGGCGGCGATCCAGAGGTCCGCTCCGCTGATTTCCCGATACAGCTCGATTCCCTTGGCGCGGGCCTGGCCGTCCAGCAGCGCCATCACGGCGTCCAGGGCCTCGCCGACATCCATCGGCGCGGGGGTCAGGTCGATTTGGCCGGCCTCGATCTTCGAGAAGTCCAGCACGTCGTTGAGCAGTTGCGACAGCATCAGCCCGCAGTCGGCGGCCTGGCGCATCAGCTCGCGACCCTCGGGCGAGATGGGCTCGCGCTCCAGCAGCTGCAGGGCGCCCAGCACCCCGTTCATCGGGGTGCGGATCTCGTGGCTGACATTGGCCAGGAAGTCGGCCTTAGCCTGGGTGGCGCTCTCGGCCTCGGCCTTGGCCTCGCGCAGGGCCAGGTCCTTGGCCACCTGTTCAGTGATGTCGCGGCTGACGTCGATGACCGCCGCCGGGATTCCATTTTCATAGACCAGCTTGGCGTTGGTCTGGATCCACAGCCAGCGGCCATCCTTGTGGCGGACCCGGCAGGTGATCACCTCCGACCGCTCAGGATCGGCCTGCATCCGCGCGCTGGCCTCGAGGATGAGCGCATAATAGGCCGGGTCGACAATATCCGCCCGGGAGACCCCGATCAGTTCCTCGGGGCGATAGCCGAGCACCTTCTCCACCGAGGGCGAAAGATAGGTGTGGACGCCGGCCATATCGGTGCGCGCGATCACGTCGGTGACGTTGTCGGTCAGGATCTGGAGCTCGCGCAGGGTGTCGTTGATCCGCAACTGCTGGGCCTGGGCCGAGGGCGTCGCGATGGCGCGGCCCAGGGAAAAGACGACGCTGAGGCTCAGGGCCAGGCTGATCGCCAGCAGGTCCGTCAGGTCACGCCCCTCCCGGAACCCCAGGAACAGGAAGGTGACGAGGGCGGGCGCCGAGCCGGCGACGACGAAGATCGCCGGGGTGCTGAAGAACCGCAGGATGGACACCGCGACGAGGGTCATCACCAGGATCAGCGCGCAGGCCTGGCCCGCCAGGCCGGCGTCGCGCCAGAGCAGAAGCGCCAGGGTGGTCCAGCAGAGGACCACGCCGATCATGGCCCCCCGGACTCCGAAACGGGCGCGTCGATCCACGGGTCCACGCCGATAACGCGCGATGGCGCGAAGCACCCAGATCTCCATCACGAGCACGGTGATCAGCCAGACCGCCGCCTGGACTGGGCTGAGGAGCACGGTAAAAATGACAAAGGCGCAGAGGCAGACCACCAAACGGACCGGGGTCGCCTCGCGGATGCCGGTGATGGCCTGATCCAGGCGCGCGCGAAATGGAACGTCGCCCGCTTTCCGAAGCCAATTCTGACGCATTTCGTCCGGTCCCTCCGATTCCCTTCATAGCTTTTCTGGCGCCCCCGGAGTGCTAATCGAGGGTGCGACTATTTCGCCTAGCTCCGATTTGAGTAGCGCAAGCTTGCTTTCTCCCCGCCGTTCAGGTGTCTAGCCGCCCTGCCGAGCGCTTCTCCGAACCTGACCCGCGACCTTCGCGGTGGGCCCGCCGCCTCGCCCCAAAGACCTCAGGAAGATCTCGCCATGCAAAGCTCCACCTCCTTCACCCGTGAAACCGTCCAGCTCGACGGCGAGACCTTCCACGACTGCGATTTCCAGAAGTGCCGCCTGGTCTATGCCGGCGGCGAGGCCCCGGTGTTCAAGGACTGCCGCTTCGAGGACTGCGACTGGAAGTTCGAGGACGCGGCCGCCCGCACCCTCGACCACATGAAGGCCGTCTGGAACGCCGGCGGCAAACCGCAGCTCCAGGCGCTGATCAAGGACATCACGAGCGGCGGGGCCGCACGGTCGTAAGCAACATGTAGGCGGCCGCGGCGACGCCGAAGGCCGGCAGGGTGGCCCCGAGACCAGGCGCCAGCCGCGTCACCGCCTGGTAGGCCGCGATGCCGACGATCCAGGCAGCCAGGCCGCGCAGGCTGAAGCCCCCAACGAACCAGTAGGCGCCGCCCTTGCGATCGATGTCATCGGCCTCGATGGTCCGGCCGCGCACGATGAAGTGGTCGGTGAGCAGCACCCCGAACAGGGGCGCGAACACCGAGCCGATCAGCAGCAGGAAGCCCTCGTACCTGGCCAGCGGGGCGGCCACCGCGATGGCGGTGCAGATCAGGCCGTAGCCGATCGCCAGCCGGCTTGGCCGCGCCCGCACCAGGGTGGCGGTGGAGACCGCCGCCGAATGGATGTCGGCGAAGGTGTTGTCGGTCTCGTCGATGAGGATCATCAGCAGGGCGACGCCGCCGCCGGCGGCCGCGAGCGCGCTCAGCAGCATGCCGTCCCCGCCGCCCGAGGCCAGGGCGTAACAGGCGCCCAGGCTGAAGAACCAGATGTTGGCCAGCAGGTAACCCGCCGCCGTGCCCCGGAACATCTGGCGCGGCGAACGGCCGAACCGCGAATAGTCGGCGATCAGCGGCAGCCAGGAGAGCGGCATGGCCACCACCAGGTCGACTCCCGCGCCGAAGCTCATCTCGCCGGTGCCCGCCTTGGCCATCAAGGCCGGCAGGTCGTAATCGGCCAGCAGCTTCCAGCTCAGCCAGGCCGCACCGGCCAGCAGCAGCCACAGGCCCCAGGCGCGCAGAAAACGGCGCACGAAGGACACCGGCCCGATCACCGCCAGGGCGGTGGCCAGGGCGCCGAACAGCAGGGTCCAGGCCAGCGGATTGGAGACGCCGAAGGTTTGCTTGGCCAGGGCGTCGGCGGCCTCGCGCATGGCGATGATCTCGAAGGCGCCCCAGCCGGTGAGCTGGACCGCGTTGAGCACCGCGGGGATCGCCGCCCCCCGCACGCCCAGCGCCGGCCTCAGACTGGCGATGGCCGAGAGCCCGGTGTCAGCCCCCACCACGCCAGCCAGCGACAGCAGCAGCACACCCAGCGACGACCCCACCACGATGGCGGCCAGCGCATGCGGCAGGCTGAGGCCCGGCACCAGGAAGGCCCCGGCCTGCAGCACCAGCAGGCCGATGCCCAGGCTGAACCACAGGGAGAAGGCGTCGCCGGTGGCGAAGATCCGGCGGATCGCCGGGACCGGTTTCAGGGGGTCGTACGAGTCGTCTGGGGCGGGCATGGTCAAGGTGTAGCAGGCGGGGGCCGCGCGGCCAGCCTCGCTTGGGCCGCGCCGGGCTCTGGGTTAAACTCCGCGCCATGAGCACCCTGCGCCGCCTGATCGACCTGCCCGGCATCGCCGACCTGGAATTCGCCTCCGTCATGAAGCCCGCCCTGCGCGAGCCGGGGGCGCAGGCGGAGTTTCCGCAACTGGACGAGGTCAGCCGCGCCAATTTCGGCCTGACGATCGACGAGGCCGACGAGGTCCCCCTGCCCGCCGACTGGGACAGGATCGACCGCAAGCCGGAACGAGATCAGGTCGAGGCCTTCGAGGCCGCTGGCTGGGACGTAACCGACAAACGCCGCCCTCTCAAGATCCTGCCTCAGTTCAGCCTGCAGCTCTGGCTCGCCATCCGTGGCGTGGCCGGAAGCCTGCCCTATCAGGCCGAGGAGGACGTGGAGGCCAAGATGCAGTCGTCCCTGGCGGCGGACGCGGCGAAGTTCCGAAGGGATCGGTAGGACGTCGAGGGCCTGGGCCCTATCCATCAAAACCTTTGTTCCGGTATGGTCAGGCGACAACGAAAGTAGCTGACAAGGAAACACCCATGCCCCGCTCTCCCGACTATCTCGGCGCCACCGGCATCGGGGTCAGCGACCTGGCCCGCTCTACCGACTTCTACACTCGAGTCCTGGGCATGAAGCAGGTTCAGACCTTCAAGCTGGACTATATGGACGAGGTGGTCGTGGCCTTCGAGGGCCGCACCGCGGTGGTGCTGATGCACTACACCGACGGCTCGGCGCGGAACTACAAGGACAACCCGATCAAGCTGGTGTTCTACGTCACCGACCCCAAGGCGGTGAGCGACCGCATCAAGGCCGACGGCATGACCATCATCCGCGAGCCCGCCCCCATCGCCAGCCTGGGCGGCGCGGTCGTGGGCCTCGCCAAGGACCCAGACGGCTACACCATCGAACTGCTGCAGGCGCCGCCCGCGAAGGGTGAAGCGCAATCCGCCACGACGTCATCCCGGGCGTAGCGCAGCGAAGACCCGAGACCCAAGGGCCGCAGCCATCCCCCCTGGGTCCCGGATCGCCGATCGGCGTCCGGGATGACGGGAATTGTACGCGGCTCCAGCTTTAGGCCCTCGGGTACAGAATGATCTGCGTGCAGCGGAACGCGGCCATCAGCTTGCCGGTGGCGCCGTCCGTGAGGGTGGCGTCCCAGACCTGGGTCGTGCGGCCTCCGTGCAGCAGCTGGGCGGTGCAAACCACCGCGCCTTCCCGCAGGGTGCTCATGAAGTTGCACTTCACCTCGGCGGTGGTGAAGCCGCTGGCGCCCTCCGGCCAGACGGTGGAGACCCCGTAGGCGCAGAGGATATCGGCCACCGACAGCAGGCAGCCGGCCAGCAGGAAGCCGGTATGGGCCACCAGGTCAGGCCGCACGTCGAAGCGCCCCACGACGCGGCCATCGGCGACCTCGGTGACGGTCAGGCCTAGATGACCCGGCAGCTTGCCCTCATTGGCGCGGTTCAAGTCCTCGACGGACGTGCGGTTGGTCGTGGCCATGTGGTTCCCCCGTTTGCTGGCGCCATCTAGCCCAGGATCAGGTCCTTGTGTCAGGGTCCACGCGCTGGAAGCCGGGGGAACCCATGCCGCAGATCGACCTGACCGAGGTGGTGGTCCGCCTGGCCGCGCGGCGTCCGGCGTCCGGGACCTTTGTCGTGGGAATCACCGGGGCGGTGGCGGCGGGCAAGAGCGTCTTCGCCAGAGCCCTGACCGAGCATCTGGCCGCCGACGGCGCCACGGTCGAACAGGTGGCCACCGACGGCTTCCTGTTCTCCAACGCCCGGCTCGCCGAACTCGACCTCTCCAACCAGAAAGGCTTCCCGCCCTCCTACGACCACACCGCCCTGCGCGCGGCCCTGGAGAACGTGCGCCACGGGCCAACCGTCTTTCCCGGCTATTCCCACGTCACCTACGATGTCGATCCGGGGCTGGCCCGCACGATCGATCGGCCCGACGTCCTGGTGATCGAGGGTCTGAACCTGATCCCCACCCACGGCCCGTCCCTGATCGACAGCCTGATCTATCTCGACGCGCCGGAGTACGACCTGGAGGCCTGGTACATCGCCCGCTTCATGGGCCTGTGGGAGGCCGCCGAACATGATCCCACCTCGTTCTACGCCCGTTTCCGCGCCATGAGCCGGCCCGAGGTGGAGGGACTGGCCAGGATGGTCTGGGAGAAGGTCAACCTGAAGAATCTCCGCGATCACATCCTTCCCGCCCGCGACCAGGCCGACCTGGTGGTGCGCAAGGGACCCGGGCACCAGATTCTCGCGGTCGAGATGCGGGGCTGACCCGCGGGGTCATACGAGCGCGCCATGGCCAAGCTTCAAACGGCTAGTTGAGACTCGCGCGAAGCCCACGCCTCAAGGTTGTTTGTCGGCTTGGCTAGGGATAGACCCTGCGCCTCAGCAATCCGTCGGGGGGGGCGCCATGCCGACCAACGCCGCCACCGTCCCTGGGCTCGCGAGCCGTCCCCACCTTGGCGGCATCGAATCCCTGCGCGCCTACGCGGCCTGCGCCATCGTGATCTTCCACGTCATCCACCTGACCGGCACGCCCCTTCCACACAGCCTGGAGTTCATGAAGTGGTACTTCGGCTTCGGCGTGCCGCTGTTCTTCGTCGTCAGCGCCTTCAGCCTCGCCTACGGCTATGAGGGTCGGCTGGGGGCGCCGGCCGATGTGTGGAAGTTCTATCTGCGGCGCGTCTTCAGGATCGCGCCGCTGTTCTACGCGATGGTGGCCTACAACCTTTTGACCGTCGGCAACACGTCCTCGCTGGGAGCCCGGGTTGGGGAGATCGCCGCCAATCTCGCCTTCGTCTTCAATCTGTTCCCCGACCTCGTCGAGGGGATCAGCCCGGCCTCATGGTCCATCGGGGTGGAGATGGTGTTCTACGCTATTTTTCCCCTGGTCCTGATGGCCGTACGGGGGCCGGTGTCCGCCGCCATCGGCACGGTGGCCGCCACCGTCGCGGCGGTGCTCTTCGCCCTGAGGATGGACTTGCTGGGGGACGTGCCCGGGGCCTTTATCCAGCACGGCTTCCTGTTCAACCTGCCCTATTTCGGCTTCGGCCTGCTGGCCTATTTCAGCTATCGGCACATGTCGCCACGGCTGGGCGGCGCCGCTCTGGTGGCCGCCGTCGCCGGCCTGCTCGTCCTGTACGGCATGGCCGTCTGGCCGACGCCCCTGATGCCCGGCCGGATCGGCAACACGGTTTTCCAAGCCCTCTGGGGCGCGCCATTCGCCCTGCTCTGCCTGGCCATGGCTCAGAACCCGCCGGCCATCCTCTCCAATCGCGTCACCCGGTTCCTGGGCAAGATCAGCTTCAGCCTCTACCTCACCCATCCGTACGTGATCTCGGCGCTCACCGGCGTGGGGGCCTATGCGAGCATCAACACCCTGCCGGGCGGCTCAGGCGTGCGGTTCCCGGTCGCCGTCCTGGTCACGCTCGCGGTCCTGACGCCCCTGTCCTGGGGCCTCTACCGGCTGATCGAAGAACCGGGGATGAATCTTGGCCGCCGGATCGGCCAACGCACCACCGCCCGACCCGAGGCCGGCCCCCAACCGGGCGCCGAGACGGCCTGACCAGAACACCCTTCCTTAACCCTGAAGGCCGCTGTATCACCGGAACATATCCCGAACACGCCTTGAGTCCCGTCATGACCGCCATCCGTATCCTCGGCCTCGATCCGGGTCTTCGCCGCACCGGCTGGGGCGTGATCGAGATCGACGGGGCGCGGCTGACCCACGTGGCCCACGGCGTGATCGCACCCAAGGACTCCTTGCCGTTTTCCGAGCGCCTGCTGGCCCTGTTCGAGGGCATTAGCGCCATCGTCGCCGAGCACACGCCGCACGAGGCGGCCGTGGAGGAGACCTTCATGAACAACAACGCCGCCTCGGCCCTGAAGTTGGGCCACGCGCGCGCCATGGCCCTGGTGGCGCCGGCCCGCGCCGGGCTGCCCGTGGCGGAATACGCCGCCACCGTGGTCAAGAAATCGGTGGTGGGCACCGGGGCCGCCGACAAGACCCAGGTGGCCTTCATGATCGCCCGCCTGCTGCCCAAGGCCGGGCCCGCCAGCGCCGACGCCGCCGACGCGCTGGCCGTCGCCATCGCCCACGCCCACGCCCGCAAGGCCCGCCAACTCGGAGCCGTGGCGTGATCGGGCGGCTGCGGGGCCTGGTTGCGGAGGTCGGCGAGGAGGACGCCCTAATCGACGTCGCCGGCGTCGGCTATGTGGTCCGCTGCGGATCGCGCACGCTCGGCCACCTGCCGGCCCTGGGCGAGGAGGCGGTGCTGCACGTCGAGACCCAGTGGTCGGAGGCCACCGGCATGCGGCTCTACGGCTTCCTCGGCCGCGACGAGCGCCGCGCCTTCGTGGTCCTGCAATCCATCCAGGGGGTCGGCCCCAAGGCGGCGCTCGGCGTGCTGGACATCCTGTCGCCGGGCGAGCTCGCCCAGGCCGCCGCCCGCGAGGACAAGGCCGCGGTGGCCCGCGCCAACGGCGTCGGCCCCAAGCTTGCCCTGCGCATCGTCACCGAGTTGAAGGACAAGCCGCTGACCGACGGTCCGGTGGCCGCCTTCCACGCCACCGCCACGACGCCGGCGCCGAGTGCCCCCTCCGCCACCGGCGAGGCGGTCTCGGCCCTGATGGGCTTGGGGATAGCCGAGGTGAACGCGCGCCGCGTCGTTGAGCAGGCGGCCCTGCGCCTGGGCGACGAGGCCACTGTCCAGGCCCTGATCAAGGCTGGTTTGCAGGAGTTGGGGCGTTGAAGGCTGATGTGGCGCTTTTCCTCCCCCGCTTCGCAGGGGAGGAAAAGATATGACCCGCCTGGTCTCGGGGGAGGAGGTCCCCCTGGAGAGCCATGACAAGGCCCTGCGGCCCCAGACCCTGGCTGAGTTCGTCGGCCAGGAGCAGGCCAAGGGCAATCTCTCGGTCTTCATCGAGGCCGCCAAGGCCCGCGAGGAGGCCCTGGACCACGTCCTGCTGTTCGGCCCGCCCGGCCTGGGCAAGACCACCCTCGCCCAGATCGTCGCCCGTGAGCTGGGGGTGAACTTCCGCGCGACCTCGGGCCCGGTGCTGGCCAAGGCCGGAGATCTCGCGGCCATCCTGACCAATCTCGAACCCCGCGACGTGCTCTTCATCGACGAGATCCACCGCCTGCCCGCCAATGTGGAGGAGATCCTCTATCCGGCCATGGAGGATCACGTCCTCGACCTGATCATCGGCGACGGCCCCTCGGCCCGCTCGATCCGCATTGATCTGGCCCCCTTCACCCTGGTGGCGGCCACGACGCGCGCCGGGCTGCTGGCCACGCCGCTCCGCGACCGCTTCGGCATTCCCCTGCGCCTGGAGTTCTACACCCACGCAGAGCTGCAGAAGGTGCTGACCCAGGCGGCGCGGAAGATGAACCTGGAACTGTCGCCGGACGGGGCCCTGGAGATCGCGGCCCGGGCGCGGGGCACCCCGCGGGTGGCCGGCCGCCTGCTGCGCCGGGTCCGCGACTTCGCCGCCGCCGACGGCGCGACCCTCATCGACCAGAAGGTCGCCGCCAAGGCCCTGGCGCGGCTGGACGTGGACGAGGCGGGCCTGGACGCGCTGGACCGCCGCTACCTGCGCGCGCTGATCGAGAACTATGGCGGCGGCCCGGCCGGGGTGGAGACCCTGGCCTACGCCATCGCCGAGGCCCGCGACGCGGTGGAGGACGTCATTGAGCCCTTCCTGCTGCAGCAGGGCTTCATCCAGCGCACGCCGCGCGGCCGCATGGTCTGCGCCAAGGCCTACACCCACATCGGCCTGACCCCGCCGCCGCAGGTCCAGGCGGGCGGACAGGCGGGGCTGTTCGAGGAGGAGTGAGCGGGCATTGGCCCTCGCCCCCCCGCCGGGCATAAGGGGGCGATGCGTACCCTTTCCCTGATCCTGCTGGGCGCCGTGCTCTGGTTCCTCGCCGCGGTGTTCATCCGGCTGGCCATGCCCTGGGGGGTGTTCAGCGGCGGATACGTCACCGCGATCCTGTTTGGCCTCACCGCCCTGTTGGCGCCGGTGCTATTGAGCAGCGTCCACCGGCTCACCGCCGGGGGCCAGACGCCCCGCCTGCCCACCGCGGCCATCATCTGCCTGGTGGGGGTGCTGCTGGACGCCGTGGCCATGACCTGGTCGCCCGAGCTCTACGCCTCCAACCCCGCGCGCCTGGTGAACGGCGCGGCCTGGCTGCTGTTCGGGGTCGGCGCCCTCCTCACCTCGGCCATGCTGCAGGACCGACGCCCATGACCCAACCCTATGCCGGCGAGATCGTCGGGCGCGAACACCGCCTGCCGGTCCGCATCTACTACGAGGACACCGACTTCACCGGCGTCGTCTACCATGGCCAGTACGTGCGGTTCTTCGAGCGTGGCCGCAGCGACTTCCTGCGGGTCGCGGGCATCGGTCATGCGCAGTTGCTGGACCGTCCGGACCCGGCGGCGTTCACCGTCGTGCGGCTGGAGATCGATTTCAAGGCGCCGGCCCGGATCGACGACGCGCTGCTGGTGCGCACCACCTATGACCGGATGGCGGGACCTCGCCTGTTCATCGACCAGAGGATCACGCGTGGCGAGCAGCTGATTGCGCAGGCGGTTGTCGAGGCCGCCTGTATCGATCTCGCAGGACGGCCACGAAAGCCGCCTAAAGAACTCATAGCGACGCTTCGGCCTCTCTTTTGCTAGGGCTTGGCCATAAGTTCGACACTGCGCCGTCCCAAGCCAATCCTGGCCGGACGCAAACCACGGAGCCCAGGCCGCATGGACCCCGCAGTCCCCGCCGCGATCACCGCCGACACCTTCTCCTTCATCTCCCTCTTCATGCGCGCCGACTGGGTGGTGAAGAGCGTGATGACGGGCCTGGCGCTGTCGTCCCTGTGGTCGTGGACCGTGATCATCGACAAGTTCTTCCGCTTCAGCGTGTTGAACGGTCAGGCCGACAAGTTCGAGAACCAGGTGTCCTCCGGCCGCAGCCTTGAAGACATCGCCGCCGAGGCCGGCGAGCGACCCAAGCACGCCCTGCCCCGCATGCTGCAGGGCGCCCTGCGCGAGTGGCGCGACGCCCGCGGCAAGGGCCTGTCCACCGACAGCCAGGCGGCCTTCCTGATCCAGCGGATCGACCGGGTGCTAGACACCACCATCGCCCGCGAGGCGCAGCGGGTGGAGGACGGTCTCGGCTCGCTGGCCATCGTCGCCACCGCCTCGCCGTTCATCGGACTGTTCGGCACCGTCTGGGGGATCATGCAGGCCTTCCAGGAGATCGCCATCCAGAAGAACACCAACCTGGCCGTGGTCGCCCCCTCTATCGCCGAAGCCCTGTTCGCCACCGCCATCGGCCTGATCGCCGCCATCCCGGCCTATATCGCCTACAACAAGTTCTCCACCGACGCCTCGCGCTATGCCGGCCGCCTCGAGGGCTTCGCAGACGACCTCTCCACCGCCATCCAGCGGCGGCTGGCGGACCGGACCTGAGCCATGGCGATCTCGAGCCATGACGCCTTCTCAGCCTCAGGCGGCGGCGGCCGCAGGCGCCGCCGTGGCGGCCGCAGAGGCGCCCTGTCGGAGATCAACGTCACGCCCCTGGTGGACGTGATGCTGGTGCTGCTGATCGTCTTCATGATCTCCGCTCCGCTGCTGACGGTGGGGGTTCCCGTGGAGCTGCCGAAGACGGAGGCCGGCTCCATGCAGGACCAGTCCGAACCGCTGACGGTCTCCATCCGCGCCGACGGCTCACTGTTCGTGCAGGAGGAACCCGTGGTCTTCGCCGGCCTTTCGCCGCGCCTGCGCGCCATGGCCGGCGACACCACCAAGCCGATCTATGTGCGGGCCGACGGCCGAGCCTCCTATTCGATCGTCGCCCAGGTGATGGCGGCGCTGTCGACCTCCGGCTTCACCTCGATCAACCTGATCACCGACACCGGCGGCCCCTCCTCCGGCGGGACCCCCGCCCCGGACGCTCCGGCGGGTTGAGGCCGGCATGATGCGCACCCGGTCGGACTTCTCCGCGGCGATGATCGTGTCGGTGCTGTTGCACGGCGGCGTGATCGTGGCCGCCCTGATCTCCTGGCCGCAGGAACCGACCCAGGTCGGGACCACCGTGCCGGTGAACATCATCTCCAACGCCACCTACACCGACCTGCGCGCCGCCGCCCAGGCCGCCCAGGCGCAGATGGCCACCACCGAGCAGCCGGTCGCCGACGCGCCGCCCGAGGCCGCCGTCGAGGCGCCCGTGCCCGACCCCGCGCCCCCCGCGCCCCTCCCCGCGCCAAGCCCCGTCAAGCCCGCGCCGGCCGTGGCCAAGCCTACGGTCGATCCAAACGCCAAGGGCGTCCAGAAACCCGCCGCCAAGCCGCAGAAGGCCCTCGACCTCGACGCGCTCTCGGCCAGCATCGCCAAGTCCCGCCCCTCCGGCGGCAAGGCCTCGTCGGCCGCCAAGGGCCCCACCAAGCAGGAGACCGCGCTGGAGGCGCGCGCCGCCGCCGGGGCAGGCAAGGGGGTCTCGGCCAGCGCCTTGGCGGGCCTGGTCTCTCAGATTGAGCGCCGCTGGAACCCCAACTGCGAGGTCGAGGGCGGGCGCGACGTGCGGGTGCGCGTCACCTTCACCCTCTCGGCTACCGGCCAAGTGGTGGGCGCGGTCGAGGCCGGCGGCCAGGAATCCTCGTCCAATCCCGTCGTCCGGGCCGCCGCGGAACGCGCCATCCGCGCCGTCCGCCAGGCCGCCGCCGACAAGGCCCTGCCCCGCGAAGTCTACGGCCAGGCCTGGGCCCCCACCTTCAACGCCCAGGAAGCCTGCCAATGAGCGCCCTAAAGGAGACCCGTCCGATGCGACTGAAGGCCCTCTGCCTGGCTCTCGCCAGCCTCATGCTCGCCACGGTGTCGGTGGCCACGCCAGCCGCAGCCCAGATCGAGGTCGATGTGAACAAGGGCGACGTCCAGCCCCTGCCCATCGCCATTCCAGCCTTTGGCGGAACCCGCGGCGCCGACATCGCCCAGGTCATCACCGGCAACCTGGAACGCTCGGGCCTCTTCGCCCCCATCGGCCAGCAGGTCCATATCGAGAAGGGCCTGAACGTGGCGGTCCAGCCGCGCTTCCCCGACTGGAAGGCGATCAACGCCCAGGCCCTGGTCAACGGCCAGGTCACCGTCGAGGGCGGCCGGCTGCGGGTCGATTTCCGCCTGTGGGACATCTATTCCGAGCAGCAGCTGCTGGGCCTGCAGTTCACCTCCACGCCGGAGAACTGGCGCCGCGTGGCCCACAAGATCTCCGACGCCGTCTATGAACGGCTGACCGGGGAGAAGGGCTATTTCGACACCCGCATCGTCTTCGTCTCCGAGACCGGGGGCCGCATCAACCGCACCAAGACCCTGGCCATCATGGACCAGGACGGGGCCAATCCCAGCTATCTGACCGACGGCTCCTACATCGTCATGTCGCCGCGCTTCTCGGCCACCAGCCAGGAGATCACCTACATGACCCTGCGGCCGGAGGGCTCGGCCATCTATCTGTTCAATCTGGAGACGGCGCGCCGCGAAAGCATCGGCCAGTTCCCGGGCATGGTCTATGCGCCGCGCTTCTCGCCCGATGGCGGCCGCGTCGCCTTCTCCGTGGAGCGGGGCGGCAACAGCGACATCTATGTGATGAACCTGAAGAGCCGAGTCTCGGCGCGCCTGACCTCCGACCCCGGCATCGACACCTCGGCCTCGTTCTCGCCGGACGGGACCAAGATCGTCTTCAACTCCGACCGCGGCGGCTCACCCCAGCTCTACATCATGAATTCCGACGGCTCGGGGGTTCGTCGCATTTCCTACGGATCTGGCCGCTATACCACTCCGGTCTGGAGCCCCGTGGGGGACTTCATCGCCTTCACCAAGCAGACGGGCGGGGAGTTCCACATTGGGGTCATGCGCCCGGACGGTTCGGATGAGCGGCTTTTGACCACCAGCTATCTCGACGAGAGCCCCACCTGGGCGCCGAATGGGCGCGTGCTGATGTTCAGCCGTGAAACATCAGGCGGACCTCCGCGTTTGTGGACGGTGGATGTAACAGGTCGGATCCTGCGCCCGGCGCCCTATCCGGGCTCCGGATCAGACCCAGCCTGGTCTCCGCTGCTCAACTGATGAGAGAATTCAGGTGTAACGTTTGCATAGTGGCGGTCATTTGAAATGTCCGGCACATCAAAATGCAGGTACAGATTAGTGAATGGCGCGGTTGGCGCCGGCGAAACCCAGCTTAAGGAGAAGCCCGACATGAGCTTCAGCACCAAGCACGCCCTTCGACTGGCGCTTGTCACCACCGCGGCTCTGTCCATGGCCGCCTGCGCCAGCAAGCCCAAGCCCGGTCCGGGCGTCGGCCCTGGCCCCGGCCCCGGCTATCCGTCGCAACCGGGCCCTGGCCCGGGCGTCGGGAACGTGGTCCCCGGCTCGATCCAGGACTTCGTCGTCAACATCGGCGACCGGGTCTATTTCGACTTCGACCAGTACGACATCCGCTCCGACGCCGGCCCGGTGCTGGACGCCCAGTCCCAGTGGCTGATGCGCTATCCCAGCGTGATGGTGCGCATCGAAGGCAATGCCGACGAACGCGGCACCCGGGAATACAACCTGGCGCTTGGCGCCCGCCGCGCCAACTCGGTCCGGGAATATCTGGTGAGCCGCGGCGTTTCGCCGGCGCGGATCTCCACGGTGTCCTTCGGCAAGGAACGCCCGATCGATCCGGGCACCAGCGAGGACGCCTATCAGCGCAACCGGAACGGCCACACCGCCATCACCGGCGGCGCGCGCTAAGAGCTGAAGTTCAGTTCGAGGAGAGTGCGAGAGGGGTCCCCGCAGCGGGACCCCTCTTTGCGTTCTGGACTAATCCTTTGGACGGGCCCCAATTTGGCCCACCCGACCTGAAGATGATGACCGCATGACCCTTCGCCGCCTCGCCCTCGCCTCCGCCGCCGTCCTGACCCTGGTCAGCGCCGCGCCCGCCCTGGCCCAGACCCCCATCGATCCCCTGGACGCCCGCGACGCCCGGCGCCTGGACCGCATGGAACAGGTGATGCGCGAGCTGCGGTCCATCGTCTTCCAGGGCCGCGACTCCGGAAAGCCGGTGGTCGTGCAGCCCGCCGAGACCGACTACCAGCTGCAGGAACTGACCCGGCGCATCGCCGACCTTGAACAGGCCCTGACCCGGGTAAACGGCCAGCTCGAGACCACCAACCACGACCTGGAACTGGTCAAGCGCGACGCCGAGGCCGTGAAGCGCGACAACAAGGCCCTGGCCGACCGCCTGGGCGGCGTCGAGCAGCGCCAGGTCGCCCCCGCGCCTGACACCCCGGCGCCGGACCTCGCCGGCGGCTCGGCCTACGCCGCCGCCCCGGTCCAGACCGCGTCGGAGGCGTTCACCGCCGCCCGCCAGCTGATGCTCGGCGGCGACTACACCGGCGCGGAAGAGGCGTTCCGCGACTATGTCGGCCGCTATGAGGACAGCGCCAAGGCGCCGGAGGCCCGCTACTGGCTGGGCAAGACTCTGGCCGCCCGCGGCGCCAACGCCGACGCGGCCCAGGCCTATATCGGCGCGATCCGTGGCTGGCCCGCCACCGCCTGGGCGCCCGACGCCACGGTGGAACTGGCCCGTTCGCTGGTGGCCATCAAGAAGCCCACCGACGCCTGCCAGATCCTGGGCGAGTTCGACCGCCGCTATCCCAAGGCGACCGCCGCCGTGAAGGACCGCGCCACCGCCGCCCGGACCCAGGCCAAGTGCGCGGTCTGACCGCCGCCGTCCACGAGGTTCTAGACCGCCGACTGCTGAGCGCCTCCCTCGCGCCGATCGCCCTGGCGCTTTCGGGGGGCGGGGATTCCCTGGCCCTGGCCCTGATCGCCGCCGACTGGGCCCGGGCCCACGGGCGGCGCCTGCTGATCCTCACCGTCGACCATCGCCTGCGCCCTGAAAGCGCCGCCTGGACCCAGGCCTGCGCCGCCACCGCCGACCGGCTCGGCGCGGACTTTCAGGCGCTCGCCTGGGAGGGCGACAAGCCCGCCACCGGCCTGCCCGCCGCGGCGCGGGCCGCCCGGCACCGCCTGATCGCCGACGCCGCCCGCACGGCGAGCGCGAAGGTGGTCCTGATGGGCCACACCGCCAGCGACCGCCTGGAGGCCGCCGCGATGCGTCAGGCCGGCGCCACGACCCCGAGCCCGCGGGAATGGGCCCCGTCGCCCGCCTGGCCCGAGGGCCGCGGCGTCTTCCTGCTGCGACCGATGCTCGCCCAGACCCGCGCCGAGCTCCGCGTCTGGCTGGCGGCCCACGGCGAGACCTGGATCGAGGACCCCGCCAACGAGGATAGCCGCTTCGCCCGGGCTCGCGCTCGGGCGGGCCTGACGGGCATCGAGACCGACGACATCGCAATGGCTCCGGACCTCGCCGATCTCGCCGGCGCCGTGACCGATCTGGCGGGCGGGCTCGGCCTGCCCCGCGAGCGCCTGCGGGAGGCGTCACAGGCCTTCCTCGCCGCCGCCTGCCTCTGCGCCGCCGGAACCAGTCGGCCGCCCCGTGGCGCCCGCCTTGAGCGTCTTGCGGAGGCGCTCAGGGGAGACGCCGACCTCACCGCCACCCTGGCCGGGGCGCGGATCGAGGCGGATGGGGACCAGGGGCGGTTCCTGCGCGAGGCGGGAGAGGCTCGGCGGGGCGGCCTCGCCGCCCTGACCCTGGCCGCCGGGGAGACCGACGTCTGGGACGGGCGCCTCGAGATCACCGCCGCGCGGCCGCTGACCATCCGGGCCCTGACCGGCCACGCCGCCGGGCTCTCGCGCCTTCAGCGCGCGGCCCTGCAGCGTCTGCCGGCCGGCGCGCGGGGCGCGCTGCCCTTCATCGACGGCGAAGGCTCGCCCCTGCTGGCGGCGATCCCGGGGGTCTCGGCGCGTCCCCTGGCCCTGGACCGCCTGCGGGCGGTCTGTGGCGTCATGCAAATGGAACCGGCCTAGCCCGCCATCACGTGCTCGATCCCGACGATGATCGGATCGGCGAAACGCTTGCCCAGCAGGGTCGAGTGGTTGGCGCCGGCGATGTCGGCGACATAGCCGCGGGCCGAGGCGTGGGCCGGGGCGGCCTGGATCGCCTTCAGGCGCGCGGGCAATCGCGTGGCCCCGGCATTGACCACCGCCACCGGCAGGTCGGGACGATAGTGGCCGATCTCGCGGCCCTGCGCCGAGGTCGCCGCCCAATGGACCACCTCCTCCGCCGACCAGTGGGCGTGGCTGGCCAGGCCGTAGATGCGGCGCTTCTCGATGGAGGCCTCGCCCTCCAGGCCGATCTTGTCGCCGACCACCAGGGCGAACGGCTTCATGAAGCCAAGGCCGGACCAGCGGCCGACCAGCCTCATGGCGTTGCGGAAGCCGTTGATCACGCGGGCGGCGCCGGGACTCTCGATGGTCTCCGGCGTGACGGCGTCCACCAGCACCACGCCGGCCACCCGGTCATGGTTGCGGCCGACGAACACCCGCAGCAGCAGGCCGCCCATGGAATGGCCCACGAGGATCAGCGGGCCAGCCTCGCCCACATGAGCCAGCAGGATCTCCAGGTCGATGGCGATGGCCCGGCCGTCGCGGGGCCGGGGGCCCGGATCGGAATAGCCGAGACCCGCCCGGTCATAGGCCAGGCTGCGCAGGCCCTTGTCGGCCAGACGCTGCTGGACGACCGCCCAGTCGGCGGCGCAGCCGAAGGCGCCACACTCCAAGACGATCAGCGGCCGGGAGCTCTCAGGTCCCGCCCGCACAGCGCGCAACCGCCGCCCGCCGATGTCGACGAGCTCTCCGCGCGTGGGATGGAAACCCGCCTTGGCCATGGGCGAGACCTAGGCGCCGCCCAGGTCTCACGCAAGTCCGTTTGGGGCTATTTCCAGACAACCGTTTGCGGCGCCTCGGAGGGGCCGTAGTCGATCTCCACCCGGGTCACCGCCTTGGCGCCGGCCGGCACGTCGAAGGGGGCGCGGGGGGTGGTGGGCTTCAAGGCCACCGGCGCGCCGCCATCGAAAGAGACCCGCACATTGCGCACCCCGGTTTCCGGATTGGCCAGGAAGCCCGGCTGGTCGGCCGCGGCGCCGGTCTCGGTGACCACGAAGAAGCGCTTGGTCTGGCTGGCGCCGGCGTACCACATGATATTCAGCTGCCGCCCCCCCACCCGCCAGTTCGGGGTCATGGCCACGGTCGCGACCGAGCCCTTGGTCTTGATCTCGACGCTCTGGGCCGGAAGGATGCCGTGGGCGCCCTCGGCGGTGGACAGCGCCAGACTCGCCGGCGCCGCCGGAGCCGCGGGTTCGCTCTTCCCGCAGGCGGCGAGAGAACTGCTCAGTAGAAGGACGGACGCGAGCGCAAGCCCGCTGAAGCCTGAACGCATGGGTCGTTTCCTCGTTTTTATGACACGAGGATGGGCAGAAGCTTGGCCACACACAAGGCCGTGCGCGGAACCCTTACAGGGGCTAGGTTTGCGGTCCCAGGGAGAGGAATTCGACCATGCTGAGGCTGATTCTGGCGGTGATTCTCGGGCCCCTGATCGGGCTTGTCGTGCTGGGCACCGTCGACGGCGCGGCCAACACGATCTTCCCGCCGCCGGCCGGCGTGAACCTCACCGATCCTGCGGCCATCCGCGCGGCCACCGCGGTCCTGCCCTTCGGCGCGCAGGTCGGCGCCATTCTGGCCTGGCTGCTGGGGGCGCTGGGCGGCGCCTGGAGCGCCAACCTGATCGCCGGACGCCGGGCCCTGGCCGGCCGCATCGTCAGCGGCCTGTTCCTGGCCTTCGCCGCCTGGACGATGGCCACGACCGCCTATCCGCTGTGGACGCGGGTGGGCCTTGTGATCGCAGTGCTGATTGCGGCCGTGGCGGCGGACCGCGCCTCAGGCAAGGCTAGGAATTAGCGGCGAAGGTCAGGGTCTCGCGGACCCGCTTGCCCTTCTTGGACTTCTTGCCCTTGCCGGCCTTGGCCTCCATCAGCGCCTTCTTGCTCTCCGGAATCTCGGAGACCGTGGCCAGGCGCACGCGGGGCGAGACATAGGCGCCGAGCTTGATGGGCAGGTCGGCCTTGGTGGCGAATTCGCGGCCAATGAAGACCAGCGGGTTCAACGGCTTGCCGTCCTGGCGGATCTCGAAGTGGACGTGCGGGCCGGTGGAGGTGCCTGTCGAGCCCATGCGGCCCACCGTCCTGCCGGCCTCGACGTAGCTTCCCTTCTTCACGCCGCGCTCGATCTTGCCGAGGTGGGAGTAGAAGCTCGTCAGGCCCACGCCGTGCTCGACCTCGACATAGCGGCCATAGGAAGGGCTCTCGCCAGAGCGTTTCACGATGCCGTCGGACACCGCGACCACGCGGGTCCCGGTGGGCCCGGCGATATCGACGCCCTCATGCAGGCGGCCGCGGTCTTCCCAGGGCAGGCGACGCAGGCCGAAGGGGGAGTTGATCTTCTCACCCGGAACCGGATTGCCGCACTCGAAGGCCGGCGGCGGGGCCGGCGGCGCGGCGTCCTCGACCGGAGCCTCGACGACAACGGGCTTGCTCTCGGGCTTGGCGACATTGGGCAGGGCCGCATAGGCGACCGTGGCGACTCCCAGGGCCAGGGCGCCGGCGAAGGCAGCCTCCAGGCCGAAATGGCGCACGCGGTCTTTTGTCGGCAAGAACTTCGAAAACAAGCGGAACCTCTTCCAGTACAGTCGAGCTTAAAAAGCGTCCGCTAGAGGTGTGCGGACCAGCTTCGACCATTTCCCACGGATGTGCGTGGGCTAGATGCCGGGGCTTTTGGACGAAAAAGCGGCAGGGTTAATGATTTACCTTTGACCTATTGTCGCGGCGGCGAACGAAGCGCCACCATAGAGTCCACTGGTAAACGGTGTTCTTACAAACCTGCGGCAAATTGGCAGGAAGCCGCCGCCGGGTCCTTGCGAAGACTCCGGCGGCGCGCGGTGGTGACCGCTCAGAGACCCTTGAGGATCCCCTCGACCATCTTCTTGGCGTCCCCGAACAACATCATGGTGTTGTCGCGGAAGAAGAGTTCGTTCTCGACCCCGGCATAGCCGGAGCTCATGCCACGCTTCACGAACAGCACGGTGCGGGCCTTTTCGACATCCAGGATCGGCATGCCGTAGATGGCGCTGGTGGGGTCGGTCTTGGCGGCCGGGTTGGTGACGTCGTTGGCGCCGATCACGAAGGCCACGTCGGCGCTGGCGAACTCGGCGTTGATGTCCTCCAGCTCGAAGACCTCGTCATAGGACACATTGGCCTCGGCCAGCAGCACGTTCATGTGCCCGGGCATCCGGCCGGCGACGGGGTGGATGGCGTACTTCACCTCCACGCCCTCTTCCTTCAGCTTGTCGCCCATTTCGCGCAGGGCATGCTGGGCCTGGCTGACGGCCATGCCGTAGCCGGGGACGATGATCACCTTGGAGGCGTTCTTCATGATGAAGGCCGCGTCCTCGGCCGAGCCCTGCTTGACCGGCCGGGTCTCGACCTTGCCGCCGCTGGCCGCGGCCGCGTCATCAGCCCCGAACCCGCCCAGGATCACGGAGATGAAGCTGCGGTTCATCGCCTTGCACATGATGTAGCTGAGGATCGCGCCGGACGAGCCCACGAGCGCGCCGGTGATGATCAGGGTCACGTTCTCGAGCGTGAAGCCGAGGGCCGCCGCCGCCCAGCCGGAATAGCTGTTCAGCATGGAGACCACGACGGGCATGTCGGCGCCGCCGATGGGGATGATCAGGGTGATCCCGATCAGCAGGCTGAGGAAGAGGATCGCCCAGAAGGCCCAGATGACCTCAGGCTGCCCGCCCCCCATCACCAGCACCACCACCAGGGCGACGATGGCCAGCGCGATAACGATGTTCAGCAGGTGGCGTCCCGGCAGCATGATCGGCGCGCCGCTCATATTGCCGTTCAGCTTCAGGGCCGCGATGATCGAGCCGGTCAGGGTCACGGCCCCAATGGCCAGGCCGAGCGACAACTCCACCAGGGAGTTGATGTGGATCGTGCCGTCTTCGCCGAGGATGCCATAGGCGGCGGGCGTGTAGATGGCGGCGACAGCCACCAGACAGGCCGCGGCGCCCACCAGGCTGTGGAAGGTGGCCACCAGCTGCGGCATGGAGGTCATGGCGACCTTGCGGGCGATCACCGCGCCGACCGTGCCGCCGATGGCGACGCCGCCGACGATCAGGCCCAGCGTGATGGTGTCCAGCGCCTGTTGGCCCCAGAGGGTCAGCAGGGTGGTGCCCACCGCGATGGCCATCCCGATCATGCCGTTGCGGTTGCCCGCCTGGCTGGTGGTGGGGCTGGACAGGCCGCGCAGGGCAAGGATGAAGAGGACGCCCGAGACGATGTAGGCGATGGCCGCGAGATTGGCGTTCACTTCGCGGCGTCCTTCTGCACGGGCTTGTCCTTCTTCTTGTACATGGCCAGCATCCGCTGGGTGACCAGGAAGCCGCCGAAGATGTTCACCGCGGCGAAGGCGGCGGCGATGGCGCCGGCCCCTTTCGAGATCATCACGTTCTGGGTCAGGCCCGCATCAGGCCCGCCGCTGGCGGCGGCGGCCAGCAGGGCGCCGACGATGATCACCGAGGAGATGGCGTTGGTCACCGCCATCAGCGGGGTGTGCAGGGCGGGGGTCACACTCCAGACGACATAGTAGCCGACGAAGATCGCCAGCACGAAGATCGCCAGGCGGAAGACTGTGGGATCGACGGCTTCCATCGTTTCCTCCTTGGGATCTAGCTGTTGAGCGCGGGGTGGACGACCTTGCCGCCCTGGGTGACCAGGGCCGCCTTGAGGATCTCGTCCTCCAGGTCGGGGGCGAACTTGCCCTCCTTGTCCAGCAGCAGGCCGGCGAAGGCGAACAGGTTGCGGGCGTAAAGGGCCGAGGCGTCTGTGGCGATACGGCCGGGCAGGTTGGCGACGCCGAGGATCTTGGCGCCGTTGGCGGTGACCGCCACCTCGCCCAGCTTGGCGCCGACGACATTGCCGCCCTGCTCGATGGCCAGGTCCACCAGGATCGAGCCGGGGCGCATGGAGGCCACCTGCTCGGCGCTCACCAGCTTGGGCGCCGGGCGGCCGGGGATCAGGGCGGTGGTGATGACGATGTCCTGTTTGGCGATGTGGCTGGACACCAGGGCCGCCTGCTTGGCCTGGTACTCGGCGCTCATCTCCTTGGCGTAGCCGCCGGCGGTCTGGGCGTTCTTGAATTCCTCGTCCTCGACCGCCAGGAACTTGGCGCCGAGGCTCTCGACCTGTTCCTTGGTGGCGGGACGGACATCGGTAGCGGTGACGACAGCGCCCAGACGGCGCGCCGTGGCGATGGCCTGCAGGCCGGCGACGCCGACCCCCATCACGAAGACCTTGGCGGCGGCGACAGTGCCCGCCGCGGTCATCATCATCGGCATGGCCCGGCCATAAGCCTCGGCGGCCTCGATCACCGCGCGATAGCCCGCCAGGTTGGCCTGGGAGGACAGGGCGTCCATCACCTGGGCCCGGGTGATGCGCGGCACGAACTCCATGGCGAAGGCCGTCGCGCCCTTGGCGGCGATGGCGTTCAGCGCGTCCTTGTCCATGTGCGGGTTGAGCAGGGCCACGACGAGGGCGCCGGACTTCAGAGCCGCGATCTCGGCGGCCTCGGGGGCGCGGACCTTGAACAGGATGTCGGCCTTGCCGATGGCGGCCTTGGCGTCCTTGGCGATCTCGGCGCCGGCGGCCTGATAGTCGGCGTCGGGATAGGCCGCCGCCGTTCCGGCGCCGCTCTCGACCACCACCGAGAATCCGGCGGCGATCAGCTTCTTCACCGTCTCGGGGACGGCGGCGACCCGGGTCTCGCCGGCGCGGCGTTCAGTGGTGACGGCTATGACGGCCATGCGCCTGTTTCCCCCAAGTCAGTGTTGGCCGGACCATACGGGGGGCAGGCTGAGCTTGTCCAGCTATCGACCTGGGATATCCGAACGTTTGTTTGAATCACCCAAACGACATCGGGCGCGCCGAGGATCCGGCGCGCCCGACAGGTCTTTCAGGACGGCGCGCGGCGATCGCGCGCCAGCCACCTTAGTGTGCGGCGTCGGGCTTTTCGCGCAGGAAGACGACGCCCAGAACGGTCATAACGGCGGCGCTGATGAAGCCGGCCAGAAAGCCCGCGGGGGTGCAGAACCAGACCACCAGCAGCACCATCAGGGCGGCGATCGACAGCGAGCCCCACTTGGTCAGGCCGTTGAACAGGTTGAACGTCGCGACCTGCTCGGAAATGTCCATGTCGCCGCGGTGATATTCGGAAGCCATAGAAGGGCGTCTCTCAACTTGGGAAGCAATGGGAGAAAGCGGACCTACACGGTCCGCCCCGTCGGCTCAAGAGCGCCTTGTATCTCAGCCGGGCCAGCGGGCCAGAAGCCCCCGCAGCGCCGCGATGAGCGCCAGGGGCTGGTCGACCATGATGTGGTGCGCCGAATCGGGGATGGCGATCTCCAGCATGTCCTTGGGCAGGGGTGAGGGCCGGTCGTCGCTGATCCGCGACTTCACCACCGAGCGGTCGCCATAGATGTGCACCAGGGGCACGGTGACCTTGGGCGGCCCCTCGGCGGTCATGCCCATCATCACGCTGCGGTCGAGCTTGTTCCACATCGCCGGGTCGAACCGCCAGGTCCAGCCCTCCCCGCCGCCATCCGGCAGCGGCGCGCGCTTCAGGGAGCGGCGGGCGATGAAGTCGGCGATGAACAGGTTGCCGGCCACCTGGGGAGGCATGAAGCGGAAGCGGGCGAGCGCCGCCTCTTCCGTCGGATAGACACGAGCGGCGCGATCCCCGGTGGGGATATTGCGGACCTGCTGCTCCTGCATCCGCTTGGCCTCCGGCGAGTCCGGCGGCGGACCGCCGAAGCCGGTGTCCACCAGCACCGCGGCGCGCATGCGCTCCGGGTGGGCGGCCGCGGCGAAGAACACCTGACTGCCGCCGAAGGAGTGGCCGATATAGATCGGCTTGCCTGCCTCATAGAGGCCGGTGGCGCGGGCCACGGCCTCGGCGTCCTCGGCGAAGTCCTGGAAGGCGTAGCTCTCGCGCCAGTCCGACGCGCCCATGCCGGCCAGCGACATCGAGGTCACACGGTAGTCCTGGGCCAGATAGGGGGCGATGAAGCTCCACCAGTCGGCGTGGGCGGAGTTGCCGTGAACCAGCAGCAAACCCGGCTTGCCCAGCTCGCCCCAGGTCAGGGCCTCGATCTTTGTGCCCAGCGAGGTGACGAAGCTGCGCTCCGGCTCCTGGGCGATGGCGTCCAGGAACCATTCCGGCGCATCGGGATGGCGGCCGCGGAACGGCGCCAGCGGCGCCTGCACCTGAGGCGGCAGGCTGCCGGGCTCGGAATGGATGGGACGGTCGTCGTAGCCGACGGGCGCGCCTTCCTTGATCGCCGGATCCAGAGCCATCAGGCCACCCCTCGCACTTCTCGCTCGCCCGCCTTGCGGGAGATCGAGCGGATACCCTTGTAGACGCCGGTGCCGGTGATCAGGGTGCGGTCGCCGCACCAGATCCGGCCCCGGACCGTGAAGACGTCGTCCTGCTCGGTGATGATCTCGCTGGTCCCCTCCACCCAGTCGCCCATGTGGGCGCCGGAGAGGAAGTCAGTGGTCAGCCGCACGGTCACCCAGCCGATCTCGCGCTTGTTGGAGATCACCCGGCCCCAGGCCATGTCGGCGAAGCTCATCAGCATGCCGCCGTGGCAGTTGTTCATGCCGTTGGCGTGGTGCTCCTCGACCCGGAAGGCCATCACCTCGTCGCCGGTCGCGGCGTCGCGGCTGGAATAGAACGGCCCGACCGTGCGGCCGAACCCCCGGTTCCAGAGGTTGATGACAAAACCATCGGGGACGATGGCGGTCTGGACTTCGGTCAGATCATCGGACATCGCGCAGGGAAATGAACGGGCGGTCGCCGAATGGCAAGCCCTGTCCCGTGGGAAAGCATCTGGACAAGGCGGGCGCTGCGGGTCTAGGCGGGCGGCATGGTGGGGCGCCAGCAAGGATCGCAAGGATGGGGGGACGCGGGCTTGATGCTCGCCGCTCTCGCCCTGATCGTGCGCCTGCTGCTTCCCGCCGGCTTCATGCTGTCGCCGGACCGGGCGTCGCTGCCCACCCTGGAGATCTGCACCGCCCAGGGCGCGGTGATGATGTCCATCGACGCCGAGGGCCGCTTCCAGGCGATCGATGACCAGGGCCACACGGACGACGATTCAAAGTCCGACCGACCCAGCCATGCCTGCACCTTCGCCGCCACCGGCGCCGCGGTCGTCGCGCCCCAGCTGATCGCGGTCATCACGCCCATGCCGCTGGTCCGGGTGGCGGCGTCCCTGCTGCCCTCCACCCAGCGCCCCGGCCTCGGCCTCGCCGCCCCGCCGCCCCCCACCACAGGACCACCCGCCCGACTCTGAACGACGTCCCAAGCTCCGGCCCGCTCCGCGCGGCCGGCCCTTTCCGTTCGGATTATCGGATTCCAAGATCATGCTGCGCTATCTGCGCGGCGGCGTTTCGCCGCTCGCCCTCGCCATCGCCTTCCTCGCCAAAGCCCCCGCCGCCCACGCCGCTGAAGGCGGCGACGCCGGAACCGTCAGCGAACTCATCGTCGTTGGCCAGGGCGACCGCCCCATCACCGTGCAGCCCCGCGGGCTCTCGGTCTCGCTCGGCCAGACCGAGTTCGAGGCGATCAACGCCATCAATGTCGAAGACCTGATGAAGTACGCGCCGAACTTCTTCGTGCGCAAACGCTTCGCGGGCGACGACAACGCCGTGGTCGCCCTGCGCGGCGCCAACACGGTGCAGAGCGCCCGGACCCTGGTTCTGGTGGACGGCTTCGTGGTCTCCAACTTCCTGGGCAACCGGTACGACTATCCGCCCAAGTGGAACGTGGTCGGGCCGTCGGAGGTGCGCCAGTTCGACATCGTCTATGGTCCCTATTCGGCCCGCTACGGCGGCAACTCCATGGGCGGGGTGATCTCGGTCACCACCCGCGCCCCGGAGGGCCAGGAGGTCTACGCCTCGGCCCAGACCTTCGTCATGCCGTTCCAGGAGTACGGCTTCGACCAGACCTTCCGAGGCTACAGCGCCGAGGGCGGCGCCTCCTACAAGCAGAAAGCTGGTCCCTGGAGCGTGCGCGGCGGGTTCCGGCATTTCGACAATGTCGGCCAGTCGATGACCTACAACCTGCTCACCGCCACAACGGGGACGGGAACACCTGTCACCGGCGCCTATGACGACAAGCGGCTGGCGAGCCCGGTGTTCGGCGCCGCCTCGCCGGTCCATGTCGTGCAGGACCAGCTTCGCCTGCGGGTGGGCTATGAGGCCGATAACGGCTGGAAGGCCGAGGCCATGGCCTTCGCCTGGCTCACCAACCAGGACCTCACCGACAGCCGGACCTTCCTGAAGGACGCCGCCGGCGACCCGGTTTATCAGGGCAGGGTCACCTATGGCGGCCGGACCTGGAACGCCACGGGCCTCACCCAATCGGAATCCGACCGCACCGAGTATCTGGGCGGCGTCAAGCTCGGCGGTCCGCTGGCGGGCTGGGACGCCTCGGGGAACCTCTCGCGTTACTGGATCGCCAGGCAGGACGCCCGCACCTCGCGGGACTCCCTGACCGGCGCCGCCAACGGCACGGGAACCCAGACCCTGGGCCGCACGCCGGGCTGGTGGACGGGCGACGCCACCCTGGAGCGCAGCTTCGGCGACCACAGGATCGCCGTGGGCCTCAACGCCAATCTCTACGAGACCGACCAGGAGACCTTCAACACCACCAAGTGGAAGACCGCCACGGCGCCGGTCTTCTCAGCCTCGACCTACGGCAAGACCAGCCTGTGGGGGATGTTCGCGGAGGACGCCTACCAGCTCGGCGGCGGCTACCGGCTGACCGGCGGCCTGCGGTTCGATAGCTGGCGCGCCTTTGACGGCGGGATCGGCAAGCTGGTGGGTGGCGGCCGGGTCGACAGCGGCTACGCCACTCGGGAGGACACCTCCGTCAGCCCCAAGCTCAGCCTGCAGGGGCCGCTGCCCGCCGAATGGGAAATGCAGGTCAGCCTCGGCTCGGCCGTCCGCTTCCCCACCGTCGGCGAACTGTTCCAGGGCCGGATCGACGACATCACGCGCCAGATCGATCCCCAGAGCTTCGACCCCAACCTGAAGCCCGAGACCTCCAAGGACGCCAGCCTGATCCTGCGCCGTAGCTTCGGCCCGGTGCGGATGACCACCAGCCTGTTCTACCAGAACATCGACGACGCGATCTTCAGCTTCAGCGGCCTCAACCCGTTCGGGACCGTGGTCTCCTCCTACAAGAACGTCGATGAGGTCCGGCAGTACGGACTGGAACTGATCCTGGAGGCGACCGACGTCCTCCTGCCCGGACTCGACATCGACGCCAACGCCTCCTGGATGAGCGCCGAGACCGTGAAGAACAGCGCCAACCGCGCCGCCGAGGGGGTGATGTTCCCGCGCATTCCCGAGTGGCGATCCAACGGCAACATCCGCTACGCCATCAACCCGGCCTGGAAGGCCTCGCTGGGCTGGCGCTACGCCACCCGGCCGAATTCCGACCTGTTCGGCCTCTCCCGTGGCGACGCCTACGGCTTCCAGAGCGAGTACTTCACGGTCGACGCCCGAGTGTCCTGGAAAGTGGCCGAGAAGGCGCAACTGAGCGTCGGGATCGACAACCTGTTCAACGACCAGGCCTATGTCGCTCACCCCTTGCCGCAGCGGACCTTCGTGGTCGACTTGAAGACCGGCTGGTGAGGGCGCGAGGATGAACACCTCATACGCCAAGGCGCAGGCCCGCCGCTCGATCCTCGGCCACCGGGCCATCTGGCGCTGGCACTTCTATGCCGGGCTGTTCTGTGTGCCCTTCGTGGTGGTCCTGGCGATCACCGGGTCGATCTACCTGTTCAAGCCCCAGCTGGAGGCCTGGCTGGACCGGCCCTATGATCACCTGACCCTCACCGGCCGGCCGGTCAGCGCGGAGGCGCAGGCCGCCGCCGCCCTGGCCGCCGTGCCCCGCTCCCGGCTCAAGGCCTACGAGGTCCGCCGCGAGGCCGACGACGCGGCGCGGGTGACGCTCGGCACAGCGGCCGGAAACGTGTTGGTCTACGTCCACCCGGAGACCAACGCCGTGCTCAAGGTGCTGCCGGAGGCCCGGCGGCTGATGGAGATCGACAAGACCATCCATGGCGAGCTGCTGCTGGGGGACAAGGGCTCCATCCTCGTGGAGCTGGCGGCCTCCTGGGCCATCGTGATGATCGTCACCGGCCTCTATCTGTGGTGGCCCAGACAGGCCCAGGGCCTGGCCGGGGTGCTCTATCCGCGCCTCGCCCGAGGCCGGACCCTGTTCTGGCGCGACCTGCACGCGGTGACAGGGGTCTGGATTTCCGGTCTGGCCCTGTTCCTGCTGCTCACCGGCCTGCCCTGGACCACGGTCTGGAACGGCGGGTTCAAGGAAGTCCGCAGGATGACGGGTACCTTGGAGGCCAGGCCGGATTGGAGCCAGGGCCGGGCCGCGGAGAAAGCCGCCGACCACGCCGAGCATGATGGCATGGCCCGGATGGAGAGCATGGAACACGCGGCCCACGGGGCGGCCCCTCTGGACCGGATGGCGGCCACCGTCCGCGCCCTGGACCTGCCGCCGCCGGTGCTCATCGCCCCGCCGTCCACGGCCAAGGGCTGGCGCGGTTCGCCGGCCTGGACCGCGCGTTCGGACACCCCCAACCGGCCGCAGCGGGTGACCCTGACCCTCGACCCCGCCACGGGCGCGGTGGTGGGGCGCGAGGGCTTCGCCGCCAAGCACCCCATCGACCAGGTGATCGGCTATGGGATCGCCGCCCATGAGGGCCAACTGTTCGGACTGGCCAACCAGCTGCTGGGGGTGGCCGCCGCCCTGGGCCTGATCCTGCTCAGCGTCAGCGGTTTCGTGATCTGGTGGCGACGCCGTCCCGACGGCGCCCTCGGGGCGCCCCCGCCCCTGCCCGAGGGTCGGCTGACCGCCGGCCTGGGCCTGATCATCCTGGCCCTGGGCCTGTTCCTGCCGGTCCTGGGCGCCTCGCTGATCGTAGTGGCCCTCATCGAGGCCCTGGTCCTCAAGCGGCTCCCCGGCGTCCGGTCCTGGCTGGGCCTGCGCGACACCGCACGCGAGGGCGGAAAATCTACGGCTTCATCGTCCGCGCTGTGAGTTCGGCCAAGCCGTGCAGGATAGTGGCTTCCGCAGAGGTCGCGAGGCTCACCGCGACCGCGCCCGCCGCGATCTTCCAGCCCGGCAGGGTGGCGTCATAATTGGCCAACAATCTCGCGTCGGCGGTCACCGTGACGCGGCGGGTTTCGCCGGGCGCCAGGGCCACCTTGGCCCAGCCGATCAGGCGCTGGGAGGGCTTGCCGTCCGAGCCGGTCACCGTCGCATAGACCTGGGGGGTGTCGGTCCCGGCCACGGCGCCGGCGTTCTTGACGTCGAAGCTGGCGGTGATCGTCTCGCCGCCCGAAACCTCCAGCTTCGCGTACTCGAAGTGCGTGTAGCAGAGCCCGAAACCGAAGGGAAACAGGGTGGCCGCCCCGGTCTTGGCGAACCAGCGGTAGCCGACGTCGGCGCCCTCCGGATGCTCCACCGAGAAGCGGCCCTTGTGCTGCTGCACATCGGGGCGGGTGGTGGGCAGGGTGGCGCCCTCCACCGGCGGGCCGAAGATCTGGCCGGGGATTTCCGGGCGCACTAGGTCCTCCACACCGCGCGGGAAGCTCATCGGCAGGCGGCCCGACGGGTTGACCGCGCCGAACAGGATGTTGGCGATGGCCTCGCCGCCGCGGGTGCCGGGATACCAGGCCTCCAGCACGGCGTTGACTTCGTCGAGCCAGGGCATCAGCACCGGGGTCCCGGTCTCCAGCACCACGACGGTCTTGGCGTTGGCCGCAGCGACGGCGGCGATCAGCGCGTCCTGGCCGCCCGGCAGCGACAGGCTGGGCAGGTCCTCGGCCTCGGTGGCCCACTGGTCGGCGAAGACGATGGCGACGTCGGCGTCCTTGGCCGCCGCGGCGGCCTCGGCCAGGTCCTCGCCGGAGACGAAGGTCACGGCGGTGTTGCGGGTCATCTCGCGGATCGCCGCCACCGGCGACGAGGGGTGATAGGTGACCTTGGCGAAGGCGCCGGCCAGGCCAGCCACCTCGATCTCGTGACCGGGGCCGCCCACCGGGATCACCTGGGACGAGCCGCCGCCGGACATCACGCCCTTGTCGGCATGGGCTCCGATCACCGCGATCTTGCGGATGGACGCCGACAGCGGCAGGACGCCGTCGTTTTTCAGCAGGACGGCCCCGGCCTCGGCGGCGGCCTGGGCGATCTTGGCGTTGGCGGTGTAGTCGGTCTCGCGCTTGGCGCTCGGGTTATCGAACACCCCCTTGTCGAACAGGCTGCGCAGGATGCGATGGACCATGTCTGTGAGCCGCTCGAAGGGCACCTCCCCCTGCTCCACGGCCTCCTTCAGGGGCGCGCCGAAATAGACCTGCTTGTCCAGTTGCTCGCCGCTCTCCTGGTCCAGGCCCGCCATCACCGCCTTGACTGTGGAGTGGACCGCGCCCCAGTCGCTCATCACCCAGCCGGCATAGCCCCAGTCGCGCTTCAGCACCTGGTTCAGCAGGAAGTCGTTCTCGCCGGCCCACTCGCCGTTGACCTTGTTGTAGGCGCACATCACCGAGCCGGGATCGCCGCGCTCGATGGCGATCTGGAAGGCCAGAAGGTCGCTCTCCCGCAGGGCGCCCTCGTCGATACGGGCGTCCACCACGTGCCGGCAGGTCTCCTGATCATTGAGGGCGAAGTGCTTCAGGGTGCAGACGATGTCGTTGGACTGGGCGCCCTTGATGGCTTCGCCCACCAGTACGCCGGCCAGCAGCGGGTCCTCGCCCAGGTACTCGAAATTGCGCCCGCAGCGGGGTTCGCGGGTCAGGTTGGCGCCGCCGCCCAGCAGGACGTTGAAGCCCTTGTCGCGGGCCTCGGACCCCACCATCACGCCGGCCGCATAGGCCAGCTCCGGATCCCAGGTCGACGCCAGGGACAGGCCCGACGGCAGGCCGGTGGCCCCGTCGCCCTTGCGCACCTGGCGCGGGTTGGCGATGCCCAGGCTGGCGTCGGTTTCGTTCAGCGGCGGAATGCCCAGGCGCGCGACCCCCGGGATATAGCCCGCCCCCATGGCCGCGTCGGCGGGCGGCGGATTGACCATGGCGGGCATCGGCCCATGCACCAGGGAGATCATCTCATCCAGGGTCAGCTGCGCGATCAGCAGCTTGGCGCGGGCGTCGGGGGACAGGGTCTTGTCCATCCAGGCCTGGGTCATTCGATGCGTCCTCCCGCGTGTTGGCCGCGACCCTATTTATTTTAGTCCAGGTGGGCAATAATCATCCGATGACCGCCGCCGCCACCCGCCCAAGAGGCCGCCCGGCCCGCACCGCGCGGCCGGTGGAGGAGACCCGCGGCGCCATCCTGGATGCGGCCCTGAAGCTGTTCTCCGAGCGCGGGTTCGAGGGCGCGGCCATGCGCGACATCGCGAGCCTGGCGGGTGTCGAGCACAGCGCGCTCCGCTACCACTATTCCGACAAGGCCACGCTGTGGCGCGCGGCGCTCGCCCGGCTGATAGTCGATATGAACGCCCACATGGCCGCTGGCTGGGCGACCACGCGGGGCCAGCCGCCGCTCCCCCGGTTCAAGGCCACCGTGCGCGACTATGTCCGCTACTGCGCCCGCCACCCGGAGCACGCCCGCATCATGGTGCAGGAGGCCATGGGCGAGTCCGACCGCGTCGCCTGGATCGCCGAGCAGATCGTGGGACCGCAGCACCGCGCCATGGCCCGCGTCCTGGAAACCCTGATGACCCAGGGCCACCTGCCGCGCCTGCCGATCCGCAACCTGATCTACATGCTCTCCGCCGCCGCCCAGTCCCCCTTCACCCTGGCCGGCGAGGTGCGTCACGCCTATGGCGTCGACATGTCCGAGGCGGCCGAGATCGAGCGCCACGCCGACGCCCTGATCGCGCTCTTGATCCGCGACTAGGTTGCCGGGCCGTCACCTGTGCATCCTCCCTGACAAAGAGCCATGGGAGGCGGCCAATGCATGTGACCTGGAGCCCGAGCGATCTGGCCTTCCGCGACGAGGTGCGGGCCTTCCTCGACGCCGAGCTGACACCGGAAATGCGGCGCACCACCGCGCTGATGACCAGCGTCTACGCCCCCCACGATCTGGCCACTGAATGGCAGGCGATCCTGCACCGGCGCGGCTGGGCGGCGCCCGCCTGGCCCGTCGAGTATGGCGGTTGCGGCTGGAGCGCGGCCCAGCGCTACATCTTCGCCAGCGAGTTGGCGGAGGCCGGAGCCCCGCCGCTCTCGCCCATGGGCATCGGCATGTGCGGCCCGGTGCTGATCGGCCACGGCAGTCCTGAGCAGAAGGCCCACTACCTGCCCCGGATGCTGTCCGGCGAGCACCAGTGGTGCCAGGGCTATTCCGAGCCGGCCTCCGGCTCCGACCTCGCCTCCCTGCAGATGAGCGCGGTGGCCGATGGCGACGACTTCGTCTGCAACGGCCACAAGCTGTGGACGACCCACGCCAATGTCGCCAACTGGATCTTCTGCCTGGTGCGGACCTCCAGCGAGGGCATCCGACAGCAGGGGATCACCTTCCTGCTGATCGACATGACGACGCCGGGCGTCGAGGTCCGCCCCATCCTGATGCTGTCGGGGGAACACATCCAGAACGACGTCTTCTTCACCGACGTCCGCGTGCCCAAGGCCAACGTGGTGGGAAAGGTCGGCGAGGGCTGGACGGTGGCCAAGTACCTGATGGAGTTCGAGCGCGGCGGCGGCGTCAGCGCGCCGGGCCTGAAGGCGCGCCTGGCGCGCATCCGCAAGCTGGCGGCGGCCGAGGACCACCTCGCCGACACCCGAAGCTTCGCGATGCGCCTGGCCGCCGCATCCATCGAGATCGACGCCCTGGAGGCGGTCGAGCTGCAGATCCTGGCCAACCTCACCTCGGGCGACGCGCCCGGCGCCAAGTCCTCGATGATGAAGACCGTTGGGACCGAGCTCAGCCAGAAACTCACCGAACTGGCTCTGGAAGCGGCCGGCGCCTATGGCGCGCCCTATCAGCCCCACGCCACCGCGCCGGGCGGCCCGACGCCGCTGTTCACCCCACCGGCCGACCAGGGCCACGTCGGCCCCGACCACAGCCTGACGGTGGCGGCCAAGTACCTGAACGACCGGGCCGGTTCGATCTATGCCGGCACCAACGAGATCCAGCGCAACATCATGGCCAAGGCGGTTCTAGGACTCTAGGTCGCGTATCTTCGTTATCAAAACCGTTGAAGAATTCACCAAATCAGCGCACCTTGCGGGCGCCGCCGGGGGCGGTGGAAAAGGAGGCGGCATGAGCGAAAAGATTGAAACAGCAGACCGCCGGCGCCTGCTCTCCCGTCTGGCGGGTGATTACCATGTGAACACCGCCCGTCGCGCCACGGCCTTCATGAGCCGCGACATCGTCACGGACATGACCATCCTGGCCATCACCCGGGCCAATGTGCGCGAGATCACCGCTTCATCCGAGCCGGTGGCCCATACCTATGACGGAGTCGCGGGGGTGCCCGCCGACGCCCTGCGCATCCCCGTCAGCGTCTACGCCGTGGCCAAGGACCTGGGCCTGCCCTACGAGAACGTACGCCGCCGGGTGAAGAAGCTGCTGGACGCCGGGGTCTGCACCACCGTCGACGGCGGGGTGGTGATCCCCGGCGCGACGGTGGTCCGTCAGAGCAACCTGGACATGATCGCCGAAACCCAGACCGCGACGGAGAGCTTCGTCGCCGAGGTCGGCCGCTTCGGCGTCTCCGCCGCCGAGCACTATCAGCCGCCCGCACCCGGCCTGCCCCGGCAGGTCATCCGCCTGGCGATGAACTACTTCCTCGACGCCACCTGTCACAGCGCCAAGGTCATGGACCTGGATGTCGTCGCCGTCCTGGTGCTGCGGACCATCAATATGGCCAATGTCAGCCACGTGACCCATGACCCCACGCTCGCCGTCGCCTATGCCGGCCTGGAGAGGGAGCTTCCGGACGGGGAGCGGCAGGCGGTCAGCGTCTATTCGATCGGAAGGTTCCTGCTCATGCCCTACGAGACCGCCCGCCGGGCGGTGCTGCGGTTGGAACAGCGCGGCCTGGTGCGGAAGGACCGCGGAGGCCTGACGGTCCCGGTCGATGTGATCAACCGGCCCGAGGTGGTGGCGGGCATCCTGCACCTGGTGGCGCTCACCGAGACCTTCCTGGCCGACCTGGCCCGGGCGGGGATCGCCTATAGGCCTAACCCCGCTCCCGGCTGACGTCGCGCGAGCGCATCCATTCCAGCACGATCCAGGCGCCGAAGGCCCAGGTCGCGCCCAGGCTCCAGCCCGCCAGCACGTCGCTGGGCCAGTGCACCCCCAGATAGACCCGGCTGAACCCGACGCCGACGGTCACCAGCACCGCCAGGACATAGATCAGGATCTTCGAACTCGGCCGCTTCTCGACGCTGGCGATCAGGGTGGCCAGCGTCAGGAACACCGCCGCCGACAGGGCCGAATGGCCGCTCGGGAAGCTCTGGGTGTAGACGAAGCTGCCGTGCGGCACGAGGGTCGGCCGCGGCCGGTCGTAGAAGGTCTTCAGCACCTCGCTGGAGACCTGGGCGGCTAGCACCGTGCCGGTGAGAATCCAGGCCTGCCGGCGCTTGCCGTGGAAGCTGAACAGCAGAACGGCGACGATGGTGGCGATGGTCAGGAAGGTGAAGCCGCCGAGCGCGGTGATGTCGCGCATCGCCTCCTCGACCCAGCGCGGGCCGATGGGATCGCTGAGGTCGCTCGGCTGTCGCAGCATCAGCAGCAGCTGCTGATCGACGATGTCAGCGTCGCCCTCCATCACCTCGCTGGCGATGTTGAAGAAGCCCCAGATCGCTGCGGCGCAGGCCAGCCAGATCAGCAGGGCTCGGGTCTCAATCCGTCGGGCGACAGACACGGGCGGGACGACAGGCGTGGTCATGTGCGCATGAACGCACAGCTTCGTCGTTGGATCAGACCAGCTCCTCGAAGGCGTCCACCAGCCGCTCCATCTGGGTCATGCCGGCGGTCCAGAAGGCCTTTTCCCGCGGGTTGAGACCGAAGGGGCGCAGGGCCTCGACATAGGTCCGGGTGCCCCCGGCCGAGAGCAGGTCTTCATAGAGCGGGGCGAAGGCCGCGGGGTCCTCGCGGCGCTTCTCCATCAGGCCGCGCACCAGCAGATCCCCGAAGGCGTAGGCATAGACGTAGAACGGCGCGTGGGCGAAGTGGCTGACATAGGCCCAGTAGTGTTCGTAGCCCTTGTTCAGCTTGATGGCCGGCCCCAGGCTCTCGCCCATGGTCTCCAGCCAGATGGCGCCGATCTGCTCGGCGGAAAGCTCGCCCTCGACCCGCGCCGCGTGGAACTGGGTTTCAAACCGGTGGAAGGCGATCTGCCGGACCACGGTGTTGATGCCGTCCTCGATCTGGCCGGCCAGCAGGCCCAGCCGCTCGGCCTTGGAGGCTCCGGCCAGCAGCCGCTCGAACACCAGGCCCTCACCGAAGATCGAGGCGGTCTCGGCGAGCGTCAGGGGCGTGTCGGCCAGCAGGGTGCCCAGGGGCTGGCACAGGGTCTGGTGGACGGCATGGCCCAGCTCGTGGGCCAGGGTCAGGACGTCGCGGCGCTCGCCCATATAGTTCATGAAGACGTAGGGGTGGCGGTCGGCGGTCACCGGATGGCTGAAGGCGCCCGACTGCTTGCCGGCCCGGGGGCGGGCGTCGATCCAGGGCTGGTCGAAGAAGGTCTTGGCGGTGTCGGCGAACTTGGGCGCCAGGTCGGAGAAGCTCTCCAGCACCATGCCCTGGGCCTGTTTCCAGTCATAGGCCCGCGGCTTGGCCGTATCGAGGGGCGCGTTGCGGTCCCAGTAGTCCAGCGTCTTGCGGCCCATCAGCTTGGCCTTCAGCGCGTAGTAGCGGTGGCTGACCCGCGGATAGGCCTCCACCACCGCGGCCTCCAGGGCCTCGACGGCGTCGGCGTCCACCTCATTGGCGATGTGGCGGCTGGCGGCCGGGGTCGGATATTTCCGCCAGCGGTCCTCCACCTGTTTCTCGAAGGCGAGCGTGTTCATGGACAGCGCCAGCTCGGGCGTGCGCTCCTCCAGGGCCTTGGCCAACCCTTGCGCGGCCGCCTTGCGCCGCGCCACGTCGGGGTCCGACAGGCGGTTCAAGACCTCGGGCAGGCTCAGGCTCTCCTTGCCCACCTTGGCGGTCAGCCGGGCCAGGCTCTCGTCATACAGCCGCACCCAGTTGGCCACCGCCGGCGAACGGTCGATCAGCAGACGCTCCAGGTCGGGCGACAGCTCGTGCGGCCGCGACAGCCGCACGCGGCGCATCCAGGAGCGCCAACGGGCGGCCGGCGGATGGGCCTTGAAGGCCATCTCGATCTCGTTGTCCTCGAGCTGGTTGAGCTCCAGGGTGAAGAACAGGCTCTCGGCCCCGATCTGCGAGGACCGTGTGCGCAGGTCGCCCTCGAACTTGGCCCAGGCCGGGTCGTCCTTGGCCACCGAACTGGCCAGGCCCGCATAGGCGCCCACGGCCCACAGCCCGTTCACCGCGCTCTCATAGAGCCCGATCCCATGGTCCAGCAGCTCGCCCAGGTGCAGCGGATCGGAGCGCAATTGCACGAACCGGCCCTTCAGCTTGACCAGCTCATCATTGGCCGCCTTGGCCGCCACCAGGTCGGCCTCGATCTTCGGGTCGCCGCGCCCGGCATAGAGGTCGGAGAGCTGCCACTCGGGCAGGGCGTCAAGTTTCACGGGCGCGTTCATGGGCAAGGGTTTAGCGCGGGGGGTGAGGCGGGACTAGGGCGCCCGAACCGGATGGCCCTCGAACTGCTTGGCGCCGTCGCAGATCTCGTACCAGGCGGGCTTCTCGGCGACGAACTCATGGAAGCGGTTGCTGACGCCGGGGTCGCTGTCCAGGCAGTTGGCGGCGATGGGGAAGGAGTCCGCGGGCGAGAGCGGCTCGCCCAGGGCCGTGCCGCAGCGGCGGCAGAAGCAGCGGGAAAACTGGTAGGGCGGGTCGGGCGCGTAGACCGCCACCATGTCTTCGCCCGCCACCCAGTGGAACGACGCTCGGTCGACAAAGACGAATGTGCTGAGCCCCACCTTGCGGCACCGCGTGCAGTGGCAGGTTCCCATCATGGTGGGCGGAGCGGTCAGTTCGAACCGCACCGCGCCACAGCAGCAGCTTCCCTGGATCATGGTCGTCTCCCTCGTCCTCGCTGTTCTCCCACAGGCTGCTGACAGGGTGCGTCAGTAGGGGCGCCTTTGCTGTCCAATGCCCTGGAGGACCAGCTCCAGACCTTCCGCGAGAACGAACCCGCCTCGGCTTAACGCCACAGCCCCCTCCTGCGGTCGTCATGGCCGGGCTTGTCCCGGCCACCCATGATCTCCGTTGTTCAGCAAGCATCCCCGGCATTGGCCCCACAGCCTGCGGCAAGTCGGAGATCATGGGTCCCCGGGACAAGCCCGGGGATGACGACGGGGTTGGGAGGTTAGCGCGAGAGTCGGGTATAGGCGGCCATCGCCGCGGCGCGGGCCGGTGAGATTTCGGGCTCCGCGGGCGGCACGGGCGACGCGGCCCCAGCCAGATGCGCACGGGCTTCGGGCGACAGGCTGACGCTGTCGGTCTTGCGAGGCTGGGCGGCGTCGAGGTCGGCCTGCAGGCGCTGGCGGTATTCGGCCGGAGAGCCATAGGAGGGCGCGCCGGCGCTATCGACCTGCAGACCCGCGACGATCTTCTGGTCGTCGGCCGACAGCCCGTCGAAGGCGCCGAGCAGCTTGGCCTGCGGCTCGGGCGGGACGGCGTGCGGCCCGGCCCAGGCGGCGCGGGTGAAGGCGTTGAGGGTCGACTGCACCCGCTGGCCGAAGGGGGATTCGGTGAGCGCCTTGGCCAGGCCCAGCCGCTCGCCCGCGGGCGCCGCGCGCCAGCGGCTGGCCAGGTCCTGATAGGCGCCGAGCTGCTGGTCGAGGCTCTGCGCGCCGCTGCGGTCGTGCAGCACCAGGGCCGCGGCGGCGACCGAGTCGGGCAGGGCGGGCGACGGGCCCGCCAGGGTGCTGGCGATCTGCATGGCGCCTTCGCAATGCCCCGCCCGCGCTGAATTCCGCGTGAAGGAACGCCCCTAAGAGCGCGTTAGGCATGGGCCGCCAGGGCGTGCAGGCTGGCGCGGGACCGCAGCCATGGCGATCCCGCGCCCTGGGGGTTTATCTGGCCCCCTGCACCTTGGCCGGCGCGGCGCCGGCCTGGGCGTTGCGGGCCTCCAGGATGACGTAGGCGCGGATGTCCTCGGCGTCCTTGGGGCTCAGGAAGCGGGCGAAGCTGGCCATCCCCCGGTCCTTCAGGGCGCCGTCGATCACCACCGACTTCCAGCTCTCGGCGGCCAGCAGCATCTGCGACTTCTTCAGGTCGGGCAGGTAGGCGCCCGAGGCGCTGGGGCCGTGGCAGACTTGGCAGTTGTTGTGGAAGAGGGCGAAGCCCGCCTTCGCGTCGCCAGCCGAGCTGACGGCGGTGAGGTCGAGATCAGGGACCACCGGGATGTCGTAGGGCTTGGCCTGGACCTTGCCGCCCAGCTTGAAGACCATCAGCCGCCCCGCCAGCCGCGGCCGCTCGCGCAGCACCGCCGAGGCCGAGACCGGCGCGCCGCCGCCGTAGCCCACCATCAGGGCCACATACTGCTCGCCATCGATCTCATAGGTGGAGGGCGCCGCGACGACGCCGTTCTCGGTCTTGTAGCTCCACAGCTTCTTGCCGGTGGCGGCGTCATAGGCGACGAACTCGCCCAGACCGTCGCCCTGGAAGACCAGGCCCCCCGCCGTCGACATGATGCCTCCGTTCCAGAAATAGGGATGCTGCACCGTCCAGCGGGCCTTCTGGGCCACCGGGTCCCAGGCGATCAGCTGGCCCTTGAACATCGACTTCAGGCCGGCCAGCGCCGCCTTGTCCGACGGGAAGGCGTTGGCCAGGAAGTCTGTGCCCAGGTTCCAGGCGCCCTGGCGGTGCTGGTAGTTGGTCTCGTTGGTGTAGGCGAAGGGGTCGAGCTGGGCGGGGATATAGACCAGGCCGGCCTGCGGGCTGTAGCTCATCGGGTGCCAGTTATGGCCGCCCAGGGGCCCGGGGAACTGCAGGGCCGGCGCCTTCTGATAGCGCGCGCCGGGGGTCTCGACGGGGCGGCCGGTCTTGAGGTCCACCTCGGTGGCCCAGGTGATCGGCACATAGGGCTTGGCGGAGATCAGCTTTCCGTCGGCGCGGTCCAGCACGTAGAAGAAGCCGTTCTTCGGCGCCTGCATGATCACCTTGCGCGGCGCGCCGCCGACGGTGAGGTCGGCCAGGATCAAGTGCTGGGTGGCGGTGTAGTCCCAGCTCTCGCCGGGCGTCGTCTGGTAGTGCCAGACATAGTCCCCGGTGTCGGGCTTGAGCGCCAGGATCGAGGACAGGAAGAGGTTGTCGCCCTTGTCGTCCGACCGCTTGACCCGGTTCCAGGGCGAGCCGTTGCCGACCCCGACATAGAGGATGTCCAGGTCGGGGTCATAGGCCATGGAATCCCAGACCGTGCCGCCGCCGCCGGTGGCCTTCCAGCCGTCGCCGAACCAGGTGGCCCCGGCCTTCTCCTTCATGATCTTGTCGCTGGCCGCGCCATCGGGCTGACCCTTGGCGTTGGGGGTGGTGTAGAAGCGCCAGGCCATTTTCCCCGTCTCGGCATCGTAGGCCGAGAGGTAGCCGCGCACGCCGTACTCGGCCCCGCCGTTGCCGATCATCACCTTGTCCTTGATGATCCGAGGGGCGCCGGTGATCGTGTAGGGCTGCGAATTGTCGGTGGTCTGGGTGCTCCAGACCGGCTTGCCGGTGGCCGCGTCCAGGGCGATCAGGCGGCCGTCGAGAGTGCCGAAATAGACCCGGCCCTTCCAGACCGCGACACCCCGGTTGACCACGTCGCAGCAAGCGTCGAAGCCCTTGGACCCGTCCACCTTGGGATCGAAGGCCCACTTCGGCTTCCCGGTCTTGGCGTCGAAGGCATAGACCTTGGACCAGGCGGTCGTGGTGTACATGACCCCGTCCACCACCACCGGCGTCGCCTCCTGGCCACGGTCGGTGTCGAACTCGTGGTACCAGGCCAGGCCGAGCGTCCCGACGTTCTTGGTGTCGATCCTGGTGAGCGGGCTGAAGCGCTGCTCGTCATAGGTCCGGCCGATGGACATCCAGTCGCCGTTGCTCGACGCCGCGGTCAGACGCTTGGCGTCCACATTGCCCGGCTTGCTCTGCCCGCAGGCGGCGACGGTGGCGGCGAACGCCAGGATGATGGCGAGCTTGGAAAGCTTCATGATGTCCTCCCGACCGTGTCTTCCGGCCCTGGCGTCACTATGCGCGTGGTGTTTGTCACCGCAACCGGTGACGTGACGTCAGATCGATTCCCCCGCCGCCCGAAAAGCCCCGCCGTTAACCCCCGACTCAGGACTCCGAAACGCGTCCTTTACCCAAGGCCTGTATCAATCCGGGTCAACAAGAGGCCTCGTCCATGTGGCGGCGCCCGGTTCTGGTGGGTGTTTTCAAATGACCAAGACGGTCCTAGTCGTCGATGACGACCCGACACAGCGCAGGCTGATCCAGGCGGTCCTGGAGCGGGAGGGCTTTGTCGCGGTCCACGCCGAGAACGGCGACCAGGCGATCGCCCGGCTGCAGTCGGGGGCCGCGACCGACCTGGTGCTGCTGGACCTGGTGATGCCCGGCATCACCGGCCAGGATACGTTGAAAGAGATGCGGGCCCGGGGTCACAACCAGCCCGTCATCGTCATTACGGCGACCGGCGGCATCGACACCGTGGTGGCCGCCATGCAGGCCGGCGCCTGCGACTTCTTCGTCAAGCCCGCCTCGCCGGAACGGATCATCGTCTCGATCCGCAACGCCCTGAATCTGGGCTCGCTGAAGAGCGAGGTCGAGCGGCTGAAGAAGCACGCCACCGGCCGCGCCAGCTTCGCCGACATGGTGGGCAATTCGCCGGCCATGACCATGGTCAAACGGCTGGGCGAACGGGCGGCGAAGTCCTCCATTCCCATCCTGATCACCGGCGAGAGCGGGGTCGGCAAGGAAGGGCTCGCGCGCGCCGTGCACGGGTCATCCGACCGCGCCGGCAAGCCCATCGTGGCGGTGAACTGCGGAGCCATCCCGGAGAACCTGATCGAGAGCATCCTGTTCGGTCACGAGAAGGGCAGTTTCACCGGCGCCACCGACAAGCACCTGGGCAAGTTCCAGGAGGCCAATGGCGGCACCCTGTTCCTGGACGAGGTGGGCGAGCTTCCCCTCGACATGCAGGTCAAGCTGCTGCGGGTGCTGCAGGAGGGCGAGGTCGACGCCATCGGCTCCAAGCGCTCGCTGAAGGTCGATGTCCGCATCGTCTCGGCCACCAACCGCGATCCCGCCCAGGCGGTGAAGGACGGCCAGTTCCGCGAGGACCTGTTCTACCGGCTGAACGTCTTCCCCATCGAGGCCCCGGCCCTGCGCGAGCGTCGCGAGGACATCCCGGCCCTGGTGGAGCACTTCATCCGCCGCTTCAATATCGAGGAGGGCAAGTCGGTCACCGGCGCCTCGGCCGAGACCCTGGCCTTCCTGACGGCCTTCGACTGGCCGGGCAATGTCCGCCAGCTGGAGAACGCGGTCTATCGCGCCATCGTCCTGGCCGACGCCCCCTACCTGCAGCCCTACGACTTCCCGGCCATCTCGGGCGTCGCCGCGCCGCCGCCGGAAGCGGTGTCGCCGGCCGCGCTGATGGCCGCCCCGCCGACCCTGCCCACCGCCCAGCAGCTGATGGCCGAGATGCCGACGGACGCGCCGGTGCGCATCCTCGACGGCCGCGGCCACCTGCGCACCCTGGAGGAGATCGAGCGCGACCTCATCCAGCTGGCCATCGAGATCTATGCCGGCCACATGAGCGAGGTGGCCCGCCGCCTCGGCATCGGCCGCTCGACCCTCTACCGCAAGGTCCGCGAACAGGGCCTGGAGGGGATTCTGGACAAGGGCGAGGGCGATGATTCTGCCACCGCAGCCGCGTGAACTCCGCGAGCTGATGCGCGCCGCCAAGATCGCGGCGCGGCGAGTTGCGACACTGGCGGCGGCCAAGCCGCTTTAGATCCTCCCCCAGCGCGCCAGCGCGATTGGGGGGGAGGTGGCGCGGACCGCAGGTCCGTGACGGAGGGGGATCGACGTAGTCGAAACCTGCCGCCCACAAACAAGAGTCAAAGTCCCCCTCAGGCGCTTCGCGCCAGCTCCCCCAGAGGGGGCGCATCTATTGGACCCTAGTGGCCGCCCTCGACCCAGGGCAGGCCGGCGTCCCGGAACGCCTCGGCCAGGGCGGCTTCCAGCTCCTTGGCCTCCCAGCGCCGCAGCGGGTTGAGGTGCTCCACCACGTCGGGGAGCAGGCGCACGCCGAAGCGGGTCACGTGGCGGCTCGCCTTGTAGCCGGTCTTGTGCTGGTCAAAGCGGAGGTCGGGATCGCGGGAGGTCTCGCCGACATAAAACCCCCAGGGCGGAGACCGGCGGCGGTCCTCCAGCAGCGCCACATAGAGGGCGTGCCTGGCCCGCCCCTGCCGGTGGGTCACAGCCTTCAGGGTCAGGGCCGCGCGGCGCGCCCGGGCCACCAGGGCCGGCAGGGAGTCCTCGTCGATCACCGACGTCATTCAGCTTCGGGTTCAGGCTTGCCGCGCCGCTTGAAGCCGCCGCCGCGCTTGGGCGGGAATCGGGGCTCGCCCTTGGCCTTGGCGACGATCTCTTTCAGCTTGATGTGCTGCATCACCGAGAAGGCCTCGCCCGCGCCGCCCTTTTCGGGATCGGCGAAGGCGCGGCCGTAGGTTTTCACCCGCTCGGTGACGGACTCCAGGAATTCGCCCTCCCAGTCGGAGAGCTTGACGCCCGCCTTGTCGGCCGCGCGCTGGGCGCGGCGCAAAGCGTTCAGCGCGGCCCGCTGGGCCTGCGCCTTCCGATCTGGCGGGCTGTTCTTCAAATCACTCCGAGCGCGGAGAGGTATAGATCCAGGATGGCGTCTTCTTCCTGACGCTTGGCGGCGTCCTGTTTGCGGATGCGGATCACCTTGCGCAGTATCTTGACGTCGAAGCCGTTGCCCTTGGCCTCGGCGAAGACCTCCTTGATCTGCTCGGCGATCTCCGACTTCTCCTGCTCGAGGCGCTCGATGCGCTCGATGATGCTCTTCAGCTGGCCCTGGGCCGTCTGGTTCAGGATGTCGGCGTGGGAAGCGTCGTCGGCCATGGGAGCTCGCGTATGGGAGGCGGGAAAGCGGCGGACACTAGCGTTGCGCCTGCCCCCTGTCATCCGCTCTGAACCTTCACCGGGGCGATCCGTTGAGGCGGAACGCCGCGGAGTTCCCCCAATGACCACATCCCCCAAGCGCCCGAGCCAGGCCGGGGCCGAGGCCGCCGTCCGCACCCTCATCGAATGGGCTAGCCTGCAAACCCATCACGTCGTCCCGGCCGCAGCGAAGCGGAGAGCCGGGATCCAGGAGCCCAGCCCAGTCACCTAGGTCCCGGCTCGGCCTAACGGCCGTCCGGGATGACGGAGATTATTGTTCTGAGAGCGGAGCGCACCGCCGCAGGGGGAGAAGGACGAAACCCTAAAGCAGGCCCCGCGCCTCCAGCGCCGGCCGCAGCTCAGCCGGATCGGTGAAGTGGTGGGTGTCGATGCCGAAGGCGCGCGCGCTGGTGACATTGGCCAGGCTGTCGTCGACGAAGAAGATGTCCTCCGGCGCCAGGCCGAAGCGTTCGCAGGTGAGCGCATAGATGCGCGGGTCGGGCTTGATCATGCCCTCGCGGCCGGAGACCACGATGTCGCGCAGCCGCCCGAAGGCCGGGCTCATGGCCATGGTGCCCTCGAAGGTTTCGTCGGACATGTTGGTGAGGCCATACTGCGGGACGCCGGCCTCATGCAGGGCCTCGATGGCGGCCTCGGTCTCAGGGATGGTCCCGGAGAACATCTCCCACCAGCGGGTCTCCCAGGCCTCGATCTGCTCGCGGTATTCCGGGAACTGGGAGATCAGCGGCTTGCGATTCTCGGCGAAGGTGACGCCCAGGTCGTGGTTCACGTGCCAGATCATCGTGCAGACCGACGACAAAAACCGGTCGCAAGCGGCCGGCTCTGGAAAGATCTGAGCGTAGAGCGTGCGCGGATTCCAGCGCACGACCACATTACCAACGTCCCAGACGACCGCCTTCGGCATCCGGGACCCCGGCGCCTTAGCCTTGCTTGGCTTTGAAGCGCGGGTTGGTCTTGTTGATGATGTAGACGACGCCCTTGCGGCGCACGAGCTTGCAGTCGCGGTGACGCGTCTTGAGCGACTTGAGCGAGCTTCGAACCTTCATGACCGTATCTTCTTAAAGACCAGGCTTTCGCCCGGGGGTGTCTACAAGAGCCGGCGCATATACGAGGCGGCTCGGCTTGAGTCAACGTCGGGCGGCATATCCAAGCGTCGCGGCCGATGAAGCCCGCGCTCGGCTCTCAGAACCATGACCCGTCATCCCGGCCGCAGCGAAGCGGAGAGCCGGGACCCAGGGGCCGCGATCAATCCCCCTGGGTCCCGGGTCTCCCCTGCGGGTCGCCCGGGAGGACGCGGAATTTATCGGATGGGTCATCGACCGCCCTACAGCTCGATCATGTCGAACTCGGCCTTGGCGGTCCCGCACAGGGGGCAGATCCAGCTGTCGGGGATGTCCGACCAGCGGGTCCCAGGCGCCAGACCCTCGCCGGGGTCGCCGAACTCTTCCTCATAGATGTAGCCGCAAGTGCGGCATTGCCAGGTCTTGAACGGCTCGGGCACGCGGCGTCCTCAATGCATCTTGAAGCGGATCGGAACCGACTTCGGTCCGCAGACGAAGCTGGCCGCCATGTTGCGTGGGGCGCCGTCCAGTTCAACCGACTCCAGGCGCGCGAACAGCTCCTCCCACAGCACCCGCATCTCCATCCGCGCCAGGTGCTGGCCCAGGCAGACATGGGCGCCGTATCCGAAGGCCACGTGCTTGTTGGGGCTGCGCTCGACGTCAAACTTGAAGGGGTCGGCGAACACCGCCTCGTCGCGGTTTCCGGAGGGATAGGACAGCATCATCCAGTCGCCCTTGGCGATCTTCTTGCCGGCCAGCTCGGCGTCGGCGGTGGCCGTGCGCATGAAGTGCTTCACCGGGGTCACCCAGCGGATCGACTCCTCGATCAGGCCGGGGATCAGGCTCGGGTCGGCCTTGACCTTGGCGAACTGCTCGGGGTTCTCGGCCAGCGCCCACAGGGCGCCGGCCGTGGTCGAAGAGGTGGTGTCGTGGCCAGCGGTGGCGGCGATGATGTAGTAGCTCATCGCCTCCAGGTGGCCGAGCGGCTGGCCGTTGACGGTCCCGTTGGCGATCACGCTGGCCAGGTCATTGCGCGGGCTCACGCGGCGGTCCTCGGTGATGGCGTTGAAATACAGCATGAAGTCCATCACCACCGACTGGATGGAGTCGACGCCCTGGTCAGTGGTCTGGGCCGCCCCGCCGCTGCGGCTCAACTCCGGATCGGCGCTGCCGAACAGTTCCTGGGTGAGTTTCAGCATCCGCGGCTCGTCGGACTCCGGCACCCCGATCACCTCCATGATCACGTGCAGCGGATAGAGGAAGGCCACGTCGCGGGCGAAGTCGCAGCGGTCGCCATGGGCGGCCATCCGATCGATGAAGCCCCGGGCGATCTCGCGGATCCGCGCCTCCAGGGGCCGCAGGTTCTGCGGCACGAAGGAGCCCTGGGTCAGGCGCCGGTAGGCCATGTGGTCGGGGTTGTCCATCTGCACCAGGGAGCGGACCAGGTGCGGGCTGCCCCCCATCATCTCGCGGACCTTCTTGTCGGCCTCGATGGTGGTGAGCACGGTGGAGCGGTCGCCGTTGTGGAACAGTTCGTTCTGGCGCTCGACCTCCAGGATGTCGGCATGGCGGGTCACCACCCAGAACGGATCGAAGCCCTCGGGCTGGGCCTGCTCCAGGGGGGCCTCTCGCCGCAGCCAGGCGAAGGCGTCGTCCACCTGCTTGCCGTCGGCATAGGCGCGGGGATCGATGATGGTCTGAGCGATGTCGGAAGGAATGGTCATGCGCGTTTCCAGGCCCGGTTTGCGGAGCCGCGTCGTTCGCGCGCAGCTCACTTGTTAGTTGTTCAACAACTTTCTAGAATTCGCAACATGGTCCCGACATTGACGCAGATCAAACCCCGCCGAAGCCAAGCGGCCCGCCGCGACGAATCCGAGCGCCGGTTGCTGGCGGCGGCCGCCGAGCTGGTGGTTGAACACGGCATGGGGGCGGCGACCTTCGAGAAGATCGGCGCCCGAGCCGGGTACAGCCGCGGCCTGGTCACCCAGAGGTTCGGCTCCAAGCGCGGCCTGATCGAGGCCCTCATCCACCAGCTCCAGGGCCGCCTGGGCGGACTGCTGGAAGACCGCCGGATCGAAGAACTCAACGGCCTGGACGCGGTCCTGACCTATGTCGAGGTCTTCCTGTCCGCCCTCGACCGCGACGGCGAGCTGCGGGCCTATTTCGTCGTGCTGGCCGCGGCCGTGGCCGACGTCTCGGAATTGCGGGCGCCCTTCGCCGCGGCCCACAAGCAGGTGGAGCAGGCGCTGGAGGCGTTCTTCCTGCGAGGCCAGGCCGAGGGCGTGGTCCGGGCGGGCATCGACGCCGACGCCGCGGCCCTGATCACCGGCGCCCTGCTGTTTGGCCTGTCCATGCAGCTCCTGCTGGATCCCGACATGGACCTGACGCCGCTGCGGGACACCAGCCTCATGACGCTCAGGCTCAGCTTCGCGGCGTGAACTGGCCCCGGCCTCCGCTCGCCCTTGACGGGCTTGTGATTGAGAACGGCGGCTTCGACCGCTAAGTTGGGGCCATGGATCGTCGCGTCTTCCTCGTCTTGCTCCTGGCCGGCTGCGCCGACCCTTCGGCCAATCTTGTGCCGACGGTGACGCCCGCCCCGCCGGCCCCCACCCCCCAGGCTCCGGCGCCGGTGGCGCCGCCCACCGTCTCGGGAGACATGAGTTTCGACGCCTGGTCGCGGGACTTCTACACCCGCGCGGTCAAGGCGGGCCTGCCCGCCAGCCTGCTGGATCGCGAGATGGCCGGGTTGATCCCCGATCCGCGGGTCAACAGCCTCGACACCCGCCAACCGGAATTCGCCAAGCCCTTCGGCGACTATATCAAGGGCGTGGTCAGCGAGGACCGGGTGGCCATCGCGGCCCGCCGCAAGCCGGCGATCGCCGAGACCCTTTCCGGCATCGAGGCCCGCTACGGCGTGCCGGGCGACATCCTGATGGCCATCTGGGCCATGGAGACCGGCTTCGGCTCGGTGATGGGCGACTTCGACGTCATCCGCTCCATGGCGACCCTGGCGGCCCAGGGACGCCGCCGCCAGTTCGCCGAGGACCAACTGATGGCCGCTCTAAGGATCATCGGGTCCGGAGAGTTCCTCCGCAGCCAACTGCGCGGCTCCTGGGCCGGGGCGATGGGCCAGACCCAGTTCATCCCCACCAGCTTCCTCGCCACCGCGGTGGACGGCGACGGGGACGGCCGGCGCGACGTCTGGGGCTCCACGCCCGACGCCCTGGCCTCGGCGGCCAACCTGCTCGCCAAGGGCGGCTGGCAGCGGGGCCAGAGCTGGGCCCGCGAGGTCACCGTGCCCGACGGTTTCGACTACAGCCTGACCGAGGGGCCGCGCGAGATTCCCGACTGGTGGGCCCAGCGCGGCGTGCGCCGCACCGACGGCCTGCCCTGGAACAGCGCCGATGCGGACGCCAAGGCCATGTTGATCACGCCGACCGGCGCGCAGGGCCCGGCCTTCCTGCTGTTCCCCAACCACTTCGTGATCCGCAAGTACAACAACGCCACCACCTACGCGCTCGGCGTCGGCCTGCTGGCCGACCGGTTCGGCGGCATGGGCGGGGTGATCAAGCCCTGGCCCTATGAGAGCGCGCTTTCCATCGGCGACCGCATCGTCACCCAGCGGGCCCTGGCCCAGCTCGGCTTCGATCCGGGCCCGCCGGACGGGGTTGTGGGGGTCAATACCCGCAACGCCCTGCGGAGCTGGCAGAAGTCGCGGGGGATCACCGCCGACGGCTATCTGTCCCTGGACATGGTCGCGCGCCTGAAGACCGAGGCCAATATTCTCTGACCCGGCGTCCGGGGGTCGGGGTTAGAGCGATCCCTCGTCGCTCTTCTCCAGGGTCGCCATGGCCGAATCGGCCTGAGTGGCGGGCTTGGGATCGGCGTTGGCCAGCTGCGGGTTCTTGAAGGCGTAGACGAGCATGGCCAGCATCAGGATCATGTTCAGCACGAAGGGCGCGGCGTGAACCTGCTGGTAGAGCAGCACGAACAGCGGGGCCAGGACCACATTGACGCCGTTGACCGCCGCGATGGCGCCGGCGGCCCGGGCCTGCTCGTGCATGCCCACCGCGAGCGAAGAGCCCGCCGTGAAGCCGGGGCGCGCCAGGCCGAAGCCCAGACTTGAAATGGCGTAGCCCGCCACCACGGCGGCGTAGCTGGGTTGGAAGGCGACGATCAGGTTGCCTAGGGCGGCGACGGCCACGCCCCAGCGCAGCAGCTGGCGCGGGTTCATCTCGAACATGCGGATGATGCCCCACTGGGAGAGCAGGCCGGCCATGGCGCCGAACATCATGGCGATGGCGATGAAGCCCTGCGCCTCGGTCGGCGACTTGCCGAGCTTGTCGATGATCAGGAATCCCAGGGTCTGGCCCTGGGCGGTCTGGCAGACCGCGACGATGAAGCCGTAGATCAGGAACGGCTTCAGGCGCGGGTCCCGCCACATCGGCGTCTCCTTGCCCGCGGCGTCGGCCTTGGCGTCCATGGTGGGCGCCATCTTCACCGGCTGGACCGGCATGTGAGCGCTCTCGGGCAGGTATTTCCAGACCACAAACAGCATGGACAGGGCGATCACCGAGAACATCGCCATGGGTCCGGCCAGGCCGATGAACGGCAGGATGAACAGCGGCGCCAGGAACGGGCCGATCACGGTGCCCAGGCCAAACGCCCCGGCCAGGCTAGACATCGCCGTGGTGCGCTCGGCGGGCGGCGTGTGCTCGGCGACATAGGCTTGCGTCGCCGGGTTTGACGCCGCGCCAAACAGGCCAAACAGGGCGCGAGCCAGCAGGAAGAGGACGAAGATCACCATCCAGTGGGCCATGTGGTTCAGCCCGGCGCCGACGACCACGGCGCAGGCCGCCATGGAGACGGCGAACCCGATCAGGCCGATGATCATCAGGGGCTTACGTCCGTGCCGATCGGAAGCGCGCGCCCAGAACGGCGACGACCCAGCCCACAGCAGCGCGGAGAGCGAGAACACGCCGGCCACCAGGAAGTCGGGAATACCGATGGAACGGCCGATCGCCGGCAATACCGAGATCATTCCGGTATTGCCCATGGCGGTCACCAGGGAGACCCCGAAAATGATCGCGAATGACGACTTGGGCAGGCTCACGGCGACAGGCGCGGACTTGGGCATGGCCGGCTGTTACGCCGCGCCGCCGGAGGGTGAAACCCCATAAATCCTCACCGGGCATTAAGCATTAACGGAGATGCTCCCGACAATTCGTCCTAGGACCCATCTCGCATGTTTCAGATCATCGGCATTGTGCTGCTCTTCGCCACGGTGTTCGGCAGCTACCTGTGGTCTGGCGGCAACATGGCCGTCATTATGCACGCCCTCCCCCACGAGATGCTGGCCATCGGCGGTTCGGGGATCGCCGCCTTCCTGGTCTCCAATTCGATGACGGTGGTGAAGGGAACGGGGGGCGGCCTGGCCAAGGTGTTTGCCGGCCCCAAGTGGAAGGCCTCGGACTACCGCGACCTCCTGTCCCTGCTGTTCCTGCTGACCAAGACCATGAAGTCCAAGGGCGTCATCGCCCTGGAAAGCCACATCGAGAATCCCAAGGACTCCTCGATCTTCTCGCGCTTCCCGAAGGTGACCAAGGACCACTTCGCCGTCGACTTCATCTGCGACACCCTGCGGATGATGACCATGAACCTCGAGGACCCTCACCAGGTCGAGGACGCCATGGAAAAGCAGCTCGAAAAGCACCACCACGAGGCTCTGGCCCCCGCCGGCGCCCTGCAGGCCCTGGCCGACGCCCTCCCCGCCCTGGGCATCGTCGCCGCCGTGCTCGGCGTCATCAAGACCATGGGCTCGATCACCGAGCCGCCGGAAGTCCTGGGCACGATGATCGGCGGCGCCCTGGTGGGCACCTTCCTCGGGGTGTTCCTGGCCTATGGCCTGGTGGGTCCCTTCGCGGCCCGCCTGAAGGAGATCATCGAGGAAGAGGGCTCGTACTACCGCATCATTCAGTCAGTGCTGGTGGCTCACCTGCACGGCAACGCCGCTCAGATCTCGGTGGAAATCGGCCGCGGCAGCGTCCCCTCCGGCGCCCAGCCCAGCTTCCTGGAACTGGAAGAAGCCCTCTCGGCGATCCCGAACGAAGCTTAGAGCCAAGCTCTAGCGCCGCTCCGGCAGGAGCGGGCTCATCCGGTTCACGTGACCCATCTTGCGGCCGGGCTTGGCGTCGCGCTTGCCATAGAGGTGTAGGCGGGTCTCCGGCTCGCCGGCATATTTCAGCCAGCCATCGGCCTCGTCCCCCAGCAGGTTCAGCATCTCGACCCGCAGGATGGCCGCCGTGGGGCCCAGCGGCCAACCGGCGATGGCGCGGATGTGCTGTTCGAACTGATCGACCTCGCAGCCGTCCATGGTCCAGTGACCGGTGTTGTGGACCCGCGGCGCGATCTCGTTGACCAGCAGCCGGCCGTCGGACAGCTCGAAGAGTTCGATCCCGATCACGCCGACATAGTCCAGGCCGGTCAGCACCTGGGCCGCGATCCGCTCGGCCTGTTCGGCGAGCGCCGGGGTGACGGCCGCCGGCGCCACGGAGCGGCGCAGCACCCCGTTCTCATGATGGTTCTCGGCCATGGGATAGATGGCCAGCTCCCCGTCACGGCCACGGGCGGCGATCACCGACAGTTCGCGGACGAAATCAGCGGGCGCCTCGAGGATCACCGGCTTGCCCCCCAGCGATTCGAAGACGGCGGCGGCCTCGGCGGCGTGCTCGACCCAGCGCTGGCCCTTGCCGTCATAGCCCTCGCGGCGCGTCTTCATCAGGGCTGGCGCGCCGATCAGGGCCATGGCGGCCTCGGCGCTCTGCGGACTGTCGGCGGCGGCGAAGGCGACGGTGGGCACGCCGATGGAGTTGAGGAAGCTCTTCTCCTCGACCCGGTCCTGGGCGATGGCCAGAGACCGGGCGTTGGGGGCCACTTCCACGTCCTGGGCGGTCAGGTGGGCGACCGCGCCGGCGGGCACATTCTCGAACTCGAAGGTCACCAGGCTGGCCACGGCGGCCAGGGCCTCCAGGGCGCGGGGATCATCATAGGCGCCGCGGACGGTGTGAGCCGCGACCCGGCCGGCCGGCGCGTCCGGCGCCGGCTCCAGGATGGCCACGTCAAAGCCCAGCCGGGAGGCGGCCTGGGCCAGCATCCGGCCCAGCTGTCCGCCGCCGAGAATCCCGATGGTTTCGCCCGGAGCCAGGGGGAGGGTGGCCATGGGAAACTAGTCCTCGACGGTTTCGGAAACGGCCTGGGTGTGGCGAGCGCGGTGGTCGGCCAGGCGTTGGGCCAGGGCGGGTTCGGACAGGGCCAGGATCTGGGCGGCCATCAGGCCCGCGTTCTTGGCGCCCGCCTCGCCGATGGCCATGGTCCCCACCGCAACGCCGGCCGGCATCTGGACGATGGAGAGCAGGCTGTCGAGGCCGCTCAGGGCCTTCGACTGCACCGGCACCCCCAGCACCGGCAGCTCGGTCATGGAGGCGGTCATGCCCGGCAGGTGCGCCGCCCCGCCCGCCCCGGCGATGATCACCTTGAACCCGGAGGCCTTGGCCCCCTTGGCGAACTCGTACATCCGCCCCGGCGTGCGGTGGGCGGAGATCACCTTGGCCTCGTAGGCCACGCCGAGCGCGTCCAGGATTTCGGCCGCGCCTTTCATTGTCGGCCAGTCCGAACGGCTGCCCATGATGATGGCGACGGGCGCTGACGTGGCGCTCATGAAGCAAAGGCCCCTGCGAAGAGAAGGCGCGGAGTATAGGCGCCGCCTTTGCGCCCGCAACCAAGGACGTTTAGGATTCTTAACGTCGACAAGACCTCGACGATTCGAGTTCTCTGAAAGTCCGTTGAAAACCACATGAAGGTCACTGGCGCCCGCAACGAGCCGTTTTCGGCCATCCGCAAGCGCGCCTTGGCCCAGGCCGGGGCCCATTTCACGGCCGGAGCGGCGCCGCCGGCGGACAAGACCGCGTTTCTAGGCCTGACCGAGGCCGATCTGACGCCCGCCGTCCAGAACGCCGTGAAGACCCTGCTCACCGAAATCGACGACCTGCGGGGCGAAGTCTCGCGCCTGAAGTCGAAGCTTTCGGAGGCTGAGACCCTGGCCGACCGCGACCCTTTGACGCCCCTGCTGAACCGTCGGGCCTTCATTCGTGAGCTCGGCCGCATCCGCACCTTCGCCCAGCGCTACGGATCTCCGGCCAGCGTGGTCTATTTCGACCTCGACGGCTTCAAGAGCGTCAATGACCGTTTCGGCCACGCGGCCGGCGACGCGGCCCTGCGCGCGGTGGCCGAACGGCTGGCGGCCAATGTCCGCGACAGCGACATCATCGGGCGCATGGGCGGTGACGAGTTCGGGGTGATCCTGGTCCAGGCCGATGAGGCCACGGCGCGGGCCAAGGCCGAATCACTGGCCCAGGCGATCGAGGCCTCCCCCATCGAGTTCGGCGACTGGTCGGCCCCGCTGCACATCTCCTACGGGGTGCGCGAGATCACCGCCGATATCGAGCCCGAGACCCTGGTGGCCGAGGCCGACGCGTCCATGTTCGCCGCCAAGCGGGCGCGGACCGCCGCGCCGCCCATCGCCACCGGCGGAACGGCCGGCTGACCTCATCCAAAGAGATAGAGATAGAGCGCGTCGGACGGGTTACCCGGTTTCCACTTAACCCTGACGCGCTCTAGGCGATGATGTCCGGCGTCAGCTGATCGCGCAGGCGCTCGATCTCGTCCTTCAGCAGCAGCTTCTTCCGCTTCAGCCGGCTGATCACCATCATGTCGGGCAGGGGTGAGAGCATCAGGGCTTGAATCGCGGCGTCCAGGTCGGAGTGGTCCAGGCTGACCAAGGCCAGGCGGGCGCGCACGCCCTCCTCTTCCGGGTCTTCGCCTTCATGATCGTTCATACGCACGCCCCACCCATTGGCGACGATGATGCGCATGGGCGCGGCTCACGTCTAGCTTAACGCGCGCGCCAGAACCGCCAGGGCGTCGTCGGGCGCGGGCTTGCCCCAGGCGGCCGAGGCGGCCTGCAGGGAGGCCAGGGCTCCATGCCCGCCGCTGGAGGCGCCGGCGAGGCCTTCCAGGGTCTCCATCAGCACCCGCTCGGCCCGCAGCTCGACAGCCTTGATGTCCTCCCTCAGGCCCTGGCGCGCGCCGTCATCCACCGGCGGCTGGCTCAGCTTCAGCGCGCGCCGCACGTCGCGGATCGGGACCACCACGGTGGCGTCCCACGCCTTGGCCACGGCCACCGCCTGGGCGAGGGCCTCAGGCGTCGGGCCCTCGGCCCAGACCGCCCAGAGCAGGAAGGCGGTGTTCTGGCCGTGCGCGTCCTGCAGGGTCAGCGTCGCCTCCGGCACATCGGCCAGGCCGTAGGCTTCCAGAGTCCAATCCCAGAGCGACATCACGCATCTCCCGAGAGCGGACCGACATCCTGGCCCCAACGCTTCACCGGCCTCCAGGAGAGGCCAAACAGATCCAGAACCCGGCCGACCGACTGATCGACCATCTCCTCCAGGCTGGCGGGCTTGGCATAGAAGGCCGGCAGCGGCGGGGCGATCACCGCCCCCATCTCGGCCAGCTTCACCATGGTGCGCAGATGTCCCAGGTGCAGGGGCGTCTCTCGCACCATCAGCACCAGGGGGCGGCGCTCCTTAAGGGTCACGTCGGCGGCGCGGGTGAGCAGGGACGAGGTCACGCCGGTGGCCACCTCGCTCATGGTGCGCACCGAGCAGGGGGCGACGATCATGCCCAGGGTCGGGTAGGAGCCGGACGCGATCGAGGCGCCTACATCGCCGACCTTGTGGGCCACATCGGCCCGCGCCTGGACGTCGGTGACCGACAGTTCGGTCTCCTGGGCGATGGTCAGGGCCGCGGCGCGACTGAGGATCAGGTGGCTCTCGACACCGAGCTCGCGGCAGGCGTCCAGCATCCGCAGGCCATAGGCGACACCGCTGGCTCCCGAAATACCCACCACGAGGCGCGGACGATCGGTTTTTGTCATGCCACTGGGCCCCCGCGCCCGATTTCAAGGCGCCTGTTCCGTCCGCTCACGTGCAAACATATGTGATCTGACAGACCAGACCAGCGGGTGTTCAGTGTTGGCATCGTTCCAACACAAGGAGACGACCCGTCATGGCCGTTGAAGCCCGCATCCGTGAACTCGGATCCCGCCATCACTCTCTCGATAAGGCGATCCAGGACGAGCTAAACCGACCAGCATCAGACGAGGCCCGCCTCAAGGAACTCAAGCGCAAGAAGCTCAAGCTGAAGGAAGAGATGGAGGCCCTGCGCGCCCAGCCTCACTAGAGCCTGAGGTCGCGAGCCTTCTGGAGGGGGAGGCCCTGGGCGGTCGCTTGCGCCCGTCCAGGGCTCCGTCCTGATCAATCCTCGGCGTCGTCGTCGTCTTCGTAGCTGGCGTCGTCGGCCACATCCTCGACCTGGTCGGCGCCCGTGATCTGGGCGGCCCCCGTGACTGAGGCCGGCTCGAGGGTCGCGCCGTCCGGCTCGACGATGCCGCGCTTGGCGTCGTCCTTGGCCTTCTTGTCGGCCGCCTTGCGCACCACCGCGTCCAGCTCAAGCTGGGTCGAGAGGCCGAGCGTCACCGGGTCCACCGGCTTGATGTTGGCGGCGTTCCAATGTTGACGGTTACGCACCTGATCGATGGTGGCCTTCGTCGTGCCCAGCAGGCGGGCGATCTGGCTGTCGGCCACTTCGGGGTGATTGCGGATGAACCAGGCGATGGCGTCGGGGCGGTCCTGGCGGCGCGACACCGGGGTGTAGCGCGGAGCCTTCTTCACCGGCTTCAGCAGTTCGGCGTGGCGGCTCTTCTGCGCGACCATGCGGTACTTGTCGCTGGCCTGGGCGGCGTCGAGCTGTTCACGGGAAAGCTGGCCATTGGCGATCGGGTCGGCGCCGCGTATGTCGCGCGCCACTTCGCCGTCGGCGATGCCCTTCACTTCCAGCGGGTGAAGGCCGCAGAAATCGGCGATCTGTTCGAAGGTGAGCGAGGTGTTGTCGACCAGCCAGACGGCGGTCGCCTTCGGCATCAGAATGTCGGTCATGACGGACTCCGAAAATGACGGCGCCCGGCCTTTCGGCCGGGCGGTGCATAAGTAGCAGAGCGTCATATAGGCGTGTTCCTCGCCCAAGAAAACGACAATCGCGAGCTTGGACGCGCCCGACTTCCTTTTGAATCAGGACCTTCGCGGATCCCCGCGGCGACACGCCGCTCGGGACTCCCGCCGGCCTGCGCGACGGCGCCTCGCTCGGCGCGCGATAGACCCTTGCAGCCTAAGCGTGCATGAACTCATTCTGGGGTGGTCCGGGGCCCGATTGAGCGGTTTTGTCGCGGGATTGGCGGCTCCCGGCCTGGGGGTGGCTTTTTCTGGCGCGGTTTGGCGTTCAGGGGCCCGCCATGGCGCTTCCTGAGCGGGCCGCGGGCTTCGAAGAACGCCGACTTCTGAAATGAAATCAGCGACTTGATGCGCGCCCCGCCGAGGCGCCAAACAGTAGGCCTTCAGCAACAGCGCCGAAGTGTTAAGTTTGGTTAACTATAAAAACCCCAATACGGGTTGAAAAAGTACGGTTTCTGAAAGAATTTGGAGGCCATAAACCTAGCTTACATGAGACGATCTGTCGCAAACCCAGCCAACGAGGCGCCGCGTCGCTACTGCCCCCCGGGCGCGCCGAAAACAACCTATGAACGTCATCCGAAAACTGCTCCTGCAGCACCGATCCGAAGTCCAGGCTCAGATGGTCGCCGCCCGAGCCAAGGCCGCCGAGCCCTTCGAGCGGGAACTGCGCGCGGTGGACATCGCGCTGGCGGCCCTCGACGGGGCGCCTCTCATCGAGGCTGAGCCGGACGAGTCGCCAGCCACCGCGCCGAAGGCCGAGCCCATCCGCAAGAGCGGCCTGAGCCGCGGCCGCATCAAGCGCAGCCTGCAGGACATGATCCTGGCCGCCCTGCGCGCCCACGACGAGGGCGCCGACACCGGGTCGATCCTGGAATCCCTGGAGCGCCGCTGGAACCGCAGCTTCCAGGAGTCGCGGGTGGTGGAAGAGCTGCGCCGCCTGTCGGCCGCCAACACCGTGGTGCTGGAGCGCGGCCACTGGCGCCTGAAGGTGCGCCCGGACGCCTGGACCGGCGAAGCCGCCGCTCAGCACGTCGCGGCCTAATGCGTGTCGTCACAAGATGAAGGCCGGCGACGCAGCCGGCGGCGACGACCGACAAGCTGAACCTGGGAATGTCAGAGATGGGTGGCGAGCGGACCCGCTCCGCGATGTCGTCCTCTCTCTTGCGCCACAAGAGCGCCTGAACAAAACCAGGCGACGGCGCCGTCTACCGAAACTCCCGGTCGCCTGAGGGGAGCTATCAGTTGTGATCAGAAGGGTGCGGTTCGGCCTCTTGGTGATGCTTCTTGTGCTTTCGGTCGCGACGGCGAGCGCGCTCGGCTATCGCACATGGCGCCAGCACCAAATCGAGGACGCTCTCGCCATCCGGACCCCGAACGGGGTGCAAGAGGCGTTCTATGTCCGCCTGGGCGGAGTCGATCAGTGGGTTCAGATTCGCGGTGAAGACCGGTGCAACCCGATCCTGTTGTTCATTCACGGTGGCCCAGGGTCGTCGGAGACCCCGATGTCCGCGCGCCTTAGCGCCTGGGAGAAGCAGTTCACCGTCGTGATGTGGGACCAGCGGGGCGCCGGCAAGACCTTCGCCCGTAGTGGAATGGTCGGAGACCTTTCACTGGCCCGAGTGGCCCAGGACGGGATCGAGCTAACGCAATTTCTGCAGCGGCATCTGCAGCAGCGCAAGATCATCGCGCTTGGGCATTCCTGGGGATCCATGGTGGGCCTTCGGATGGTGCACGAGCGGCCGGAGCTGTTTTCAGCCTACGTCGGCACGGGGCAAGTCGTGTCCATTCCCGAGGGTGAGGCGATCCTATATGCGCGCACGGTGGCGAAGCTGCAGGCGGCGCATAATCTAGCCGGTCTCGCCAGAATCAAAGCCATCGGACCGCCGCCTTATCGATCGGCGAGCGACCTTCTGACCGTGCGAGCCTTGCTGGCGAGTTACGACATCGCCCCCGAGCGCGACTTCTCCAAGACCATGACTCCGGTGGTCTTGTTTGCGCCCGGCTGGTCGCTGTGGGACATCTATCAGTGGCAACAGGGGTTTCAGGCCTCGCAGGACGCGACATTCCACGCCAACGATTCCTACGACGCCCGCCAGCTGGGCGCGGACTATGGAGCGCCGATTTTCATCATCAATGGCGCTGAGGATCAGAACACGCCCACAGACCTGGCCAAGACCTTCTTCGACGGAGTTCACGCGCCGGAGAAGCAGTTCGTGGTGCTCAAGGACGGCGCCCACAACGCCGTGCTCACCGAGCCGGACGCCTTTCTGCACGAACTCGTCGTCCATGTGCGCCCCACGGTCGTACGTGGCGCGCCCCGATGTCGTGACCGTCCTCCTATATTGGGTGTGCACACCGTGCCGTAGGGGTCGCAAACGGCCGGCGACCTCTGCGCCGAAACTCGCCATTGGCCAGGCCGGAGCGTTCCGACCCGACACCGGTCATCCCCGATGGGAGAGATGGGTGGAAAGCGGACTCTGCTCCAACACCCGGGTGCGGGCGCATGGAGCGCCCCCACATCAGCAGCACGAGCTCGACATGTGCGGGTTAGTCACGACGGGTCAATCGGGGCTAAAGACCCAAGTGGTTTCGCCCACAGCCGGAATGAACCCAAGGTGCTGTAAGATTGGCCGGCTGGTCTCCCGAGCTTCAGTGCTGAGAAATCTAAGACCTTGAGCGCGCGCAGCTGAGACCCGGGCCGCGACAAGGGCACGATAAGCGCCCAGCCCGCGGTGAGACGGGGCGACCCCCCCGCCGTACAACTGGCCGAAGACTTGGCCGCGAGCCGTCTCCAGCCGCGCCGAGGCCACTGGTTCACCCGCCACGTAGGCCACGAACAGGGCTACGTCGTGACGATCGAGATGAGCCGCGTAGGCGTCCCGACGGTCCGAGGCCTGAGTGTCGCTAAACGCCTTGTTCGCCGCTGCGACGAAGTCGTCAAGCCCGGCAAGGTCGGCAATGCGGCGCACCTCTGCTCCCGGCAATGTGGAGGGCGGAAGTTGCCGCTCCAAGTCGAGGAACATCAAAGTCCCGGGCGGATTAGCGCGGAATCCGGCTGCCGCCAGCAAGTTGGGCAACACGCTGGGCTGGTCGTGATCATGCACCCGCCAGATCAGCGCTTCGCCCTTGGCGCTGAAGCTATTCGCGCAGCGCGCAACAACCGCCTCTGCGGCAGACGCCGGGAAGTCCCACCAGGTCACAAAGTTAGAGTCGCCAGCCAACCAGAGGACATCGTCCTCCCGCACGACGGTTCGGCCGGGCCGCGGCGCTGGGTTAGCCCGCACGTTGGTGTCGTAGAGAGAGAGCACGGCGTTGACGTCCATAGCCAACCTTGGCGCAGGATCATTGGCCTGGCGAGATGCACGAGGGGCCGTAGCCATTCTCCAATCGCCTGAGCTGCGAATTTTTCTGTCCCAGAAGCCGACCTGTCGAACGACCGCAACGGGTCGAAGGCCGGCGTTGGCTTCGGCGCCGAAGGCGGACCCTGTCCGAAATCAGGCGTGCACGCCCTAGTCCAGCGGCTTGCGGCCGACGATGCGCAGGCCATAGCCGCCGGAACCCGGCAGCACGGTGGCGGAGTTCGACAGCAGGGTCATGTCGCGCACGCCGAGATCCAGCAGGATCTGGGCGCCGACCCCGTAGTCGCGCAGGACGTTGGCCCCGTGATCGGTCCCGGGCTCGGCGCCGTAGCGTTCCGACAGCCAGGCCGGGTTGGAGTCGCGGATGAACACCGCGACGCCGGCCCCCTCATAGTCGGCGATGGCCTGCAGGGCGCGCGGCACATAGTCCCGGCGGGCCTCGGTGTGCCCGAGCATGTCGGCGGCGAAGTCGACGCGGTGCATGCGCACCAGGGTCGGCTTGTCCGGATCGATCTTGCCCTTGGTCAGCACCACGTGCTCGGTGGCGTCCAGGATGTTGCGGTAGATCACCATCCGGAAGCGGCCGCCGTAGGCTGAGTCGAAGGGCGTCTCCAGCACCCGCTCCACCTGCCGCTCGGTGCGGCGGCGGTAGGCGATGAGGTCGGCGATGGTGCCGATCTTCAGGCCGTGCAGTTGCGCGAAACCCACCAGGTCGGGCAGGCGCGCCATCGACCCGTCGTCCTTCATGATCTCGCAGATCACCCCGGCCGGGTTCAGGCCCGCCATGCGCGAGATGTCGACCGCCGCCTCGGTGTGGCCGGCGCGGACCAGGACCCCGCCGTCGCGGGCCACCAGCGGGAAGACGTGGCCGGGCGAGACGATGTCGTCCATGCCCTTGGTGGGGTCGATGGCCACGGCCACGGTATGGGCGCGGTCATGGGCCGAGATGCCGGTGGTGACCCCCTCGGCGGCCTCGATGGACACGGTGAAAGCGGTGCCCATGCCCTCGCGGTTTTCCGCGGCCATGGGCGGCAGGCGAAGTTGGCGCGCGCGGTCGCTGGTGATCGACAGGCAGATCAGGCCGCGCGCGTGCTTGGCCATGAAGTTGATCTGGTCCGGCGTTGCGAACTGGGCCGGGATGATGACATCCCCCTCGTTCTCGCGATCCTCGGCGTCCACCAGGATATAGGGGCGGCCGTTGCGGGCGTCCTCGATGATGTCCTCGATGGGCGAGATCGCGGATTCGTGGGCCTCTTCATTGCCGCCGCCGCCGCCGTCGGAGGTGGAGGAGGAAGAACCGGGCTGGACGAGATAGGGGCGCTTCATCGGGCGGCTTTCAGCAGGGCGAATTCCAGGACCTGTTCTCCCACCGTGGCGAGCTGCCAGGCGTCTTTCGGGTCCACGCAGGCTCCGTCGGCGTCGAAGGAGCCGGAATTGGCGTTCAGGGCCGCGCCGAACGGTGTCGGCCAGCCCCTCAAGGCATGTATGATCGATCGCAGCGTGGTCAATGTCGTGCCGGCGGCCTGCCAGCCCTCGGCGGTGATGACGCAGCCCACGGCGCGGCCGGTGAAGTAGGGGCGGGCGTCATCGCGCAGGCCCTCCAGGGTGTCCAGAGCGTTCTTCACCACCCCGGAGATCGAGCCGTGATAGCCGGGGCTGGCGACGATCACGCCGTCGGCCTCCCGCACTGCGTCGGTCAGCGCCTTCTGCTCGGAGCTCGGACCGCCCGGTTGGGGGTTGTAGATCGGCAGGCTGGCCAGGAACTCGCCGCCCAGCAGGCGCGTCTCGCCCCCGCCCGCCTCGACCGCCGCCAGCGCCACCTTGAGCGCCTTCTCGGTGGAGGAATTCGAGCGGATGGTGCCGCCGATCCCGACGATCAGCGGCTTTCGCGCCAGAGAACTCATGCCTACTCCTCAAACACCTTCTTCAGCTCGGTCTTGAGGATCTTGCCGTTGGCGTTCCGGGGCAGGGTTTCGGGCCAGAACACGACCTTCACCGGGACCTTGAACCCCGCCAGCCGTTCCCGCACCCAGGCCCGCAGCTCGGCTTCGGTCGCCGTCCCGCCAGGTTTCAGATGCACGATGGCCGCCGGTTCCTCACCGAGCGTCTTGTGCGGGACGCCGACCAGGGCCGCGTCCATCACGTCGGAATGGTCATACAAAACATTTTCGACTTCGACACAGTAGATGTTTTCGCCGCCGCGGATGAGCATGTCCTTGGCGCGGTCGATGATGAACAGAAAGCCCTCCTCGTCGATGCGCGCCAGGTCGCCGGTTCGCAGCCAGCCGTCGACGAAGGTCTCGGCCGTCGCCTCCGGTTTGTTCCAGTAGAGCTTCACCACCTGCGGGCCCTTGGCCCAAAGCTCGCCGACCGCACCTTGCGCCAGGACGGTGACCCCGTCGGCCGGATCTCGGATCTGCATCTCGCCGACCGGGGCGGCGGGGCCGGCGCTGTCGGGACGCACCGAATAGTCCTTGCCCAGGTGGCTGGTGAAGGTGGCGGTGGTCTCGGTCATGCCCCAGCCATTGCCGGGCTGTGAGGCGGGGAACACCTCGACGATCTTGCGCACCAGTTCCGGCGCCGAGGGCGCGCCGCCGTAGGAGACCGCCACCAGGGACGACAGGTCGTACTTGGACCGGGCCGGATGCTCGATGAGCTGCCAGGCGATGGTGGGGACCCCGCCCGTGGAGGAGACGCGCTCGGCCTCGATCAGCTTCATCGCCGCCTCGGGCTCCCAGCGGCGCATCATCACGATCTTGCCGCCGGCGTTCATGCTGGGGCTGAGATTGGCCGACAGCCCGGTGGCGTGGAACATCGGCACCACGAGCAGGGACACCCTCTGCGGCAGCTTGTGCGGGTCACTCTCCGGCAGCGGATTGCCCGCCCGCAGGAAGTTGCGGGCCGCCGCGATCCCGCTGGCCATGATGTTGGAGGTCATGTTGCGGTGCGTGCCCAGCGCCCCCTTCGGCTTTCCCGTGGTGCCGGAGGTGTAGAGGATGGTGGCGTCGTCCTCGGGGTCGATCGCCACCTCGGGCAGGGGCAGGTCGGCCAGCGCCGCCCAGTCGTTGGGCTTGCCGATCACCGCCTCCAGCCGGCGGACCCGCGCGTCGCCCCGGGCCTCGTGCAGGCGAGAGACATAGACGCGCTCCAGGTCGGGCAGGGCCTTCAGGTGGTCGGCCAGGCGCTCCAGCCGTTCGTCATCGACGAAGGCCACCTTGGCCCCGGAATCGGCCAGGCCGTATTCGAGCTCCGCGCCGGTCCACCAGGCGTTCAACGGGGTGACGATGGCCCCCAGCAGGATGCCCGCCCAGAAGACGACGGGCCACTCCGGCAGGTTGCGCATGATGAGGGCGACCCGGTCGCCCTTCTTCACCCCGTCGGCGGCCAGCCGGTGGGCAAGCGTGATCGTGGCTCGGGCATAGGCCTCGTAGGTCACCCGCTCATCGTCGTTGATCAGGAACTCCCGCTCGCCGAAGGCGCGGCCGTTGAGGAAGACGTCGCGCAGGGTGGGCGGCGCGTTCTTCCAGGTGCGGGTCACAACCCCGCCGATGACCGTCTCCTCCATCTCGAACCTCTGGCCGGGCGCCGTCAGCTGGGCGTGGGCCTCTTCGATGGACATCACGGGCCAGGCGGGAGCGTCGGTCATGGAAAGCCTCGAGGTCTTGGAAATGGAGAGGTTTGAAATGTCGGGACATGCGAAGGGCGGTCCCCGCTAAGGAACCGCCCCCACATTGTCGCGCCTTCCCGTCGGCGGGAAGGCCTGGAACCCGGAAACCCTAAGCGGTTTCCTTGGCCGCGCGCAGGGCTTCGTAGCCCTTCTTCAGATCGGCCAGCTCGTCGGCATACTTCTCCTGGGCTTCCTCACGGAGGCGCGGGATGTGGTACTTCGGGAACAGGTCGTTGTCGGGCCGGTAGTCCTTCAGAACCTGCTTGGCCAAGGTCACCTTGTGAACCTCGGTGGGACCGTCGGCGATGCCCATCACCAGCGAGCTGGTGACCATGTGCATGAAGGGCATTTCGTTGGAGACGCCGAGCGCGCCGTGCAGGTGGGCGGCCTTGGTGGCGATGTCGTTATAGACCTTGGGCATCAGGACCTTGATGGCCGCGATGTCCTTGCGGACCATGTTGTAGTCCTTGTGCTTGTCGATCAGCCAGGCGGTGCGCAGCACCAGCAGGCGGAAGCTTTCCAGGGCGATCCAGCTGTCGGCGATGTCGGCCTGCACCATCTGCAGGTCAGCCAGCTTGCCGTCGCGGGTGTTGCGCGAGGCGGCGCGTTGGCACATCAGATCCAGCGCGTGCTTGCAGGAGCCCACCGTGCGCATGGCGTGGTGGACGCGACCGCCGCCCAGGCGGACCTGGGCGATGACGAAGGCCGCGCCGCGCTCGCCCAGCAGGGCGTCATAGGGGACGCGGACGTCGGTGTAGCGGACATAGCCCTCGGTGCCGCCGCCGATCTCGCCGCCGCCGCCGACGCCGACATTACGAACGATCTCGACGCCGGGGGTGTCGGTGGGCACCAGGAAGATCGAGGTGCGGCGATAGGGGTCCTTCGCGTCCGGATCGGTGACCGCGTACAGCACCAGGACCTTGGAATAGCGGGCGTTGGTGGAGAACCACTTCTCGCCGTTGATCACCCACTCATTGCCGTCGAGGACCGCGCGGGTCTTGAAGGTCAGGGGGTCGGAACCGCCGGTGGGCTCGGACATCGAGAAGGCCGAGCGGATGTCGCCGTTCAGGAGCGGCCAGAGATACTGCTCCTTCTGCTTGTCGGTGCCGTAGTGGGCGATGATCTCGGCGTTACCGGTGTCAGGCGCCTGGCAGCCGAAGACCGTGGGGGCCAGGCCGTTGCGGCCGAGCTTCTCGTTCATCAGGCCGAGCTTCAGTTGACCGAAGCCCTGACCGCCCAGTTCCGGACCCAGGTGACAGGCCCACAGGCCCTGGTCCTTCACCTTCTGCTGCAGCGGCTTGATGAACTTCTCGCGGCCCAGCGGGCCGTGGGCGGCCATGCCCAGGTGGCTCAGAGGTTCGACCTCCTCGCGCATGAAGTCCTCAATCCAGTCCAGCTTCTTCTGGAACTCCGGGTCGGTTTCAAAATCCCAAGCCATCTATGGCCTCCCATGGCGCCGCTGAGTGCGGGCTGTTTTTCCTAAATCCGGTATGGCGTAGAGCGACGCCAAACCAAAAATCCGCGACGCGACAGGCCCTTAGGCCTCCGGTCTGGTTCCCATTATCAAACGCCTGTTCGGCTTACGCAACGTCGCCTTTGCGTCAAACACACGAAATTCTTGGCGGCGCCCTCCTGGTCTGATGGCGAGGTTCGGCGAACTTGCTGTTGAAACCCAGCCGCCGCTTCGCGCACGGTGCGTACGCACCCCGCATAAAGGACCCGCCCATGACCCGGCCCGAAAAACTCGGCTTCTCCAGCGAACGCCTCGGCAAGCTCGACGCCTTCCTGCAGGCCCGCTACATCGAGCCGGGCCGCCTCCCCTGCGCCCAGGTGCAGATCAGCCGCCGCGGCGAACTGGTGCACGAAACCCTGCTGGGCCAGGCCGACCGCGAGCGCGGCAAGGCGGTGGCCACCGACACCCTGTTCCGCATCTATTCCATGACCAAGCCGGTCACGAGTGTCGCCTTCATGATGCTGGTGGAGGAAGGCCTGGTGGCCCTGGACGATCCGGTCAGCCGGTTCATTCCGGAATGGAAGAACCTGGGCGTCTTCGCCGCCGGGATCACACCGCAGTTCATGACCACCCCGCCGACACGCCCGATGCAGATGGTGGACCTGCTGCGCCACACCTCGGGCCTGACCTACGGCTTCCAGAACCGCGGCAATGTGGACGCCGCCTATCGCAAGCTGAAGATCGCCGACACCCATGGTCCGGACTTCGACGGCTTCGTCGCCGAACTGGCCAAGCTGCCCCTGGAGTTTTCGCCGGGCGAGGCCTGGAACTATTCGATCGCCACGGACGTCCTGGGCGTCCTGGTGGAGCGCATCTCCGGCCTGCCATTTCAGACCTTCCTGCAGACCCGCATCTTCGATCCGCTGAAGATGACCGACACCGGCTTCCAGGTGCGCGAGGACCAGAAGCCTCGCTTCGCCGCCTGCTACAACGCCACGCCCACCGGCGGCCTGGCGCTACAGGACGATCCGGACACCAGCCCCTACCTCACCACCCCTAGCTTCCACTCCGGCGGCGGCGGCCTGGTGTCGACGGCCAAGGACTACATGGCGTTTTGTCGGATGCTCGCGAACGGCGGGGTGCTGGACGGCCAGCGGCTGCTGGCGCCCAAGACCCTGAAGCTGATGGCGTCCAACCACCTGCCTGGCGGCCAGGACCTGACCGACCTGTCGCGCTCGCTGTTCTCGGAGGCCACCAACGCCGGGGTCGGCTTTGGCCTCGGGTTCGCGGTCACCTTCGATCCGGTGAAGGCCATGCTGACCTCCAGCCCCGGCGAGTACTATTGGGGCGGCGCGGCCTCGACGGCCTTCTGGGTCGATCCGGTGGAGGACATCCAGGTGGTGTTCATGACCCAGGTCCTGCCCTCCAGCGCCTACCCGATCCGCCGCGAATTGCGGACCCTGGTCTATTCGGCTCTGGTCGAACCCTAAGCCTTCGAGGGGGCGAGCGGCTGGCCGGCCTCGGCCACCGCTTCGGAGGCCTCGCTCTCCTCCAGCCCTCCGGGCGGGCTGAGGCCGGTGGAGGGCGCATCGCCGTGCGGGCTGAACTTCATCAGGCGGGCGTTGCGCCACGGACCCCAGCGGAACCAGGCCGCGGCCAGGATGCAGGAGGTGATGCTGCCCATGGGGAAGCTCCACCAGATGGCGTCGGCGCCGATATAGGGCATCAGCAGGTGGGCGAAGGGCACGCGGACGATCCACATCGAGATGATCATGGCGAACAGGGGCGGCCAGACCGATCCCGTGGCCCGCACGATCCCCGACAGCACGAAGGACACGCCGAAGGGAATGAAACCCCAGAGGGCGAACATGTTGATACGCATGGCGATGGGGTGTGACGGGCTGCCCATCGGGAGGAACAGGTGCAGGATGACCGGCTCGATCAGGTAGATCACCACCACCGGGCCGGCGCTGAGCAAGGCGGCGTAGAGCGAGCCGATACCGGCGATCTTGTCCACCCGGTCCATTCTGCCCGCGCCGACGTTCTGGGCGGCCATGGAGGAGACCGCGGCGCCGAGCGCCATGGCCGGCATCTGCACATAGGTCCAGAGCTGGGTCGCCGCCCCATAGGCCGCGGCCGTGCTGGAGCCATAGGTGTTGACCATGCTGATCATCAGCACCGCCGAGCCCGAGATCACCAGCATCTGGAAGGCCATGGGCATGCCCTTGACCACGATGGTCTTGAGGATCTCCCATTCGGGCTTGAGCAGCTTCCACTCGTCACGGCGCAGCACCAGCACCGAGTTGGTGCGGTAGAGATAGACTAGGATAATCCCCAGGGTGATGGTCTGGCTGGTCAGGGTGGCCATGGCCGATCCGGCGATCCCCATGCGGGGCGCGGGTCCGAAGCCGGTGATCAGGATGGGGTTGAGGATGACGTCCATCCCGACCGCGAGCAGCGAGAAATAGAAGGGCGTGCGGCTGTCGCCCGCCCCGCGCTGCGCCATCATGACGAAGGAGAAGAAGTACATGAACGGCATGGCCAGGAAGATCACCCGCAGATAGGTGATCGCGTCCTGGACGGCGTCCGCCGGGGTGCCCATGGCGTGCAGGATGGCCGGGGTGAAGACGTAGCCGCTCACCCCCACCCCGATCGACAGCACGAGGAAGAAGGTGACGGCGGTGCCGATCACCCGCTTGACCATCGGCAGGTCGCCGGCGCCCACCGACTGGCCGATCAGCAGGTTGGCCGACATGCTGACCCCGAAGGCCGCCCCCAGCATCAGGAAGAAGATGATGTTGGCGTTGGAGGTGGCGGTCAGTGCCGCCTCTCCCAGGACGTGGCTGACCCAGATGGCGTTGGCCGTGCCGTTCAGGGACTGCAGGATATTTGAGCCCATCACCGGCAGGGCGAAGGCGATCAGGGTCGGGCCGATGGGGCCGGTGGTCAGGTCCCGGCCGCCGAAGCGCCCGCCCGGGCCACCCGGGCCGCGAGGCGGAAAGCCGGGCCGAGGCCCTCCGGTGGGGGCCGCAACCGGCCCATCGTCTGAACTCGAAACCACAGCCATCCCCAATGGCGCGAGACGCGCCGCCCGCCTTCGACTGGTCCCCGAAAATGCGGGGGCGCGGCGTGATCCCCGAAAATGCGAGGGAGCGAGTTGGAGGGACTGTAGGCGCCACAACTCGGCGCCTCAAGCGCGGCCCTTGTGAAAAAGCGCCACGGGTCACACGAATTGAGCCGGACGCGATCTCCTGCTAGAGGCAATCTCTGCGGGAATTGACGTGGCAAGACCGCCGCCATCGCTTACGAAAGACTCCATGAAAATCCTTGTTACGGGCGGCGCCGGGTTCATCGGGTCGGCGGTCGTGAGACGGGCCGTGGCTGACGGCCATGAGGTGGTCAACCTCGACGTCCTGGCCTACTCGGCCAATCTGGAGAACGTGGCCGAGGTCTCGGCCTCGCCGCTCTATGCCTTCGAAGAGGCCGACATCTGCGACGCCCCGGCCGTGAAGGCGATCTTCGCCAAACACCAGCCCGACGCGGTGATGCACCTGGCCGCCGAGAGCCATAACGACCGCGCCATCGACGGACCGCTGGACTTCGTGCGGACGAATGTCATGGGCACCGCTGTCCTGTTGGAGGCCGCCCGAGCCTATTGGCTGAGCCTGGCCCCGGACAGGAAGGCTGCGTTCCGGTTCCACCACGTCTCCACCGACGAGGTGTTCGGGGCCCTGGGGGAAAGCGGCGCCTTCACCGAAGAAACACCCTACGATCCGAACTCGCCCTATTCGGCCAGCAAGGCCGGCGCCGACCATCTGGTACGCGCCTGGAGCCGCACCTTCGGCCTGCCGGTGGTGATCACCAACTGCGCCAACAACTACGGACCCTTCCAGTTTCCGGAAAAGCTGATCCCCACCGTGGTGCTGCGCGCCATGGAGGGCAAGACCATCCCGGTCTATGGCGACGGCCGCCAGGTGCGCGACTGGCTGCACGTGGACGACCATGCCGACGCCCTGCTGACCGTGCTGCAGAAGGGCCGTCTGGGAGAGACCTACTGCGTGGGCGGCGACTCGAACCTGCGCAATCTCGAAGTCATCAAGATCCTTTGCGCCCACCTGGACAAGCTGGCCCCGGCCAATGTCCCGCATGCCGAGCGGATCAGCTTCGTCGCCGATCGCCCTGGCCACGACTTCCGCTACTCCATCGACGCCTCGAAACTGTCAGCGGAACTGGGCTGGACGCCGAAGACCGATCTCGCCGCCGGCCTGGAGGACACCGTCCGCTGGTACGTCGAGAACCGCGCCTGGTGGGAAGCCATCCGCGAGCGCGGCTTTGAGTCCGAGCGCCTGGGTCTTGCCAAGGCATGACCACGACGATCCTGCAGTTCGGCGCCACCGGGCAGCTGGCCCGGGAGATGCTGCTCCGTTCCAGCGGCGGCGTGGCGATCAAGGCGCTGTCGCGCGCCGAGGTCGATGTCACCGACGCCGACGCCGTGGCCCGCGCCATTGGCGAGACGGCCGATATCGACCTGGTGTTCAATGCCACGGCCTATGCCGCCGTGGATAGGGCCGAGAGCGAAGCCGACCTGGCCTATGCCGTGAACGCCAGGGGTCCCGAGGCCATGGCCCGGGCCTGCCAGGCGCGCGGCGTGCCGCTGATCCACATCTCCACCGACATGGTGTTCGACGGCGAGAAGGCCGGCGCCTATGTCGAGACCGACGCCACCAACCCGCTGCACGTCTATGGCGCCTCCAAGCTGGCGGGCGAGCAGGCGGTGCTGGAGCACTGCGACCGCGCCCTGGTGGCGAGGGTTTCCTGGCTGTTCTCGGCGTTCGGTCAGAATTTCCTGCAGATGATGCTGAAACTGGCCGAAACCCAGCCCCTGCTGAAGGTGGTGGACGACCAGCGCGCCCGGCCCACCGCCAGCGGCGACGTGGCGGGCTTCATGCTCAGCCAGGCCCAGCGCCTGTCGCGCCTGCCGGCCGGCGCGCCGGAATGGGGCCTGCTGCACCTGGTCAATGACGGGGTCGCCACCCGTTTCGAGATGGCCCAGGCGATCTTCGAACTGGCCCGTCCCGGCCAACCCCTGCCGGCCATGCAGCCGGTGCCCACCAGCGCCTTCCCGACCCCGGCGCGGCGGGCGTTGAATTGCGAACTGGACACGGTGAAGCTCCAGGGCGTCTTTGGTCTGACCCTGCGGCCGTGGCGCGAGGCGCTGGAGGACACCATCGAAGATCTGAACACAGCCTCGGTGCAAGCATGAGACGCGGCATCATCCTGGCCGGCGGCTCGGGCACGCGTCTGCACCCGCTGACGCTCGCGGTCTCCAAGCAGCTGCTGCCGGTCTACGACAAGCCGATGATCTATTATCCGCTGTCGGTCCTGCTGCTGGCCGGCGTGCGCGAAATCCTGATCATCACCACGCCCGAGGACCAGGCCGGCTTCCAGCGCCTGCTCGGCGACGGCTCACAGATCGGGGTTCGGTTCGAATACGTCGTCCAGCCCACCCCGGGCGGCCTGGCCGAGGCCTATATCCTGGGCGAGGACTTCGTGGGCGGCGAGCCCAGCGTGATGATCCTGGGCGACAACATCTTCTTCGGCCAGAACTTCAGCCAGATGCTGCGCTCCGCCGACGCCCGCACCCAGGGCGCCACGGTATTTGGCTACACGGTGCAGGACCCCGAGCGCTACGGCGTGGTGGAGCTGGGCCCCGACGGACGGGCCCTGGGCATCGAGGAGAAGCCCACCCATCCGAAGTCCAACTATGCGGTCACCGGCCTCTACTTCTATGACGGCCGCGCCTCGACCTTCGCCAAGACGCTGGAGCGGTCAGCACGCGGCGAGCTGGAGATCACCGCCCTCAACCAGATCTATCTCGATGAGGGCGACCTGCACGTCGAGCTGCTGGGTCGGGGCTTTGCCTGGGAAGACGCGGGCACCCACGACAGCCTGATCCAGGCCGGCGAACTGATCCGCACCTTCGAGCAGCGCCAGGGCCTGCGCATCGGCTGCCTGGAGGAGATCGCCTTCCACCAGGGCTGGATCGACCGGCCCCAGCTCCTGAAGCTCGCGGACCGGCTGGCCAAGAGCGAATACGGCCAGTACCTGCGCCAACTCGCCGACCGGCCGCAGGGCTTCGACGAGCCCGCTGAATAGACTCTATATCTTGGCGCGTGACGGGCGCCGAAACCGGCGTCCACTTTCGGCTGTCACGCTTGCGCCAAGCGGCTCTTCACCCGCCCGTACAGCAGATAGGCCAGGACGCCGATCACATTCCAGACGGCGAAGAAGACCATGGTCTTGGCCGACAGGCTGGTGAACAGATAGACGCAGCCCAGCACCCCGGCCGGACCGATCAACCAGACCAGCGGGGTCCTGAAGGTCCGCGCCAGGGCCGGGGCCGATCGGCGCAGCACCAGGACCGCGATGATCGTGGCGATGAACGCCGCGAGCGTCCCGGCATTGGCCAGGGACGCGATCTCCGACAGCGGCATGACGCCGGCGATCACCGCGGCGATCACCCCGGTCAGGATGGTCACGCGGTTGGGCACCCCGCGCGGGGTCACCGTCGCCAGCCAGCGGGGCAGCAGACCGTCGCGGGCCATGGCGAAGAACACCCGGCTCTGGCCGAACATGAAGACCATGATCACCGTCGGCATGGCGATCACCGCCGCCCCCGCCACCCAGGCGGCGGCCTGACCCTGGCCGATCTCCTTCAGCACGAAGGCCAGCGGGGCCGGATCCTTGGAGAAGACGTCATAGGGCGAGGCGCCCAGGGCGGCGGCGGCAACCACCATGTAGATCAGGGTGCAGATCAGCATGGATCCGACGATGCCGATGGTCAGGTCGCGGCCCGGGTTCTTGGCCTCCTCCGCCGCCGTCGAGATGGCGTCGAAGCCGTAGAATGCGAAGAAGATGATGGCGGCTGCGCCCATCACCCCGAACTTCTTGCCGTCGATCTCCTCACCCCCGTAGCCGAAGGGGGCGAAGGGGGTGAAGTGGCTGGCGTCGAAGTGCGGCAGGGTCAGGGCCACGAAGACCGCCAGCGCCACGAGCTTCACGCAGACCAGGACGAAGTTCACCGTGGCGCTCTCGCGGGTGCCCACCAGCAGCATCGCGGTGACCACCAGGGTGATGAGGACCGCCGGCAGGTTCACCAGCCCGCCGGTCTCGGGGCCTTCCAGCAGGGCCTTGGGGATCGCCCAGTTGGCCTGTTCGATGAGGCCGGCGGCATATCCCGACCAGCCGACGGCCACCGCGCTGCAGACCAGGGTGTATTCCAGGATCAGGCTCCAGCCGATCACCCAGGCCACGCCTTCGCCCAGGGTCGTGTAGGAATAGGCATAGGCGCTGCCCGCATGCGGCATGAGGCTGGCCATCTCGGCGTAGCAGAGCGCCGCGCAGGCGCAGACGGCGCCGGCCACCGCGAAAGACAGGATCACCGCCGGGCCGGCGAGGCCCGCCGCCACCCCCGTCAGGGTGTAGATGCCGGTGCCAATGATGGCCCCGATCCCCAGCGCCATCAGATGGGGCCAGCTCAAGGTGGCCTTCAGACGGTGATGGCCGTCATCGGCATGCCGTTCCGGGGCGATCGCCTTTCGGCGCGTAACGAAGCTCATGAGGGTCCCCTGACCTGAACAGCGCCTCGACCATGACGCGGATCGCGGGCGTGCGGCAAGGGCTTGGCAGGCGCAGCCCCTGGCGCCAGCTTGGCCGCCTGTCGGAAGGATGATCCCCATGCGCCGCCTGCTGCTTGCCCTGGCCCTGCTGCTGTTCGCAGGGCCTGCCCTGGCCGATGACAAGCCGCTGAACACCCTGGTGGCCGACTACGAAGCCTATGCCCTGGCCGACGATCCGATCACCGCCGGCGGCGAAGGCGACCGCGCGGCCCTGTCGCGTCTGCCCGACGTGTCGCCGACCGCAGACGCGGCGCGGACCAAGGCCCTGAAGACGTTCCAGGCGCGGCTGGCGACCATCGACGTCACCGGCCTGTCGGAGGACGCCCGATTGAACCGCGCCTTCCTGGCCTGGACCCTCGACCGGCAGATGCGCAGCCTGGCCTTCGACGAGGCCCGCATGCCGTTCAATTCCGACGGCGGCTTCCACGCGACCCTGGGCTACCTGGCCGCCACCACGCCGGTCCGCTCGGCGGCCGATGCGCGGGCCTGGATCGACCGGCTGAACACCATCCCGGCCTATTACGCCGCCAACATCGCCAACGCCCGGCGCGGGGTGACATCGGGCTTCACCCAACCCCGCAGCACCAACGATCAGGTCCTGGCCCGCGCGAAGGAGATGCTCGCCGCGCCGGTGGAGACCGACGTCCTGCTGAACCCGCTCCAGGCTCTGCCAGCGTCGATCCCCGCCTCGGAGCAAGCCGCGCTACGGGCGCAGGCCGCAGCGATCGTGCGGGACAGGGTGCGGCCGGCGCAGCGCGACTTCGTGGCCTTCCTGGAGACGGAATACCTGCCTGCCAGCCGCAAATCCCTGGCGGCCCGCAGCCTGCCGGACGGAGAGCGCTATTATGGCTGGCTGGCGTCGGACCACACGACCACGACGCTGACGCCCGACGAGATCCACGCCGCGGGCCTGGCCGAGGTGGCGCGCATTCGGGCGGAGATGGCCGGGGTGATCGCGGAGACCGGCTTCAAGGGTGACTTCAGGGCCTTCCTCGCCATGCTGAGGTCCGATCCCAGGTTCTATGCGACCTCGCGGGAGGACCTGCTGGAGAAGGCTTCGCGAATCGCCAAGCGGATCGACGACAAGCTGCCCGGCTGGTTCGCCACCCTGCCCCGCCTGACCTATGGCGTTCGCCCCGTGCCCACCGACGTCGAGGCCAACTACACCACCGGCCGCTACTTCTCCGGCAGCCCGGCCCAGGGCGTCGCCGGCGGCTACATGGTCAACACCGCCAAGCTGGACCAGCGGCCGCTCTACGAACTGCCGGCGCTCACCCTGCACGAGGCGGTCCCGGGCCATCATCTGCAGATCGCGCTATCCCAGGAACTGCAGGGCGTGCCTGCCTTCCGCCGCAACGCAGGGGTCACCGCCTTCACCGAGGGCTGGGGCCTCTATGCCGAGAAGCTGGGGGGTGAGATGGGCGTCTACCAGGACCCCTATGAGCGGTTCGGCCGGCTGTCCTACGAGATGTGGCGCGCCTGCCGGCTGGTGGCCGACACCGGTATCCATTGGAAGGGCTGGAGCCTGGATGAAGCGCGGGCCTGCTTCACCGACAACACCGCGCTGTCGCCGCTCAACATCGAGGTGGAGCTGGCCCGCTACGTGTCCTGGCCGGGCCAGGCACTGGCCTACAAGGTGGGCGAGATGAAGATCGTCCAGTTGAGGACCCGCGCCCAGGCCAAACTCGGTGATCGGTTCGACATCCGCAGCTTCCACGACGCTGTCCTGCTGGCGGGGCCCCTGCCCCTCGACCTGCTGGACAACCGCATCGATCTCTGGGTGGCGACCACCAGGGCCAAGTGAAACTTTTTGTTTCGAACCTGCGTTGAAGGGGCGACACTTCGTCACCGGTTCGTCTTCAATGAATCGGTGCAACACTCAAGCCAAGCTGCCTCCCCCCGAACCAAAGGCAGCAGCAGAGGAAACGAAAATGGCCGCAGCCTCCCTGGGCCCCATGGGCCGGCGACCGAGTCTCTATAGGATAGCCCTGATCGCGGGCTTCCTGGGCCTGAACGCCGTCTTTTGGTACCTGGCGATCAAGGTGATCGCCTTTGTGGGCCTGCTCGCGACCCTTTAGCCTTCGTCTAGAGCCTGATCCGTTGAGGAGGAACCGCTTGGCGGTTCCACCGATGCGGTGAGTCAGGCTCCAGATATATGCGACAGCATGATTCACGCTTCAGCCGGGACCGCTACGCGGTTCCGTCTAAAACGATCATGCTCTAGTCGGGCCACAGTTCCTGAACATCACCCTTGCGGTTCAACACCCGCACGGCGCGCTTGACCACGGTGAGCAGCCGCTCCTTGCGGGCCGGCTCGTCATAGGTCATCGCCCCCTTGGCCAGGCCCTCCAGCAGGAAGCGACCAAGGTCACGGCTGGTCTGGAACCGGGGATCTTCTCCGGCCTGGGCCAGGGCCAGGAACCGATCGCCCACCTGGGCGCGGTCGAAGGCGCTTTGGGCGGCGGCCAGCCGAATCCGCAGCATGGACTCGGTACGGGCGGCGGTCTCCAACTCGGCGAAGGCCACGAACGGTATTTCGTGCAGCAACGCCCAGTAGGCGTCGATGGCGTGTTCTGAGGCGTCGATTCCGGGGGCGGCGGGCGCCGAGGCGGCCTGTTCGAAAAGCCTGGCGCGCTCCACCTCGATGTAGGTGACGGCGGCCTCCACCAACTCTTCCCGGCTGGCAAAATGGTAGAGCATCGCGCCACGCGTCAGGTTCGCGGCGTCCGCGATCATGGCGTTCGTGGCGGCGTGATAGCCGACGTCGGCGAACAGCCGCATGGCGGCGTCGAGGATGCGTGCTCGGGTGCGCCGAGACTTCGGCGTCTCCTTCGCAGGATAGGTACGGGCGTCCATCGGGACCTGATTTTGGGGTGACCTGGGGAGGGTCGGCCTGGGAATCCCTTACCCCGAAAGGCCCCGCTTCGAAAGGGGCACGATCGGTTTCATGAGAATGACATGCAATCAGCCTAACCGGCAGGCGTTGGTTGCTCGCCAAGAGGCCCCTGATGTCCGAATTCGGAATCCGACGTTATCGCACAGTGTTCATTTCCGATGTCCACCTCGGGACCAAGGGGTGTCAGGCGGAGCTGCTGCTCGATTTCATCCGCCACGTGGAATGCGACAACCTCTTCCTGGTGGGCGACATCATCGACGGCTGGAAGCTACGCTCGGGCTGGCACTGGCCCCAGAGCCACAACGACGTGGTTCAGAAGGTTTTGCGCATGGCCCGCAAGGGCGTGAACGTCACCTATGTCCCCGGCAATCATGACGAGGGCGCCCGGGAATTCATCGGCGTCCACTTCGGCGGTGTGGTGGTGGCGCGGGACGTGATCCATGAGACCGCCGACGGCCCGCGCTTCCTCGTGACGCACGGCGATGAGTTCGACGGCGTGGTGCAGCATGCCCGCTGGCTGGCCTTCGTCGGCGACTATGCCTATCGGGCGCTGATCGCCCTCAACACCCTGTTCAACCGCGCCCGCCGTCGTATGGGCTTCGGCTATTGGAGCCTCTCGGCCTACGTGAAGACCCGCGTGAAGAACGCCCTGCAGTTCGTGGAGAACTTCGAGGCCGCCGTCGCCGATGAGGCCCGGCGGCGCGGGGTGGACGGCGTGATCTGCGGCCACATCCACAAGGCCGAGATGCGCGACATCGATGGGATCGCCTATATCAACGACGGCGACTGGGTGGAGAGCTGCACCGCCCTCGTGGAACATAGCGACGGGCGCCTGGAAATTCTGGAGTGGGCCAAGATCCGCTCCTGGTCGGCCATTGATCGGAAAATGCCCGTGCTCGTGCCCGCGCCCGCGCCCGCGGTCGCCGCGTAACCGCGTTTTCTTGACAGCCTCACCGAACTGACGACAGTGCCGCTGTCATGACCATGCCCCCCACGCGATACGTCTCCAACCTGCGCGATCGCCAGAAGGCCGAGACCCACGACCAGATCCTGCGCGCCGTGGCCACGCGCCTGGAGTCCGGCGGCTTGGAGGAGCTGAGCTTCGCCGAGATCGCCGCTGAGGCGAAGGTGGGCGAACGCACGGTCTATCGCCACTTCCCCACCCGCGAAGCCCTGATGGGCGCCTTCTGGGCCTGGCTGCAGACTCAGGCGTTGACACCGGCCCGGCCCTCCCGAACCCGAGTCCGCGACGCCATCATCGCCCCGCGCGACAGCCTCAAACCCATGCGCATCATGGTGGTGACCGACGCCTGGGAGCCCCAGGTCAACGGCGTGGTCCGCACCCTCACCCGCGTCATCAAGGAGATGCGGGAGATGGGCCACTCGGTCGAGGTTATCAGCCCCGACCAGTTCAAGACCTTCCCCCTGCCGACCTATGCCGAGATCAAGGTGGCGGTCGGCACCTACGAGCCGGTTCAGGAGCGGTTCAAGGCCTTCGAGCCCGAGGCCATCCATATCGCCACAGAAGGCCCGCTCGGCCTGGCGGCGCGGCGCATCTGCGTGGAGTGGAAGCTGCCCTTCACCACCAGCTATCACACCCGCTTCCCCGAATATGTCTCGGCCCGCCTGCCGCTGCCGCTCGCCGCCGGCTACGCCTACATGAAGTGGTTCCACAAGCCGTCAGGCCGTCTGATGGTGGCCACGCCGACCATGCGCGACGAACTGGAGCATCACGGCTTCCGCAACATCACCGCCTGGTCCCGCGGCGTCGACACCGAGGCCTTCCGCCCCCGGACGCCAGAGGAGTGCGACGTCTATGAGGGCCTGGCGCGACCGGTCTTCCTGTCGGTGGGCCGGGTGGCGGTGGAGAAGAACATCGAGGCCTTCCTGGGCCTTGATCTGCCCGGCACCAAGGTGGTGGTGGGCGACGGCCCCCAGACCGAGGAGCTGAAGGCCAAGTACCCGGAGGTGGTGTTCCGCGGCTTCAGGATGGGCGACGAATTGGCCGCCCACTTCGCCTGCGCCGACGTCTTCGTCTTCCCCTCGCTCACCGACACCTTCGGCCTGGTGATCCTGGAGGCCATGGCAACAGGCACGCCGGTGGCGGCCTATCCGGCGCCCGGCCCCATCGACATCATCCCGGGCAGCAATGCCGGCGTCCTGGCGGGCAGCGCCACCGAGGGCCTGCGTGAAGCCTGCCTGGAGGCCCTGAAGCTGGACCGCAAGCAGGTCCGCGCCTTTGCTGAAGGCTTTTCGTGGCGCGCCTGCGCAGAGGATTTCGTCCGCAATCTGCAGCCCTATCCCGAGCCTGAGAAGACGAGGTTCTGGCGCCGGCTGCGGAGGTTGGCGCGGGTGCGGCGGCGCAGGCCCGAGGCGGCCTGATCCCAATAGAAAACGCCGCGGTCCGGAGAGGACCGCGGCGCTCTTAGGCGTGCCGGCTTGAGGGGGCTCAGGAGGCCGGGCGCGCCATGGGAGTCAGCTTCTGGGCGGCAGCCTTCTGGCCGTCGTGCTGGCCGGCGGGCAGCGGGATCAGGCCGCGGCTCTGCAGGTAGCCGCCGCGCCCGGTGGCGGCGTCGGAGACGAACTCGTTGAGGTAATCCTGGAGACCCTGCGTCACCCCGATGTGCGACTTCTTCACATAGATGTAGAGCGAGCGGGCCAGGGGATAGGAGCCGTCGGAGATCGAGCCGGCCGAGGGTTTCACGCCGTTGACGCTGGCGCCCTTGATCTTGTCCATGTTCTCTTCGAGATAGGACCAGCCGAACACGCCCAGGGAACCCGGCGTCTTGGTCAGGGTGCCGACGATGGCGTTGTCGTTTTCACCGGCGTCGATCCAGCCGTCCTTGCGCATCGGATCGACGAGTTCCTTGAACTTCTTCTCGTTGTTCGAGCGCAGTTCGTCGGCGGTGGGATACTTGCGCGCGCCGGCTTCGATGGCCAGCTCGACCCAGGCGTCCCGGGTGCCGGAGGTGGGCGGCGGGCCGTAGACCTGGATGCGGTTGCCGGGCAGGCCGGCGCCGATCTCGTCCCAGGTCGTGTAGGGGTTCTTCACGAACTTGCCCTGGCGCAGCACGTTGGCCGCGAGGCCAAGATAGAGGTGCTCGGTCTTGAAGTTGTAGTCGGCGCCGTCCTTGTCGGTGGCCACAACGATTCCGTCGAAGCCGATCTTGATCTGGACGATGTCCTTGACGCCCTTGGCGGCGCAGGCGTCGAACTCAGACTTCTTCATCGGACGCGAGGCGTTGGCGATGTCAGGGAAGGCGTCGCCCACGCCGCCGCAGAACAGCTTGATGCCGCCGCCGGTGCCGAGGCTCTCGATCTTGGGGGACTTCTTGCCGGTCTTCTTGGCGTAGTTCTCCGCCACGCGGGTGGAGAAGGGGAAGACGGTGGAGGAACCGGCCGCCCAGACATAGTCGCGCGCGGCAAAGGCCGGGGCGCCGAAGGCCAGCGTCGCGGAGGCGGCGGCGCAGGCCAGGAGGGCTTTCTTAGCCATGGTGATCTTCACGGGAGATATCTCCGAATGGGGATGCGGGGCGACCCTGGGGCCGCCCCGCGAGGGGATGCCTTAGAAGTCGAACTGAGCCCGGAACTGCAGGGTGTCCACGTCGACATCGGCGCCGAGGGCGACGTTGTCGTTCTTGGACTTGCTGTAGTTGGCCATGAAGCGGACGTAGGGGTGGGGGTACCAGTTGGCGCCCACGGTCCAGGCGGTGTACTCGCCAGCCGTGGCTGGGATCTTGAAGTTGGTCAGGTCGACGTTGTCGTAACGCACGGCCAGTTCCAGAGCGCCGAAGCCGCCGCTGGTGACGGGGTTCAGGATCTTGGTGCGGCCCAATTCACCCTTCTTGACGTCCAGGTTGCGCATGTCGCCGGTGACGAAGAACGAACCCGCGACATAGTAGGTGCTGAAGTCGCTGGAGACGCCGGCAAGGCGGTCGACATCGGCCTTGGCGTACTCGGCTTGGATCGAGAACGGCCCGTGGATGTAGAGGCCCTCGACCCCGATCATGCGGTCGGAGACGCCCACCGCGCCGGTGGAGACGTAGCGCGCGCCGTAGTTGGTGTTGTTGCGGGCCTGGTAGTTGAAGTTGGCCTGGTCCTGGCGGTCGCGATAGCGCGCCCAGGCGCCGAGGTGCAGCTTCTGGGTGTCGTCGTTGATCGGGGTGAAGGTCACCCGGCCGTTGACGCCCAGGACTTCCGAGCCACCGGTGGCGGTGGCGGTGGGATCGGCGCTGTTCACCGAGTCGCCGGAGACGGCGACGGCGGCGGTCCAGTTTTCGCCATTGGCCTTGACCTGGACGTTCATGACCCGCCCGACGTCGAGCACGTCGTTATAGGGGCCGCGTTCCATGAAGGTGATGTAGCGCGAGGAGGAGATGTTCTCGAGGGCGACGGTCTTGAAGTTACCGGCCATGATCGAGAGCGTGTCGGTGGGCTTGTATTCGAGGATCAGGTCCTCCCACTGGGTCGTGCCGCCGGTGGAGGAAAGCGTGGCCTCGGCCTTGTAGGCCCAGTTGGCGTTCCAGGTGCCCTCGACGCCCAGGCGGGCGGTGCGCAGGCGGGTCACGTTGGCGTCGAAGTCGGCGCCGGTCTGGCGGTCGACCGACTGCGACACGAAGTCTTCATAGACGCGGCCGCGGACCTTGAAGGTCAGGGTGTCGTTGGTCCACTGCGGCGCGCCCTTCCAGGCGGTCGTGGTGTCCTGAGCGCTGGCGGCGCCGGCCGCCAGCATGGCGACGCTGAGCGCCACACCTGCGCATAGCGAGGTCTTGAACGTCATATCTTCGGATCCTTGTGGAGCTTATCCCCGTGCCCTTTTCAGGCTAGGGGCGGCTTACCGAGGTCCTATGACGCTCCGGCCAAGCTTATGTGACGCTCAGACTTCGGAACGATGACATTCAGATTGACGATATGCGACACTCGATCTGTAGACGGATCGTTCTACAGGAGGCGAGCGCGGATCGTCTGGCTGAGCATGTCGATCAGGGTGACCGCCACGACGATGACGATGGCGATGGCCGCGACCTGGGAATAGTTGAATCCATTCAAGGATTCGAAAAGTGTCTGGCCGATCCCGCCGGCGCCGATCAGGCCCAGCACCGTGGCAGACCGGGAATTGGATTCAAACCGGTAGAGCGCATAGGAGCTCCACAGGGGCGCGACCTGGGGGATGACCCCCCAGACCACTTCCTGCAGGGGTGTGGCGCCTGTGGCACGCACGCCCTCGACGGGACCGCGATCGATGGATTCCACGGCCTCGGAGAACAGCTTGGCCAGGACGCCGCCGGTGTTCAGCGCCAGGGCCATGACGCCGGCGAAAGGCCCCAGGCCGACGGCCACGATGAACAGCAGGCCCAGAACCAGATCGGGGACCGAGCGCAGCAGGTTCATGGCCAGGCGCATCGGCTGCTGCAGCCACACCGGCGAGATGTTGCGCGCGCAGACCAGGCCGAAGGGGATGGCCAGGAACACCGCCAGGCAGGTGCCCCACAGCGCGATCTGCACCGTCAGCCACATCTGAGCGACGTAGAGCTTCCAGTTGGTGAAGTCGGGGCGCAGCAGTTCGCGGCCGAACTGCTGCATGTTCTCGGAGTTGGAGAACAGCATGGGCAGGCGGTTGATCTCCACCGGGCCGAAGCTGATGGCCAGGAACAGGATCACTCCGCCCCAGACCAGGACGTCGGGAGCCCGCTCCGCCAGGGTGCGGCTCGGAGGCCGGGGACCGCGCGCCATCTTGGGATCGATAAGGGTCATCAGACGTCCGGATTGACCGCGCGGCGCTGTGCGGCCTTGGCGCGGATTTCGTCGAAAGCGGTCTGGGCCTTGGCGATCTTGGCGGCGTCGCCGCCGCGCTTGGCGGTGGCCAGAGCCTCGGAAGCCTCCATCTCGCGGATCGGGTCGAGATAGCTGTCGTCGGCCGCGCGGAAGCCGCCATAGGCCAGGCCCTTGAGCACTTCGCGCTGTTTGTCGGCGCGCGGTCCCGTGCCGGTCCCATAGGTGAGGAAGAACTGGCGTATTTTCTCACGGATCGCCGGATCGAGATCCTTGCGGGCGACGATGGAGGATTCCGGCAGCGGCGGCGAATTCCAGATCACCTCGATCTTGGCGGCGACCTCGGGGTTCTCGCGGGCCGCGAACACCAGGCCCACGGAATTGTTCGTGGCCACGTCCAGCACGCCGTTGGCGACGGAGAAGACGTTGGTTTGGTGGCTGGCCGAGCGCACCCCCTTGAAACAGGCGCCGGGTTCGATCCCACGCGGGGTGAACAGGTAGGTCATGGGGGCCAGCGTGCCCGAGGTGGACTTGGCGTCGCCGATCCCGAAGGAGTAGCGCTTGTCGCACTTCAGCACGTCCTCCAGCGTGATGCCGCTGCCCTTCTTCACGATCAGCACCGAGGTGTAGGAATCGGCGCCTCCGGCGTCGATCACCCGGCCCAGCACCTCGCCATCGGCGCGGCGCACAGCCTCCAGGGCCGGCAGGGCGGAGAACCAGCCCACCTGCACCTGGTTGAAGCGCATGGCCTCGATCAGGGACGTGTAGTTGGTGGCGAAATAGGGCTTCACCTTGACGCCGATCTGGGCCGACATGTCGTCCAGGAGCGGCTGCCACAGGGGCTGCATCGAGGCCTGGTTCTCGGCCGACAGGATCGAGAAGGTCAGTTCGGTGGGGGGGGCGGCCTTTTCGACAGGCTTCTGGCCACAGGCGGCCAGAGCCAGGGCGGCGGCCAGGGCGGTTAGAACTTGGCGACGGATCATTTCGGCGCTCCTTCCCAGAAGGCGTCTTCGAATTCGGGACCGTAGATGTCGATCAGCCGCTCACGGCCCAGACCGTCGATGGGGCCGTCATAGACCACCTTGCCGGCCTTCAAGGCCACGACCCGCTTGCAGTAGCGCAGGGCGTAATCGACCTGGTGCAGGGTGACCACGACGGTGAGGCCGTCGGTGGCGTTGAGGTCGCGCAGCAGTTCCATGACCTTGCGCGCCGATACCGGGTCCAGGGAGGCCACCGGCTCGTCGGCCAGGATGATCTTGGCCTTCTGCACCAGGGCGCGGGCGATAGCTCCGCGCTGCTGCTGACCGCCGGAAAGAGTGTTGGCCCGCTGGCCGGCATAGTCGGCCACGCCCACCCTGGAGAGGGCGGCCATGACCGCGTCCTTGGTTTCCTGCGGCCAGGCGCCGAGGGTCCCGCGCAGCGTGGGGATGCGGCCCAGAGATCCGAGCGCCACGTTGGTGAACAGGGTCAGCCGGCCCACCAGGTTGAACTGTTGGAAGATGAAGCCGACCCGGATGCGGGTCTGCCGCACCTTGCGGCTGATCTTGCCGCCCGACTGCACCGGGCCACCGAAGGCCTCGATGACGCCGGGGCCCTGGTCGATGGTCTGCAGGCCGCTGATGGAGCGCAGCAGGGTCGACTTGCCCGAACCGGACGGACCGATCAGGGCGATCATCTCGCCACGGGAAACATCGAGGGACACGCCGTCGAGCGCTTTGCGAGGGCCAAAGCTCTTCGAGGCGTTCCGTACGGACAGAACGGCGGCGTCAGGCATGAATGCGGAAGCTTCCCAGGTCGGCGCGGGCAAGGGGCGGAGATGCGTCATCGCCGTCCGTCGCGACGACTTCATGACACGGCGCCCGCCGTCCGGTCTAGCGTCCGTTAACGCCTCCCTACGTCGCAGGCGCGTCGCGCGCGCGAATGACCCCGCGGCGCGCAAAATCCTGCCTTTGGGACTGTCACAAAACCCGTCGCCGCGCCCCCCTCGCAAGCCTTGGCCGCGTCAGGGTTTGCGCGTGATTTACCGCACCAGAATCAAACCGCTTTACACAGGGGTCATATGCCCCTATTTCACCGCGCTCCGGCGGACCCGAAGTCCTCAAAAGCGCTGCTAACGCCGGCTAGGTTCAACAATCCAATGGGGGTTACGTGAATTGCACACGTATCACACACCCCTGGACCTGGTCCGTCAGCGGTCCCCCGAACGTCCTGTCGCAATAGCGCGACCGGACGCGGTGGCCACGGCGGCGCGCTGGTTCCAGGAAAATTTTCGCGGCGACGTCTTCTACGCAGTTAAGGCGAACCCTTCGCCATGGGTCATCGAGACCCTGGCCGCCAATGGGGTGACCTCCTTCGATGTGGCCTCGATCCCGGAGATCGAACTGGTCAGCCAGTTCGCGCCGGGCTCGCGCATGGCCTTCATGCATCCGGTCAAGAGCCGCTCGGCCATCTCCCAGGCCTATTTCGATCACGGCGTCCGCACCTTCGCGCTCGATACGCACGAGGAGCTGGCCAAGATCATGGACGCCACGGGCGGCGCGAAGGACCTGAACCTGATCGTCCGCCTGGCGGTCGCCGCCGAGGGCGCGGCCTATTCCCTGTCGGGAAAGTTCGGGGTCGACACCTTCGAGGCGCCGGGCCTGCTGCTCGCCGCCCGGCGGGCGACGCAGGATTTGATGGGCGTCTCCTTCCACGTCGGCAGCCAGTGCATGCGTCCGACCGCCTATCAGGCGGCCATGACCCAGGCCTCCCGCGCTCTTGTCCGCGCTGGCGTCTTCGCCGACGTGGTGGACGTGGGCGGTGGCTTCCCGTCGGTCTATCCCGGCATGGTTCCGCCGGACCTGGCCGACTATGTCGACTCCATCGACCGCGGCTTCGCCGAGATGATGGTCCACGAGACCACCGAGCTGTGGTGCGAACCCGGCCGGGCGCTCGTCGCCGAAGGCTCCTCGATCCTCACCAAGGTCGAGCTGCGCAAGGGCGACGCGCTGTATCTCAATGACGGCTCCTACGGCTCGCTGTTCGACGCCGCCCACACCAAGTGGCCCTTTCCGGTCAAGCTGATCCGCAATGAGGATGGCGAGGCCCGTGAGGTCGAAGGCCCGCTCAAGCCCTACCGTTTCTGGGGTCCCACCTGCGACTCGCTCGACCACATGCCCGGCCCCTTCTGGCTGCCGGAAGACATCCGCGAGGGTGACTATGTGGAGATCGGGATGCTGGGCGCCTATGGCGTGGCGATGAACACCCGCTTCAACGGGTTCGGCGACGCCGAGACCATCGAGGTCAACGACGCCCCCATGGCCTCCATGTTCGGCCTGGCCAAGCGTTCGATCTCGGTGCCGAAGTCCGAGATCCAGAACGTCGTGAAACTGTCCCGCGCGCGCGGCAAGAAGCGTCGGCGGAAATAACCGTCGCGTTTACGTGTTGATGGTCCAGCCGGTCGCTCCGTCCCGGCTGGGCCCCTTCTTTACGGACGGGCGCTCAAACTCCTGAGGATCAAGAGAATGAACGCTGACGTTCAAAACACCAATCGCAAGGCCGAGCTGCTCTCGACCACCGTCGAGCATGTGGCCATCGACCAGTACGACGCCCGTCCGATCATCGATTCGATGCGGCAGATGAGCTTCACCAGCCGCGATACCGCGCGCGCCGCCGACATCCTGACCATGGCGCTGGAAGACAAGGGCTGCTCCACCTGGCTGACGCTGGCCGGCTCCACCAGCGCCGGCGGCTGCATGCACATCTATCGCGACATGCTGAAGTTCGGCCTGATCGACTGCGTGGTCTCCACTGGCGCCTCGATCGTCGACATGGATTTCTTCGAGGCCCTGGGCTTCAAGCACTACCAGTCCAAGCCCCAGGATCCGGTTGATGACCGCGACCTGCGCGCCCTCTATATCGACCGCATCTACGACACCTATATCGACGAGGAAGAGCTCCAGAACTGCGACGACGTGATCTTCCAGCTCTGCAACATGCTGGAGCCCCGCCCCTATTCGAGCCGCGAGTTCATCTGGGAGATGGGCAAGTGGCTGGCCGACGGCAACGCCAAGAAGAAGGGCTCGCTGATCGAGACGGCCTATGAGCTGGACATTCCGATCTTCTGCCCGGCCTTCACCGATAGCTCCGCGGGCTTTGGCCTGGTGAAGCACCAGGTGGAGAACATGAAGGCGGGCAAGCCCTACCTCACCATCGATTCCGTGGCCGACTTCCGCGAGCTGACCGACGTGAAGATCGCGGCCGGCACCACCGGCCTGTTCATGGTGGGCGGCGGGGTTCCGAAGAACTTCGCCCAGGACACCGTGGTCTGCGCCGAAATCCTCGGCCACGAGGTCGACATGCACAAGTACGCCATCCAGATCACGGTGGCCGACGTGCGGGACGGCGCCTGCTCGTCCTCGACGCTCAAGGAGGCCTGCTCCTGGGGCAAGGTCGACGTCACCTGGGAACAGATGGTGTTCGCCGAGGCCAGCACCGTGGTGCCGCTGATCGCATCGGACGCCTGGCACCGCGGCGCCTGGAAGACCCGCGAGAAGCCCCGCTGGGCCAAGCTTTTCCAGAAGATCGCGTCGTAGCCGAAGCGGCCGTTGTCGCGCCAGCGATGACGGCCGTCAGGACCGCTCGTCGGAAATCCCGGGCGCCCGGCGCGCCTCGGGGTCCGGGCCGCCATCACTCAGGGCGATCATGACGCGGCCAAGGTTCAGCATCACCGTCGCCGGGTTGACCCGGAACGGCCGGGGCAGGAAGACCGCCACACCGGCCAGCAGCAGCAGGGCGGGTGACAGCACGATCAGCACAGGTACGAGCGGCAGCCAGGGATTGAACCGCCGCTGACCGGGCTTGAGGACGCGCGGCACGACCCGCCAGCGCAACAGTTCGGCGCGGGCCCGCATCAGCGCCAGCTGGCGCGGCGCCTTCTCCCGGCGGGGATTGGCCACCTCGGAGGGCGGCGTTGAGGTCGGAAGCGGGTCCAGCTGTCGGCCTTGTGTTTCCGGAACCCTAACCCAGGATCTTGCGTCCACCCACGTCAGAAAGCCCCATCCGGCTTGCAGTTGCGCCAGCGGTCGGCGTGGGCATGATGCTCCCAACAGATCAAGGGAGTGGAAAATGCGCTGTACACTGATCGGACTGAGCCTCACAGGCGCCCTTGCCGCGGCCGGCATGGCCCTGGCCCAGCCGGCGGCGGTCGTTGCGCCCGCCCCGACATCCCGGCCCCTGCCCGCCGGCTATCTCAACGCCCAGACCTGGCCCGACGCAGCCCAGATTCTGCCGCCTGCGCCCGCCACGGGCTCGGCCCGCGAGGCGCAGGACCAGGCTGTGTTCAAGGCGACCCGCACCCTGGAGGGATCGCCGCGCTGGGCGCTCGCGCAAAACGACGTGCCCTCCCTGCCTGGCGCCATGCTGACGGACTTCAGCTGCGCGGTGGGCGTGCAGATGTCTCCGGAGGCAACGCCCAGGCTGATGACCGTGCTGTCGAGGATGGGCATCGACGCCAGTCGCCAGGTCTCCAGCGTCAAGGACGTCTTCAAGCGCCCGCGGCCCTATCTGATCGCCGGTGAGGGCGCAATCTGCACGCCAAAGAGCGATTCCCTGGCCGCCAGCCCCGACTATCCCTCAGGCCATGCCACCTGGGGCTGGGCCGTGGCCCTGTTCCTGGCGGAACTGGCGCCTGACCGGGCGACACCGATCCTGGTGCGCGGGCGCGCCTTCGGCGAAAGCCGCGTGGTCTGCGGCGTCCACAGCGTCAGCGCCATCGAAGCCGGCCGCCTCAATGGCGGGGCGATCCTCGCCACATGGCGCGGCAATCCCGTTTTCCGCGCCGACCTGGAAGCCGTCCGTGCGGAACTGGAGGCCGTCCGCAAGACCGGCGCGAAGCCCGACGCGGCGATGTGCAAGGTCGAGGCGGAACAGTCCGCCAGGACCCCCTGGTAAGGCGACGTCAGATTCCGGCGTACCACTCGTAGCCGCGGTCTTCCCAGAACCCGCCCTTGCCGGCCCCCAGGTGGGCGAAGTCGGCGACGGCTTCGATGCGCATGACGTACTTGGCGTGCTTGTAGCCGAGCTGCCGCTCGACCCGCAGACGCAAGGGCGCGCCGTGGGCCACCGGCAGGACCGCGCCGTTCATCTCGTAGGCCATGATCGTCTGGGGGTGGTAGGCGTCGATCAGGTCGATGCTCTCATAGTAGCGCCCGTTCGCCCCCCCGCCGCCCAGGCTGTCGGCGCAGTGGAAGACGATGTAGCGGGCGTCCGCCTTCAGGCCGGCCAGGTCCAGCAGCGGGCCCAGGCGCGCGCCCTTCCACTTACCGATGCTGGACCAGCCCTCGACGCAGTCGTGGCGGGTGATCTGGGTGCGGGACGTGAGGGCGCGAACCTGGGCGAGGGTCAGGGACAGGGGCTTGTCCACCAGGCCGTCCACCACCAGCCGGTAGTCGGCAAAGCCCCCCATCAGCAGCTTGCGGTACTCGGCGTCCCCCGGACTGATGGAGCCGTTGGGACGGAAGTCGGAGCTGATGTCAGCCTCGGTGAACTCCTGCGCCAAGGCCTTGCGGCTGATCAGCAGGCGCTGGGCCTGGCGCGTCAGCCCCTCCGCGCTCTTCAAGGTGGCCTGGACCTGCGGGTTGTCATTGACCTTGTTGCAGGCGGTGAGCCACAGGCCCGCGGCGCCGGCGGCGGCGCCCTTGAGCCAGCCACGGCGGGTGTCGGCGGCGCTCATCGGGCGTCTCCCTCGACGTCTATGGCGTAGCGGCCGGTGACCATGGACCGCAGATTGTTCCAGACCCCCGACAGCAGGACCATGGCGACATGGACCAGGACGAAGGCGGTGATCAGGCCCGCGCAGATGAAGTGGATCGTCCGCGCCGACTGCCGCCCCCCGAACACCGCCGGCAGCCAGGGCTGACCCGCATCGACGGCGGGCGACATGGTCAGGCCTGTCAGGACCATCAGCGGCAGGACGATCAGCACGACGCCGCCATAGGCCAGCTTCTGCAGGGCGTTGTAGCGGCGGGCCTCCTCGCCCTTGGCGAACCTCAGCCGCGCATGGTCGAGAATCTCATGCCAGAGGTGGCGCGGCGCCAGTTGGTCCCGGGTGGGCAGCAAATCACGGCGGATATGGCCGTTCAGGCTGTTGGCGGACAGATAGACCAGGCCGTTGAGCACAAAGACCCAGGCGAAGAAGAAGTGCCAATGTCGGCCGTCGGCCAGGTTGCGGTAGCTGGGCGCCGTCGACCAGGCGGGGAAACCACGCTTCTCATTCCCCGAGAACCCGAACAGGCCCGTAGTTTCCAGGGTCAGGGGCCCGACCTTGGTCAGGCCGATCATCTCATCGCCGCGCTCGACAGCGGTCATGGCGACCCAGGGCTCGGCAAAGGTGGATTTCTGGCCCCAGTAGAGCGCCGGGTGGGCGTTGAAGATCTGCAGGCCGCTCATCAACAGCAGGGTTAGGGCCACCACATTGATCCAGTGGGTCAGCCGCGTGACCACGCTGTGGCGATAGACCAGGGCCTTCATCGTCGGTGGCATGTGGTGGTCTTCCCCGAGGGTCTTCAGCTTCGCACAAGGACCTTACGGCGGCGATGGCCTGCCGGACGAGCTTGAGCTTAGGGACGATTTCGGCGCCCGCCCCCTGTCGGTTACAGGACGCCTCCCATAAGTTCGCCGCCAACAAGCGAGGGATGGTTGCGTGATCGAAGTCTGGGGCGGCGGGGTCAACACCTGGGAATGCGATGAGATGGGGCACCTGAACGTCCGGTTCTGGGTGGCCAAGTCCTTCGAGGGCGTCGCCGGACTGGCCGCGCAGCTGGGTATGCCGCGCGCCTTCACCACCGGGGCCGAATCCACCCTGGTGGTCCGCGAACAGCACATCCGCTTCCTGCGCGAGGCGCGCGCGGGAGCCGGCCTGATCATGACCGGCGGTGTTGTGGAGATGGGCGAAACCGACGCCCGCCTGCTGCTGGTGATCCGACACCTGTCGGGGGAACCCGCCGCCAGCTTCCAGGTGGTGGTCTCCCACGTCACCAGCACCGATCTGCGCCCCTTCCCCTGGCCGGCCCGTATCCGTGAGGCGGCGGACGCCTTGAAGGTCGAGATCCCGGCCTTCGCCGCGGCGCGCGGCCTCGACCTGTCGCCCGTGGTTCCCATGGCCAGCCACGCCAAGGCCCTGGAGCTGGACCTCACCCGCATCGGCATGGGGGTTATCCAGCCGGCGGAGTGCGACGTGTTCGGGCGCATGCGAGGCGAGATGTTCATCGGCCGAGTGTCGGACGGCGTGAACCGGCTGTTCGGCGAGACCCGGCCCGGCCCGGAGCCCGTCGCCGGCGAGGCGCCCCGGAACATCGGCGGCGCGGTCCTGGAATATCGGGTGCTGCACCTGGACTGGCCGCGGGCCGGCGACTCCATCGAACTGCGCTCAGGCTTCGCCGGGGTCGCGGCGCGCACCCGCCGGGTGATGCACTGGATGGTGGATCCCGTCAGCGGCCGGGCCTGGGCTAGCGCCGAGGCCGTGGTGATCAGCTTCGACCTCGACGCCCGCAAGGTCGTCGACATTCCGCCGGCCGCCCAGGAGATCTACCGGGCCCAGCTCACCCCGGGCCTAGGGCTTTGACGCCGCGGCCCGGAGCGCCGCCGCCACCACGTCGGGCCGTTCCATGGGCAGGAAGTGGGTCGTGCCGGGCACGGTCTCCAGGGTGATCCGGCCCGAGGCGGTCAGTTGCGCCTCATGCCCCTCCACGCGGCAGGTAGAGCCATTCCCGGCGCGGAAAATGGTGATCGGGGCCTTGGACCGGGCGAAGGCGTCCCAGGTGTCGTGGGCCTGGGATGTGAAGTTCGAGGCCTCCCATTCCGGAGCGCAGGTCAGCTCCACCTCACCGTCGGGCCGCGCGCGGAAACCGTCGGCGACGTAGTCGGCCAGCATCGCCGGCGTCCAACTCTTGAAGGCGCCGCGACCGGTATAGGCCTCGATCACGGCCTGATGGCTGGGGAAGACCGCGCGGCGGCGCAGGGCGCCCTGCACCAGGGGCGACTCAATGGGCTCTCCGCCCTTGTTGGCGGCGATCGCCTCAGGCGAGAGCACCACGGGATCGAACATCACCAGGCTCTTTACCCGCCCCGGCGCCTCGGCGCTCGCCAGGATGCTGGCGGTGCCCCCCATGGAATGTCCGCCCAGCACCACGTTCTTGAGGTCAAGCGCCTCCAGCAGCGCCAACAGGTCGTCACGCAGTCCGTACCAGGACGTGCGGCCCTCGAGCTCAGGCTTCAAGCCCGAACGGCCGTGCCCGCGCTGATCGATGGCCAGGATGTGGAAGTCGGCGGCCAGGGGCTCAAGGATGCTGGCATAGGCCCGCGCGTTGAAGCCATTGGCGTGCGTGAAGACGATGTCGACAGGCCGTTCGACCGGCCCGAACTCCAGCGCCGACATCTCCCCGCCCCGGCTGGGCAGGTTGATCCGCACCGCGCTAGGCTCGCGCGTGACCGCAACATCCATGGGAACTCTCCTCCGAAGCTCCATATAGCCGTTGAATCGGGGCTCGCCACACAGAAGGCTTCACGCGGGCCGTGATCGCCAAATCGGGGAATTTCAAGGTGTTGAGGGGTCTGGGGCGAAAAGTGATCACGAGAGCGTGAATTAAACCCTTGCCCTCGCCGCGAACCACGGCATATTCGTTCCTTGCGCTTGCGACGTTCCCATCCGGGGGCGAGTCGGGCGCTTCTTCACCTCCGTTTCCTAGGGGACCAGCATGACCTCCGAACTCCTTCGCAAGCTCCTCGTCGCCGGCGCCGCCGTCGCCGCCATCTCCGTCGCCGCCTGCGGCAAGCCCGCTGAAAAGGCCGACGCCGCCGCTGCTGAAGCGACCGACGCCGCCGCCACCGCGACCGACGCCGCCGCCACCGCGACCGACGCCGCCGCCGCCTCGACCGACGCCGCCGCCATGGCCGCTGCTCCGGCCGACGCCGCTGCCGCCGCTGCCGCCGCTGCTCCGGCCGCCGCTGAAGCTGCTGCTCCGGCCGCTGCCGCCGCCGAAGCCGCCAAGCACTAAGCTTCGAGCGAACAAGCGTTCTAAGAAGGGTCGTCCTCCAGGGCGGCCCTTTTCTTTTCGCCTGATCAAGTTGAGGTGAAGCTCAGCCTTGCCCTCACCGCGAACCCAGGCATATTCCCCCTGTTGGGGCCTTCCCGAAGGGGGGCGCCTCTTTTGGGTGCTTTCAACCATCAAATCTAAGGATCTGGGACATGACCTCCACCATTCTCCGCAAGCTGCTCGTCGCCTCCGTCGCCGTCGCCGCCCTCTCGGCCGCCGCCTGCTCCAAGCCCGCCGAAAAGGCCGCTGAAGCCCCGGCCGCCGCCGAATCGGCCGCCACCGCCGCCGACGCCGCCGCCACCGCGACCGACGCCGCCGCCACCGCTGCCGACGCCGCTGCTGACGCCGCCGCCG
>NZ_JAUSCJ010000005.1 GCF_030651185.1 Phenylobacterium sp.
CGACGCTGGCGTGCTTCGCTCCCTGGAGCAACTCCGCTTCTTCCTGGTGGGCTACGGCTGCACCACCTGCATCGGCAACAGCGGGCCCCTTCCGGCCAGCGTCTCGAAGGCGATCGAGGACCACGAGCTGGTCGTTGCAGCGGTCCTCAGCGGGAACCGCAATTTCGAAGGCCGCATCCACGCCGAGGTGCGCGCCAACTACCTGGCCTCGCCGCCCCTCGTCGTCGCCTACGCCCTGGCCGGCTCCATGAACATCGACCTGGCCACCGAGCCCCTGGGCGAAGGCAAGGACGGCAAGCCCGTCTATCTGAAGGACATCTGGCCGACCTCGGAAGAGATCGCCACGCTTCAGCGCAAGCACGTCACCCAGAAGATGTTCGCCACCCGCTATTCGGACGTCTTCAAGGGCGACAAGAACTGGCAGGGCATCAAGGTGGCCGGCGGCCAGACCTACGCCTGGGACATGGGCTCCACCTATGTGCAGAACCCGCCCTACTTCCAGGACATGAAGATGGAGCCGACCCCGGTCACCGACATCGTCGAGGCCCGGGTCCTGTCGGTGTTCGGCGACTCGATCACCACCGACCACATCTCGCCGGCCGGCTCCATCAAGGCGACCTCGCCCGCCGGGGTCTATCTGCGTGAACGCCAGGTTCCGACCACGGAGTTCAACCAGTACGGCGCGCGGCGCGGCAACCACGAGATCATGATGCGCGGCACCTTCGCCAACATCCGGATCCGCAACAAGATCACCCCGGACATCGAAGGCGGGGTCACCAAGCACTTCCCCTCCGGCGACGTCATGGCGATCTACGACGCCGCCATGCGCTACCAGGGCGAAGGTCGTCCGCTGGTGGTGTTCGCCGGCAAGGAATACGGCACCGGCTCGTCGCGCGACTGGGCGGCCAAGGGCACCAAACTCCTGGGCGTCCGCGCGGTGATCGCCGAGAGCTTCGAGCGCATCCACCGCTCGAACCTGGTGGGCATGGGCGTCCTGCCGCTGCAGTTCCTGCAGGAAGGCTGGCAGAAGCTGAACCTGACGGGCGAAGAGATCGTCACCATCCGTGGCCTGACCGAACTCTCGCCGCGCCGCCAGCTGACCATCGAGATGTACCGTCCGTCGGACGGCCGCATCGCGCGCTTCCCGGTCCGCTGCCGGATCGATACGCCCACCGAGCTTGAGTACTTCAAGAACGGCGGCGTGCTGAACTACGTGCTGCGCAACCTCGCGCGCACGGCGGCCTAGGTGTTCTCGACCAGGCGGCGGGCGCAGTCCCGCCGCCTGGTCACACCTTGTTGAAACCCAACCTCCAACGAAGTCCGGTTAAGTGCGCGCCCATGCGTAATGTCGCGCTTTTCAGTCTGCTGGTCGCCGCCCTGCCGCTCTGCGCGCAGGCCAGATCGCCCGTGGTCGTCGAACTCTACACCGCCCAGGGGTGCGCCTCCTGCGGCGAGGCCAACGCCCATGTCGGCCAGCTGGCCGAGAAGCCGGGCGTGCTCGCCCTCACCTTCGCAGTGGACTACTGGGACTATCTGGGCTGGGAAGACACCTTCGCCAAGCCGGCCTTCGCCGAGCGCCAGAAGGCCTATGTGGCCCGCCTGGGCCTGCGCGAACCCTATACGCCGCAAGTCGTCATCGACGGCCGTGCCCAGGTGGGCGGCCTGCAGGACGAAAAGATCGACAAGCTGATCTCTGACGCCGCGCACGCCGGCAAACGCGGGCCCGACACGGCCTTCATCGGCAGGCGCCGGGTGGATGTCGGCTCCGGGACTGTGCCCCGCGGCGGGGCCGAGGTCTGGCTGGTGCGCTATGATCCCCGTCAGCAGGACATCACTGTCCGCACCGGCGACAACCGAGGCCAGACCGTGCCGCATCGCAATGTGGTGGTGGAGATCAAGCGCCTGGGCGCCTGGCGCGGCCGGCCCACAGCCTACCGAATGCCGCAGCCCTCGGCCGAGGGCCTAGCCACCGCGGTCATCGTCCAGGGCCCCCATGGCGGCCGGGTCATCGCCGCGGCCCGGAAGGACTAGCTCCTAACCGGACCTCCAGACATGACGAAGCCCGCACGGTGGAGGGGGAAACCGTGCGGGCTCGTCTTGGGCTCGTTCTTTGGAGAGAGAGCTAAGGTGTCGGCTGGCCGAAGCCCGCGATCCAGGGGGGCTGGGGGGGCTGTTCAGGATCCGGGACCAGCAAGGTTCCGACCAACCGACAGTGACTTTATCGGGGGGGCATCAGGCGGGGACTGGGCCGGATTAAGGTCTTTTCACGGCGCAAGGTTACGGTTGTTTTAGTTTGCCGCCCGGCGTTGCGGCGACGACACGGGCCGCGCCCTCACGCCGCATTTGTCGAACCACGGCGATTGGGTCTAACCTCGTGCCTGCATGGCGTTGGATCCGTCCCACCAAACCCCCTCGACCGCGAGCGTGTTCTTCGAGCGCCGCGAGTTTCAGCGCATCCTCAACCTCTATGGCCGCATGGTCTCCGCCGGTGAATGGCGCGACTACGCCATCGACGCCCAGGCCGAGGCCTGCTCCTTCTCGGTGTTCCGCAAGGCCACCGAGGCGCCGCTCTACCGCATCGAGAAGCGCCCGGCCCTGGCCCAGCGCCAGGGGGCCTGGTCGGTGATCGGCCAGGGCGGGGTGATCCTCAAGCGCGGCCACGACCTGGAACAGGTGCTGAGGGTCTTCGACAAGGGCCGCTTCAAGGTGGTGGACTAAGGCTGTCCATCCCTCACCGTTCCTCCCGGCGAAGGCCGGGATGAGCGGAATTGCAGGCAAACAAAAACCCCGGCGGTTTCCCGCCGGGGCTTCGTGGATCAGGTCTGCGTCGCGCTTAGCGGCGGTTGCCGAGCAGGGCGAGCAGAAACTGGAACATGTTGATGAAGTCCAGGTACAGGCTGAGCGCGCCGAAGTTGGTGGCCACGCTCATGGCCGACTGGTTCCCGCCCAGTTCGTGATAGGTCATCTTCAGGCGCTGGGTGTCATACGCCGTGAGGCCGGCGAAGATCAGCAGGCCGATCACGTTGATCAGCAGGCTCATCATCGAGTTCTGCAGGAACATGTTGATGAGCATGGCGCCCAGCAGGCCCCAGACGCCCATGATCAGGAAGCTGCCCATTCCGGTCAGGTTCTTCTTGGTGGTGTAACCCACCAGGGACAGGGCGCCGAAGGCCGTGGCGGTCAGCAGGAAGGTCGAGGCGATGGAGGCGCCGGTGTAGCGCAGCACCAGCACACCCATGGAGGCGCCGATCAGGCTGACGATCGCCCAGTAGGTGATGCCGGCCATCTTCGGCGTGACGTTCTTGGTGAAGGAGCTGAACAGGATCACCGCCAGCGGGGCGAAGGCCACCACCATGCCCAGGATCGAGTAGCCCACGCGGCCATTGGCGACCGTGAACATCAGATCGCGGACCGGTGCGAAGGACCCCGTCAGGAAGGCCAGGCCGGCGGACACCACGAGGCCCAAGGCCACCTTGTTGTAGACGCCGAGCATGAAACTGCGAAGTCCCGCGTCCACCGACATGTCGGCGCGATCCGCGGGGATCGTGCGAGCAGCGCCGCGGTTGAAGTCGCTCATCTGAGCATAGCCCTTTGTTTGCAACGCCCCAGATGGGCGCACCTCTGAATATCGTGTTCCAAGGCCTTAAACGCAAGAAGGCGCCCGATTACGATTGCGTCAGGGCGATCTTGCCTCCCGGCAAAGGCGTTCTAGGTTGCGGTCATGATCCGCCTGTTCGCCGCCGTCGCCGTCTCGCCCGAGCTGGGAGAGGGACTGCAAGCCCGCCAGAACGGCCTGGCCGGCGCCAACTGGCGGCCGCTGGAGGCTTTCCACATCACCCTGCGGTTCTTCGGCGAGGTGCGCGAGGACGTGGCCGACGACCTGCACCTGGAGTTGGAGCACATCGCGGCGTCGCCCATGAACCTGGAACTGGAGGGCGTGGGGTCCTTCGGCGAGGGGCCCGACCTCCACGCGGTCTGGGCCGGAGTGAAGGAAAGCCCGGCCCTGCGCCGCTTGGCCAAGGCCTGCGAGACCGCAGCCCGGCGCGCGGGCCTCAAGGCTGAGGCCCGCGCCTACCGGCCTCACGTGACCCTGGCCTATCTGAGGCGCCCCGATCCGCTGGAGGTCGCGGCCTGGCTCAGCGCCAACGCCCTGCTGAAGTCTCCGCCCTTCGAGGTGAAGAGCTTCGGCCTCTATTCGAGCCTCCTGCTCAGCGGTGGCTCGCGCTACCAGCTGGAGCAGATCTACAAGCTGCGGTGATCTTTTCCTCCCCCGCGCAGCGGGGGAGGGGGACCGACGAAGCCGGTGGAGGGGGCAAGACTGGGCTCAGAGCCTGAGGCCGCCCCTTCCACCACCCTTCGGGCGGTCCCCTTCCCCGTAAACGGGGCAGGAAAGGCTCGCGTCAGGCCTTCACCGCGTAGTCCTTGAGGATGCCCAGGGGCACGATGGCCAGCGTTTCCTCGTGGGTGGCCTCCAGCACCAGGTGCGGGGCGGCGCCGGCGTCCAGCGCCTCTTTCCAGCGCGGCGCGCAGAGGCACCAGCGGTCTCCGGGCTTCAGGCCGGCGAAGCCATAGTCGGGGACCGGGGTCGAGAGGTCGTTGCCCATGGATTTGGAGTAGGCCAGGAAATCCGCCGTCATCACCGCGCAGACGGTGTGGATGCCGGTGTCGGCCGGTCCCGTCTCGCAGCAGCCGTTGCGGAAGAAGCCGGTGACCGGATCGAGCGAGCAGGGGATCAACTCCCCACCCAGCACGTTTTTTGCATCCTCGTCATATCGAATGGTCATGGCACCACCCTAGCGCCTAAGAGAAGCCGTCGCCCATGCAAAACGGAGCCCGCCCGTGATCGCCGCCCGGCCGCGCCGCAGCGCCCTCTACATGCCCGCCGCCAATGCCCGGGCCATCGAGAAGGCCCGCGACCTGGCCTGTGACGTGGTGATCCTGGACCTGGAGGACGCCGTCGCCCCGGACGCCAAGGCGTTGGCCCGCCAGCAGGCAGTCGACGCCGTCAAGGCGGGGGGATTCGGTCGCCGCGAGGTGGTGATCCGGGTGAACGGCCTCGACACCCCATGGGGCGCTGAGGATTTGGCCGCTGCGTCCGCCGCCAATCCCGCCGCCATCCTGGCGCCCAAGGTCTCCAGCGCCGCCGATGTCGCCGCCTATGACGCCGCGCTCAGCGGCGACACCCGCCTGTGGGTGATGATCGAGACCTGCGCCTCGCTGTTCGCCCTGGACGCCATCGCCGCCTGCGCCGGATCGAGCCGCCTCGAGGCGCTGGTCATCGGAACCAACGACCTGGCCAAGGAGATGCGCTGCCGGCTCACCGTCGACCGCGCCCCCCTGGCCGGCCCGCTCTCCCTCAGCGTCGCCGCCGCCCGGGCGCATGGCCTGACCATCCTGGACGGGGTCTATAACGGCATCGAGGACGAGGACGGTCTGGCCCGCCAGTGCGCGCAAGGCGCGGAGTTCGGCTTCGATGGCAAGACCCTGATTCATCCAAAACAGATCGAGGCCGCAAACCAGGCCTTTTCTCCGGCCCCGGACGAGGTGCATTGGGCGCGCACAATTGTCGACGCCTTCGATTTGCCGGAAAACGCCTCTAGGGGCGTGCTTCGAGTCGAGGGACGCATGGTGGAGCGGTTGCATCTGGCCGAGGCGCAGCGTCTGATCGCTGTGGCCGAGGCGATCGCCGCGGCGTGAGGCAGGATTTGGAAACCCGGGTGTCGAGAGTCTGGCGCGTCGCTGCGGCCTCCATGGTCCTGAGCCTGAGCGCGTCCATTGCCGCGGCCCAGGAGGTCGACCCGATCGGCGCCCTGCTGGAGCAAAGCCAGACGCCCCCGACCCCGGCCGCCGAGGCCATCCCGATCTCGCCGCCGCCCCAGGCGCCCGCCGCGCCTGTCAGCACGTCACCGCCGCCCTATACCCCGCCGCCGGTCTACAATCCTCCGGCCGCCGTCCAGGCGCCATTGCCCTACACCCCGCCGGCCTACAGCCCGCCGGTCTACACGCCGCCGCCCTATGCGCCGCCCGCCTATGTCCCGCCCCGCCCGCGCCGGCCGCAGCTCACCGCGCCGGTCCATATCGACGAGATCGGCAAGACCCCAGAGGCGCCGCCCACCGCCACCGACCTCAGCTATGAGGCGCGCATGCGCTCGTCCTTCAATTCCGCCCAGGGGATGCAGGGGCCGCTGGACGGCGCCTGGAGCCTGAAGGCCGGGGGTTCGGAACTCTATGATCTGCAGCTGGTGGACAGCGGCTCGGGCAATCTGGAGGGCGCCTGGCGCGACCCCCGCCGCCGCGGCGCCACCGACGCCTCGGGCTTCATCGACACCATCAGCCGGATCGGCGGCCAGCTCATCATCCGCCTCACCCCGCGCCCCGGCGCAGAGCCCACGGTGATTACCCTGAACCCGGATTCCAGCGGCGGCTGGTCCGGAGACCTCACCGAACGCGGCGATCGCCGGTCCGTGACGATGCGGCGGAACTAGAGACCCAGGGCGCGGCGGGTGACGTCGATCGCGTAGTCCAGTTCGTCTGCCAGGTAGGGTTCGGCCGAGCTGTGCCCCCAGACCGGGCCCGGCCAGGCCGGATCATCGCGCCTGCGCCCCACCACGTGGACGTGGAACTGCGGGGTGACGTTGCCCAAGGCCCCGACATTCAGCTTCTCCGGCGGCGCCCCCAGGGCTTCGCCCAGCACCCGCAGGGCGCGGCCAGCGTGGACGATCTCGTCCATCAGCTGCGCCCGCTCCATCGCCATCAGGTCCTCGATTTCCCGCAGGGCTTGGCCCTTGGGAATCAGCACCAGCCAGGGATAGCGGGCGTCGTCCTGCAGCCGCACATGGCACAGCGTCAGGTCCCCCAGGGCGTGGGACGTGGCGATAAAGGCGGGATCGATCTGGAGCATGGCGGGCAGGATGACCACGCGGCCGCGCCGCCGCAAAGGGTCTAAACTCCGCGTGCGGCATTGCAGCAAGGCGGTGGTTTGAGCTACGGGGACCCCCGACCTGGCGCACCTGCCGTCCCGCAACAGCTATCGGAGCAGTCCATGACCACCAAGACCCCCATCCGCGTGGCGGTCACCGGCGCGGCCGGCAACATCGGCTACGCCCTCCTCTTCCGCATCGCCTCGGGCGAAATGTTCGGCAAGGACCAGCCGCTGATCCTGCAGCTGCTGGAAATCCCGGTGGAAGGGCCGCAGAAGGCCCTGAAGGGCGTGGCCATGGAACTCGAGGACTGCGCCTTCCCGCTGCTGAAGGACATGGTCCTGACCGGCGAGGCCGACGTGGCGTTCAAGGACGTGAACTGGGCGCTGCTGGTAGGCTCCAAGCCCCGTGGCCCGGGCATGGAACGCGCCGACCTGCTGAAGGACAATGGCAAGATATTCATCGCCCAGGGCCAGTCCATCGACAAGGTGGCCGCTGACGACGCCCGGGTGGCCGTGGTGGGCAACCCCTGCAACACCAACGTGATGATCGCCGCCAGCCAGGCCAAGCGCCTGCCGAAGGATCGCTTCACCGCCATGGTGCGCCTGGACGAGAACCGTGGCCGCGCTCAGCTCGCCAAGAAGGCCGGCGTCGACATCGGCCAGGTCTCCGACCTATTCATCTACGGCAACCACAGCCCGACCATGTTCGCCGACTTCACCCACGCCAAGATCGGCGGCAAGGACGCGGCCTCCGTGATCGGCGACGAAGCCTGGCTGAAGAACGACTTCCTGCCGGCGGTGGGCAAGCGCGGCGCGGCGATCATCGAAGCCCGCGGCGTCTCCTCGGCGGCCTCGGCCGCCAACGCCCTGGTCGACCACGTCCACGACCTGGTGACGCCAGGCAAGATCCACTCTGTGGCTGTCGAGAGCCAGGGCCGCTACGGCTTCGCCGACGGGGTCTGGGCCGGCATGCCGGTGAAGACCACCGCCACCGGCTACGACGTCATCACCTCCTACGAGATGGACGACTTCGCCAAGAGCAAGATCGCCCTGACCAACGAAGAGCTGGTGGGTGAACGCGACACCGTGAAAGACATGATCGGCTAAGCCGGATCAGGAGACCGGCTGGGCCCCCGCGCCGGCCGTTTCGAGATGAGCTTCATGAACCCCGCTCGGCGCAGGCCGGGCGGGGTTTTCGTTGGCCGCCAGTTCAAGGGTGCGCTGCTCGTAGAGGCTTGCCAGGGCCTCCGGCGAGGTCTTGGCGGCGGCCTCGCGGGCGGCCAGCCAGCGGGCCTGGCTCCGAGCCAGCAGGGGATAGGCGGCGCCCGAACTCAGGGCGGCCTTGTAGGCCCGGGCCATGCGGCGGTCGGCCTCGGCCAGGGCCGGGTCCACGCAGACCATCTGGTCGGCGAGGGTGCGGGCGCTGGCGCACTCGAAGCTGGGGACCTCCACATGGGCCGCGTCGATAACGTCGCCGGTCGGTGCGGCGGGCGCCGGGACGCCGACGTCCATCAGGCTGGCGGCCGGGGCGATGACCTCGTTGGACCGGGTCAGCACGATGCGCATCTGTTGCGGAGCCGTGGCCGCGGCCACCGCGCGGGGCGTGGCCTGGCGCAGGGCCGAGGCGGCCGCGCGGCGGTCGACATCGGCCCGCAGCCAGAGACCCAGCCCCATGCCCATCACGCAGGCCAGGCTGACGGCGGCCGAGATGTGGACCGGATTGATCAGCAGGTGGGGGTGGGGGGCTTCGGCCTGGAGCGGGCGGAAGATGATGGGGCCGTTGTGGAGCTCGACGTCGCGGTGGGGAAGGAAGCTGCGGGGGAAAAACATGGTGAACGTCCTGGCGTATTCTTGGTCCGCCGCGGTCGCCTCGGATTGCCTCCGATGTGCGCCCGCCCTCTCGGACCGACGCTATTACCCATATTGGGGACTCGATGAATTGTGGCTGAACGGCGCCGTCTATTTCGCGTCTGGATAGAATATTCGATCAACCCAGGCGCGATGCCTCATCGGCCGTAGCCAGCGACCTCCTCCAGTTCCTGGATCCGCTGGTCGTACAGGTCGGCGACCTCCTCGGGCGCATGGCGGGCGGCGTCCTCGCGGGCGTCCAGCCAGCGCTGCTGCTGGCGGCGCAGACGGTGCAGGGGAATTCCGGCGTCGAGGGCGCGGCGCCAGGCGCCGGACAGCCGGCGGTCCTGAGCGGCCAGGGCGGCGTCGCCGCAGACTAGCTCCTCGGCGGCGCTGGCGCTGTCGGCGCAGTCGAAGCTCGGCCCCTGCACCCCAGGCTGGACAGGCGGCGCGATCTCCCTGGGGGGAGAGATCTCGGTCTCTAGCGCGGGGATCGACGGGCGGGGAGCCTTCAGGCCGGGCGGCAGCAGCTCAAGCTTGCCGCCCTTGACGGCGGGCAGGGGCTCGTCGCGATCGATCTCGATCTGCATCTGCTCCACCGGCTTCATGGAGCCCGGCTCGCGGGTGTCCGGCGCCAATTGCGGCCGCGCCAGCAGGCCGACCGCCAGGCCCAGGACGCAGGCGCCGCCGACCCCGGCCAGCACCATGGGACGGGTCAACAGCGACCTCGCGGGCGGAGCGGCGGCGACAGGAGAGTCGGGCGGCGAGCCGCCGGGGGTTTCGATGTTCATGGCGCGTGTCCTTGGTCGTAGCCTCCGCAATCCCCGAGGCGGCGCTATCGTTGCGGGCGGCCCCTGAACCGCGACTGAACCAGCATTGCGAAGCTCGCCTGCCGACCGCTATGTCGGCCTCACAAAGGAGGCGTCCATGACCGCCATCGGCCCGACCCTGGAAACCGAACGCCTGATCCTGCGTCCGCCCTGCGCAGAGGACTTCGCGCCCTGGTGCGCCTTCATGGCCGACGAGGATGCCGCGCGGCACATCGGCGGGCTGCAGACGCCTTCGGTGGTGTGGCGGGCCCTGTGCTCGGTGGCCGGCGCCTGGACCATCAGCGGGTTCTCGATGTTCAGCGTCGTCGAGAAGGCCACCGGCGACTGGGTCGGCCGGCTGGGTCCCTGGTATCCCGAGGGCTGGCCGGGGACCGAGGTCGGCTGGGGCATCGTGCGCGACCGCTGGGGCAAGGGCTATGCGACCGAGGGGGCCATCGCTGCCACCGACTGGGCCTTCGACCACTTCGACTGGCATGAGGTGGTCCACACGATCGACCCGGCCAACACCGCGTCGGCCGCGGTGGCGAAACGGCTGGGGTCGACGATCCTGCGTCAGGCCGCGATGCCCGCGCCCTATGAGCATCTCACCGTCGATGTCTGGGGCCAGAGCCGCGACCAGTGGATGGCGGCGCGCGCGGCCCGCTAGATCCAGCCGGCGTCGCGGATCAGCTTGGCGTAGGTCCGGCTGACCGGGACCTCCGAGCCGTCCTTCAGCGTCAGGGTCGCGCGCCCATCGCCCCTGCGGGCGTCGGCCACGGCGTCACGCGCCACCCACCAGGACCGGTGCACCTGGGCGCCCTCGATCCCCTCCAGCTCGGCCACGGCGTCGGCCAGCCGCATCAGGATCAGGTCCTGGCCCTTGGAGGTGTGCAGGCGAAGATAGTGGTCCTCGGCTTCCACCGCCCAGACCTCGGCGCCCCGCAGCTTCAGCGGCAGGCGCTCCAGGAACTTCACCGGCGCGGGGGCGGCGGCGGCGGCTGGCGCGGCCCGCCGGTGGGACATGAACACCGCCAGCGCCGTCATCAGCAGGGACATGATTGCGGTTATCAGCGCGTATTGCGGCAATTCGCGCAGCTGCGCGGCGTCATGCGCGCCGAGGTTGGTCACACTCCAGGCCACCAAGGTCATCGGCGGGGTCATCATCGCGGCGCCCATCACCACCTGATAGGGCGGGCCGCGCCGGGCCAGCGGGATCCGCCCCGCCAGCTGGAAGCTCAGCATGCCCAGGGTGGCGCCGGCCAGGGCGATGGTCACCATGAAGGCGGTGCGTGGCAGAAAGCCGATGTGTTCGCTGCCGAAGGCTCCGACGAAGCTCATGAAGGCGCCGACGATGGCGGCGATGACCAGGGTGCGCCGCGCACCCGTCCAGGTCAGGGGCTCCATCGGCGATGCGCGAACGGCGCCGGGCGGCGACTGGCGCAGGCGATCTGTCATTCGACGCATCGTCCTTTGCGCATGGGCCGTCCGGGTCTCCAAACCACAGCAGCGGGCCACGAGGGCCCTGAAGCGGAGATAACGGATGTCGCTGGTTTCTCAAACGTCGGCTCATGAAGGGCCCGGCCGGATTCAACGACTCCGCAGGCTCGCCCTGCCGATCGCCGGCATCGGGCTGGCGGTGGTGCTCGTTCCCCTCGCCGGCGGCCTCCTGCGCGCCGCGAGCCTCGGCCGGCTTCATGGCCCGGACTGGGCCCTGCTGGCCGCCCAGCCCCGGGTGATCCAGCTGCATCTGGGGGCCGCGGTGGTGGCCCTGGTGATCGGCGCCATGCTGATGCTGATGCGCAAGGGGGTCACCTTCCACCGGACCGCGGGCTGGCTTTGGGTCGGCGCCATGTCCATCGTGGCCGGATCGTCGATCTTCATCACCGGCGTGAATGGCGACCGCTGGTCGTTCATCCACCTGATCACCGGCTGGACCCTCATCGCCCTGCCGCTGGCGGTCATCGCCGCCCGCCGTCACGACGTGCAGCGGCACCGCCGCGCCATGATGGGCATGTTCTACGGCGGCCTGATCATCGCCGGCGCCTTGACCTTCATTCCCGGCCGAACCTTGTGGAACGTCTTCTTCGCTTGACGCTCCGGCGCCCCGCGGAGCGTGTTCCGCAACAGGGAACACGCCCGTCGGACAATTGGACGCGAACGTTATTTTTCTGACCGTGGCGCGGTTGCAACGGTCCGGAACGGCGCTTATACCCCGGCTTCTCGCCGCACTGGGCGAGCCCAAACAGCGCGTCTCGCGACCTCATGAATATACACGAGCATCAAGCCAAAGCCGTCCTCTCCGAGTTCGGCGTGGCGGTCCCGCGTGGCTATCCGGCCTTCACCGTTGAGGAGGCCGTCAAGGCGGCCGAAACCCTCGGGGGACCGGTCTTCGTGGTGAAGTCCCAGATCCATGCCGGCGGCCGCGGCAAGGGCAAGTTCGAGGGCCTCGGCCCCGACGCCAAGGGCGGGGTCCGGGTGGTCAAGAGCGTCGAGGAGGTCCGCGCCAACGCGACCGAGATGCTCGGCCGGGTGCTGGTGACCCATCAGACGGGTCCCAAGGGCAAGCAGGTCAACCGTCTCTACATCGAAGAGGGCGCTGCGATCGCCAAGGAATTCTACCTGTCCCTGCTGGTGGACCGCGACACGAGCCGGATTTCGGTCGTCGCCTCCACCGAAGGCGGCATGGACATCGAGGACGTGGCCCACTCGACGCCTGAAAAGATTGTGAGCTTCTCCATCGACCCGGCCACCGGGGTCTGGAACCACCATGGCCTGAAGCTCTCCAAGGCGCTCGGCCTGAAGGGCGACCTCTCCAAGCAAGCCTCCAAGCTGCTGCGCCAGCTCTATGCGGCGTTCGTGGCCAAGGACATGGCCATGCTGGAGATCAACCCGCTGATCGTCACCGCCGACGACCAGCTGCGCGTGCTCGACGCCAAGGTCTCCTTCGACAGCAACGCCCTCTACCGCCATCCCGATGTCGTCGCCCTGCGCGACGAGAGCGAAGAGGACCCCAAGGAAATCGAGGCCTCCAAGTTCGACCTCAGCTACATCGCCCTCGACGGCGAGATCGGCTGCATGGTCAACGGCGCGGGCCTGGCCATGGCCACCATGGACATCATCAAGCTCTATGGCGCAGAGCCCGCCAACTTCCTGGACGTCGGCGGCGGCGCCGACGAAGCCAAGGTGACGGCGGCCTTCAAGATCATCATGGCCGACCCGAACGTGAAGGGCATCCTGGTGAACATCTTCGGCGGCATCGCCCGTTGCGACGTCCTGGCCCAGGGCGTGGTGGCGGCGGTCAAGCAGGTGGGCCTGTCGGTTCCCCTGGTGGTCCGCCTGGAAGGCACCAACGCCGAGCTCGGCAAGAAGATCATCAACGAGAGCGGCCTGAACGTCATCGCCGCCAACGACCTTTCGGATGGCGCCGAGAAGATCGTCGCCGCCGTGCGTGGAGCCGCCTGATGTCCATCCTCATCGGCAAAGAGACGCGCGTTATCTGCCAGGGCATCACCGGCGCCCAGGGCACCTTCCACTCCGAGCAGGCCATCGCTTTCGGCACCAAGATGGTCGGCGGCGTCACCCCCGGTAAGGGTGGCTCCACCCACATCGGCCTGCCGGTCTTCGACACCGTCGATGAAGCCGTCCGCGCCACCGGCGCCGACGCCAGCGTGATCTACGTGCCCCCGGCCTTCGCCGCGGATTCCATCCTGGAAGCCATCGAGGCCGAAGTCCCCCTGGTGATCTGCATCACCGAGGGCATCCCGGTGCTGGACATGGTGCAGGTCAAGCGCGCCCTGATCGGCTCAAAAACCAGGCTGATCGGGCCCAACTGCCCCGGCGTCCTGACCCCGGAAGCCTGCAAGATTGGCATCATGCCGGCCAATATCTTCAAGAAGGGCTCGGTGGGTGTTGTCTCGCGCTCGGGCACGCTTACTTACGAAGCCGTGTTCCAGACCACCCAGGTGGGCCTGGGCCAATCCACGGCGGTGGGTATCGGCGGCGACCCGGTGAAGGGCACCGAGTTCATCGACATGCTCGACATGTTCCTGAAGGATCCGGAGACGGAATCGATCATCATGATCGGCGAAATCGGCGGCTCCGCGGAAGAAGACGCGGCTGAGTTCATTAAGAATTCAGCAATCAAGAAGCCTATGGTCGGCTTCATCGCGGGACGCACCGCGCCGCCCGGGCGGCGCATGGGTCACGCGGGCGCGATCATCTCCGGCGGCAAGGGCGGCGCCGAGGATAAGATCGCCGCGATGGAGGCTGCGGGCATCCGCGTGTCACCGTCGCCGGCGAAACTGGGCGAAACCCTCCTTGAGGTTCTCAAGGGCAGATAGCCATTCCTGCCGAAGTGGGGGCCGGTTCGGCGTCCGGAATGGTCTCGACGAAGGTCTTGGGCGAACCCAGAATTCGCTCAAGACGCGAAAATCAAGCGTAGGGCGGACCGCGCTCGGCTCCTTTCATGAAGCTCCGCGGCCCCCCGGGAAAGCGGACGAAATGGCGGACGACGCAGGTCTGATCAACGAGGTGCTCGCCGAGACCTCCTTCCTGTATGGCGGCAACACCGCCTTCGTGGAGGACCTCTACGCGCGATGGGCCGTTGACCCGAATTCCGTCGAGCCCTCGTGGCGCGCCTTCTTCGCCTCTCTCCAGGACCGCGCCGACGAGGTGAAGGCCGCGGCGGTCAAGCCCGGCTGGACCCACCGCGCCGCGCCCGCCGCCCGTCCTGAATGGCTCTCGGCCATCGACGGCCTCTGGCCGGCGGTGGAGGCCAAAGTCGGCGCCAAGGTCGCCGAGCGCGCCGCGCCGGCCGCCAGCCCTGAATCGGTCCGCGCCGCGACGCTGGATTCCCTGCGCGCCATCATGATGATCCGCGCCTACCGGATGCGCGGCCATCTGCGGGCCAATCTCGACCCGCTGGGCATCGCCATTCCCGAGGGCGACGCCACCGAACTCGACCCCGCCTCCTACGGCTTCACCGAGGCCGACTACGACCGCTCGATCTTCCTGGACTTCGTGCTGGGCCTGGAGACCGGGACCATCCGCGAGATCCTGGCGATCCTGCGCCGCACCTACTGCAACGACATCGGCGTGCAGTACATGCACATCTCCGACCCGGCCCAGAAGGCCTGGCTGCAGGAGCGCATCGAGGGCCGGGATAAGGAAATAAGCTTCACCAAGGAGGGCAAGGTCGCCATCCTGAAGAAGCTGATTGAGGCCGAGGGCTTCGAGAAGTTCCTGCACAAGCGCTTCCCCGGCACCAAGCGGTTCGGCCTGGACGGCGGCGAGGCCATGGTCCCGGCGCTGGAGCAGATCATCAAGCGCGGCGGCGCGCTCGGCGTGAAGGACATCGTCATCGGCATGCCCCACCGGGGCCGGCTGAACGTGCTCGCCGCGGTGATGGCAAAGCCCTACCAGGTGATCTTCCACGAGTTCCAGGGCGGCTCCAGCCTGCCCTCGGACGTGGAAGGCTCCGGCGATGTGAAGTACCACATGGGCGCCTCCTCGGACCGCGCCTTCGACGGCAATTCCGTCCACCTGTCGCTGACCGCCAACCCCTCCCACCTGGAGATCGTCAACCCGGTGGTGCTGGGCAAGGCCCGCGCCAAGCAGGCCAGCCTGCTGCGTGAGAACCCCGATTCCGGCCGCACCCACGTCCTGCCCCTGCTGCTGCACGGGGATGCGGCCTTCGCCGGCCAGGGCGTGATCGCCGAATGCTTCACCATCTCGGGCGTGAAGGGCTACCGCACCGGCGGAACGATCCACTTCATCGTCAACAACCAGATCGGTTTCACCACGGCCCCGGCCTTCAGCCGCTCCTCGCCGTATCCGTCCGACGTCGCCCTGATGGTGGAGGCGCCGATCTTCCACGTGAACGGGGATGACCCCGAGGCCGTGACCTATGTCGCCAAGGTGGCCACCGAGTTCCGCCAGCAGTTCGGCAAGGACGTGGTCATCGACATGTTCTGCTACCGCCGGTTCGGTCACAACGAGGGTGACGACCCGACGATGACCTCGCCCTTGATGTACGCCAAGATCAAGGACCACCCCTCGACCCGCGAACTCTATTCCCGCCAGCTGATCGGCGAGGGTGTGATCACCGAGGACGACGTCACGGGTTGGATGAAGGCGTTCGACGACTTCCTCGACCAGGAGATGGAGTCGGGCAAGACCTACAAGGCCAACAAGGCCGACTGGCTGGACGGCAAGTGGGCGGGCCTGGCCCTGCCCGAGGGCGACGACCGCCGCGGCGACACCAGCGTGCCGCTGCAGAAGCTGCTCGACCTGGGCGGCCGGATGACCGCCATCCCGGCCGACCTGGACATCCACAAGACCGTCAAGCGCGCCATCGACAACCGCCGCGCCGCCATCGAGACCGGTGAAGGCCTCGACTGGGGCAATGCCGAGCATCTGGCCCTGGCCACCTTGCTGGATGACGGCTTCCCCGTCCGCCTGGCCGGCCAGGACAGCGTGCGCGGCACCTTCGTGCAGCGCCACTGCGACCTGATCGACCAGACTACCGAGGCCCACTACCAGCCGCTCTCCAACCTGCGCCCCGGCCAGGCCCACTTCGAGGTTATCGACAGCGCCCTGTCCGAAGAGGCGGTGCTGGGCTTCGAGTACGGCTTCTCCCTGGCCGACCCCAAGACGCTGGTCCTGTGGGAGGCTCAGTTCGGCGACTTCGCCAACGGCGCCCAGGTGGTGATCGACCAGTTCATCTCGTCGGGCGAACGGAAATGGCTCCGTATGAGTGGGCTGGTCCTGCTCCTGCCCCACGGCTACGAGGGCCAGGGCCCGGAACACTCCTCGGCCCGTCTCGAGCGTTTCCTGCAGCTCTGCGCCGAGGACAACCTCCAGGTCGTCAACTGCTCGACGCCGGCCAACTACTTCCACGTGCTGCGACGCCAGATGCGCCGGGAGTTCCGCAAGCCCCTGGTGGTGATGACGCCCAAGTCGCTGCTGCGCCACAAGAAGGCGACCTCGCGCCTGGTGGACATGGCCGAGGGCTCGTCCTTCCACCGGGTGCTGCACGACGACGCCGAGCGCGGGATCAACACCGCCACCAAGCTGGTGGAGCCCGACAAGATCCGCCGCGTCGTGCTGTGCTCGGGCAAGGTCTATTACGACCTGCTGGACGCGCGTGAGGAGAAGGGCGTCGACGACGTCTACCTGATGCGCCTGGAGCAGTTCTATCCCTGGCCGGTGAAGTCGCTGTCCACCGAACTGTCGCGGTTCCCCAACGCCGAACTGGTCTGGTGTCAGGAAGAGCCGAAGAACATGGGCGGCTGGACCTTTGTCGATCCGTGGCTGGAACTGACCCTCGACCGCCTGAAGATCAAGGCCAAGCGCGCCCGCTATGTCGGCCGCCCCGCCTCGGCCTCCACCGCCGCCGGCCAGATGAGCCGGCACATGAAGGAGCTTCAGACGTTCCTTGCTGAAGCCTTCGCCTAAACCGCCCGCCCGAAAGAACAGGAAGAACCTCCCCCATGGCCGACATCATGACGCCCACGCTTGGCGAATCCGTCACCGAGGCGACAGTGGCGCGCTGGGCCAAGAAGCCCGGGGACGCAGTCCGCAAGGATGAGATCCTCGTCGAACTGGAAACCGACAAGGTCAGCCTGGAAGTCGCCGCCCCCGCCGACGGGGTCCTTGCCTCCATCAGCGCCGAGGAAGGCGCCACGGTCGAACCCGGCGCGGTCCTGGGTCACGTGACCGAGGGCGCGGTCGCCGCCGCCCCGGCCAAGGCGGCCGCCCCCAAGGCTGAAGCTCCCAAGGCTGCTGCTGCGCCCGCTCCCGTCCCCGCGCCCAAGCCGGCTCCCTCCGCCGCCGCTGCGGCGCCCCTCGCCCCCTCCGCCCAACGCATCGTGGCGGAGAACAACCTCGACGCCGGCGCGATCGCCGGCTCCGGCAAGGATGGCCGGGTGACCAAGGGCGACGCTCTGGCCGCCCTCGAGGCCCGCGCCAATGCCCCGGCCCCGGTGGCCGTCGCCGCCGCGCCGCGCGAGATCCACGCGCGTGAGGAGCGGGTCCGCATGACCCGCCTGCGCCAGACCATCGCGCGCCGGCTGAAGGAAGCCCAGAACGCCGCGGCCATGCTGACGACCTTCAACGAGGTCGACATGACCAACGTCATGGCGCTGCGCACCAAGTACAAGGACGTCTTCGAGAAGACCCACGCGGTGAAGCTCGGCTTCATGAGCTTCTTCGTGGCCGCCGTGGTCCACGGCCTGAAGCAGGTCCCGGAGGTCAATGCCGAGATCGAAGGCCAGGATATCATCTACAAGAACCACTACGACATCGGCGTCGCCGTCGGCACCGAGCGCGGCCTGGTGGTGCCCGTGGTCCGCGACGCTGACGCGCTGTCGCTGGCCGGCGTAGAAAAGGCCATTGGCGCCCTCGGCAAGAAGGCCCGCGACGGGGCCCTGGCCATGGACGACCTGCAGGGCGGCACCTTCACTATCTCCAACGGCGGGGTCTATGGCTCGCTGATGTCGACGCCGATCCTGAATGCGCCGCAGTCGGGGATTCTCGGCATGCACAAGATTCAGGACCGTCCCATGGCCATCGGCGGCCAGGTGGTGATCCGGCCGATGATGTACCTGGCGCTCAGCTACGACCACCGCGTGGTGGACGGCCAGGGCGCGGTGACCTTCCTGGTCCACGTCAAGGACGCCATCGAAAACCCGGAACGCCTGCTGCTGGATATCTAAGGGCGCGCGCCTCCATATCCGTCCCGGCACCCCTCAATTCGGAAGACCAGGCTCATGGCCCAATACGACGTCGTCATCATCGGGGGCGGTCCCGCCGGCTACAATGGCGCCATCCGCGCGGGCCAGCTTGGCCTGTCGGTGGCCGTGGTGGAGAAGCGCGAGACCCTGGGCGGCACCTGCCTGAACGTTGGCTGCATGCCGTCCAAGGCCCTGCTGCACGCCTCGGAGATGTTCGAGTTGGCCAACAAGGACTTCGCCACCCTCGGCATCGAGGTGACGCCGACTCTTAACCTGCCTCAGATGATGAAGCAGAAGGCCGAGAGCGTGACGGCCCTGACCAAGGGCATCGAGTTCCTGTTCAAGAAGAACAAGGCCGACTGGATCAAGGGCATGGGTCGGATCGCCGGCCCCGGCAAGGTCGAGGTCACCGGCCCCGACGGCTCGGTCACCGTGCTGGAGACCAAGAACATCGTGATCGCCACCGGCTCGGAGCCCTCGGGCCTGCCCGGCGTCGTGGTGGACAACAAGCGCATCGTGGATTCCACCGGCGCCCTGTCGCTGCCCGAAGTGCCGGGGAGCCTGATCGTCATCGGCGCCGGCATCATCGGCCTGGAGCTGGGCTCTGTCTGGCGCCGCCTGGGCGCCCAGGTCACCGTCGTCGAGTTCCTCGACCGCATCACGCCGGGCATGGACGCCGAGACCGCCAAGACCTTCCAGCGCTCGCTGACCAAGCAGGGCATGGCCTTCAAGCTCGGCGCCAAGGTCACCGGCGCCAAGGCGTCAAAGACCGGCGTCACCCTGACCGTCGAGCCGGTGGCCGGTGGCGAGATCGAGACCCTGACCGCCGACTACGTGCTACTGGCCATCGGCCGGCGTCCCTATACCGACGGCCTGGGCCTGGAGACCGTCGGCATCGTCCCCGACAAGCGCGGCTTCATCGAGACCGACCACTTCAAGACCTCGGCGCCCGGTGTCTGGGCGATCGGCGACGCCATCCATGGCCCGATGCTGGCCCACAAGGCCGAGGAGGACTCCGTGGCGGTGATTGAGCTCATCGCCGGCAAGTACGCCCACGTGGACTACAATCTGGTTCCCAGCGTGGTTTACACCTACCCGGAGGTCGCCTGGGTCGGGAAGACCGAGGAGCAGCTGAAGGAGGCCGGGGTCGCCTACAAGGCCGGCAAGTTCCCCTTCACCGCCAACAGCCGCGCCAAGATCAACCATGAGACCGAGGGCTTCGCCAAGGTGCTGGCCGACGCCACGACCGACGAGATTCTCGGCGTCCACATCATCGGCCCCCAGGCCGGCGAGCTGATCGGCGAATACTGCGTGGCCATGGCCTTCCGCGCCGCCAGCGAGGACATCGCCCGCACCGTCCACCCCCACCCGACCCGCTCCGAGGCCGGCCGTCAGGCCGCCATGGGCGTCGAGGGCTGGACGATGCAGGCCTAGATCACGATGGATTGGGATCTCTCGATCCCAAATCCATGAACGTGATCGACCTTCTTAAATTCGAGCGGGATACGGACGGAAAACCGGTGTCCACTTTTCCTGATCCCGCTCGAGTGCAGGTCCGCCGGGTCCGCCCGGAGGAGCTGCCCATCGCCGCGGCCATCTACCAGAAGGTCCTGCGCGGGACCTTCACCTGGCTGCCGGCCGGCCGCCACAACGCCCAGGTCTTCCTGCGCGACGCGGTCGACGAGGATGTCTACGTGGCGGTCCTGGACCACCGCATCGAGGGCGTCGCGGCCCTCTACCGCCCCGACAGCTTCCTGCACTCGCTCTATGTCGCGCGGCGCGGCGCCGGGATCGGCAAGGCCCTGCTGGACCACGCGGCGGGCGAGGCGCCAGGACCCCTGTCTCTGAAGTGCCAGACCGCCAACACCCGCGCCCAGGCCTTCTACCGCCGCGAGGGCTTCGGGATCACCGACCAGGGCGACGACGGCGTGCCCTGGGTGCGGATGGCGCGCTATTAACTTAAGGCTGCACCGGCGCCGTGGTAGCCTCCCGGGCCTGAGGGAGTAACGCCCATGTCCGTCCTGCTGCTCGCCGCCGTTCTCGCCGCCCAGCCCGCGCCCGGAAGCGCCAACGCCTGTCCCAACTATTTCCGGCCCACGCCGGCCAAGGTCGAGACCCTGAAGCCGACGAAGCTCGCCGACCTGCCCAAGGCCGCCCTGATCGCGCCGGTGATGCGCATGGTGCAGGGCTGCCCGGTCCCCACCGTGGTCCGCGACGTGGCCGAGGGTGATGGGCGCTTCGCCAAGCCCTGAGCCCTTGCGGCGCGGCTGAAAACCCGGTCCCCTGAGCAACGAAGCTTAGGGACAGGAAACCGATGGAACTCGTGCTCATCCGCCATGGCCTGCCGGTGCGCAGCGCCGAGAGCGCCGACCCGCCGCTGCACGACGAGGGCCACGACCAGTCCCGTAAGGTGGCGCAGTGGCTGGCGGGCGAGACCTTAGACGCCGTCTATTCCAGCCCCATGCTGCGCGCCATCGAGACCGCAGGCCCCCTGCTCGCCCACAGCGGCCACGCGCTGCGCCACCACGACGGCATCGCCGAGTTCGACCGTGACTCAGGCGCCTACGTCCCCATGGAGGAGCTGAAACGCGAGGACTACGCCGCCTGGAAGGCCATGGCCGACGGCGACCATGGCGTGGACATCGGCGTCTTCCAGCAGGCCGTCGTCGGCGCCCTGGAGGAGATCATCGAGGGCCATCCCGGCCAGCGGGTGGCGGTCTTCTGCCACGGCGGGGTGATCAATGTCTGGACCGCCCACGTGCTGGGCATGGCCCCGCGCCTGTTCTTCGAGCCCCGCTACACCAGCATCCACCGCTACATGTGCGCCCGCAGCGGCCAGCGGAACATCCTCAGCCTGAATGAGACGGCGCACCTTCGCTAAGCGTGCGGGTGGGCCGAGTTGTAGGCGCTCAGCAACGCCGCGGCGTCCACGTCGGTATAGCGCTGGGTCGTCGACAGCGAGGCGTGGCCCAGCAGTTCCTGGATGGAGCGCAGATCGGCGCCGGCTCCCAGCAGGTGGGTGGCGAAGGAGTGGCGGAGCGCATGTGGCGTGGCGCTGGCGGGCAGCCCGAGGCGGCCCCGCAGCCCCTGCACCGTGGCCTGGACGTGGCGCGGACTGAGCGCCCCGCCCCGCTTGGCGCGGAACAGCGGTTCGCCCGGCGGCAGGACGAAGGGCACGGCCGCCAGATAGGCGTCCACAGCCTCGCGCACGGCGGGCAGCACCGGCACGATCCGGGTCTTCGAGCCCTTGCCGACGATGCGGAGCGAGTCCCCCAGCGGGGCGTCCGACCGCTTCAGCGACAGCCCCTCGGAGATCCGCAGGCCGCAGCCATAGAGCAGGGTCAGCACCGCCTCGTCGCGGGCCACTTCCCAGTCCTCGCGGTCGGGATCCATGGAGGGTTCTGCGATTAGGCCCCGGGCCTGGTCCTCGGTGACCGGACGCGGCGCCGACGGCTTGACCCGTGGCCCGCGCACCAGGGCCAGGTTCGGGTTGGGGGTGTCATGGCGGCGGTCGAGATAGCGGTGGAAGGTGCGGATCGCCGACAGGGATTGCGACAGCGACCGGGGCGACAGCGGATGGTCGCCGGACCGCAGGTGCGCCAGCCAGGCGCGGATCTCGCCGGCGGTCAGCTCACCGCAGGCCGCAAGCGTCAGGGTCTCGCCCCGATAGCCCTCTTGAAAGCTGATGTAGCGCCCGGCGGCGAAGCCATAGGCCTCCACCGTGCGCGGCGAGGCGCGGCGTTCCTGGGCCAGGTGGATCAGCCACTCCGCCAGGACCGCGCGGGCTGTGGTCACAGGACCGGCCATCGCTCCGCCGTGCGTTCGACCACCCGGGCCAGGAAGGCCACCAGCTCGGCCCCCATGTCCTCGGTGAAGCCGTGCGCATCGGACGAGCCGAAGGCCAGCAGGCCGGTGCGGGCCGGCTCCCAGATCGCCATGCGGACCATGGCCATGGACTTGATCTGCGGCGCCCGCTCGCCGAACAGGCCCAGAGCCGTGGGCTGGAAGCCCATCAGGGCCACGCGCTGGTGGCCGATCACCAGGTCGATCTGACCCTCCGCCATCACCCGCCAGCCGGCCGGGGTTCGGTCGGGACCTTCCAGGGCGACGACGCCCGCCGCCAGGCCGAAGCGCAGCTGCGCCAGCTCGTCCACCCGGCGGGCCAGGTCGGCATGGTTACGGGAGTCCAGGAGGTCGACGACCGCGCCATGGGTCTGGGCCTGGGCCGCGAAATTGGCGCGCGCCGTGGCCTCCAGGTGCTTGCGGGCCTTGGACTCTTTCTTGTGCGCCTCATGCACGCGGGCGAGCGCGGCGGGGCCAAAGTCCACCACATTGGCGGCGTCGGGCTTGAGGCCCAGCTCCGCCATCAGGGCGGTGTCGGACAGCAGGAAGTCGCGATTGCCCGAGAGGAAGCGGCGTACCTCATCGGGGCCCAGCGTCTGATCCTTCAGCCCGACCCCGAGATCCATGCATCCGCCCCTGTGGTTCTACAGAATGGACTGACCCGTTTTGGCCCAGTCGCTCATGAACTGTTCAAGACCCTTCTCGGTTAACGGGTGCTTGAAGAGGTCCAAGAAAACCCCAGGCGGTATCGTCGCGCAGTCGGCGCCGGACAGGGCCGCGGCGGTGACGTGGGCCGGATTGCGGATCGAGGCGGCCAGGATCTCGGTGTCGAAATCATAGTTGTCGTAGATGGCGCGGATCTCGCGGATCAGGTCCATCCCGTCCATGCCGTAGTCGTCCAGCCGTCCGATGAAGGGCGAGATGTAGGTGGCGCCGGCCTTGGCGGCCAGCATGGCCTGGGCGGCGGAGAAGCACAGCGTCACATTGGTGGCGATGCCCTGCACGGCGAACTCGGCCGTGGCGATCAGGCCCTCGCGGGTCAGGGGCAGCTTGACCACCACATTGGTGGCGATGGCGGCCAGCTTGGCGCCTTCCTTCAGCATGCCGGCCACGTCGGTGGCGGCCACCTCGGCGCTGACGGGGCCCTCGACGAGATCGCAAATCTCGGCGATGACCTCCAGCATGGGCCGGCCGGACTTGGCGATCAGGGTCGGATTGGTGGTGACGCCGTCCACCAGGCCCGTGGCGGCCAGGTCCTTCAGGACGGCGGTGTCCGTGGTGTCGAGAAAGAGCTGCATGACGGGCCTCTGCGCGGGAAAGATCGGGGCCTCCTTAGCCGTTGTGCTCCGGCGCGGCCAGCCTATGTGCGTCTGGGCATGACCCGCCGCATCGCCTCCATCCTCCTGCCCATGCCCCTGCCCGAGGCCTTCGACTACGAGGAGCCGGAGGGCATGGACCTTGCGGTGGGCGACCAGGTGGCCGCCCCGCTGGGGCCCCGCCTGCTGCGCGGCGTGGTGACCGCCCTGCGCGACGGGACCGGCGGCAACCGTCCGCTGAAGGTGGTGGAGAGCAGGCTCGACGATCCGCCCCTGCCGGCCCGCGCGCTGGAATTCATCCAGTGGGCCGCCCGCTACTCCGTGGATTCCCCCGGCTCCCCCCTGGCCATCACCCTGCGGGGCGCGCGCGCCCAGAAGGCCCGGCCTGAGAAGATCGTGGAGGCCACCGGTGTTGCGCCCGCCCGCGCCACCCCGGCCCGGACCAAGGTGCTGCAGACGGTCGCGGCCCAGCGCCTGTCGCCGCCCGACCTCGCCCGCGCCACCGGTGTCTCCTCCGGTGTCATCAAGGGGCTGCTGGACGAGGGCGTGCTCGCCGTACGCCTGATCGAGGCCCCGGTCGCCTTCGACCCGCCGGACCTGTCGCGCGAGGGTCATCCCCTCAACCCCAGCCAGGACGCCGCCGCCAAGGCGCTGGTCTCGATGATCGGGGAAGGCGGCTTCAAGGTCGCCCTGCTGGACGGGATCACCGGCTCGGGCAAGACCGAGGTCTATCTGGAGGCCGTCGCCGCCGCCCTGGCCGCCGACCCGGACGCCCAGGTGCTGATCCTGCTGCCGGAGATCGCGCTGACCCAGGCGGTAATCGCCCGGGTCGCCGCCCGCTTCGGCGCCGCGCCGGCCGAATGGCACTCCGACATCACCCCGCCCGCCCGGCGACGGGTCTGGGAAGCCGTCGCCACCCGCCAGTGCCGCATCGTCATCGGCGCCCGCTCGGCCCTGTTCCTGCCCTTCGCCAAGCTGGCCCTCATCGTGGTCGATGAGGAGCACGACGCCTCCTACAAGCAGGAGGAGGGCTTCATCTACCAGGCCCGCGACATGGCCGTCGCCCGTGGCAAGATCGAGGAGGCCGCCGTCATCCTGGCCTCGGCCACACCGTCCCTGGAATCGCTTCGCAACGCCGAGACCGGCCGCTATCGCTGGCTGCGGCTGACCTCCCGCCACGGGGTCGCCGTCCTCCCCGACATCACCCTCGTCGACATGCGCCAGACCCCGCCCGACTCCGGCCGCTGGCTGTCACCGCCCCTGGTGGCGGCCATGGGCGAGACCTGGGCGCGCGGCGAGCAGACGCTCTTGTTCCTCAACCGCCGGGGCTACGCGCCGCTGGTGCTCTGCAAGGCCTGCGGCGAGCGGATGACCTCGCCGGACACCGACAGCTGGCTGGTGGAGCACCGCTATTCCGGCCGCCTGGTCTGCCACCTGACCGGCTTCTCCATGCCCAAGCCCCTGGCCTGCCCCCACTGCGGCGCCAAGGACAGCCTGGTCTCCATCGGGCCGGGGGTGGAGCGGGTTGAGGAGGAGGCCAAGGCCCTCTTCCCCGACGCCCGGGTGGCCATCTTCTCCTCCGACACCGTCTGGGACGCCCGCGAAGCCAAGCGGCTGATCCAGGCCATGGAGGAGGGGCAGATCGACATCCTGGTGGCCACCCAGGCCGCCGCCAAGGGCCACAACTTCCCGGGTCTGACCCTGGTGGGGGTGGTGGACGCCGACCTTGGTTTGCGCGGCGGGGATTTGCGGGCGGCCGAGCGCACCTACCAGCTGCTGGCCCAGGCCACCGGGCGCGCCGGCCGCAAGGACCGCCCCGGCCGCGCCATTTTGCAGACCTATGCCCCCGAGCACCCGGTCATGCAGGCCCTGAAGGCCCAGGACCGCGACGCCTTCACCACCGCCGAGCTGGAGGAGCGCGAGATCGCCGGCCTGCCGCCCTATGGCCGGCTGGCGGCCCTGATCGTCTCAGGCCCGGACGCCGTGCAACTGGAGGCCTTCGTGGAAAAGATGGCCCAGACGGCCCCAAATGCCGAGGGCGTCGCCGTCTACGGCCCCGCCGACGCCCCGCTGGGCCTGATCCGCGGCCGCCGCCGCAAACGCTTCCTGATCCGCGCCGACCGCACCGTGGACCTGTCGGCCTACCTCGCCGCCTGGCGCGCCAGGTTCCGCCCCCCCGGCATGATCCGGGTGGCGATCGACGTGGACCCGTACAGTTTCCTATGAGGCGAGGGTCAGGACCACGAGATTAGGCTACCGATCCCCAGATTGAACATCATGTGGAGCAGCGTGAGCGCTAGAGGCAGGACGAGTTCCTGATTTCTCGGCGGCTCAGGTGATTTGGCGACCAGCCACATCAGGACGAGGGCAGACGATATGTGCAGAGCCGTCGCGGGCACACGGAAAATGATACCCTTTATGAGCGGGAGCTGCTTCTCAATCACCCAAGGGAGTACAAGCAGGAGTTCTGTTGCGATGCAGACGAACGAGTACGTCCAAAGGCGGCGATTGGCGCGTTCGCGATCACTATGCCAAAGGGCCGCTCGATAAATGCTCCATCGGGCCATCTCCTCGGCAGCAGGCCCCACCAGTATCGCGATCAGGAACGTCGGCAGGTGTTTTGGCCCGCCCGCCGCGGCAACGAACAGCGACAGCACGACCAGCGCGCCAATCTGACAGCCAGCCACTAAGCCGTAGATGAGCGCCACATGTCGTTGGTCGATCCATCCCAACATCCTTGCCAGACTGGGCGCCACCTAAACCTTCCCCGTCTCCGCCGCGATATCCCCGCCGGGTTCCGCCGCCTTGGCCGCCGCGACGGGCCGCTCGCGCAGGGTCGCCACCGGGATGAACAGCATCAGGATGAAGCCCGCGATCAGCGAGCACAGGGCGAAGATCATCCCGTGGACGATGGCGACGGAGAAGCTGGTGCGGATGGTGCGTTCCAGGGCCACCTGCTTGGGGTCGGCGGCGCGGGCCGCGGCCTGCTCGGGGTGCAGGTTGCGCTCCATGGCCATCTTCTGCAGGTCCGAGAGCTCGAGGTGGCGCACCACGGCGCCGGGCTCGGCCGGCGCGTGCTTAGCCAGTTCGCTGGCCAGGCCCGAGGTCAGCAGGGCGCCGAACAGGGCCACCCCCATGGTGGAGCCGATCTGGCGCACGAACTGGCCCGAACTGGTGGCCACCCCGATCTGGTGGAAGGGCAACGCGTTCTGAACCGCCAGGCCAAACAGGCTCTGGCCGGGGCCCAGGCCGATCCCGACGATCAGCAGCCGCCAGGCCAGGTCGAGGACCGTGGTGTCGGGCCCGATGAAGCACATCAGGAACACGCCGAGGATCAGCACCGCCCCGCCGCCGATCATGAACGGCTTGTAGAGGCCCGTCTTGGTCACCAGCTGGCCGTTGATGGTCGATGAGGCGATCATGCCCCCCATCAGGGCCAGCATGGTCAGGCCGCTGGTGGTGGCGGGGACGCCCTGGCCCACCTGCATGTAGAGCGGCAGGAAGCTGGTCACCCCCATGAAGGCCATGGAATAGACGAAGGCCGCGCCGTTGGCGGTGGTGAAGGTGGTGTTCCTGAACAGATCCAGCGGGATGATCGGGTCCCGCACCTGCTTTTCCACGAACACGAAGGCGGTCAGCGCCGCGATGGCGAAGCCCAGCATGCCGAGGATCAGGGGCGAGGCCCAGGCGTACTCCCGTCCGCCCCAGGTGATGGCCAGCAGCAGGGGCACGAAGCCCGCGATGATCAGGGCCGCGCCGGCCCAGTCGATGCGTCCGGTTCCCCGGATCGGCAGGGTCGGCATCTTCACCAGGATCATGGCGACGGCGGCGAGCGCGAAGGGGATGTTGCAGTAGAAGACCCAGCGCCAGCCGGCGATGACGTGGCCGAACAGGGTCACGGTCCCGTGGTCGGTGAAGAAGCCGCCCACCACCGGGCCGAACACGCTGGCGATCCCGAACACCGACCCGAACAGGCCGGAGAACTTGGCCCGCTCCCGGGGCGCGAACAGGTCGGCGATGATGGCGAAGGCGGTGGTGAACAGCGCCCCGCCGCCCAGGCCCTGGACCGCGCGGAAGATGATCAGCTGGGTCATGCCGCCCCCCAGCAGGGGCAGGTCTCCGAACTCGCCGGCCAGGCCCGCCAGCCAGGAGCCGGCCAGGAAGATGCCGATCCCGATCAGCAGGATCGGCTTGCGCCCATAGAGGTCCCCCAGCTTGCCCCAGATCGGCACCATGACCGTCGAGGCCAGCAGGTAGGCGGTGGTGGCCCAGGCGTAGAGGTGGAGGCCCGACAGCTCGGCGATGATGCGGGGCATGGCCGTGCCGACGATCGTCTGGCTCATGGCCGACAGCAGGAAGACGATCATCACGGAGATGAGCGTCAGCCGACGCTCGTCGTCGCTATAGACGTGCGGTTCGTTCACGGGTCGTGTCCCGACGGCGAAGGGGCCGCCCCTAATGCTCTAATCTTATCGTTCGTAAAGTCCGGGGGCGGACGGAAATATCGCCGCCCCCGTCCCGGCTTTACTTCAGGCTATCAGACTTTTCGGACGCGGCACTCAAGGGTTCGGCCTTGCGGCGCTGGGCGTTGCGTGAGGCCATGTTCAGCCCCTCCACCAGGCCGGAGAAGGCCATGGCCGCATAGATGTAGCCCTTGGGCACGTGCACCCCGAAGCCGTCGGCGATCAGGGTGGCGCCGATCATCAGCAGGAAGCCAAGCGCCAGCATCACCACGGTGGGGTTGTCGTCGATGAACTTAGCCAGGGGATCGGCGGCCAGCAGCATCACCGCCACGGCGATCACCACGGCGATCACCATGATCGGCAGGTGGTCGGTCATCCCCACCGCCGTCAGGATCGAGTCGATCGAGAAGACGATGTCCAGCAGCAGGATTTGCACGATCGCGGCGCTGAAGTTCATGGTCACACCCGCCGTCACGACGCCGTCCTTGTCGAGGAGGTTGGGGCTGGGTGACGGGTCCATGGTGTGGTGGACCTCGGTGGTGGCCTTCCAGACCAGGAACATGCCCCCGGCGATGAGGATCAGGTCGCGCCAGGAGAAGGCCAGCTCGAACATGGCGTGGCCGTCCTCGCCGATCGGGCCCTTCCAGGGCAGCTCGAAGACCGGCGCGGTGAGGCCGACGATGAAGGCGATGGTCGAGAGCAGGGCCAGCCGCATGATCAGGGCCAGGCCGATGCCCAGCCGGCGGGCCTTGGTCTGCTGATGGGCGGGCAGCTTGTTCGACAGGATGGAGATGAAGACCAGGTTGTCGATGCCGAGAACCACCTCCATGACGACGAGGGTGATCAAGGCGGCCCAGGCGGCCGGATCGGCGGCCAGGGTCAAAAGGCTGTCCATGGGGGTCCTCGGAGGGTGGTTGTCGGCTTGTTCTACCCGATCTCCAGCGTCCGCCTACTGCGAATGGTTCTCAAAATCGTACGGAGCCCAGTGAGTCGCCGCCGTCCCGCGGCCGGCGGCGCCGTTTTTCGAGGCGCCAGCGGGTCGATGCCTGAAATGTGAGCCGCCGCAGGGCCGGACGCCTCTTCTTGCCGGCGGGCGGCGGAACCGACGCCGAGGTCTTGGGACGCCGCCCGTTCGTCTGTTTCGGATTGTTTCACGCCACCCAAGACAAGGCATTCAGTGGAACGTTGAAAGTATCCATGAATGACGTGCTCCTGGTTCCGCAGCTTAACAACAGGAATATCGCACCTGACGCGTGCTTAGTTTCCTTTGCGTTAAGGGTTTAAATTCGCTTCCGCGACGATAATCTCGACAGTCGACCGCCCTCTCATCACGTGAATCTGTGGATGGTTCGGTGGGAGACTCGGCGACCTTCCGCCGCACGGGACGAAAAGCTCTTTGCTTTCGCGCCGAGGGTGAGTATCCCTAATGACAGTTCGCGTGGGGAGTTCCTCTTAACATGTCGAAACGGACCAGAACCGTCCTCGGTTCCCTGGCCGCCGCGGCGGTTATGACGCTCGCGCCCGTTGGCGCGGTGGCCGACACCTACTGGCAGTGCGTGCCCTTCGCGCGCCTGATTTCCGGCGTGCAGATCTTCGGTGACGCCTGGACCTGGTGGAAGCAGGCGGCCGGTAAGTACGAGACGGGCTTCTCCCCTCAGGCCGGCGCGGTCCTCTGCTTCAAGCCCAACGGCAAGATGCAACTGGGCCACGTCGCCGTGGTCAGCCAGGTGCTCACCGACCGGGTGATCCAGATCACCCACGCCAACTGGTCGCGAATCGGCGGGACCCGCGGGCAGGTCGAGAAGGACGTCACCGTCATCGACGTCTCCCCGGCCGGCGACTGGTCTCAGGTCAAGGTCTGGTACGATCCGGTCCGCGATCTCGGCTCCACCACCTATCCCACCTACGGCTTCATCTATCAGGACGACAAGGCCCAGCGCGTGGCCAGTTCGGGTCTGAACGCCGCGGGCAACACCGCCATCGCCATGGCACAGGGCGCCGCCAACCAGATGGCCTCGGCCGTCCGTCCCGGCGCGGGTCCGTTCTCCATGCTGAGCCAGGCGGCCGACTCCACCGACAAGATCGCCGCCCTGATCATGGCCGCGACCCAAGGTCCGCCCGAAGCCAAATAGGCTGATGCTGAACCTGATCCGCAGCGGCGCTTCGGCCTCCACGACCGAGACGCCCGGCGACGACTGGGTGCTGCCGGCCGACACCATCTGGATCGACCTGCTCAATCCCACCCGCGAGGAGGAGCTGGCGGTCGAGCGCGTGCTGGCCGTCGACCTCCCCACGCGGGAGGAGATGGCCCAGATCGAGCCCTCGTCACGGCTCTATCAGGAAGCCAAGGCCACCTTCCTCACCGCCACCCTGCTGGCCCACAGTCAGGGCGACCATCCGACGTCGGCGCCCGCGACCTTTGTCCTGGCCCGCGGCGTGCTGGTGACCATCCGCTATGTGGAGTTCAAGGCCTTCGCGGTCTTCGCCGTCCGCGCCGCCGAGAACCCCGACCTGACCAACGGCTCGGAGGTGATGCTGGAGCTGCTGGACGCCATCGTCGAACGCCTGGCCCACGTGCTGGAGAGCAGCTCCGTGGCGGTGCAGGAGAGTTCCAACGCCATCTTCGACCGCCCCCGGGGCGGGGCGTTCGAGCCCCTGCTGACGGGTCTGGCCCGCACCCAGTCGGTGGTGGCCATGGTCCGCACCAGCCTGGTGAGCCTCGGCCGCCTGGCCAGCTTCGCCGGCCTGGCCCCGGAGATCGCCGCCGCCGCCGCCGGCCGCGCCCACCTCACCTCGCTGCAGCATGACATCGGCTCGCTGACCGAGCACGCGGGCTCCCTGGCCTCGCAGATCGCCTTCCTGCTCGACGCGGCGCTCGGCCTGATCAACATCGAGCAGAACGGCATCATCAAGTTCTTCTCGGTGGTTTCCGTGGCCCTGATGCCGCCGACCCTGGTGGCCTCGATCTACGGCATGAACTTCCACCACATGCCCGAGCTCTCCTGGACCTTCGGCTATCCCATGGCGCTGGGGGTCATGCTGATCGCTGGCCTCGGCCCGTTCCTCTGGTTCAAGAAAAAGCGCTGGCTCTAGCCCCGGAGGGGCGATTTCCTGCGGAAAGCGCCACTGTGGCGGATTGACGCAACGGTTCCTTAAACGCGACGCGCGAGGATCGGGGATTCAGGAATTTCCGCGTCTCCATGTCCTCCGCTGTCCTTGTTCTCCGTCCGCTCGACATTGATGGCCTGCGCCTGGCGCTGGACAAGCACAGGCGATTCCTCGAGGGCCGGTCCGGAGGCCGTCGCGCCAATCTCGCCTATGTGGACCTCACCAACCGCCAGCTCGACGGCATGGACCTGCGCGACGCCGACCTCACCGGGGCGCGCCTGAACGGGGCCTCCCTGGCCGGCGCCAAGCTGGCCGGAGCGGTGCTGTTCGGCGCCGACCTGCGCGACACCGACCTGCGCCGCGCCGACCTTTCCAAGGCTGATCTGCGGGGCGCCTGCCTGCGCGGGGCCAACCTCGCCCATGCCGACCTCTCGGGCTGCGACCTGCGCGAGGGCCGTATCGCCCTGCAGGACAAGGCCGAGGGCTTCCGTATCCTGCAGCACGAGGAGCGGCCGGGCGAACTGACCTTCGCGGTGCTCTCGGGCGCGAACCTGGCCGGCGCCCATATGAGCGGGCTGTCGGCCATGGCCGCCGATTTCACCGACGCTGACCTGTCGGGCGCGACGCTGGGCGGCGCCAAGCTGATCAAGGCGGTGATGGACGGCGCCAACCTCACCGGGGCGGACCTGGCTGGCGCCGACCTCAGCGGGGCCTCGCTGAAGCGCGCCATCCTGGTTCGCTGCGATCTCGGCCTGTCCAACATCACCAGCACCGACCTCACCGGGGTGCTGAAGGCGCCGCCCGCGGCGGTCTATATCGACGACAAGCCGCTGGAGGTGGTCCTGGCCGCCCACGAGGCCTTCTGCGATTCCGCGGGCAAGAGCGGCCGGCATGTCCGGCTGCCGGACACCGACTTCCGTTCGGTTCCGGGCGGCCTGAAGGGCCGAAGGCTCAGCGGGCTCTCGGCGCCGGGCGCCATCTTCTTCGGCATGGACCTGCAGGGGGTCCAGCTCCAGGGGGCCGATCTCTCGGGTTGTGATCTGCGCGGCGCCAACCTGAAGATGGCCGACCTGCGCGGCGCCCGCCTCTCCGACGCCCTGCTCACCCGGGCCAACCTGCGCGGCGCCAAGCTGGGTCCGCTCTCCATCGCCGACGGCCGCATGCTGCGTACCGACCTGTCGCGCGCCGTCCTGCGCGGCGCCGACCTCACGGGCGCCTCGGCCCCCCGCGCCCGCTTCCTCGAAGCCGACCTCGCCGGCGCCAAGCTCGAAGGCTGCAACCTCAAGGGCGCCGAGCTAGAGGCTTAGAAACCTGCTCATCCCGGCCTTCGCCGGGATGAGCAGATTAGATTACATCCCGTGCTTCAGCGGCTGCAGGTCCTGGAACACCGGCTCGCGCTTCTCGGCCTTGGCGGTGAAGGCCTCGCCCATGTGGGCGCCGGAGAACATGCCGGTCTGCCAGACGGCGATATAGTCCAGGCCGTCCTTCAGGGTGTGGTCGCGGGCGTAGTTGATCATCACCTTGGAGCCGGTCACCGCCAGGGGCGCCTTGCCGGCGATCAGGCGGGCGGTCACTAGGGCGTGGTCGATACAGGCCTCATGGGTGGGGAACACCTCGTTGACCCAGCCGATCTCCTTGGCCTTCTGCGCCGGCATCCGGCGGCCCGTATAGGCCATCTCCCGCACCCACCCCTCGGGGATCAGCTTGCACAGGCGCGGGAAGGTGCCGACGTCGGCGGTCATGCCGATATTGATTTCTTGAATACAGAAGAAGGCGTCCTCCGTGGCGTAGCGGATGTCGCAGGCGCTGGTCATGTCGACGGCCCCGCCGATGCAGCCCCCCTGGATCGCCACGATCACCGGGATCCGCGCATCGTCCAGGCAACCGAAACAGTCCTGCAGCCACGCGATATGATGCCGCTGCTGCTCGGCGTTGATGTGTCGGTCCTGGTTCTGGTTGGCCGAGGTCGATCCCCCGCCGCCGAACACCGCCAGGTCCATGCCGGCCGAGAAGTGCTTGCCCGTGGAGCTGATCACGATGCAGCGGGCCCGCGCATTGTGGTCGATGTCCTTCACGATCACCGGCAGCTCGTTCCAGAACTCCCGGCTCATGGAGTTCATCGCCTCGGGGCGCTTGAGCTGGATATGGGCGACCCCGTCCTCGATGGTGACGGCGAAGCAGGCGAAGTCGGCGGTGGTGACATCGGTCATGGCGTTTCCTCTCGTTGGAAACATCATCGTCCCGTGACGCGGGGAAAGGGAAGGGGCTTACCCGTACCGCATCTTCCCGAGCGCCGCGGCCACGTCGGCCAGCAGGTCGCCGCCCTTCAGCCCCGCCTTCCACTTCTCATAGGCCATGACGTTCTCGATGCGGCTGTCGACGAAGGCCATGGCGGCGTCCTTGCCGCTGGCCAGGCGCAGAGCCAGCCCGGAGATCAGGATGCCCGAGAGGATCGCCCGCTTGGAATAGTGGTTCTCGTCGGTCGCGGTGTCGCCGGCCCAGCGCCAGAGCCCGTCGGCGCTTTCCCACAGCAGCTTCACCGCAAGGGGAATCCGGGTCGGCAGGGCCAGATACCCCGCCCAGCGCCGCACGGCGGCCTCGTCGTCGGCGGCCGCGTCCAGCCGCGCCTCGACGCCGGCCCGGATCCGCGCGCGGATCTTCAGGGCCTTGGGATCGGTGTCGGCCAGCCGCGCCAGCGCCGCGGCGTCGTGGCGGCGCGACAGCAGGGCCGCCAGGTCGGCGGGGCCATGGGGAAGCAGCAATTCGGTCTCGGCCACGGACAGGCCGCAGGCCTTGCCCGCCGCGCGGACCATCGGCCAGGTCCAGCCGTGCGCCCCGGCAAGGTTAAGGGCTGCGTCCAGAATCTGTTGTTCGGTGGCCTCAGCCCAGTCGGTTTCGTGCGCCATCACCTATAATAACGCGCTCTTGAGGCCCTGTCCGCCGTGGACATCGTCTCCCGTCTCTGGTATTTCGCCGCCCTCATCCCGGAGGCTCCTCGCCACTGGGGGCAAGGCATTTGTCCGTTCGCCGCCGCCTGACCCCAGGATTGGCCGAGCGGGAACGGGTAATAGGAGAGATAACTCTGGTTCAGATTTTCGTCCGCGACAACAACGTCGATCAGGCTCTCAAGGCGCTGAAGAAGAAGATGCAGCGCGAGGGCTCGTTCCGCGAAATGAAGCGGCACGTGCATTACGAAAAGCCCTCGGAAAAGCGCGCCCGTCAAAAGGCCGAAGCCGTTCGTCGCGCCCGGAAGCTGGCCCGCAAGCGCGCCCAGCGTGAAGGCCTGATCCCGGCCCCGAAGAAGGCCCCCGGCGCGCGCTAGACGCACACCGGCGCTTGAAGCTTAAGTATTTGAAAGGCCGCGCGGATCACCGCGCGGCCTTTTGCTTTTGCGCGAATTTCCATGCTCACGCTGCGAACTTCGGTCGCGTGGCGCCCTGCTTGCTGGTGAAACCGCGTCCGCACACCTATCTTGGGATCTAGCGGACACTTTCCGGAACGGTCTGGACCAAAATGAACCTGCGCAATCTCGCTATCTGGGGCGTCATCGTCGTCGTCCTGATCGGGCTCTACAGCATGATGACCGGCGGCGGCCACGCCGGCGCCTCGGGTCAGATCACCTACAGCCAACTGCTGTCCAAGGTGGCGTCGGGCGAGGTGAAGAAGGCGACGATCCGCGGCCCCAGCGTCGAGGTGACCGACGCCGCCGGCAAGACCTTCGGCGCCATGACCCCCAACAATCAGGACGACCTGGTCAAGCGGCTGGAAAGCCAAGGCGCGGATATCGAGGTCAAGCAGATGGGCGGCGGCCTGGTGGGCCTGCTGGTCCAGAGCCTGCCGATCCTGCTGCTGGTGGGCGTCTGGATCTTCTTCATGCGCCAGATGCAGGGCGGGGCCCGCGGGGCCATGGGCTTTGGCAAGTCCAAGGCCAAGATGATGACCGAGAACAAGAACCGCATCACCTTCGATGATGTGGCCGGCGTCGACGAGGCCAAGGAAGAGCTGACCGAGATCGTCGAGTTCCTGAAGGACCCGCAGAAGTACCAACGCCTGGGCGGCAAGATCCCCAAGGGCGCCTTGATGGTCGGTCCGCCCGGCACCGGCAAGACCCTGCTCGGCCGCGCCGTCGCCGGCGAGGCGGGCGTGCCCTTCTTCTACATTTCCGGCTCCGACTTTGTGGAGATGTTCGTCGGCGTCGGCGCCAGCCGCGTGCGCGACATGTTCGAACAGGCCAAGAAGAACAGCCCCTGCATCATCTTCATCGACGAGATCGACGCCGTCGGCCGCCATCGTGGCGCCGGCCTGGGCGGCGGCAACGACGAGCGCGAGCAGACCCTCAACCAGCTGCTGGTGGAGATGGACGGCTTCGATCCGTCCGAAGCCATCATCGTCATCGCGTCCACCAACCGTCCCGACGTCCTGGACCCGGCCCTGCTGCGTCCCGGCCGCTTCGACCGCCAGGTGGTGGTCTCCAATCCGGACATCGGCGGTCGCGAACGCATCCTGCGCGTCCATATGAAGAACGTGCCGCTGGCCGCCGACGTCGATGTGAAGACCATCGCCCGCGGCACGCCCGGCTTCTCCGGCGCCGACCTGGCCAACCTGGTCAACGAGGCCGCCCTGATGGCCGCGCGCAAGAACCGCCGCATGGTCCTGCAGCGCGACTTCGAGGACGCCAAGGACAAGGTCATGATGGGCGCCGAGCGCAAGTCCATGGCCATGACCGAGGACGAAAAGCGCCTCACCGCCTATCACGAGGGCGGGCACGCCCTGCTGGCCCTGTCGGTCCCCGCCACCGACCCGGTCCACAAGGCCACCATCATCCCCCGCGGCCGTGCTCTGGGCATGGTCATGCAGCTGCCGGAGCGCGACCAGCTGTCGATGTCCTATGAGCAGATGACCTCGCGCCTGGTCATCCTGATGGGTGGCCGGATGGCCGAGGAGATCATCTTCGGCAAGGAGAAGATCACCTCCGGCGCCTCGTCGGATATCGACCAGGCCACCCGACTGGCCCGGGCCATGGTCACCAAGTGGGGCTTCTCCGACAAGCTGGGCGTGGTCTCCTACGGCGAGAACCAGGACGAGGTCTTCCTCGGCCACTCGGTGTCGCGCACCCAGAGCGTCTCGGAAAAGACCGCCAACCTCATCGACGAGGAGGTCAAGAAACTGGTCCAGACCGCCTTCGACGAGGCGCGCCGCATCCTCACCGAGAAGCTCGATGAGCTGCACACCCTGGCCAAGGCCCTGCTGGAATACGAGACCCTCTCCGGCGACGAGATCATCAACATCCTCAAGGGGGTCGCCCCCAACCGCGACGACAGCGACTCCAAGCGCGTCACCGGCCCCGTCGCCTCGGTCCCCCTCTCGCCCCGGACCGACCCCAAACCGGCCTGAGGCCAACCTGACCTACCCGAAGGGGAGCCCACGGCTCCCCTTCGGCATGTCTTGCGAGGTCGGATGGGTGGTGGTGTCGCGGGGGGCCGTCTGAGCCGCGGCGCAGGGCAGGTTCGCCACGGCGGCCTACAGCCGAGCCATCACATCGGCCAAGATCTCCGGTCCGGTCCGATCCCGCGACGAGGGGGGGGCGGATCGATCGAAAATCAGCGCGTGGATAAGCGGCATCCAGCCATCGCGCAGATCGGCCTTGAGCACGGCCATCGACGGGTCGCCCTCCAGGTTCAGTTTCTCGATGCCCTCGGCCGAGAGGGCGCGGCAGTGGTCGGGCGACGAGATGACCAGATACTCGCGGCAGGACAGCGGCCGGTCGGGATGGATTGAACAGGCTTCGTCGACCAGAAACGGGCAGGCGACGCCCAGTTTGAAATAGTCCCGGCCCGCATTGGCCCGGCGCTCGTCGGGCTCGGTCAGGCCCTCGAACAGGTCGGTCGCCGATACGGTCGCCACGGCGTCGTCAAAGCGCGCCCGCACCTCGCTTTGGCGCGGTTCGGGCATGGCCTCCACCACCCGCGCCAGCGCGCGGGCCTCGGCCGGGGCGATCGGCACCAGCTGACGGCAGCAGGCGCCGCAACCGGCGCGGCAGGAAACCGGCCGCCCCGCTGCCGCGGCCTTGGCCGCCGCTCTTTGGGCCAGCAGGCTGCTGAGGCCTTGGAAGATCGGCAGAACATCCTCGACGGCGACAGGGCCTGCCGGGACGGTCAGTTCGAAGGCCACGGGCTCGCCGCCCAAGACGAGCGTGGCCTTGCCGGTCGCCAGCACGCCCTGATCGGGATCGCCGGCCGACAACCGCACCGGCGGCGTTGTCGGATCTGCAGGGTTGGCGGTCATGTCCAGAGGCCCGGGCGTGACGCTCTAGCGGCCGTTGGTCGTCTTCGGCAGCTGGCACATCTGGATGCCCTGGACGGCGACAACATTGCCGCTCTTCTGCGCGCAGACTTGCCGCGAGGTGACCAGGTCCAGCTTGATGTAGATGTAATCCGACGAGGTCTTGTCAATGTAGCCGTTGGCCTTGATCCCTTCAGGGCTGGGGGATCCGCGGGCCGGCGCGGGAAGGGGCGAGGGCCCCCTCGGCGTTTCCGCCGCCTGGGCGCCAACCACCAGGATGCCGAGGTCGAAGGCCAGGGCCCCTGCCAGGATAAGGGCGGATGTTTTCATGATGACAATCCTTGTGCGGGTAGCGTTAGGCGTCGGTCATCGGGGCAGCGGCGTGGAGGATAGCTGGCAGACCGGGGAGCCTGCGACATCAATGACCTTGCCGTGCTTCAGCTCGCAGCCGGTCTTGGCGACGGCGGACCGGTCGATCGCGTAGCCAGAGATCAGCACGTTCTCCATCTTGATCTTCAGGTATTCCACCGGTTTTTCACCGGCCTTGCGAACTGAGAGACCGGGCGCGGCGTTGGCGCCCTTCGGCGTCTCCGCCGCCTGGGCGCCAACCACCAGGACGCCAAGATCGAAGGCCAAGGCCCCGGCCAGGATGAGCGCTGTCTTGTTCATGATGCGGACTCTCTATCGGTGGGACGGATCGATGGCGGTCTGACGGAGCCGAAGGTCACGACGCCCTGATAGGTCAAGGCCTGGTGGAGCTTAAAAGTGTAGCGGTCGCCGCCCTGACTGCCAATGCCGTTGACCGGGCCGTCACGCCGTCATCCAGGCTTGTAGATCTGGTCGAACACGCCGCCGTCGGCGAAGTGCCTTGCCTGGGCCTTGCCCCAGCCGCCGAACGCCTTGTCGATGGTGACCAGCGGGATGGCCTTGAAGTCGGCGGCATACTTGGCCACCGCCTTGGGGCTGCGCGGGCGGAAGTGGTGCTTGCCGATGATGTCCTGGGCCAGCGGGCTGTAGAGGAAGTTCAGGTAGCCCGTGGCCTGGACCCGGGTCTTGTGGCGGTCGACAGTCTTGTCCACCAGGGCCACCGGCGGCTCGGCCAGGATCGAGATCGACGGATAGACCAAATCGAAGATCGGCCCGAACTCGTCGGTGATGAGGTGGGCCTCGTTCTCCCAGGTCAGCAGCACGTCGCCGATCTTGCGCTGGGCGAAGGTGGTGGTGGAGCCTCGCGCGCCGCTGTCCAGCACCGGAACATTGCGGAACAGCTTGGTCACATAGTCCTGCGCGCCCTTCGCGCCTCCGACCTTCTGGCCATAGGCCCAGCCGGCCAGATAGGCCCAGCGCGCGCCGCCCGAGGTCTTGGGATTGGGGGTGATCACCCCGACGCCCGGCTTGATCAGGTCGCCCCAGTCGCGGATAGCCTTCGGGTTGCCCTTACGGACCAGGAACAGGATGGTCGAGGTGTAGGGGGTCGAGTTGCCGGGCAGGCGCGACTGCCAGTTGGCCGGCAGCAGCTTGGACTTCGCCGCGATCTCGTCGATGTCGCCGGCCAGGGCCAGGGTCAGGACGTCGGCCTGCAGGCCGTCGATCACCGACCGGGCCTGCTTGCCCGAGCCGCCATGGCTCTGGTTTATCGTCAGGGCCTGGCCGGTCTTGCCCTTCCAGTAGCCGACGAAGGCCGCGTTGATCTCGGTGTAGAGCTCCCGGGTCGGATCGTAGCTGACATTGAGCAGGGCCAGCGGCTTGGACTGGGCGGCGCCGATGGCCGGGGCCAGCAGTGTCGCGGCCCCGGCGGAGGCGCCGGCGATCAGGGTTCGGCGGGTCGTGGGGAGTGACATGGGCGGGATTCCTTTGAAAGACGCGCCGCCCCCGTCGCCGGGCGGCGGCGCGATGTCTGCGGCTAGAAGCTGGCCCGGACGGTGAAGTTGACCGTTCGGTCATCGCCAGGCGTGCCGACGACGAGCCCGGAATTTCCGGAAACCACCGTGATGTTCTGGAGGTAGTCCTCGTTGAAGGCGTTCTTCACCGTGACGAAGGCTTCCCAGCCACCCTCGGCCTTGAAGCCGGCGCGCAGGTTGATGATCTGGTAGGCGGAGATCCGCGTGTAGATCGAGTCCGCCGTGTCGGCGAAGTAGGCCGAGCGGAAGCTGGCGTCGACGCCGGCATAGGCGTCACCGGCCAGGCTGCCGAACGACGTCGACCTGCGGTATTCTCCGCCGAAGGCGCCGGCCCAGCGCGACAGGCCGGGAAGCTCCTTGCCTGACAGGTCGCAGGCCGCGGTGGAGGCGCCGATCCGCTCCAGCGGGCAGGGGCCGTTCTTGAAGCTGTCGTACTTGCCGTCGGTCAGGGCGAGGTTGAGGTAGCTGGTGAAGCCGCCGACCGACCGGGTGCTGAGGTCCAGCTCGGCGCCCTTGATCTCCACCCGCTCGACGTTGGCCAGGTAGCCCCGCAGGGCGCCCGGTCCGGAGTCGACGACATTGGCCTGGAAGTCGTTCACCTGCGTGGTGAAGACCGCGAAGTTGGCGGTCACCAGCCGGTCGAACAATTCGCTCTTCAGGCCGAGTTCGAAGGTGCTCACCTGTTCCGGTTCGATCACGGCCGCGGCCAGCGACGGCAGGTTGGCGCTGGTGAGCGGCAGGGCGGTCATGTTGATGCCGCCCGACTTGTAGCCCCGCGAATAGGTCCCGTAGGCATGCAGGTTGGTGTCGAGATCATAGGCCACGGCCAGCTGGCCCGACCAGGATCCGTCATCGGTGCTGGCCGAGAAGGCCTGCGGCCGGGCGATGCCGAGGCGCCGGTTGATCAGGGTCGTGTCGGTGGTGACCGAACCCCCAGAGGTGGTCTGGACGTAGCTGCCGTCCTTCTTCTCCTGCGTGTAGCGCAGGCCGGGTGTGACGCGCAGGCGCTCGGAGATGTTCCAGGTCAGCTGGCCGAAGGCGGCATAGCTGGTGGTGTCGATCGTGGAGTTGTTGAACACCGTATAGCCCTCCAGCAACGAGGCCGGCGAGTTGGTCGCCGGCAGCAGCCAGTAGGCGGCGTCGGACCCGTATTCGGTGACCCCGTGGGTCGTGACGTTCTGCTCGAAATAGTAGAGGCCGGCGGTCCAGTCGAGGGTCCGCGCGCCGTTCGAGGTCAGGCGGAATTCCTGGCTGGTCTGCTTCTGGTGCGAGGGATTGTTGGAGCGGCGGGTGACGTCCAGCGCCGTGTAGTCCCGGTCGTTGCGGGGCTCCCAGTCCCATTCCCGGTGCGCGGAGACCGAGGTCAGGGTCGCCCACCCCAGGTCATAGTCCACGACCGCCGACACGCCGCTCAGCCACTGGTCGGCCTGGATGGCGTCATCGACATCGGCCAGGCGGTCATAGGGATTGGTGCTCGGCGGACGATAGTTCTTGCCGGCCGCCAGGGCCGGGTACTGCTGGTTGGCCGGCTTCAGGGTCGTGCCCACGGTGACATAGAGCTGGGTGCAGCACTCCGGCTGCTGGCTCGAATAGTCGCCGGTCAGACGCACCTTCAGGTTCTCGGTCGGGGTGAACAGCAGCTGCCCGCGGACGCCTTTGCTCTCCAGGGCGTTCTGATCCAGCTTCTGGACGGGATTGTAGAGGTTCCCGTCGCGCCAGGCGCCGACGAACGACAGCCGCCCCGCGACCAGATCCTTGATGATCGGCCCGGTGACGGTCGCCTTGGCCTGGAGGTAATTATAGCTGCCGTAGCTGGCCTCGACCCTGCCGCCGAACGCGTTGCTGGCGTCGACAGTGGTGACGTTGAGGGCGCCGGCGGTGGTGTTCTTGCCAAACAGCGTGCCCTGCGGACCGCGCAGCACCTCCACCTGCTGGATGTCCATGAAGTCCAGGGTCGCGATGGCGGGCCGCGAATTATAGACCTGGTCGACATAGACCCCGACGCCCTGCTCCAGGCCGTCATTGGCCAGGCCGTAGGACGCGCCCAGGCCGCGGATCGTCAGGGCGGTGTTGCGGGCGTTCGGCGACAGGACCTGCAGGGTCGGCACCAGCTGGGTCAGCTGAACGATGCTGCTGGTGCCGGTCTGGTCCAGCTTCGCGGCGGTGGTGACGGAAACCGCGAGGGGAACGTCCTGCAGGTCCTCCTCGCGGCGCCGGGCCGTGACGGTGATCCCGTCGACCTCCGGCGCGGCGTCCGCGGCGTCGCTCGCGGAGTCGGCTGCCGAGGGCGCGCCTGGAGCCGGTGCGGTGTCGGTGGCCGCCAGGCTGACTGTGGCCACGCTGCTCAGCAGCGTGGAGAGCAGAGCGCGTTGGAAAATCCCGTTCATATTCAACCCCAATATCCCCATGGCTGTGGCCTCGACCTCGGTCATAAGCAACCACACCCATGGGTCCAATAGGAATTAAATGAGCTGGCTGTCAGATATTCTAATTCTGCGTGCGACGGAGGCTCGAGGCGCCTGGTCAGGCCAAAGCCCGCAAGCCCTGGCCGCTAGGCCCTCTCCAGCACCTTCACCGTCTCCTGAAGCACGCGCCGGCCCCAGGAACTGAGGTCCTCGCGGGCCAGCTTGGCGCGGGCCGCTTCCAGGGCGGTGGCGCCGTGTCGACGGCGCAGCATCTGCGCCTCGTCCAGCGCTTCCTGCTGGGCGCGGCGCCAGCGTCTGTAAACGCGGACGGGATTGAGGATCATCTGGACCTCACTTGCTCGCCGCCTTGTTAGCACCTGCAACATGACAGAATGAGGGCCCGTCCCCCAAGTTGGGGCGGGAGTCGACGCGGATATCCTCAGGCGCCCCCTAAACAAGCGCCGCCGCGCACCGAGAGGTCAGCGGCGGGGCCCCTCCTTGCACCGCCTGATCCAATTGTCCTGATTGGGGAACCGCCATGCAACGCGCCGTCGTGCTCGCCGCCGCTCTCTTCGCCACCGCTGCTGCGCCCGCCCTGGCCCAGCCCTATGGCGGCGCCCGTCTGCTGCCGGTCCGCAGCGAGGCCCAGCCCCGCCACGGCTATCAGCTCGCCAAGCCCGACCTGGTGGCCACAGCCGCCGGCGTCCGCGCCCACGGGACCATCTGCCGCCGCGCCGGCCATGTCGGCGCCCCGGTCCGGATGATCCGGCTGCAGCACCTCGACCCGACCGGTCGGGTCCTGGGCGCCGTCCAGGTGCGTGTGGACTTCGACTCCCTGCGCAGGTCTGCTAGCTGCAGCGCCTATGACCTCGCCACCGCCTGGACGCTCAGCCCCGCCGACACGGTCCGCGCCACTGCCCTCTAGGGCCATGGCCGCCGTGCGGGTGATGGGGATTGTCAACGCGACGCCCGACAGCTTCTCCGACGGCGGCCTGTTCCTGGACCCCGACGCCGGCCTGGCCCACGCCCTGCGGCTGGTGGGAGAGGGCGCCGACATCCTCGACATCGGCGGCGAGTCCTCCCGGCCGGGCGCGCAACCGGTGGGCCAGGACGAGGAGATCGCCCGGGTCGTCCCGCTGATCACCGGGGTTCGCGCCCGCACCAGCGTTCCCCTCTCCATCGACACCGTGAAGCCCGCCGTGGCCCGCGCGGCCATCGCCGCCGGCGCCTCGATCTGGAACGACATCGCCGCGCTCTCCGCGCCCGGCGCCCCGGAGACCGCCGCCGAACTGGGGTGTGAGGTCATCCTCATGCACATGCAGGGCGAGCCCCGCACCATGCAGGCCGCCCCCCGCTACGACGACGTGGTTGTCGAGGTCTGCGACTTCCTGGTCACGCGAGCCGAAGCCGCCATGTCCGCCGGCGTGGTCCGAGACCGCATCTGGCTCGACCCCGGCATCGGCTTCGGCAAGACCCTCGATCACAACCTCGCCCTGCTGGCCGCCCTGCACCAGGTCGTGGCCCTGGGCTTCCCGGTCCTGCTGGGCGCTAGCCGCAAGAGCTTCCTCAGCAAGCTCGACCCTGTCGCCAAGGATCCCGCCCACCGCCTCGGCGGCTCCCTGGCCGCCGCCCTGGTTGGCGCGTCGGCCGGAGTCGCCGCCGTCCGCGTCCACGACGTCGCCGAGACAGTTCAGGCGCTGCGGGTCTGGGCGGCGATTGAAGGGCGCACCTGAACACCGCTCATCCCGGCCTTCGCCGGGATGAGCGGTGTTTTCACCCCCGCCCGATGAACGGCATCTTCGTCGCCATCACCGTCATGAACTGAACATTGGCCTCCAGCGGCAGGCTGGCCATGAACACCACCGCGTCGGCGACGGCCTTGACGTCCATCATCGGCTCGGGCGCCAAGGTCCCGTCGGCCTGGGGCACGCCCTTGGCCATGGCCGCGGTCATCTCGGTGGCGGCGTTGCCGATGTCGATCTGAGAACACACGATGTCGTGGGCGCGCCCGTCCAGCGAGGTGGACTTGGTCAGGCCGGTGATCGCGTGCTTGGTGGCGGTATAGGCCACCGAGCGGGGCCGGGGACTGTGGGCCGAGATCGAGCCGTTGTTGATGATCCGCCCGCCCTGGGGGTCCTGGGCCTTCATCAGACGGATGGCGCCCTGGGTGCAGAGGAAGGCGCCGGTCAGGTTGATGTCCACCACCCGCTTCCAGTGGGCGAGGCTGAGCTCCTCCATCGGCACGGGCGGCGCGCCCGTTCCGGCGTTGTTGAACAACAGGTCCAACCGGCCGAACTTGGATTTCACCGCCTCGAACAGCGCCAGGACCTGGGCCTCGTCGCTCACATCCGTGGCCATCGTCGTGCACATGTCGGCCTTCGCGCGCCGGGCCGTCTCCTCCAGCGGGTCAAGTCGGCGGCCGGCCAGGAAAACGTGAAACCCAGCGTCCACAAGGGCCAGCGCGCTGGCGCGTCCGATCCCCGAGCCGGCTCCGGTGACGATGGCGGTCTTGATGTCGGTGCTCATGGGGTCAGACCACCCGAGTCTTCCATCCACGACAACCGACGAATCCTGTATTTCCCCTCGGATGGCTGACTCTCGCGGACGCGTCCTGATCATCGCCGGCTCCGACTCCGGCGGCGGGGCCGGAATCCAGGCCGACATCAAGACCGTCACCGCGCTCGGCGGCTACGCCGCCACCGCCATCACCGCCATCACCGTCCAGAACACCCTGGGCGTCCACGGCGTCCACGCCGTCCCGCCCGATGTGGTGGAGGCCCAGGCCCGCGCCATCCTCGACGACATCGGCGCCGACGCCATCAAGACCGGCATGCTGGGTGACGTGGAGATGGTCACCCGCGTCGCCGCGATCCTCGACACGGTAAGGGTTCCCGTCGTCGTGGACCCGGTCATGGTGGCCAAGGGCGGCTCCAACCTGCTGGCCCCCAGCGCCGTCGATGCGGTGCGCAGCCTGATGATCCCCCGCGCCGCCGTCCTCACCCCCAACGCCCCGGAGGCCGAGGCCCTGAGCGGCCTGCCCGTCCACACCACCGACGACCTGCGCCGGGCCGGTGACCGCCTGCTGGCCCTGGGCGCGCGGGCCGTGCTGATGAAGGGCGGCCATGTCGCCGGCGCCACGGTCGTCGATGTCCTGATGACGCCGCAGGGCGAGACCACCTTCGAGGGCGAGCGCCTCGACACCCGCCACACCCACGGCACCGGCTGCACCCTGGCCTCGGCCGTGGCCGCGGGCCTGGCCCAGGGCCTGAGCATCACCGAGGCCGTCGCCCGCGCCTGGGCCTATGTCCACGAGGCCATGCGCCAGGCCCCCGGCTTCGGCGCCGGCCACGGCCCCCTCGACCACGCCTGGCCTTTGCGGGGCAAGGCGTGAGACACCGCGACCAGCTGGAGGCCATCCTGCGGGCCGCTCCCAGCCTGATGGCGGTGATGGAGACCGCCCGCGAGCTGGCCCTGCCCGACTGGCTGATCTTCTCCGGGGCCATCTACCAGCGGGTCCTGAACCACCTGACGGGCCGCGACCCTGACCACGGGATCAAGGACTACGACCTGGCCTACTTCGATCCCGACACCTCCTGGGACGCCGAGGATGCGGTGATCGCCCGGGTGGCGGCGGCCTTCGAGCCGCCGGTCCGCGAGATGGTGGAGGTCCGCAACCAGGCCCGGGTCCACCTGTGGTTCGAGGCCAAGTTCGGCGAACCCTACGCCCCGCTCGGCAGCAGCGCCGAAGCCCTTCCCCGGTTCGCCAGCCCGTTGAACGCCGTGGCCGCGCGGCTGGAGGCCGATGGCTCGATGACGATCGTCGCTCCCTTCGGCCTGGAGGACCTGTTCTCCATGACCTACCGCGCCAATCCGACCCGCCGGGTCGCGGGCTTTGCCCGCACCGCCCAGGCCGCCCAGGATCGCTGGCCTGAGCTGACCATCATTCCTCAGACCTAGCGGTCGCTAGGCCACGGCGGCCACGGTCGCCTCGTGGGCGTCCAGCACCCGCTCGATGGCGCCGAACAGTTCGGCGGCCTCGACGGGCTTCATGACGAAGGCGTTCATGCCCACGGCCAGGCAGACATCGATCTCGCTGCGGGCCGCCGAGGCGGTCAGCGCGATGACCGGGGTCGTCTGGTTGGGACCGGCGGCGGCGCGCAGGGCCCGAGTGCAGTCCAGCCCGCCCATCTTCGGCATGTTGAGGTCCATCAGTACGACGTCGAAGGGCTGCCGCGCCAGGATGGCCAGGGCGTCCTGGCCGTTCTCGGCGGTGACGATGGGGTCCACCGCGCCCTGCAGGATCAGGGTGAAGGCGCGGCGGTTGATCTCGTGGTCGTCGATGATCAGCACGCTGAGGCCGGTCTGTTCCTGAAGCGCCGTGTCGGCGGGGCTCTCGGCCTCGCCCAGGGAGAGGTTGAGGGACAGGCGGAAGGTCGCGCCCTGGCCCGGCGCGCTGTCCGCCACCAGGTCGCCGCCCATCAGGCGGGCCAGCTCGCGGCTGATATTGAGGCCCAGGCCGGTGCCGCCGTGGGTGCGGGCGACGCTGTCGCTGAGCTGGCCATAGGCGGTGAACAGGCCGCCAATCTGCTCCTCGGTCATCCCCGGCCCCGTGTCGATCACCTCCAGGATCAGGGCGAAGGTCCGGTCAGGGCACGGCTCGGCGGCCATCCGCAGGGTGATGGCGCCGGACTCGGTGAACTTCAGGGCGTTGGAGAGCAGGTTGTTGAGCACCTGGCGGATGCGGGTTGGATCGCCCTCGACCCAGGCCGGCAGGCTGTGGGCGCCCTCCAGGCGGAAGGCCAGGTTCCCGCGGCGGGCCACCGGGGCCCAGAACCGCACGGTTTCCAGCATCAGGCGGCGCAGGTCGAAGGCGGTGATCTCCACCCCCATGCGGCCGGCTTCGATCTTGGACATGTCCAGCAGATCGTCCAGCAGGGTGCGCATCATCCGCGCGGACGAGGAGATCAGTTCGAGATTGGAGTCGCGCACCTTGGCGCTGCGGGCGCTCTTGGCCTCCACGGCGCCGGCCAGGATCGCGCTGATCGGGGTGCGCAACTCATGGCTGACCATGGCGACGAAGGCCGACTTGGCGGCGTCGGCGGCCTCGGCGAGGGCGCGGGCCTCGCTCTCGGCGGTCAGCGCCCGGGCGGCGGCGCGCCAGATCATGTGGGTGAAGATGACGATCAGCGCCGCCGCGGCGGCGATCGATACCGCCTGGTGCGGCTTCGCGCCCAGCCACAGCGCCACGACGGGCGTCGCCGCGAGATAGAGGGCGAAGGGCGTGGAGCTTGCCAGGAAGGCCAGTCGCGACTTCTGGCTGGTGAGCGCGCTGTTCAGTTGTCCCCCGCAGAGCAGGCAGATCCAGCAGCAGAGGCCGAAGGCGCCGTCATTGAGCGGTCCAGCCAGGGCGAAGACGCCGAAGACCACGCTGTTGGTGACGAGCAGGGCCACCGCGGCCCAGGGCGGCGGCGTCCGGCGGGCCAGGACGAAGTACTCGAAGGCCTGAAGTCCGGCATAGATGCAGAACCAGGCCATGGCCCAGGCCCAGCCGGTGATGGCGCCGAACCCGAGCGTCAGGCCGAGGGCTAGACCCGCGCGCATACGCGCCTGGGACCGGCGCGCGGCGATGACCTCCATCAGGTCGGACGACTGGGTCGCGGCCGACGGCGACATGCGGAGTTCCGGTGAAGCTTGAGCCTCTCACAGAACATCGTTTGGGATAATTCCGAGCAAACTCGGGACCCACGGCGGCGCGACCTCTCGCCGCGCCGCCTCCAGTCTAGCGACGGCCGTAGCCGGCGCCGTAGCGGTTGGAGTCATTGGCCTCGATCCGGATACGGGCCGAGAGGGTGTCGAAGCGGCGGTCCAGGTCGGCCCGCTCCCAGTTCGAAAGACCGTTTGCGCGATATCGGTTTTCAAGCCGCGCAATGGTTTGGAAGTCGGCCCGCAGACGATAGGCCTCGGCCCGCGAGATCTTGCCGGTCCGAACGCCTTGGTCGATCCTGCGATCCAGATTGGCCTGGCGTTGGTTGATGTTCATCCAGCCATCGCCGCGGCGGTCGTCACGGTCATGGCGCTCGAAGCGGATGCGGTTCGACAGGGCGTCGAAACGGCGGTCCAGATCGGTCCGTTCCCAGGTCGACAGGCCGTCGCGGCGATAAGTCGTCTCCAGACCGGCCACGGCCCGGAAATCGCTGCGCAGGGTCAGGGCTTCCTGCCGGGTGAGGTCGCCGCTGCGCACGCCGGCGTCGATGCGGGCGTCGAGCGAGGCTTGGCGTTGGTTGATCGACATCCAGCCCTGGGCCGAGGCGGCGCCGGCCGAAAGGGCCAGGACGGAGGCGGCGGCGAGCATGGTGAGAGTCTTCATGAGATGGTCTCCTTGGTCTTTTCTTGTCGTCTGTCCCCTGACGGGGGTGTGAAACGGCTTGGGGGCCAGCGGGTTCTGGCTAGGCTTGGGCGAGCCGCCCCCGGCGGGGGATCCGGGGGCGCTCAAATCCTTGCGTCACAGGTGGCTGGGCTTAACGGCGATAGCCGCCGGCATAGTGGCCGGCGTCGCGGTCACGGTCGCGCATCTGCGCGGTGACCTGGGCCCCGACCCGGTCAAGGCGGCGGTCGAGGTCCTGGCGTTCCCAGTTCTGTAGGCCGTTCCCACGATAGCGAGCTTCGAGCCGGGCGATCTGGCGGACTTGGGCGCGCAGTTGGGTGGCTTCGCGCTGGGTCAGCTTGTGGCTGCGAACGCCTTGGTTGATGCGCTGTTCGATCTGCGCCTGGTGGGCGTTGATGTTGTTGGGGCCATTGGGCGCGGCGGCGGCGGGGAGGGCGGCGGCGGTCAGGGCAGAGGCCGCGACCAGGGTCAGGAGAATCTTCTTCATGGGGTTGGTCCTTTGATCTGCCGCCCCGTGTGGCGACGTTGACCCTATAAGACCACGCGGGCCATGACCCTGATCTGAGCGCTGACGTTGGGTTGTGTTCATCGCATTGCAAGGTTGTAGCGCCCTTGACCGCCAACCAAAACGGCCCCGCCGGGTAGGGCGGGGCCGTTCAAGGTCAGGACCTGGGAGCCTTAGCGCCGATAGTCGCCGTAGCCATTCCCGTAGTCGCGGTCATTGCGCTCGTAGCGCAGCTGGACCCGGATGGAGTCGAAGCGGCGGTCGAGGTCGGCGCGTTCCCAGCGGCTCACGACGCCGTCGGCGCGGTAGCGCCAGGAAAGACGCTCAGTCACGCGGACTTGCTCGCGGAGGCGGAACGCTTCGCGTCGGCTGATCTGGTGGCTGCGCTCGGCACGGTCGATGCGGAACTTCAACATGTCGGCGCGATCACCGCCGCGGTCACCGCCGCGATCATCCCAGTGCTCGCCGCCCCGGTCATTCCGGTGATCGCCGCGATCATAGCCGCCATAGGGCTGGGCGGCGGCGGGTGCGGCGGCGGCGGCCAGGGCGGAAGCTGCCGCGATCGAGATCAGAATCTTTTTCATCTTCCATCCTCCTTGGATGTCCCGCGGCGCCGGGCGGCGTCGCTTGAGGAGGAGAAGAACATTTCCAACCTGAAACCGAACTGAGCTCGCCGTTGTCTGGCGTTCAGGTTCGCCGCTCGGGAAATCAGGCGACGGCGCTCTGTGCGGCGGCCGAGGCGGCGTTCTGGGCGGCGTCGTTCAGGGCGCGGCTGATGGCCTCGTAGAGCTTGGCGATCTCGATGGGCTTGGCCACATGCCCATCCATGCCGGCCGCCAGGTATTCTTCCACCTGGTGCGACAGGGCGTTGGCGGTCAGGGCCACGATGGGGGTGCGCGGGCGGCCCTGCTCGCGCTCGGCGGCGCGGATGGCGCGGGCGGAGTCGATGCCGTCCATGACCGGCATCTGGATATCCATCAGGATCAGGTCGTAGGCGCCGTCCCGCCAGGCCTCGAAGGCCAGCTTGCCATCGGCGACGATGTCGATCTCCAGGCCCAGCGAGCCCATGACCGCCGCCAGCACCTGCTGGTTGGTGGGATTGTCCTCGGCGGCCAGAAGGCGCAGGGCGCCGTCCTCGGCGCCGTCGCTCTGGGGGGCGGGGGCGAGGGCGGGTTCGACGGCGACGCCGCGCTCCAGGGGCAGTTCGACGGTGAAGGTCGAGCCCTGGCCTTCGCGGCTGTCGACCCAGATCGCGCCGCCCATCATCTGGGTCAGTTCGCGGCAGATGGCCAGGCCCAGGCCCGTGCCGCCGAAGCGGCGGGTGGCGGAATTGTCGGCCTGGACGAACTTCTCGAACAGGGTCGCCTGCTTCTCGGCGGCGATGCCGAGGCCGGTGTCCCGGACGGTCAGCCGCAGAGCGCCATTGTCGGGGTTGACCCCGAAGGCGGCGGCGACTTCGCCGCCTTGCGTGAACTTCACGGCGTTGGACAGCAGGTTACCGACGATCTGACCCAGGCGGTCGGCATCCCCGCGCCAGGCGCCCTGGGCGGTGGCTTCGACCTCCAGCTTGAAATCGAGGCCCTTGTTCTGGGCCATCAGCGCGAAGCTTTCACGGGCCGGCGCAACGGCCGATTCCAGGTCGAAGTCGTCCACCAGCAGGGTCAGTTTGCCGGCCTCGATCTTCGAGAGGTCCAGGACGTCGTTCAGCACGGCCAGCAGCAGGCCGCCCGACTGGCGGATGACCTCCAGGCGCTCGCGTTGGACATCCTCCATCTCGCCCATGGACATGACTTCGGCCATAGCCAGGACGCCGTTCAGCGGCGTGCGGATCTCGTGGCTCATATTGGCCAGGAACTGGGACTTTAGAGTATTGGCGGCGTTGGCGGCGTCGCGGGCCTCCACGAGTTCCTGCAGAGTCTGCTGCAGGGCCTGCTCACGCGCGTCCAGCTTGGCCAGAAGGTGGTTGAAACTGGCGGTCAGGCTGCGGAAGAGAGCGTCTTGAGCCTCCACCTGGACGGGAGCGAAGCTGCCGCTGGCGGCCACGTCATGCATGGCGTCCGACAGCTTCTGGACGGGTGCGATCACCCTATGGGCGAGCCCGCGCGCCAGGAACAGGGCCACGCCGACCCCACCGAAGAACAGGGCCCCGGTCAGGGCGATGAACTGGGGCAACAGAGCGTCGAGGGCCGGAGGCGTCACGTCCACCACCAGTTCGCCCACACGCAGGCCTTGTATCTTCACCGGCGCGTGAATGACATCTGTCCCACCGGCGACGCCCTTGGCGCGCTGATAGGTGGCGACCACCTGACCAGACGAATCCAGCAGGCGGGCGCTGGTCACGGACTGGGCCTGGGAGAGGGCGGTGATCGCCGCGCGGGCGGCCTGCGCGTCCCTCTGCGACAAGGCGGGGCCCGCGGCGCTCGCGGCGATCTCGGACAGGGCCACGTGATTGATGTGGCTCTGCTCGCGGGCGACCGCCCATTGCTGCAGCATGAAGGTGAGGCAGGCGGCGATCAGAACCACCATCGTGGTGATCAGCGCGATACCCGCCACGCGGGCATGGAAGGTCGCGTTGTGAGCCGAGCCCGTCACACGAAGATTTTGGGTCATGAGCTTCCGCAGTCCCGTCCAGCATTCGGGAATACGGCAATTCTCCTAACGCTTCGCTTCCAGGCACTCGCCTGTCGGGAGAATTCGTGTCCTTCCCGACACAGTCTCAACTTGTGCGCGTAGTTGTCGCAGTTAACAAAGTATGAATCCCATGGACGGAGCTTAACCTCTGGTTTACCTCTACTACCGTTGAGTTAATTCTCTTGGAGAGGGGCTCCCCCATGGAAAAGGCCTTTGTTGCGCAACGCGTCGCGACCAAGTTGTTCACGACAGAAGCCGCGGTTGACGCGGCCATGATCGAAGCTACCGAACTGATGGCGGACATGCTGAAGGCCCGCACCGACGTGGGCACCTCGCTGGTGTTCGCTGACGACGTGCAGGTGAAGATGGTGGAAGCCATCAAGGCCCTGGGCGAGGCTCGCACCGCCATGGTCGGCGTGCACCACGAACTGACCGAAGCCAAGCTGCGCCTCGGCATCCGCACCAGCCTCGGCGGGATCGAAAACAAGCCGAACTTCATGCGCAAGGCCGACAAGACGGCGATGCGCGACGTCGGCTAAGCCGGACTTGGTTGCAATAGTTTAACTGGTTGTGCGCCCCTACTCAGCGTAGGGGCGCATAATCATGCCAAACTCACTACTCGTTATCGGCCTCTGGCTCACGGTTCTTGCGGCCTGCGTCTTCGCCCTCGTCAAAGGCGGACCGGCCGAACGCTTTGGCGGCGCCCTTACCCTGGCCATCTCCCTCAGTTTCCTCACGGTGAACGCGCTCTTGCCCGAGCAGGCGCGGCCGATCCCCCATCTGGTTCTCGACGGCGTGCTGGCCGTGGGCTTCCTGTTCCTGGCGGTGCGTTACGCCAGCCTGTGGATCGGAGCGGTGATGCTGTTGCAGGGCATTCAATTCAGCCTGCACGCCTACTTCTTCGTCACCAAGTTGACCCCGGGCGTCACCTACGCCGTGGTCAACAACGCCGTCACGATCGGCACCATCGTCGGCCTGCTCTGCGGAACGGTGGTGGCGTCACGCCGCGAGCGCCTTTCCAAGTCGGTGGGCGTCGCCCGGCTGCCCCAGGGTTCCTGACCTAGGCCGGCGGTTTCTCGCGGGGCTCCAGGGTCGCAAGCGCCACACCGCCGAGGATCAGGGCGAGCGCCAGGAAGGCCGTCCAGCTCGGCCGCTCGGCCAGGAAGATCACCCCCACCGCCGTCGCCCACAGGGGCGCCATGTAGATGGCCATGGACAGGAACAGCGGCCCCCTGCGCTGGATCAGATAGACATAGCCGATGGTGGCCAGGGCTGTGGGGAACACGCCCTGGGCGGTCACCGCCAGCACCGAGGACATCGGCGGCCAGGCCGGGAAGGGCCCGGTGAACACCGCGGCCACGGTGGCGAACCCCGCCCCCCAGGCGCACATCATCAGGGCTCCGACACTGGAGGGCACCGGCGGCGCGCGTTTGGTGACGACGTTGGAGACGGCATAGAGGGCGGCGCCGGTCAGCGCCCCGATCAGGGCCAGGGCCTCCAGGGAGAGGCCCCCGGTCAGGCGCGGACCCACCAGCACCAGCAGGCCGGCAAAGCCCAGGCCGACGCCGCCCGCCTTGCGCGCGGTCAGCCGCTCACCCGACACGAAGGCGTGGGCCAGCAGGGCGGTGAAGATCGGTGAGGCGCCGTTGCAGATGGCGTTGATCGCCGAGGGCAGGCGCTCGGCGGCGAGCGCGAAGAGGGCGAAGGGCGCGGCCATCCCTACCAGGCCGTTGAAGGCGTAGAAGCGCCAGGCGCGGTCGCGCCAGCCGGGAAGCCCCTGGCGCTGGATCGCCAGAACGACGCCCAGGGTCGCCACCGCGATCCATAGCCGCAGAGCGGTGTTCCAGAACGGCGGGATGTGGGCGACGGCGATCTTCAGCGCTGCAAAGGCCGACCCCCAGGTGACCACCAGGGCCGCCAATACCAGCCAGTGTATAGGTTTGGGACGGGTCATCGAGGTTCGGGGCAGGCTCCGGCGGGCCTCGCCGCAGGAGCAGGAATCACGACTGAGCGCGAAGGCCAAGCCTGTGTGTCGTCAGCGCCGCTCAATCTCCCTTTCGGAAAATTACGCTTGCCCTCTTCCACAAACCGGAGTTTTTGCGCGGCGGGCCACGCCCCCCCAACGGGGCGCCGCTCATCTGTAAGGATGGGAGACATCGCTATGAATACCCTCGCCAAGCCGGCCATGCGTCCGGCCCGCCCCGAATTCTCATCCGGCCCGTGCGCCAAGCGCCCCGGATGGAATCCGCAAAATCTCCAGAACGCCGTCCTCGGACGCTCGCACCGCTCCAAGCCGGGCAAGGCGCGCCTGAAGGAAGCCATCGACCGCACCCGCCAGGTGCTGCAGGTGCCGGACGACTATCTGATCGGCATCGTCGCCGGCTCGGACACCGGCGCCGTGGAAATGGCCCTGTGGTCGATGCTCGGCCCCAAGACGGTGCAACTGCTGGCCTTTGAGAGCTTCGGCAAGGACTGGGTCACCGATGTGGTCAAGCAGCTGAAGCTGCCGGCCGAGGTGCTGGACGCTCCCTATGGCGAGCTGCCCGACCTGACCAAGGTGCGCAAGGACGCCGACTTGGTCTTCACCTGGAACGGCACCACCTCCGGCGTCCGGGTTCCCAACGCCGACTTCATCGCCGCCGACCGTGAAGGCATCACCATCTGCGACGCCACCAGCGCCGCCTTCGCCCAGGATCTCGACTGGGCCAAACTCGATGTGGTGACCTTCTCCTGGCAGAAGGCGCTCGGGGGCGAGGGCGCCCATGGCGTCCTGATCCTCGGCCCCCGCGCCGTGGCCCGCCTGGAAAGCTACACGCCCGCCTGGCCCATGCCCAAGCTGTTCCGCATGACCAAGGGCGGCAAGGTCAGCCTCGACATCTTTGAGGGCGCCACCATCAACACCCCCTCCATGCTCTGCGTGGAAGACGCCATCGACGCCCTGAAGTGGGGCGAGGGCATCGGCGGCCTGGCCGAGATGCAGCGCCGCGCCGACGCCAATCTGGGCGCCCTCGCGGAATGGGTCGCCAAGACCCCCTGGGTGGAGTTCCTGGCCGCCGATCCGGCGACCCGGTCCAACACCTCGGTGTGTCTGAAGGTGGTCGATCCCGCCGTCACCGCCCTCTCCGACGACGCCCAGGCCGACTTCGCCAAGAAGCTGGCCGCGATCCTCGAGAAGGAAGGCGTGGCCCTGGATATCGGCGGCTATCGTGACGCCCCGGCGGGTCTGCGGATCTGGTGCGGCGCCACGGTGGAGACCTCCGACCTGGAGGCCCTGACGCCGTGGCTCGACTGGGCCTTTGCGTCCATCGCCGCCGACCTGCAAGCCGCTTAAACACCCTTAGCGCTCCCGCCGCCCGGACCGCCGCATGCGCCGGCGCCGGGAGCGCACTCCCCCCATCGCCTAAGGATACCGCCCCATGCCCCGCGTCCTCATCGCCGACAAGCTGAGCCCCGCCGCCATCGACATCTTCAAGCAACGCGGCGTCGACGCCGATGTGAAGACCGGCCTCAGCAAGGAAGAACTGCTCAAGATCATCGACCAGTATGACGGCCTGGCCGTCCGCTCGGCCACCAAGGCCGACAAGGACGTGATCGCGGCGGCCACCAACCTGAAGGTCATCGGCCGCGCCGGCATCGGCGTCGACAATGTCGACATCCCTGCCGCGACCTCCAAGGGGATCGTGGTGATGAACACCCCCTTCGGCAACTCGATCACCACCGCCGAGCACGCCATCGCCATGATGTTCGCGCTTGCCCGCCAGCTGCCGGCCGCTGACGTCTCCACCCAGGCCGGCAAGTGGGAGAAGAACCGCTTCATGGGCGTGGAGCTTTACGCCAAGACGCTGGGCCTGATCGGCGCCGGCAATATCGGCGGCATCGTCGCCGACCGCGCCAACGGCCTGAAGATGAAGGTCGTGGCCTACGACCCCTTCCTCTCGGCTGAACGCGCCGTGGAGCTGGGCGTGGAGAAGGTCGAGCTCGACGAGCTGCTGGCCCGCGCCGACGTCATCACCCTGCACACCCCGCTCACCGACAAGACCCGCAACATCCTGTCGGCCGAGGCCCTGGCCAAGACCAAGAAGGGCGTCCTGATCATCAACTGCGCCCGCGGCGGCCTGGTGGATGAAGCCGCCCTGCGCGCCGGTCTCGACAGCGGCCACATCGGCGGCGCGGGCTTCGACGTCTTCGTCGAGGAGCCGGCCAAGGAAAACGTGCTGTTCGGCGCCGAGAACTTCATCGCCACCCCGCACCTGGGGGCGTCCACCATGGAGGCCCAGGAGAACGTGGCCCTGCAGGTGGCCGAGCAGATGAGCGACTACCTGCTCACCGGCGCGGTCTCCAATGCGCTCAACAGCCCGTCGGTCACCGCCGACGAGGCCCCCAAGCTGAAGCCCTTCGTGGCGCTCGCCGAACGTCTCGGCGCCTTCGCCGGCCAGATGGTCGACGTCGAGGTCAAGGCCATCGACATCGCCTATGAGGGCGAGGTCGCCAACCTCAACACCCGTCCCCTGACCGCCGCGGCCCTGGCCGGCGTGATGCGTCCGATGCTGGCGGAGATCAACATGGTCTCGGCTCCGGCCGTGGCCCGCGAGCGCGGCATCACCGTCTCGGAAAGCAAGCAGGACGACAGCCCGATCTATGAAAGCCTGGTGCGGATCACGGTCACCACAGCCATGGGCAAGCGCTCCTTCGCCGGTTCGGTGATGGCGGGCACGCCGCGCATCATCGAGGTCAAGGGCATGGACCTGGACGCGCCGTTCGGCGGGGTCATGCTCTATGTGAACAACCTCGACAAGCCGGGCTTCATCGGCAACCTCGGCGCCATCCTGGCCGACGCCAACGTCAATATCGCCACCTTCAACCTGGGCCGGGTCTCCGCCGGCGAGGACGCCATCGCCCTGGTGGGGATCGACCAGGACCCGTCGGACGCGTTGATCACCAAGATCCGCGCCCTGCCGCACGTGAAGGAAGCCCGCACCCTGCGGTTCTAAACTTGATTGGCGGCGGCTTCCCCGGGAAGCTGCCGCCATGTCTCTTCCTGAACGACATTCCCACACCGTCCCCGGCGGCCGCGCCTACTGGCTGACCGAAAAGTTGTGGTCGGCGGCCGAAGGCCTTCCGGTGATCTCGGTGGCTATCGCCGACATCCCGGAATTCGATCAGGACTGCTGGTTCCGCGGCCGGGCGCCCAGCCTGCGCGACGTGGCCGGCCACACCCGCCGGATTATGGCCGCCGACCTTTCCTATCCAATCATCTTCTCCGCCGCCGGCCGCCTGATGGACGGCGGCCACCGCATCGCGCGCGCCTGGATCGAAGGGCGGACAACGATCGCCGCCGTCCGGTTCAAGACCGATCCCGAGCCGGAAGAAATTCGCCGCCTGTAGCCAGAGCGACTCCACCGTGGGGTGATTGACTCTTCCTGATCCAGAGCTAGAACAAAATAGGAACAAAGGAACAGGAAAGCCATGTCCGGTTTTCGCGATGAGCGGCTCGCCGCTCTCAAGGCGAAGATCGCCACCCTCGAGGCGGGCGGACGGGCGGACTCTGAATCCCTGCCCTTCGGCGATCCCCGCATCGATAGCTGCTTCCTGGGCGACGGCC
>NZ_JAUSCJ010000012.1 GCF_030651185.1 Phenylobacterium sp.
CTCCGACACTGGGCGGCGGGTCTGGGCGATCATCACCGCGACCGCATAGCTGTGGCCGTCCGGGGCGGTCATGATCCCCACGTCGTTGAAGCCGGTGGCCACCGCCCCCCAGACCTGGCCGGTGCCGGTCTTGTGGGCCAGGCTCCAGCCCGGCGCGAGGCCCGCCGGCAGGCGGCCGGGGCCGGTGGCGGTCTCGCCCATGATCTTCAGCAGCAGGTCGGTGGAGGCCGGCGACAGCAGGTCGCCCCGCTTCAGCCGCGCCAGGCCGGTGGCGATCCCCACCGGGGTGGCAGCGTCATAGGGGTCGGCCAGGTAGGCGTCGAGGTTCACCGCGCGGGCCTCGGGCGACAGGGTGTCTCGCTCCTCCCAAAAGGTGTGGGCGAAGGAGTAGGCCGGCTTCCAGTCCAGGCCCGCGATCTGGGTCTGCATCACCTTCTCCGGCGGACTGGCCCAGACGCCTTTGAGCCGGTGACGATCCAGGATCGCCTGCACCGCGGCCTGGCCGCCGACATGGCCCACCAGGACGTCGTTGGCGGCGTTGTCGCTCTGGGCGATGGCCCCGGCGATCAGGTCCAGCACCGAGACGGGGTAGCCGTTTTCGCCGACATGTTTGCGCAGCGGCTGGTGGAAGATGCTGAGGTCGCCCTTGCGGACCACCAGGGTGTCGCCGAGCGTCATCCGCCCCTTATCCACCGCGTCGAGGGCGGCCAGCGCCACCCAGAGCTTGGACACGCTCTGCTGCGGGTACCTGTTGTCGCCGTCGAAGGCGACGGTCCAGCCTTCGTCGACGTCGCGGATGGCGATGCCGACCCGGCCATCGAAGCCGCGTCCCAGGGCCTTGATCCGGGCCGACAGCTCGGGCGCGGCCTGGGCGGCCACGGTCTGCTGCACCGAGCGGCCCTCCGGCGGGCGTTCCCCCGGCGAGGGCAGGGTCAGGAGCAGGCCGAGCGGCAATGCCACCAGGCCGAACCACCAGCGCTGGCCGTGGGCGACCCTGCGCCGCGATGCTCCGGAAACCCCCGTCATGCGCGCCAGCCTAGCACAATCGACGGGGGGCTCACCTGCCCTCGCCCGCCGATTGCGGGAGGCGTCAGAGCCCTATTCCGGCACGGCCTCGATGATCACGAAGGCCTGGGCGTAGGGATGGTCATCGGTGAGCGAGAGGTGGATCACCGGCTTGTGGCCGGCCGGGACCATCTTCTCCAGCCGGGCCAGTGCGCCGTTGGCGAGCGCCATGGTGGGCTGGCCCGAGCGCATGTTGACCACCCCCATGTCGCGCCAGAAGACACCGGCCCGCATGCCGGTGCCCAGCGCCTTGGCGCAGGCCTCCTTGGCGGCGAAGCGCTTGGCGTAGCTCGAGGCCTTGTCCGGCTTGCGCTCCGAGCGGGTGCGCTCAATCTCGGTGAAGATGCGGTTCGTGAAGCGCTCGCCGAAGCGGTCGAGGCTGCCCTGGATGCGGCGGATGTCCGACAGGTCCGAGCCGATGCCGAGGATCACGCGGCGCGCTCGGCGCGGGCTTCATCCATCAGGGCGCGCATCCGCTGGATGGCCGGGGTCAGGCCGACGAAGATCGCCTCACCGATCAGGAAGTGGCCGATGTTCAGCTCCATCAGCTCCGGGATCGAGGCGATGGGCTTGGCGGTCTCGTAGTCCATCCCGTGGCCGGCATGCACCTCCAGGCCGATCCGGTGGGCCTCGGCCGCGGTGGCGCGCAGCTTCTCCAGCAGGCGCGGCGCCTCGGGCGAGCGGTCGCGGACGGCGTCGCAATAGGGGCCGGTGGTCAGCTCGACCACCTGGGCGCCGACCGACTTGGCGGCGGTCACCTGGTCCAGGTCGGCGTCCACGAAGCAGGAGACCCGGATGCCGGCGTCGACGAAGCGGCGCACGGTGGCGGCGATGACGTTGTGGCCCTTCACGACGTCGAGGCCGCCTTCGGTGGTGACCTCCTCGCGACGCTCAGGCACCAGGCAGGCGGCGTGGGGAAGATGGGCCAGGCAGATGGCCTCCATCTCGGCGGTCACCGCCATCTCGAAGTTCAGCGGAATGCCGCGCCGCCGGGTGATGGTGGCGAGCGCATCCATGTCCGCGTCGGAGATATGGCGGCGGTCCTCGCGCAGATGGGCGGTGATGCCGTCGGCGCCGGCGGCCATGGCCATCTCGGCGGCCCGCACCGGATCAGGATAGGTGGCGCCCCGGGCGTTCCGGATGGTGGCCACGTGGTCGATGTTCACGCCCAGGCGCAGACGGCTCATCCGTGCAGTCTCCGGCTGCCCGGGTCTTCCACCGGGATGGCCGCCAGTTCGGGCGGCAGCTGATCGGCGGGATAGGCGGGCACGTCCAGGCGGGCCAGGGCCACGAAGGGCGCGCCCGGATCGGCCCGGCCGCCCGAGCGGTCGACGATGGCGGCGGCCACTACGACATTGCCGCCGGCCGCCTTGATGGCCTCGACGCATTCGCGGGACGACAGGCCGGTGGAGACGATGTCCTCCACCATGGCGATGCGGGCCCCTGGCGGAATGGAGAAGGCGCGGCGCAGCTTGAAGCCGCCCCCTTCCCGCTCGACATACATGGACGGAACGCCCAGGGCGCGGGCGGTCTCGTAGCCCGGAATGATGCCACCCACCGCCGGGGAAATGCACAGATCTACCGGGCCGACCTCTTCGAGGATCCTCGCCGCCAGGGCCTTGCACAGGCGCTCGGTGCGGTCGGGATATTGGAAGACGAGGTTCTTTTGCAGGAAGGTGCCGGAATGCAGGCCACTGGAGAGCACGAAGTGTCCCTCGCGAAGGGCGCCTGCCGCGCGGAATTCTTCCAGGACCTGTTCGGTGTTCATGATGGCGCCTCCTTGACGCGGCATAGCGAACCCGCCTCAGGCTGTCATCTGGGATGGTGGAGGACGAGACGCAATCCATGCTGAGCCGCGACATCCGTTTGACGACGCCCCGACTGGTGATGCGCCCGACCGAGGCCTGCGACGCCCAGCGCATGGCGCAGATCCAGTCCAACTGGAAGGTCACCCGCATGCTGCGCCTGGCGCCGTGGCCCGCCACGGATGCGGCCATGACCGCGTGGGCCGATCTGCACGCCGAGGAATGGGCAGCGGGCACGGCCTACCGATTCGCCGTGCTGCTGGATGGGGTGATGATCGGCATGGCCGACATCGACGACATCAAGGGTGACGAGGGCGAGATCGGCTACTGGTTCGACGAGCCCTATTGGGGCCAGGGCTTCGCCCGCGAGGCCGCCGCGGCGCTGATGGATTTCGCGATCCAGACGGTGAAGCTGAAGCGCATCGTCGCCGGGCACAATGCCGAGAACCCGGCCTCGGGCGCGGTGCTCAAGCGGCTGGGGTTCCACTTCGTGGGGGACACCCTGAAGTTCTCCAAGCCGCAGGGGGCCGAAGTCCCCTACCGCATGTACGCCTACGAGGCCTGAGCCGCCGGGCGGCGCAGCATCGGCCAGAACATGTTGAGCGCCAGACCGCCCAGCACCAGGCCCGCCGCCATCAGCTTCCAGTCCTGCATCGGCTCGTTCAGCAGGGCCGCCGAGGCCGCCATGCCGAACACCGGCACGAAGAAGGCGAGCGGCGAGATGGTGGCGGCGGGGTAACGGGCCAGCAGCCAGCCCCAGGCGGCGTAGCCGAACAGGGTGTTGCCCACCGACTGCCAGAGGACCGCGCCCCAGGTTCCGAGGTCGGCGTTCTGGACGCCGAGCAGCATCCGTTCGGGGCCCTCGAAGACCAGGGCCAGGATCAGCAGCGGCGGGATGGAGAACAGGCTGGCCCAGACCACATAGGCGAGCGAATTCACCCCGGGCGTCGCCCGCTGCACCATGTTACCGCCGGCCCAGCTCGCGGCCGCGATCAGCACCAGGCCCAGGCCCAGCGGCGTGGTGGAGCCGTCGGTATGCATCAGGATCACCGCCAGACCACCGGTGGCCAGCACCAGGGCGGCGATCTGGAACCGCTTCACCCGCTCGCCGGTCAGCCACATGGACAGGCCGATGGTGAAGAACACCTGGACCTGCACCACCAGGGAGGCCAGGCCCGGCGAGATGTCGTGCTGCATGGCCAGGTAGAGCATGCCGAACTGGCCGAGCCCGATCAGCACCCCATAGGCCGCCAGGTTGCGCCACGGCACGTCGGGCCGCTTGAGGAAGAAGACGGCCGGCAGCAAGGCGAAGGTGAAGCGCAGGGCCGCGAAGGTCAGCGGCGGCAGGTGGGCCAACGCCACCTTGATCACCACGAAATTGGTCCCCCACACCGCCACCACGGCCAGCGCCAGCAGGGCGGCGCGCCAGGTCAGGGCGTTGGCGGTCATGGCGGTATCCTTGGAAGCGGAGCCTGCGGACGGACTTAAGCTTCGGCGCCCCGGAAAGCCAGCCGGTCGCCTCTCGGCCCCGCGGCAGAAAAACTGCGGACGCCGGGGATTGAACGGGCGGGCCGGACATGACGAAATCCCCCCATGGGGGCGAGCAGACCTCCCGGAGGACAACAGCCATGTCGAACCTGCGCATCCGCCGCACCGCCGGCGCCCTGGGCGCCGAGATCTCCGGAGTCGATCTCTCGCGCGACCTGGAAGAGGGGACCATCGCCGAGATTCGCGCGGCCTTCGTGGAACACCAGGTGATCTTCTTCCGCGACCAGACCCTGAGCCCCGAGCAGCAACTGGCCTTTGGACGGCGGTTCGGGCGCCTGAACATCCACCCCTATGTCGCCGGCATGGCCGACCACCCCGAGGTGATGGAGGTGATCAAGGAGCCGCAGGACAAGGTGAACTTCGGTGGCGGCTGGCACTCCGACATGAGCTTCCTGGAGCATCCCTCCATCGCCTCCATCCTCTATGCCGTGGACCTGCCGGACTATGGCGGGGACACCCTGTTCGCCAGCCAGGCCGCCACCTTCGAGGCGCTGACGCCGGGCCTGCGCGCCACGCTGGAGACCCTCAACGCCGTCCACTCGGCGGGGCGGGAATATTCGTCCAGTGGCCACTCGGCCCAGAAGCGCTCCTCAATGAACGTCGCCGAGGCGGAGGGAGTGACCGGGGAATTCATCCACCCCGTCGTGCTCACCCACCCGGAGAGCGGCCGCAAGGCGCTGTACGTCAATCCGGCCTTCACGATGAAGATCGACGGCTGGAGCACGCGGGAGTCCAAGCCGTTGCTGGACTTCCTGTTCGAGCATTGCCGGGGCGAGCGGTTCACCACCCGCTTCGCCTGGAGCCCGGGCTCGGTGGCCTTCTGGGACAACCGGTCGGTCTGGCACTATGCCCTGAACGACTATCCGGGCCAGAGGCGGCACATGCGCCGGGTGACGGTGGACGCCGATCCCGCCTGCTACGTGGGCGCCCCGCGCCTGGCGCGCGCCTCCTGAAGTCGAACCGGCCTTCGCCAAGGCTCGAGGCGAGTTCGCGCGTCCTGCAACCCCAACGAACTGGCCCGTCCTGACGCTGGCGTGCGATTGAGCAAGCAAACCTAGGATTGCTGAATGCGCCGCCATGGCCGAGGCAATATTCCCTCCTCGCCTCAGGTATATTGACGGCGTTCACCTACCCGCCTCTGTTGGTCCGGCGAGCGGACGGGGCTGACCGTCCACCCATGAAAGTAATCAGGCGGGCACAACGCCGGAGAAGACTCGTCTTTGCGAGCTTTTCCGGCGCGGAAGACGAGCGACTCTTTGCGGATATTTTCAACTCCGCTGTCAAAATTGAGCGCTCCCACAAGGAGGACATCCGGGCAGGCAATTCATCATCCGTAACGGGGGATAGACGGCATGAAATCATATCTGACGGCGGCCAGCCTGCTGGTCCTGGGCCTGGCGGCCACGCCGGTCCTGGCGCAAGGCTCGGCCGAACTGGACGAGGTCATCGTCACCGGCACGCGCTCGACCTCGCGCACGGTGACCACGAGCTTGGCGCCCATTGATGTCCTGTCGTCGGAGGTGATGGCCAAGAGCGGCAAGCAATCGACCCGCGACCTGATCTCGACCCTGGTGCCCTCGGCCAACACCTCCAATTCAGGGGCCGGCGCCAGCTTCGCCATCAAGACCGTCTCCCTGCGCGGCCTGGGAGGCGACCAGACACTGGTGCTGGTGAACGGCAAGCGCCGGCACAACACCGCCATCCTGTTCGTCAACGGCACCACCCAGAACGGCCAATCGCCGCCCGACCTAGACCTGATCCCCTCCTCGGCCATCGAGCGCATCGAGGTTCTGCGCGACGGCGCCTCGGCGCAGTACGGCTCCGACGCCCTCGCCGGGGTGATCAACGTGATCCTCAAGGACGACGCCCAGGGGGGCCGCTTCACCGCCCTGGCCGGCATGACCGGCAAGGGCGACGGCCAGACCCTGCAGGGCTCGCTGAACTATGGCCTGTCATTCCTGGAGACCGGCTACCTGAACCTGACCCTGGACGCCCGCACCACCAACCTGGCCGACCGCGGCGCCTTCACGCCCAACACGGGGGTGCTCTACTTCCCGGTGGCCGGGAAGCCCGACCCGCGCGAAAGCACCGCCAGCCGCCACACCGCCCACCCGGGCAGCCCGCAATCCCAGCTCTATTCCCTGGCCTACAATGGCGGCTACGAGCTTGAGAGCGGGATCAAGCTCTACTCCTTCGGCACGGTGTCGAGCCGCAACACCGCCGCCTGGCTGACCTTCCGGCCGCCGAGCAGCATCCTGAACAATGTCGCGGTCTATCCCGACGGCTATGTGCCGCGGCTGATCCTGAAGGATCGCGACTATCAGTTCGCCGTGGGCGCCAAGGGCGACAACCTGCTGTCCTTCGCCTGGGACCTCTCCACCACGCTCAGCCAGAACGAGGTGGGCTACTACGAGAACTCCCTCAACGCCTCCCTCGGTCCGGCCAGCCCCAGCGCCTTCTATCTGGGGACCCTGACCTTCAAGGAATGGACCACCAACTTCGACCTCAGCCGCGAGTTCGACATCGGGCTGACCAAGCCGATGTTCCTCGCCATCGGCGCCGAATATCGCAAGGACGAGTTCACCATCGGGGTGGGCGAGCCGGCCTCCTATGTCCTGGGGGGCTATGTCGCGCCGGCGGGAACGCCCCTGGCCGGCCAGTTGACCGCCGGCGGGTCCCAGGGTGTGTCGGGCTTCCCGCCCTTCGCGGCCGGGACCTTCGAGCGCGACAACAAGAGCTTCTACGTCAATGTCGAGCAGGCCCTGACCGACAATCTCGAGATCTCGCTGGCCGGGCGCTTTGAGAGCTATTCGGACTTTGGAGAGGCCGAGACCGCCAAGGTTTCCATGCGCTGGGAGCCCTTCTCGGGGGTCGCGGTTCGCGGCACCGCCTCCACCGGATTCCGCGCCCCGTCCCTGCAGCAGCAGCACTACGGTTCGGCCAGCACCATCAACGTCGCCCTGCCAGGTCAGCCGACCCAGCTCGGGCCGTCCCAGATCCTGCCCTCTGACAACCCGGCAGCCATCGCCCTGGGCGCCAAGCCGCTGGAGCCCGAGGAGTCCACCAGCTACTCCATGGGCCTGGTGATGAACCCCCTGCCCTCGCTCAGCGCGACCCTCGACGTCTACCAGATCGAGATCAAGAACCGCATCCTGCAGAGCGAGCAGCTGGGCCCCAACGCCGCGGTCAACGCGGCCCTGGTGAGCCAGGGGCTCAATCCCGGCCAGGCGGCGTTCTACTACGCCAACGCCGCGGACATGACGACGCGGGGGGTCGACTTCGTCATCGACTACAAGACCGACTTCGGTGACTTCGGCGCGGTGCGCTGGACCTTCTCGGCCAATTACAACAAGAGCGAGTTCGACCGCATCACCGCCCCGCCGCCCCAGCTGGCCGCGGCCGGCCTGGTCCTGGTGGGCCGCGCGCGGATCGGCGACTTCACGGTCGGCACGCCGCGAGAGAAGCAGATCCTGTCGGCCGACTACACCCGCGGCGGGTTCAACGCCAACGTCCGGGTCACCCGTTATGGCGAGGTTTTGCAGCGCAACTCCGTCAATCCGATCCTGGATGAGCGGATCTCCCCCACCGGCATCGTCGACCTGGACCTCAGCTACGACGTGACCGACGCCGTGCGGGTGTCCATCGGGGCCAACAACTTCCTCGACACCTATCCGGACGTGGTCCAGCCGGCGAACCGCGGGGGAACCAACCCCTTCACCTACTTCAACCAGTACTCGCCGTTCGGGATCACCGGCGGCTTCTACTACACTCGGCTCAACGTCAAATTCTGAGCCACACCGCGGGGAGAGCAAGATGGACGACGGGCGTGGCGGCGGAGTGGATCGTCGTCGGTTGCTATCCTTGGGGGGGACGGTCATGGCCGCCGTCTCCCTCCCCGCGGCCGCCTCGGCCGCCAAGCCCCTGGACCCTCCGATCGAGGTCGCTCCGCAGTACGTCACCGTGGTGGAGGGCACCAATATCGCGGTGACGGCGGCCCCTAACGGCAAGGCCGTCGCCTTCGACCTGTTCGGGATCATGTGGTCCGTGCCGATCGAGGGCGGCGGGGCCACCCGCCTGACGGACGATCTCACCGACGGCGCCCAACCCGACTGGTCGCCGGATTCCATGACCCTGGCCTTCCAGTCCTATCGCGACGGCAACTTCCATATCTGGACGGTGGGCGCCGACGGCTCAGGCCTGAGGCAACTCACCAAGGGCCCCTATGACTGCCGGGAACCGCGCTGGTCGCCGGACGGCAAGTCGATCGCCTTCTCCTCCGACAGCAGCGGCCCCTACGCGATCCACGTGCTGGATGTAGCGACCGGGGCCATCAAGCTGTGGGCCCAGGCCAAGGGCCAGGCGTGCGAACCCTGCTGGTCGCCGGACGGGAGCAAGATCGCCTTTGCCGTCGACCGCGCCCGCATCGAGGTGGCCGACGCCAGCGGCAGGACGGTGACGGCGGCGACCCTGGCGGTCTCGGCCGACCGCATGAACCCTACCGAGCTGCACAGTCCCAGCTTCACGCCGGACGGGAGCGACATCGTCTATCACGTGCTGGCCTCGGGCGCCGCCGAGCTGCGCGGGTCCAAGGGCGCCCTGGTGACCGGCGAGGACATCTTCCCCTTCCGCCCGACCTGGCTGCCCGGCGGCGACCTGGTCTATGCCGCCGACGGCAAGATCAAGCGCCGGGGCGCGGACGGCGCGAAGACCATCGAATTCTCCCTGGCGGTGCCGGTCCGCAAGGCCAGCTACGCCAAGAAGCAGCGCGACTATGACTCCACCAAGGCCCGGCCCGTGGTGGGAATCGGCAGCCCGGCCCTGTCGCCGGACGGCAAGTCGGTGGCGTTCCGCGCCCTGAACGACCTGTGGATCATGCCGCTGGGCGGCAAGCCCGTGGCCCTGATCAAGGACGGCTTCTGGAAGTGCGACCCAGCCTGGTCTCCGGATGGGACCTTGCTGGCCTACTCCACCGACAAGGCCGGCAGCCTGGACATCTGGGTGCGGGACCTGGCGGCCGGGACCGACCGGCAGGTCACCCGGCACGCCGGCGCGGCGGTTTCGGCCGCCTGGTCCAAGGACGGCAAGCAGATCGCCTTCCTCGATCAAACGGGTTCGCTACACACCGTCGACGTGGCCACCGGCGCCATCAAGCAGCGCTTCGGGGCGATCTGGGAGCCGGGCAAGCCGACCTGGAGCCTGGACGGTCAGACCCTCGCGCTGGCGGCCTTCAAGCCCTACAACGCCCGCTTCCGCGAAGGCCTCTCAGAGATCATGACCGTGGACGTGGCCACCGGGGCCGCGACCTACCAGCCCCACGCCCCCAACAAGTCCCTGGGCACCCGAGGCGACGACGGACCGGTCTGGTCGCCGGACGGCAAGTCCATCGCCTATGTGTTCGCCAGCCGGCTGTGGACGGTCGAGGTGGACGCCAAGGGCAAGTTCACCTCAGCGCCCAAGGCCCTGACCGACGAGGTCACCGACGCCCCCACCTGGAGTGGGGATTCCAGCCAGCTGCTCTATCTGTCGGGCGGCAAGCTGAAGCTGATCGCGGCCGCCGGCGGGACCGCCAAGACCATTCCCGTGCCGCTGACCTGGGCCAACGCCAAGCCGAAGGGCAAGACGGTGATCCGGGCCGGCAAGCTGTGGGACGGCCTGGGCCCCGACCTGAAACACGACGTCGATATCGTGGTGGACGGCAATCGCATCGCCGCGATCCTGCCTGCCGGCCAGGGTCCCACCGACGCCAGGCTGATCGACGCCCGCGACGCCACGGTGATCCCGGGCCTGGTGGAGATCCACGCCCACCGGCAGATGCAGGGCTATGGCTATGGCGACCGCGAGGGCCGGCTGTGGCTGGCGCTGGGCGTCACCAGCACCCGCTCGCCGGGTTCGCCCGCCTATCACATGGTGGAGGACCGGGAATCCCTGGACGCCGGCGCCCGGGTCGGCCCGCGCTACTTCTCCACCGGCGAGGCCATCGACGGCTCGCGCATCTACTACAACTTCATGCGGCCGGTGACCGAGACCGGCCAGATGAAGCTGGAGCTGGATCGGGCCGAGGCGCTCTCCTACGACCTGCTGAAGTCCTATGTGCGCATGCCGCTGGCCGCCAGCCGCGAGATCACCCAGTGGGCCCACGCGCGCGGGATGCACGTCACCTCCCACTACCACTATCCGGCGGTCAGCTTCGGCCTGGACGGCATGGAGCACATGGGGGCCACCAGCCGGTTCGGCTATTCGCGGACCACCAGCGCGCTCGGGACCAGCTACCAGGACGTCACCGCCCTGTTCGTGCAGAGCGGCGCGCGGCGAACGCCGACCCTGTTCTCATCCTCGGCCATGTACGGGACCGACCGCTCCCTGGTGGACGACCCGCGCACCAAGGCCCTCTATCCGCCGTGGGAATATGCCCGCCTGCTGGAGCGGGCGGAGCAGGCCGCGAAGGGGGATTCCTCGGTGGCGCTGTCGGCCCTGGCCCGGAACGTCGAACACCTGCGCGACATCCTGCGGAGCGGTGGACGGGTAGTGACCGGGACCGATTCTCCAATCGATTTCAATGGGATCAGTCTGCATATGAACCTGCGGGCGATGGTCAAGTACGGCCTCACCCCCTACGAGGCCCTGGTGACGGCGACGCGGTTCTCCGGCGAGTTCCTGGACCAGCCGTTCGGAACGCTCACCGTTGGCGCCCTGGCCGACCTGGTGGTGACGGAGGGCAATCCCCTGGTCCGTATCGAGGACGCCGCGGCCGTGCGTCAGGTGATGAAGGGCGGCGAGGTGTTCGACATCGCCACCCTGATCGCGCCCTTCAAGGACGTGGCCCATGCTCAGGCGACGCAAGTGAAGGCGCTGGCGGCCCGCAAGGGCGGCCAATGGTGGCACGAGGCGGCCTATGTGGAATCTGGCCGGGCGGCCTGCTGCGTCGATCCGTTCTGCGCGGTGCAGCAGAATGGTCGGCGTCGGTTCGTGGCGACGGAGGTTTAGGCTCTAGCCCCCTCCGTCACGCGCTGACGCGCGCGCCACCTCCCCCGATACGGCCTGCGGCCTGGGGGAGGAATTGGGAGCACGAAAATTCCTCCCCCAGCGCGAAGCGCGTTTCGGGGGAGGTGGATCCGAGCATCGCGAGGAGACGGAGGGGGCTTTGCCCTCTCCGCGACCCTAGCCTTTACCGCGCTCCACCGTCTCGACGGCGGGGTTGGCGCGCAGGGCGGCGCCGATGTGGGTGAGGTGGCGGGCGTCCTTCACCTCGACATCGAAGTCGACGTCGAAGAAGTCGGCATGGCGGCGGTGCATGCGCAGGTTGACGATGTTGCCGCCGGCTTCGCCGATCACCGTGCAGGCCTGGCCCAGAACCCCCGGCGCGTTACGGATGGTGGCGGTGAGGCGCGACAGGGTGACGGTGTTGCGCTCGGCCTCCGGCGTCCATTGCAGGTCCCGCCAGAGCTCCTCCTTGTCCTCGTATTCCGCCAGCTTGGCGCAATCGATGGTGTGAACCGTCAGGCCGCCGCCGTCCGGCTCGATGATGCCGACGATGCGGTCGCCCGGCACCGGAGTGCAGCACTGGCCGAAATGGAGGCTGACACCGGGGGTCAGGCCGCCGCCGCGCACATAGAGCCGCGCGGCCTTGCCGCCCTCGATCCGGCGCACGGCCGTGGCCGCCTCGCGGTCCGACGCCTTGAGGCCGGGGAAGATCACGTCCAGCACCTGGGTCGGCGAGATGCGGCCGCGGCCGACGATCTCGAACAGGTCGTCCTCGCTGGCGACGGCGAAGCGTTCCAGGGCGGGTTTCAGGGCGACGTCCTTGCGGGCCTTGCCGGCGCGCTCGAAGGTCTGGTCCACCGTGGCGCGGCCAAGCCTCGTGAACTCCTCCTTTTCCGTCTGGCGGATATGGCGGCGGATGGCGGAGCGGGCGCGGCCCGTGACGGTCAGGGAGCGCCAGTCGGGCGGTACCACAGGCTTGGCGCCGCGGATCACCTCGACCACATCTCCGTTCTGAAGAGTCGTACGTAAGGGCTTGAGTTCGCCGTTGATCTTCACCCCGATGCAGGTGTCGCCCACGTCGGTGTGGACGGCATAGGCGAAGTCGAGCGGCATGGCGCCGCGCGGGAGGCTGACCAGCTTGCCCTTGGGGGTGAAGACGAAGGCCTGGTCGAGATACATCTCGAGCTTGGCGTGCTCCACCAGCTCCTCGACGTCGCCGCCATGCTCCAGCACCTGGACCAGATGGCGCAGGTTGAGCAGCGGGTCGCGGCCGCCGGCGTCAGCCTGGGCCTCGGCGTCGAAGCCGTAGGACTTGTCCTTGTAACGCCAGTGGGCGGCCACGCCCTCCTCCGCCACCCGGTCCATGGCCTCGGTGCGGATCTGCATCTCGATACGCATCCCACGCGGGCCAACCACGGTCGTATGGATCGAGCGGTAGTTGTTCCGCTTGGGGGTGGAGATGAAGTCCTTGAACCGCTCGGGCACGCTGGGCCAGGCCCGGTGGATGACGCCCAAGGCGCGGTAGCAGTCCTCCTCGGAGTCCACGATCACGCGGAAGGCGTAGATGTCGGAGAGCTGGGAGAAGCCGATCGACTTGCGCTGCAGCTTGCGCCAGATGGAATAGGGGTTCTTCTCGCGGCCGAAGACCCGCGCCGAGAGCCCTCGAGCGTCCAGCTTGGCGGCGATTTCGGCGGACACCACGGCGACCGCCCCGCCCTGCTCGATGCGCAGCGCCTCCAGCCGGCGGCCGATGGCGTCGCGGGCCACCGGGTTCAGGTGCTCGAAGGCCAGCTCCTCCAGCTCCGAACAGATGCGGTGACAGCCGATGGAGCGGGCGAGCGGCGCGTAGATGTCGAGGGTCTCGCGGGCGATCCGCTCGCGCTTGGCCGGGCTCTTGATGTAGTGCAGCGTCCGCATGTTGTGCAGGCGGTCGGCCAGCTTGACCATCAGGACGCGGACGTCCTTGGAAATGGCCAGGATGAACTTGCGCAGGTTCTCGGCCTGCTTGGTGTGCTCGCTGTTGAGCTCCAGCTTGGTGAGCTTGGTGACGCCCTCCACCAGCTCGCTGATCTCGCCCCCGAACAGGTCGGTGATGTCCTGGGCGCTGACCGGGGTGTCCTCGATCACGTCGTGCAGCAGGGCCGTGACGATGGTCGCGGTGTCCAGCCGGTAGTCGGTGAGGATGCCCGCCACCTCGATCGGGTGGGCGAAATAGGGGTCGCCGGAGGCGCGCTTCTGCGAGCCGTGCATGCGCATGGCGTAGACATAGGCGCGGTTCAGGATCGCCTCGTCGGCGGTCGGGTCGTAGGAGCGGACCTTCTCGATCAGCTCATACTGGCGGAGCATGCGCGGAGGCCGAACCGGACTCGGCGGCGCAATCTTCTGGTCGGCGGCGGGTTGAGGCGCCGCCGTAAGCGTGAGGGGTTCTGAGCCTTCCGGGCTCAGTACCGCTCCTCCTGGCCGCCGTCGCGGTCGCTCTGCAGCGCGCGGACCAGTTCCAGCTCGCTCATCTGCATGTGGGTCGGGTCGGCCAGCAGGGCGAGGGTTTCGGCCTCTTCCTCGGCTTCCGAGCGCTCGTCGACGCGCTGCAGGGTGCCGATCAGGGTCTCGCGCAGTTCCTCGGCGTCGACCACGTCATCGGCGATTTCACGCAGGGAGACCACGGGGTTCTTGTCGTTGTCGCGATCGACCAGGATGGCCGAGCCGGCCGAAATGGCGCGGGCCCGGTGGGCCGCCAGCAGCACGAGGCTGAAGCGGTTCGGAACTCGTTCGATGCAATCTTCGACGGTGACGCGGGCCATGGAATCCTCAGGTCGGGGGTAGAACCGAACAAAATAGAGGGTTTGACGGCGTTGTGCAACGCCGCATGGCGCGTCAGATCGGCTCGTTTTGCGGCTTTTTCGAGATGGGACGGGCGTCGAGGCCCACGGAGACGGCCGCCGCCAGCTCGCGGGCCGTCTTTCCGAAGGTCGGATGGCGCCATTCCGGAGCGATTTCCGCGAGCGGCCCCATGACGAACAGCCGCTCGTGGGCGCGCGGATGCGGCAGGACCAGATCGTTCGTCGCCAGCAAAGCTTGGCCGTAGGCGATCAGGTCTAGGTCCAGAGTCCGGGCTGCGTTTTTCTCGCCCCGCACGCGACCAAACTCCGCCTCGATTGAAAAAAGGGTATGCAGAGCTTCCAGCGGGCTCAGCTTCGTCTCGACAAGCGCGACGCCGTTGCGATACTCGTTGGCGGTCGGGTCCGGCCAGGCGGCAGAGCTCCACCAGGACGACCGGGCAATCACAGGCAATCCCGCCTGGGCGAAACGAGCGAGCGCCGCCTCAAGAAGAGCTTCGGACGAACCATAGTCGCCGGCCATATTACCGCCCAGCGCGACGATGACGGCCCCGTCCAGGTCCATGCGCCCCCCGCCCCCTTTTTGGATTTCCGATCCCGATGACATTTTACCCCACGGACAGGCTGGCGCTCTTCATTGACGGTGCGAACCTGTATTCGGCCGCCAAGGGGCTCGGCTTCGATATCGACTATCGCAAGCTGCTGGAAGAGTTCCGCACGCGCGGAGTCCTGGTGCGCGCCTACTACTACACCGCCTTGGTGGAGGATCAGGAGTATTCGCCGATCCGCCCGCTGGTGGACTGGCTGGACTATAACGGCTTCCGCCTGGTGACCAAGCCGGCCCGGGAATACACCGACGCCCAGGGGCGCAAGCGCTGGCGCGGCGACATGGATGTCGAGATCGCCGTCGACATGCTGGAAATGGCCGGCCACGCCGACCACCTTGTGCTGTTCTCCGGCGATGGCGACTTCCGCTGTCTCGTGGAGGCTGTGCAGCGCAAGGGCGCGCGGGTGACCGTCGTCTCCACCGTGAAGTCCCAACCGCCGATGGCCAGCGACGACCTGCGCCGTCAGGCCGACCACTTCATCGATCTGTCCGACCTGGCCGACATCATCGGCCGGCCGTCGCGCCTGCCGCGCTTCATCCAGGAAAGCCGCACCGGGGCCGACCGCGAGGCGGACGCCGAGGCCTGATGTCCAACGCGACCGCCGTGGCCGAGCCGCCACGGGACTGCCCGCTCTGCCCGCGGCTGGTGACCTATCGGATGGTCAACCGCGCCGAGCATCCCGACTGGTGGAACGGGCCCGCCCCCTCCTTCGGCGATGAGAACGCGCGCCTGCTGGTGGCGGGCCTGGCGCCTGGCCGCACCGGCGCCAACCGCACAGGGCGGCCCTTCACCGGGGATGGCGCCGGGGTGATGCTCTACGAAACCCTCTTGAAGACCGGGTTTGCGAAGGGCGTCTATCAGGCGCGCCCTGACGACGGGCTGGAGCTGACGGACTGCATGATCACCAATGCCGTGCGCTGCGCCCCGCCGCTGAACAAGCCCGAGACCAGCGAGGAGAACACCTGCCGGCCGTTCCTGACGGCGCGGCTGGCCGCCCTGCCCCGCCTGAAGGTGATCGTCACCCTGGGCGACGTCTCACGGCGCAATGTGCTGAAGGCGGTGGGCTTGAAGGCCTCGGCCGGGCCGCCCGGTCATGGGACGGAGTTCCAGGCCGGACCCTATGTGATCCTCAACAGCTATCACTGCTCTCGGCTCAACACGAACACCGGACGGCTGACGGGCGAGATGTTCGAGGCGGTGTTCCGGCGCGCCCGCGAGCTGATCGAAAGCTAGGCGGGCTTGCTCCAGTAGAAGTAGCGCCAGGCCTGCGCAAAGCCGGCGCGGCGATAGAGCGCGCGGGCCGGCGTGTTCTTTTCTTCCACCTGCAGGAAGGCGCGATCGACACCGCGGGCCAGCGCCTCATTTGCCAGCCCCGCCAGCACGCGGCCGGCCAGGCCTTCGCCGCGGCGGCTCAGATCGGTGCGCATGCCGTGAAAGCTGACCCAGCCATGGCCAAAGGATCCGCAGCCGACGGCGACGGTCCTGCCCCCGTCCCGGACCATGCCGAAACGGCCGCCGGGCGCGCGGCTGAGCGCCTTGACCCGATAGGCGCCGTCGACGGGATCGAACCCCTCCCCCAGGAAGACCGCGGCCCAGGCGTCGTCGGGGCGGTCGGCGATCTCGGCGGTCGGACGATCGGTGACCGCGGCGATGGCGCCGGCGGCGGCGGTCTTGACCAGGGTCGGCTGCTCGAAGGCATAGCCGCGGCGGGCCAGTTCCGCGCGAACGGCTTCAAGGCCCGGGTCGTCGGCGACCCGGAAGGCCGGCTTCAGGCCGCGTTGGACATAGGCGGCCTCGATCTGATCGAGGACGGCGGGATCGGCGGGCAGGTCATGGCGCAGGGGTACGGCGCTGGCCGCGCGGCGGATGGAGCCCGGATCGAGGCCCACGAGCCAGCCGTCGATCTCCAGAACCTCTTCCGGCGCCACGGCGGCGAGGGTCGCGCGCTCGATGGTCTCGACGTGAGCGGCGCCCGTCATCAGCCCCGGTCGCGCAGCAGGCGGGCCTTGTCGCGCTGCCAGTCGCGGTCGGCGGTGGCCTGGCGCTTGTCGTGGTTCTGCTTGCCCTTGGCGAGCGCGATCTCGAGCTTGGCGATGCCCTTCTCGTTCCAATAAAGCTTCATCGGAATGAGGGTGCGGCCCTCGCGCTGCACGGCGCCGATCAGTTTTTCGATCTGCTTCTTGTGCAGCAGCAGCTTCCGGTGCCGACGCGGCTCGTGGTTGAAGCGGTTGGCCTGGCCGTAGGGCGGGATGTCGGCGTTGATCAGCACGATCTCGCGACCTTCGACGGAGGCGTAGGACTCCGCGATGTTCGCACGCCCGACCCGCAGCGACTTCACCTCAGTGCCGGTCAGCATGAGGCCGGCCTCGAAGGTCTCCTCGAGGAAGTAGTCGTACCGCGCGCGGCGGTTTTCGGCGATCAGCTTGCCGGCCATCAGATCAGGCCGGTTTCCCGCAGCGCGGCGAGAACCTCGTGCCGCGCCGATTCAGAGCAGGCGGTGATCGGTAGACGGACGTCTTCCCGGCAAAGGCCAAGGTGCGAGAGGGCGAACTTGGTGGGCGCCGGCGAGGCGTCGGCGAACAGCGACTTGTGCAGCAGCAGCAGGCGATCCTGCCAATAGAGGGCGGTCTTCCAGTCTTCGCCCATCGCGGCGTTGTAGAAGGCGGCGCAGAGGTCGGGAGCGACATTGGACGTCACCGAGATGCAGCCATGGCCGCCATGGGCCATGTAGCCCAGCGCCGTGGGATCGTCCCCCGACAGCATCACCCAGTCGGGCCCGCACAGCAGGCGCTGCATGGTGGCCCGCGTCATGTCGCCCGTGGCGTCCTTGACGCCGACGATGTTCGGCAGCTTGGAGAGCCTTCCCAGGGTGGCGTCGGCGATGTCGATGCTGGTGCGGCCCGGCACATTGTAGACCAGGACCGGAAGCTGCACCGCCTCGTTGATCGCGGCATAGTGGGCGTAGAGACCCTCTTGGCTCGGACGATTGTAATAGGGGGTCACCACCAGGGCGGCGTCGGCGCCCACGATCTTGGCGTGGCGCACCAGTTCGATGGCCTCGGCCGTCGAGTTGGAGCCCGCGCCGGCGATAATCGGCACACGTCCCGCGGCGGTGGCGACACACAGCTCCACAACCCGACGGTGTTCGTCGTGGCTAAGCGTGGCGGTTTCGCCTGTGGTGCCAACCGGCACCAAGCCGTGGACACCGCCCGCGATCTGGCGCTCGACAAGGGCGATAAAGGCCTGCTCATCGATAGCGCCATCGCGAAACGGCGTCACCAGGGCCGGCATGACGCCCTTGAACAAAGGTTCGGACATGGTCTGCAAAAAGCCGTGAAAGCCAGGCCAATTGTTGCGGCCTCAAGATTTGGCCGGACAATATGGCGGGCACCCCCTAAGCCGCAACCAGACTTGTTCCGTTATTCGATCGATCCGGAGATATTCGTTTTGGCGTCCAAGGCCCGCAAGGCACTCTTCACCGCAGCCGCGGCCGTTCTGTTGACCGGCGTGGCCGAGGCGCAACAGCCGGCGCAGGGGCCCGCGCCCTATGAGGGGCCGCCGCCGCCGATCGAACTGACCCAGACCCCGCCGGTCGTCTATCGGCGCGGACTGTCCGACGCGGACGGCGCGGCGCTGCGCGGCGCACTGGAATCGGCCAAGCGCGCCGACGTCACAGGCGCCCGCACCGCCATCGCCATGATCAACGACCCGATCGCCAAGAAGATCGCCATCTGGGCGATGGCCGACGCCAATGCCGACGCGCTGAGCTTCTTCGAGGTGGACCAAGCGCGCCGTGACCTAGCCGGCTGGCCTCGGGCCTCACGCCGCCAGGTGGCCGCCGAAAAGCTGCTGGAGACCGGCGGCCTTGGCCCGCAGCGCACCATCGACTGGTTCGGCGGCGCCGATCCGGTGACCGCCGAGGGCGCCATCGCCCTGGCCTCGGCCTACCGCGCCGCCGGTCGCAACAAGGAGGCGGCCCTCCTGATCCGCAACACCTGGCGCAATACGCTGTTCGAGGCCGACCCTCAGCGCTCGATGCTTGCCAGGTTCGGCGACCTCCTGACCCAGGACGACCACGTCCGCCGCGCCGACGTCATCCTGTTCGGCAGCCAGGGTCCGGCGGCCCGGGACATGATCCCCTTGCTCCCCGCCGACCAGGCCCAGCTCGCCCAGGCCCGGATGGCCCTTCGGCAGAACTCGGCCAGCGCCAACGCCCTGGTGAACAACCTGCCAGCCAGCGTCTCCAATTCCTCGGGCCTGGCCTTCGAGCGAGCGGCCTATATGCGCCGTCGGGGCATGGATCAGGTGGCGCTGGGACTAGTGCGCAGCTTCCCCACCGAGATCGCCTTCCCTGAGATGGGCGCCCGCATTTGGGACGAGCGCTACCAACTGGTGATCAGCTCACTTCGCAATGGCGACTCCCAGGGCGCCTATCTGGCCGCGGCCAATACGGGCCTGACGGAGGGCGCGGACGCCGCCGAGGCGGAGTTCTATGCGGGCTGGGTCGCCCTGACCCGGCTGAAGCGTCCGGAGGACGCCGACCGCCACTTCGCCGCCATCGAGAAGATCGGCTCCTCCCCCATCACCCGGGCCCGGGCCCTCTATTGGCGCGGCCGCGCGGCGGAGGCCCGCGGCCAGCAGGACCGCGCCCAGGGCTTTTACGGCGCGGCGGCCAAGCACAGCACGACCTTCTATGGCCAGCTGGCCGGCGAGAAGGTGGGCGCCCACAGGCTGAACCTGGGCCGCGACCCCACAATCACCCAGTCCGACCGCAACCGCTTCGAGGGCCGCGACGCGGTGCGCGCCGCCCGGATGCTGTACGAGATCGGCAACAAGGACCTGTTCAAGACCTTCGTCCTGACGCTGGACGACGTCCTGCCCACGGCTGAGGAAGAGGCGCTGCTGGTGGACATGGTCCGCGGCTATGGCGACATCGACACCGGCATGAAGGTGGTCCGCGCCGCCGCTCAGCGGGGCTTCATCCTGCCCGAGCGGGGCTACCCGATGCGCTCTACCCCCAATGTCGCCAGGGCGCCGGAGCCGGCCCTGATTCTGGGGATCACTCGGCAGGAGAGCGGCTTCGACCCGTTGATCCGCTCCGGCGCCGGCGCGCGCGGCATGATGCAGCTGATGCCCGCCACGGCCTCGGTGGTCGCCCGGGGCATGGGTGTGAGCTATTCGCCCGGCATGCTGGACGAGCCGGACTACAATATGCGCCTCGGCGCCACCTATCTCGGTCAGATGGTGGGCAACTTCTCCGGCTCCTACCCGATGGCCATCGCGGCCTACAACGCCGGTCCCGGGCGGCCCGCCAGTTGGACCGCGTTCTGCGGCGACCCGCGCGGGGCGGCGACTGACCCGATCGACTTCATCGAGTGCATCCCGTTCTCCGAGACCCGCAACTACGTCATGCGGGTGATGGAGGGCATGCAGGTCTATCGCGCCCGGCTGAACGGCGGCACGACCACCATCACCCTGTCGCAGGACCTGAAACGCGGCGGTTACGGCACGGGCTATGCGCCCGCCGGCGCCATGGTGCAGACCCAGAACGCCGTCCCGACCCAGGCCAGCGGTGGCATGCAGCCCATCCCCAACTAGGCCTCGTTGACCCAGGCCTCGATCAGCGGCGCGATCAATTCCAGGTCCTCATAGAGGTGGTCCCCGCCGGGGATTTCCACCGCCATGCAGCCTGGATGGCGCGCCACGATCGCCCCCAGCGGCGCGAATGCGCCGTTGAGATCGTCCGTCTGCTGGATGAACAGGGTCGGGATGGCGTCACAGTGGGCGTCCAGCAGCGCGATCCGGTCCTCGGCGACCAGCCGGTTCAAGGGCGTGGCGATGAAGACGCAGGCCGTGGGCGCGAAGCCATGGCGGGCGATGGCCAGCATGGCCACCAAGGTCCCGATGGACTTGGCGATGATCAGGTCGGCCGAGAGTTGGCCGACGGCCTGGGCCTCTGGCGACAGGTCGGGATGGCTCCAGTCGGTCGCCCAGAAGCCGTGGTGGCGGATCACGGTCTCGGTCTGGCCGATCTCGAGGCGGGCGAGGAGCGCCTCCATCTGAGCCAGGGTGGACGGCTCGCGTCCGGGCAGACCCAGCAGGTTCATGACCGAGCCCGCCGCGCCGCCAAGGTGAGACCGGCGGAGGTTTCCTCCAGAGCGCCTTTCAGCCCGAAGACCTCGCGCAGGACGGCGGGCGTCAGGGCGTCGCGGGGGGCGCCGTCGGCCACGATGGCGCCCGCGCTCACCACCACCAGCCGGTTGCAGGCTCGCGCCGCGAGACCCAGGTCGTGGAGCGTCAGGACGACGGCGGCGCCGCGCGCGGCCTGCTCGCGAAACAGGTCCAGAGACAGCAGCTGCGCGTCGGGGTCGAGGCCGGCGACAGGCTCGTCGGCCACCAGCAGCGGCGCGGCGGTGGCCAGCAGGCGGGCCAGCAGCACCCGGGCGCGCTCGCCGCCGGAAAGGTCCAGCACGCCGCGCCCGGCAAGGCCTGAGAGACCGACGCGGTCCAGGGCCTCCAGGGCGGCGGCCCGCGCCAGGGCCGGCGGCTTGCCGGCCGCGCCCAGGCTGGCGATGCGCCAGGCCGGCAGGTTCCAGCCGATGCGGCGCTCCTGGGGTAGGTAACCGGCCAGGGCTGCGCGGCTGGCGTCGTCGAGACGCGCCACATCGCGTCCGGCCAGTTCGGCGCGGCCGGCGGCCAGCTTGGCCAGACCCAGGGCGGCGCGCAGCAGGGTGGTCTTGCCCGCGCCGTTGGGGCCGACGACGCCGACCACCTCGCCGGCGTGGACGCTCAAGGACGCGCCGGAGAGCACCTCGACATCGCCACGGCGGACCGTGGCCCCATGCAGGGAAAGGGCCGCGGTCATGCGCGCCAGCTCCGAGCCGCCCGCCAGGCGATCAGGGCGAACAGCGGCGCACCGAACAGGGCGGTGACCACCCCCAGCTTCAGCTCCTGGTCGGTGGGGATCATCCGGGCGGCGATGTCGGCCGCGGTCAGCAGGATGGCGCCGGCCAGGGCGGATGGCGCGAGCGCCTTGCCGGGGTCAGCCCCCGCCCCTGCCCGCACCAGGTGCGGCGCGGCCAGGCCCACGAAGCCGATGATGCCGGCCATGGCGACGGCGGCGCCCGTGAGGAGCGAGGCCCCAGCGACGGCGGCGGCGCGCAGGCGGCCCATGGGCAGGCCCGACATGGCCGCCGTCTCCTCGCCAAGGGTCAGCATCACCAGGCCTCGGGCGGCGTAGACACACAGGGCGGCCCCGAGGGTCATGGGCGCGAGTTCCCAGCCGATATCACTCCAGCTGCGATTGGCCACCGAGCCCATCAGCCAGGACAGGATCTCCACCGTGGTCACCGGCGAGGGCGACAGGTTGAAGATCAGCGAGGTCAGGGCGCCGGCGAAGGCCGAGAGCGCGACGCCGAACAGGATCAGGGTCTCGGGCTCGCGGAACCGGCCGGCCAGGGCGGTGAGAAGCAGTCCGGTGGCCAGCGCCGCCGCCAGAGCCGCGGCCTCCGTCCCGCCGGGGATGGCGGCGATGCCGAGCGCGATGGCCAGGGAGGCGCCGAGGCCCGCCCCCGCCGAAACCCCCAGCACACCGGGATCGGCCAGGGGGTTGCGCAGCAGACCCTGCATCACCGCCCCGGCCAGGCCCAGGGCGGCGCCCACCACGGCGGCGGCCACGACGCGGGGCGCGCGGATCGCCCAGAGGATTTCCGCCGGTCCCGAGGCCGGGTCGCCGAAGGCCTGACCGTACTGGGCGGCGCTAAGGGTCGTCTCCCCCAGCAGCAGGCCGAGCGCCAGCAGGACCAGCAGGGCGGCCATGAGGATCAGGTTCAGCTTCATCGCGGGGCCTTGGCGGCCAGGATCTCCACGGCCTCGGCGGCGGACGGATCGGGGCAGCCCAGCATCGCGCCCGGCAGGCTGGCCACCGTGCGCTCGGCGGCGACCCGGCGCATGACCTGGTGGCGGCCGAGCCCCCAACGGTTATTGGCCAGCATGAAGTCGTCGAAGAACCCCAGCACCAGGGCGCGCGGAGGCTTGATCGCCAGTTGTTCGAGCGAGATGGGCTGGAAGCCCGGTCCGGGGGGCTTGGGGGTCAGGCCCGCGGACTTCAGGATATGGTGGACCATGGTGCCGTCCCCACCGGTGAAGCCGCCCGGGGTGATATAGAGCGCCGTGGCCCCGCGCCAGGCGCCGGCGGAACGATCCAGCCGGGCGTCCATCTTCGCGATCACCGCCTCGCCCTGCGCCTGCCGGTCCATGGCGGCGGCCACCCGGCGGACATTGGCCCGCACGCCGTGAAAGTCCGAGGCGTCCTCGATGGTGACGACGCGAACCCCGCGCTTTTCGACCTGGGCGATGAAGCGCGGGTCGCCAGCCCAGTAGCGGACGACCAGGTCCGGCTTCGCCGCCAAGGCGGACTCCAGGGTGGTGCGGCGTTGCGGCAGGCCCCGAGCCAGAGCGCGCAGCCGAGAATCCGCATCGTCGGCCCGGGTCGACAGGCCCACGATCGAGGCGCGGGGACTGAGGGTCAGGACGTACTGATCGGCGCATTGGTCCAGGGAGAGGACCCGCGGAGCCGCCTGGGCGGCGCCCGCAAAGGTCAAGGCCGCGACGAGAGCCGCGATCAGTCGACGACGAGGCCGTGCATCAGCCCGTCCAGGGTGACCTTGATCACTTCGTCCACCGGGGCCCAGTCGAAGTTCGGGCGCCCGTTCATCAGGGCCACCACGCCATGGCAGGCGGCCCAAAGCGCCTGGGCCGCACTGTCGCCGGTGCCGGTCCGCAGCCGTCCCTCGGCCGCGATCTCGCGCACCGCGCCGCTGAAGATTTCGTAGCATCGCGCGCCCATGTCCGCCGTGCCTTCGTGCCAGACGGTCGATACGGGGTGAACGCCCGCGAACACAAGCAGATAGGCGTTCGGGTGCTCGAAACCCCAGCGCATATAGGAGTCCAGCATCAGCTTGACCCGCGTGACGGCGTCCAGCGGCTTGGCGGCGATGGCGGCGTTGCGCTCCAGGAGCTGGATGATGGTCCGCTCGCAGATTTCCAGCAGGATGCCGCCCTTGTCCGGGAAGTGCATGTAGAGGGCGGTGGAGGAAACGCCGACCTCGTCGGCGATCTTGCGGATGGTGGCGCCCTCGTAGCCTTCGGCCACGAAGATGCGTTCCGCAGCCTCGAGGATTTCCGCCCTGCGAAGGTGGCCATCGCCCTTGGGCTTGCGCGCCGAGCGCCTCGTGGTCACTGCCGTCGTCACGGGAATCCTTTCGTCATCCGAACAGCTTGCAGCGGAAGCCAAAAGGCCATCCGGCGCAAGTCAGACCTGTGACAATGCGGCATGAAGGCCCTTCGCGCCATACCCACCCTTCCATACTGACCCCATCAACCGACGCGCGCCCGACTGGACGCCGCGAGGCCGGAACGGGTAAGGCCAAGGACATGAGCAAGCCTGCCCCCATCGTGGCCGAAGCCCCCGGCGTCATGCGCACCACCGGCTGGGCCGACTACGCCCTGATCGACAGCGGCAATGGGCGCAAGCTGGAGCGCTACGGCCGCTACTCGGTGGTGCGGCCCGAACCGCAGTGCCTGTGGACGCCGTCGCTTGGGGAAGAGGTCTGGGCCGCCGCCGACGCGGTCTTCGATCCCACCGACGAGGAGGACGCCGGCCGCTGGCGTTTCCGTGAACAGCCGAAGGACACCTGGCCGCTCTCCTGGCAGGACGTGACCTTCAAGGCCCGCTTCACCGCCTTCCGGCACCTGGCCTTCTTTCCCGAACAGGCGGCCAACTGGGCCTGGCTGGACCAGAAGGTGCGCGCCGCAGAAGGCCAGCCCAAGGTGCTGAACCTGTTCGGCTATACCGGTGTCGCCAGCCTGGTCTGCGCGGCGGCGGGCGCGGCGGTGACCCATGTCGACGCCTCGAAGAAGGCCATCGGCTGGGCCCGCGAGAACGCCGAGGCCTCCGGCCTGGCCGACAAGCCGATCCGCTGGATCTGCGAGGACGCGCGACGCTACGTCCAGCGCGAGGTGCGGCGAGGCTCGAAGTACGAGGGCATCATCCTCGATCCGCCGAAATACGGCCGCGGGCCGGACGGCGAGGTCTGGAAGCTGTTTGAGAACCTGCCCGAGCTTTCCACCCTATGCGCCGAACTTCTTTCAGATAAGGCGGAGTTTCTGCTGCTGAACGCCTATGCGGAGCGCATCTCCGGCGCGGCGCTCGCCGGTCTGCTTTCGGAGAAGCTGAAGGATCGCGGCGGAAACATCGAGTGGGGCGAACTCGCCCTGGTGCAGCAGGACGGCCAGCGTCAGATCGGCATGTCCTTCTATGCCCGGTGGGCGCCGTGAGCGACCGCACCGTCACCTCGCTCACCAATCCGACAGTCAAGGCGGTCCGCGCCCTGCATCTGCGCAAGGAACGCGACGAGACCGGCCTGTTCGTGGCCGAGGGTTTGAAGATCGTCACCGAGGCGATCGAGACCGGCCACGCCCCGGCTATCCTGATGTACGGCGCGCAGGCCGACGGCCACCCCCTGCTCCGCGCGGCCATGACCGCCACCCGCGCCGGCGGCGGGGAGGTGATCGAGGTCACGCAGGAGATTCTCGCCAAGGTTTCGCGCCGCGACAATCCGCAGGCCGTAGTCGGCGTGTTCCACCAGGTGTTCATGCCGCTGGGGGCCCTGGCCCCTTCGTCGGCGCCCTGCTTCGTCGCCCTGCACAGGGTGCGCGACCCCGGCAACCTTGGGACCATCGTGCGCACCGCTGACGCCGCGGGCTGCGGCGCGGTGATCCTGGTGGGCGAATGCTGCGACCCGTTCTCGGTGGAGGCGGTGCGCGCCACCATGGGCTCGGTGTTCGCGGTGCCGATCGTGCGGGCGACGGAAGAGGCCTTCGCCGAATGGCGCACGAAGTGGCCGGGTTCGGTGATCGGGACGCTGCTGACCGCCACCATGGCCCACCATGAGGCGACCTATGCCAAGCCCGCCCTGGTGTTCATGGGCAACGAGCAGCAGGGCCTGACGCCGGAGATGGCGGCGCTGTGCGACGTCAACGTCAAGATCCCCATGCGCGGCCGGGCCGACAGCCTGAACCTCTCGGTGGCCACCGGTGTGATGATCTACGCGGCCACGGCCTAGGCGCTAGGTCCCACGCGGCTTGGCCCGGGCGGTCGGCGCGGTGTTGGCCGGGTCCTCGGGCCAGACGTGCTTGGGATAGCGGCCGCGCATGTCGGAGCGGACGTCCTTCCACGAGCCCTTCCAGAAGCCCGGCAGGTCCTTGGTGGTCTGCACCGGCCGGTGGCCGGGCGACAGCAGGGACAGGGTGAGCGGAACGCCGGCGACGGTGGGATGCTGGGTCAAGCCGAACACCTCCTGCACTCGGACATCGACCCGAGGGCCGCCCTCAGCCGTGTAGTCGATGATGAAGGCGTTGCCGGTGGGCGCCGTCCAGCGGGGCGGGGCGGCGGCCTCCAGGCGGCGCTGCTGGTCCCAGGGGATCAGGCTGCGCAGGGCCCCGTCAAGGGCGTCGGGTTTGAGGGCGGCCAGGGACCGGGCGCCGGACAGCAGCGGGACCAGCCAGTCGTCGAGCTTCTCCAGAAGCGCCGCATCCGAGAGATCAGGCCAGTCGCCACCGGCGGCGCGCAGGAACCCGATCCGCGCCCGCAGAGCCTCGGCGGCGGGTCCGAAGTTCAGGGCGCCCAGGCCCTCGGTGCGCACACGGGCGGCCAGGGCGGCGGCGATCAGCTTGGGATCGGGGTTTTCGTCGATCTGTTCGCGCACGGTTAGACGGCCCAGGCGGGTGATCTGCTTGGCGCGCAGACGGCCGCCGCCGCTCTCCTCCAGTCGGCTCTCGACGACGAGTTGGTCGGAGAAGGCGGAGATGAGCTCGGCTTCGTCCAGGGGCGCTGCCAGCAGGATGCGGTCGCGGCGGTCACCGCCCCCCAGTTCGGCGACGGCCAGCCACCCCTCTCTGGCCAAGGCGTCCGTAGGCTCGACAAAGGCGCCTCGGCCGCTGACCAGCTGAAACTCGCCGGTGGGCCCGCGCGCCTTGGCGATGCGCTCGGGATAGGCGAAGGCCAGCAGTAGGCCGTCGTCCAGGGGCTCGCCCTTCCCGGCCCGCCCCACCATGCCGGCCCAGCGGTCGGCCAGGACCTTCGCGTCGCGGGCGCGCGGCGAGCGGTCGCGCTCAAAACTCTCCAGCCGGTGACGCAGGTCGGCGTCGCGGCCGCCGAGATTGCGCTCGGTCACCAAGGCGGCGATGCGGGCGGCGCGGGGCGCCTGGCCGGTCTCCGCGGCCTTGAGGATCATGTGAGCCAGGCGCGGGGCCAGCGGCATCTCGCTGAGCGCCTCGCCGTGCGGGGTGAGGACGCCGTCGTCGGTGAGAGCCTGCAGACGGCGCAGCAGGGTTCGCGCCTCGGCGAATGCGGCGACCGGCGGAGCATCGAGGAAGGCCAGGGTCCCCGCATCCTTCGCGCCCCAGCGGGCGAGATCCAAAGCCAGGCCCGAGAGGTCCGCGTCGAGGATTTCCGGGTCGGCATAGGCCGGCAGGGCGCGGGTCTCGGCCTCGTCCCACAGGCGGTAGGCGACGCCGGGCTCGGTGCGGCCGGCCCGGCCCCGGCGCTGGTCGGCGGCGGCGCGGCTGACGCGGACGGTGGCCAGGCGGGTGAGGCCGCTGGCCGGGTCGAAGCGCGGCACGCGGGCGACGCCTGAGTCGATCACCACGCGGACGCCCTCGATGGTCAGGCTGGTCTCGGCGATGGAGGTGGCCAGGACCACCTTGCGGACGCCCGCCGGCGCCGGGGAGATGGCGCGGTCCTGCTCGGCGGGGTCCAGCGCGCCAAAGAGTGGGGCGATCTGCACGTCAGGGCGGCGGATACGTTCGGCCAACAAGTCAGCGGTGCGGCGGATCTCCCCCTGGCCCGGCAGGAAGACCAGGATGCTGCCGGTCTCCTCGGCGAGCGCCCGCTCCACGGCGCGGACCGTGCGGTCCTCCAGGCGCTGGCGGTCGTCGCGGCCGAGATAGCGGGTGTCGACGGGAAAGGCGCGGCCCTGGCTCTCCACCACCGGTGCGTCCAGCAGCCGGGCGACGGCGGCCCCGTCCAGGGTGGCCGACATCACCAGTAGGCGCAGGTCATCGCGCAGCAGCCCCTGGGCGTCACGGGCCAGGGCGAGGCCGAGGTCGGCGTCCAGGCTGCGCTCGTGGAACTCGTCGAAGATCACAAGCCCGACGCCCTGAAGGGTAGGGTCGCCCAAAATCATCCGGCTGAAGACGCCTTCGGTCACCACCTCGATGCGGGTCGTGGCCGAGATGCGCGACTGCATCCGCACCCGATAGCCGACGGTTTCCCCCACCCGCTCACCCAGGGTCTTGGCCATGCGGTCGGCGGCGGCGCGGGCGGCCAGCCGGCGGGGCTCCAGCATGATGATCTTGGCGCCGGCCAGCCAGGCGGCGTCCAGCAGGCGCAGGGGGACCAGGGTCGTCTTGCCCGCCCCGGGCGGCGCCACCAGGACGGCCGAGGTGTTTTCCACCAGGGCCGCCTGCAAGGCAGGCAGGATTTCCTCAACAGGCAGCATGCAGGGGGTCTATCCGCGCCCAGGGGCCACGCCAAGCCTTGCCGCTTGACCGCTGCATGAGCAGACCGCACGGTCCGCGCAAGCTTAATTCGCGCGGCGGGGGGACCGCCGCGATTGGGAGGGAATATGTGGCGTGTAAAGCCGCTGGACGCGATCCTCGCGACCGCTGAGAAGAAATCACTGCACCGCACCTTGGGGGCGTTCCAGCTCACCATGCTGGGCATCGGGGCCATCATCGGCACCGGGATCTTCGTTCTGACCGCCGAGGCGGCCCAGAAGGCGGGCCCCGGCATGATCGCGGCCTTCATCATCGCCGGCTTCGTCTGCGCCGTGGCCGCCCTCTGCTACTCCGAGATGTCGGCCATGGTGCCGGTTTCCGGCTCCGCCTACACCTACAGCTACGCGGTCATGGGCGAGATGATCGCCTGGATGGTGGGCTGGGCCCTGATCCTGGAATACGCCGTCGCCGCCGGCGCGGTCTCCGTGGGCTGGTCGGGCTATGTGGTCGGCTTGATCGAAAACGCCTTCGCCATCGATATCCCCAACGCCCTGGTGCTGGGCCCCATGGACGGCGGGATCGTCAACCTGCCGGCCGCCGGCGTCGCCCTGCTGGTGACCTGGCTGCTGGTGATCGGCACCCGTGAATCGGCGGCGGTGAACGCCGTCCTGGTGCTGGTGAAGGTGGCCGCCCTCACCCTGTTCTGCGTCTTGGCGCTGCCGGTGATGAAGATGGAGAACTTCACCCCCTTCGCCCCCCTGGGGTTCTCAGGGGTGGCGGCGGCGGCCTCGATCTTCTTCGCCTATGTGGGTTTCGACGCGGTATCCACGGCCGCCGAGGAAACCAAGAACCCCCAGCGCAACATGCCCATCGGCCTGATCGGTTCGTTGGCGGTCTGCACCCTCTTCTACATCCTGGTGGCCTCCGGCGTGATCGGCACGGTGGGCGCCCAACCGGTGATGGACGCCGCAGGCGTCGGCCTGCGCCCCGGCAGCCCCGAGCTGACCGCGGCCTGTCAGTCGCTGGCTGACACCCACGTGGTGTGCTCCAAGGAGGCTCTCGCCTGGACCCTGCGGGAGATCGGCTGGGTGCAGATCGGGAACCTGCTCGGCCTCGCCGCCGGCCTGGCCCTCCCCTCGGTGATCCTGATGATGATGTTTGGTCAGACCCGCATCTTCTTCGTGATGAGCCGTGACGGGCTTCTGCCTTCGGGCCTGTCCAAGATTCACCCGAAGTTCCACACCCCCCACGTGATCACGATCATCACCGGGGTCTGCGTCTCGGCCTTCGCGGCGTTCTTCCCGGTGGGCGTGCTGGCCGACATCTCCAACTCCGGCACCCTGTTCGCCTTCGCCATGGTGGCGATCGCGGTGATGGTGCTGCGAAAGACCGATCCAAGACGGAAGCGTCCGTTCCGCACACCGATGGTCTGGATCGTGGCGCCCGTCGCCATCCTCGGATGCGGCTTCCTGTTCTTCAGCCTCGGGCGGGACACCAAGATGATGTTCCTGATCTGGGCGGCGATCGGGCTGGTGGTCTATTTCGCCTACGGCTTCCGCAACAGCCATCTGGGCCGGGGCATCATTGACGTGCCCGAACTGGCGGCCGACGCGCCGCCAGACTCCGTGCCTCCGATGCCCGGCGCGCAATAGCCGACAAGGACAGGCCCGGGATCACATCCCGGGCCTTTTCTTATGGGCCGTGAGCAACGATGCTGGCGTCATGTCCGAGACGGCCTCCCCCATCCGCGCGATCATCGCCCCGGTCACCCCCCTGGCGCAGAACTGCACCCTCGTCTGGTGCGTGAAGACCCTGAAGGCGGCGATCATCGATCCGGGCGGTGAGGTCCCGCGACTGCTGGCGGCGCTGGAGGCCCACGGCTTGACGCTGGAGAAGATCTGGATCACCCACGGCCACCTCGACCATGCCGGTGGCACGGCGGCGCTGAAGGCGATCACCGGGGTCCCCATCGAGGGCCCACACCGCGACGACGCCTTCTGGATCGACCAGATGGAGGAGAGCGGCGCCAGGTGGGGCATGCCGGAGGCCAAGGGCTTCACGCCGGACCGCTGGCTGGAGGACGGCGACACCGTCACCCTCGGGGAGACCAGCTTCGAGGTCTATCATTGCCCCGGCCACACGCCGGGCCACGTGGTGTTCTTCCACCGCGAGGCGCGCTTCGCCCAGGTGGGCGACGTGCTGTTCCAGGGATCGATCGGCCGCACCGACTTCCCGCGCGGCGACTTCCAGCAACTGATCAGGTCCATCACCGGCAAGCTCTGGCCCCTGGGCGATGACGTGGCCTTCGTGTCGGGCCATGGCCCGATGTCGCGGTTCGGGGTCGAGAGGAAGACCAACGGCTACGTCGCAGACGACGTTCTGGCCGGCGACTAGAGCGGTTTCAGCCGTGAAATCTGTGCGTTACGGGAGGGGCTGAAAATGGCGCGAATGGAACCCAGCACCGAACAGGTCCCCGCGACCGCCCGCATCCTGATGGTCGATGACGACCCGGGCATCCTGGATGTGGTCTCCGACTTCCTCGGCAAGCACGGCTACCACGTGGAGACGGCCGGGGACGCGCGCGAGATGGAGCAGGCGCTGGAACGCGGGCCCGTCGACCTGATCGTGCTGGATGTGATGTTGCCGGGCGAGGACGGGCTGTCCATCGCCCGGCGGCTGAGCGGCGAAGGTCCGCCGATCATCATGTTGTCGGCCATGGGCGAGGACACCGACCGCATCGTCGGCCTGGAGCTGGGCGCCGACGACTACCTGGCCAAGCCCTGCAATCCCCGGGAACTGCTGGCCCGGGTCCGCGCCGTCCTGCGCCGCGCCGAGCAGCGGGGCCAGGCCAACAGCATCGGCGCCGGCTGCGAGTTCGCCGGCTGGCGGCTGGACCTGGTGCGGCGCGAGCTGCGCTCACCGCCCGGTGTGGTGGTGAACCTGTCCTCGGGCGAGTTCTCCCTGCTGCGCGCCTTCGTGGAGCGGCCACAGCGGGTGCTGACCCGCGACCAGTTGCTGGACTTCGCCCGAGGCCCCGCCTCCGACGCCTTCGACCGCGCCATCGACGTGCAGATCAGCCGCCTGCGCCGCAAGCTGGACGACGGCGGCGGCGGCACCGACCTGATCCGCACCATCCGCAACGAAGGCTACATGTTCACCGCCAAGGTGAAGCGGACATGAGGCCGCCCTGGTCGGGCCGGCCGACCGCGTCGCTGTTCGGCCGGCTGCTGACCCTGATCGGCATCACCCTGGTGGCGTCGCAGGCGATCATCCTGACCATGGTCTTCGTCCTGCCGCCGCCCGCGCCGGACTTCTACCGGCTGAGTGAAGTGGCCCAGACTTTCGAGGGCCGCGCGCCGACCCTGACCGAACGCCGACCGCTGGAACTGAAGATCGTCGACAAGGCGCCGGCTCCGGCGATGGAGGGCCTGATGGTGCCCAACATGCGCGCCGAACTGGCCCGCGAACTGGGCGTGGCGCCTGAGCGAGTCGTGTTCGCCGCGCCATCTCGCGTCAAGGTGTCCGACCGCCGGGTGTTCCGCATCATCCGCGATCGGATGGCGCGTGAAGGCGGCGAGCGGGAGGACCACTTCCTGATCGCGCCGTTCGACGTAGGGGTGCAACGGCCCGACGGACGTTGGAATCTCGTCCGCCCGGCCCCTCGCATCGGCCTCGACGCCTGGCAGCAGCGCCTGGTCTGGTGGCTGCTGCTTTCGGCCCTGGCCCTGGCGCCGGTGGCCTATATCTTCGCGCGGCGCCTGGCCGAGCCGTTCCAGCTGTTCGCCGACGCCGCCGAGCGGCTGGGCCGCGACCCGCGCGGCGCCCGCCTGCCGGTCTCCCTGAAGGGAACGGCTGAGATCAATGTCGCCGTCAGCGCCTTCAACGAGATGCAGGACCGCCTGCGCCGCTACGTCGAGGACCGCACCGCCATGGTGGGCGCCATCGCCCACGACCTGCGCACCCCCCTCACCCGCCTGCGTTTCCGCATCGAGAACGTGCCGGAGGAGGTTCGCGCCAAGATGGCGGGGGACCTGGACCAGATGGAGGAGATGATCTCCGCCGCCCTGACCTTCGTACGCGACGCCAGCGGGCCCGCCGAGCGGACCCCGTTGGAGCTCTCCTCCCTGCTGGAGAGCATTTGTGATGAGATGGCCGAGACCGGCGCCGACACCCAGGCGGCGCTGGGTGACAAGGTGGTCATCGAAGGCGACCCGGTGGCGCTGCGTCGCCTGTTCACCAATCTGCTGGAGAACGCCGTGAAGTTCGGCGGCCGGGCGCGGGCCCGGGTCTATCGCGACGGCGCCAGCGCTTATGTCGAGATCGAGGACGACGGCCCCGGCATCCCACCCGAGGACGCAGAGCGGGTGTTCGAGCCCTTCTATCGCCGCGAACCCTCCCGCAGCCGGCAGACCGGCGGGATTGGCCTGGGCCTGGCCGTGGTCCGCTCGGTGGCGCGCGGCCACGGCGGCGACGCGGTGATGATAAACCGTTCGGGCGGCGGCCTGACCGCGCGCGTGCAACTCCCCCTGTAGGCGTGGCCCTCCGGGCACGGACATCCCGGACTGTTGATCGGGGTTGCGGGCCCGCGCCGGCGGGGGTTCCTCCCGTTCTGAGGCCCGCGCCGCGAACGGCTCGCAAATTTCCTCGCAACCTCTGCGGCGCCTTGAGGGTTGTCTGAGCGTAACCGTAGTTGATGCAGCCCCCCGCATCTCCTCAAGGCCCGCATAGCAGGAGCAACCCCATGGACCTCGATCCCAACGCCAAGCCGAAGTCCCGTCGCGGATTCGCCGCCATGAACCCCGAGCGCCGGCGTGAGATCGCCCGCAAGGGTGGCGCGAGTGTGCCGGGCGAAAAGCGCAGCTTCGCCAAGGACCGCGACCTCGCGGCTGCGGCCGGTCGCAAGGGCGGAGAATCTTCGCGCGGCGGTGGTCGCACCCGGGGGCCGCTGGAAGACTAAGCCTCCGAGACCTCGACCGAACAAAGCCACGGCCCCGATTTCACTCGGGGCCGTTTGCCTATGCGCGGAGCAGGACCATGGCGAAGGTGGGCTCTGCGCTCTCCCACTGGTTTTCCATCCGCCAGCCGGCCGCGGCCGCCAGCTTGCCGAAGCCCTCGACGGTGAACTTGTAGGAGTTCTCGGTGTGCAGACTCTCGCCGGCCGCGAAATGGAAGGTGGCGCCCGCGACCTGGACGACCTGGTCGCGGCGGCTCAGAAGATGCATCTCCATCCGGCTCTCCTGCGCATTCCACACCGCGCGGTGCTGGAAGGCGTCCGGGTCGAAGTCGCCGCCGAGCTCGCGGTTGATGCGGGTCAGCAGGTTCAGGTTGAAGGCCGCCGTCACGCCTTGCGCGTCGTCATAGGCGGCCACCAGCACCGCCTCGTCCTTGACCATGTCCATGCCCACCAGGAAGGCCGAGCCATGGCCCAGCAGCCGGCGCGCGCTGGCCAGGAAGGCGATGGCCTCCTCAGGCCGGAAGTTGCCGATCGTTGAGCCGGGGAAGAAGCCGATGCGGGTCAGCCCCTCGACCCGCGCGGGCAGGCTGAGCGCGGTGGTGAAGTCGTCCACCAGGGGCGCCACCACGAGATCGGGATAGTCGCGGCCGATGGCCCCGGCGGCGTCGTCCAGGGCAGACTTGCTGATGTCGATGGGGACATAGGCCGCAAGCTGCGGCGCGGCGTCCAGTAGCAGCCGGGTCTTGGTGCTGGCCCCGCTGCCGAACTCCACGAGGGCGGCCCCCACCGGAATGGTGCTCGCCATCTCACCGGCCTTGGCGCGCAGCAGGGCGGCCTCGGTGCGGGTGGGATAGTATTCCGGCAGGTCGCAGATCTCCTCGAACAGGCGCGAGCCCTCGGCGTCGTAGAAATATTTCGCCGGGATGGTCTTCTGCGTCCTGGCCAGACCCGCCAGGACGTCGGCGGCGAAACTGCCGTCTGTCTCGGCGCGCGTGCGGGGCTCGCCGTCCCAGGCCAGGCGCAGGCCTGAGAACATCCAACGCTTATCGGGATGGAAGAAGTTGCGGTAGGTGGCCCGCGCGTGGCCCGCCGGGGTGGCGTGACAGCCGCCGCGCAGCACCATCTGGCCGCTCATGAACTTGCCGTTGTACTCGCCCACCGCGCCGGCGGCCGGCTGGAAGCCGGGATAGGGGCAGTAGGCGCTGCGCGTCCATTCCCAGACATCGCCGAACATCTGCCGCAGCCCCTCGCCCGCCGTGGCGGCGGCAGGGCCGAGCTGTCCAGAGCCCATGAGGTTTCCGGTGGCCGGCAAGCCCGCGGCGGCGTGCTCCCACTCGGCCTCGGTGGGCAGGCGGGCGCCGGCCCAGGCGGCGTAGGCGTCGGCCTCGTAGAAGCTGATATGGGTGACCGGGGCGTGGGGGGCGATGGCGCGCAGGCCCTGCAGGGTCATGGCCAGCCAACCATGATCGCCCTGCTGCCAATAGAGCGGCGCGGTCCAGCCCTGCGCGTTAATCTGGGCCCAACCTTCGGCCAGCCAGAGTTCGGGCTTGGCGTAGCCGCCGTCGGCCATAAAGGCCAGCCACTCGCCATTGGTCACCAGCCGGTCGGCCAGCTTGAAGGGGGCCACGAAGACCTGATGGCGCGGCCCCTCGTTGTCGAAGGCGAAGGCCGGTCCCGAATGGCCGATCTCCACCAGGCCGCCCTCGAAGGCGACCACGCCGGCCGGCCCCGGATCGGCGCTGACCGGCAGGGCGGTGGTGGGGGAGTAGGCGGGCTTCAGGGGCGACTGGGCGAAGAGGTGGAGGATGTCCATCAGGATCAGCTCCTGATGCTGCTCCTCATGGGCCAGGCCCAGGTCCAGCAGGTCGGTGAGACCCGTGGCGCCCGAGGACAGCAGGTGGTGCATCGCCTCGTCCACATGGGCCCGGTAGGCCAGGATCTCGTCGCGGGAGGGTCTCGTCAGCAGGCCACGCTCGGGACGCGGCTGACGGGGGCCAAGCGCCTCGTAATAGGAGTTGAAAAGGTAGGCGTAGCGCTCATCGAAGGGCCGGTAGCCCGCCAGGTTCGGCTTCAACAGGAAGGTCTCGAAGAACCAGCTGGTATGGGCCAGGTGCCATTTGGCGGGGCTGGCGTCCGGCATGGACTGGGCCGCCATGTCCTCGGGCGACAGGTGGCGCACCAAGTCTTCACTCGCCTGGCGGATGCGATGATAGCGGGCGGCCGGCTGTCCCAGGGCGCTGCGAAGCGGTGCGGGCATAGGCCCTGCGTCGTCGGAATGCGCCATGGGATACTCCTGAAAACAGTGAGGCGCCTAACGGCCGTGGCGACGCCACGGCGAAACCTGCCCCTAAGCTTCGGCAAACGCCGAACGGCGTTCCTCGTTCCCTAGATTGGGTCGTCCAGGCGCGAGCGCAAGCTGGAACAGATGGAGTCCGGCCGCGTTGGATCACAGAACCGGTGGTGGCCACGGCCCTCATCCAGACGGTGGGGGCGGATCGAGGAACCCATGACCGGCGAGACCGACTGGCGCGACGATGTCGTGCAGATGATCCCGGCGCTCCGTGCGTTCGGATGGTCGCTCTGCCACAACGGTTCCGACGCCGACGATCTGGTGCAGGACACCTTGATCAAGGCCTGGACCAACCGGGACAAGTTCGAGCCCGGCACCAATCTGCGGGCCTGGCTGTTCACGATCCTGCGCAACACCTACTACACCCAGGTCATCCGCCGGCGGCGCGAGGTGCGCGATGAGTTGGGGGAATATGCCGGGGCGCTGAAGACGCCGCCGACCCAGGACTGGAGCGTGGCGATGCACGCCATGCAGGACGCCCTGAAACACCTGCCTATCGAACACCGCGAGGCCCTGATCCTGGTGGGCGCGGCCGGCCTCTCCTACGAGGAGGCCGCCGCGATCTGCGGCTGCGCCGTGGGCACCATCAAGAGCCGGGTGAACCGGGCGCGGGCCAAGCTGCTGAAGATCATGGACGCCGACGACGCCTCCGACGTCATGGCCAACGAGACCACGGTGGCGGCGAACCGGGGCTGAGCCTCGGGTTCAGCCCACCGTCCTGCGCAGCCAGGCCAGGAGGTCGGCCACCACCTCCTCGCGATTGGTCTCGTTGAGCATCTCGTGGCGACCGCCCTCATAGACCTTGACCTCCATCCGGGTGAGGCCGGCCTCCCGGTAGCGGTTGACCAGGGGATGCAGCAGTTCGAGGTCGCGGTTGATGGGGTCCTTGTCGCCCACGAAGATGTAGAGCGGCAGGTCCTTGGGGATCCTGGCGATCTCGGCGGGGTCGCGCAGGCGGGCGCTGACCCGGGCGAAGCTGTCGGCGGCGCTGGGCTGGCGGGAGAAGCCGCACAGCGGGTCGGCGATGTACTTGTCGACCTCGGCGTCGTCGCGCGACAGCCAGTCATAGGGGGTGCGCGGCGCAGGCCCGTCGGCGTTCATTTCGTCCAGCTTCTTGGCCGGCCCGGTGCGGTCGCCGAAGGCCGCCGTGCCCGACAGCACCAGACCGTCGATCTTGCCGGCATGGTCGAAGGCGTAGGCCTGGGAGAAGAACGAGCCCAGGCTGTGGCCCAGCAAGACCAGCGGCAGGCCGGGGTTCTCGGCGCGCGCCAGGTCGGTCAGGCGGGCGATGTCCTCCACCACCAGCTCGGCGCCATTCTCGCCGAAGTCGCCCAGGGCGTCCTTGGTGGGGGCGGTATAGCCGTGGCCGCGATGATCGTCGGCATAGAGCACGAAGCCGTCGGCCATGATCGGGATCAGCGGCTCAGGATAGCGCCGGGCGTGCTCGCCCATACCGTGGGCGATCTGCAGGATGGCGCGCGGGGCGACGGCCTCGTCGGCCCAGCGGAAGCCGGCGATGGAGGCGCCGTCCGCGCCGTCAAACCGGAACTGCTTTTCGGAATAGCCCATGATCCCTCCGTACGCTCTGGCGGCGCGATGGGTCCGACATAGCGCGCGGCGGCGGCGATGCACGCGGTATTTCACCGCCGTGCGGCCAAGCCTCGACAGGGCGCGCGGGCGGTGGGACGACTAGGCCATGGTGTCCAACAGTCTCCGCCCCACCCTGCTCGCCGGCCTCGGCCTCGCGGCGGTTCTGCTCGCCGGCTGCCAGGCCAAGGTCAGCCGCCCCCCCTGCCCCGCCGGCGAGGTGTGCCTGGCCTATGGCAGCAACAACGAGGCCGGCTCGCTGGACCCGCAGACCTCCAACCTGGTGGACGAATTCACCATCATCGCCGACCTGATCTTCGGCCTGACCACCGACTCGCCGGAGGGCACGCCGATCCCGGCCATGGCCACCTCCTGGGAAACCAGCCCCGACGGCCTGGTCTGGACCTTCCACCTGCGCGAGGCCAAGTGGTCGGACGGGGTTGCGGTGACCGCCGACGACTTCGTCTTCGCCTATCGTCGCATTCTCGATCCGAAGACCGCCTCGATCTATTCCTACCTGGTCTACCTGCTGAAGAACGGCCAGGCGGTGAACGAGGGCAAGGCGCCGCTGACCGCGGTGGGCGCCCGCGCCCTCGACGCCAGGACCCTGGAACTGACCCTGGAACACCCGGCCCCTTACCTGCCGGAACTGCTGAAGCACCAGAGCTTCTTCCCTGTGCCCCGGCACGCGGTGGAAAGGTGGGGCGACGGCTGGGTGAAGCCCGGCCGCTATGTCAGCAACGGCCCCTACAGGCTGATGAGCTGGAAGCTTGGCGACCACATCGAGGTGGTGAAGAACCCCTATTTCTACGACGCGGCGAACGTGTGCGTGGACCGCATCAACTATTTCCCGACCCCGGACTCGGTGATGGCCGAGCGCCGCGTGCAGCGCGGCGAGCTGGATGTGAACACCTCGTTCCAGTCCAACCGCTTCATCCGGCTGAAGGACACCATGCCCCAGGTGGTGCGGGCGAAGAACGCCCTGGCCACCGCCTACCTGTCCTTCAACACCCGCGAGATCGCGGCCTTCCGAGATATCCGCGTGCGCCGCGCCCTGTCGGAGTCCATCGACCGCGAGTTCATCACCGGCAAGCTGCTGCGGGCGGGCCAGATTCCCGCCTATGCCTTCGTGCCGCCCGGCACGGCCAACTACGCCAAGGGGGCCAGGACGGTCTGGGCCGACAAGCCCCTGGCCGAGCGGCAGGCCGAGGCTCGCAAGCTGCTGGCCGCCGCCGGATACGGCCCCGACCGAGCGCTGAGCTTTGAGCTGAAGATCGCCAACAGCCCCGACACCATCCTGCTGGCCAGCGCCGTCCAGGCCGACTGGGCGGCCATCGGCGTCGACGCCAGGATCGCCCAGAACGAGGGCCAGGTGGCCTTCGCGGCCTATCGCAACCGCGACTTCGGGATCGGCGTCATGAGCTGGTTCGCCGACTTCAACGACCCCGTCACCTTCCTGGCCCTGATGAAGTCCGACACCGGCGGGCAGAACTATGGCGACTACAAGAACCCCGCCTATGACGCCCTGCTCAACGCCGCCGACCGTGAGCCGGACGGGGGCAAGCGCGCCGAGATCCTGAAACGGGCGGAACAGATGATGTTGGCCGATGAGGCGATCGCCCCGATCTACTACGTCGTGAGCCGAAACCTGGTGAGCCCGAAGGTCACCGGATGGGTCGACAACGTCTCCAACTTCCACCGCGCGCGGTGGCTGTGCGTGACGAAATAGGCGGAAGGTCTTGGCGGTGACGCAGGGATTCGAACCCTGGATACGCTTTCACGTATGACGATTTAGCAAACCGTTGCCTTCAGCCACTCGGCCACGTCACCATCAAGGGCGGGACCGATAGCCGTTTCGAATGCGGCTGGCAATCGAGGTCGAGCGGTTTCGTCCGGGGCGCGCCAAAAGCCGGCGATTCAAAGAACAAGCTCGGTCGTTAACTCGAAGATCAGACCGCTGCGGCACAATACAGCTTCACATTTGTGCTTGCGCGGCCCCCTCCCCATGTCCTCCGTCGTCCAGTTTCAGCGTAAGGCCGTCCCGGAGAGTGGTCCTGAGTCGCCAGCGCGCGAAGCTGATCCCCGCATCGCCGACCCGCGCGCCGACCTGCCGCCCGCCGAACGTGACGCGTCGGAGAACCGCCGCGGTCCCTTCCGGCCCCAGTCCCTGATCCCCACCCGCGCGCGCCTGCAAGGCCGCGTGGTGGCCCGCCTGTTCCAGGGCGGCGACGCTGTCCTGCTGGTGATCGCCGGCGCCGTCGCCCACGCACTGGGCGCGGTCGGGTCGGCGGGCCTCTCGGTGACCTGCGCCGGGGCGCTCACCGTCCTGCTCAGCCTGTCGATCTTCCGCGCCTACGGCTTCAACCGCCGCGAGGAGCTGGCCGTCCATCTGGTCCGCCTCACCGGGGCGTTCATGGTCGGCGCGGGGGCGGCCTTCGCCCTGCTGCTGCCCTTCATCCCGATGGCGACCCTGGCCCAGGCCATGGGCGCCTGGGCGCCGGCGACCTTCGCGGCGACCTATCTGATGCACATCGTCTGGTGGCTGTGCGTGCGGCGCTGGCGGGCCAGCGGCCGCCTGACCCCCAATATCGTGGTGGTGGGCGCCACGGGCGCGGCCGAGCGCCTGATCGTCGCCACCCTGCTGAGCCGCGAGGCCAATATCCTCGGCGTGTTCGACGACCGCGCGGCCCGCAGCCCAGCCGGCATCCGAGGCGTTCCGGTGCTGGGCGACACCAACGCCCTGCTGGCCCACCGCATCATGCCCTATGTGGACCGCATCGTGATCACGGTGCCGTCCCAGGCCCGCGCCCGCGTCGGCCAGATGATCGAACGCCTGGGCGTCCTGCCCAACGAGGTCAGCCTGCTGCTGGACGGCGAGGACGCCGCCCACGAGGCCGCCGCCATCAGTCGCATCGCCGACGTGCCCCTGGCCCACATTTCCGGCGCGCCGATGGACGACCGCCGCGCGGTGGCCAAGCGCGGCCAGGACCTGCTGGTGGGCCTGGCGGCCCTGGTGGTGGCGGCCCCGGTGATGCTGCTGGTGGCCCTGGCGATCAAGCTCGACAGCCCCGGCCCGGCCCTGTTCCGCCAGCGCCGCCACGGCTTCAACAACGAAGAGATCGTGGTCTGGAAGTTCCGCTCCATGCGGGTGCAGGCCGCGCCGCAGAGCAAGGTCCGCCAGACCCAGGCCGACGACGACCGGGTCACCCGGGTCGGCCGCTTCATCCGCAAGACCTCGCTCGACGAGCTGCCGCAGATCTTCAACGTGCTGGCCGGCGAGATGTCCCTGGTGGGGCCTCGCCCGCACCCGGTGGGGATGATGACCGGCGATATCGAGTCGGCCCGCCTGGTGGCCGAATACGCCCACCGCCACCGCATGAAGCCCGGCATGACCGGCTGGGCGGCCATCCACGGCTCGCGCGGGCCGGTGGACACGCCCGAGCTGGTGAAGCGCCGGGTGGCGCTGGACGTGGAGTACATCGAGCGGCAGTCCTTCCTGCTCGACCTCTACATCATCGTCATGACCCTGCCCTGTCTGTTGGGCGATCGCGAAAACATCCGCTGAGGCGGTCTGGCTTAACCGTTTGAAACCGCCTGGTCGGGCACACTGAGGCCAGATCGGTTCAAGAGGTTATGGCGATGTTCTGGCGCGGGGTGATCGGATACCTGCCCGTCAATGTGGTGCAGGGCGTCGTCGGCCTGCTGACCATTGTCGCCTTCACCCGCCTGCTGACCCCGGCCCAGTTCGGCGACTACGCCCTGGGCATCTCGGTCATGGCCATCGTCCACACCGCCGTCTTCACCTGGAACGAGGCCGCCATGGCGCGGTTCTGGGCCGGGGAGTCCGATCGGGGCGACGGCGCCGACCACGCGGCCACGATCTATCGCGCCTGGCTGCTGTTGCTGGCGGTCCTGCCCGTCGCCGCCCTGATCACCCTGGCCGTGCCGATGACGCCCGGCCTGAAGGTCGCGGTGCTGGCGGGCCTGGCGACCGTGGCCCCGCGCACCTTCGTCAAGATCGCCCAGGAGCGCCGGCGCGCCGCGGGCGAGGTCAGGAGCGCGGCCCTGCTCGACATGGGCCAGACCCTGGGTGGTTTTCTGATCGGCGCGGCCCTGGCCCTGGCGGGCCTTGGCGGCGCGGCCCCGGTGGCCGGCATGGGTCTGGCGGCCCTGGCCTGCCTGCCTTTCATCCTGACAACGGAACACAGGCATCAGGCGGGCGGACGGGTTGAGGGGCCCCGGCTGCGCGGCCACGCCGCCTATGGCGTGCCGGTGGCCCTGTCACTGATCCTGGCCCTGGTGCTGTCCACCACCGACCGGTTCCTGCTGGCGGCCTTCCTCGATGAGAGCGCGGTGGGCGTCTATCATGCGGGTTACAGCCTCGCCAACCGCAGCCTGGACGTGGTGTTCATCTGGCTGGGCGCGGCCGGCGGGCCCGCCCTGATCATGGCGCTCGAGCGCGGCGGGCGCAGGGCGTTGCGCGACGCGGCGCGGGAACAGGCCCAGCTGATGCTGCTGCTGACCGTGCCGGCCGCCACCGGCCTGGCCCTGGTGGCCGCCCCCCTGGCGCAGCTGATGATCGGCCCGACGCTGAGCGCCGGCGCGGCGCACGTCACGCCGTGGATCGCGCTTTCCGGCTTGCTGGCGGGCCTGACCACCTACTATTTCCACCAGGCCTTCACCCTGGGACGCAAGACCAGCTTCCTGCTGGTGGCGATGGCGATCCCGGCGGCGGCCAATGTGGGGCTCAACGTCCTCCTGATCCCGCGCTTCGGCCTGGACGGCGCCCTGTGGGCGACCCCCGCCAGCTACGGCCTGGGTCTCGCAGCCTCGGCCTGGCTGGGCCGCCGCAGCGTGAACCTGCCCGTGCCCTGGCTGACCCTGGCCCAGGCGGTGGGCGCCAGCGCCCTGATGGCCCTGGCGGTCAGCGCCATCCCGGCCTTCGGGGGCCTGCTGGAACTGGCCCTGAAGGCCGCAGCCGGCGCCGTCGTCTATGGCGCGGTGATCGCCCTGGTGGACGCCGGCGACCTGCGCAGCCGCGGCCGGGACGCCCTTCGCACCTTCCGCGCCCGGAGCGCCGCATGACCGAGGTTCTGTTCGACAACAGGCTGTGGGCGAAGGGCCGCCCCGCGCTCTCCATCCTGACCCCCTTCAAGGGCGATGACCCGACGCCGCTGCTGGCGGCTCTGGCCCGCGAAAGCGGCGACGCCGAGCTGGTGCTCCTGGACGACGGCACGAATGACGCCGAACTGGCCGCCAGGGTGGAGATCGCCGTCGCCGCCCTGCCCTTCCCGGCCCGTTTCGTGCGGCTGGCCAAGAACGAGGGCCGCTCCAAGGGCCGCAACCGGCTGGTGAGCCACGCCCGGGCGGGCCACTACCTGTTCCTGGACAGCGACATGCTGCCCGACACACCCAGCTTCATCGGCGACTGGCTGGCCCTGATCGCCAGGCAGAACCCGGCGGTGGCCTTCGGCGGCTTCTCGCTGGACCAGGCGCCGCCCAACCGCGACCATGCCCTGCACCGCGCCATGGCCGGCCAATCCGACTGCCTGCCCGCCACCGAGCGGGCGCTGATGCCCGAGAAGATCTTCACCTCCAACCTGCTGGTGCGCGCCGATGTGTTCGCCGCCGAGAGCTTCGACGAGGGCTTCGCCGGCTGGGGCTGGGAGGACGTGGAATGGGGCATGCGGGTCGCCAGCCGCTGGCCGATCCTGCACGTGGAGAACACCGCCACGCACCTGGGCCTGGATACCGCCAGGACCCTGGCCGACAAGTACGAACAGTCCACCGGCAATTTCGCTCGGGTGGTGGCCAGCCATCACGCGGTGATCAGCCGCTACCCCAGCTACAAGGTCGCCCGCCTCCTGAAGCGCGCGCCCCTGCGATCCTGGTGGCGCCCCCTGCTGAAGGCCTACGCCTTGACCGAGGCCGCCCCCCTGAAGACGCGCGCCTTCGCCCTGCGGCTCTATCGCGCCGCGCTCTATGCCGAGGCGGTGTGATGACGAGCTATGCGCAAGCCTATTCCGCCGACCGCTCCCTGAAGGGCAAGCTGCGCCGCCGTCTGGTCCGCCTGGTCAACACCCGGCCGCTGGCCACGGCCCCGAGCCGGCCCATGGTCTCCTTCACCTTCGACGACGCCCCCATGACCTCGGCGGTGGCCGGCGCCGCCCTGCTGGAGACCCGCGGGCTGGCGGGCACCTATTACGTCTCCGCGGGCCTGGCCGGAACCGAGGCGCCCATGGGCGTCTGCGCCGAGCCGGTGGACTACCGGCGCCTGGCCAAGGCCGGGCACGAGATCGCCTGCCACACCTATTCCCACCTCGATTGCGGCCGGGCCACAGGGCCGGCGGCCCTGGCCGACGTGGTCCGCAACGCCCAGGCGGTCGCCGCCTGGGACGTGGGTGAAATGGTGAGCTTCGCCTACCCTTATGGCGAGGTGGCCGGCGGGCCCAAGGGGACGCTCGCCAAGCGGTTCTCGACTCTGCGCGCCCTGCACCACGGTCTTGTCGAGAAGGGCACGGACCTCAACCAGCTCCCGGCGGTCGGCATCGAGGGGCCAGAGGGCGAGACCGTCGCGCGGAAGTGGCTGGCGCAGGCCAAGGCCCGGAACGCCTGGCTGATCCTCTATACCCACGACGTGCGGCCAGACCCCTCTCCCTGGGGCTGCACCCCCGAGGTCCTGGCGCGGCTGATCGATCAGGCGACGGCGGACGGCTTTGACGTGGTGACGGTGCGCGAGGCAGCCCGGCGTCTGGGCCTCTAGGTCCGCACGTTGCGGTCGGGCCAGCAAAGCTTCACCGCCAGGGCCACGAAGATCACCCAGCGGAAGTCGTTGTAGTTCACCGCCACGCTCTCGGTGAGCGAGGTCAGGCCGTAGACGATCAGGAACGGCACCGCCAGATAGGCTCCCTTGTCCCGATAGATCGCGACGACCGCCAGGATCACGGTCTGCAGGAAGCACATGGCCCAGGCGGCCAGGCCGAAGATGCCCAGGCCCAGCCACTGTTCGATCCAGGTGTTGTGGGAGTGGTGCGGCTTCCAGCCGGCCTCCTTGACGATCTTGGCCCGGGGGCCCCAGCGGCTTTCGTCGTCATAGATCGCGCTGTAGCCGTAGCCGGTCCACGGGCGCTTCTCGATCTGGTGCATGGCGGCGGCCCAGATCTCGGTCCGGCCGGTGAGGGTCGCGTCCTTGCCGAGGGCCTTGAAGACCATGTCCGAGGCGAACAGGGCCACGGACATGGCCGCCACCAGACCCAGGACCGCCAGCCAGGAACTGGCGACGCTGACGGCCGGGCCGCGCCGCACGATGGCGACGAACATCAGCCCGCCCAGCGCCAGGATCACCGAGACCAGGGAGGTCTTGGAGGTGGACATGATCACCAGCAGCACGGCCAGGGCGGCGAAGGGCCACCAGATCTTCGCCCGAGCAGGGTTCAGCATGGCCGCGCCCGCCAGAATGGCGAAGCCGAGGGTCATGATGCCGCCCATCGCGTTCTTGTCGGCCCAGACCCCGCGCCAGGCGCCGGGGAAGAGTTCATGCATCACCCCGATGGAGGGCACGGCCAGGGACATGAGGAAGCAAACGACGGCCAGGACGGCGAAGGCGGTGGCGAACACCTCGGCGAGGTCGGCCCAGCGATAGCGGGCGCCCAGGACGATCCCCCCCAGGGTGGTGGCGTAAACCGCGACGATCCGGCGCAAGGTGATGTCCGGCGCTGTGGACCAGAAGATCGACGCCCCGACCACCAGCATCAGGGCGATCAGGAACGGTTGCCGGATCAAGGCCATGACCGTGCTGACCGGGGCCACGGCGAACAGCAGCGCCCCCGCCGCATAGGCCGGCAGGTAGCCGAGGGGGATTAGCTTGTCGAAGGCGGTGTTGTTGGCGTCGCCGCGCAGCGGGAAGACCCATCCCTCGCTGAAGGTCAGCAGGATGAGCAGGCTGGCGGCGAAAACCACCAGCTTCCAGGGGCTGACCAGGGGTCGGCCTGCGACCTCCACCCCGCTCCAGGTGGCCTGGGTCACGGCCGGAGAGCCTTCAGGAAGCCGGGTGCGGTCACCGTGACCCGATTGAAGAAGATGCCGGCCACCGTGGCGCCGGCGGCGACGAGGGCGTCGCGAAGCTGGGCCGGCGCGCGAACATCGGCCTCGTCGGCGGCCACCACCAGGACGGTCTGGTCCATGAAGGGCGCGACGGTGAGCGCGGCCTGCGACCGCTCGGGCGAGGGGCAGTCGACGATGATCAGGTCGGCATATTTCCGCAGGGCGTTCCAGTAGTCCCCCGTGGGCAGGATGTGGACGCCCTGGCGGCCTTTCAGGCTCTCGCGCCGAAACCGGGTGACCCACCAACGGGCCGCGCCCACCCGATGGGCCGAGAGATAGCGGGCGTCGGGCCAGGGCTGGCCGTCGGGACTGTGGGAAGCCGGCTGGACGGTGAAGAAGATCGAGCCGTCGGGGCTGGCGGCCGCGGGCTCGCCCAGGGCGCCGTAGCGCTCGGCCTCATCGCGAACGGCGAGATACTGCGGCGAGGCCAGCAGGTCGAGATCCACCAGCCACACCGAACGCCCGGCGCGCTTGGCCGCGAACCAGGCAAGCTCGCGCGCCACCGTGGACGTGCCCTCCCCCCGGCGTGCGGACACGACCTGGATCACCCGCGCCCGGCCTGCGGCCGGCGCGCCCAGTGACGCCCAGAGGTCGGCCATCTCGGCGTTCAGGTCCACCATCCCTCGAATCGATACAAGCGTAAGGCTTCCAAACTACCGCAAGTTCAAGGCGAACGAACGGCGCCGGTTCCGTCGCCGTCCTAGACCCTTTCCGGATCAGGTTGAAACAACCTGATCGGATGAAAAGGGTCTATCTTCTTGAATCTAGAGCATGTCCGGGCGGCGAACCGGTTGCCACTTGCGCCTGACATGCTCTAGCGAACCTTCATCGAGGCCGTGGCGAGCACGGGAAGGTCGAAGGTACGCGCGGCGGACTGCGCGGTCGGCAGGCCCGGCCGCAGGAACATCCGCAGCAGACCGGCGCACAGGGCGGTGAAGGCGGCGAACAGGAAGGCCAGCACGATCACCGGCTTCTTGAGGCTCTTGCCCTTGGTGGGCGCCACGGCCCGGCTGACGATGCGGATGTTGTCGTTGGTGGTCGAGGCGATCTCGTTGGCCGCGCGGCTCTGCTCTTCCTTGACGGTGAAGTCGCGCACATTGGCCTGCAGGACATCGCGGTCCAGGGACAGGGCCTGGAAGCGCGGCTCCAACTCCGCCAGGCGCAGCCGGCGCTCCGTGAGCTGGTTCACCTGGCCCGCCAGGGCGGACTGCGACTGGCGCAGGGCGGCCACCTCGGCGGTCAGCTGGATCTTCTCGGTCTGGATGGTCTGGTAGACGGGATTGATCCCGAACCGCTTGGCCCCATCGGCCTGGGTGCGGCCCGCGGCGATGCCGGCCTCCAGCTGGGCGATCTGGGCGTCGAGTTCCTGCACCGGCCGGGCGTCATTCTTGTAGCGCGAAAGCAGGTCCTCCCGCTGCAGCTTCAGGGTCACCAGCTTGTCGCCGACGGCGCTGGAAACGTCCCGATAGAGACCGACCTCCTGCGACACTTGGCCCAACTGCGAATCCAGCATGGCCAGCCGCCCGATGCGGTCCTGGAGCTGGGCGTCGGTCTGGTACTTCTGCTGCTCGATCTGCTGCTGGAGCTGGCCGAGGGAGACCTTCTCCGCCACGAAGTCGCCGATCCGGTTGTTGTTCAGGAAGGCTTCGTAGGCGGCGTCGGCCTCGATCAGGCGCTGCTCGAAGGCCTCGCGCTGACGGCCCAGCGCCGGCGAGGTGGGGTCGATCAGCACCGAGCGTCGATAGACCAGATACTCTTCCAGCAGGGTGTTGAGCACCAGGGCGGCAGTATCGGGGTTCTCGTGGGTGAAGCTCAGCCGGATGATCGGGGTGTCGGGCGCGGTCTCGATCTTGGTGTTGGTCTCAAGGCTGCGCAGGGCCTGGCCCATCAGCAGCTTCTTCTCCAAAGCGCTGGCCCCGGCGTACTTGGCCGCCAGCTGGGGATAGATGCGGGCCAGGCCCAGCTTGTCGATCACCCGCTGCTTGAGAACAGCCGAGCCCATGATCTCGGTTTCCGACTGGATCAGGGCGTCGGCCTCGGGCACCGCCCCGCGGGCGGCGTCGCCGGAGAGCGGCTCATAGACATATTCCTGGCCCAGGCGGACCAGGACGCTGGAATAGGCGGGATAGGTGGTCTTCATCGTGAAGGCGGCGGCGGCCCCCAGGACGAAGATGATCGCGAAGACGGCGATCATCAGATAGCGTTCGCGCCACAGCAGGGTGGCGAAATCGGAGACGGCATAGCGCGGCCGTCCGGCCCAGTCGGTCCGGATCGCCTGATCGTGCGGTCTGATTGTCCAAGCCCCTGGCGCGGCCATGCGATTCCGACTGTTCTAGCCCTACGAAGGGGACCGTGGCGGGGGACGATTAACGTTCCATTACCCATTGTCGTTAAGGTTTGCGGTCATGCGTCCCAGCCTGAAATTCGCCTCCGCTCTGATGGCCTGCGCAAGTGTCGCGCTCGGCGCGTGCGGCGCCCACATTCCCCGCCTGCCGCGCATGGACATGCTGGGCCGGATCGACGAACCGGAGTCCCGCGAGGATCGCGAGGCGCGCGCCGCCCGAGAACAGGGCGCCAGCTTCAGCAACATCCCCTATGCGAGTTGGAGCGACTACGAGCCGCCCTACCGCTTCTATCCCGGCGACGAGATCGAGGTGTCCCTCCCCTCCGCGCCGGAATTGAACAAGACCGTCACGGTGCAGCCGGATGGCCGTATTTCCCTGCCGCTGATCCCGGCGGTGATGGCGGCGGACCGCACGATCCCCGAGGTGCAGGGGTCGCTGTCCCAGGCCTATGCCAGCCTGCTGCTGCGGCCGGCGGTGGATGTCTCGCCGAAGGCCGCGCCGCTGAAGGTGTTCGTGGGGGGCGAGGTGGGCAGTCCGGGCATCTTTGACATGGCCGGCGACGCCGACGCCCTGCGGGCGGTGATCCAGGCCGGCGACTTCAAGACCACCGCCAATCGCGACGGGGTCATCATCCTGCGGCGCGGGGCGGACGGACGCGGCATGATGCGGACGGTGAAACTGGGGAAGGGTCTTCGGAACCCGAACGCGGACCTCGTGCCCTTGCGCCGGTTCGATATCGTCTATGTGCCACGCAGCGGCGTGGCCAATGCGGGACTGTTCATCCAGCAGTACTTCCGCGACCTCTCGCCGATCCAGTTTGGATTCAGCTATGCGCTCGGCGCGCAGGCCGCGGGTCAGTAGCCGCAGACGACGACGCCAGCGGACGCCGGCGTCGTGGGGTCAAGACCGGGATCGGCCGCTCAGCCGTGGGCCAGCCACTCGCGCGCCTGGCGCTGGGCTTCGGCGACCTCGTCGGAGGCCATCTCCTGGCTCAGTTCCTTGCGGTAGATCTTGGCTTCCATCGAACCGCGCATGGCGGCCAGATTGAACAGCATGTGGGCCGAGACGTAGTCCAGCGGCGCGCCGCCCTGACCGGTCGAGTACAGCAGGCCCATGCGGAACAGTTCGTCCCCGGAGGCCTCGGCGGTCGGCAACGGCAGGCCGCCTTCCGGTTCCACGCTCGTAAGCATGACTAAGTTTCCCTCTCCTGACCGGCCATCCCCCATTCTGGGGGCGTGTCTCCGATCCTCACGGCACCAGAGAAGTCGATAGCGACTAAACATATGGTTAAACTGAAAGACTGCGTTGTTCGGCCGCAGTTCAACGCAGCATTCGCCGCCGTTACTCGCCGGGAAGTCTCCGCCGCCGATGTATACCCATATTGGGTGCTTTTGAGCCCAGCGGTTAACGCCCGGCGCGAGCCTGCATCGCCCGCCGCGCGAAGAGGGCTTACAGCCGCGCTTAGATTGCGTAGCCCTGTTGCACACACCCCCTGGCTGCGTCCGGGGGCGATTCGAGCGGGAGAGATCGGCGTGAAGCGTTTTGGTTTGAGCATGACCGCCCTGGCGGCGCTTTCGGGCGGCCTGGCGATCTCCGCCGCGGCCCAGGCCCAGTCCTGGGATTCCCGGTCCTACGTCCGCGAGAGCCGTGAGGAACGCTGCGACTGCTACGACTACGACGCGCGGCGCGACAGCTACCCGCAGGACAATCGGAACTCCGGCTATCACGGCGGCCATCAAGACAACCGTCAAGGCTATGGCCCGCCGCCGCCGGTGGGCAGCAGCTACTACGCCCCGCCCGGTGGCGGACAGAACAACATGGGCTATTTCGAGCAGTACGAGCCGGGCCGCAGCGCCTTCCGGCCCGGCCTGATCCTGCCGCCCTACTTCCGCGGCTACATGGTCACCGACAACCGCCTGGCCCGCAAGCGCGGCTACGCCTGGTACAAGGTCGGCAACGAATACATCCGGGCCAGCACCTCCACCGGCGAAGTCACGAGCATCGTCACCTTCCCCTGAACCGCACCGCGGGCGCGGCGTTCTTCCCCGCACGAGGCGTTCAGGCGCGGTTCAGCCTGACCCCGCCATCGTGAGGTTCGAGGGATGTCCGCCCGTCAGGGCGTGGTGAAGGAGACGTGGGCATGAAACGTCTGATCTTGAGCCTGGCCGCCGTCGCGGCCGTCGCCGGCCCCATGGCCGCCACCGCCACCGCGGCCCAGGCGCAGGGCTATTATCGTGATCACCGGGATCGCCGCGACCATCGCGGACCCGATCGTTATGATCGCCGCGACTGGGATCGTGGCCGCCACAACGGCTACTACTATGGCGACCGCTGGAACTACGGCCCGCCGCCCCAGGTCTATTACGGCAACCCCTACTACCGGCCGGGCTACAATCAGTGGCGCCGCGGGGCGCCGCTTCCCGCCTACTACCGGGGCGCGCCGGTCTATGACTACGGCCGCTACCGCCTGCGCCAGCCGCCGCGCGGCTACGCCTGGTACCGGGCCGGCGACGACTACATCCTGGCGGCCATCGCCACCGGCATCATCTTCGAGATCATCGCCAACAACTAGATCACGATGATCTTGGATCGAACCGATCCAAGATCATAAACGTGATCGATTCCTTATATTTGGAGCGGGATTGACGCGAAAAACCGGTTCCCACTTTTTCGCATCCCGCTCTGGGCGGCCCGCCACAGGACGTGAAAAAGGCCCCGGAGCTCACGCGCCGGGGCCTTTGTCTTGCGTCCGCAGATCAGTCGATCCCGAGCTTGGCCTTGAGCAGCTGGTTGACCGTGCCCGGATTGGCCTTGCCACCGGTTTCCTTCATCAGCTGGCCGACGAACCAGCCGATGGCCTGGGGCTTTTCCTTCACCGCCGCGGCCTGACCGGGATTGGCGGCGATCAGCTTGTCGATCATCGCCTCCAGGGCGCCAGTGTCGGAGACCTGCTGCAGGCCCTGCTTCTCAACAATGGCGCGCGCGCCGCCCTCGCCGGCCCACATGCGGTCGAAGACGTCCTTGGCGATCTTGGAGGAGATCACGTCCTCTTCGATCAGTTGGACCATCTCGGCGATGTCGGCCGGCTTCAGCGGGCTGTCGCCGATGTCCTGGCCGGCCGCCGTCAGCCGGGCGGCCAGTTCGTTGGTCACCCAGTTGGAGGTCAGCTTGGCGTCGCGGCCCTTGGCGGCCTCCTCGAAGAAGTCGGCGCGGGCCTGCTCGGTGATCAGCACGCCGGCGTCATAGGCCGACAGGCCGTACTGGGTCTGCAGCCGGGCCTTCTTGGCGTCCGGCAGTTCCGGCAGGGACTCCTCGATCCGCTTCACCCAGGCCGGGTCGAGGATCAGGGGCAGCAGGTCGGGATCAGGGAAGTAGCGGTAGTCGTGCGCCTCTTCCTTGGACCGCATGGAGCGGGTCTCGAGCTTGGTGGGGTCGAACAGCCGGGTCTCCTGGGTGATCGAACCCCCGTCCTCCAGGATCTCGATCTGCCGGCGGGCCTCGTACTCGATGGCCTGCTGGATGTAGCGGTAGGAGTTGACGTTCTTGATCTCGCAGCGCGTGCCCAGGTGGCTGAAGTCGCCGGTCTCGCGGAACTTCTCGTAGGCGCCCGGGCGGCAGACCGAGACGTTGACGTCGGCGCGCAGGTTGCCCTTCTCCATGTCGCCGTCGCAGGTGCCCAGATAGACCAGGATGGTGCGGACCTTCTTCACATAGGCCGCGGCCTCCGCCGACGAGCGCATGTCGGGCTTGGAGACGATCTCCATCAGGGCGGTGCCGGCGCGGTTCAGGTCGACATAGGTGGCGTTGGGGTCCTGGTCGTGCAGCGACTTGCCGGCGTCCTGCTCCAGGTGCAGGCGCTCGATGCGCACGGTGAAGGTGGAGCCGTCGTCATGCTCGACGATGACCTCGCCCTCGCCCACCACCGGGTCCTTGAACTGGCTGATCTGATAGCCCTGCGGCAGGTCGGGATAGAAGTAGTTCTTGCGGTCGAAGCTGGAGCGCAGGTTGATCTGCGCCTTCAGGCCCAGGCCGGTCTTCACAGCCTGCTCGACGCAGAAGCGGTTGATCACCGGCAGCATACCCGGCATGGCGGCGTCGACGAGGCTGACCTGCTCGTTGGGGCCGGCGCCGAAGCCGACGGCCGCGCCGGAGAACAGCTTGGCCTTCGAGGCCACCTGGGCGTGGATTTCCAGCCCCAGAACAATTTCCCACGGGCCGGTGCGGCCTTCGATCTGCTTGGACGTATCAGTCATGCCGCCTTCCTAAACCGGGCCGCGCGTCAACGAAAGCACCTTGCGCCGCCGCTGATTTTGCAGCTTTGCTGACAGCGTAAAAACACCCCCTCGGGGAAGGGAACCCACCATGAAGAAGACACTCGCCGCCGGCCTCGTTGGCCTGTCGCTCTCGTTCGGCCTGATGGCCGCCGCTCCGGCCCTGGCCCAGGCGCCCGCGGCGCTCTCGACCGAGACCACGCCGATCGAAACCCTGGTCGCCAACCCGGCCGCCAAGGCGGTGCTGGAAAAGAACATCCCGGGCATCAGCACCCATGAAGCCTATGACCAGTTCAAGGCCATGACGCTGACCCAGGTCGCCCCGATGAGCCAGGGTGCCGTGACCGACGACATTATCAAGCAGGTCCAGGCCGACCTGGACGCCCTGCCGAAATAGGTAGGTTTACTATCGAGTAGATCGAGGGGCCCCCGCCGGCGACGGCGGGGGCCTTTTTCGTCACCACCAGCGGCTGGGCTTGGCGCGGAAATCCGCAGCCTTTTCAATGGCTCCGCCGAGGGAGAACAGGGTCCCCTCGTCCAGCGCCTTGCCGATCAGTTGGAGGCCCAAGGGCAGGCCCTTGTGGTCCACGCCCGCCGGGATGGACATGCCGGGCAGGCCCGCCAGGTTCACCGTCACCGTGAAGATGTCGTTGAGGTACATGGCCACCGGATCGTCGGCGTTCTCGCCCAGGGCGAAGGCGGCCGACGGCGCGGTGGGGGTCAGCAGGGCGTCGACCTTCTGGAAGGCCTGGTCGAAGTCATCGGCGATGCGGCGGCGGACCTTGAGCGCCTTGACGTAATAGGCGTCGTAATAGCCGGCCGACAGCACATAGGTGCCGATCATGATGCGGCGCTTCACCTCGGTCCCGAAGCCGGCGGCGCGGGTGTTCTCGTAGGTCTCGGTGAGGTTGGCTCCCTCGACGCGCAGGCCGTAGCGCATGCCGTCATAGCGGGCCAGGTTCGACGAGGCCTCGGCGGGCGCCACGATGTAATAGGCCGGCAGGGCGTACTTGGTGTGCGGCAGGCTGACCTCGACGATCTCGCAGCCGGCGTCCTTCAGCCAGGCGATGCCCTTTTCCCAGAGCTGTTCGATCTCGGCGGGCATGCCGTCGACGCGGTATTCCTTGGGAATGCCGATCCGCAGGCCCTTCACAGACTTGCCCACGAAGGCGGGGAAGTCGGGGACCGCGATGTCCAGGCTGGTCGAATCCTTTGCGTCGTGGCCGGACATCGACTTCAGCAGGATGGCGGCGTCTTCCACCGTCTTGGCGATCGGCCCGGCCTGGTCCAGGGACGAGGCGAAGGCCACCACGCCCCAGCGCGAGCAGCGGCCATAGGTCGGCTTGATCCCGACCGTGCCGGTGAAGGCGGCGGGCTGACGGATGCTGCCACCGGTGTCGGTGGCCGTGGCCCCCAGGCAGAGGTCGGCCGCCACGGCGGTGGCCGAACCGCCCGACGAGCCGCCGGGTGTCAGCTTGGCGTCCGAACCCTGGGCGCGCCACGGATTAACCACCGGCCCGAAGGCGCTGGTTTCGTTGGACGAACCCATGGCGAACTCATCCAGGTTGAGCTTGCCCAGCATCACCGCCCCATCGCGCCACAGGTTGGCGGTGATGGTGGATTCGTAGGTGGGGACGAAATTGCCCAGGATGTTCGAGCAGGCGGTGGTGCGGACGCCTTCGGTGCAGAACAGGTCCTTGATGCCCAGCGGCGCGCCGTCCAGGGCGCCGGCCTGCCCCTTCGCCCGGCGGGCGTCGGAGGCGGCGGCCATGTCGAGGGCCTTGTCCGGGGTTTCCAGGACGTAGGCGTTCAGCGGCTTGGCGGCGGCGACAGCCTCGATGTGGGCCTGGGTCAGCTCCACCGAGGAGAAGGACTTGTCGGCGAGGCCCGTGAGCGCCGCCTTGAGGGTCAGGGAGGTGAGGTTGCTCATGATCCTACTCGACCACCTTGGGGACAACGAAGAAGCCGCCGACGGTCTTGGGGGCATTGGACAGCACGCGGGCGGAGTCGCCGCCCTCGGTGACCACGTCCTCGCGCATGGGGGCGGCCACGGCGACGGCCGAGGTCATCGGCTCCACGCCGTCGGTGTCCACTTCGGCCAGCTGCTCGATCCAGTCCATGATGCCGCTGAGCTCCCTGGCCAGCGGTTCGATCCGGTCTTCGGGCTCGGCGATGCGGGCCAGTCTGGCGACCTTTCGGACGGTCGCCGCGTCGATGGCCATGGGGGCCTCCTGATTGTTCGATGCAGGGGTTAGCCGCGCGGCCCCGCCTTTGACAAGCGATCCCTGAGGGGAAACCGCCTCAGGCGGCCTGGACGGCTGTTTGCGCGGCGGCCTGAGCGGCGCCGTCGAGGGCGCTTGCGATGGCGGCGAACAGCTTCTCGGCCTCGATGGGCTTTGCGACCACGCCGCTCATGCCGGCGGCCAGGTATTCGGCCACCTGCTCGGACATGACATTGGCGGTGACCGCCACGATGGGGGTGGGGGCCGCCCCGCGCTTGGCCTCGCCCTGGCGGATGGCCAGGGTCGCCTCGACCCCGGTCATCTCGGGCATCTGGATATCCATCAGCACCAGGTCGAAGGCCCCGGCGGCGAACATCTCGGCCGCCTCGCGCCCGTTCTCGGCGAGGGTGAGGTCGACCCCGAAGGGCTCCAGCAGGGAGGTCAGGATCAGCTGGTTGGTCTTGTTGTCCTCGGCGGCCAGCACCCGCAGCGGCGGCGCCTCCCCCTCGGGTTCGAGGTCGGCCAGGGGATCTGCGGCGGGCTCGGCCGGCGCGGCGCCTGACAGCTTCACCAGCGGAACCTCCAGGGTGAAGACCGAGCCCCTGCCCTCCTCGCTGGCCACGGAGACCTTGCCGCCCATCAGGGTCGCCATTTCGCGGGCGACGGAGAGGCCCAGGCCCATCCCGCCGGCCGCCCGCGTGGCCGAGGCGTCCACCTGGCTGAAGGCCTCGAACACCTCCTCGATCCACCGGGCGGGAATGCCGACACCGGTGTCGGCGATCCGGAAGCGGACGACGCCGTCGCCATGGTCCACGGCCACCGTGACGCCCCCCTGTGGCGTGAACTTCACGGCGTTGGAGACCAGGTTGGACAGCACCTGGGTCAGCCGCCGGGCGTCGCCGCGCCAGCGTCCCTGGCTCTCGGCGGCCACGGCGATGTCGAAGGTCAGGCGCTTGGCGCCCGCGGCCTTGGCGTCGGCGGCGCAGGCGGCGCGCACCAGGGCGCCAAGGTCGAAGTCCCGCGCCTCCAGGCTCGCGGGGTCGGCCTTGGAGATCTCCAGGATGCCGTTGAGGATCTTCAGCAGGGCCTCGCCCGACTCGCGGATCACCGCCAGGCGCTGGCCGTGGGCGGCGTCGGCCGGCTCACGCGCCATGATCTGCGCCATGCCCAGGATGCCGTTCAGGGGCGTGCGGATCTCGTGGCTCATATTGGAGAGGAAGTCGCTCTTGGCGCGGTTGGCGGCCTCGGCTTTTTCGGTCGAGAGCTTCAGGGCGCGCTCGCGTTGGGCGATGCCCTGGGCCATGGCGTTGAAGCTGCGCTCCAGGGCGCCGATCTCATCGGTTCCGGCCGCCTCGACCTGAACCGTCTCGCCGCGTTCCAGACGCGCGGCGGCGTCGCGCAGGGCCAGCAGGGGCCGGGTGACGTTGCGGGCCAGGGCCCAGCTGCCGGCGGCGATCACCCCGACGCCCAACAGGGCCAGCAGCAGCAGGGCCCCCAGCAGCCAGCTATAGGGTTCCAGGGCCTGGGCCAGGGGATAGCGCAGCAGCAGGACGACGCGGTCCTGGGCGATGGCGGCGAGCGGCTGGATGACCGCGACGGCGGGGCCGATGCGGGTGACGCTGGCCTGGCGCCGGGACTTGGGCGCGTCGAGGAAGGCGCTGACCGCCTCCAGCTCGGCGGTGGAGGCCGCCCAGGTGTTGGCCTTCCAGCCGCCGTCGGCGCCGCGCACCAGCACCACCGGCTGCAGGGGAATGGCCGAGAGCTGCTCCAGGGCCTTCATCTCGGCCTGGTCCAGGCGGACGGCGAACACCACCCAGCCGCTGAGCATGGGAGTCAGGATGGGAGCGGCGACCGCCTGATAGGGGGCGCCGGCCATGACGAAGACCCCGGAGGCGGCGTCCTGCCCGGCGATGGCCTGGAGCACCGCGTCGTTGGGACGGGCGCGCGACCTGCTGGACGCGGTGAGGACCCGTCCGTCGAGGCCCACCACGAAGGCCGCATCGATGCCGAGGCGGGCGCGCAGGTTGTCGAGGGCCGACTGGATGGTGGCCGCGTCCTGGGTCGCCACGGCGGCGCGGAAGCCGAAGTCGCGGGCCAGCACATTGGCCCCGCTCTCCAGCTCGCGGGCGCGCAGGGTCCAGATGCGGTCGAAGACCTGGCCGCTGGCCGCCAGCTCGTCACGGACGATGCGCTCGGCGTTGCGGGCCACGGCGGCGTAGACCGCCGAGAGGATCACGAACAGGATGGCGACGAACAGCCCGGCATAGAGCACGGTCAGCTTGGCGCGCAGGTGGGTGAAGCGGGGCGCGCGCAGCGGCGCGCCACGTGCGAACATCCCCGCCAGGTTCGGAAGCTTGGGCATTCCTGTCCGTCATCCCAGGGCGGCGACCGCCACCTGAAGTCGAGCGATGAGTAGGCTTCAGATTCTAAGGTCCGGTGAACGCCGTTCGCGCAGGGTGCGGCAGGACGCCGCGGTGGGGGGCGAGATGGGCTACTCGGGATTTCGCCTCAGGCGGTTACCGGGCCGCGGTGGCGCTGTCGCACTGGATAAGCGCCTCGGTAACAAGGAACTCCGAAGGACAAATGACGCGGGTTCGAAAGAAGAACCTAGCCAGCATTGGGTGCGTGCGCATAGCGTAGATTGTCGTCTGCGAACGCGGACCATCAAGATCCGCCTCAGTACGACAATGCGGGGGGCGCATGACAACTCTACCGGACACTCTTCTTCGCGGCGAGCGTGCACGCCTTTTCCCAGTTCTGGCGGACACCTCACGAGAAGGGAGAACGTTGTCTATCTTCCTTGCGTGTCTTGAGACCGTGCCGGAATTCGGACGTGCGCTTCTATCCGATATCAACGTGAAGACCGGAGCCAAGACACAGATCGAGACCTACACCGAAGTTGTCTTGAAGAAGGGCGATGACAAGCAAGCCTACCGGCCAGACGGCCTTATCGTGGTCAAATCTGGCAGCAACAGTGGTCGGCGTTGGTTGAGGCGAAGGTCGGAAATGTTGACCTTACGACTGAGCAGGTGGAGGGCTATCTAGACCTCGTTCGCCTGAACGGCGTCGACGCGCTGATCACGCTGTCCAACCAATTTGCATCTCTTCCTACCCATCATCCGATTGTCGTCACCGGCGCTGCTCGGAAGAAAGTTCCCCTCTTCCACTGGTCGTGGATGTACGTCGTGACCCAATCAACCTTGCTGCTGAGCAACGATGAACTGGTTGATCGCGAACAACGAGTGATCCTTCGGGAGATGAATAGATTCCTTCTCCATCCCAGCTCGGGCGTCAAAGGCTTCGATCAGATGCCCGCCAGTTGGTCCGACGTGGTCGCCAAGGTTCTGGCCGGAGGGGCGATTTCAGCGACTTCACCGGAAGTAAAAGAGATCGTTGGCGCATGGCATCAAGAGGTGGGTGACCTCAGTCTTGTGTTGAGCCGTCAGTTGGAACTGCCAGTCGATGTGCGTATGCCCAAAGCGCATGCCGCCGATCCGACTGAGCGACAAAAAGCAGATCAAAGAGAACTCGCGCAGGAGACACAGCTAACCACCAGTTTGGTGGTTCCGGACACAGCAGCGCCCATCCGCATCTGCGCCGATCTTCGCTCGCGCTCCATCACCATTTCGATGTGGCTGCGTGCGCCCGACGAACCCAAGAGCGCCAAGGCCCGCCTCAACTGGCTGCTGAAGCAGCTACAGAAATCTGACCCGAACGGCCTACATATTCGCTGCTATTGGCCAGGCAAGACGGCCGCCACTCAACAGACGCTAGAGGCCTTGCGTGCCGATCCTGATCTAGTCAGCCGCGATCGTGAGGGACAGGCGCTTCAGTCTTTCGAAGTGCTGTTCTTCAAGGATCTGGGCGCGAAATTCGGCCAGCGCAAAATCTTCCTTACCGAACTCGAAGCAGCTGTGCCGATCTTCTACAGCCAAGTGATGCAGCAGGTGAAAGCCTGGCAGGCAAAGGCTCCCCGCTTAAGGGAAGACAAATCCGAGCCGCAGGATGTCAGTCCGGCAGCTCTGCTGCACGACACCGAGCTTGAAGCGCTTGCCGGTGACGCCTAACCGGACCGGATTTCCTGCTGTCCGAGAATGGTGTTCCTGTCCCCCTATTCCCGCGCCTTTTGCGAAGAAAAGGTCTTCAAATTTCAGCACGAGGCCATTTCCATGCATAGCGAATAACCAGCAAGAGAAGACCGATTTCTACAGAGGCGCCGAACGCCATATGTATCCACGCCTCACCGACCAGATTGACCAATGTGTAAGGAATATAGATCGTCGCCACGACTAGGTTTGTCCAGCGACTTACTTTAGCTGACAAGGCGACGGACAGGAAAATCATCAGGGCCGGAATCGCCACAGAGGCGAGCGCAACCAAGAGATAGGCTTGAGTGATATCAAATACAAAAACCTTGCGGGCCAGCAAATCTTCCAGTGATCCCGGCATGTACAGGTGGAAATAGTCTACATAGATGTAGAGAAACATAAAGCTCGCCCACAGGGCTGCCAGTTTCAGTTTCACACTGACCTTGATTTCCTCAAGTGCGCTTTGTTGTGTTGTTTGCGCACTCATATTATTCGCCCTTATTATCTAACGTCTACCGAGATAGACCGTAATTCGCGACGGCGCAGGCCGACCAGACAGATGGCGGCCGCAAGCAACAGGCGCGGAATGGTTGTTCCCAAAGAGATGCGCCAAGGCTTGCTAGGGCGCAGCCGGCGCCTCGGACCGTTTGCGGGCCACGATGCAGGGACGGCGATCATTGCCCTTGGTGGCGTGGTTTTCGGTAGCGAGGATGTCGAAACCGGCTGAGCTGACCAGCTTGCAGAGTTCGGCCTGGCTGAAGACGCTGACATAGGGCGCCAGGCCGATGGCGCGCATGCCCGGCAACAGGACAAGGCTCAGGAGCGGGTTCATGTCTCCCAGACAGGGCGTCTTGGAAATGAACAGGCCACCCGGGGCAAGCAGGGCGTGGATCCGGCGTAGCGTTCCCGGCAGGCCGCGGACCATATGCAGATAGTTGAACCCCAGAACCGCATTGAACCGCCCGGTCTCGAGGGTCGAGGCCTCGGCGGTCGCGATCTGGAAGGCCAGCGCCGGGACAGCACTGGCGGCCTGCTTCTCCCTGGCGATCGCGATCATTCCGGCGGAAAGGTCGGTCGCCAGATAGCGCCGCACATCGCCGGCCAGCCGCAGCGCCGTGCTGCCGGTCCCGCAGCCCAGTTCGAGCACCTGGTCGGCCGGTCTCAGCAGCGCCCGGGTCCGATCCAGGGTGCGCTCATAGCCGCCCAGGTCAGCGATGGCGTCCTTGGCGTATTTGCGCGAGATCCTGTCCCAGAACCGCGCGTCGCTGGCTGTACTCATGCTGGAGTGCTCCTGTGCGACGCCGAATAGCATATGCGTAAATCGAACAAATTGCCGAAATTCGCAGCCATGATATACGCATATGCATGAAGGCGATGGACTGGAACCATATTCGCGCGTTTCACGCCACGGCCGCCGCCGGATCGCTGTCGGCCGCGGCGCGGCAGCTGGGTCTGACCCAGCCCACCTTGTCGCGGCAGGTCCTGGCGCTGGAGGCCGACCTCGGGGTGACCCTGTTTGAACGGCGGGGCCGCAAGCTGGTTCTGAACCAGACCGGGATGGACCTGCTCGATCACACGCGCATCATGGGTGAGGCGGCGGACACGCTCGTTCTCGCCGCCAGCGGCCGGGTGCAGGACACCGGCGGACGGGTCTGCATCTCCGCCACCGACACATATGCGGCCTATGTTCTTCCCGAGATCGTCGCGCGCATCCGGTCAGAAGCGCCGCAGATCACGATCGCGATCGTCGCCTCCAACGAGATCAGCGATCTTCACCGCGGGGAGGCCGACATCGCCATACGCCATGTGCGACCTGATCGCCCCGGCCTGGTGGGCCGGCATATCCGCGACACCGAGGCGGGGTTCTTCGCCTCCGAGGACTGGGTCGCCCGCAACGGCCTGCCCGAGCGTCCCGCCGATCTGGCCCGGGCGGAACTGATGGGCTTCGATGACCCCCGCTTCTCCGAGTTTCTGCGGGAGATCGGCATTCCGATCGCCACCGAGGATCTCCGGATCGTGTCGGAGGCCTCGGTGGTGATCTGGGAAATGGTCAAACGCGGGATGGGTGTGGCCGCGATGATGCGCGAAGTCGCTGAGCGGACGACCGGCGTGGTCAATCTCTTGCCGGACATGGCGCCGATTCCGGTCCCGATCTGGCTGGTCACCCATCAGGAACTGCAATCCAGCCCTCGCATCCGCCTGGTCCAGACGATCGTGGCCGAGGAGCTGGCCCGGATGTAGGGGCGGGCCTTTCGGGTACGGCGCGCGGGATAGCCGCGCCGGCCGCCAACGCCTATGGAAGGTCATGGCCGTCGTCGATCTCCGACCCCGCCAGATCTCGTTCAAATCACGCCGTAGCCCCATCGTGGATGGAGCTAGTCACGCCGCCAAGCTCGTGTAGGTTGCGGCGCAGTCGGGTTCGGGGGGCGTCATGGGCTACACAATCACCATCGCCACGCCGCTGCCGCTCGCGCTTCGCGAGACCGCGATAAGGCTACAGCCGGCGCCGGACGCCAACGGCCATTGGGATCAGAGCGCCGAGTTCCGCCCCCAGTCCAATATCGGGGCGAGCGACATCTTCGCGATTCAGCTGACGGCCGGATCCAAGATCGAGATTTACAACCTGAACCTCTGGGTACGCCCCGGGGGGCTGGTTCTTTACGATCAGGACGGCGTGAGCCTGGCGCAGGATTCCGGCTCCCAGCCCTATTCCGAGGAACTGTCGGGTTTTGTGGCCCCCTATACGGGCCTCTACTTCATCAACGCCCTGTGGAGCCCGAACACGAAGCCCGGCGAGGCGCTGATCCGCGTTCGGGTCGACCTGCCCGGCGCACCCACCGAGGGCGACGATGATCTCGCCGGCCGGTCCATCGTCGGGGGTGGCGGAGACGACACCGTCACCGGAACGGTCTGGGACGATTTTCAGCGGGGCGGCGCGGGCGACGACCAGCTGTTCGGCGAAGCTGGCTTCGACGACCTGCACGGAAACATGGGCGATGACACCGTCTATGGCGGGTACGGTTACGACTGGGTCGTTGGCGGCCAGGGAAACGATCTGCTGAATGGGGACGGGCCGTACAGCTATGGCCTGAGCGGAGATCTGGTTTTCGGCAATATGGGGGATGACACCCTGATCGGCTCGTATGGCGACGATCTGCTCCGCGGGGGCCAGAACAACGACGAGCTCAAGGGGGATAGCGGCGCCGACTTTCTCTCCGGCGACCGGGGCGACGACACCCTGTCGGGGGGCGCCGGGCGGGACATCTTTCATACCTTCGCCGGGGCCGGCGTCGATCGGGTGCTGGATTTCTCGGTCGCCGAGGGCGACCGGGTCAAGTTCGAGCAGGCCGGCACGGCCTACGTCCTGCGCCAGGTCGGCGCCGATACGGTCATCGAGCTCGAAGGAACCCAGATGATCCTGGTGGGGGTCGAGGCTTCAACCTTGCCCGTCGGCTGGCTGATCTCGGGCTAGGCGTCGGTCCGGTAGCGGCCCGGCCAGCGTCACGGGTTGGCGGCGCGGGGCCCGAACGCCTATGGAAGGCCATGGCCGTCGTCGACATCACAGACCTCCCCCCTCTCCTGCCCCGCTACGGCGCGCTCGTGGGGCTCGACCTGGGGGAGAAGACCATCGGGGTGGCGGTGTCGGACACCACGCGGATGGTGGCCAGCCCCCTGGAGCTGATCCGCAAGACCAAGTTCACCGACGACGCGGCGGCGCTGTTCAAGCTGATGGACGGGCGCGAGGTGGCTGGCATCGTCATCGGCCTGCCGGTGAACATGGACGGGACCGAGGGGCCGCGCGCCCAGTCCAGCCGCGCCTTCGCCCGCAACCTGCTGCGCCTGCGCCCCGAGCTGGTGATCGTCTTCTGGGACGAGCGGATGAGCTCGATGGCCATCAACCGCTTCCTGATCGAGGAAGCCGACATCAACCGCGCACGCCGCGCCGAGGTGGTGGACAAGATGGCGGCGGGGTGGATTTTGCAGGGGGCGTTGGAGCGGTTGCGGGGGTTGGGGGCCTAGGCGCCCCCTCACTGATCCTGGAGTCGATCTCATCTCAAGTCGCACCGATGTCCCTTCTCCCCTTGCGGGAGAAGGTGGCCGGTCGGAGACCGGTCGGATGAGGGGTCGCACTCCCCTCTCCGCAAATCATCCAGCCGCCTAACCCGATAGGTCTATCGACCCCTCATCCGACCCTGCTCCGCAGGGCCACCTTCTCCCGCAAGGGGAGAAGGACGCACCTAGCATTCGCGCTAGCGGCGCGCTTTCCGCCGCAGACCTGTGGGCGAATAGGCGAGTTCGCTTGGCGCCGTGCGCGGCCTCCGTTACGACGCGCCTTTAATGACAACTTTGCCCCCTGGTCTGAACGAGGTTCTTGGCAGAACCTTCCCGTTCCCGCGGCGACACTTCCTGTCGGTCACCGATTTGAACGAGGTGGAGGTGGCCAGCCTCCTCGACCTCGCCGACGGCTTTGTGTCGCTCAACCGCCAAACCTCCAAGAAGCTCGACCTGCTGAAGGGTCGGACGCTGATGAATCTGTTCTTCGAGAATTCGACGCGGACCCAGAGCTCCTTCGAGCTGGCCGGCAAGCGGCTGGGGGCCGATGTCGTGAACATGAGCCCGCGCTCGTCGTCGATCTCCAAGGGCGAGACCCTGATCGACACCGCCGTGACGCTCAACGCCATGCAGCCGGACCTGCTGGTGGTGCGGCACGCCTCCTCCGGCGCGGCCAGCCTGCTGGCGCAGAAGGTCACCTGCTCGGTGATCAACGCCGGCGACGGGCAGCACGAGCACCCGACCCAGGCGCTGCTGGACGCCCTGTCCATGCGGCGCGCCTTCGGGCGGATCGCGGGCCTGCGGGTCGCCATCTGCGGCGACGTCCTGCACAGCCGCGTGGCGCGGTCCAATGTCAGCCTGCTGCAGATGCTGGGCGCCGAGGTGCGGCTGGTGGGGCCGCCGACCCTGATGCCGGCGGCCGTCGACCGCTGGAAGGCGGAGGTGTTCCACAACATGCGCGAGGGCATCGAGGGCTGCGACGTGGTGATGATGCTGCGCCTGCAGCTGGAGCGCATGGACGGGGTGATGGCCCCGTCGCAGCGGGAGTATTTCCGGTTCTACGGGCTGGACCGCGAGAAGCTGGCCTGCGCCGCGCCGGGCGTCCGCGTCATGCATCCGGGCCCCATGAACCGGGGCGTGGAGATCGATTCCGACGTCGCCGACGACCTGACCGTCAGCCTGATCCAGGATCAGGTGGAGATGGGGGTGGCCGCGCGGATGGCGGTGCTGGCCTCCATGGCCGCGCGGCTGGACAACGCCTGATGCGCGCGGTGGGGGTGTTCTGCGGCGCGAGCCCGGGCGGCGACCCGGCCTATATGGCCGCGGCGCGGGCAATGGGGGCGGCGATCGCCGGCCGGGGCCTGGCGCTGGTCTATGGCGGGGCCAAGGTCGGGCTGATGGGCGGCCTGGCCGACGCGGCCCTGGCGGCCGGGGGCGAGGTGTTCGGGGTGATGCCCGAGGCGCTGATGGACAAGGAGATCGCCCATACCGGCCTGACGCGGCTGGAGGTCGTGCCCTCCATGCACGAGCGCAAGGCGCGGATGGCGGAGCTGTCCGACGGCTTCGTCGCCCTGCCCGGCGGGGTGGGCACGATGGAAGAGATCTTCGAGATCTGGACCTGGGGCCAGCTGGGCTTTCACGCCAAGCCGGCGGGGTTCCTGAACGTGCTGGGCTATTTCGACCACCTGCGGGCCTTTGTGGACCACGCGGTGGGCGAGGCGTTCCTGAAGGCGCCGCACCGCGACATGCTGGTGTTCAGCCAGGACTGCAGGGAGATGCTGGACGCCCTGGCCGCCTACAAGCCCCCCAAGGTCGAGAAGTGGATCGGACGGCAGGAACTATGAGCGCGCAGCCGACCGCCTTCATCAATGCCCGCATCGTCGACCCGGCCAGCGGCTGGGACGGCCCCGGCGCCCTGCTGGTGCGCGACGGCAAGATCGCCGACGTGGTGCATGGGGGCGACCTGGGAACCCTGTCACCCGATATCGAGATCATCGACGCCCGGGGCGCCATGCTGGCGCCGGGCCTGGTGGACCTGCGGGTCAAGACCGGTGAGCCCGGCTCTGAGACCAAGGAGACGCTCAAGTCGGCGGGCCTGGCGGCGGCGGCCGGCGGGGTCACCTCCATTGTGCTGCAGCCTGACACCGACCCGGTGATCGACGAGGCCTCGGTGGTGGACTTCATCCTGCGCCGGACGCGCGACATCGAGCTGGTCCACGTCTATCCGGCCGGCGCCGCCACCAAGGGGGCGCGGGGCGAGCGGATGGCCGAGATCGGCCTGATGGCCGAGGCCGGCTGCGTCTATGTCACCGACGCCGACCGGCCGATCGTCGACTCCAAGGTGCTGCGCCGGGTGCTGGCCTACGCCAAGAGCTTCGGGGTGCTGGTGGCCCACCGCCCGGCCGATCCGTGGCTGAGCGCCGGCGCGGCGGCCACAGAGGGCGAGTTCGCCGGCCGCAACGGCCTGCCCAGCGTGCCGCCGATCGCCGAGAAGATCATGCTGGAGCGGGACCTGGCCCTGGTGGAACTGACCGGGGCGCCGTTCCTGGTGGACCAGGTGACGACAGCCTGCGCCCTGGAAACCCTGGCGCGGGGCAAGGCCAGGGGCCTGCCGATCACCGCGACGACCTCGATCAACCACCTGTCGTTCAACGAACTCGACATCGGCGACTACCGCACCTTCATGAAGTTCGACCCGCCGGTGCGCAGCGAGGACGACCGCCAGGCGGTGATCGAGGCCCTGGCCAGCGGCCTGATCGACATCGTGGTCTCCGCCCACGCCCCCGCGCCGGCCGAGGACAAGCGCCTGCCCTATGACGAGGCGGCGCCGGGCGCCATCGGGCTGCAGACCCTGCTGCCGGCCCTGCTGGCCTTCCACCACGACGGGCGCATCCCGCTGATCGACCTGATGGCCGCGGTGACCAGCAAGCCCGCGAAGCTGCTGGGCCTGAACGCCGGGACGCTCGCCAAGGGCGCGTCCGCCGACCTGGTGCTGTGCGACCTCAATGCGCCGATCGTCATCGACGCCGACAAGCTGCGCTCGAAGTCCAAGAACTCGCCCTTCGACGGACGGCGGCTGCAGGGCGAAATCCGCATGACCCTGGTGGACGGCCGGGTGGTCTACCGGGTCTGAGGTTGTCTCGGGACCGGCCGCGACCTAGGTTCGGGGCGAAGCTTAGGCAATTGGCGATATGACGAACGCACTCGCCTTCAAGGCCCTCGGCAACGACCGCCGGCTGCAGATCCTGGCCTGGCTAAAGGACCCGCGCGCCAACTTCCCGCCGCAGGTGGACGGCGACCTGGTGGCCGATGGGGTCTGCGGCGTGCGGATCGCCGAGAAGCTGGGGGTCAGCCAGCCGACCCTGTCGGAGCACATGCGGGTGCTGACCCAGGCGGGTCTGGTGACGCCCAAGCGGATCAAGCAGTGGACCTTCTATCGCCGGGACGAGGCGGCGCTGGCCGCCCTGACCGCGGCCCTGGCCGACGAGGTCTGAGGCGTGCGGCTGGTGGTGATGGTCTCGGGCGCGCCGGGGGCGGGCAAGTCGACCCTGGCCTTGCCGCTGGCGCAGGCCCTGGCGATGCCCCTGCTCTCAAAGGACGTGATCAAGGAGCGGCTGGCCGACGTGCTGGGTCAGCGGGCCGAACCCGAGGTCTGGACCCAGGCGCTGGGCAGCGCCTCGATGGAGCTGATCTGGACGCTGGCGGCGCTGTCGCCCGCCGTGGTGCTGGAGGCCAATTTCCGGCCCAAGAACCCCTACGAGCGGCGAATGCTGAGCGGCCTCGGCGGCCGGCTGGTGGAGGTCTATTGCCGCTGCCCGCCAGAAGAGGCCAGCCGGCGCTATTCGGCGCGGTCGATGATCGGGGAACGCCACGCCATCCACACCCTGCGCGACCTGCCCGCCGCCCTGCTGGCGGAGTACGACGGGCCGGTGGGCCTGGGCGCGGTGATCGAGGTCGACACCACCGTGCCGGTGGAAATCGCCGCCCTGGCCGCCAGCGTCCGCGCGCTGCTGGATGACGAGAGCGATCCGGGCAGCTAGGCTCTCGGCAATTGGGGGGAACCACATGCTTGAGTCACTCAGTCCCGTACTGATCGCCGCCGCCGTCTTCGGGGGCTATCTGCTGGGCTCCATTCCCTTCGGCGTCATCGCCACCCGGATGGGGGGCGCGGGCGACGTGCGCAGCATCGGCTCGGGCAGCATCGGGGCGACCAATGTCCTGCGCACCGGCCGCAAGGACCTGGCGGCCATCACCCTGCTCGGCGACGGCGGCAAGGGCGCGGTGGCGGTGCTGATCGCCTGGCTGGCGACGAAGGACGGGCCGCAGGAGGCCCAGAGGGTGCTGATCGCCCTGGCCGCCGCCAGCGCCTTCCTCGGTCACCTGTTCCCGGTCTGGCTGAAGTTCAAGGGCGGCAAGGGGGTGGCCACCTTCTTCGGCACCCTGCTGGCCGCCGCCTGGCCGGTGGGGATCGCGGCGGGCGCCACCTGGCTGGTGGTGGCCTTCCTGTTCCGCATCTCGTCCCTGGCGGGGCTGACGGCGGTAGCGCTCGCGCCGCTCTACGCCTTCGTCTTCCACCGCGGGCTACCGATCATCTACCTGACACTGTTCATGGCGGTGCTGGTGTTCTTCCGCCATGCCGACAACATCCGCCGGCTGCTGAAGGGGCAGGAGCCGCGCATCGGGGCCGGCAAGAAGGACGCCGCTTGAGCCGAGCGCTGACCGAGGCCGGGCGGCGCGACTGGCTGCGGCTGGCGCGCACCGAGAACGTGGGGCCGGTCACCTTCGACCAGTTGATCGCCCGCTATGGCGAGGCGTCCGTGGCGCTGGCCGCCCTTCCCGACCTGGCGCGGCGCGGGGGGCGGGTCTCGCCGCTGGGCGTGCCGAGCGTCGAGGATGTGCAGGCCGAACTGGAAGACGGCGCGGCCCTGGGCGCGCGCCTGATCTGCGCCTGCGAAGCCGACTTTCCGCAGGCCCTGGCGGCGCTCGATCCGCCGCCACCCCTGCTGTGGGTCTGGGGTGACGCCAGCCTGCTGCAACGCTCCATCGTCGCCATCGTCGGGGCGCGAGTGGCCTCGGCGGCGGGCCAGAGGTTCGCGCGCGGGCTGGCCAGCGATCTGGGCCAGGCCGGACAGGTGATCGTTTCGGGCCTGGCGCGCGGGGTCGACGGCGCGGCGCACGAGGGTTCGCTGGCGACCGGGACCATCGCCGTGCTGGGCGGTGGGATCGCCGACATCTATCCCCCCGAGCACCGCGACCTGCATGCCCGGATCGTCGAGGCCGGCTGCGTGATCTCCGAGAGCCGGCCCAAGCAGACTGCCCAGGCCAAGGACTTCCCCCGCCGCAACCGAATCATCTCCGGGCTCTCCCGCGCCGTCGTGGTGGTGGAGGCCGAGATCCGCTCCGGCTCGCTGATCACCGCCCGCCTGGCCGCCGAACAGGGGCGCGAGGTGCTGGCCGTGCCGGGCTCGCCGCTGGACCCGCGCGCCAAGGGGACCAATGACCTGATCCGCCAGGGCGCGGCGATCTGCGAGGGCGCGGAGGACGTGCTGCGGGCGCTGGATGGGTTCGGCGGCTTCCGGGAACCCGACCAGGATCGCTATGCCGTGTCGGGCGAGCTGCCGGACCCGCAGGCCGAAAAGCTGCGGGAAACCATCGCCGATCTGCTGTCCCCCACCCCGGTGTCGCGGGACGAGATCGTGCGCGCGGCGCGGGCGCCGGCGCCCCAGGTGCTGGCGGCTCTGATGGAGCTGTCGCTGGCGGGCCGAGCCGAACTGCTGCCCGGCGGCATGGTGTCGCGCGCCTAGCTTGGCTTATCCGGCGGACCGGCAGCCGCTCGGGCGGCGTCCAACGCGGCCATCATCAGGGTTGTCGCCAGAGACCGGTAGCCCCGTGTCGAGGCCAATTCCGCCAACTGGTTCAAGACCTCTTCGATAAAGGTCGCTGTCGCCTGGGGCGAGGCCTTGGGGTTCCACTGTTCCATCTGTCTGGCATCGGACTCTAACAGATTCTAACGCCACACGCGCGGAAAGGTTGTGGCACAACCTCCCATTGCAGAGCTTGAAGTGAAATCGGCCCGTTGACAGGCCCTAGGTGGACACCCCACCTTCCGGGCCCTTGAATTTCGGGCGCTTCGGCCCTTGGACCACCCTTAAAACCGCATGAACCTCGTCGTCGTCGAGAGCCCGGCCAAGGCCAAAACCATCAATAAATACCTGGGCTCGGACTATAAGGTCCTGGCCTCGTACGGCCACGTGCGCGACCTGCCGGCCAAGGACGGCTCGGTGAAGCCCGACGAGGACTTCCTGATGCTGTGGGATGTGGACGCCAAGTCCGCCAAGCGTCTGTCCGAGATCGCCGACTTCGCCAAGACCGCCGACAAGATCATCCTGGCCACCGACCCCGACCGCGAGGGTGAGGCGATTTCCTGGCACGTGCTGGAAGTCCTGCAGAAGAAGAAGGCCGTCAAAGGCGCGATCGTCCAGCGGGTGGTGTTCAACGCCATCACCAAGTCGGCCGTCACCGAGGCGATGAAGCATCCGCGCGACATCGACATGGAGCTGGTGGAGGCCTATCTCGCCCGCCGGGCCCTGGACTACCTGGTGGGCTTCACCCTTTCGCCGGTGCTGTGGCGCAAGCTGCCGGGCTCGCGCTCGGCTGGTCGGGTGCAGTCGGTGTCCCTGCGTCTCGTGGTCGACCGCGAGATCGAGATCGAGCGCTTCAAGAACCAGGAATACTGGACCGTCGAGGCCGATGTCAGCGCCGGCGGCGACCCCTTCCTGGCCCGCATGGTCAAGCATGACGGCAAGCGCCTGACCAAGTTCGACCTGGGCGACGAGACCACGGCCCTGGCCGCCAAGGCCGCGGTGGACGGCGCGACCCTGAAGGTCGCGTCGGTGGAGAAGAAGCCGGCCCGCAGGTCCCCTGCCCCGCCCTTCACCACCTCGACCCTGCAACAGGAGGCCGCGCGCAAGCTGGGCTTCTCCACCCAGCGCACCATGCAGGCCGCGCAGAAGCTGTACGAGGGCATCGACATCGGCGGCGAGACCGTCGGTCTCATCACCTATATGCGGACCGACGGCGTGCAGTCGGCGCCCGAGGCGCTGGACGAGGCCCGTGAGGTGATCGCCGGCGTCTACGGGAAGGAATACGTTCCCGAAGCCGCCCGGATCTACAAGACCAAGGCCAAGAACGCCCAGGAGGCGCACGAAGCCATTCGCCCCACCAGCCTGACCCGCAACCCCGGCTCCCTGCGGCTGGAGAGCGACCTAGGCCGGCTCTATGAGCTGATCTGGAAGCGCATGATCGCCTCGCAGATGGAGGCCGCCCGCATCGAGCGGACCACCATCGAGCTGGAGAGCGCCGACGGTAAGACCGGCCTGCGCGCCACGGGCCAGGTGATCCTGTTTGACGGCTACCTGGCCGTCTACGAGGAAGGCCGAGACGACGACGCCGACGAGGAAAGCGGCCGCCTGCCCCAGGTCAACGAGGGCGCCGCCGCCAAGGTGATCACCGCCCGCGCCGACCAGCACTTCACTGAACCGCCGCCGCGCTATTCGGAAGCCAGCCTGGTGAAGAAGATGGAAGAGCTCGGCATCGGCCGGCCCTCCACCTACGCCTCGGTGCTGACCGTGCTGCGGGACCGCGAATATGTTCGCATGGACAAGAACCGCTTCATCCCGGAGGACAAGGGCCGGCTGGTCACCGCCTTCCTGGAGCAGTTCTTCAACCGCTACGTCCAGTACGACTTCACCGCCGCCCTGGAAGAGAAGCTCGACCTGGTCTCGGCCGGGGAGTTGAACTGGAAGGCGCTGCTGCGGGAGTTCTGGCAGGACTTCCACGCCGCCGTCGGCGAGATCGCCGAACTACGGGTGACCCACGTGCTGGACGCCCTGAACGAGGCGCTCGGCCCCCACATCTTCCCGCAGAAGGAAGACGGCTCCGATCCGCGCGCCTGCCCCACCTGCGGCGCGGGACAGCTGTCCCTGAAGACCGGCAAGTTCGGGGCCTTCATCGGCTGCTCCAACTATCCGGAGTGCCGCTACACCCGGCCCATCGCGCAATCGGCTGATGACGCCGAGGGCGAGAGCGGCGACCGTGAACTCGGCGTCGACCCGGAGACCGGCGAGATCGTGTTCCTGAAGTCCGGGCGCTTTGGCCCCTATGTCCAACTGGGTGACGGCGAGAAGCCCAAGCGCTCCAGCCTGCCCAAGGGCTGGTCGGCCCAGGCCATGGACCTGGAAAAGGGCCTGCGCCTGCTGCGCCTGCCCCGTGAGGTCGGCGCGCATCCGGAAGACGGCATCATGATCACCGCCGGCATCGGCCGGTTCGGGCCCTTCGTCCTGCACAACGGCACCTATGCCAACCTGCCCACCGCCGACGAGGTGTTCGAGGTGGGGCTGAACCGCGCCGTCACCCTGCTGGCCGAGAAGCGCGCCGGTGGCCGGGGCGGTCGCGGCGAGACCGCGGCGCTCAAGGACCTGGGCGCCCACCCGGTGGACGGACAGCCGGTGAAGGTGCTGGCCGGCCGCTATGGCCCCTACATCAAGCACGGCTCCACCAACGCCAATGTGCCCAAGGGAAGCGACCCGCAGGACCTGACCCTCGAAGAGGCGGTCAAACTGATCGCCGAGCGGGTGGAAAAGGGCGGCGGCAAGAAGCCGGTGAAGAAGAAGGCGGCCCCCAAGGCGAAGGCCGCGGCCAAGCCCAAGGCCGAGGCCGAGGCCGGCGCCACGGCGGCGGTGAAGAAGCCCGCGGCCAAGAAACCGGCCGCCAAGAAAACCGCCGCCAAGAAGCCGGCGGCGAAGAAGGCGGTCGAGGCCTAGGTTCTGATGCTGCTGCCCGTCAGCGACTTCTCCGCTTCGGGCTACCGGTCGCTCAGGCAGATCGCCTATCCGGTCTCCAACCTGGAGGTCTTCGTCGGCGCCAACGGGGTCGGCAAGTCCAACCTCTATCGGGCCCTGGAACTGCTGCGGGCGGCGGCCACCAACACCCTTGGGGCCGAGCTGGCCCGCGAGGGCATGGCGGCGGCCTTCTGGGCTGGGACGCGGCAGAAGAACCAGCCGGCGCGGATGAGCTTCTCGGTGGACCTGTCCGTGCCGGGCCGACCCGGCGTCGGCTATCGCTACGAGGTGGAGGTAGGCTTCCCCTTCCCGACCTCGCCGGCCTTCGAGACCGAGCCGCAGATCAAGACCGAGCAGCTGTCCCATCTGAGCGGGGGCCGGCCCGTGCGGCTGCTGGACCGCAAGAACGCCTCTGTGATGGCCCGTGACGAGGACGGCCGGCCGCAGGAGCTGGATATCGACCTTCTGGCCTCGGAGACCGTGCTGGCGCGGCTGGAGGACCCCGGCAAGTATCCGGGCCTGGATATCGTGCGGCGCACCCTGCTGGAGTGGCGGTTCTATCACGACCTGCGCACCGATGCCGCCTCGCCCCTGCGGCGGCCCTGCACGGCGGTGGCCAGCCCGACCCTGACCTCGGACGGCTCCAACCTGGCGGCGGTGTTCGCCACCCTGGCCCATATCCGCCAGGACACGGCGGATCTCGACGCGGTGATCGATCAGGCGTTTCCCGGCGCGCGGCTGGTGGTTCCGCAGCCGGACCGGACGGCCAGTTTCGGCATGAGCTTCCCGGACTTTCCCAGGCGCGTGTTCGAGGCCGCCGAGCTTTCGGACGGCACCCTGAAGTTCCTGGCCCTGGCCGGCGCCCTGATGGCCTACCGCCTGCCGGCCTTCGTGGCCCTGAACGAGCCCGAGTCCAGCCTGCATCCGGCGCTGATGACGCCCCTGGCGCGGCTGGTGGGCCAGGCCTCGGAGCGGTCGCAGGTCTGGCTGGTCACCCACTCCGAGGCCCTGGCCGCGCAGATCGCGGCGACCACTGTGGGCACGGTGCGGACCGTCACCAAGCAGGACGGCGCCACCACCATCGAGGGCCTGACCCGGCTGGGGACCTTCCGCGAGGATGACTGAGGGTCAGGCTTTACAGGCCCCGCCCCTCCCCTAGAGTTCACCCAACAGGTCGGGAGGACACCCATGAAACTTCAAGGCGGATGCTACTGCGGCGCTCTGCGCTATGAGGCCGAGGGCGAGCCGATGATGCAGGCCCAATGCCACTGCCGGGAGTGCCAGCACATCAGCGGCGGCTCGCCCAACGTGTTCATGGCCATGCCCATCCCCGGGTTCCACTACACCAAGGGGACCCCCAAGAGCTTCACCCGCGCCGATCTGGAGCGCCCGGTCACCCGGGAATTCTGCGCCGAGTGCGGATCCCATATCCTGGCCCGCTCGCCGGGCTTCCCGGCGGTGATCCTCAAGGTCGGCTCCCTCGACGATCCCAGCGTGTTCACCCCAGGCATGGCGATCTTCACGGTGGACAAGCAGGCCTTCCACCACGTGCCGGACGGCATTCCGAGCTTCGAGCGGCTGCCGGGCTAGACCGGGCCCAGGATTGGGGAGGCGAGGTCGGCCGTTCCACGTTACAAGGCGGCATGCCCAAGACCCGCGCGCCCAAGTCGTCCCGCTTCAAGTCCGCCGCCGCCAAGCCGACCCAGGGTCTGCCCGACCGCGAGACCCTGCTGAAGTACATCCGCGAGGCGGGTGAGACCGACAAGGCCGAGATCGCCAAGGCCTTCGGGCTGAAGGGCGCCGACCGCAAGGCCCTGCGCGAGATGCTCAAGGAGCTGCAGGAGGGCGGCGAGCTGGGCCGCCGCGGCCGCCGGGGCCTGGCCCAGGCCGGCGCCCTGCCCCCGGTGGGGGTGGTGGACGTCATCGAGAAGGACACCGACGGCGACCTGATGGTCCGCCTGACCAAGGGCGACGACACCGCCCTGGTGCGCCTGGCTCCGGGACGGGCCGATCCCACCGGGCCTGCGCCCGGCATCGGCGACCGCCTGCTGGTGCGGTTCGAGACCCTGGAGAACGGCGAGACCGAGGCCCGGCTGATCAAGAAGCTGGGGGCCAGCGTCCACAAGATCCTGGGGGTGATCCGCAAGTCCAACCGCGAGGTTCGCGTCGAGCCGGTGGACCGCAAGTCCAAGGAAAGCCTGATCCTCACCGATCCCAAGGCCCAGGAGCTGCGGGACGGCGACCTGGTCCTGGCCCAGGTCGGCACGTCCGAGCAGCGTTACGGACCGAAGCGCGGCAAGCTGCTGGAGGTGGTGGGCCGCGAGGACCAGCCCCGCGCCGCCTCGCTGATCGCCATCCACTCCCACGGCATCCCGACGGGCTTCCCGGCGGCCGCGGAGGCCGAGGCCGAAGCCGCCCAGCCGCCGACCCTGAGCGGACGCGAGGACCTGCGCCAGGTCCCCCTGATCACCATCGATCCCCCGGACGCCCGCGACCACGACGACGCGGTCTATGCCGAGCCCGACACCGACGCCGGAAACAAGGACGGCTGGGTCGTCTGGGTCGCCATCGCCGATGTCGCCGCCTATGTGCGCCCCGGCTCGTCCCTGGACGTCACGGCCCGCGAGAAGGCCAACAGCGTCTATTTCCCCGACCGGGTGGAGCCGATGCTGCCCGAGCGGCTGTCGGCGGGTCTGTGCTCCCTGCGCGAGGGTGAGAACCGCGCCTGCCTGGCCGTGCGGATGGTGTTCGACAAGTCGGGCCGCAAGAAGGGCCACAAGTTCGTGCGCGGCCTGATGCGCTCGGCCGCCAAGCTCTCCTACGAGCAGGCCCAGGCCGCCATCGACGGCGAGGCCGACGATGTGACCGGACCGCTGCTGGCGCCCATCCTGGAGCCCCTGTGGGCCGCCTACCGGTGCATGCTGCAGGGAAGGCTCGCCCGCTCGCCCCTGGCCATCGAAAGCGCCGAGCGCCGCATCCTGATCAACCCGCAGGGCGAGATCACCGCCATCACCCCGCGCGCGGCCCTCGAGGCCCACAAGCTGATCGAGGAGATGATGGTGCAGGCCAATGTCTGCGCCGCCGAGACGCTGGAGGCCAAGAAGACCCCGCTGATCTACCGGATCCACGACACGCCGAGCCAGGAGAAGGTGCAGTCCCTGGCCGAGTTCCTGGCCACCCTGGACATCCCCTGGAACAAGGGCGAGGCGCCGCGCACCGAGCGATTCAACAAGCTGCTGGCCGAGACCCGCGAGGGGCCGAACGCCGACATCATCAACGAGGTGGTGCTGCGCAGCCAGATGCAGGCGATCTATTCCACCGAGAACATCGGCCACTTTGGTTTGAACCTGGCGCGCTACGCCCACTTCACCTCGCCGATCCGGCGCTATGCCGACCTGATCGTGCACCGAGGGCTGATCCGGTCGCTGGGCTTGGGCGACGACGGGTTGAGCGACCAGGATATCAGCCAGATGAAGTCCACGGCCGAGCAGATCACCGTGGCTGAGCGGCGAGCCATGGCCGCCGAGCGCGACGCCACCGACCGCTACGTCGCCGCCTTCCTGGCCGATCGTGTGGGGGCGACCTTCGCCGGCCGGATCACCGGGGTGACGCGGTTCGGACTGTTCATCCGCCTGGCCGAGACCGGCGCCGACGGCCTGGTCCCGGTCTCCCGGCTGGGGGGCGAGTTCTTCATCCATGACGACCGCAGCCACGCCCTGGTGGGGGAACGCTCCGGCGCCCGCTGGCCGCTGGGCATGCAGGTGGAGGTCAAGCTGGTGGAGGCCACCCCGATCACCGGGGGCCTGCTGTTCGAGATGCTCAGCGAGCCGCAGCCCCGCGATCCCAACGCCGCCCGGCCGCGCCTGGGCGCCATCCGCCGCAACCCCGGCTCCTTCGACGCCAAGCGCAAGGGTGGGCCGCCCAAGGGGGTTCGGAAGGGCAAGCGGCGCTAGGCCGCACGAATTGACCTAACGGCAGGCTTCCCAGGCGGGCGGCCTGGGTCATACAGTTGTTTGATGTCAGAGAGTCAGAACGAATCCGAGAACCCGCTGGGCGGCCGCGGCAATGGCGGCGGTCCGCCCCGCAAGCCCGGTCAGAAGGCCGTGCGTCCCCGCGACGCCGCCACCCTGATCATCGTGCGCCGCGACGCCGCCAAGCCGCGCCTGCTGATGGGCAGGCGGGCCAAGGGCCACGACTTCATGCCCGACAAGTGGGTGTTCCCGGGCGGCCGAATCGACCGTTCGGACTTCAGCGCCCCCTACGCCACCGACCTGACGCCGGAGGTGACCGCCAAGCTCACCTACAACACGCCTGAGCGGCGGGCGCGGGCCCTGGCTCTGACCGCCATCCGCGAGACCTTCGAGGAGGCCGGCCTGCTGCTGGCCAAGAAGGCCCCTGAGCGGCCTGGCGCCGGTCCCTGGCGGGAGTTCCTGCAGCAGGGCGCCGCGCCGGACCTCGCGGCCATGCAGTTCGTCGCCCGCGCCGTCACCCCGCCGATGGTGGGCAAGCGCTTCGACGCCCGCTTCTTCATGGCCGAGGCCGACCGGCTGATCAGCCTGGAGCGCCAGGCCGACTGCGGCGAGCTGGACGAGATCGCCTGGGTGGACCTGGACGAGGCCCTGGCGCTCGACCTGCCCAGCGTCACCCGGTTTGTGGTGCGCGAGGTGGCCCACCGCCTTGAGGTTCCCGAGCGGCCGATCCCCTATATGCGCTTCGTCCGCAAGGGCTCGCAGATCACTCATATCTAGGCGGCGCCTGGAGGCGATTGACTTTGGGTTGCGGATTCGTATTGTCCGCGGCTCTTTAGAACCCAGCCGGCGCGACTGCGCAGCCGGCCGCGCGAGGACGTACCATGGCGAAGCCCGCCTCAATTAAGATCCGCCTGAACTCGTCGGCCGACACCGGCTTCTTCTACGTGACGAAGAAGAACGCCCGCACCAAGACCGACAAGCTGGTCATGAAGAAATACGATCCCGTCGTGCGCAAGCACGTCGAGTTCAAGGAAGGCAAGATCAAGTAGGTCTGCCGACCCACACGACAACACGAAAACGCCCGGTCGCGAGACCGGGCGTTTTTCGTTTGTCCTCAACCTGTTGCGCGACAGCGCCAACAGGTGTCATGCCGGTTTTCGCGAAGCGGAGGACCGGCGCCCATACTCACCGTTCCATCCTGCAAGCCCCGCGCATATGGGTCCCGGACAATCGCTGCGCGCTTTCCGGGATGACACAGGTGGCGGAAGGCGTCGGCGGCCTCAGGCCGCGCGGGCGATGACCTTGTTGCGGCCCGAGGCCTTGGCCTCGTAGACGGCCTCGTCGGCGCGCTTGAGCAGGGATTCGGGCTTGTCCCCTGCCCCCAGGGTCGCGGCCACGCCGATGGAGATGGTGACGGTCAGCAGTTCCGAGCCGTTCATGACGCGGAACGGCGAGCCGGCCACGTGCAGCCGGATGCGCTCGGCGATGCGCTCGGCGTCCTCGATCTTGGTGTCTGGCATGACCACCACGAACTCCTCGCCGCCGTAGCGGCACGGCAGGTCAATGGCGCGCACATTGGAGGCCAGGCGCACGGCGAACTCGCGCAGCACCTCGTCGCCGACGTCGTGGCCGTAGCCGTCGTTGATCTTCTTGAAGTGGTCGATGTCGATCAGCAGGCAGGCGACCGGGTCGCCCCCGAGCGTGGCGCGCTTCACCAGGGCCTCGAGCTGCCCCACCATGTAGCGGCGGTTGTGTAGGCCGGTGAGCTGGTCGGTGACCGCCAGTTCCAGGGAGTGGTCGAGGTTGTCGCGCAGATAGTCGGTGTAGCGCTTGCGCCGGATCTGGGTCTTGGCGCGGGCCGACAGCTCCTGGGGGTCGATCGGCTTGGTCAGGATGTCGTTGACCCCGATCTCCAGGGCCTTCACCAGGCGCTGGCGCTCGTCAAAGTCGACGATGGCCAGGACCGGCAGGTGGCGCGTGGCCTCGTCGGAGCGGAGCTGGGCGGTGAAGCGCAGGCCGTCGAAGGATCTGGCGGCGGCGTTGACGATCACCAGGTCCACCGGACCCTTGGCGGTCATCAGGGCCTTTTCGGGGTCGCTCTCGATGATCGGGCGGTGCTCGATGGCCAGTTCGCTGGCGACGCGCTGGGCCTGGCGTTCGTGGTCGTCGACGATCAGCACCCGGCCGCCCGAACCGCCCAGGCGCGAGGCGGCGCCGGCGATGACGCCCATCCGGCGGCCCGAGGCCTCCCGATCGCGCAGTTCGTCGATCACCATCTTCAGGCGGGTCAGGCTGCGCACGCGGGCAAACAGCATGACGTCGTCGATGGGCTTGGTGAGGAATTCGTCGGCCCCGGCCTCAAGACCGGCGATGCGGTCGGCGCGGCCGTCCAGGGCCGTCACCAGCACCACCGGCACGTGGCGGGTCTCGGGATCGTCCTTCAGCCGGCGGCAGACCTGGAAGCCGTCCATGCCGGGCATCATGACGTCCAGCAGGACGATGTCGGGCTTTTCCTTGGCGGCGATGGCCAGTGCTGTCGGGCCGTCATAGGCGATGAGCACTTCGTAGTACTCGGCCGAGAGCTTGGCTTCGAGGAGGCGGACGTTGGCCTCGATGTCGTCGACAACCAGGATGCGCGCGGTCATGGCGGCTAACTCAACAGGCGGCGGATGGTGTCGAGGAAGTGCGACACCGAAATGGGTTTGGAGATGTAGGCCTCGCAGCCGCCCTCGCGGATACGCTCCTCATCCCCCTTCATGGCGAAGGCGGTGACGGCGACCACGGGGATGTGGGCCAGTTCGTCATCTTCCTTGAGCCACTTGGTGACCTCCAGGCCCGAGATCTCGGGGAGCTGGATGTCCATCAGGATCAGGTCCGGACGGTGTTCGCGGGCGAGCGCCAGCGCCTGCAATCCCTCGCGGGTCTGCAGCGTTTCGTAGCCTTGGGCATCGAGCAGATCATGAAAGAGCTTCATGTTCAGCTCGTTATCCTCGACGATGAGGACCTTCTTGGCCATTTTCGTCTGACGATCCTTGGTCTGGCGAATCGGTAACCGACCTCACCTTGAGCCCCTTGATCCCACGGATATCCTTAAATCCACGTTAGTCGCATTCGGAGGCCCCCGTGGCCGAACCGCCCCGCGCCCCTCGGCTCACCGACCTGGGCGTCAAGACCGATAGACCGCTGCTGATCGTCGATGTCGACGAGGTGCTGGGCCTGTTCATGCAAGGCTTCGGGACCTTTCTGGAGGGCCGGGGTCTGGAGTTCCGGGTCGACAAGTTCGCGTTGTTTCAGAACATCTATCAGCCCGGCGAGAGCGAACACCTGGCGATCGAGGACGGACGTAAGCACTACGAGGACTTCTTTCGATACGGCTGCGGCGACATGACGCCCACGCCGGGGGGCGCCTTGGCCCTTTCATCGCTGTCGGAGCAGGCGGAGATCGTGATCCTGACCAATGCGCCGGGCCCCGCCCGCCTGGCCCGCGCCCGCTGGCTGGGCCGCCACGGCATGGACTATCCGCTGATCCTCAATACCGGGCCCAAGGGGCCGCTGGCGGCGGGCCTGGCGTCCCAGGCGGGCGGGCCGTCGGTGTTCATCGACGACCTGATCTCAAACCTCGACTCCGTGGCGGAGTCGGCCCCGCAGGTGACGCGGTTCCAGCACGTGGCCGACATCCGGCTGCGCGCCCTGGCGCCTGCAAAGCCCGACCTGCACACGCGGATCGACGACTGGGCGGAACTGCGGGCGGCGATCGAACGGGTGATCGGCTAGACCCTTTCCGGATCAGGTTGAATCAACCTGATCGGATAAAAAGGGTCTATCTTCTTGAATCTTGAGCATGTCCGGGCGGCGAACCGGTTCCCACTTGCGCCTGACATGCTCTAGGAACAAATCAGGTATATCTGCGCGCATGACCGTCGCCGTGGAGACAAGGCCGTGAGCGCGCTCTGCCGCGACTGCTTCCATCACGGCGGCTTCGAGCGCCGCTGCCCCGCCTGCGGCTCGCCGCGGATCGTGGCGCACGGCGAGCTGGACAGCCTCTCCATCGCCCACATGGACTGCGACGCCTTCTACGCCTCGGTGGAGAAGCGCGACCGGCCCGAGCTGCGGGACCTTCCGGTGATCGTCGGCGGCGGACGGCGCGGGGTGGTGACCACCTGCTGCTACATCGCCCGCATCAACGGCGTGCGTTCGGCCATGCCGATGTTCAAGGCCATCAAGGCCTGCCCCCAGGCGGTGATCATCAAGCCGGACTTCGCCAAGTACCGCACCGAGAGCCGGCGGATCATGGCGATGATGGCCGACCTGACGCCCCTGGTGCAGCCGCTGTCGCTGGACGAGGCCTGGATGGACCTTTCGGGGACGCAGCGCCTGCATGGCGCGACGCCGGCGCAAACCCTGGCCCGATTGCAGACCCGCATCGAGGCCGAGGTGGGGATCACCGTCTCCATCGGGCTGGCGGCCAACAAGTTCCTGGCCAAGATCGCCTCGGACCTGGACAAGCCGCGCGGCTTCTCGGTGATCGGCGCCGACGCCCAGGCGTTCCTGGCTCAGAAACCGGTGGGAATCCTGCCGGGGGTGGGACCGGCCATGGTCTCCAGCCTGGAAGGCTCCAACTTCGTCACCGTCGGCGATATCGCCCGGGCCGACATCAAGGACCTGGCCGCCCGCTTCGGTCCCAACGGCCTGCGCCTGCACGCGCTGGCCCACGGCCGCGACACCCGGGTGGTGAACCCCGACCAGATCCGCAAGTCGATCAGCGCCGAGACCACCTTCAACGAGGACCTGCGCAGCCAGGCCGATCTGGAGGAGCAACTGCCCTGGCTGGCCGAGAAGGTCGGGCGTCAGGCGCGGGCCGGAAATGTCGCCGGCCGGGTGGTCACGCTGAAGCTGCGAGGCGCGGATTTCAAGATCATCACCCGGCGCAAGACCCTGCCCGTCCCCACCCAGACGACGCGATCCATCCTGGCGATCGGCAAGGAGCTGCTGGCGGCGGAGTTGAAGAGCGGCGGGGCCCACCGGTCCTGGCGGCTGATCGGGGTTGGGATCACCGATCTGATCGAACCTCAGGACGTGGAGGATGACTTCTTCGGCGGCGACGAGCGCCGGACCCTGGCGGGAGAGAAGACCGCCGACGCGATCCGAGCGCGATTCGGAGCCACGGCCTTGACCTCGGCACGCGCCCTACGCGGGAAATCCTCGGCCCAGGATTGAAAACCTGAGGGCCGGCGCCCATCTGGCACCCTGTTAGCATGGTAAAAACTGTGGCCTTTCGGACGAACTCGCCCCGCGCGACCATTTCGACCCTTCCATACGGCCGTCTTTTCCATATCTAATCCATCTGTAGGGCGGTCCCGTGGCCGCCGAGGAGACCTGTTCGATGGCCGAGCGAAAGCAAGGTGATCAAGAGACGGGCGTGAAATCGGCGGTCATCACGAAGACCAAGCCGAAGACGCAGAAGCCGTCTCTGTACCGGGTGCTGCTCCTCAACGACGACTATACTCCCATGGAGTTCGTCGTTTATGTGCTTGAGCAGTACTTCCATAAGTCGCGCGAAGAAGCGACGACGATCATGCTGCATGTCCACCAACACGGTGTGGGCGTGTGCGGCGTGTTCACTTACGAAGTGGCGGAAACAAAGGTGGCCCAGGTCGTTGATACCGCGCGCCGGCATCAGCATCCGTTGCAATGCACCATGGAAAAGGATTGAGGCCCAGATTGCCGTCATTCTCACGCCACTTAGAAGAATCCCTTCACCGCGCGGTGGCCTTCGCCAATCAGCGAAAGCACGAGTACGCGACCCTGGAGCATCTGCTCCTGTCCCTCATCGACGATGAGGACGCGGCCGGCGTCATGGGCGCCTGCGACGTCGAGCTTCCGTCGCTGAAGACGACCCTGACCAACTACGTGGACAACGAGCTGCGTTCGCTGGTGGTGGATGATGGCGAGGACGCCAAGCCCACGCCCAGCTTCCAACGCGTGATCCAGCGCGCGGTCATCCATGTGCAGTCCTCGGGCCGCGAGGAGGTCACCGGCGCCAACGTGCTGGTGGCGATCTTCTCCGAGCGCGAGAGCCACGCCGCCTACTTCCTGCAAGAGCAGGACATGACCCGCTATGACGCGGTGAACTACATCGCCCACGGCATCGCCAAGAAGGCCGGCGCCGAGGGTGCGGCCAAGCCCGTCAAGGGCTCGGAAGACGAGGAGAAGCCAGCGGTGAAGACCGGCGGCGAGGCCCTCGACGCCTACTGCGTCAACCTCAACGAGAAGGCCAAGCAGGGCAAGGTCGATCCCCTGATCGGGCGGTCGTCCGAGGTCGAGCGCTGCATCCAGATCCTGTGCCGGCGGACCAAGAACAATCCCTTGCTGGTGGGCGACCCCGGCGTGGGCAAGACCGCCATCGCCGAGGGCCTGGCGCGCAAGATCGTCAACCACCAGGTTCCCGAGGTCCTGGCCAACGCCACCATCTTCTCCCTCGACATGGGCAGCCTGCTGGCGGGCACCCGCTATCGTGGCGACTTCGAAGAGCGCGTGAAGCAGGTGGTCAAGGAACTGGAGAACCACGCCGACGCGATCCTGTTCATCGACGAGATCCACACGGTGATCGGCGCCGGCGCCACCAGCGGCGGGGCCATGGACGCGTCGAACCTGCTGAAGCCGGCCCTGGCCTCGGGCTCCCTGCGCTGCATGGGCTCGACGACCTACAAGGAGTTCCGTCAGCACTTCGAGAAGGATCGGGCCCTGGTCCGGCGCTTCCAGAAGATCGACGTGAACGAGCCGACGATCGAGGACACCATCAAGATCCTCAAGGGTCTGAAGACCTACTACGAGGACTTCCACAAGCTCCGCTACACCAACGACGCCATCAAGGCGGCGGTAGAGCTGTCGGCCCGCTACATCACCGACCGCAAGCTGCCCGACAAGGCCATCGACATCATCGATGAGGCGGGCGCGAGCCAGATGCTGCTGCCGGAGGGTCGTCGCAAGAAGACCATCGGCCTGAAGGAGGTCGAGGCCGTCGTGGCCAAGATCGCCCGCATCCCGCCGAAATCGGTCTCCAAGACCGACACCGAGGCGCTGAAGCAGCTGCACGAGGACCTGAAGCGCGCCGTCTACGGTCAGGACGACGCCATCGAGCAACTGTCGGCGGCCATGAAGATGGCCCGCGCCGGCCTGCGCGATCCCAACAAGCCGATCGGCTGCTACCTGTTCTCTGGCCCTACCGGCACCGGCAAGACCGAGACCGCGCGGCAACTGGCCGGGACCATGGGCATCGAGCTGCTGCGGTTCGACATGTCGGAATACATGGAGCGCCACACGGTCAGCCGTCTGATCGGCGCGCCTCCCGGCTATGTCGGGTTCGACCAGGGCGGCCTGCTGACCGACGCCGTCGACCAGCATCCGCATTGCGTGGTGCTGCTGGACGAAATCGAGAAGGCCCACCCGGACGTCTTCAACATCCTGCTGCAGGTCATGGATCACGGGGTCCTCACCGACTCCAACGGCAAGAAGGTCGATTTCCGCAACGTGGTCCTGATCATGACCACCAACGCCGGCGCCTCGGACGCCCAGCGCAATTCCATCGGCTTTGGCCGCGGGAAGCAGGCCGACGAGGTCGACGAGGCCCTGAAGCGCCTGTTCACGCCGGAATTCCGCAACCGCCTCGACGCGGTGGTGCAGTTCAAGCCGCTGACCCAGGACATCATCCGCCAGGTCGTCCAGAAGTTCGTCATCCAGCTGGAGGCGCAACTGGCCGATCGTCACGTCACCATCGAGACCACCGACGAAGCCGCCGACTGGCTGGCCAAGAACGGGTTCGACGAGCTCTACGGCGCCCGGCCTCTGGCCCGGGTCATCCAGGAGCACATCAAGAAGCCGCTCGCCGACGAGATCCTGTTCGGCAAGCTGGTGAAGGGTGGCCACGTGAAGGTGGTGCTGAAGGACTCCAAGCTGGCCTTCGAGATCGAGGGCGAGAACACCGAGCCCGGCGCGCCGATCATCGAGAACCCGGCCGAGGACGCGGCGGCCGCCGCCCCGGAGCTAGCCGACTAAGATCTCGCGCCAAGCGTTCGGAACCCATTGAACCCCAGGCCTCGAGCCTGGGGTTTTTCGTCGCGCCATCCCTGGTTGCTGGCCGAATCATTCAATCCGTCATTAGTTCCGTCGAAGTGGCGTCCACAGACTGAGAGTGAAACTCAAGCCTCCGGCCTGTGCGTAGCTAAGGGGTGGCAAAATAATGGCGTCGGGCTTCCGGCTGTTTCGACCCGAACAGTCCCCCCGCGCGGACGGCCTTGAGCTGGCCTTCCTGGCGACCTACGCCGTCTGCGCCGTCCTGGCCTACAGCTGGACAACCGCCCTCAACGGCCTCGCGGTGCTGTGGATCTGCAACGGCCTCCTGACGGCCGGACTGCTCCTGCTGCCGCGCCAGCAGGCCCTGGTCCTGGCCCTGCTCTGCGCATCCATCGACCTGATGGCGGCGCTCGCCAGCGGCAGCTCCCTGGCGCGCAGCCTCTTGATCGCCGGCTGCGACGTGACCGAGGCGGTCTTGGCGGCGATACTGATCCGGCGTTTCTGCGGGGCCGGGTTGGACATGAATGTCCTCCCCCGCTTCCGGAACTTCGTCCTGCTGGCGGCGCTGCCCGCCACCCTGACCATGGGCACCCTTGGCGCTAGCGGCGCAGCCCTGATGTTCCAGGACGACTTCCTGAGCGGCTGGAAGACCTGGGTGTTTGGCGACTTCCTGGGCATGATCGTCGGCGCGCCCGCCGCCCTGCTCCTGGCCCGTTTCCGCCGCTATGACCTGGGCGCGGCGGCCTCGCGCTTCGAGAGCCTCGGTCTGATCGGACTGGCGGCGGCGGCGGCGGCGCTGGTGTTCGCCACCCCCCTCCCCACCCTGTTCCTGCTCTTCCCTCTTGGCCTGTTGATGGTCATACGACTCAGCAGCCCCTACACGGCGCTGATGGTGATGCTGGTCTCGTTCATCGCAGCTAGCGCCACCGTGGCAGGCCACGGGCCCATCGCCGCTCAGTTCCCAGGTGACATGTCGCGCCAGATCCTGGTGCTGCAGCTCTATCTTGCGACCATTGTGGGCTCGGCCATCATCCTGTCCAGCGTCCTGGCCCAGCGCGCCGCGGCCCAGGCCAGCCTGCGTCGGGCTCTGGCCGTGGCCCGCGCCGCGCGTCGCGAGGCCGTGGCCGCCGATGGCGCCAAGGGCCGTTTCCTCGCGGTGATGAGCCACGAGATGCGAACCCCCCTCAACGGCATCGGGGGCCATGCTCAGTTGTTGCGCGCGCACGCTGACCTGCCCCCCCAGGCGCGGCAGCAACTGGGCGTGATCGAGGCCTCATGCAAGGTTCTACTCTCCTTGATCAACAATATCCTGGACTACTCGCGGCTGGGCGCCGGCGCGGTCCGCTTGACTCCCGCGCCCTTCGCGCTTGGCGACCTCGTAGAGACAGCTGGCGACATCGTTCGGCCCAGCTTGGCGGACCGGCCCCTAACCCTGAACCTGGATGTCTCGGCGGTGGAGGGCCTGACCCACCATGGGGACGAGAATCACATTCTTCAGGTCCTGCTCAACCTGCTGGGCAATGCCGTGAAGTTCACCGATCAGGGCCAGATAGAGGTGCGGGTGGAGTTGCAGCTCGCCGGCGAAGCCGACCGGGTGCGGGTGAGCGTACGGGACACCGGTGTCGGCCTGCACCCCGAGGCGCTCTCACAGCTGTTCCAGCCCTTCACCCAGGTCGACACCAGCCCCACGCGTCGGTTCGAGGGCGCCGGCCTGGGACTCGCCATCTGCAAGTCCCTTGTCGAGCAGATGAACGGTCGGATCGGCGTTGAGAGCGTCGCGGGTCAGGGCTCGGAATTCTGGTTCGAGATCCCGCTTTCGCGCCTCACCGCCCTGCCCGAGGCGGCAGAGGCCGAGCCCCTTGGCTCGGGCACGGGCACGGGCCGGATCCTGGTGGTGGACGACCACCCGGTGAACCGTCAGGTCGCCTCAATGATGCTGGCGGCCGCGGGATTCGAGGTCGAGACGGCCGACGACGGTGTCCAGGCTGTGGAGGCGGTTCGCAGCCGCCCCTTCGACGTGGTGTTCATGGACATCCACATGCCGATCATGGACGGCATTGCTGCCTGCCGCGCGATCCGCACCCTGGACGGGGTCCGCGCCCAGACGCCTGTGGTGGCGATGACGGCCGCTACCCTGCCCGAGGACGTCGCCCGCTGCCGCGCCGCCGGGATGGACGCTCATCTTTCCAAACCCATCGAGCAGGAGAGCCTGTTGGCGGCCGCCCGCCATTCCTGGCGGTCGGCTGAGGGGCCCAAGTGGCGCGACTCGGTCTCCGGGTGACGCGATTTAGAGCATGATCCGATAAGTGGAACCGGTTATCGGATCGAAATATGCTCTAATTTTTTGAATTATAGCCTTTTTTATCCCTTTGGACGATTCCGTCTAAAGGGAAACGGCTCTAGGCGATCTGGGCGGCGATCTGGTCCGCCAAGGCCTTCAGCTCCGTGGGATCGGCCATCCCGCCGGCGCCGTGTCGGCCCAACGCCTGCCCCTCCCAGCGTGGGATGATGTGAAAGTGCAGATGGAAGATGGTCTGGCCAGCCGTCGATCCATTGAACTGCGTGACCACGATGCCGTCGGGTTTCAGCGCCGCGCGGACGGCGCGGGTGACGCGCTGAACGCCCAGGATCAAGGGCGCCAGGACGTCGGGCTCCTCCTCCAGCAGGTTCCGGGCGGCCGAGTGTTTCGGAATCACCAGGGTGTGGCCGCGGGCCTGGGGGAAGACGTCCATGAAGGCGTAGACGTGGCTGTCCTCGAACACTCGGGCGCTGGGCATCTCGCCGCGCAGGATCTTGGCGAAGATGTTGCCGTCGTCGTAGGTCCCGTCCAAGCTCATGGCGCGCGCTCCTGCTGAGGTCTTGGAAGCGTCCTAGCACAGAGGGAGCCCTGTATGGGAACCGGCGACGCCGAGAACACCAAGGGCCTGAGCCCCACGCCAGCAGAAGTATTTCGCCACCGCCCTCGCCAGCCTCGAGAAGGAGACAGGCAAGACGATGGACGAATGGGTGACCATCGCCAGAACCTGCGCCGAGACCAAGACCATGACCCGGATCGCCTGGATGAAGGAACATCACGGCCTGGGGATGAACCGCGCCAACATGGTGATGTCGGCTGCCTTCCCCACCGGCTCGGGCTGGGACCAGCCGGAGAAGCTGCGGGCCGGGGTGTGGAGCGATCCGGCCGCGACCGCGATCTTCGAGGCCATCGAGCGCGCGGCCACCGCCCTGCCCGACGTGGTCACCGGCCAGCGAAAAGCCTTCACCGGATTTTCCCGCAACTTCCAGTTCGCTTCGGCCAAGCCCGCAAAGGACGGCCAGGTGGTGCTGGGTTTGGCCGTGCCGGTGGACGCCGATCGGCGGCTGACCAAGCCCAAGGCGGAAGGCTGGTCTGAGCGGTTGAAATCCAAGCTCACCCTCGCCTCGCCGGCTGATGTCGATGCGAAGCTGGTGGCGCTGATCCGGCAGGCCTGGGAGGCCTCCTAGCAAGGCGCGGCGCTACGCCTCCAGCGCCGTGATCATCTCCACCCGCGGCGTATGCCGGCCGCCGTCGAACTGGGCGGTCAGGAACGCGTCCACGATATCGAGCGCCAGGCCTTCGCCCACCACGCGCGCGCCGATCGACAGCATGTTGGCGTCGTTGTGCTGGCGGATCATGCGGGCCGAGAAGGTGTCCGCGCAGACGCCGCAGCGGATGGCCCTCACCTTGTTGGCCGCCATCATGATGCCCTGGCCGGTGCCGCAGAGGATGATGCCGAACCGGCAGTCTCCGGTGGCGACGCGCCGCGCCGCCGCTTCGCCCTGCTTGGGGTAGGGCGTGCTGTCCGGGGCCGTCGGTCCGATGTCGACCACCACCCAGCCCTGGGCCGAGACATGAGCAGCGATGGCCTGTCGTAGCGGAATGGCGGTGTGATCGCTGGTCAGGACGATGCGGTTGTTGGCGGTCATGGACAGTCGTCCCGTTTCCCGAAGCACTTTGGCGGACTGGCCGACTTGGATCAGCCGCCTTCTGTTTCGTCAAATCTTCCGATTCCCGGCAGCGGCCGGCGGGCGGTCGCTCTAGCTCTCCTGCCGGAACGGCGAGAACTCCTCGGCCAGCCATTCCATCTCGCCCTCAACGGCTTCACGCTCGCGGGCGACGAAGTCCTCGACCGGTCCGCGCAGCATGGGGTCGGCGATGAAGTGGGCCGAGCGGACGGGGCTGGGCAGGTAGCCGCGGGCGATCTTGTGCTGGCCCTGGGCGCCGGCCTCGACCCGGGCCAGGCCGCGGCGGATGGCCCATTCGATGGCCTGGTAGTAGCAGAGCTCGAAGTGCAGGAAAGGAATGTCCTCGGTGCAGCCCCAGTTGCGGCCGTAGAGGCAGTCGCCGCCGATCAGGTTCAGCGCGCCCGCCACCCAGCGGCCGTTCTTGCGGGCCATCAACAGCAGCACCCGGTCGGCCATCCGCTCCCCCAGCAGGGAGAAGAACAGGCGGTTCAGATAGGGCCGGCCCCACTTGCGCGAGCCGGTGTCCATGTAGAAGCCATAGAAGGCGTCCCAGTGTTCCTCGGTGAGGTCGGCGCCGGTCAGGGCCAGGATCTCGACGGCGGCCTGGGCGTCGCGCCGTTCGCGCCGGATGGTCTTGCGGCGGCCTGAGGACAGGGCCGCCAGGAAGGCGTCGAAGTCGGCGTAGCCGGCGTTTTCCCAATGGTACTGCTGGCCCTCGCGCATCGAGAGCCCCTGCCCGCCCAACCAGGTCCACTCTTCGTCGGTGGGGAAGTTGATGTGGACCCCCGAGGACCCATAGCGCTCGCACAGCGTGACCGCGCCGGTCAGCAGGGTCCTGCGCGCCGCCTCCACATCGACGCCCGGCCGCACCAGCAGACGCGGCCCGGTCGCCGGCGTGAAGGGCGCCGCCGAGATCAGCTTGGGATAGTACTGCCCGCCGGCCCGCTCATAGGCCTCGGCCCAGCTGTGGTCGAAGATGTATTCGCCCTGGCTGTGGGACTTCAGATAGAGCGGCATGACCGCCGCCACCTTCCCGTCCTCGTCGTCGACGGAGAGGTGCTGCGGGCCCCAGCCCATGCGCTCGACGGCGCAGCCGGACTCCTCGACAATGTCCAGGAAGTCAAAGGAAACGAAGGGGTTGGCGGCGTAGTCCGGATTGCCGGCGCAGGCGTCCCAGCCTTCGCGGCCAATCTCGGCGATCCGGCGGCTGACCTTCACCGCCGACGTCAGACTCACGCGGCCCAGCCCTCGAAGATGAGGTTGTCGCAGTGATCCTTGACCGTGTCCCACTGCTCGGGTTTCCGCACCGTCCAGGCCACCACCGGCATGCCGTTCTCGCGGTGCTTCAAGACCTCCGGCGAGGCCACCATGTCCAGGCTCATGGCCAGGAAGTGGGGCCGGGCGATGGAAACCTGCTCCAGCTTGGCGAACGACTTGCGCTGTTCGGCCGAGAGATGGGGGGTGTCCTCCTCCCAGCTGTAGCTGTCGAGGCCTCGCAGGACGCCGGGGAACCGGTCGGCGAACCAGGCGTGGGAATAGGGATTGAAGCCGATCACGCAGGTGGGGCCGGCGTGGTCGATGAGGATCTCATGGACCCGCTGCTCCAGGGGCCCGACGGCCCCGAAGTCGGTCTTCAGCTCCACATGGACCATGGCCCGGTGACCGATCAGGGCCAGGGTCTCCATCAGGGTTGGGATACGCTCATCGGTTGCCTTCAGCCGCAGTTCGGCCAGCTCGGCCGCCGTGCGGTCCCTCAGCTTGCCCTCGGCCCCGGTCATTCGCTTCAGGCCGTGATCGTGGAAGACCATGGCCTCGCCGTCGGCCGAAAGATGCACATCCAGCTCAATGCCGTAGCCGGCCTGGCATGCGGCCTGGAAGGCGCCCAGGGAGTTCTCCGGCGCGCCGTCCGGCGTCCAGAGGCCACGGTGGGCGACGGGCGGGTGGAACAGGAAGTCCCAGGCTTCGCCAAACTGATCCTTGGGGTGCTTCACCGGATTTCCACCACAGCGTCGACCTCGACGGCGAAGTTCATCGGCAGGCGATAGACCCCGACCGCCGATCGCGCGTGCTTACCGGCGTCTCCGAAAGCCGCCACCATGACGTCGGAGGCTCCATTCACCACCTGGGGGATCTCGAAGAAGGCCGGGCCGGCCTGCACAAAGCCCCCCAACTTCACCACCCGGACGACCCGGTCGAGGTCACCGTCGCAGGCCGCGCGCATCTGCGCGATCAGGTTGATGCCGCACAGGCGCGCGGCGCCCTTGGCGGTCTCCATGTCGACATCCTCCCCAACGATCCCGCGGACGCCGCCCGAGGCGTCCAGGGATACTTGACCAGATATGTGGACAAGGCCGCCGACCCGTACGAACGGGACATAGTTGGCGACCGGGGCGACAGGCTGCGGGAGGGTGATCCCCTGCGCGGCCAAGCGTTCTTCGACCTGTGACATAGCCAGAGGTCTAGCGCGGATTCAGGGGTCCGGTCACGGGTTGAAAACGCAAAAGGCCCGGACCATTTCCGATCCGGGCCTCCGCAGGGTCCGCGCCAAATACGCCGGCGCGGCTGGAGGGACTTTGAAAGGCTTAGCGGACGGCCTGGAGCTTCTCGACGGCGGCGGTGACGCGCTCGTTGAGGGGCTTCATGGAGTCCTTCAACGAGGCTTGCACGATCTCGCCCATCTTGGAGAGCTCGGCCATGTAGGCTTCCATGGCGGACTTGGCGAAGCTGGTTTGCAGCTCGACAACTTCCTGGATCGACTTGGCGCCCGACAGCGACTTGGCGGCGGCGACGTTGGCTTCCACGGCCTTCTTGGAATAGGCGGTGGCCTGGGCGCCGAGGGCTTCAGCGCCCTTGGTGGCGGCGGTCACCGAGGCGATGACGGCTTCCAGGTTCTTCTTGGAATGGGCGTTGGCGTCGGCCAGGCCGGCCAGGGACTTTTCGATGGCGTCCTTGAAGGCGGCGTTACCAGCGGTGGTGAACTGCTCGACGGTGTTCTTGACGGTTTCGGCGGCGGCCATGAGGGTAAACTCCGGAAACGTGGTTGACGGGCTCTGCCGCGTCGCACCAGTCGGGCGTTGCGGCTCTTTGATCTCGCAGCCTATTTCTCATGTTGCGGTGCAGCAGTCAAGCAACTTTGTTGCAGTGCAACATCACCCCGTGCGCGAATTCGTCCGGGCTGCCGCACAAACCCGCGACGCGACAAATCGGCTCGCTCAAGAGGTGTTTACTCTCGCGCAAGCTCCGAGGTGTCATGATAGGGTTTCAGTACGGCGACCGGGGGGTCGCCCAACCCTTTGATTCGACGGACGAACCGCAATGTTCGAGCGCGCCCGCCGCCTGTTTGTCGCCCTTGGCGCCGCCGCCCTGACGGCGGTTTCGCCCCTGGCGACATCCGCCCAGGCGCAGATCCCCTACCTCTCGATGCCGTCCCTGCCCACCACCGCGCCCAAGTATGCGGCCATCGTAGTGGACGCCAAGACCGGCGAGGTCCTCTACGCCAAGCGCGCCGACAGCCCCCGCTATCCGGCTTCGATCACCAAGATCATGACGCTCTACCTCACCTTCGAGGCCCTGAGCTCCGGCCGCCTGCGGCCTGAGGACACAATCATGATTTCGCCGCGCGCCGCGGCCCAACCCCCCACCAAGCTCGGCCTGTCGCCGGGGGAATCCCTCACCGTCAACGAGGCCATGCAGGCCCTGGCCATCAAGTCGGCCAACGACATCGCCGTCGCCCTGGCAGAGAAGCTCGGGGGCAGCGAGGCCCGCTTCGCGGCCATGATGACCCTGCGCGCCCAGGAACTGGGCATGGCCAACACGCGCTTCGTGAACGCCTCGGGCCTGCCCGACAGCCGCCAGGTCTCCACCGCCCGCGACATCGGCATCCTGTCTCGGGCCGTCATGCGCGACTATCCCCAGTACTATCGCCTGTTCAACCAGCGGCAGTTCAGCTTCCGCGGGACGTCGATGAACAATCACAACGGCCTGCTAGGCTCCATGCCGGGGGTCGATGGCCTGAAGACCGGCTACACCAACGCCTCGGGCTACAACATCGCGGTCTCCGCGGTGCGCGACAATCGCCGCCTGATCGCCGTGGTGCTCGGCGCCCCGTCGACCGCCAAGCGCAACAACAACGCCGAGGACCTGCTGCTGACGGGCTTCGACGTGATGACCCGCCGCGAGCGGGGCGAGAAGATCACCATCGCCCAGAACCTGTTCGAGCCGGAGCCGGTCGGACCGATCGAGCGTCCCTCCGTCGAGCAGGGGGACGGCGAGCAGGACGGCCTGCGGATCGTTCTGGCCTCGGCCCCGCCGCCCGCCTCCTTCTCCAGCAACGACTTCGTCGATCCCCGGCGCAACCTGCTGCGCGGCTCGCAATCGGCGCCGACCCCGAAGGCCGACCCGAAGAAGGCCCAGAAGGATGACAAGAAGCCGGCCGGCAAGTGGATCGTTCAGGTCGGCGCCTTCAAATCCAAGTCGCTGGCCAAGGAGCAGCTAGCCCTGGTGGAGAAGCGCTTCGGCAAGCACTTCAGCAAGGCCGACGGCGACACTGACTCCATCGGCGGCACCTACCGCGCCCGCTTCTCGGGCTTTACCGAATCCTCGGCCAAGGGCGCCTGCGGCGCCTTGAAGGCCAAGAAGCTCCCCTGCATGGTCGTGAAGCCGGGCTGAGGCCTACTTCCGCGTGAGCCTGTCCCGCGCCGCGTTGAGCTGCGCGGCCAGGCCGTCGGTGCCGCCCTTGTCGGGATGGGCCAGACGCATCAGGCGGCTATAGGCGGCCTGGACTTCCTCCGAAGACGCGCCGGCCCGGACTCCCAGGATCGCGCGCGCCTCGACCTCGCTCATGGCCTCACTGGCCCGCGGCGGCATGACGCCGGTGCGGCGGGTGGAGATCGCCAGGCCTAGGCCCAGCACCACCAGGACGATGGCCGAACCCCAGCTGCCCTTCAGGCCGACATAGGCGGCGCCGGCGAAGGCCATGATCGCAAAGCCCCCGGAGAGGAACCGCCACTCCCGGCGCTTCAGGATCGCCTTGCCGCCGCCCGCCCACATCAGCAGCGCCAGGATCACGCAGCCCAGCGCGATATAGGTCACTACTGAGCGGCCATCAGCTCATCGCCCACGTCCAGGCCCAGCGACCCCACCAGGGCGCGCAACTCCTGGCGAGCCGCCACGTGCTGCAGCGACATGGCCACGGGGCGGATGGTAGGCGACAGGTCGGCGATGGTCAGGCCGAAGGGGAAGAGCTCGCGGTAGATCACCCGATCCCGCAGGCCGGGGCCGACGCGGAAGCCGACGCGGCGCGACAGGGCCTGGACCCGCTCGTCGACCCGGCGACGGTTGCGGGCTTCGGTGGGCGCCAGGCGGTTGCGCAGCACCACCCAGTCGATGGACTTGCCGCTGGCCGCCGCGCGGATCTTGCGGCTGTTCCAGACGGTCTCTGAATAGAGGCTGGGGCGCTTCAGATCGAGGGTCACCGGATCGACGACCCCCAGCATGTCGAAGTCGACAAAGCTGTCATTCATCGGCGTGACGATCAGGTCAGCCATCCCGTGGGCGGCGCGGCTGACGGCGGTGTCGCCGCCGGGCGTGTCGATCAGGATGTAGTCCGAGGCCTCGGCGGCGCTGAACGCCTCCTCGAAGCGGGCGAGCGCCTCTTCATCGGTGGCCTTGGCCAGGTCGGCGCTGAGCGGGTGCTCGACGGGCATGGGCGCGCTGACGCCGTTGGCGGCCAGCCAAGCGGCGCGGTGGGCGAAGAAGTGGCCCATGGACTGCTGGCGCAGGTCGAGATCCAGCACGGAAACCCGCGCGTTCGAGTGCAGCAGCGCCGTGGCGATATGGATGGCCAGCGTCGACTTGCCCGCGCCACCCTTCTCGTTACCGACCACAATGACCTTGGGTTGGGACATGGTTCTCAAAAACTCCACACCATCTCAGCCAGCGTCGTTGCGCTGATTCGATTGGTTAACAGGTGAGGCCGCCACCCCTGCCCCGTCAACGCAACAGACGCCGCGGCCTGTGGACGGATGCCTACTTCAAAGTCATAAGCGGCCCGCCTTTTCGTGACGGAGCCTCCCCCATGCCGCTGACCATCGTCCGCACCGTCGCAGACCTCCGCGCCCAGGTGGCCACCTGGCGCAAGGCCGGCGAGACCGTCGGCCTGGTCCCCACCATGGGCGCCCTGCACAGCGGCCATCTTTCGCTGGTGACCCTGGCCAAGACCAAGGCCCGGCGCGTCGTCGCCAGCGTGTTCGTCAATCCGACCCAGTTCGCGCCGCACGAGGACTTCGACGCCTATCCCCGCGACGAGGCCAAGGACGCCGACCTGCTGGAGAGCGCAGGCTGCGACCTGATGTTCGCGCCGACGGTCGCAGAGATGTACGCGCCCGGCTTCTCCACCACGGTGACGGTCAGCGGCGTCTCCGGGCCCCTGGACGGCGCGGCGCGGCCGGGCCACTTCGCCGGCGTGGCGACGGTGGTGAGCAAGCTGCTGCTGCAGTGCGGCCCCGACGTCGCGGTGTTCGGCGAGAAGGACTATCAGCAGCTGCAGGTGATCAAGCGGCTGGTGGCCGACCTGGACATCCCGGTGCAGGTGATCGGCGCGCCCACGGCGCGGGCGCAGGACGGCCTGGCGCTCTCCTCCCGCAACGCCTACCTGACGCCGGCCGAGCGCGAGGCCGCCCCCAGCCTGGCCGCGGCCCTGCGCGACGCGGTGGAGCGCCTGCGCGACGGGGTGGCGGTGGATCGGGTGGAGAACACCGGCCGCGCCGCCCTGGAGCGGGCGGGCTTTTCCCGCATCGACTATTTCGAGGTGCGTGACGCCTCGAGCCTGGAGCCCCTGGGGCCCGGCCCCATCACCGGCCCGGCCCGCATCCTGGCCGCCGGCATCCTCGGCAAGACCCGGCTGATCGACAACATGGCCGTCTAGCGGCTGGGACCTGCCGGCTCCCTTTTCCCCTTGATCGTCATGGCCGGGCTTGTCCCGGCCACCCATGATCTCCGTCGTTCAGCAATGATCTCCGGCGCGCGCCCCGCGTTCTGCGGCAGGGCGGAGATCATGGGTCCCCGGGACAAGCCCGGGGATGACGGTGGTGATTGGATTGACGGAGCCTACCAGGCCCCGGCTTCCCGAAGCTGCCGCGCCAACTCGGTCGGAATCTCCCCGTCGCCGTCGGCGTCCAGATCGGGCGGCACGTCCTTCTGGTCGAAGTATCGCCAGCCCTGGAAGGCGCGGCGCGGGGTGGGCGCGACGCGGATGATCTCCGGGTCCAGGGTGATCTCGCACCTTACGTTGGGGTGTTCGCCCACGGTGCGGATGGCCAGGATCTTCTGGCGGCACAGGATCATGCCCTTGAAGATGCGGTACAGGGACCCGCCGTCCAGCAGTTCGTCGCCGCGCTTGGGCGACATGCGGGTGTGCAGCAGCCAGGGCTCTTTCTCGTCCTGATGGTAAGCCAGCAGGTCCTCTATGGTGTCGCAGCCCACGCAGAGGCGAAGCATGTTCAGACCGGACGCCATCAGGCCGACGCCTTCAGCCGCGCCAGGGTCACGCCCTCGCTGACCTGGTCGCCCACAGAGACGTTCAGGGCCTCCACCTCGCCGTCGAACGGCGCGGTGAGCGCGTGCTCCATCTTCATGGCCTCGAGGGTCAGCAGGGGCTGGCCGCGCACCACCATGTCGCCGACAGACACCGCCACGGCCACCACCTTGCCCGGCATGGGCGAGCGCACCTGGGCGTCGCCGGCCACATCGTCCAGATCGCGCAAGGGCGGGCGGGTGGCGAGCACATAGGTCTCGCCGCCTTCGAAGACCACCACCTCGCCGTCCTGCGTCATCAGGATGTTGGCCTCGATATCGCCCTCCGGCAGGGGGGCGTCGACCGCGGTCCCCTCCAGGAACAGGCGCACGGTGGCCTGGGGCTCGGCGTTCATGCGGAAGCCGGTGAGGCCCTTCCAGGGATTGGCCTGGTCTTCGTCGCGCTCCGCCAGCGCCGCCGCGGCGGCCACCGCCAGGAGTTGGTCGGAGGGCGCGGGAGTCGAGACGAGGTCTTCCAGGTTGCGCTCGATGAAGCCGGTGTCCACCTCGCCGGCGATGAAGTCGGGGTGGTCGAGACAGCGGGCCAGGAAGCCGGCATTGGTCTTCACCGGCCATACCTCCACCTCTGCGCAGGCCTGGGCGAGTTGATCGCTGGCGCCCTCACGAGTGGGCGCGTGAGCGATCAGCTTGGCGATCATGGGATCATAGAAGGGGCTGACCTCGCCGCCCTGCTCCACGCCGGCATCGACGCGGATGTCGCCGGGCAGGACGAAATGCTCCAGCACGCCGATGGAGGGCAGGAAGCCCGCGGCCGGGTTCTCGGCATAGAGGCGGGCTTCCACCGCGTGGCCGTTCAGCCGGATCTGATCCTGGGCCAGCGGCAGCGGCTCGCCCGAGGCGACGCGGAACTGCCACTCCACCAGGTCGACCCCGGTGACGGCCTCGGTGACCGGGTGCTCCACCTGCAGGCGGGTGTTCATCTCCATGAACCAGATGCGGTCGGGCTGCAGGCCTGAACTGGCGTCGGCGATGAACTCCACCGTGCCGGCGCCGACATAGTTCACCGCCCGGGCGGCCGCGACGGCGGCGGCGGTCACGGCGGCGCGGGCGGCTTCGCTCATGCCCGGCGCCGGCGCCTCCTCGATGACCTTCTGGTGGCGGCGCTGCAGGGAGCAGTCGCGCTCGAACAGGTGGACGACATTGCCGTGGCTGTCCCCGAAGATCTGCACCTCGATGTGGCGCGGCCGGGTGACGTAGGTTTCGATCAGCACCTTGGCGTCGCCGAAGCTGGCGGCGGCCTCCCGCTGGCAGGAGGCGAGCGCGGCGGCGAAGTCCTCCGGCCGGTCGACCCTGCGCATGCCCTTGCCGCCACCGCCGGCCACGGCCTTGATCAGCACGGGATAGCCGATGACTTCAGTCACCGCCTGCAGGTGTTCCAGGGACTGGTCGTCGCCCAGATAGCCCGGCGTCACTGGGACATTGGCCTTCTGCATCAAGGACTTGGCGGCGTCTTTCAAGCCCATGGCCTGGATGGCGGCCGGCGGCGGGCCGATCCAGATAAGCCCGGCCGCCATAACCGCCTCGGCGAAGGCGGCGTTCTCGGACAGGAAGCCATAGCCGGGATGGACAGCCTCGGCGCCGGTCTGCCGCGCGGCGGCGATGATCTTCTCGCCCACCAGATAGCTCTCGCGGGCGGCGGCGGGGCCGATCAGCACCGCCTGGTCAGCCTCGCGAACATGGAGCGCGTCGGCGTCGGCCTCCGAATAGACGGCCACCGTGGCGATACCCATGCGGCGGGCGGTCTTGAAGACGCGCCGGGCGATTTCGCCGCGATTGGCGACGAGGACGGATCTGATCATGCCGCGATCCTAGTGGGGCGCGGAGAGTCCTGCCAGGGGAGGATCAGACGGCCCAGGACGGCTTGCGCTTGTCGAGGAAGGCGCGGACGCCCTCCTGCCCTTCGGGGCTGACCCGGGTGCGGGCGATGCGCTTGGAAGTCTCTTCCATCATGTCGGCGATGGGCCGATAGGCGACATCCTCCACCAGCTTCTTGGAATCGGCCACCGCGATGGGCGCGCAGGCCATCATCTCGGTGGCGATGCGGGCGCAGGCGGCGTCGAGTCCCGCCGTGTCGGCCACCACCTCGGTGATCAGGCCGACCTTCTCGGCATAGGCCGCATCGAACACCGAGCCGGTGGCGAACAGCGCCCGCGCCGTGCGCGGCCCCACCGCGCCCACCACATAGGGGCTGACAGTGGCGGCGATCAGGCCCAGACGGACCTCCGCGAAGCTGAACTTGGCGTCCGCCGTGGCGACGGCGATGTCGCAGGTGGCGGCCAGGCCGGCCCCACCGCCATAGGCGCCGCCCTCCACCAGGGCCACGGTCAGGGCCGGGATGTCCCAGAGGCTCTTGAGCATCTTGGCCATGGCGTAGGCGTCTTCGCGATTGTCGCTCTCAGTGCGGTCTGCGGCCTCGCGCATCCAGTCGAGGTCAGCGCCGGCGCTGAAGATCCCGCCCGCGCCGCGCAGGAAGACCACCCGGACGCCCTCGGCGCCCTGCAGGGTCTCGAAAGCTTCGTGCAGCGCCGCGATCAGCCGGGCGTCGAAGGCGTTGCGCCGCTCCGGGCGGTTGATGGTCACCATGGCGACGCCTTCGACCGTGGCTTCGATCCGCACCAGGGATTGGTCCACATCGGTGTCGAGAACCTCGACCAGGGGATCGGCGATGGGATTGGTCATGGGAGCCTCGTTTTTCGAACTGCGTGATGGGGACATAAGCCCAACGCCGACGCTTTGACATAGGTCCTGACTTCGCGCGACGCGCCTATGGCGATTCTGTCACCATGCCGGAGATAACGGCCCAATCCGGGCCGAAGGCCGGTTGATCCGGGGGCCGCTCTGTCCGAAACATCCGCCGAGATCGATACGCGGCGGTTTCCCCCCGCCGCCCGCGGAAAGGATGACCATGCCCAGGACCGCAGATGCGCTGTCCCTCACCCAGGCGCTCGGCGGCGCCCAGGCGACAGCCGGGCCGGCCCGGCGCCCCCGCGGCAAGCTTGCGCGTCGCACCACCGCCAACCTCGCCCTGACCCTCGGCGTGATGGCCACCGCCGTCAGCCTGGGCGTCCTGGTGGGCCAGGTGGCCCGCGCCCTGATGGGCGGCTAGTCCGGGCAAGGGCTCCGCGATTGCGCCCTCACCTGAGGGCTCGCGCAGAGATCGGGACCTTCGGCGGCCTGGGCCTTGATCAGCGCGCCGCGCACCTTCGAATAGCCGTCGCAGAGATCGGCGATGCACACGCCGGCCCGGGCCATGCGGGCCTTGGCGGCTGGCACGCTGTGCTGGTTCAGAAGGTAGAAGGCGAACATTCCCGAGGGATCGTCGGAGACGTCGTCAGCCCAGTAGCCGATGTCACCCGCATACTGCGAGCCCCAGTTGGCGCGGTCCTCGCTGGCCTTCTCCAGGGTGAACCAGCTCTCCTCGACATAGAAGATGGCCAGGCTCCAGCGATCGCGGTCGGCGGCCAGGCGAGCGACGCATCCGGCCGGGTCGTCGTGGCCGAAGTTGGAATAGAGGCAGCGGAGTTCCGGGTGGTCGATTTCCACGGCGAACAGGTTGTCGGCGCCCTCGTTCAGGGCGGTCTCCGCCGCCAGCCGGGTCTGGTTCCGGAAGGACGCGTAACCGGCGTAGATACCCACGAAGACCAGGACCACGGTCAGGCAGGCGACGATCGGCTCCCAGAATTCGGTGGTCCGGATCCGCCGCTTGCGGCCCAGGCGGTAGAGGACGCCCGCCAGGATCACGGCGAAGACCGTCACCGGGAACATGAAGATCACCCGGTCGAGGGTGCCGACGTTCCAGAGCGCGTTCAAACCGTCCTCCCCCCGAAGGCCGCTACATGCGGAAGATACCGAACCTGGTTTCCGGAATAGGCGCGTTGAGGGCCGCGGAGATCGAGAGGCCCAGCACGTCGCGGGTCTGGACCGGATCGATTATCCCGTCGTCCCAGAGCCTGGCAGTGGCGAAATATGGGTCGCCCTCGGTTTCGTAGCGGTCGCGGATCGGGGCCTTGAAGGCCTCTTCCTCGCTCGCAGGCCAATCGCCGCCCCTCGCCTCCACGCCGTCGCGGCGAATCGTGGCCAGCACGCTGGCGGCCTGTTCGCCGCCCATGACGCTGATCCGGCTGTTGGGCCAGGTCCACATGAAGCGCGGGGAATAGGCCCGGCCGCACATGCCGTAGTTGCCGGCCCCGAAGGAGCCGCCGATCAGGACGGTGAACTTGGGCACCTCGGCGCAGGCGACGGCTGTGACCAGCTTGGCGCCATCCTTGGCGATGCCGCCGGCCTCGTACTTTCCGCCGACCATGAAGCCCGAGATGTTTTGCAGGAAGACCAGCGGGATCCCGCGCTTGCAGGCCAGTTCGATGAAGTGGGCGCCCTTCAGGGCGCTTTCCGAGAACAGCACGCCATTGTTGGCCAGGATGGCGACCGGCTGGCCCCAGATGCGGGCGAATCCGGTGACCAGGGTCGTGCCGTACAGCGCCTTGAACTCGTCGAACTCCGACCCGTCGACGATGCGGGCGATCACCTCGCGCACGTCATAGGGCGCGCGGACGTCGGTGGGGACGATGCCGTAGAGCTCGTGGGGATCAAACAGCGGCTCGCGGGGTTCGGCCAGGACGACCTGGTCGGGCTTGCGGGTGTTCAGGTTGGCGACGATGGAGCGGACGATCTGCAGGGCGTGCTCGTCGTCCACCGCCACATGGTCCACCACGCCCGAGCGTCGGCCGTGGGTGTCGGCGCCCCCCAGTTCGGTGGCGCTGATCACCTCGCCGGTAGCGGCCTTCACCAGGGGCGGACCGCCCAGGAAGATGGTACCCTGGCTCTCCTCGCCGGTCCCGCGCACGATGACCGTCTCGTCGCTCATGGCCGGGACATAGGCCCCGCCAGCGGTGCAGGAACCCATGACGCAGGCGATCTGGGCAATGCCCTCGCCGCTCATCCGGGCCTGGTTGAAGAAGATTCGGCCGAAGTGGTCGCGGTCGGGGAAGACCTCGGCCTGGTGAGGCAGGTTCGCGCCGCCGCTATCCACCAGGTAGATGCAGGGCAGCCGGTTCTGCATCGCCACCTCTTGCGCGCGCAGGTGCTTCTTCACGGTCAGGGGGAAATAGGCCCCGCCCTTCACCGTGGCGTCGTTGGCGACGATCATCACCTCGCGGCCCGAGACCCGGCCGATGCCGGTGATGACGCCAGCGCCCGGCGCCTCGCCGTCATAGAGGCCGTGGGCGGTGAGCGCGCCGACCTCCAGGAAGGGCGATCCGGCGTCCAGCAGGCGCATGACCCGCTCGCGGGGCAGCAGCTTGCCGCGGCCGGCGTGGCGTTTCCGAGAGTCTTCGGGGCCGCCGAGCGCCGCGGCGGCGACCCGCTCGCGCAGCTGCGCCACCAGGGCGCGGTTGACCTGTTCGTTGGCCTGGAAGGCCTCGCCTTTGGTGTCGATGGCGGACTTCAGTTGGGGCATGGGCAAGGCATAGCCGGGCCGGGCGACCCAGGCTAGGGGCGCGCGGGACCCCTTCCGCTTCAGGCGGATAGATCTGAAACGGAGAATAGCCCCTTCTCCACTGGGCTCGGGCGCGCGTCCCTGTCCTTCTTCCGCAAGGGGAGAAGGTGGCCCTGCGGTGCAGGGTCGGGGGTCACGCTCCCCCTCAGAACAACAACTCCCGTCATCCCGGGCGACCCGCAGGGGAGACCCGGGACCCAGGGGGATTGATTGCGGCCACTGGGTCCCGGCTCTCCGCTTCGCTGCGGCCGGGATGACGTTGGAGGTTTATCGGACAGGGAGATCGACCCCATCCGACCCCGCATGGGGCGTAAGGAGCGCCGAGGGTGCGCCCCCTATTGGAACAGGATGGGCTCGCCATCCGGGCCATAGGCGGCGAAGCGGCCGACCCCGCCGACGCGGACGGCGTCGACCATGGACTGCAGGGCCACCTCGATCTGGGCCGTGGTGGGGGCGACACCGCCCGTTCCGGACAGACTGGCGGCGAAGGCCACCTGCCAGGGCGGACCGGCGCGTCGCGATTCGGCCAGCAAGGCCCCGAAGTCGGCCAGCTCGCCGGGCGCCTTGTCCACGCACATCAGGGGGGCGAGCGCCCCGCCCTCCCCGGCCAGGAAGCGTTCGCGCTGGGCCTGCGTGGCGCCGTCGGGCAGTTCGGCGGCGGCGAAGACGAACAGCAGGCGCTGCGGATCGGGCTGGGCGGTGGCGGCGTCGAGGAGCTGCTGGAAATGAGAGCTTTGAGTCATGGCGCGATCCTGGCCGAGATCGGCGCGGCGAAACTTGCGCCAAGTCAAACCGGACATCGCGCCGCAGCCGAACCCTGTCCCGCGCAAAACCGGTTCACAGTTGGAGGAAACACACCTTAGGCTCCCGCTCCGTGGCGAACCTTCCCGGCATATCGACCGACTCAGCGCTGTCCAGGCTCTTCGAGGACGAGCGCGCCCAGGGCGAGGCCACGTGGTTCTCCCTTCCCGGCGGCGTGACACTGTTCGACGCCGGGGAGCCGGCCGATCATCTCTACTTCGTGCGCGCCGGGCGCCTGGGGGCCTTCCGCCGCGAGGAGGGCCACGAGCCGCAGTTCCTGGGCGTGATCCGCCCCGGCGAGCCCGCCGGCGAGATGTCGATGATCTCCGGCGTGCCGCATTCGGGCCATGTGGTGGCCCTGCGGGATTCGGAAATCTTCGCCCTGCCCCGCGAGGCCTTCTTCGACGCCTGCGACGATGACTCCGAAGTCATGGTCGAACTGGCCCGGCTGATGATCCTGCGCAGCCGCCAGGCCGCCACCAAGTCATCGGGCGCGGCGCCCTCGGTGTTCGGCTTCGTCACCATCGGCGACCCGGTCGCCGTGCGCCCCCAGGTGGATCGTATCGCCCGAGAGATCGGCAAGCTGGGCTATTCGGTCACGGTCATCGGGGCGGAGGCGCAGCACGCCCCCACCGAATGGTTCTCAGAGGTCGAGCGGGACTACGACTTCGTCCTCTACTGCGCCGAGGCCGAGGACCTGGGCTGGCGCCAGGTGGTGGGGCGTCAGGTGGACCGGCTGTTTCGCCTCGGCCGGGGCGACGTCGCCCCGCCGCTCGACCATCCCCACGCCAACGAACCCCTGCAGGGCCAGAACCTGGTGGACCTGATCCTGGTCCAGAGGCGCGGCGCGAAGGCGCCGGCGGGCTCCGAGGCGTGGATGGACGCCGCCAAGCCCTCGCGCCTGTTCCATATGCGCCGAGACCACGCTGGCGACGTTCAGCGTATCGCCCGGGTCCTCACCGGCCAGGCGGTCGGCCTGGTTCTCTCGGGCGGCGGCGCGCGGGCCTATGCCCATATCGGCGCGGTGAAGGCCCTGCGCGAACGCAAGGTGCCCATCGACTTCGTGGGCGGCGTCTCCATGGGCGCCATCATCGCCGCCGGTGTGGCCCTGGGCTGGGACGAGGCTGAGATGGAGTGGCGCATCCGCGCCGCCTTCGTGAACACCAGTCCGCTGGACGATATCGCCATCCCCCTGCTGGCCATGACCCGGGGCGAGAAGGTGCGCGACCGCCTGGCCGAGCATTTCGGCGAGGTGCAGATCGCCGACATGTGGCTGCCGTTCTTCTGCCTGTCATCGAACCTGACCACAGGGACCTACCAGCTGCACCGGCGCGGCCTGCTGCGCGAGGCGCTGCGGGCCACCATCTCCCTGCCCGGCATCCTGCCGCCGGCCACCCACAACAACGACGTGCTGGTGGACGGGGCGGTGATGAAGAACTTCCCCGCCGACGTGATGCGCATCAACGAGCTGGGCCCGATCATCGGCATCGACGTCTCAAGGGGCCGCTCGATCACCGCGGCCGACGTGGCGCGGCCGTCCTCGGTCTGGCGCTGGATCTTCTCAGGCCAGTGGCGCAAGGGCCCGCCCATTGTCTCCCTGCTCATGCGGGCGGCGACGGTCTCCACCGGCCGTGATCTGGCCGCGGCGCGCGACGCCACCGACGTGCTGGTGACGCCGGAGGTGGCGGGCGTCGAAATCCGCGACTGGGCCGCTTACGAGCCCGCCGTGGCCGGGGGCTACAAGGCGATGATCGAGGCCCTGGACAAGCTGAGCGTGCCAGTCACCGACCTGCGCCGCCGGCCCAGCCTGCAGCAAAAGGCCGCCGCCAGCGGACGACGCTAGGCTTTCCTCCCCTGTTTACGGGGGCGGAGAACAGGCGCCGGAACACGAAATCGGCATGCGTCAACGGCGACGTTTGCGGATCGATCAAATCGGTCCCATATTCGAGGTCTTGTTCAACAACTGAAAGGAGGTGACCCAGTGTCTCATTGTCTTCATCCGCAGGTGGAAACCGTGCTCTGGGCCTCCGCTTACGAGGCTTGCGCGTAAGCGCTTCAGGTTGCGGGGCCGCTGAGCGGTCCGACAATGGAACGGCCGGCCCCGACAACGGGCCGGCCGTTCGCATATGTGGAACAGGCTTTCCGGCAATTAACACAAAGTCTGAACGAAACCTTGATGCTGCCCTGTCAGGTTGGCGGCATGGACCCGATCAACGCCCCCCCGGCCGCCGCTGACTACGCCACACGTCGGCTGATCTTCCCGCCCAAGCCGGCGCAGAACGCCGCGCCCTTCACCGCCAATCAGGACGGCCCCACCGCGGTCGCGGCGCGGAAGCCTGACCAGCCCAAGCCGGACCAGGTGAAGAACCGCGAGGCCGACGAGGACGTCACCCGTCAGCGCACCGAGGACAAACGGATGGGCACGCTGTTCGATTTGCGAGCCTAGGCCTCAGAAGCCTTCCCCCATCGAGGGGGAAGGATGGTTGCTAGTCCCGCCAGCGACGCGCCTTGGCGGCCATCTCACCGGCCCGATCCAGCGGCTCGCCTTCGATCATTCCGTCCACCGCCGCCAGCACCGCCGGCGCGGTGGCGCTGGCCGCCGTGCGGTAGTCGAAGGTCTTGGTGGGGGCCGGCGCGGCCGTGGTCATGCGCGCGATCCAGCGAGGGCCCTCGCGGCAGGCGATCCCGGCGATGCGCTGAGCATCGGCCTGGAAGGTCCGGCAATAGCGGCCGTCGGCGGTCTTGAAGCTGATCGCCAGGCGCGCCGGCCCGGAACTGGCCGAGAGGTTGTTGTTCAACGCCCTGGCCAGCCCGCCCTTCGCCACCAGGGCCCCGTCCATGCTGGGGGCCAGGACACCGGCGTTCTGTTGGGAGATCAGATAGCCCGCCACCGCGCCAACCATCAGGGTCGCGGCCACGGAACTCCAGGCGGGCAAGGTGACCTTGACCTGCGGCTTGGGGGCGGGAGGCGGCTTCCGGCGGTCGGCGAGCTTCACCACATTGTCCGGGTCAGCCTCGGCGCCGGCCTTGGCGGCGGCCATCAGCTGAGCCGGCACGCTCTCCCGGGCGACGTTCGCATAGGCGCCGGCCACCTTGGCCCGCAGCAGGCGGTGTTCCTCCAGGCGGACGCCCAGCACCGGGTCCGCGGCCACCGCGGCCTCCACCTCGGCCCGCCCAAAGGCGTCGAGCTCGCCATCGACATAGGCGATCAGTTTCCGGTCATCGATTTTCATGCCGCACCCCTCAGATCCGCCAACAGGGCGTTGCGGCCCCGGACCAGACGGCTGGTGAGAGTTCCTTCGGGAACCTCCAGCACCGCGGCCGCTTCGCGATAGGATAACCCCTCCACCAGCACCAGCGCCACGGCCAGTCTCTGGTCATCGGGCAGCCGCGCCATGGCCTGCTCCACGGAGGCGGCCTGCAGATGGGCCTCCATGGCCGCCGCGCCGTCGGTTCCGATGTTCAGCCCCTGCTCTTCAGGGGCGAACACCCGGGCCTGGCGGCTGCGGGCGCGGGCTTCGTCGATCCAGGCGTTCTTCATGATCCTGTACATCCAGCTATCGAGGCGGGTCCCCGGCGTCCACTGGGCGGCGCGCAGCAGAGCGCGCTCCACGGTAAGCTGGGTCAGGTCGTCGGCGTCGGCGACATCCCGGGTGATCGCCCGCGCCAGGCGGCGCAGGCGAGGAAGCAGTTCGACGATCTCACGCTGAATTTCGTCCAAGACCTCGCCTCTGTCTGGGGATGAAACGACGGAGCCGGGGCGTTCCATCCCCGTCATGAGGAACAAAACGCCACTGCCGCGCTTAGGTCCCCATCGGGAACGGGAATTCACGATGGGCCCCTGTCATTGTTGGATCGTCGGCTCGCTGAGCGTCGTGGCCATGAGCGTCGTGGCGCTTCCGGCCAGTGCGCAGCTGGGCGGCTTGCCGTCGATACCCGGAGGCGGCGGACTGCCGATGGGCGGCTTCCCCGACCTCCCCCTGCCGGCTGTCGCGGCGCCACGCTTGCCGACGGTAAGCGGCCTGGCGCGCCAAGCCCAGTCTCTGGAAGGCCAGACCCTCAGCGCCCTGCGCGGCCGGCAGGTTCAGGCGCTGATCCGCGACCATGCCGACGTCATCGACGTGGACGACCACGGCCAGGCGGTGGTGCGCGGCGAGGTGCTGATCCTGTCGCCCTCCCCGCAGTCCCTGGCCATCGCGAGGAAGGCCGGCTTCCGAGTCGGGGACGAGACGCGTCTTGAGGGACTGGACCTCAGCACCGTCACCCTGACCCCGCCCGCCGGAGTCCCGGCCCGCGAGGCGGTGCGGCGCCTGCAGGCCCTGGATCCGCAGGGACAGTATGACTTCAACCACATCTATCTCGGCGCGGGGACGGCCGCGGGCGAGGCCGGTGTCCGCGCCGCGGGGGGCGGCGGTTCCGGCGTCCGCATCGGCCTGGTGGACGGCGGCGTGGCGGCTCATCCCAGCCTGGGTCCGGTGGAGCAGCGCGGCTTCGCGCCGGGCGGTCTGAAGGTCAGCGCCCACGGCACGGCGGTGGCGTCGCTGATGGTGGGACGCTCGCGCGCCTTCCGGGGCGCGGCGCCGGGCGCCCGGCTGCTGGTGGCCGATGTCTATGGCGGCTCCCCCACCGGAGGCTCGGCGGCGATCATCGCCCAGGCCCTGGCCTGGATGGCCCGCAGCAAGGTCCCGGTGATCAATGTCAGCTTGGTGGGCCCGCCCAACGTCACCCTGAGGGCCGCCGTGGCCGCCCTGACGGCCCGAGGGCACCTGGTGGTGGCCGCCGTGGGCAATGATGGACCGGCCGCCCCGCCGCTCTATCCGGCGGCCTATCCGGGGGTGGTGGCGGTCACCGGGGTCGATTCGCGGCGCCGGGTGCTGCCCGAGGCCGGACGTGGCGGACATGTGGACTTCGCCGCCCCCGGCGCCGACATGGCGGGCGCGTCCAGCCAGGGCGGCTATGTGGCCCTGCGCGGCACCTCCTTCGCCGCGCCGTTGGTGGCCGGACGCCTGGCGCTCGACCTTCCGGAGCCGGACAAGGCCGATGCGGACCGCGCGGTGGCCACCCTGTCGCGTCAGGCCAGGGACCTGGGCGCGCAGGGCGCCGATCCCGTCTACGGCAAGGGCCTGGTGGCCTTCGACCTGCGCACCTCGCCGGTGGCCGTGGGGGCCGGCCGCGGCGTGCTGGCGGGGGAGTGACCGGACAAACTTCAAAAAGGTCGGGATGAAAGGACGCACCCGGGACGTTTGACCTCTCAAGAGCCGCACCTTCGGCTTGAGAAATTGGGAGAACAACATGCTTAGGACCACGATGATCGCGGCCGCGGCCGCCAGTGCTCTTCTCGCCCTCGGCACGGGCGCCCAGGCTCAACTTGTCGGCGGCGCCCTTGGCGGCGGCGGCAATGTCGGCGGCATGGTCGGTGGCGCCGGCGGCGGGGTGATGGGCTCGGGTTCGCTCGGCGGCTCGGTGGACGCCAGCGGGGCCGGCTCGACGGTGCGCGGCGCCTCTGGCTATGCCCGCGATGCCGCCAGCAGCACGGCTGGCTACGCCCGGGACACCGCCGCCCAGACCGCGCGCCAAGCCCGGGCCGAAGCCCGCGCCGCCAAGCGCGCCGCGACCCGCGCCGCCCGCTCGGTCAGCGTCGACGCCGACGCCGGCGCCTCGGCCGACGCCTCGCCCAACGGGGCCGACGCCTCGGTGGGCGTCAACGCATCTGCTCAGGGTTCCGTCTCGCGCCCCCGCTGAGGCTTCCCTTGGAGCGGACGCTGCGGACCTGGCGTGCCTGGAGAGGCTTGCGTGAGCCGCGCCAGGTCTGACAGCGGAAAGGCCGCCGGGTATCCCCGGCGGCCTTTCGTATGTCGAGACACCCCGATGGAGGTGACCTTGTCGGATATGACCCTTGAGAGGTCTTTCCGGCCGCCGCTGCGGTTGGTCTAGTAGCGGGGGGTGGTGGCCGCGCCGGCGACGCCGCCGATTGCCGCGCCCGCGAGCGCGCCCTTGGCGTCACCGCTGACGGCGGCCCCGATGGCTGCGCCGCCCAGGGCGCCGGTGGCGGCCCGTTGGGTGGTGGTGGTGCCGCAGGCGGCAAGGGTCATGGCCGCGGCGGCGGCGACGGTGAGGACGAGGATCTTACGCATGATGTTCTTCTCCTTCAGTTCGGGAGACAGAACCCACGGGCGGTGAGTCGGGTTCCGAGCTTAGAACGAGACGCAGGCCCGCTGGCTGATCATCATCACGCTGTCCTGGTGGAAGCGCTCGACATAGGCCTGCCGCACCTCGCCCAGTTTGCGACGGTTCTCGCCATGGGTGGCGGGCAGGACCAGCACGACGATCTTGGCGGCCTCACGGATCAGCTTGTTCTCCGCGCCCGTCCATTGGCCGCCGCCGTCCAGGACGGTGAGCCCCTCGGGGAAGCGCGGGGTCAGGACCTCGTCGGTGAACTTGCGGAAGTCGGCGTCGGAGACGCCCGGCTTGCCGCCGATGTTCTGGCCGAAGAACAGCTGGGCGGTGCGCATGGGCTCCTCCCCCGCCGCGCAGGTCAGGCGGGACTCCAGGCTGGCGCAGCTCGCGACCAGCATCAGCGGCAGCAGGACAAGGGCGTTACGCATCAGTCTCACCTCCGCCCCCCCGGCGTGGTCCGTCCATCTAAGGTGAATCGCAGGTGTAGAAAGCGTTGACGTTAGGCGCCGATCAGCTCCCGGCCGATCAGATAGCGGCGGATTTCGTTGGTCCCGGCGCCGATGTCGTACAGCTTGGCGTCCCGCAGCAGGCGCTCGGCCGGATAGTCCTTGGTGTAGCCGGCGCCTCCCAGGGCCTGGATGGCCTCCAGGCTGACCTTCACGGCGTTCTCCGAGGCCATCAGGATCGCGCCGGCGGCGTCGAACCGCGTGGTCTGACCGGCGTCGCAGGCCCTGGCGACAGCATAGACATAGGCCCGCGCCGAGTTCAGGGCGACATACATGTCGGCCACCTTGCCCTGCATGAGCTGGAACGAGCCGATCGGCTTGCCGAACTGCTTGCGCTCGCGGACATAGGGTAGGACCACGTCCAGGCAGGCCTGCATGATCCCCAGAGGCCCGCCCGACAGCACCGTGCGCTCATAGTCCAGGCCGCTCATCAGCACGCCGACGCCGCCATTGACCGGCCCCATGACGTTCTCTTCCGGCACCTCGCAGTCCTCGAACACCAGCTCGCCGGTGTCGGAGCCGCGCATGCCCATCTTGTCGAGCTTCTGGCCCACCGAGAAACCCTTGAAGTCCTTCTCGATCAGGAAGGCGGTGATCCCCTTGCTGTTCTCGCCGGGCTCGGTCTTGGCATAGACCACCAGGACGTCGGCGTGCGGCGCGTTGGTGATCCAAAACTTGGTTCCGTTCAGGACATAGCGGTCGCCGCGGCGTTCGGCCTTCAGGCTCATGGAGACCACGTCGGAGCCGGAGCCGCTTTCGCTCATGGCCAGGGAGCCGACATGCTCGCCGGAGATCAGGCCCGGCAGGTAGCGGCGCTTCTGATCCTCCGAGCCCCAGCGGCGAATCTGGTTCACGCAGAGGTTGGAGTGGGCGCCGTAGGAGAGCCCAACCGAGGCCGAGGCGCGGCTCACCTCCTCCATGGCCACCACGTGCTCGAGGTAGCCCAGGCCAAGGCCGCCGAACTCTTCCTCGACGGTGATGCCGTGCAGGCCAAGCTCGCCCATCTGCGGCCAGAGTTGGCGCGGGAAGGTGTTGGTCGCGTCGATGTCGGCGGCCAGGGGCGCGATGCGGTTAGTGGCGAAGCGCTGCGTGGTGTCTCGGATGGCCTCGGCGGTCTCGCCAAGTCCGAAGTCCAGCGAAGGTCCAGGGTTCGGGATCATGTCGCGGTGGTAGCACAGACTGGCCCAGAACGAGAAAGGGCCCGGCGATACGCGCCAGGCCCCTTCCCTACTCAATCCCCCCCGGGAACTGGCTATTGCGCGTCGAGGTCGTCCTCTTCGTCGAGATCGCCCCGGCCGAGCCGGTCGAGCATGAGATAGACCGCCACCCCGAAGAAGCCGATGCCGGCGAGCGCCGCCATCCAGCCCACGGTCATGGGGTTGAACAGGCCCCCGTCACGGTCGGGGCTGACACTGGCCGCCCAGAACAGGCCGCCGGCGAAGAAGGCCAGGCCCACCACCGTCAGGCCCACCAGCAAAGGCAGGCTGAGCTTGGGCTGTTCCGGCTCCAGCAGATCGAAGGCGGGGTCGTACTCCAGGGTGTCGTCGATGTAGATGCGGCGCTCTTGCGGCGGCGATGGCAGGCCGAGCTGATCATTGGCCGCGGAGGTCTGGCGGTCGAACAGGGTCGGGTGCGATTCGTTGGCCGCGACAGGCAGCTCCAGGCGGGGCCGCTCAACAGGCGCCGGCTCGTAGCTCTCTTCCGGCTGCGTCAGGACGAAGGCGCGGTCGCCCCCGGCCATGGCGACCGGCGCGGCGGGCGGCGGCGCGGTCGGCTCGACGTAGGCCGCCTGGCGAGCCACCGGCGGCGGCGCGGCCTCGATCGGGGCGACCGGTTCGGCTTCAGGCGCAGCCTCGGTCAGGGGCGCGGGTTGGAAAGGCGCGGGCTGCTCGGCCGGCGGGTCGCGGAAGATGGTGGAGAGGCGCGAGGTGACGCTGGCCGCGGCCGTCTGGGTGGGGCTCAGCTCCTCCTCCGGCACGACCGGCACGATGGGCGGCGCCGGCTCAGGCGTGAGCACGGCCACGGGCGCCACGGCTTCCACCGGCAACACCGGGGCGGCGTGAGGGGCGACCACGTCGGTCTCACGTTCGACAATGGCGCGCGGGCCGTCCATCGGCGCCTTGAGGGCCGTGGGGGTTTCGCGCGGCACCATGCCGGCGGCGTCCATGTCCACATTGGGACGCAGGATCGGGGACGGGGCCGGGACCCAGCCGTGGGTCGGGGTCAGGAACAGGGTCTTCTCAGCCGAGCGGCGGCGGACCAGGGCGTCGATGACGATGCGCTCGCCTTCGAAATCGGCCTTGCGCCACAGCTCCATGGCGCAGGCGGCCTGCAGCAGCTGGCCCTCATTGACCCGGCGCAGGACCGACGAGCGGCGGAAGTTGTCGACGCCGATGTTGAAGGCGAAGGCGCAGAGGGAATCGAACTGGTTCTGGGTCAGCGGGGTGTAGGTCCACTCGTTGACCGAATGGGCGACCGCGATCAGGTCGTAGAGCAGCAGCGCCTCGGCGTCCTGTTCCGAGACTTCCGCGCCGTCGCGGGCGGTGAGCGTGTGGCCATAGCCGATCGTCCAGCGGCCATCGGCGAGCTGAGCGGACTTCCGGCGGTAACCTTCGAACCGCTTGATCAGGTCGATCGCAGTTCGGGAAACTTGATGACGAGGTTTCATGGCCAGTTGACCCAGTTTGAGACAGGCGCCGCAGCGCTTGGACCTCAACGGGCAAGATAGGGGCCGGTTACAACAGGATCACAGCCGCCAGGCCCAGGAAGGACAGGAAACCCATGAAGTCGGTCACGAATGTGACGAAGACCGACGATGAAACCGCCGGATCGCGCCCCAGGCGATCGAGGGTCAGGGGCACGAGGGTTCCCACCACCGCGGCGATGGAGACATTCACGATCAGGGCCAATCCCACGGTGACCGACAGGCGCAGGTCATGGAACCAGAGGAAGACCGCCACGGACATGATGGCGGCCAGGGTCGCGCCGTTGAGAACCCCAACGCTGATTTCACGCAGGAAGATGCGCATGGCGTTCGAGGCGTTCAGCTCGCGGTTGGCCAGGGCCCGGACCGCGACCGCCAGGGTCTGGGTGCCGGCATTGCCCCCCAGGGACGCCACGATGGGCATGAGGACCGCCAGGGTCACCAGCTTGGTGATCTCGGCCTGGAAGGCGGCGATGACGCTGACGGCGACGGTGGCGGTCAGCAGGTTGAGGACCAGCCACGGCAGGCGCGAGCGCACGATGCCGAAGACACCGGCGTCGCGGCCGGCGTCGGAGACCCCGGCCAGGGCCAGGATGTCCTCTTCGCTCTCGTCCTGGATGACGCCGACGATGTCATCGACGGTGATCTGTCCCACCAGCCGGCCGCCCGGCTCCACGACCGGCGCGGAGATCAGGTGGTACTTGTCGAAGATGTAGGCCACCTCCTCCTGGTCCATCTGGACCGGGATCTCGGTAATGGGCTCCATGACCTGGGCGAGCGGCGCGTCGCGCCGGGTGCGCAGCAGGTGGCTGACGGGAACCGCGCCCACCGGCTTGTGGGCCGGATCGACCACATAGACGTCGAAGAACAGCTCGGGCAGCTCGTCGCCTTCCCGCAGGAAGTGCTCGATGGTCTGGCCGACGGTCCAGAACTGGGGGGCCCACACCACCTCGCGCTGCATGAGGCGGCCGGCGGTCTCGTCCTCATAGGCCAGGCTGCTCTCGATGGCCGAGCGTTCCATCTCCGGCAGGGCGGCCAGGACCTGGGCGCGCTTGTCGTCCTCCAGGTCGTCGACGACGTCCACCGCGTCATCGGAATCCATCTCGCCCAAGGCCTTGGCGAGAATCGCGGACGGGACATGCTCCAGCACGTCCTCGCGGATCTCGGTGTCCAGTTCGGAAAGGATTTCGGCCAGGGCCTCGGGATCGAGGTGAGCCACAACCTCGGCGCGGTAGTCCGACGACAGGAACCCCATGAGGTCGGCGACGTCGGCCGGGTGCAGGGCGGCCAGCAGTTCGCGCAGGCGCTCTGCGTCGCCACGGTCGATCGCATCGACGACCATGGCCACGAAGTCGGGGTTTAGCGCGTAGTCCTCGCCAAGGGCGAGATCCTCGAGGTCCTCGACCTCGGCGGACGTCAGGCTCTGCCGCGAAGCCCGCAGGTCCAGAACGTCGTCCTCCTTAGGATGTTCGGTGTCGCGACTCATGCGGACCTCCCCTCCTAACGTATGACGATGCTCTAGCTCTGCAGCTGCGAAAGACCCTAATTCACTGGTGCGGTCGAGAAGACTCGAACTTCCACGGGTTGCCCCACAGCGACCTCAACGCTGCGCGTCTACCAATTCCGCCACGACCGCTCGTGGTGAGGCGCGGCAGGTAGCAAACCCCCGAGCGTTTGTGAAGCGTTGTGGCTAGCCGCCGGCCATATAGTCGTAAACATTGGCTGCGCGGGTGACCGCGATGGAGATGCGATCCTCGTTAATCTGGATTTCTCCACGGGCCACGGGGTGGTTATTGGCCAGAATCCACACCTCTTCGTTGACACTGGCGTCCAGCGGAATCACCGCACCGCGGCCCATCCGCAGCAATTGCTGCATGGGCAGGGTGGAACGACCCAGAACCACCGAGATCTCGACGTTGACGGCGTTAACCTGACCCAAAACCCCACCCATCAAAAAACACCAGGAAATCAAAGGGGGCTTTGCACCCTCTGTTCCTTGAGCCCACATTGGCGCTGACATGCTTGACCGGTCGTTAAATGCTGAGGCTTCCCCGCCCTATTTCGGTCGTGCCGACGGCGCGCCCGTCGGGTGGGCGGTTTCGACCGGATACGTCGGCTACGAGGACGCCGTGGCCGCCATGGAGGCCCGCGCCGCGGCGATCGCCGAGGGCTCGGCGGGCGAACTTGTCTGGCTTTTGGAGCATCCGCCGCTCTACACCGCCGGAATCTCGGCGAAATCGGCCGATTTGCTGGAGCCGGACCGATTCCCGGTCTTCCCCACGGCGCGCGGCGGGCAGTTCACCTATCATGGCCCCGGCCAGCGGGTGGCCTATGTGATGCTGGATCTTACCGCCCGGCAGCGCGACGTGCGCGCATTCGTCGCTGGCCTGGAGGCCTGGATCATCGGAGCCCTGGCGCGGTTCAACGTCACCGGGGAGATTCGCGACGGCCGCGTGGGGGTCTGGGTGGAGCGACGGGTGTCCGGCGCCCCGACCCGCGAGGACAAGATCGCCGCGATCGGGGTGAAACTGCGCCGCTGGGTGTCCTTCCACGGCGTCTCGCTGAACGTGGAGCCCGACCTCAGCCATTTCTCCGGCATCGTCCCCTGCGGCCAGACCGAGCACGGGGTGACGAGCCTGGTGGACCTCGGCCTGCCGGTGACCATGGATGAGGCCGACGCCGCGCTCATGGAGAGCTTCGCGGCTGTGTTCGGGGCTGTGGAGCGGGTCGAGACGCCGCTGCTGTAACCCCTTTCCTCCCCCGTTTCGCTCCGCTTCACGGGGGAGGAAAAGAGAATCTTAAGCCGTGGCGGTTTTCAGGGGATTGGCGCCGTAGCGGTTGGTCCCCTGCTCGCCGCCCAGAACGCCCAGCTCGACCACCGCCCAGACGAGCACGAGGGACAGCAGCACGTCTGCGGGGTTCATCGGCGGCTGCCAGACGGCCACCAGGGCGAACAGGATCGCCGCCGCCCACCAGCCGGACTTGCCCCGGTCGTGCAGGCGCTTGGACAGCACGCAGGTCGCGCCATAGAACAGGGGCGGATAGACGAACCAGCCGGTCAGCCAGTGGATGGTCGCCCCGAGCGTCTCGTAGACGCCGCCCAGGACAAGCAGGATCGACGCCCCGATCAGGAACGGGGTGCGCCCCAGCCGGCCCGAGGCGGTCAGGAACAACGCGCCCCAGTCGGTCATCAGGCGAACTCCACCAGCACCTCGTCGGCGGCAACCGAATCGCCGGCCTTGGCGCCGACGGTCTTCACGGTGCCGTCCCGCTCGGCGCGGATGATGTTCTGCATCTTCATGGCCTCCACCACGCAGACCGCCTCGCCGGCCCGCACCAGCTGGCCCGGAATCACGTCCAGGGTCACCACCAGGCCCGGCATGGGCGAGAGGATCATCTTCGATGTGTCGGCGGCCTTCTTGGGCGGCAGCTTCTCGTGCAGTTCGGCGGAGCGCGGGGTGAGGACCAGGACGTTCAGAGTGGTGGCCCTGTGGCGGATCACGAAGCCCTCGGCGGCGGGCTTCACCGCCACCGTGAAGGCGCGGCCGTCGAGCACGCCGCGGAAGACGTGCTTGCCCGGCCGCCAGTCGATCTCGGTGAGGGTGAGCGAGCGGTGCTCGTTCAGATACTCCACCCGATAGGCGGCCCCACCGTTGGAGAGGCGCACCAGGCGCTTGTCGTGGCCGGCGATGACGATCCACTCGTCACGCAGCAGTTGGGGCGCGGAGCGGGCCGTGACGATTCGGTGCATGGCGCAGGCGACGGCCGAGACCAGGTCGCGCTGCCAATCAGTGGGCGTGGTCCCCTGGAAGCCCTCCGGGAACTCGTCCTTGATGTAGTTGGTGGAGAGCTTTCCGGACCGGAACCGCTCCTGGTCCATGACGGCGGCCAGGAACGGGATGTTCTGCCCCAGACCCTCGATATGGAAGTCTTCGAGGGCCCGGCCCATGGCGTCGATGGCGGCCAGCCGCGTGGGCGCCCAGGTCGACAGCTTGGAGATCATCGGATCGTAGAACATCGAGATCTCGTCGCCCTCGCGGACGCCGGCGTCGTTGCGCACGATCTGGTCGCCGACCTGGCCCTCTTCCGGCGGGTAGTAGCGCACCAGTCGGCCGATGGAGGGCAGGAAGCCGCGATAGGGGTCCTCGGCATAGATGCGGCTCTCGATGGACCAGCCGTTGATCGCCAGGTCCTTCTGTTCGAAGGCCAGTTTCTCGCCGTAGGCCGAGCGGATCATCTGCTCCACCAGGTCGACCCCGGTGATCAGCTCGGTGACCGGGTGCTCCACCTGCAGGCGGGTATTCATCTCCAGGAAGAAGAAGCTCTTGTCCTGGCCGGCGACGAACTCGACCGTGCCGGCTGAGTCGTAGTTCACGGCCTTGGCCAGCGCCACGGCCTGGGCGCCCATGGCCGCGCGGGTCTCCTCATCCAGCAGAGGCGACGGGGCTTCCTCGATGACCTTCTGGTTGCGGCGCTGGATCGAGCACTCGCGCTCGAACAGATGGACGACATTGCCGTGCTTGTCGCCCAGCACCTGGATCTCGATGTGGCGCGGGCTCTCGATGAACTTCTCGATGAAGATGCGGTCGTCGCCGAAGCTGGACTTGGCCTCGGCCTTCACCGCCGGGAAGCCCTCCTCGACGTCCTTCTGGTTCCAGGCGACCCGGATTCCCTTGCCGCCGCCGCCGGCCGAGGCCTTGATCATGACGGGGTAGCCGATGTCCTCAGAGATCTTGATGGCATGAGCCGTGTCGTCGATCTCGCCGACGTGGCCGGGCACCACCGAAATATTGGCCGCCGTGGCGAACTTCTTGCTCTCAATCTTGTCGCCCATGGCCTCGATGGCGTGGGGATTGGGACCGATGAAGACGATGCCTTCCTTCTCCAGCCGCCGGGCGAACGCGGCGTTCTCCGACAGGAATCCGAAGCCGGGGTGGATCGCCTCGGCGCCAGTCTCGCGGGCCGCGGCGACGATCTTGTCGGCGACGAGATAGCTCTCGGAGGCGGGCGCGCCGCCAATGAACACCGTCTCGTCGGCCATCTCGACGGCCATGCTGTCGGCGTCGGCCTCGGAATAGACCACCACGGTGGCGATCCCCATGCGGCGGCAGGTCTTGATGATGCGGACCGCGATTTCGCCGCGGTTGGCGATCAGAATCTTTGAGAACATGCTGACGTCTTAGCGCAAAATCGCGCGAGCGAGACAGACCCTGGTCGTGGGCATGAACGTAACCTCCCCTGAAGCGCTTCCGTACTTGGGGGAGAGACCTTAGATTGGACCCCATGAGCACGCCAGAAGCCACCCTCTCCCCGTCCGGTTTCGACCTGACACCTCCCGACGCAGCGGAACGCAAGCGCCTAGAGGCCGACCTGACCCGCGAAGAGGCCGAGGTGCTGCTGCACCATGGCACCGAGGCGGCGTTCTGCGGCGGACTGCTGGATAACAAGCAGGACGGCGCCTATTGCTGCCGCCTCTGCGGCTTGCCGCTGTTCCAGGCCAAGACCAAGTTCGAGAGCGGCACCGGCTGGCCCAGCTTCTTCGCGCCAATCGACGAGGCCCACGTCGTGGCGGTGAAGGACACCAGCTACGGCATGATCCGCATCGAGACCCGCTGCGCCCGCTGCGACAGCCACCAAGGCCACGTCTTCCCCGACGGCCCGCCGCCGACCCGGCTGCGATACTGCATCAACTCCATCTCCCTGGAGTTCGTGCAGAACGGCCAGCCGCTGCGTGATCCGCTGGCGCGGGGCGACACCCAGCATCTGGCCACCGCCTAGAATCCCAGTTCCGCCGCGGCGATCTCGGCGATCTGCAGGGCGCCTGCCGGATTGTTTCCGTCCGAGAGGGTCCAGGAAGCCGATAGCCCCGCATAGGCCAGCAGCCATTGCAGGGTCCGCAGGGGTTCCAACCGCGCGGCGTCGGCAACCACCCTGACCTGCCGCGCGATGCGGCCCGGCCTGACGGCGGTGGCGAGGTCGGGATTGCAGAGCAGGTTGGCGTAGTCATAGCCGCGGTCTCCGATCAGCCCCTTGGGGTCGATGGCCAGCCAGCCCAAGGCGCCGAAATCCAGGAAATTGCCGTGGTGGGCGTCGCCGTGCAGGACACAGACCTGGCGCGGATCGGCCAGGAGCTTTCGCGACATGTCGTAGGACTTGGCCAGTACGCCCCCGTGCCGTTGCGCCGCTGGACCGAGCTGCGCAAACCAGTCGGGCAGCGGCCTGAGGGTTGAGGGAAGCTTCCCGGCGCGCGGCGCATGAAGTCCGTCAAGGCCCGCGCAGATGATGCGGCTGGCCTCATCATCCTGACCGGTCGTCGCCATCTGCGCCAGCGAGCCCGCCCCCCGAGCGCGAACCATCAGCAGGGCCTCGCCGTCGTGCGCCAGGACCGGCGCGGCCCCCTTCCCGTCCCACCAGGCCATCAGGGTTCCCCCCGCGATTTCCTCGGGCGCATGGCTAACCTTGAGCATGGCGGCGACGCCATCCCGGCGCACGGGCAGGAGCTGTCCGCCAAGGCTGGCGAACGGCTCCCCGTCGGGGGTCAGCCCCCAACGTTCGATCCAGACCTTGAACGTCTCCTCCGACACGCCGACAGCCTAGGGCCGACGGCGTGAGGAGTCTTCTGGCTTAGCTTTTGCCTTCGGCCTGGTCGCGCAGGATGGTGTTCTCGCCGAGCGGCGCGGGCGCCCGCCCGGCTGACACGCTCACCCTCAGGTTGTTCTGCACGTGCTGCACGCCGCCGATGTGCTCGATGATGGCCTCGGCATGGTGTTTGGCGCGGCGATCACGGATCGTTCCGGACAGGGTGACCTCGCCGTCCTGCACCGCCACGGAGATCGCCGAGGCGTCGAGGTGGTCATCATCGGTCAGGCGGTCGTGGACATCCTCGCTGATACGCTGATCGCTGCGCCTGTAGCCCTGAGGCCCGAGGCCCCGATGGCCGGGATCGTGATAGGCGCGGTGCTCGCCCGGGTTTTCCTGGCGTCCGCCATCGCCGCGATAGATACGGTCGCCATACGGCGAGACCCGTTCGCCGGGATCGGTCCCGTTCTGGCCGTAGCCGCCGGTGTAGCCGCGGCCGGTATAGGCGCCGCCTCCGCCCTGACGGGGGCCCTTGTCAAAGCTACGCCCCTCACCAGAAGGGTCATCGTCGCCGGCCTGATAGTCGGCCGCGGCCTCGTCCCAATCGTGACGCTGGCCTGGGCCCAGGCGAGGCCCTCGGTCCCATCGGCCACGCTCGTTGCTTCTGTCAGGCATCTGACGTTCTCCCGTGTTGTGAGGACCTACTGGTCCCACAACCCCTTGGCGGGTGGGCTTGTTCCGGTTTCAGCCAGTCATTTCGGGCGGAGGCGAGGCGGTTTGGACACCCGGGCGATCGCGCCCTTGGGAAGCGGGTGGTCGTCGCTGTCATCCCACATCAGGTGATGCAGGATCTGGAACAGGAAGGCGGTGGACCAGCCAATCAGCAGCATGCCGTTGATGGCCTCCAGGACTCCGACGATCCGCCAACGGTCGGGAAGGATCGCGCCGGTCTCCCCGACCGTCGAATAGGAGCTGGTTGAGAAATAGAGGGCCTGCTCCAGGGTCGGGAGCATCTGCATCTTCCAATAGATCAGCGCGTAGAGCCAGATCTCGAGGCCGTGCAACACGAAGAGCCCCAGGACCACACCGAGCGGCACCAGGACCCGATCAAGGTTGATCCAGCGGGTGAAGCGCTCCAGATGCCACCGGAGCAGCGCCTGCAGGACGTCCAGTCCCAACAGGTGGACAAGCACGGTCGCCGTAACGACGGCCGTCGAGATCAGAAGCTGGTTTGCGAGGACGTTCATGGGGCGCAGCAACTCTGCGCCCGCGAGAGTCGCCTGGCCTTGATCCAGAACAAGGCCCTGCCGACTCCATGACGCGATCGCCCCCTACAGCGGGATGTTGTCGTGCTTCTTCCAGGGGTTGGTCAGCTGCTTGCCCCTCAGGTTCTTCAGCGAGCGGGCGATGCGCTTGCGGGTGTTGTGGGGCTTGATGACGTCGTCGATATAGCCGCGGCTGGCGGCGATGAAGGGGTTGGCGAAGCGGGTCTTATACTCCGCCTCGCGGGCGGCGATGGCCTCGGGGTCGCCGATCTCGGCGCGGAAAATGATCTCCACCGCGCCCTTGGAGCCCATGACGGCGATCTCGGCGGTCGGCCAGGCATAGTTCACGTCGCCGCGGATGTGCTTGGAGCTCATCACGTCATAGGCGCCGCCATAGGCCTTGCGGGTGATCAGGGTCACCTTGGGCACCGTGGCCTCGGCATAGGCGAACAGCAGCTTGGCGCCATGGCGGATCAGGCCGCCCTGCTCCTGCTTGGTCCCCGGCATGAAGCCCGGCACATCCACAAGGGTGACCAGGGGGATCTCGAAGGCGTCGCAGAAGCGCACGAAGCGGGCGCCCTTGCGGCTGGAGTCGATGTCCAGCACCCCGGCCAGCACCTGGGGCTGGTTGGCGACGATGCCGATGGTGCGGCCATCCATGCGGGCGAAGCCGCAGATTATGTTCTTGGCGAAGTCCGGCGCGATCTCGAAGAAGTCGGCCTCGTCCACCACCTTCAGGATCAGCTCCTTCATGTCGTAGGGCTTGTTGGGATTGGCCGGGACCAGGGTGTCGAGGCTCGGCTCGTCACGCTCGACGCTGTCGAAGCTCTCGCGGACCGGCGGCTTCTCGCGGTTGGAGAGCGGCAGGAAATCGACGAGACGGCGGACCTGGGTGAGCGCCTCCAGGTCGTTCTCGAAGGCGCCGTCGGCGACGCCCGACTTCATGGCGTGGACGCGGTAGCCCCCCAGTTCCTCGTGGGTGACCTCTTCATGGGTCACCGTGCGGACCACGTCGGGTCCGGTGACGTACATGTAGGAGGTGTCCTTCACCATGAAGATGAAGTCGGTGATGGCGGGCGAATAGACGTCCCCGCCCGCGCAGGGTCCCATGATCACGCTGATCTGCGGGATGACGCCGCTGGCCAGGGTGTTCTGCAGGAAAATGTCGGCATATCCGGCCAGGCCGTCGACGCCCTCCTGGATGCGCGCGCCGCCGGCGTCGAACAGGCCGATGATCGGGGCGCCGACCTTAAGGGCCTGCTGCTGCACCTTGACGATCTTCTGGGCGTGGGCGTTGGAGAGAGACCCGCCGAAGACCGTGAAATCCTTGGAGAACACAAAGACCAGCCGGCCGTTGATATTGCCCCAGCCGGTGACGACGCCGTCGCCGGGAATGCGATTGTCGGCCATGCCGAAATCGGTGGCGCGGTGCTCGACGAACATGTCGAACTCCTCGAAGGAGCCTTCGTCCAGCAGCAGATCCAGGCGCTCGCGCGCCGTCAGTTTGCCCTTGGCGTGCTGGCTCTCGATCCGCCGCTCGCCGCCGCCCATGCGGGCTTCGCCACGACGCTTCTCAAGCTCCTCGATGATATGCTTCAAGGCCGGCCCCTCTTAACGCTCTGTCCTGGGAGCAAAGCCCTAGTCGCGCCCGGAAGCCGGCGCAAGTTCACCGAACGTCAGCTAGAGGGCCTTGAACCAGCGCTCCAGCATCTGGGCTTCCACCACATGGCGCGCGGTGCGCTCGGCGGCTTCGTCGTCGACGCCCCACTTCTCTTCCTGGAAGATTTCGTCCAGGCGTGACAGCTCCAGGGCCTGGACACCGTCCATCCAGCCGCGCGCAAGACCGAAGGCCAGAACCGCCGAGCCAAACAGGGCGGTGCCGAAGGCGACGCCGGCCAGGCCGAAGTCGTCGAGAGCCAGGGCCATGGCCTTCACCCTGGCCAGGGTCTCGTCTGGCTGGGTTCGGTGGACGATGCCGGCGGCGCGGACGAAGGCCACCTCGAACTCCCGCTCGGCGCGCTCCAGCACCGGACCCCAATGGCGCTGTTGGCGCTCGGACAGGTCCGCCGGATCCTCGGCGAAATAGCAGAGCAGGTCGGAACCGGCATAGTCGGCGATCTGGGCCGCCGTGCCGTCCCGGGCCTGGGGAATGGCGTCCAAGGCGGTATTGGCCAGGCGGGTGGCATGCATCAGCGCCATCTCGATGTGCTCGCCCTGGGCCGCCCACTCCTCGGCGACGAGATCGGCCAGCGCCTGGGTCGGCAGGACCATCAGGGCGGCGCGGGGCGTACGCAGGCTGCGGCTGTCCAGTTTCAGCGCGAAGCCGCCCTCGACGGCCTCCACAGACACCGCCTTGTAGAAGCGGCGGGGCTTCTCGCCAGCTTCCTTGAATCCCTTGGCCACACGTCTCTCCCGTCGCGGCGGCGAAGAGGCCGACCGTGCGGGTGCAAATGAGCGCTGGCGCCGATTTGCGCAAGGCTGGCCACGCGCCCGCGCCTCGGCGATGCTGCGCGGATGGCCGACGAGACCCTGACCGCGCGCGACCTGAACCGCGCCCTGCTGGCCCGGCAGATGCTGCTCGAACGCGGAAAGGTCGATCCGATCGACGCCCTCGGCCGGCTGCTGGCCATCCAGGCCCAGCTGCCGCGCACGCCGTTCCTGGGCCTCTGGTCACGGCTGGAGGCGTTCAGGCCGGATGCGCTGCGGGCGGCCATCCAGGCGCGCGAGGTCGTCCGGGCCACGGCCATGCGCGGTACGCTGTACCTGATGACCGCCGCCGACTTCCTGGCCTTCCGCGGCAGCCTGCGGACCGGCGAGGCCATCGCCCTGCCCGGCGGAAGCAAGACCACGGTGGCCGAACTGGAGCCGGTCCTGGCCCTGGCGCGCCAGCACTTCGCCGCGCCGCAGCCGTTTGAGGGTTTGCGGGATGTGCTGGAAAAGGCTGGCTATTCCGACGTTCGCATCCTGGCCTATGCGGCGCGCCAACGGCTGCCCCTGGTGCAGGCGTCGTCGGACACGCCCTACGGCTTCGCACCGGGTGGCGAGTTCGTCCTGGCCGGGGCCTATCTGGGAAAGGGCGTCGCACCCCAGCCCGCCCCCGCCGACCTGCTCAGGCGCTACCTCGCCGCCTGGGGCCCGGCGACGCCCGCCGACTTCAGCGGCTGGTCAGGGCTGAAGGGTGTCGCGCCGTTGTTCGAGGCGCTGGGGGACGCGCTCGTCACCTTCCGCGATGACCGAAACAAGGTGCTCTACGACCTCAGGGACGCGCCTCGTCCAGGTGGAGACGTCCCGGCCCCGCCGCGCTTCGTGCCGGACTTCGACGCGGTCACACAAGGCCACCAGGATCGCGCGCGCATCCTGCCCGCCGAGCACGCGCCGAAGGTCGCCAGCAAGAACCTGCAGGTGCCGCCGATGCTGCTGGTGGACGGCTTCGTGGCGGGGAGTTGGAAGCTGGAGGCCAAGAAGAAGACCGCGACGGTGACCGTCACGGCCTTTGAGACGTTCAGCGCGAAGACCCGCAAGGCGGTCGAGGCCGAAGCCATCGCGCTCGCCAAAGCCTTTGAACCGGCCGCGGAATCCGCCGTCGTCTTCGCCTAGGTGTTGGCGGCCTTGGCGAAGTAGATCTCCGCCGGGCCGGGGAAGTTCCGCTGGCGCACGTCATCGGCATAGCCGGCGATGGCCTTGGAGATTTCGCCGCGCAGGTCGGCATAGCGGCGCACGAACTTCGGCGTCCAGTCGAACAGGCCCAGCATGTCGTCGGTGACCAGGATCTGGCCGTCGCAGCCGGCCGAGGCGCCGATGCCGATGGTGGGCACGGCGATAGTCTCGGTGATCTCACGGGCCAGGCCCTCGGCCACACCCTCGACGACCACGGCGAAGGCGCCGGCCGCGGCGGTGGCCTTGGCCTCCTCCAGGATACGGGCGCGCTCCTCGCCGGCCCGGCCCTTGGCCTTGAAGCCGCCGTCCACCAGCACCGCCTGGGGCCGCAGGCCCACATGGCCCATGACCGGCACACCGCGCTTCACCAGGTATTCGATGGTGTCGACCACCGTGGAGCCGCTCTCGACCTTCACCGCCGAGGCGCCGGTCTCCTTCATGATCCGCACGGCGTTCTGGTAGGCGATTTCCGGCGCGCCCTCATAGGACCCGAAGGGCATGTCGACCACCACCATGGCCTTCTTGGAGGTCCGCATCACCGCCTGGCCGTGCAGGATCATCATCTCCAGGGTCACGCCCACGGTGTTGGGCAGGCCATGGACCACCATGCCGACGCTGTCGCCGACCAGCAGCAGGTCACAGTGGTCGTCCAGCAACTCGGCCATCGGCGCGGTGTAGGCAGTGAGGCAGACGATCGGCACGCCACCCTTGCGCGCGGTGATATCCGGTGCGGCGAGGCGCCGAACCGTCTCCTGACGTTGAGCCGACATGGTGTCAGATCTCCTCGATCACGCGGGTGAGCACGAAGCCCATGGCCAGGACGGCCAGGCCGCTGGCGATCCATACGACAGTCCAGTCCGACTGCACCATGGCGAACAGGTCCATGCCCGGGCGGGCCTGAGCGATTCCGGCCTGCAGGATGCGAGAGGACCCCGCCGAGGCGTCCTCCACCCGCTGGACGAAATTCGACATGATCAGCTGGCTGGCGCCCACGACGCCGCCGGCCACGCCCGCGGCGCCGATGAACCAGCGGCGCATGTTCCAGCCGCGATTTAGGCGGTGCTCCACACGTGCGGCGAAGGCGCTCTCATCGGAGAACGCCGGCGCATCGGAGAACAGTCGCTCAAGGCGGCGCTCGAAATCGATCTCAGCCATTGCCACGCCTCCCCTCCAGCTCGGCGCCCTCAGGCGCCAGTCGCGTTCTGAGCTTCTCCAGACCACGTTTGACATGGGATTTGACCGTTCCAAGCGGCAGATTCAAGGCATCCGCGGCCTCGACGTGGGAAAGCCCCGCGCCGTAGCACATGGTCACGCAGAGCCGTTCGGCCGCGCCTAAACACTTCATGGCTTCGTCCAGATCGATACGGCCGGCGGCGTCCGGATGATGGGCGGTCTCCGCGCCCTCCTCGGCTTCGACGGCCAGGCTCGCCAGACGCCGTTCACGCTGCAGGCGCTTCAGGTACTGACGGGCGGCGATACGCTTGACCCAGCCGGCGAAGGTTCCCTCGCCGCGGAACTCGGTGATGCTCTCGAACGCGGCCAGGAAGGCGTCCTGGGCCGTGTCGTCGGCTTCGGCGGGGGCGGCTCCCATCCGGCGCAGAAGTCCGCGCACGGCCGAGCCGTGCCGCCGAACCAGCTCGCCAAAGGCGCGCCGTTCTCCCGTCGCCGCGAGGGTCGCCAGCTCCACGTCGTGGAGGCTTGCGTACCGGAGTTGTTGTGAGCCCGACATGGGGCTTGCTCCCCCTGGAACCGGCTTACTTACCGCGCCCGAAGAATGAGATGGCGATGAAGGCCAGGCCGATGAAGCCCGGGAAGGCGGCCATGCCCAGCAGCGGATAGAGCGCGTCCGGCTCCTCGAAGCTGATGGCGAAGCCGAAGGCGGCCAGGCCCACCGCGACCCCCAGCCAGATGATGCCGGTGCGCAGGTCCCGCATCGGCGAGGCCGGCGGCTTGACCTTCACGTCGCTGGTGATGGCCGCGATCACCTCGGGCGGGATCGGCTGGCCGTGTTCGATGGAAGCCTTGAGCGTGTCGTGCAGGCGCGAGCGTTCCCGGCTCTTCAGGTAGCTGGGCACCAGGAACAGTGAGGCGATCGAGCTGAAAACGATCAAGACGATGAAGACGGCTTCCATGATGTGGTCTCTCCAAATTTGGGGCGTATCAGCCCGCTTCTGTGAGGAAAGAGGCCCGCGCCGCGCCGTACAGATGCAAGCGCGGCCATGAAATCTTTGTCATCATCTCAGTCTCAAGTCAGCACCGGCCGCTGTCATAGCGATGGTGGTAGGCGCCGCAGCTGACGATGGCCGCCCCCCACATCTTCGGAGGCTGGCCGCTGACCCGATGAAGGCCTCGACGCTGGCCGGGGCCTGCAGAGTCTTGTTCGGTGTGGGCGCCATGTCCGCCTCCCCAGCCTTGGCGCCGGAAGACTACCCCAGTTTCGCGGCGTAGGCGTCTGACTTGAACCCCACCAGCAGGTCGCCGCCGACGTCCAGCACGGGCCGTTTGATCATCGACGGCTGGGTCAGCATCAGGTCGATGGCCTTGGCCTGGTCGAGGCCGGCCTTGTCGGCGTCGGGCAGCTTGCGGAAGGTGGTCCCGGCGCGGTTGAGCAGGACTTCCCAGCCGACCTTGGCCGCCCATCCCTGCAGCGTGGCGCGGTCGATCCCGGCGGTCTTGTAGTCGTGGAAGCGATAGGCCACCCCGTGGGCGTCCAGCCAGTCGCGGGCCTTCTTCATCGTGTCGCAGGCCTTGATGCCGTAGATCGTGGTCTCAGCCATCCCGGCGCTTCCCTGCAGAATCAGGCGGCCAACCCGCCGCCTCGCCGTGAAGGTGGGCGGTGCTCGGCCACAGCGCCAGTCCGCTTCCAATAGAACGCCGTGCCGCTGAGGCCGCCATGGGGCTTGAAGGCGTAGTCGGGGATGACGCCGGCCAGGACGTAGCCGACGCGTTCGTAGAGGCCGGCTGCGCCGCCGTCGGTGGCGGTGTCGAGCACCAGCAGGGTGCGGGACCGTTCGACGGCCAGATCCTCGGCCGCCCGCATCAGGGCGGTGGCGATCCCCCGGCCCCGGTGGCTGACGCGGGTGATCAGCTTGGCGATCTCGGCGCGGTGCGGCTGATTGTCGGGGCAGTCCAGCAGCAGAGTCACGGTCCCCACAAGGCTCCCGCCGTCGAAGGCGCCGAGCAGGATGCGGTCTTCCCGAGCGGCGGCGGCCAGCGCCTTGTCCCAGAAGCCATCGGCCTTCTCGCGGCTGATGGGATGCATGAAGCTGACCGAGGCGCCGCTGGTGACCGCCTCGATGAGCAGGTCGCTGAGAGCGTCGCGGTGCGAGGTGTCGAGGATCTGGATCACGGTCAACTCCGGGCCAGGACGACGACATAGGTGCAGGGCTCGCCCGTCTCGTTGGCGATGGTGACCTCGCCGGGCGGACCGAACCCCAGGCAGTCGCCGGCGGCGAGCTCGTAGCGGTCGCCTCCTTCGTGGATGACGAGGTCGCCGGCCCGCACCCAGACCACCTGGCGGATATGGGCGTAGGATGAGGCCGGCAGGGTCACGCGTTGGCCGGGGGGCAGTTCGACTTCGACAGCCTCAACAGGGTGGTCGGGACGGCTGAACAGCTGGCGGCGGCGATAGCCGGTGGCGGGGTCGCGCCAGGTGGGCTGGTCGGCGGCCCGGGTCAGGCGCTCCCCGCTCCCCTCGGCGCGGAGCAGCAGGCCGGCCAGGGTCAGGTCGAAGGCGCTGGCCAGCCGGACCAGGATGACGGCCGTCGGGCTGACCTCCGCGCGTTCGATCTTGCTGATGGTGGCCTTGGAGACGCCGGAGCGTTCGGCGAGGTCGGCCAGGGACCAGCCACGCTGGTCGCGCTCCAGCCTCAGGCGGTTGGCCAACAGCACTCCGGAATCGTCCACTATAGTATCCATTCGTCTTGAATATGAGACGACCAAGGTGAGATCAACCCGCGGGCGCTGCGTTCGGCCCACAAGGCGGCAAAAGCTCACCCCGAAGCATGGACATCCCGGGATGATCACGCCATGTGCACATCTCCGCCCAAAGCCCCGAGACCGTCATGCCCGCCTATCGTTCCCGCACCTCCACCCATGGCCGCAACATGGCCGGCGCCCGCGGGCTGTGGCGCGCGACGGGGATGAAGGACGCCGACTTCGGCAAGCCGATCATCGCGGTGGTGAACTCCTTCACCCAGTTCGTGCCGGGCCACGTGCACCTGAAGGATCTCGGCCAGCTGGTGGCCCGCGAGATCGAGCGGGCCGGCGGGGTGGCCAAGGAGTTCAACACCATCGCCGTCGACGACGGCATCGCCATGGGCCACGACGGCATGCTCTACAGCCTGCCGTCCCGCGAACTGATCGCCGACAGCGTCGAGTACATGGCCAACGCCCACTGCGTGGACGCCATGGTCTGCATCTCCAATTGCGACAAGATCACGCCGGGCATGCTGATGGCCTCCCTGCGGCTGAACATCCCCACGGTCTTCGTCTCCGGCGGGCCGATGGAGGCCGGCAAGGTGATCCTGAAGGGCAAGGAAGTGGCGCTGGACCTGGTGGACGCCATGGTCGCCGCCGCCGACGAGAGCGTCTCCGACGAGGATGTCGCGACCATCGAGCGGTCGGCCTGCCCCACCTGCGGCTCCTGCTCGGGGATGTTCACCGCCAACTCGATGAACTGCCTGACCGAGGCCCTGGGCCTCTCCCTGCCCGGCAACGGTTCGGTGCTGGCCACCCACGCCGATCGCGAGCGGCTGTTCCTGGAGGCCGGTCACACGGTGGTGGACATCACCCGGCGCTTCTACGAGCAGGACGACGCCAGCGTCCTGCCGCGCTCGGTGGCCAATTTCCGGGCCTTCGAGAACGCCATGAGCCTGGACATCGCCATGGGCGGCTCCACCAACACCGTTCTGCACCTGCTGGCCGCCGCCCATGAGGCGGAGGTGGACTTCACCATGGACGACATCGACCGGCTGTCGCGCCGGGTGCCCTGCCTGTCCAAGGTGGCGCCGGCCAAGGCCGACGTGCACATGGAGGACGTCCACCGCGCGGGCGGGGTCATGGCCCTGCTGGGGGAACTGGACCGCGGCGGCCTGCTGCACACCGACACCCCGACCGTCCACAGCGCCACCCTGGGCGAAGCCTTGGACCGTTGGGACATCGCCCGCACGAGCAGCGAGAGCGTGCACACCTTCTTCAAGGCCGCGCCCGGCGGCGTGCCGACCCAGACGGCCTTCAGCCAGAGCCGCCGCTGGGAGGAACTGGACCTGGACCGGGCCGGCGGCGTGATCCGCAATGTCGAGAACGCGTTTTCCAAGGACGGCGGCCTGGCGGTGCTGAAGGGCAACCTGGCCCTGGACGGCTGCATCGTGAAGACGGCGGGCGTGGACGACAGCATCCTGGTGTTCACCGGCACGGCGCGGGTGTTCGAGAGCCAGGACGCCTCGGTCAGCGCCATCCTGACCGGCAAGATCAAGGCCGGCGACGTGGTGGTGATCCGCTACGAGGGGCCGCGCGGAGGGCCGGGGATGCAGGAGATGCTCTATCCCACCAGCTACCTGAAATCGAAGGGCCTGGGGAAGGCCTGCGCCCTGATCACCGACGGCCGGTTCTCCGGGGGCACCTCGGGCCTCTCCATCGGCCACGCCTCGCCCGAGGCCGCCGAGGGCGGGCTGATCGGCCTGGTGCAGGACGGCGACCAGATCGAGATCAACATCCCCGAGCGCAGTATCCACCTGGCCGTGAGCGACGCCGTGATCGCCGAACGCCGCGCCGCCCAGCTGGCTCGCGGCGCCGAGGCCTGGACGCCCGAGGTGAAGCGCGAGCGCAAGGTCTCCATGGCCCTGCGCGCCTACGCCGCCTTCACCACCAGCGCCGCGCGCGGCGCGGTGCGGGACGTGGATCAGAAGCGGTAGGGCCGGCTCAGGCGCACCGATGCGCCTCGAAGATCGCGCCGGGGTCGGTCACTTGGGCGCGTCCACCGGATGGGCGGCGCGCAGACCCACCTGCAGCCGGTTCCAGAGGTTGATGGCGCCGATGGCCAGGGTGAGGTTCACCTGCTCGGCCTCATTGAACTGGGCCTTCACCAGCTCGAAATCCGTATCAGGGGCGCCGGTCGCCGCCAGCAGAGTCAAGGCCTCGGCCCAGGCGAGCGCCGCCCGCTCCCGGTCAGTATAGAGCGGAGACTCGCGCCAGGCGTTCAGCATGTGCAGGCGCATTTCGCTCTCGCCGTGGGCGCGGGCGTCGGTGACGTGCAGGTGGATGCAGAAGGCGCAGCCGTTGATCTGGGAGGCGCGCAGCTTCACCAGTTCAATGAGGCTGTGCTCCAGGCCGCTGGCGGCAATGCTGGCCTCAAGCGCGGTCATGGCCTTGAGGCCGTCGGGCATGTGCTTGAAGTGATTTCGGATACGCGGGTTCATCTTCAGGTCCTTGAAACGGGTGTCGCCAATGAGACGGGACAGCGGCGCCTGGCGTGACATGGCGGGAGAGATTTGTTTCGCATGGCCATCGGATTGGCGTCCCACCTTCTGGAGGATGTTCGTGGCGTCAATTCCGCGTCCCGGAGGCTCCCGTGCAGATCGCCGCGGGGATGAGCGGAGTTGGGTGTTTGCTGGGGCGCATGGCAGGCCCGGATCTGAGCGAACATTGCTCGGCCAGATCGCCCTTGCCGCACCGGGATTATGACGGTCCTATTCCCGCCATTCAGGCTTGGAGGGATTGGGATGTCGAACCCGGAAACCGGTGGCGCCTTCGCCGCCGATCGTCGCACGCTGCTGGCCGGAGGCGCGGCCGCCGCCCTGTTCACGCCCAGCCTGGCCTTCGCCGCCAGCGGCGACCTGCCCGCAATCCGCAAGGCCGCCGAGGCGGGCTACGCCGCCTCGGTGAAGCGCATCCAGGACTGGATCGCCCTGCCCTCCATCGCCGCCGAAAACCTCGATATGGAAAAGGGCGCCGACTACATGGCGGCCCTGGCCAAGGACGCCGGCTTCCAGCACGTCGAGAAGGTCCCCACCGACGGCGCGCCCGGCGTGTTCGCCACCCTGGACGTCGGCGCCAAGCGCTGGATGGGCATCTACTTCATGTACGACGTGAAGCAGTATGATCCCGCCGAATGGTCCTCCCCGCCGCTCGAGGCGCGCATCGTCGACAAGCCCGGCTTCGGCAAGGTGATCGTGGGCCGCGGCGCGGTGAACCAGAAGGGCCCGCAGGCGGCCTTCCTGGCCGGGCTGCACGCCATCCGCGCGGCCGGTAAGAAGTCCCCGGTCAACCTGGTGCTGATCTGCGAGGGCGAGGAGGAGATCGGCAGCCCGCACTTCCGCCAGATCGTCACCAAGCCCCACATCCTGGCCGCCCTGAAGAAGTGCGAGGGGGTGATCATCCCCGCCGGCTGGCAGAGCCCGAGCGACGGCGGCGTGACGGTCAACCTGGGCGCCAAGGGCATCGTCGAGCTGGAGCTGGTGGCCAGCGGCGCCAAGTGGGGCCGAGGTCCCAAGACCGACATCCATTCCAGCGAGAAGGCCCGCGTCGACAGCCCGGCCTGGCGGCTGGTGCAGGCGCTGACCACCCTGGTGACCCCGGACGGCAATACGCCGGCCATCGACAACTATTTCGAGAAGGTCCGCCCGCTGACCGCCCGCGAGAAGGAGCTGATCGCGCTGGCCGGCAGGCAGCTCAGCGAGGCCGACGCCAAGAAGGCGCTCGGCGTCGAACACTTCATCGACGACCTGCCCTGGGAGAAGACCCTGGAGCGGCTGGCCTCACAGCCGACCGTCAATATCGAGGGGCTGGTCTCGGGCTATACCGGTCCCGGCGGCAAGACCGTGCTGCCCGGCCGCGCCGTCGCCAAGATGGACCTGCGCCTGGTGCCCAACATGACCGCCGAGGACTCGGTGGCCAAGCTGCGGGCTCACCTGGACAAGCGCGGCTTCAAGGACATCGAGGTCAATGTCAGCGGCGGCTACGACCCCACCGAGACCGACGAGAACAGCCGGGTGATCAAGGCCGAGCTGGCCACCTACAAGCGCAACAACGTGCCGACCACGATCTATCCGCGCCTGGCGGGGTCTTGGCCGGGAGCGACCTTCACCTCCGCGCCGGTCAGCCTGCCCGCCGGCCAGTTCGGCCTGGGCCATGGCAGCGGCGCCCATGCACCCAACGAATACTACGTGATCGAGTCCAGCAACCCGAAGGTCCAGGGCCTGGTGGGGTCGAGCATGAGCTATGTCGACTTCCTCTACGAGATCGCCGCGGCCAGGTAGTTCGCTACTTGGAAGCCTGCCGGGCCATGTACCAGGCGCCGAATTCGGGGCCGTCGATGAGGCCGTCGGCGTTCTTGTCGGCCTTGGCGAACTCCGCGGCCGGCAGCTTGTAGGCGTCCCACTCGGCCTTGCTGAGCCGGTCGTCCTTGTTGGTATCGGCGGGGTGGATGAACCGGCCCTCCGCCGCCATGGCGGTGGAGGCCGCGGCCAGGGCGGCCGCGAGGATCAGGAAGCTCGGGCGCATGGGAAACTCCGCGTCGGTGGAGCGATGCAGAGACCACGCGGGTGTGGCCGAAATTCGCCGTCCGGGCCGCCCGGTCGAAGGTGAGGCTTGGATCGGCGGGCAAGGACCCCATCTAGCCATCAACCGGGCTTGGCCTCAGGCGGCCGGGCGCCTAGGGTCGTCCAGAGTTGAAGGAGAAGATCGATGAGTCAGGAACGTGCGGTGCTGGCCGGCGGCTGCTTCTGGGGCATGCAGGATCTGATCCGCCGCTATGACGGCGTGATCTCCACCCGGGTCGGCTATTCCGGCGGCGACGTGAAGAACGCCACCTATCGCAATCACGGGACCCACGCCGAGGCCATCGAGATCATCTTCGATCCGGCCGCGATCAGCTATCGCGCCCTGCTGGAGTTCTTCTTCCAGATCCACGATCCGACGACCAAGAACCGCCAGGGCAACGACATGGGCATGAGCTACCGCTCGGCGATCTACTATGCCGACGAGGCCCAGAAGCAGGTGGCGCTGGACACCATCGCCGACGTAGAGGCCTCGGGCCTGTGGCCGGGCAAGGTGACGACCGAGGTCGAGCCGGTGGGCGACTTCTGGGAAGCCGAGCCGGAGCACCAGGACTACCTCGAGCGGATTCCCAACGGCTACACCTGCCACTTCGTGCGGCCGGGCTGGAAGCTGCCGGTCCGCGCCACGGCATGATGGCCGCGCAGACGGCAGACGCCGCATGACCAAGACCCTGAAGATCGATTTCGTCTCCGACGTCTCCTGTCCCTGGTGCGTGGTGGGCCTGGGCGGCCTGGAAGAAGCGCTGCGCAACGTCGGGGATCTCGTGACCGCCGACATCCATTTCCAGCCCTTCGAGCTCAATCCCAACATGCCGGCCGGCGGCCAGAATATCGTCGAGCACGTCGGCGAGAAATATGGAGCGACCCCGGAGCAGTCGGCGGTCAACCGCGCCGCGATCCATGCGCGGGCGGCGGAGGTCGGCTTCACGATGAAGACCGGCCCCGAGAGCCGCATCTACAACACCTTCGACGCCCACCGCCTGCTGCACTGGGCCGACATCGTCGGCGGCCAGGCGGCGCTGAAGCGCGCCCTGTTCGACGCCTATTTCACCAACGGTCAGAGCCCGGCGGACCACGACACTCTGGTGACTGTCGCCGAGATCGCGGGCCTCGACGGCGCGCAGGCGCGCGATGTGCTGGTCTCGGGCCGCTACGCCGAAGAGGTCCGCGCCGCGGAACGGAAGTGGCAGATGGCCGGGATCAGCGCGGTTCCCGCCGTGGTGATCAATGACCGCTACCTGATCTCCGGCGGCCAGCCCGCCGCGGCCTTCGAGCAGGCCCTGCGGACCATCGCCGCGGAGATGGAGCCGGCAAGCCAGGCCGCCGGCTGACCAAGGCGACGGCCAGACCAGGGGCGAAGACGCCCGGGTCCAGACTAGCGGAAGGCGGCGCCGGGCTTCGCGCCCAGCTTCTTGAACACCATCGCAGCCGGACAGAAGCCGGTGAAGGCGGCCTGGATCATGTTGAGGCCGGCGAAGATGGCCAAGGCGATCCACCAGGGATGCACATAGTGAGCCAGGGCGATGCTCAGCAGCACCACGGCGCCGGCGAAGACGAAAACCATACGGTCGATAGTCATGATCGAGTTCCTGATGGCGGCCCGGGCTTACGCCTGGACCAAGGCCTGGCGGGTCCAGGCGACGACGAACCGGCGCAGCGCTCAGCCCTTGATCTTGCGCAGGCCCATCACGTCGAGGGCCAGCTTCTCGTAGAAGGGCTCGCTCTCGCCGCGCTTGATCTTTCGAAGGAAGTATTTCTCGAAGGCGACCTTGGCCAGGTGCACCCACTTGCCCTCGGCCGCCCAGTTGACGTTGCGCGGCGGGATTTGCGGTTGGGCGACGAACGCCACGCCGCCATCGCCGAAATCGGCCAGGCAGAAGGCGTTCCAGGTGGCTTCGTTGGTGGCGGCCTGTCCGTCGATGATCTGGCCGAGATTCCTGGCGATGGCCGTGACCATGCTCTCGATCATGAACCCGGTCTTGGGCACCCCAACCGGCACCGGCGTCTTGCCCGTGGGGGGGATGGCGACACAGACGCCCAGGGCGAAGACATTGGGGAAGGTCGGGTTGCGCTGGTGCTTGTCGACGACGATGAAGCCGCGCGGGTTGGTCAGGCCCTCGATCCCGCGCACGGCGGCCACGCCCCGGAAGGCCGGAAGCATCATGGAGAAGGCGAAGGGCAGATCGTGAGTCGCCTTGACCGAGCCGTCCTCGGCGATCTCCTCGACGTGCATCAGGCCGGCCTCGACCGAGGTCACCTTGGCGTTGGTGACCCACTTGATGTGCCGGTTGCGCATCTCGCTTTCCAGTAGGCCCTTGGTGTCACCCACGCCGTCGAGGCCCAGGTGGCCGATATAGGGTTCGGAGGTGACGAAGGTCATCGGCACCCGGTCGCGGATCTTCCGGCGCTTCAGCTCGGTGTCGAGGATCATCGCGAACTCGTAGGCCGGGCCGAAGCAAGAAGCCCCCTGCGCCGCGCCCACAATGATCGGGCCGGGGTTCTCCACGAAACGGTCGAAGGCTTCGCCCGCGACCACCGCATGGTCAACGTGGCAGACCGACTGCGTGAAGCCGCCATGGGGTCCGAGACCGGGGATTTCGTCAAAGGCCAGCTCAGGACCGGTGGCGATGATCAGATAGTCGTAGTCGAGCACCGCCCCGTCGTTGAGTTCGATCCGGTTGGCGGAAGGATCGACGCGCTTGGCGCCCGCGCCTGAGAAGCTGACACCCTTCTTCTTGAACACAGGCGGCAGCTTGACCTCGATGGCGTCGCGCTTGCGCCAGTGAACGGCGACCCAGGGGTTGGACGGGACAAAGTGGAAGGTGTCGCCCTGCGACACCACGCTCACCTCGGCCTTGTCGCCAACGGCGGCCTTGACCTCGAAGGCGGCGATCGCGCCGCCCAGTCCGGCTCCCAGGATGACAATGGTTGGCTTGGCCATATCGTGTTTCCTCCAGAGGCCGTCAACGGCATGCGGCAGGGTCCGCCTATGCTGAGCAATTGACTTTGACCTCGATCACATCCGGGCTGCGAGGGCGGACCTAGGATGCCAACGTGATCGCTTGACTGAATATGTGAATAGTCGCATATACGCAACTATGAATTTCGACCTGCCCGCCATGAAGGCTTCCGCGGACGACGCCTGCGCCCTCCTCAAGGCGCTGGCCAATCCGCACCGCCTGATGATCGTCTGCTCGCTAATCGATGGTGAGCAGTCGGTTGGGGCGCTCGCCCAGTTGCTGGGGGTGCGTGAAACCCTGGCCTCCCAGCACCTGGGCCTACTGCGCCGCGATGGCGTGGTGGCCGCCCGGCGCGATGGCCAGACGATCTATTACGGCCTGCAGAGCGGTCAGGCCCGCGCCCTGGTCGAGACCCTGTCGCAACTCTTCTGCACGGTCCCTGACCGCGCCCATCCTTAAGGAGACTGTCCATGTTCGGCGCCCCCAAGACCACCGACCTCACCGCGAGCCAGGTGAAGGCCGCCCTTGATGCGCAGGAAATCCTGCTGATCGACGTCCGCGAGCCGGCGGAGTTCGCCGAGGAGCGGATCGCCGGCGCGCAGAATGTCCCGCTGTCCACCTTCGACCCCGCCGCCCTGCCGGACGCAGGGGGCAAGACGATCGTCCTGCAGTGCGCCGGCGGCAAACGCTCGGCCATGGCGGTCGGCAAGTGCCAGGAAGCCAACCAGGTCATCAAGACGCACCTGGCCGGCGGGCTGATGGCCTGGAAGGCCGCGGGCCTGCCGACCGTCACCGGTCGCAGCTAGTCGACAAGGTCCGGGAGGGCGCACCATGAGGGCACGGCCATATTTGCTGGGGGCGTTGGGCGCGGCGCTTCTGCTGGGCGCCTGCGGTGAGACCAAGCCCGCCGCCTCGGTTCCCAGGACCGCGCCGGCCGCTGGGCGCCTGACGGTCCAGGTGCAGACCGTCGCCGACCTCAAGCCCGTGCCCGCGACCCTGACGACCCGCGACATGGCCGAGGCGCGCGCACGGATTTCCGGGACCCTGGTCTCCCTGGCGGTCAAGGAAGGCGACATCGTCCGGCAAGGCCAGGTGATCGCCCGGATCAAGGATGATCGGCTGGCCTTGCAGACCAGCGCCTTCGACGCCCAGGTCAATGCCGCGGCGGCCGAAGCCAGCCGGGCCCAGGCCGACCTGGGGCGCACCCGCTATCTCTTCTCTCATGGCGTCTATGCCCAGGCGCGGCTCGACCAGGTGGAAGCCCAGGCCAAGTCTGCGAACGCCAACTTGGCGGCGGCCCGCGCCCAGCGGGGCGCGAGCGCCGAACTCGGTGCCCAGGGCGCCATCCTGGCGCCGGCCGCCGGGCGCGTCCTGGTGGCCGATGTCCCCGTGGGCTCCGTGGTCATGCCGGGTCAGTCCATCGCCCGTCTCACCGCCGGCCCCATGGTGGTCCGCATTGAGCTGCCGGAAGGCCAGGCGCGGGCCCTGAAGGCTGGCGACATCGTCCAACTGGCGGCCGAGGACCTGCGGGGCCTCGCGTCGCAAGGGACGATCACCGAGGTCTATCCCTCCATCACGGCCGGCCAGGTCACCGCTGACGCCACGGCGCCCAACCTGCCGCAGGACCTGATCGGCCAGCGGGTCCGCGCGCAGATCAAGATCGGCGAGCGCCAGGCCCTGGTCGTCCCGCGCACCTATGTGGTCACCCGGTTCGGGGTGGACTATGCGCGGCGGGTCCAGGCCGACGGAAGTCTGTCGGAGACCCCGATCCAGACCTCGGCCGGCCCAACCCCACAGACCGTCGAGGTGCTCTCCGGGCTTCGGGCCGGCGACGTCTTGACCCCGGCCGGGGCCGGCAAATGAACCTCGGCATCTCCGGACGCCTCACCAAGGCGACCATCGGCTCACCCCTGACGCCGCTGTTCCTGCTGGCCGCCATCGCCGTCGGCCTGCTGGCCCTGGCGTCCATCCCGCGCGAGGAAGAACCCCAGATCAGCGTGCCCATGGTCGACATCATGGTCGCCGCCCCGGGGCTGCGGGCGACGGACGCCGTGGAACTGGTCGGCAAGCCGCTGGAGGCCATCGTCAAGAGCGTCTCGGAGGTCGAGCACGTCTACACCTTCGCCGATGACCACCAGGTGATGGTCACCGCCCGTTTCAAGGTCGGCGTCGACTCCGACGCCGCGGCCGTGCGTATCCACGAGAAGATCCGCGCCAATTACGACCGCATCCCCGCCGGCATTCCCGAGCCGCTGATCCAGACCCGCGGCATCAACGATGTCCCCAGCCTGGTCCTGACCCTGTCGCCCAAGCCGGGCGCCGCCGATCGATGGACCGACCAGGCGCTCTACGAGCTGGCCGGAAAGCTGCGCACAGAGGTGGCCAAGGTCGACGACGTCGGCCTCACCTTCCTGGTCGGCGGCCGGCCGCAGGAGATCCGCGTCGAGCCCGATCCCGCCAGACTGGCCCAGCATGGCGTCTCCCTGGGCGCCCTGATGGACACCATTCGCCAGGCCAATCGCGCCTTCCCCGCCGGCCAGGTGCGCAATGGCGGCCAGTCTGTCGAGGTCACCGCCGGCCGCACCCTGACCACCGCCACCGAGATCGGCCTGCTGGCCCTGCCCTCGACCAAGGGCGAAAGTGTCTATGTCCGCGACGTCGCCAAGGTGATCGAGGCGCCGCGCGAGGACCAGGCGCGGGCCTGGCGCTACGCACGGACCGTGCAGGGCTGGAGCGAGGCCCCCGCCGTCAGCCTGGCGATCGCCAAGCGCAAGGGCGCCAACGCCGTCGTCGTCTCGCACGCCGCCCTGGCCCGGGTCGAGGCGCTGAAGGGCACGCTGCTGCCCGACAGCCTCGATGTGGCGGTGACCCGCGACTATGGCGAGACCGCCAATGAGAAGGCCAACGAGCTGCTGTTCCACCTGGGGCTGGCGACCGTCTCCATCGTGGTGTTGATCGGGTTCGCCATCGGCTGGCGGGAGGCCGGCGTCACCGCCGTGGTCATTCCGACCACGATCCTGCTGACCCTCTTCGCCTCCAACCTGCTGGGCTACACGATCAACCGGGTCAGCCTTTTCGCCCTGATCTTCTCGATCGGCATCCTGGTGGACGACGCCATCGTCATGATCGAGAACATCGCCCGGCACTGGGCGATGGGCGATGGGCGAAGCCGGGTCGATGCGGCGATCGACGCCGTGGCCGAGGTGGGAAATCCCACCGTCGTGGCCACCCTGACCGTGGTGACCGCCCTGCTGCCGATGCTGTTCGTCTCGGGGCTGATGGGCCCCTACATGGCGCCGATCCCGGTCAACGCCTCGGCGGCCATGGTGTTCTCATTCTTCGTCGCGGTGGTCATCGCCCCCTGGCTGATGGTGCGCTTCGCCCGCAAGACCCTGGCCGATCGCCCCGCCCACCACGACGAAGGCAAGCTCGGCGCGATCTACCGCAAGGTCGCGGGCCGGGTGATCGCCACCCGCCGGTCGGCCTGGACCTTCCTGATCGCCGTCGGCCTCGCCACCCTGGTGGCCTGCGCCATGTTCGCCACCAAGACCGTGACCGTGAAGCTGCTGCCGTTCGACAACAAATCCGAACTGCAGGTGGTGCTCGACATGCCCGAGGGGACCTCCCTGGAGGCGACCCAGCGCGCCCTGACCGACGCCGCCATCATCACCAGGACCCTGCCCGAAGTGGCCGCCATCGACGCCTTTGCCGGGACCGCCTCGCCCTTCAACTTCAACGGCCTCGTCCGCCACTACTACCAGCGCACCCGCCCCGAGATGGGCGACCTCTCCGTGACGCTGGCCGCCAAGGGCGAGCGCCGCCGCTCGAGCCACACCATCGCGCTGGATCTGCGCCAGAAGCTGGCCAAGGTCGACCTGCCCGCCGGCGCGGCCATCAAGGTCGTCGAGGCGCCGCCGGGACCGCCGGTGATGGCGACCCTGTTGGCCGAGATCTATGGCCCCGACGCCAAGACCCGCAGGCTCGTGGCCGAGCGTGTGAAGGCCGCGTTCCACGCCGTGCCCTATATCGTCGACATCGACGACAGCTACGGCCAGGCCCGGCCTGGTCTCCGGCTGGTTCCGGACCGCGATCGCCTGGAGGCGCTCAAGGTCAGTGACCGGGACGTCCATGATTCCATCGCCGCGGCCCTGGGCGGACAGGTGGTCGGCTACGCCCATCGGGGGGATGGCCGCGACCCCCTGGAGATCTCGGTGCGCCTGCCGCAATCGGCGCGTAGTTGGGGCCAGGGCTTGTCCTCCATGCCGGTGGCCGTGTCGCAGGGACCTGGCGGCAGGCTGGTGTCGCTGGGCGAGGTGGCCACGGCCTCGAACGAACCCGGCTCGACCCACATTTTCCGCCGCGACGGCCGTGACGTCGACATGGTCATGGGCGAGCTGGCCGGCGCCTACGAGGCGCCGATCTACGGCATGATGGCGGTCGACAAGGCGATCCGAGAGGGCGACTGGAAGGACGTTCCGAAACCCGACATCCGCATGCACGGCCAGCCGACCGACGAGAGCAAGCCCACCGTGCTCTGGGACGGCGAGTGGGAGATCACCTGGGTGACCTTCCGCGACATGGGCGCCGCCTTCGGGGTGGCGATCCTGGGGATCTATGTCCTGGTGGTCGCCCAGTTCAAAAGCTTCCGCCTGCCCCTGGTGATCCTGACGCCGATCCCCCTGACCCTGGTGGGGATCGTCATCGGCCACATCCTGTTCCGCGCCCCGTTCACCGCCACCTCGATGATCGGCTTCATCGCGCTCGCCGGCATCATCGTGCGCAACTCGATCCTGCTGGTGGACTTCATCCGGCACAGCCAGACGGGCGACCGGCCGCTGCGCGAGGTGCTGATCGAGGCCGGAGCCATCCGCTTCAAGCCCATCGTGCTGACCGCCGCGGCGGCCATGATCGGCGCGGCGGTGATCCTCACCGATCCGATCTTCCAGGGCCTGGCGATCTCGCTGCTGTTTGGCCTGGCCTCCTCGACCCTGCTGACCGTGTTGGTCATTCCCGCCATCTACATCGTCCTGCGCGACGATGGTCGCCCCCTTGCCGCCAAGTAAGAAATCGGACGCATCATAGGCTGGCCCAGGGGGGCCGGCCTTGATCGTTCATGCTTATCTTCTACATTAAGCAGATGAGCACATCCGTCGCCCCCCGCCCGGCCCTCGGCGAACTCTCCGAGCTGGCCGACAGCGCCCAGGCGGCGGCGCGTCTTCTGAAGCTGCTGGCCAGCGAGCCGCGCCTGCTGCTGCTGTGCCGGCTTATTGAGGGCGAGGCCTCGGTGAGGGATCTCGCCGACCACGCCAAGATGGCCCAGTCGACCACCTCGCAGCACCTGGCGAAGATGCGCGCCGAGGGCCTGGTGGGCACCCGGCGCGAGGCCCAGACCATCTACTATCGGCTCGACGATCCGGCGGCCGTGCGGGTGCTGGATACGCTCTGCGATATCTATCGCGCGAAATAGCGGCGTGGACCGGCTGAAGGCCTGGACAGCCTGACCGAGGCGGCTCCGAGCGTGTTTCCGATCAGACCGGGCGCCGGGCGACCAGGTCGATCAGGGCCGAGAGGCCGTCGTGGCCGGCGCCTTCGTGGATCACGGTGTCGTGGCTCTGGAGTTCGATGATCTCCAGGCCGGCGAAGGCCTCCCGCAGCAGGGGTTCGGTATAGAGGTTCTCCGCCGCCGAGGGGCCGCCGGTCCCATAGGTGATCTGCTCGGGTCGATAGCCTTGCAGCAGAAGCAACCCTCCCGGCTTCAGCGCGTGCGCCATGTCGGCGAACAGCTGCGTCCGCAGCGCGGGCGTTGCGAACTGGATGAAGATGGCGACCACCAGATCGAACTCGGCCCGCGGCCAGGTCCAGGCGCTGAGGTCGACCTGTTCGAAATCCAACGCCACGCCGCGGGCTTGAGCGAGCGACCGGGCCTTGGTCTGGGCGACGGCCGAACTGTCGACCGAGAGGACCGATAGTCCCTGCTGCGCCAGCCACACGCCATTTCGGCCCTCGCCGTCCGCCACCGCCAGGGCGCGCCGGCCGGGCCGCAGGCGTCCCACCTGACCGGCCAGGAAGGCGTTCGGTTCAACACCGAACAGGTAGTCCGTCTGCGCATAGCGCCGGTCCCAGAGATTGTCCGCGCCACTCATCCGTTCACCGCTCTCCAGGCCACATAGGCCGCCACCACCAGAACCAGGCCCGCGAACAGTCGCCGGGCCAGAAGGGCGCGGCCGGCCAGCAGGCCCGCCCCCCGAACCCCCGCCACGCCACCCGCGAGACCGCCCGCGATGAATAGCCCTGCGATCGGCCAGTTCACCAGGCCGGAGGCCGCATAGTTCAGCGAGGTCGCCGCGCCGAACAGGGACACCGAAACCAGGGAGGAAGCCGACGCATGGGCCAGGGTCATGCCCGTGGCCGCCATCAGGCCCGGCACGATCAGGAAGCCGCCGCCGATGCCGAAGAAGCCCGCCGCCAGGCCCGTCAGGACCCCCAGCGGAGCCAGCTTCAGCATCAGGCGGCCATTGATGTGGACAGCGGGATCACCTTCCGACTTCGGCCGCCGCAGCATGGAGAGCGCGATGGTCGCCATCGCGACGGCGAAGAACAGCAGCAGCCTCTGGCCGTCGACCGCCTTGGCCAGGCTCGACCCGATGAAGGAGCCCAGGAGGCCGGCGCCGGCGAACAGCGTGGCGCAGGGCCACTTCACCCGCCCGCCACGGCCGTGACCGATCAGGTTCAGGGCCGCATTGACCGACACGGCCGCCGCCGAGGTGCCGATGGCGATGTGGGGATCGCGGATGCCCACCACATAGAGCAGCAACGGCGTGGCCAGAACCGACCCCCCGCCCCCGAACAGGCCCAGGAGCGCGCCGACGACGGCGCCGCTCATCATAGCGGACAGGATGGTGATCAGGGTCATGACGGTCTGAGATCAGCTCACTTGTATCTTCGTATATTCGCATATATATTGCCTGACGCAAGCGCAATTCGAGTGTCACGTCATGAGCCAACAGACCCCTTCCCCGGATACCGCCCTGGCCGACGCCACGGCCCTTGTCGGCGCGGCGCTGGAAAATCCCGCCGGCCGGCCGCAGGTGAAGGCCTTCTTCGACGAAGCCACCTTCACGGTCAGCTATGTGGTGCGCGATCCCGGATCGAACGCCTGCGCGATCATCGACAGCGTGCTGGACTATGACGCAGCCTCGGGACGCACGGCGGAACGGTCGGCCGGCGCGGTGATCGACTATGTCCGCGCCGAGGGCCTGGAGGTCGTCTGGCAGCTGGAGACCCACGCCCACGCCGATCACCTGTCGGCCGCGCCCTATCTGCAGCAGACCCTGGGCGGCCGCCTGGCCATCGGCGACCAGATCACCCGGGTGCAGGAGACGTTCGGAACCCTGTTCAACGCCGGCTCCGACTTCGCCCGTGACGGCCGCCAGTTCGACCACCTGTTCGGCGATGGGGAGCGCTTCGCCCTGGGCGCTCTGCAGGCCATCGCCCTTCACGTGCCCGGCCATACCCCGGCCTGTATGGCCTATGTGATCGGCGACGCGGTGTTCGTGGGCGACACCCTGTTCATGCCGGACTACGGCACGGCCCGCTGCGATTTCCCGGGCGGCGACGCGGCGACCCTCTACCGGTCGGTCCGTCGTCTGCTCTGCCTGCCGGACGCGGCCCGGGTCTTTCTTTGCCACGACTACAAGGCGCCCGAGCGCGAGCACTATGTGTGGGAAACCACGATCGGCGCGCAGCGCCGGGAGAACGTCCACGTCCACGACGGGGTGAGCGAGGCGGACTTCGTCGCCCTGCGCCAGGCCCGCGACCGCACCCTGGACATGCCGCGCCTGATCCTGCCCTCTGTGCAGGTCAATATGCGCGGCGGCCACCTCCCGGAGCCGGAAGACAACGGCGTCCGCTACCTGAAGATCCCGCTCAACGCGGTTTGAAAACCCTCGTGAAATCGTTCGTCGTTGCGAACGATTTTCGCTTTCCCCATTCTGACGGGGCCAACTCGGGAGGCGCCGAATGAGCCAGTTAACCTTTGACGAGGCGGCGGTCCGATCGCTTGAGGCCACCTATATGTCGCCCGATGTGGTCGCCCAGCGGGCGCGGGTGCTCGACCTGCTCGTCCCCACGGTGGGCGAGTGCATCCTTGATGTCGGGGTCGGACCCGGTCTGCTGGCGCGCGACATCGCCCGCCTGGTGGGGGACACTGGCCGGATGGTCGGCCTCGACAACGCACCGGCCATGGTCGCCGCCGCCACTCAGCGCCTCTCCGACCTCCCCCAGGCTCAGGTCCTGCAAGGCGACGCCGGCAGGCTCGACTTCGCCGATGCTGAGTTTGACGCCGCTGTCTCGACCCAGGTCTATGAATATGTCCCCGACATGCCGCAGGCGCTCACGGAGCTTCACCGGGTCCTGCGTCCTGGCGGTCGCGCCCTGATCCTCGACACCGACTGGCGCAGCATCGTCTGGCACTCATCGGACCCCGCCCGCATGGACCGCGTGCTGGCGTGCTGGGACGCCCACCTCGCCGACCCTCACCTGCCGGCCAAGCTCGGGCCCCTGCTGCGGCAGGCCGGATTCGAGGTCCGGCGCGTCGAGATCGTGCCCATGCTGTCGCCGCGCTGGCAGCCGGCCAGCTATGCGGGGGGCATGTTGCGGTCGATCCACAACTTCGTTCGCGCCAATGGCGACCGCTTTGGGCTGAGCCCCGATGAGATCGACGCCTGGCGTCTCGATCAGGACGCCCTGATCGCCCGCGACGCGTTCTTCTTCAGCCTCAACCGCTACGCCTTCCTGGCGACCCGCTAGGAGGTCATGCCGGCGGCGCGGCGCCGGCTACTCCCACTCGATGGTGCCCGGCGGCTTGCTGGTCACGTCGTAGACCACGCGGTTGACGCCCCGGACCTCGTTGATGATCCGGGTGGCGCAGCGGCCGAGGACCTCCCAGGGGAACTCGAAGAAGTCGGCGGTCATGCCGTCGGTGGAGGTGACGGCGCGCAGGGCGAGCACGTCCTCGTACGTGCGCGCATCCCCCATGACACCCACCGTTTTTACGGGAAGCAGCACGGCGAAAGCCTGCCAAATCTTGTCGTAGAGGCCGGCCTTGCGGATCTCGTCGAGATAGATGGCGTCGGCCTGTTGCAGGACGGCGACCTTCTCCCGGGTGATCTCGCCGGGGATGCGGATGGCGAGGCCGGGCCCTGGGAACGGGTGGCGGCCGACGAAGGCCGGGGCCAGGCCAAGCTCGACGCCGAGGGCCCGGACCTCGTCCTTGAAGAGCTCGCGCAGGGGCTCCACCAGCTTCAGCTTCATGTAGTCGGGCAGGCCGCCGACATTGTGGTGGCTCTTGATCACCGCCGAGGGGCCGCCACTCGTCGAGACGCTCTCGATGACGTCAGGATATAGGGTGCCCTGGGCAAGGAAAGCCGCGCCCTCGATCTTGGCGCTCTCCTTGTCGAAGACCTCGATGAACAGCCGCCCGATGGTCTTGCGCTTGGTCTCCGGGTCGCTGACGCCGGCCAGTTCACCCAGGAACAGGTCGCCAGCGTCCACGTGGATCAGCGGGATGTTGTAGTGGTCGCGGAACAGGGTGACGACCTGCTCGGCCTCGTTGTGACGCAGCAGGCCGGTGTCGACGAAGACGCAGGTCAGCTGGGTCCCGATGGCTTCGTGGATCAGGACGGCGGCCACCGAGGAGTCGACGCCGCCCGACAGGCCGCAGATCACCTTGCCGTCGCCGACCTGGTCGCGGATCTTCGCCACCATCTCCTGGCGGAAGGAGGCCATGGTCCAGTCGCCGGTCAGCCCCGCGATGCCGTGGGTGAAGTTCCTCAGCATCTGGGCGCCGCGCGGGGTGTGGGCCACCTCCGGGTGGAACTGGATGCCATAGAAGCGGCGCGCCTCGTCGGCGATCACCGCGTAGGGCGACCCCACAGACGAGGCCACGACCTCGAACCCGTCCGGGATGGCGGTGATCTTGTCGCCGTGGCTCATCCAGACGGTTTCGAGGTCGCCGACGTTTCCGAGGCCGGCCAGCAGGGGCGAGGCCTTCTCGATCTTGATTTCCGCACGTCCGAACTCTCGGTGATGGCCGCCCTCGACCTTGCCGCCCAGCTCGGCGCACATGGTCATCTCGCCGTAGCAGATGCCCAGGACCGGAACGCCCAGCTCAAAGACCCGCTTGGTGACGGCGGGGCTCTCGCTCTCGTGGACGCTGGCCGGGCCGCCCGACAGGATCACAGCCTTGGGGGCGAAGTCGGCCAGCATGGCCTCGACCTTGTCGTAGGGATGGATCTCGCAGAAGACGCCGCTCTCGCGCAGGCGCCTGGCGATCAGCTGGGTCACCTGGCTGCCGAAATCGACGATCAGGACGCGTTCGTGGGTGGGCTCGGAGGTCATGGGGCTTTGTCGGCGAGGGGTTTCGTACGCTCCAGCACCGCGACGAAGAAGCCGTCGGTGGCGGCGGTGGCGGGGGTCAGGCGGAGATAGCCTTCCGGGGTCAGGCGGGCGGTGAGGTGCTCGTCCGAAGTGGCGGGTTTCACAGCGAAACCTTCGGTGCGGGCCAGGAAGGCGGCGACCCGATCCTCGTCCTCCTCGGGCAAGACCGAACAGGTGACATAGATCAGCCGGCCACCGGGCTTTACGAAGGTCGCGCCCATGTCGAGGACGGCGTCCTGGTCGGCCTGTCGGCGGGCGAAGGTCTCCTCCGAGAGCCGCCACTTGGTGTCGGGGTGACGGCGCCAGGCGCCGGAGCCGGAGCAAGGCGCGTCGATGAAGACCACGTCCATCTTGGCGGCGAGACCCCGCAAGGGGTCTTCCTCCACCGGCGAGCGGATTTGCAGGTTGCGCACCCCGGCGCGGTCGGCGCGGCGGATGGTGTCGGCCAGGCGCCTCGCCTCGCTGTCATAGGCGTAGATCTGGCCGGTGTTTCCCATGGCGGCCGCCAGGGCCAGGGTCTTGCCCCCGCCCCCGGCGCAGAGGTCCAGCACCTGGGCGCCCTTGACCTCGCCGGCGCAGGCCGCGGCGATCTGGGAGCCGAGATCCTGCACCTCGAACCAGCCCTTGGAGAAGGCGGGAATGGTCTCGACGGCGCCCGCCCGGTCGGTGGCGGCCGGCGCGGGAATGCGCAGGGCGGTGGCCAGTTCGGGCACGGCGGCGGCGTTCAGCGGCTGGGTGGCCTTCAGCGCGCGGGCCGGATCGGATTTCAGCGTATTGACCCGCAGGTCGATGGGCGCCCGTTCCGACAGGGCTTCCCCCTCCCCGGCCGCGCGGTCACCGAAGGCGCGGGCGAAGCTGGCCTCCAGCCAGGCCGGATAGTCGCCGCGCACCGAGGGCGGCGCCTCGGCCAGGTCGCGCGGGGCCTCCAGGGTGGCGATCTCGGCCTCGGTGAGGGCGCCGTGGCCGTGCGGCTCCTCGATGACGGCCGCGGCGATGCGATCGACCGGCCAGGCCCACTCGTACTTCAGGACCCCCAGGATCGTGGCGCGGACACTGTCGTCGCCCATCTTCCAGGCGATCGAGCGGCGTCGGCGCAGGGCGTCCAGCACCAGGCCCGACACCCAGGCGCGGTCCTTCGACCCGGCGTAGCGCGCGTCATTGCCCCACGACTTGAGGGCCAGGCGCACGGGGCGGTGGCGTTCCTCGACGTCGGTGAGAACCTCGATGGCCGCCGAGAGGCGCCCCCCGTCACGCAAGGAAGATCGCCGCCACGATCATGCCGATGCCCACCAGGCTGACCAACCAGACCAGGGAGCGCACACCGGAGATCCCGGCGGCGTAGAGGGGGACATAGAGGGCTCGGCACACGACGTAGAGGACGGCCCCCCAAAGGGTCAGGGGCCCGGTCTTGGCCACCAGATAGGCGGCAAAGACGGCGGCGACGAAAAACGGGAAGGTCTCCTGGAAATTCTTGAAGGCGCGATCCAGGCGCGCGGCGACGCCGGTGAGCGGCATGTGCTCGTCGCGGGGGCCGGCCGCCCATTTCAGGTCCTGCTGGGCCCGGGCCGCGCCGGCCGCCCAGAGCAGCTGGACCAGCCCGACAAGGATCGCCGCGCCGATCAGGAGGAGTTCGGGGGCTGCGTTCATGGTCTCAGACCGGGCTCGTATAGTTGGGGGCCTCACGGGTCATCATGACGTCGTGGACGTGGCTCTCGCGCAGGCCGGCGCCGGTGATCCGGATGAACCGGGCCTTGTCGCGGAAGGCCTGCAGGTCGGCGGCGCCGGTATAGCCCATGGCGGCCCTCAGGCCTCCCACCATCTGGTGCAGGATGGCGGCGATGGGGCCCTTGTAGGCCACCTGCCCCTCGATGCCCTCGGGCACCAGCTTCAGGGCCGAGACCTCCTTCTGGAAGTAGCGGTCGGCCGAGCCGTTGGCCGTCGACATGGCGCCCAGCGAGCCCATGCCGCGATAGGCCTTGTAGGAGCGGCCCTGGTAGAGGAACACCTCGCCCGGCGCCTCGTCGGTGCCGGCGAAGGCCGAGCCCATCATGGCCACCTGGGCGCCCATGGCGAGCGCCTTGGCGAGATCGCCCGAGTACTTGATGCCGCCGTCGGCGATCACCGGGACATCGGTGCCCGTGGCGGCGCGGACCGCGTCGGCGATGGCGGTCAATTGCGGCACGCCCACGCCCGCCACGATGCGGGTGGTGCAGATGGAGCCGGGCCCGATGCCCACCTTCACCGCGTCGGCGCCGGCGTCGATCAGGGCGCGCGCGCCGTCGTAGGTGGCGACGTTGCCGGCGACGATCTGGACGCGGTTGGTTTCGCGCTTCAGGCGGGCGACCGCGGCGCCGACGTCGGCGTTGTGACCGTGGGCGGTGTCGATGACCACGACGTCGACCCCGGCGTCCACCAGGGCCATGGAGCGCTCATAGCCCCCGTCCCCAACCGTGGAGGCCGCGCCCACCAGAAGGCGGCCTTGGGCGTCCTTGGCGGCGATGGGGTGGGCCTGGGCCTTCTCCATGTCCTTGACGGTGATCAGGCCGACGGCGCGGTAGGCCTCGTCCACCACGATGATCCGCTCGATCTTGTGCTGGCGCAGCAGGGCGCGGGCCTCGGCCTGGGTGCAGCCCTCGCGGACCGTGATCAGGTTCTCCTTGGTCATCAGCGCCTTGGCCGGGACCTCGCTGGAGCCCTCGAACCGCATGTCGCGGTTGGTGAGGATGCCCACCAGCTTGCCGGTGTCGGGCTCGACCACCGGGAAGCCGGAGATCTTGCGGCGCGACTTGATGGCCAGCACCTCGCTGAGCGGGGTGTCCGGGTTGATGGTCATCGGATTGATGACCATGCCGCTTTCGTAGCGCTTCACCTCGCGGACCTGCTCGGCCTGTTCGTCAGGCGTCATGTTCCGGTGCAGCACGCCCAGACCGCCGGCCTGGGCCATGGCGATGGCCAGACGGCTCTCGGTGACGGTGTCCATGGCCGAGGACACGAGCGGTATGTTCAGACTGATTTCGCGCGTGAAACGGGTGGAGGTATCCACCTGTCCGGGCATCACATCCGATGCGCCGGGTTCGAGCAAAACGTCGTCGAAGGTGAGCCCTTCGCGAATCTCCATTGGAGTCTCCATTTTGCGAGCCGCGTATAAGGCGTCGGGGCGGGGGTGAGCAAGAGTGGCGTCGAGAAGGGTCATGTCGCGGGGTCCTTGTTGAGGCCGAAGGTCATGGCGAACATGACCAGGCAAAGCGCGGCGCCGCCCATCAGGGCCAGGGTCGGCGAGCGGTCGATGGCCAGGCCGTAGAGGGCCGGGCCGCCGATCTGGGCGATCTGGGCCGGACGGCCCAGCACCGCCGAGCGGTAGGCGTAGCCTTCCGGCCCCCAGATGCTCAGCGGCAGGACCCCCTTGGCCACGGTCAGCATGCCGTTCCCGGCCCCCTGCCCCAGCGCCATGGCCGGGGCGGCGGCCTTGCCGAAGGTGAGCAGGGCCGCGGCGCCCAGGGGGTGCATGAGGGTGGCCGCCCGGGTGGCCAGCAGCGGCGGGAAGCGGCGCAGGACGGCGAACTCCAGGGCCCGGACGGCGACGGCAGCGACCCCCACCAGGGCGGCGGTGGACATGGCGACGGTCGTGGAGAGACCAAAGGCCACCAGGAGCCGCGGAAGGTGCGTGCTCATGCAGGTGGAAATGAACCAGGCCCCTGCAAATAGAACCGATAGCTGGATCATCCGGCGGTCCCAGACCACCGGCGCGGGCGGGCCGTCATGGGCCGACATGTGACCGTCGAGGTGTCGCGGAATGACCAGGGCCCCGAGCGGCAGGCAGATGAGCAGGTGGGCGCCGGCCCAGGCGAAACAGGCGCCCTGCCAGCCGAACTGCTGGCCCAGCCAGTGGGTGGCGGGGAAGCCCAGGCTGGAGCCCAGGCCGCCGATCAGGGCCACCCCGGTGATCGCGCGCCGCGCCTGGCCGCCATAGAGCGACACCAGGATGGCGAAAGGCGTGCCGTAAAGGCCCAGCGCCATGGCCAGGCCGAGGACGATCATGCCCAGGGTCAGCAGCACCGGTCCCCGCGCCAGGCCCACCAGGCCAAGGCCGGCGGCGAACACCAGGTTGGAGACCAGCAGCATCCCCCTGCCGCCATGCCGGTCGACCCAGCGGCCGGCGGCCGGCGCGGCCACCGCGCTGGCGGCCAGCGCCACCGACATCAGGCTGAAGACGAAGGTGGGCGGCAGCGCCAGGTCGGCGGCCATGTCGTCGCCCAGCACGCCCATCAGATAGAAGCTGGAGGCGAAGGCGATCGTCTGCCCCAGGCCCAGGGCCAGCATGATCATGGTCTGTGGGGGCCTTCGCGCCATGACAAGTCTATGCGCCGATTGCCCCATGACGGAAATCGACATATTGGGAAGGAGATGTTCGAAAACCTCACATCAGACCCCCTGCCCTCCCTGAACGCCCTGCGCGCCTTCGAGGCCATGGCGCGGACCGGACGGGCGACCCTGGCGGCCCAGGAGCTGCACGTCACCCACTCGGCGGTCAGCCGGCAGGTGAAGGCCCTGGAGCAGAGCCTGGGGGTGCGCCTGTTCACCGGCCCCAAGCACCGGCTGGAACTGACCCCGGCCGGGGCGGCCCTGCTGCCGGCGCTCACCGGCGCCTTCGACCAGATCGCCGGCGCCGTTCGCCAGGTGCGTGGCGGGGCCGAGGACCTGCACATCGCGGTCAATGCCAGCATCTCGGTGAAGTGGCTGATCCCGCGCCTGTCGCGGTTCACGCACGCCCATCCCGGCGTGCGCCTGCACCTGACCGAACTCGCGCCCCAGGCCACCGCCCAGCGCGGCGCCGACGCCGTGGTGCGGCTGGTTCCCAACAGCCGGCTGGCCGATCCCCTGGCCACGGCCTTCATGCCCAGCCACCTGGGGGCGGTGATGGCGCCGGGCCTGGCGCAGCGGTTCCCCGACGCCCTGCGGGCGCCGCGCCTGGTCTCCCAGACCCACCCGCAAGGCTGGGCCATCTGGGCGGCCCTGGCGGGGCTGGAGCTGCCGCCCTCCCCCGAACAGCCCTTCGCCCACCTGCACTTCGCCCTCGACGCCGCCATCGCCGGCCTGGGGCTGGCGGTGATGCCCTGGCCGCTGGTGGCCGACTATGTGAAGAGCGGCCGGCTGGTCGCCCCCTTCGGCTTCATCCCGGCCCAGAGCGGGTTTGCGCTGCTGGCCGCGCCGGGGGTGAGCAACCGGGCGCTGGATCAGTTCCGAGGGTGGTTGAAGGTGGAGGGGGCGAAGATGGAGGCGCCGGCCTGAGCTTCGCGAGGGCCGGGCGGCCTCAGCTGACCGAGGGGTTCGGCGCCGGGGGGACTTGGGGACGGGTCTGGGAAGTTCGGGGGCTGGAGGCCAACGGCGAGCGCGACGCTTTGCGGGTGTTGGATTTCGTCGGGGTCGATGACCGCAGGGGGCTGGTAGCCGTCGTCACCAACGTCCGCTCTCGGACAGGAGGCCAGCAGGTCGGCCGCGACGACCAGGTTGGGCTCTAGGGCGACCTTCGGAAGGTCCTCTTTATGCCGCAGGGCGAAGCCTGGGTGATGTAGCCCCGCGAGTCGTCGGCCAGATTGCGGGGATCGCGCATGAAGGCCGCGTCCGGCGGGCTGTCGGCGACGCTGCGGGTCATCATGCGCTCGAAATGACCCTGCGATAGGCGCGTGACGAACAGCCGCGTCAGGGCCTCGAGGCCCTCGGCTTGCCTCTACCCGTTTCTCCGATGTCGTGTCCGGCTCTCCGGCGCCGGACCTGTGGCCGGCGCCGCCGCTGATTCAGATGAACACGAAGTTGTCGGCGGTGAATTCATTCAGACTGATGTCTGCGACCGTAATTGAGTTGTCGCCATCGAGTTGGATGCGGATTCCGTATGAATCATCGCCCGCAGCGGCGTTCAGCACCTGCGCCAGGCTGCTGAAGCCGTAGGCGGAGAGATCGATCACGTCGTGGCCAGGGCCCCCGCCGGGTCGGAATCCGTAGAGCTGATCGTGTCCGCTTCCCGGCCCCACCACCACCGTGTCAGAGCCATAGTCTCCTCTGAAATACCCTCGCTCGGACAGATAGATCAGGTCGTCGCCTGCGCCACCTGTGACCATGTCGTCGCCGCGTCCGGGTTGGATGACGTCGCCGTTTGGGGTGCCGATTACAATGGCTTGGGCTGAGAAGAAGGCCTCATAGTTTCCGAGGCGGTAGTCGAGGGTGGCCGAACCGGTCACAGCTCCAAAATCCACGACCGTCGGACTGCCGGTATAGGCGTAGGAGGTGACCGCCACGACTCCGGTCAGGTCGCCAGCGGCCATCACGTCTCCACCGCTGGTGGAGATCAGAACGTCGGTGCGGTCGGCTCCGACGACCTGCACCCCGCCGGCTAGACCGCCGCCCGGCCCATTGATCTGCAAGGATTGCGGCGAGGCGCTTCCGGACTGGATCGAGAGGACGTCGAAGCCCCCGCCGCCGACGAAACTGTCGCCGTTCGTGTCCGCGATCATGAAGAAGGTCGCGACCTCCCCGGACGTCGGCGCCACGAAGTGATCGACGCCGCCGCCGCCCCGGACCTCGATCGAAGTGAGGCCGGTGGCGGCGGAGAAGTCGAACCTGGAGTTGATAGCGAAGTCACCATTTTGGTCCGTGTAGAGACCCAGGCGGTCAATTCCGGCGACGCTGACCGCGACGCCGTTGAAGGTCCAGGTGGAGCCGGCGACAGTCAGATTACCGTCGCCTTCGGTTCTGATGTCGAGATAGTCGGACGCCGAACCGACCCCCTGGATGACGTCGCCCGCCCCAAACTCGCCGGGGCCGAATTGGACGTAGGCCGAGCCCGTGGCGGCGGTCGCACTAAGGTTGATCGTGTCGGCGCCGGAACCTGGGGCCAATCGTGGACTGAGGTCACCCACACCGCCAAAATTGATCACATCATCGCCGTCTCCGCCATAGACCTCGCCGAACACAATGACCCCCGTGCCGCCTTCCAGGGTGAGCACGTCATCGCCGTCGCCGCCATCAAGCGAAGCGCGGGTAAAGAAGCCCCCGGCTGGGCCGCTGCTGACGATGGTGTCATTTCCGTCGCCGCCCTCGGCGCTGCCGTAGGCGAAATCGATATAGTCGCGGCCGCCAAGGCCGCTGATGTAGTCCTGGCCACCATTGCCAAGGATGGTGTCGTTACCCTCAGTGCCGACGAGGTTCTCGTCGACGGGGCCATCACTCTCTCCGTTCAGGGTCACGGTGACGGTGGCGTAGCTGACCACCCCGTTCCCCATGCGGATGGCATAGGTGAAGCTGTCGGCGCCGACCTCGCCCTCGTTCAGATGGTCGAAGGCCTGGCCGGGGTCGTAGACCACCTTGCCGCCCTCAAAACGCACCGTGGCGCCGCTGGCCAGGGTCATCGCCACGTCCGGGGCGGTGTAGACGCCGGGATCGGCCTGGTTCAATGACCAGAGCGCCTTGCCACCGCCGCCGGCGTCGTTGGCCATGACATCGATCGTGATGACTTGGTTTTCGCCGCCCGAAGCCGCGTCGGCCTTGGCTTGCGGTCCCGCCTTCACGTTTTGCGCAGCCTTGGTTGTGGTGCTCGCGGCCTTCGACATGCAATATCCCCCTACACTTTGTTTGAGCGTACTTCCTGGACAGTCTGTGTTTAGAAGGATGGGAAGTCATTATCCTGGGGTTCTACGAATCTTGACCCAGCGTCGCACTTGCATCACCTGGGGGTTGAAGGCGGCGAACGTTTGCATGTTGGGCTGCGGAGCGCCCATTCGCGGCGTTCGGCGCAAGGCGCGCAACAAAGGGGATCGCCATCTCTAAGTCGTCGGCTGTCCGGAGGGACCTGTGGGTTCTCGACGCCCGCGAGCAGGCCGACGCCGCCGAGCAGTACCGGCGGGCCTGCGCAGGCATCTTCGCGGTTGAGCTATCGGGGGCCGACGCCAGCTTCTCCAATCGCATGGACAGCTTTCACATCGAGGCGGCGATATTCTCCCGCTGCGAGGGCGTCGCGCAGCGGTTCGACCGGTCTCCCGCTCACCTGCTGGCGGACGGCGGCGACAATGTGCAGGTGGTTCTCGACCTTCCCGGCAATCGGTGGGAGGGCGACTACGACGGACGGCTCGTGAATAGCACAATGGGCGTCCTGCGCCTGATCGACTGGTCGCGGCCGTTCCAGTTCCGCGCCGACGCGTTCCGCACGCTCAATCTGATGCTGCCGCGAGCTTTGCTTGGCCCTGCGGCAGGCTTCGACCTCCATGGTTTGGTCGCGCCGGAGAACAGCCCAAGCGCCCGGCTCCTGGCGGGGTTCATGCACGCGTTGTGGGAGAATCTCCCCCATCTGACGGCCGCCGAGGCGCGGCCGATGGCCACGGCGGCGAGCGCCCTGGTTCAAGCGTTGATCTTCGCCCAAGCCGGCGTCGCCTGGGAGGACGCGCGGCCAGCCGACAAGGTCAGCATGGTTCGGGCGCGGAGCCTGATCGACGCGCGGCTCGATGACCCGGACCTCACGCCCGAAAGCGTCGCCGCCGAACTGGGGGTCTCTCGCGCCAAGCTTTATCGGCTGTTCAAGCCCCTTGGTGGCGTCAGCGCCTTCGTGCAGGTCCGCCGCTTGGACAACGCCTTCCGCACGATCATGGAGGACAAGGCTGGCGCAGTTTCGCTCAGCGAGATCGGCTATCGGCACGGCTTCCGCTCCGACGCCAACTTCAATCGGGCCTTCCGCCGCCGCTTTGGCGCGCCGCCCGGACGGCTGCGCAACGCCGCGGAGGGGGGCGAGCCACTGAATGACTATCGCCGGCCAGATCTCATTTGGGATTGGCTTAGAGACCTCTAACCGCCGGACCTGCGGCGACCCGTCCCCTGACTATCGCCGATTTGCGGCCTTGGACGCCGCCTACGCCCGGAGCACCATCGGGGCGCCGCGCGCCCACGGTAGGGACGCCCCTTTTGGTGGGGACGCCGGGGGGCGAACCCGGACTGGCCGATGCCCGACGGAACGTAAGTCGCTTGAGCGTCAGGCCGAGCTCGACTTCATGGGCCGCATGCTTGGCGCTTGGGCAACCAGAATGGCTCGCGCATGGAGCGCTTGCCGCATCGAGGCCACTGGGACGTGATGCGGCCGATCTGTGATGGCGAGGCGCCTACGCTCCATCCCTTCGACTGATGCAGTGACCATCGAACTCCGGCGCGTCATCTGTGCGGCCTGAAGACCGCGTGAATGTCATAAACCTGGAGGCGCGCTATAGTCCGCTCCTGGCGCCGAGCCGACGTGACCTGATCTCAGAGCCTGTCGTTGTCATCGGTGGATTGCGGACTTCGATCCGGTAAGCTGCGGGACGCATCTGTCGGCGATCAATGCGGGCCATCCCGAGATCATGCCCATCCGGGTCGGCGCTCTGGATGAGCCCGGCGTCTTCCGGCCCGGCGCCAACCTGTGGGTCGGCTCGGCGCAGCCCTGGCACCAGATTGACCGCGCCCTCCCCTGCTTCGAAACCCAGCCCGCGACCTGACGCCCAGGGCGCCACCCCGAGTTCGAGAGAAGGACACCTCGATGACCGACCAAACGACCGCGGCTCTCCCTGCCCTGAAGGCGGTCTATTCGACGGTCGCCGCGACGGAGATCGCGCGGGTGATCCAGGAAACCTATTCGCTCGGGGCGGTCGCCTTTTGCGAGCTCATCCGGCGCGGTTTCAACGATGTCTATGATGTGCGCTTCGAGAGCGGGGAGCGTTGTGCGGCGAGGCTTGCCGGTCTGCGGGCGCGGGGTCCCGCCAACAGCGCCTATGAGGGCGCCTTGCTCGCGCACCTGCAGACAGCGGGCGTCGCTGTGGGCGCGGCGATCCCCAATGCGGAGGGGGCCCTGTGGCGGGACTTCGCGGCGCCCGAGGGCGCGCGGACGCTGATGCTGTTTCGGTGGCTCGACGGCGCGCCACCCCGCGCCAACCTGGACGACGTCGCGCTGATGGGGCGAGGCCTGGCCCTGATCCACGAGGCCGCAGAGACCTATGCCGGCCCGCCCAGCCGGTACGCCTATTCCCTGGAGGCTCTGCGCCGCGGAGGTCTGGCCCGATTGCTGGCGGCGCCGACGATGGATGACGCCGCCCGGTCGTCGGTGACCGGCCTGATGACGCGCCTGGAGCTGAGGCTGGCGCAGGCCTCCGAGCTGCGCCAGGTGACCTGCCACGGCGACTGCCACGGCGGTAACACCTTCATGGCCAGCGGCGCCGACGGAGTCCGGGTCGCCGGGTTCTTCGACTTCGACGACGCGGGACCCGGCCCGCTGGCCTTCGACCTGGCGGTCTATCTCTGGGCGCATCTGCAGCAGACGGGCGGCGCCATCCCGCAGGCCAGGTCCCTGGCGGCATGGGCGGCGTTCATCACGGGCTACCGCACGGCGCGGGAGATCCCGCCCGCAGACTTCGCGGCCATCGCCGGGTTCGTCAGTTTCCGCCACCTCTGGTTCATGGGGGAGTATGCCAGCCGGGTTCCCGAGTGGGGGATGGTCTCCCTGTCCCCGGACTGGATCAGCAGGCAGATCGAGCTGCTGGAGTCCTGGGAAACACTGGAAACGCCGCCGGTGTGAGCCTGGGGGGCCAGGAGATCGATTGGAAATTCACCACCCGTTGTCGGCGGGGGCGTCCGGTGTTCGTCATAGATGTACGACCTGATTGCCGCCCGAGAGGAGACTGACCATGCGCTTCCTGCTGATCGTGAAGGCCACGCCGGAATCCGAACGCGGTGAAATGCCTGTCGATGTCGAGCGCCTGATGGCCGACATGGGCCGGTTCAACGAAGAGATGATCGCCGCCGGCGTACTGGTGGACGGCGCCGGACTGCAGCCCAGCGCCGCGGGGACCCGCGTCCGGTTCGAAGGCCTGGGCAAACCGGTCGTCACCCAGGGACCCTTCCCCAATACGGCTGAACTGGCGTCGGGCTACTGGATCCTGGAATGCCCGGACGCCGAGGACGCGGTCGGATGGGCCAAACGCGTGCCGTTCTCCAGCGGGGAGGTTGAACTGCGCCCCCTGCACGATCCCGCGGCGTTCGAAGGCCTGGTCTCCGATGAGGAGATTCAGAAGGTGCACGATCACCGCGCCGAGCAACTTCGCAAGGCGCCCAAGCCCGGCGCCTGAGCGCAGGGGGTCTAAGACCTTACGGCTTGGGCAGCTTCTTGTCGGTGCGGCAGACCTTGAGGGGCTTTTGGGCGACGCTGTGGATGCGGGTGATGCGCCGCTGCTTGGGGTCGGTCTGGACCCTCATGCAGACGCAGCCATAGCCGTAGGATGAGCCGTTGGTGACCACCCAGTCGCGCTCCGTGAGGTCGGGGACCTCGTCGAGGCCGCGGGCCTGGAAGCCGCCCTGCGTGCCGATGGTCCATTCGCCGGCATTGTCGAACATCCACCAGTTGCCCGGCGACGGGTTCTGCAGCCACCCGCAGCGCATCTCGCCGGGCGACTTGGGCGCCGCCTGGGCCGGGACGCCGGCCGCCAGCGGCGCGAGCAAGGCGAGGATCGCGCAGGCGCGTCCGAGGCGGTTGAGGTAGGTCATCTCGTCGGTCCTTCGAACGGTGGTCACCGACCAGGAATAGAGGCCACCTGACGAGGGATCATGCCATGGTGTCAAGGCGTCGCGCCCCGCGCTGCGCGACGGAGAAAGCACCATGAGTATCCTGGACTGGCTGACCGGCAACAAGCCGGCCCCAAGCGGCGTGGCGCGGGAACCCGTGGCCAAGCTGCGCAAGCGGCTGATGGCGGTCAACCGCGCCACCGCCCCGTTCAAGATCCGCGAGGCCACCAAGAAGGAGCACTGCGACCTGGTGGCCGAGTGGCGGATCGTCGACGCCAAGTGGATCGAGATCTTCGCCAAGGCCGGCATCAAGCGGGTGTTCAAGGTGCGGATGACCTTCGACGAGGCCAAGGGCGAGGTGCGGGCCGTCGATGAAGAGTGGGAGGTGGAGTGGCGCGCGGGCGTACCGACGCTGTCGGCCAGCGCCAGCGCCTCGCGCGGCCGCAAGTGGGAGAAGAGCTACGAGGCGGTCTACGCCTTCCGGGAGGAGGACCTCTCCTTCGGCAAGATCTACGAGTACAGCTTCAGCACAGCTGAGATCAAAGACCCGCTGATCAAGGCCGCGCACGCCGGCGGCTGGGGCTGGCGCGGCGTGGCGTTCGGCAAGCTGTGACCCAGGCGCGAGCGCGCAGCCCGGCGGGACCCCGCAGGAACCCGCCGCGCCACGCGATCAGATCAGCCTAGAACAGGCCGGCGCGCTGCCCGATCACGAAGATCGCGATCACGATCAGCAGGACCTGCAGGATCCAGTTGAGCGGAGAGGGAACCGGCAGCTTCTGGACGGCCCACAAGGCGAGGGCCAGAAGGACGATGACGACGACGATGAAGATGAGAATGGACATGCAGCGCTAACCTCCACCTTGGCGGAAGGTTCCACCGGCGCTCTCGACAGCCGCCGTCGGCTCGCTCATGACGATCAGGTCCGTTTGCGCCCGGTGTGAGCCCTCCGATGACCAACGCCCCTTCGACCGCCCCCTGGGACCAGGACTTCCTGCCGCCCGCGCCGCCCTGGCAGGGGGCGAGCCAGGCGCTGTTGCGGGATGGGTCCGATCCCTGGGTGACGGCGTTCGAGGCCGATGCGGAGCATGACTTCAGCCCCGACTATGCCGACACACGGGCCTGGTTCGACCAGCTGGAGGCGGCCTCGCCCTGGATCCGCATCGAGGTGTTCGGGACCTCGCCCGAGGGGCGGGCGATCTATGCGGTGATCGCCAGCAAGGACGGCGATGCGTTCGATCCGGGCAAGCCGGTGCTGCTGGCCCAGGCGGGCATCCATCCCGGCGAGATCGACGGCAAGGACGCCGGCATGATGCTGCTGCGCGACATCTGCTTCTATGGGAAAGACAGCCTGCTGGACGGGGCCAACCTGATCCTGGCGCCGATCCTCAGCGTCGACGGGCACGAGCGGGCCTCGCGCTATTCGCGGCCCAACCAGCGGGGGCCGCGCATCCAGGGCTGGCGCAACACGGCTGCCAACCAGAACCTCAACCGCGATTACATGAAGCTGGACCAGCCGGAGATGCGGGCGGCGCGGCGGCTGATCAACAGGTACCGGCCCGACCTCTATGTGGACATCCACGTCACCGATGGCCTGGATTACCAGTACGACCTGACCTTCGGCTATAATGGCGAGGCGGCCAGCTGGTCGCGGTCGCCGGCCATCGCGGCCTGGCTGGACGACGCCTTCAAGCCGGCCATCTATGCAAGCCTGGAGGCCGAGGGGCACATCCCCGGCGAGCTGGTGTTCGGTCTGGACGACGAGGATCCGAAGAAGGGCCTGTCGGACGGCGGCCTGGGGGAGCGGTTCTCCAACGGCTGGGGCGCGGCGGCCCATGTGCCCACCATCCTGATCGAGAACCATAGCCTCAAGCCCCACGCCCAGCGGGTGCTGGCCACCTATGTGTTCCTGGAGACGTCGCTGAAGCTGCTGGCCACCGAGGGGGCGTCGTTGCGGGGCGCCATCATGGCCGACCAGGCGCTGCGGCCGGCGCAGATCCCGGCCAACTTCGTCCCCGGCAAGGCGCCGGCGCGGACGCGCAGCTTCAAGGGCATCAAGTACGACACCTATGAGAGCCTGGCCTCGGGCCGCCGGGAGATCCGCTGGCTGGGGGAGCCGGACCCCGAGCTGTGGTCCCTGCCCCACTTCCTGTCGGAACCAACCCTGACGCTGGCGCGGCCCAAGGGGTATTGGGTGCCGGGCTACCGGGCGGACCTGATCGCGCGGCTGGAGCTGCACGGTGTGACGCTGGAGCCGGTCACGGCGCCGACCACCGTCGGCGTCGAGATGCTGCGGCTGGCCAAGCCGGAGATCGCCACCCAGGCGGCCGAGGGCCACGTGGCCATCACGGTCAAGGAGGTGACGCCCGAGCGGCGCGACTGGACCTTCATGCCGGGCTCGGTGCGGATCTCCACCGACCAGCCGCTGGGGGATGTCGTGGTCCTGCTGCTGGAGCCGCAGTCCAGCGAGAGCTTCTTCGCCTGGGGCATGATCCCCGAGGTGCTGACGCGGGTGGAGTATATCGAGGCCTACGCCATCGCCCCCCTGGCCGACCGCATGCTGGCGGCCGATCCGGCCCTGAAGGCGGAGTTCGAGGCCAGGCTGGCCGCCGACGCGAAGTTCGCCGCCAGCCCCGGCGCGCGGCTGGCCTGGTTTTACAAGCGCACGCCCTTCTACGACGACCGCTACCTGCTCTATCCAATCGCGCGGGAGGTATAGGGCCTCCGCCCTCCCCCATTTTTCGCCAGTCCCGCCCGGCGGGCGTCCCTGCGAGGTTCGAGCCTCAAATCGGGGAGCAGCCATGCGGCGGACCTTCATCATAACCTTGGCCCTGAGCCTGCTGGCGGGCCCGGCCCTGGCCCAGAGCGGGCCGCCCACTAAGCCCTGGGACCTGAGGAAGGCGCAGGCCTTCTCCAACATCTGCCTGTCGCAGGAGACCGGCGACGCGCGCGGTCTGCGGGTGTTCCTCCAGGCGCCGGGGTCGGGGCCGCTGATCGTGACACAGGTGGCCGAGGGGGCCCCGATGGCGCCTCAGGCCGCCACCACCGCCAAGCTGACGGGCGCGGCGGTGAGCTTCACCACCGCCGGCGGCGAGGCGTTTCGCGGGGTCCTGTCGGACAAGGCCCTGACGCTCTCCAGCAAGCGGCTGCCGCGGCTGGTCCTGCACCGGCGCAGCGACGCCAAGGGTTTCCCGGTCTGCACCGGGACGGAGGGACAGTCGTGATCCGCGCCCTGCTCACCGCCGCCGCCCTGCTCGCCGCGGGCGCCGCCCAGGCCCAGGCTCCGGCCCAGCCCAAGCCGGCGAACGCCCGCTATGTGGACTACGTGAAGGACCCGCACTGGGTCGTGGACCCCTTCAGTAAGTGCGCGGTCTACAATACCCGCCCCGACCCGGCGGTCACCGTGCGCTGGACCGGGCCCTGCGTGAACGGCATGGCCGAGGGCAAGGGGATCGTCGTCTATTCCCGCAACAACCGCTTCGCCGCCAAGTACGACGGCGGCATGAGCGGCGGCGCGCGCCATGGGCGCGGGGTCTATTACGCCGCCAATTTCGACCAGTTCTCGGTCAACTGGAAGGACGGCCTGGCCGAGGGCTCGGGGGAGTGGACCTATGGGGACAAGTCGCGGTTCACCGTCGTCTTCTATCGCGGCGAGGCGCGCGGCGAGGGCCGCTACTATATGGGCGACTGGGAATATGTCGGGGCTCTAAACGGCGAGGGTAAGGCCTATTACCGCGGTGGATCGCCCCGCCCGGCCAGACTGGCCTATGCCCCGTTCCAGCAGCCGAGACTGCAGAACCCCGACGGGTCGCCGTTCGGGTTCTAGACCTGGATGAAGGGCTGGAAGCCGCCATAGATCATCCGCTTGCCGTCGAAGGGGGTATTGGTCTGGTCGTACTGGCGCATGCGCGGATCGGCCATGACATTGGCGTTGATCGCGTCGCGCGCCTCGCGGCTCTCGTAGACGATCCAGGAGAAGATCACGACCTCGTCGTCCGTCGCCTGGACGGCGCGCGGGAACGAGGTCCGTTCGCCGTAGGGCACGTCGTCGCCGATACATTCCACATAGGCCAGCGCGCCCAGGTCCTTCCAGACCTCTGCGCCCAGCCGGGCCATGGCCTTGTAGTCCTCGATCTTGTCCTTGGGGACCGCGAGGATGAAGCCGTCGACATAGGACATGGGAACCTCCTGGGTTGTGTGCTGCTCCTAGGACGAACAGACAACGCCCGATCCGACAAGTCCGCCTGTTCCGTCGCGTCCATCGGGCCCGACGGCCGCAAACCCTTGCGCAGCCTTATGTCGGAGCCCTGACAGAGCAGGTTTTTTCCGCTCGGCGCCGTCACCAATCGCGCGGTCCCGCGTTGGGCTAGCAACCCTCGATAGGACCCTAGACATGACCAAGCCCAAGACCCCGCCCGCCGGCGCCGAGACCTCGCACATCGGGGCCGGCGGCGAACTGCACCAGACCGCCAGCGCGCCCGACGCGCGGCTGACCACCAATTTCGGCGTGCCGGTCAGCGACGACCAGAATTCTCTGAAGGCCGGGGCGCGCGGGCCCAGCCTGCTGGAGGACTTCATCCTGCGGGAGAAGATCCAGCACTTCGACCATGAGCGTATCCCCGAGCGGATCGTCCATGCCCGCGGCTCGGCGGCGCACGGCTATTTCGAGCTGACGGAGTCGCTGGAGACATACACCCGCGCCAAGATCCTCACCGAGGTGGGGGTGAAGACCGAGCTGTTCACCCGCTTCTCCACCGTGGCCGGCGGGGCGGGCAGCGTGGACACGCCGCGCGACGTGCGCGGCTTCGCGGTGAAGTTCTATACCAAGGAGGGCAACTGGGACCTGGTGGGCAACAACATCCCGGTGTTCTTCATCCAGGACGCCATCAAGTTCCCCGATCTGATCCATGCCGTGAAGATGGAGGCCGACCGCGGCTATCCGCAGGCGGCAAGCGCCCACGACACCTTCTGGGACTTCATCGGCCTGATGCCCGAGAGCACCCACATGATCATGTGGGCGATGTCGGACCGCACCATCCCTCGCTCCCTGCGGATGATGGAGGGTTTCGGCGTCAACACCTTCCGGCTGTTGAACGACAAGGACGAGGTGACCTTCGTCAAGTTCCACTGGCGGCCGAAGCTGGGGACCCAGTCCACCTGCTGGGACGAGGCGGTGAAGATCGCCGGCGCCGATCCGGACTACCACCGCCGCGACCTGTTTGAGTCCATCGACTCGGGCGCCTTCCCTGAGTGGGAGTTCGGCGTGCAACTGCTCAGCCAGGCGCAGGCCGACGCCCTGCCCTTCGACATCCTGGACGCCACCAAGCTGATCCCCGAGGAGCTGGTCCCCATCAAGGTGATCGGGCGTATGGTGCTGGACCGCAACGTCGACAACTTCTTCGCCGAGACCGAGCAGGCGGCCTTCCTGCCCACCAACATGCCGCCGGGTATCGACGTCTCGGACGACCCGCTGCTGCAGGGGCGGCTGTTCTCCTACCAGGACACCCAGCTGTCGCGGCTGGGCTCGGTGAACTTCCACCAGCTGCCCATCAACCGCGCCAAGGGCTGCCCCTTCCAGAACCTGCAGCGCGACGGGCACATGCAGATGGAGGTTCCGGTCGGCCGCGCCAACTACGAACCCAACAGCCTGGGTGAGGCCGGAGAGCCCGGCGGCCCGCGCGAGGACCCCAAGGGCGGGTTCCGCACGGCCGCCGCGACCGACAGCGGGCCCAAGGCGCGGCTGCGGGCGGAGACCTTCGCCGACCACTATAGCCACGCGCGGCTGTTCTACGCCTCGCAGACCCCGGTCGAGCAGGCCCACCTGGCCAGCGCCCTGGTGTTCGAACTGTCCAAGTGCAGCTTCGAGCATGTGCGGCTGCGCATCCTGGCCAACCTGCAGAACGTCGACGCGGACCTGGCCAAGCGGGTGGCTGACGGCCTGGCCATGGACCTGCCGGCCAAGGCTGACGCGGCGGTCAAGCCCGCCGACATGGACGCCTCGCCCGCCCTGCGCATCCTGGGCAAGTATCCCGAGACCCTGAACGGTCGCGCCGTCGCCATCCTGGTGACCGACGGGGCGGACGGGGCGGTGATCAATGCGGTGAAAAAGGCGGCGCTCGCCGAGGGCGCCAGCGTCAAGATCGTCGCCCCCAAGGTCGGCGGCGTGACCCTGAAGGACGGCAAGATGCTGCCGGTCGACGGCCAGCTGGCGGGCACGCCCTCGGTGCTGTTCGACGCCGTGGCCCTGGTGCTGTCAGAGGCCGGTTGCGACCAGCTCTTGATGGAGAGCGCGGCGACGGACTTCGTCTCCAACGCCTTCGTCCACCTGAAGGCCATCGGCTTCACCGCCGAGGCCCAGCCGCTGCTGGACAAGGCCAATGTGGAGCCGGACGCTTCGATCGTGGACCTGGCGGCGGGCGCCGAGGCCTTCATCCCGCCCGCCCGCGGCCGCCAGTGGGACCGGGAGCCGAAGGTGCGGATGCTGGCCTAATCCAGCGTCATCCCGGGCGACCCGCAGGGGAGACCCGGGACCCAGGGGGATTGATTGCGGCCCCTGGGTCCCGGCTCTCCGCTTCGCTGCGGCCGGGATGACGAGGTTCGGCTACCCCATCGCCATCATCAGCCCGAAGGCGCGCATGTCGCCGGTGGTGGTCGGCGCCATCTTGTTCATGGCGTAGGCGACGGTGGTGCGCGCATCCATGTCGATGATGATCAGCGAGCCGCCATAGCCGCCCCAATAGATGGTGTTGGGGTTGCGCATGGGGAGGGTGGCGCTGGGCAGGCCAAAGCCCATCCCAAAGCGGGCCGGGCCGCCGAGGATCAGGTCGGTCCCCTCCACCTGCAGCTCCAGGGCCTTGCGGCAGCCGGCCTCGGAGAGGATGCGCTTGCCCTTGGCGACGCCGCCATTGGCCAGCAGGACGTGGATCTGCGCCACCGAGCGCGCATTGCCCGTGCCGCCGGCGGCGGGGATCTCGGCGCCGCGCCAGGCCCTGGTGCGGGTCGCCAGCGGATCGATGCCGGGATTGCGGGACATGTTGGCCACCAGTTCGGACTGCTCGCCATCGGCGATGCCGCCGCCGGCCGGGGGTGGGATCAGGTCGGCGACGCGGGCGTCCTCGCTGGCGGGCAGGCCGATGTGGAAGTCGGCGCCCAGGGGCTGGGCGATCTCCTCACGGAACACAGTCCCCAGCGACTTGCCGGTGATACGGCGCACCACCTCGCCCACCAGGTAGCCCTGGGTCAGGGCGTGGTAGCCGGGCGCCGATCCCGGCGTCCAATAGGGCGCCTGGGCGGCCAGCAGGGAGGTGGCCTTCTCCCAGTCGTAGAGATCCTCGACGGTGATCGGCTCCTTCCAGCCCGAGAGGCCGGCGGAATGGCTCATCAGGTGGCTGACCTTGACGTCGGCCTTCCCGTTGGCCGCGAACTCTGGCCAGTACTTGGCGACCGGCGCCGCGAAATCGAGCTCGCCGCGGTCGGCCAGCAGCAGGGCCGTCAGCGCCGTCATGGTCTTGGTGGTGGAGTAGACGTTGACGATGGTGTCGGCCTGCCAAGGCCGGGTCTTCGCCTCATCGGCCCAGCCGCCCCAGAGGTCGACCACCGTCTCGCCTTCGGAGGTGGCGCAGAAGGACGCGCCCACGTCGGCGCCGGAGGCGAGGTTGGCCTGGAAGGCGTCTCGCACCTTGGAATGCTTGTCAGCCGTGAAGCCGCCCACCGAACCGTCAGCCATTGTCGTTTCCCCTCTTGTTGAGGACGACCTTAGAGCCAAGCGAGCCAGGAGGGGAATTGCTGTGCAGGCGCCTCAACGCGGGTGAGGTCGCCGCATCTTATAGCCGGCGGGAGGCGAGGCTTCGCAGCGCCTGGAGCTGCTCCCCCACCCACGCCAGGCACTGGCGGCAACGGGCGCCGGTCAGGGCCGTGCGCCGGGCGCGCTCCACCAGGGCGATCAGGCCGCCGAGGTCCACCGGCTTGGTCACGTGCTGGTCGGCGCCGGCGGCCAGCGAGCGGCCGGCGTCCGCCGGCCCGTTCATCGAGGTGACGATGAAGATGCTGGCCCGCGGCCAGCGGGCGACCGTCTCGTGCTCACGAATGAGGCGGGTGGCGGTCAGGCCATCCAGCTGCGGCATGTTCTGGTCCAGAAGGATCAGGTCGAAACGTCGCCCCGTGGCCACCGTGACGGCGCTGCGCCCGCAGTTGGCGACCTCCACTTCGAGATTCTGCGATTGCAGGATCGCGCACAGGAGCTGCCGGTTTCCTTCATTGTCGTCGGCGACCAGGGCGCGCAGGGGCGCCAGCCGAGCGGATGAGGCGGACTTCAGAGGCTGGACGCTCACAAGGTATTCCTTCGGTCCCGCGGAGCGCGAAGACAGTCCAAAAGCTAGTCGACCGGCCATAAGCTCGACAATTGAACTTCCGGAAGACGACGTTCTCTCAAGGGGTTAGGCGCCCCTGTACCTTGGTATAGGTCCCCGGCGCCCTGCGCGGCCGGCGTAAACCTCAGGCCGGGGCCAGGACCGAGCGGATATGGCTGAGCAGCACATCCTGGTCGCAGGGCTTCTCCAGATAGGCCAAGGCCCCCGCCTCAAGCGCACGGAGGCGTGACGCGGGGTCAGGAGAGGCGGTGACGAAGATGGTCGGGAGACCGCGTCCCTCGGCGATGAGCCGATCCTGCAGCTCGAGACCGCCCAGGTCGGGCATCTGCACGTCGAGGACCAGACAGGCCACGTCACGGGTCACGTCGGACCTGAGGAAGTCGCTCGCCGATCCAAAGGCGGTGACGCGGTAGCCGAAGGCCTTGATCAAGCTGGCCAGGGCCTCCCTGAAGGAGAGGTCGTCGTCCACGATGGCGATGAGAGACCGGGCCGATCCCGCCATCCGGACGTTCCTGACTACTGACACGCGACGACGGGCCTGAGGCCGGCGCCGACCGGAGGGGCGAGCCCCAATTGAAGACCCGGCGGGCTCCAATTTCAAACCGAACCTGGGGTCGGCGGGGGCTCTTCAGGTCTTAGGCGGCCTATACCATGGTATAGGTGGGCCGCGGCCGACGGGCGGCGTCAGGGACCGTCCGGCGCGAGGCCCAGACGATCGGCCATACGGACCAGGTCGGCCACGGAGCGGGCCCCCATCTTGCGCATCACCTGGCCGCGATGGACCTTGACGGTGATCTCGCTGACCCCGATCTCGCCGGCGATCTGCTTGTTGAGGCGTCCGGTGGCCACCAGGCCCAGAACCTGGCGCTCGCGGGGCGTCAGGGCCTCGAACTTGCGCGTCAGTTCGGCGGCGGCGGCCTCGGCCTCGCGGCGCGCCCGATCCCGCGCGACCCCGACCGCCAGCGAGTCCAGCAGGTCCTGTTCCCGGAACGGCTTGGAGAGGAACTCCACCGCCCCGGCCTTCATGGCCCGCACCGACATCGGGATGTCGCCGTGCCCGGTGATGAAGACGATCGGCAGGCGGATGTCGGCCCGCGCCAGCTCAGTCTGTAGATCAAGCCCGCTCTGACCCGGCAGGCGGACGTCCAGGATCAGACAGCAGGGCCCCTCCGGAAGCTTGCCGGCGAGGAACTCCGCCACCGAGCCGAACAGCCTGACCTGGAAGCCGACCGAGCGCAGCAGGCCCTCCAGCGACTCCCGGATCGAGATATCGTCATCGACGACGATGATGGTGGGCGGCGCCTCGCTCATGCGGCGGCGAAGGCCGCGACGGGGAGGCAGAACCGGAACACCGCGCCGTGGGCCGAGGCCGGACCGGCCCAGAGCCGGCCGCCATGGGCTTCGACGATGGAGCGCGAGATCGGCAGGCCCAGGCCCACCCCGCCATCCTTGGTGGTGAAGAAGTGTTCGAACAGGCGATTGCTGGTGGCGGGGTCCAGCCCGACCCCGCAGTCCTCGACCTCCACCAGGACCTCGCCCTCAGCCCTGAGCATGGACCGGACCTGCAGCAGGCGGGGCCGGTCATTGACGCCCTTCATCGCGTCCATGCCGTTGAGAATGAGGTTGAGCATCACCTGTTGCAGCTGAATCCTGTCTCCCCGCACCAGGGGAAGTCCCGACGCGAGATCTGTCGACACGCTCACCTGGGATCGCCGCCGCTCGTCGGCGGTGTAGAGCAGGACCTCCTCCGCCACCTCGTTCACGTCAAGGGGAGCGTCGTCGGTCCGGGACTTCGCGAGCAGCCCCCGGGTCCGGGCGACCACGCCGCTGGCGCGCTTGGCGTCACGGCTCATGCGCTCAATGGCGGCCCTCACCTCGTCCAGGTCAGGTGGGTCGCGCGCCAGCCAACGCAGGGCGGCGTCGCCGTTGGTGATGATCGCCGCCACCGGCTGATTGATCTCGTGGGCGATGGAGGACGCGAATTCCCCCACCGAAAGCAACCGCCCGGCCCTCGCCAGTTCCGCCTGAGCCTCGCGGGCGGCGTCCTCGGCGGTGAGCCGCGCGGCCTCGGCCGCCTTCAGCTGCGCCCGGTCCTCGGCCACAGACATGGCGAAGGCCAGTTCGCTGCCAAGCTCCGAGAACAGCTCCAGTTCCTTGGCCCCGAAGGCGTGAGGGCGGGAGGCGTAGACCAGGATGACGCCCACCACGCGTCCGTCGCGCCGGAAGGGCACCGTGACGCTCGACCGGATACCGAAGGGGCGGGCCCGCTCCCGCCAGGGCGCGAACAGGGGCTCCGTCAGCGCGTCGCGTATGATCAGGGACTCTCCGCTGCGGACGGCGCGGCCGGTGGGGCCATTGCCCTCGGGCCGGCTCTCGTCCCAGCTGAGGTTGATGCCGTCGAGATAGGCCAGGGCGGGCCCCGCCCCCGCCAGCAGGCGCACCGGCTTGCCCGGGTCGGACTCCGCCAGGCCCACCGCGGCGATGACGTATTCTTCCTGGGCGATGATCGCGCCGCAGATGCTGGCCACCAGGTCGTCGAGGGTCTGGAAGTGGATCAGGGCAGAGGACGAGCGCCCATAGGCCGCCAGCGCCCAGTTCAGTCGGCGAAGTTCGGCCTCGGTGTCCGTCAGGGCGTCGGCGGCGGCCCGGAGCATGCCATCATCGCCCGGGGTGTCTGCGCGCCCGTCCAACTCCACCCCCGGCCAATCCTTGTGCGCGACATCCGCCCTGAACCCGGGCGATTTCCAGACTCTCAGATCCGCGACCTTGCACCGCAGAGGATAACCTGAGGACTCAGCCGGTGAACAGGCCGCTTGTAGCAACCTGCACGAGCATACACCAACCGCTAACGCCGCTCGCCGCTCCGCCCCTTGAACCCGGTCGCCACCAGGTAGGTCTCGGAGCTGTCGGCGCGGCTGGCCTTGGGCTTCATGTTCTTCACCTCGGTGAAGTGGTGCTTGAGGTTGGCGATGACCAGCGAGGTCTCGCCGCCCTGGAAGGCCTTGGCGATGAAAGACCCGCCGGGCTTCAGCACGCTGATGGCGAAGTCCACGCCGATCTCGATCAGGCCCATGATCCGCAGGTGGTCGGTCTTGCGGTGGCCGACGGTATTGGGGGCCATGTCCGACAGCACCACGTCGGGCGGCCCGCCCAGCATCTGAATCAGCAGGGGACCGCAGGCAGGGTCGGTGAAGTCCATCTCGATGATCTGGGCCGGGGAGATGGGATCGACCGGCAGCAGGTCGACGCCGACGATGCTGGTGACACCGCGCTCGACGGCCACCTGGGTCCAACCGCCGGGCGCAACACCAAGGTCGATGACCCGGATGCCCGGTTTCAGCAGGTGCAGGCGGTCGTCGAGTTCGGTCAGCTTGTAGGCCGCGCGCGAGCGGTAGCCGTGGGCTCTAGCCTTCGCGGCGAACGGGTCGTTGACCTGGCGCGACAGCCAGGCTTGCGACGAGGGCGTCCGCATCTTGGCGGTCTTCAGACGCGCGGGCTTGCCGCGGCCTTCCTCGGTGCCGCCCATGGGCGGCTTGACCATGCGCTTGCGGGCCGGGGGGAGTTCGTCGGTCATTCGGCGGCCTGGGGCATGGGTTTGCCGCGACGGCCGCGGCGGCGTTTGCGGCGGCGCCCGCCGCCGCTCTCGGACATCAGGGACATCAGGATGCCCTCGCGCAGGCCACGGTCGGCGACGCGGACGCGGGTGCAGGGCCAGAGCTCCTGCACGGCTTGGAGGATGGCGGCGCCGGCCAGGACCAGGTCGGAACGGTCGGGGCCGATGCAGGGCTGGTCGGCGCGCTGCTGGGCGGTGAGGCCGAGCAGCAGGTTGGCGGCGCCCTCGCACTCGTCCCGCGTCATCCAGATGCCGTCGACACGGGAGCGGTCATAGCGCGGCAGGCGCAGGTGCATGCCGGCCAGGCTGGTGATGGCGCCCGAGGTGCCGATCAGGTGGGCGCGGTCCTCATCGAAGATCGGGCGCAGCGGGTCGGCGTGGCGGAAGGCGGCCAGGTCAAGCTTCACCCGGTCGACCATGGCGCGGAACCAGGCCTGCGTGGGCTCCTCCCCCTCCGGAAACTGCTCGGCCAGGGTGACGACGCCGATGGGGATGGAGAGCCAGGCCTTGATGGGCAGTTTCGAGGCCACGAAGGTGCTCAGGTCCCCGCCCAGGCCCTCGCCCTTGAGATCCACCCAGGAGAGCTCGGTGGAGCCGCCGCCGACGTCCACCACCAGGGCGGCGTCGGCGGTGCGGTCCAGCAGGTTGAGGCAGCCGGCGACGGAGAGCTGGGCCTCCTCGCGGGGCGCTATGATCTGCAGGCGAAGGCCGGTCTCCTCGAAGACGCGGTCGATGAATTCCTGGCCGTTCTCGGCCATGCGACAGGCCTGGGTAGCGATGGCCTTGAGCTTGACGACTCGGCGGCGGCGGACCTTCTCGGCGCTGATCTTCAGGGCGGCCATGGCGCGTTCCATGGCGGCTTCCGACAGCCGTCCGCTGGCGCTGAGCCCCTCGCCCAGCCGCACGATGCGCGAATAGGCCTCCACCACGCGGAAGCTCTTGCCCGACGGCGTGGCGATCAGAAGCCGGCAGTTGTTGGTGCCAAGGTCGAGGGCGCCATAGCAGGGCGCATCACTCCCCGACCTGTCCCGGCCATCCCGCATGGCGCCGGGCGCAGACGCGCTTCCAGCCTGATCGCTCATTCAGGCGCCCGGAAAGCGCGTAGACCAAGAGGGGGAAACACGCATCGCGTGTTTCTGCGCGCCTCAGACATGGACCAACCTTAAGTCCTTCGCAGACACCGGTACGGGCGCCTCGTTTCAAGGCGACTGTAGCAAGACCATTCGCCTGCCGGAAGGCGCGCTCTTGAACACGGGCGCGTGAGCGTTACGTTCACCTCCCAGTTAGGTACGACGGTGTAGATTCTGTTCATGGACGCTCGACTCGCAAAGCCAAACGCTGGCCACCTGCCCAACCCCGCGGCGATCGCGGACGTTCGGCTGGCCAAGTTCGCCATCGGCGATGTTGTGAAGCATCGCGTGTTCGCGTTCCGCGGCGTGATTTTCGACGTCGATCCCACCTTCGCCAATACCGAGGAGTGGTGGCAGTCGATCCCGGAGCATATCCGGCCCCGCAAGGACCAGCCGTTCTACCATCTGCTGGCCGAGAACGACGATAACTCCTACGTCGCCTATGTTTCCGAGCAGAACCTGCTGCCCGACGACAGCGGCGAGCCGGTGGGCCACCCGCAGGCGCCGCTGATCTTCGAATCCTTCGCCGAGGGCCACTACACGCTGCGGCCGCGCATCAGCCACTAAGGCACGGCGGGGGCGCTTTCGCGCCCCACGACGCAAGGTTTTCGCGGACGACCCCCGAAAAGCGGCGCAGTTCGAACGGAACTTCCAGTCGATTGGCTCCATTCTGGGGCCATGAGCGCTGACGGCCCGCCCCCAGGCACACGGTCCGACTGGACCATCGACCAGGACTGGCAGTCCTATACCCCGGCTGAGCACCAGGTCTGGATGACCCTCTATGAGCGGCAATCCAGGCTGTTGCCGGGCCGGGCCTGCGACGCCTTCCTGCACGGCCTGGACGCGCTCGATCTGCATCGCGGCGGCATTCCCGACTTCTCGCGGATCAACGCGGAACTGAACCGACTGACCGGCTGGAGCGTGGTCGCCGTCCCGGGCCTCGTGCCCGACGCGGTGTTCTTCGAACACCTGGCCAACCGCCGGTTCCCGGCCGGCCGGTTCATCCGCAGGCCCGCCCAACTCGACTACCTGCAGGAACCGGACATCTTCCACGACGTATTCGGCCACGTGCCGATGCTGACCGATCCGACCTTCGCCGACTATATGCAGGCCTACGGCGAGGGCGGCCTGCGCGCTCTGGACCGGGGCCAGCTGCACAACCTGGCGCGGCTCTACTGGTACACCGTCGAGTTCGGGCTGCTGGACACCCTGCAGGGCCTGCGGATCTACGGCGCGGGCATCGTCTCGTCGCACGCGGAGTCGCTCTTCGCCCTCGACGACCCCTCCCCCAACCGCCTGGGGTTCGATCTGGAGCGGGTGATGCGCACCCCCTACCGGATCGACGACTTCCAGCAGGTCTATTTCGTGATCCCGTCGCTGCAGGCCCTGCTGGACGCCACCCTGCAGGACTTCGAGGCGCTGTATGGGCGCTTGGCCCTGTCGGGTGACATTCCCATCGCGGCGATCGAGCCGGGGGATCAAGCGTTCACCCGGGGAACGCAGGCCTACGCGGCGGCCAAGGCTAAGATGGCATGATCGGCCCGGCCGCTGCGCTGCGGCCGGGATGACGGAGCGGGTTCCGCATCAGTAGTCCTTGCGCCACCGCACGGCCAGCTTGCCGTCCCCCTGGCTGGCGAGCTTGGAGATGATGGACAGGTTCTTGCGGACGCGCCACTCCACCTGGGCCGAGGGGCCTTCGCGGCCGCCGCCGGTCAATTCCAGATAGACGTCTTCGGTCAGATACTTGCCGCCAGAAATTGTCATGCCGCTTTCGCCGCCGCCGCCGACCGCCAGGCGATCGAGACCGGCGAAGGTCCGCAGGTTGCCGATGACGTCAAAGCCGCCACCGCCCGCCAGGGAGGAAAGCGCCGAGGCCAGTTGCGCGGCTTCGAGCGGCGACAGTTGCGACGCCGAGCGGCCAAACAGCACGTTCGACAGCACCTCGTCATTGGGCAGGGTGGGCGTCGAGGACAGGGTGATCTCGGGCTTGGCCGCCGTGCCGCGGATGCTGACCACAGCCGTCAGCGAGGGGTCATCGCGGGTGGCCGAGAGGCTGAGGCGGATGTCCCTGGGCGAGGTGGCCAGATAGACCACGCCACGCTCGTCGAACTCGAACCGCTTGCCGGCGAAGTCGTAGTCGCCGCGCACGACACGGGCCACCCCAGAGAGCACCGGCCGGTTGGTCGTCCCGCCGACATGGGCGTCAAGGGACAGCTCCACGTCCAGGCCACGCCCGCGCAGATAGATCCGACGCGGCGCCGTCAGGGTGACATCGAGATTCACGCTCAGCCCCTGCCGGGCGACGGCCTGCTGGGCGGCGCGCAGGTCGACCGGCTTGTTGACCTCGATCACGTCCATGGGGACGACGCCGGAGGGGGTGGGCGTGCGGGCCGAGACATCGGCGCGTTCCACCAGCAGTTTGCCCGCCAGGCGAACCTTCCCCGCGACATCGCGGTCCAGGGTGACCTGGCCGCTGGCCGCGGCGGTGGCCTGGTCGTTGTCGATCAGCCGGAAGCCGGTGAGGTCGAGCTTGAACGTGCTGACCCCATCCTGGCTGATCCGGCCGGAGCCCGTGGCCGAACCGCCGTGGCCGTCCGCGCCGGTGGCGCGGGTGACGTTGATCACATTGTCGGTCAGGGTGGCGCGCAGGATTACGTTGCGCAGGGTCAGGCCGGTGGCGCCGTCGGAGAACCGGCCGTCGTCCACCGAAGCCTCGCCCCGGGTCCGGACGTCGTTCAGCGTCCCGCCCAGGGTCCCATCCAGCCGCACGTGGCCTGCCAGCTCCCGCTCGCCGCCGACCAGCAGGTCCCAGAGCGGCTTGACCTCGCCGTCGGCGAAGACCCGGCCGCGGATGGGCTTCTGGCGGTTGATGGCGACGCGGAACGGGGCGGCCGAGGCCTCCGCCGGCAGGACCAGGTTGGCGGTGGCCTTCAGCCCGCCGGTGTTGGTGAAGTCGGCGTCGATGGTCATGCTGCTGTCGGCCAGGCGGGCTTTCAGCACCCCATCCAGGCCTTGGGAGACATCGGAGCCCTTGGCGCGGGCGTCGTCCAGTTTGGCGTCGAGGGTCCCGTCCAGGCGCGCGCCCTTGCCGGCCAGGTTGAGGTCGGCGTCGATCTTGCCGGTGAGGTCCTCGTTGAACAGGCCCAGACCCAGTTGACGCAGCTGGGCGCGGACTTGGGCGGTGTCGCCGACCAGACGGCCGTCCAGCTCGATCTCGCCGCCGTCGGACGCCGCCAGGCGCAGGCGTGCGCTGCGCTCCGGACCGCCGACCTTGATGACCGCGGTCTCCAGGGTGCGCAGGTCGCGGCTGCCATAGCGGCCCATGCCGTCGAAGGCGATCACGTAGCCGGGCTTGGCCCCGGTGATCACGCCCTTGCCGTTGAAGCCCCAGGGGCCGTTGCTCGACGCGCCCTTGACGTCGGCCGCATAGGGCAATCGGTCGAGGGGGCCGTCGGCGGTGACCCGGCCGGTGCTGACGGCGACGCGGGATCCCGGCAGGACGGCGTTCACGGCCCGCAGATCGAGGCTGGCGCGAGGGCCGCCCGAGGCGTCGATGATCTTCACGGCCCCGGTCACCTGACCCGCGGCCAGGAAGGCGCCCTTGGAGAGCGTAATCTTCAGGTCGGCGGACGACGGTGCGGACCGGCGCAAGGCCAGGGCGCCTGACGCCTTCAGGCCGCCGGCGTCGATGGCGACATCGCTCAGGTCGACGCCGCCCTGCGGGAAGCGGAAGGCGGCCTTGCCGACCGCCGGGCCGTAGGTACTGGTGGCGGCCAGGGTCACCAGACCGCTGGAGCCGTCGGGGCGGCGCATGAAGGTCAGGGTCATGTGCGCGGCCTCCAGCGGCAGGCGCGGCACGTCCAGGGCGTCGAAATCGGCCAGCAGGTCGGCGCGGGGTTCGCCGAGCGTGCCGGTGATCGCGCCGGAACCCCTGGCCTTGCCCGTGATCTCCACGGGGCCGGCGCGGAACGGGCCGTCGGCGGACCAGTCCAGCTTGAACTTCAAGGCGCCGTCTTCCAGCACCCCGGCGCTGGAGGCCTTCACGGCGGCCCCGTTGAGCACGGCGCTGGCCAGGGAGATCTTGCCGCTCTGGATATTGCCCTTGGCCGACAGGCTGGGGGCCGCGCCCAGCAGCCGGTCGAGTTCGGCAAAGCCGGAGGCGAACCCGGCGCCCTTGGCGTCGGCCGACAGGGTCCAGGGTTTGCCGGGGCCGCCTTGGGTGGCGCTCCAGGTGGCCGAGGCCGAGCCCTTGGCGCCGGTCCTGGCGGCCGCGAGGTTGGAAACCTCGGCGCGGCCCTTGAAGTTGAGGCCGCCGATCAGGCCCCGGCCGCCGCTGGCCTGGACCTTCAAGCCCGCGCCCGTCGCCTGCAGATCGCGCAGGGAGAGGCGTCCGTCGGCCAGCCGCTGGGCATCGAAGCTGACGCTGGGTTTGGCGCCGAGGATGGCGGCGAGCACGCCGGTCCCCTGCCCGCCCGCGCCGGTGGCCTGCCCCTTCACGCCCAGGAGGCCGGCCTTGCGGGTGAGCTGGACCGGGCCGCTGATCCGGTCCAGCCCGTAGGATCCGAGCTTCAGGCGATCCACCGCCACGGTCCCGACGAAACGGGCGTCGTCGGAGGTTCCGGTGAGGATGCCCGCTGCCCGGGCCGGCCCCATCTGCGGCCCACCGCTGATCTTGGACAGGTTGGGGGTGTCCAGGGTCAGGGCCAGGCCCTTCGGGCCGGTGCGGCGTTCGCCGAGATTGCCCTTGCCCCTGGCCACCGCGGTCAGGTTGGCCGACTGCACCCGCGCCGCGAGGTCGTAGAGACCGGGCTCAGCCTTGCGCCCGGTGACGACGAAAAGAGCCTGGGGTCCCAGGCGGCCCGACAGCTTGCGGGTCAGGGTCGAGGCGGTGAGGTCCAGGCGGCCGTTGGCCTGCCCGCCTTGCGGGGTCCAGGCGCCCTGGATCGCCAGCGGCTTTGCGGCGCCGGAGGTGGCCACGGCGGCGAGCTTGCCGTTGGACATCTGGCCGTCGGCGCGGGCCTTGAGGTCGAAGGCCTGGTCGGCGGGCAGCCCGGCGGCGCCCGCCAGGGCTCCGCCCCGAGCCTCGTGGACATCAGCCACCAGCAGCAGCGGCCGGGTCTTGCCCAGGTCGAACTGCAGGTTGAGGTGGTCGCCGGCATGGAGGACGCTGGCGGCGGAAATCCTGCCCCGCTGGCCCCGCCCACGCCGCTGAACGTCGAGGTTCCCGGTCACATCGTAGACACCCCGCCGGTAGCTGAAGGCCGGCGTCAGCTCCAGACGGGCCTTGATCAGGTCAATGTCGAAGGAGACCGGCAGGCCTCGGGACGTCTGCTTCGGCGTGAGCGTCGGCCGGCGCAGGATGGTGACCTGCTGGGCGGTGATCGCCTCGGCGTGCAGCCGACGCTGCAGGAGTTCGGCGTACCGCCATGAAATATCGAGGTTCCTGGCCTCAAGCCAGACGCCCTTCTCGTCGGAGATGGTCAGGCGGCGAACCGTGAAGTGTCGCCAGACGTCACCAGACAGACCCTCGACCTGCAGCTTGCCGAAGCGGCCGAGCTTGAGGCCGTTGGCGCGGGCCTCGATGAGCAGGCGGCCCTGCGGCAGCAGGACGCCGTAGCGGGTGGTGAGCAGGAGGCCCGAGAGCACGATGGCGATGATGGCGCAGGCCGCGACGATGGCCTTGGGCAGGCCGCGGCTCCTGGCGACCTTGACCACCGCCTCTTCCACCTCGTGGACCACCTCTTCGATGTCGGACGGGCCGCTCAAAAGCTCTGTCCGATGCTGAGATAGACCTGGAAGGGCGCGTCACCCTGACGCTTCTCCAGGGGAATGGCGATGTCGGCGCGGATCGGGCCGAAGCCCAGGTCGTAGCGCACCCCGATCCCGGCGCCGACGCTGATGTCCTTGCCGCTGGGGATCTGGTCGGAGCCGACCGAGCCGGCGTCCACGAAGGCCACCACGCCCCACCGCTTGCCGATCTTCTGGCGCAGCTCCACCGAGGCCTCAAACAGGGACAGTCCCCCCTGCGGGGTGTTGTCGGCCAGACGCGGTCCGATGGCCTGGTAAGCGTAGCCGCGCACCGAACCGCCGCCGCCGGAATAGAAGCGCCGAGAGGCCGGGACCTCCGGGATCAGGCCGCCGACGATGGAGCCCGCCTTCAGGCGCCCCGCCACGACGGTGCGGCCCTTCTCGTCGAAGGGGAAGTAGATCGACCCCTGCGACTGGGCCTTCAGATACGGCAGGGTGTCGGCGCCGACGATCATGGTCGGCTCCAGCCGCGCCTCCACCCGCCAGCCGCGCTTGGGATCGAGCGGGTCATCGGAGCGGTCGAGGGCCATGGCGCCCAGCACTGAGGCGGTCACCAGCTTGCGGCCCAGGGACGACAGGGTGATCGCCTGCCGCTCCTGGGTCTGGCTGTAGTCCAGGGAGGCGCCGAGCGTGACATAGGAGGTCTTGCCGAAGCGGCGCTCGACGTCGGCGCGGACACCGACGCCGGTCTCGTCATAGGCGTCGGTGTGCACACGGTAGAGGCCGGCCTGCCCCTTCAGCGTCTGCTGAGCGCGGCGCCAGTGCGGCAGGGTCAGATCGGCGCCCAGGCGGCTGTCCACCGTCGAGGCGCGGCCGTAATAGGAGAGCGTGTCGGCGCGACCCAGCACATTGTAGCGGGTCCAGCGGGCGTCGGCGCCGGCGCCTTCGCTGGTGGAATAGCTGGCGCCCAGCTCGATGGTGCGGCGCTTGCGGTCGGCGAGATTGACGATGACCGGGCGCAGCCCGCCGGCGCTCGCCTTCTCCTTGCCGGCCAGGGCGACGGTGACGCTGTCATAGACCCCGGTGTCCAGCAGCCGGCGCTCCAGCTCGCCCACGTCGTCCGGATCGTAGGGGTCACCGGCCTTCCAGGGCGCCAGGCGGCGCAGCCAGGCGGGGTTGGTGCGGCCGGGCGTCACCACCTCCAGGCCGTCCAGGCGCACGAGTTCGCCGGAGACGATCCGGAAGGTGGGGCGGACGCTGTGGTCGGCGTGGTCGACGATCACCTGGCGGTCGCTGCTGGTCACGTCGGCATAGCCGCGCTTCTGCACCGCCGCCACGATGCGCCCCTCGGCGCCCAGGACATCGGCCGCACGGCCCGCCTGACCATTGGCCAGGCCCACCACCGCTTCGCCGGCGATCTGCACGCCGGGCGCAGGCGCCGGCGCGATCCACTCGACCTCGGGGTTCTGAATCCGGAAGCGCTCGCCGGGCGTCACCTTGACCACCGGCCGGGCGGGTTCGGTCTCGGTGACCTGCGCCTCGACGGCGTTGGCGTAGTAGCCCTCCGACCGCAGGACGGCGATGGCGTCCTCGGCGGCCTCACGGGCGCGACGGCGGGCTTCGAAGCGGTTCTCGATCGGCTTGTCGGTTTCGCCCACCGCGTTGGTGATGGCGGCGCGCAGGCTCGAGCTCAGCTCGCCCTCCACGGCAGCCTTCGGCGCCGCAGCGTGAGCGGAACCAGCCGCCCCTTGGGCGCAAAGCGCCGCTGAGGCGGCGACGGCGAAGACCAGTCGTCCCAAGGTCAAGAATCCCTGCCGTCCCCACCTGCGGGTCTATCGCGGGTCGCCTCCTCTTGTCACCCCGCGGGACACGCGCAAGGTGCTTTCAACTTCAGCAGAAGCCTGCCCAAATAGTGAGCAGCGACAATCGCCACCCCCGCCGATTCCGAAAAGCCGCCCGTTCGGCCGGGCCGCTCCCTAGGGTCGGAACCAAGGTGAAGCAGAAGGATTGTTGCAAAGGTGGAGTGGGGCGTGGCGACGGCGAAGAGATCGGACACCAGCGCCATTGAGACCTCGGACGGGGCGATCCCCTACGACGAGATGCTCACGCTCGCCGGTGAGGTCCGCTCCCACTACACGGGGCTGGATGAGCGCATCGCCACCCTGGCGTCCGCGGACATGGCTGAGCGCCAGCGGACCCTGGAGCGGTTCTTCCTCCTGCAGGGCATCACCTTCACCGTCTACGGAGCCGAGAGCTCCACCGAACGGATCATCCCCACCGACCTGCTGCCGCGCATCATCCCGGCCGAGGAATGGGCGACCATCGAGAAGGGCCTGACCCAGCGCCTGCGCGCGCTGAACATGTTCCTGGCCGACATCTACGGCGAGCAGCAGATCCTGATGGACGGGGTCGTGCCGCGCGAACTGGTGCTGATGGCGCCGTCCTATCGCCGCGAGATGCAGAACCTCTATGTGCCGCATCAGGCCTACGCCAATGTCTGCGGCTCGGACCTGATCCGCCAGCCGGACGGGGCTTTCGCGGTGCTGGAGGACAATCTGCGGGTGCCCTCGGGGGTCTCCTACATGCTGGCCAACCGCGAGGCCTCCAAGCGGACCTTCCCCGGCACCTTCCGCGCGTCGAACGTGCGCGCCATCGACCGCTATCCCGACCTGCTGCTCTCGACCCTGAAGGGCATGGCGGCCGACTGGCGGCCCAATCCCCAGGTCGTGGTGTTGACGCCGGGCGTCTACAACTCGGCCTATTACGAGCACGCCTACCTGGCCCGCCTGATGGGCTGCCCGCTCGTGGAGGGTCGCGACCTCGTGGTCCATGACAACATGGTCTACATGCGAACCACCACCGGCCTGCGCCGGATCGACGTGATCTATCGCCGGGTGGACGACGACTTCATCGACCCCCTCACCTTCCGCCGGGATTCCGGGCTTGGGGTGGCCGGCCTGTTCAACGCCTACCGGGCCGGCAATGTGGTGATCTGCAACGCGCCGGGCACCGGGGTCGCCGACGACAAGGCGGTCTATGCCTATGTCCCGGAGATCATCAAATACTACCTGGGCGAGGAGGCCATCCTGCCCAATATCGAGACCTTCCTCTGCCGCGAACCGGCTCAGCTCAGCCATGTCCTGTCCAACCTCGACAAGCTGGTGGTCAAGGCGGTGGGCGCCTCGGGCGGCTACGGCATGCTGATCGGGCCGCACGCCAGCGCCAAGGAGCGCAGCGAGTTCGCCGACGCCCTGCGCGCCGACCCGGCCAACTACATCGCCCAGCCCACCATCCAGCTCTCCACCGCGCCCTGCCTGATCGACGGCGAGATCGATCCGCGCCATGTGGACCTGCGGCCCTTCATCCTGTCGGGCGAGAAGATCACCGTGACGCCGGGCGCCCTGACCCGCGTGGCCCTGAAGAAGGGCTCGCTGGTGGTGAACTCCAGCCAGGGCGGCGGTTCCAAGGATACCTGGATCCTGGCCGGCGAGACCGAGGAGCCCCAGCCATGATGCTCGCCCGCGTCGCCGACAGCCTCTACTGGATGGGTCGCTATGTGGAGCGCGCCGAGCACATGTGCCGGCTGTCGGACGTCATGCTCAACGCCACCCTGGATCGCAGCGACGCCGCCACGCAGGTCGCGCGCATCGTGCTCGCCGCCGTGGGCGACAACGATTCGGGCAAGGCCAGGAGCCCCTATGACGCCGCCCGCTCCCTCGCCCTGGATCGCGGGGACGGCGGTTCCATCACCGCCTCCCTGTCCCGGGCCCGCGAGAACGCCCGTCAGGTGCGCGACCAGATCACCACCGAGACCTGGGAGCGGCTGAACCTCATCTATCTGCGGGTCACCGGTCCCGGCGCGGCCAAGGCCTTCGATGACGGCTCCTCGGCCTTCCTGCACGACATCATCGCCGATCTGCACCTGTTCCGCGGCGCGGCCGACGCCACCATGAGCCACGGCGAGGGCTGGCGGTTCCTGATGCTGGGCATGTACCTGGAGCGGGCTCAGTTGAACGGCCGGCTGCTGGAGGTGTTCTTCGGCGACGCCCGCAAACGCCCGATCACCGACCACTTCGCGCTCACCAGCCTGCTGCGGATGAGCTGCGCACTGGAGCCCTATCTGCGGCGCTACACCGCCGACGTGCGGCCCGAGCTGATCCTGGAATTCCTGATGTTCGACGAGGACTTCCCCCGCTCCATCCGGTTCTCCACCGCGCGCATCGAGGAACACCTATCGGCCGCCAGCCGCTATGTGGACGCCGCCCACGCCGGGCCCGAGCGCCTCGCCGGCCGCCTGAAGGCGCGCCTGCAGTATGCCGACGTGGAAAACATCGAACTGGGCGGCGCCGGGGCGCTGCTCACCACCGTGCTGGACGAATGCGCGGCGATCCACACGGCGATCTACGACACCTTCGTCGCCTATTCCCTCGAGATGAGGTTGCCGGCCTGATGCTTTTGGAAGTCCGCCACGTCACCCAGTACCACTACGCCGCCGACGTGCGCGAAAGCGTCATGGAACTGTGGATGCAGCCCCAGAAGGGCGCGCGCCAGCGGCTGGTGAGCTTCGAGCTGGAGCTGGATCCGCCGGCGCAGCTGTTCTCGTACGCCGACGCCTTCGGCAACGCCGTCTATCACTTCGACGTGCCGCAGCCGCACGACCGGCTGAACATCCTGGCGCGTTCGGCGGTGGAGACCCAACCCGCCAATCCCCTGCCCAACGCGCTGGACCTGGGGGAATGGGACCGGTTGAAGAGCGACTTCGTCCGCGGCGAAAACTTCGATTTCCTGCACCACCATGGCTTCGCGGTGGAGACCCAGGCCCTGAAGACCTTCGTGGCCGAGGCCGGCATCGACCAGCTGCGGGTGCGCGATCCGCTCAGCGCCGTGCGCGAACTGTCGACCATCATTTACCAGTCCTTCGGCTATGAGGCGGGCGTCACCGACGCCGAGAGTCCCATCGACCTGGCGCTCAACGCAAAGCGCGGGGTGTGCCAGGACTTCGCCCACATCATGATCGCCATCTGCCGGTCCTGGGGCATCCCGGCGCGCTACGTGTCAGGCTATCTGTTCACCGACCGCAAGGGCGGCGACCGCTCCGATCCCGACGCCACCCACGCCTGGGTCGAGGTCTTCCTGCCCAGCCTGCGCTGGGTGGGGCTGGACCCCACCAACAATGTGGAGGCCGGCGAGCGCCACATCGCCGCCGCCGTCGGCCGCGACTACAACGACGTGCCGCCGTCGCGGGGGGTCTACAAGGGCGAGGCCGAGAGCCAGCTGGCGGTGGGCGTATCGGTGCGCCGCGCCAAGGCGGCCCTGACCGAACCGGAATTCATCCGGGTGGCCCAGCCGTCCTTCAGCCGCGCCGGCCGTCGGCGCGGCCCGCCCGGCTCCCTGCAATATGACCAGCAGCAGCAACAGCAGCAGTAACGGCTAGAGCGGGCGAAACAGCGTCAATCCGAGCAGGAAGGCGCCCACCACGATAAAGCCGACTTCCACGAGCACCGCGCGCTCCGGCGAGGTCCGCAGGGTCATCAGAAATCGAAGAAGATTTTCCATGCGCGGCATAACGCCGCCAATTGGTGAATCTCTAGTTAAAGTTGAACAGCTCTCATTACGCGCTAAAGACGTATGCCTTCTGGGCGGTCAGACCGAGCTTGTCGCCGCGCCTCAGGCCTTCGGCGGAGTTGCGCTCGAAGGCCGCCTCGATGCGTTGGCCACCTGGGGTCTTACCCTCGATCCGGGCCACGGGTCCCTGCACGTTTATGCGATCGGTGGTGATGAAGAAGCTTTCCTCGCCGGCCGGGGCGCGGATCAGGTCGTGGGGGCGGACGAAGGCCACGGCGGCGCCGTCGGCGGCTCCCTGGGCCGGGAGAGCGATCTCGCCGCCCTGGAAGTGGCCCGCCTTGACCGAACCTTCCAGGCGATTGGCCTCGCCGACGAAGCCCGCGACGAACGCGCCAACCGGACTGTCGTGAACCTCCTGGGGCGTCCCCACCTGTTCGATGACGCCGTGATTGAGGATCGCCACGCGGTCGGCGAGTTCCAGGGCCTCTTCCTGGTCGTGGGTGACGAAGATGGTGGTGACACCGGTGGCGTCGTGGATGCGGCGCAGTTCCTTGCGCAAGGACTTGCGCACCGTGGCGTCCAGGGCGCCGAACGGCTCGTCCAGCAGCAGGACACTGGGACTGACGGCCAGCGCGCGGGCCAGCGCCACGCGCTGTCGCTGGCCGCCGGAGAGCTGGGCCGGATAGCGTTTTCCCAGGCCCGGCAATTCGACGAGGTTCAGCAGGTCGTCGACCCGCTTGTCGATCTCGGCCTTGGGCGGCTTGGCCGCCCCCTTCCGAACGTCCAGGCCAAAGGCGATGTTCTTGGCCAGCGTCATGTGACGGAACAGGGCGTACTGCTGGAAGACGAAGCCGACCTGGCGCGCGGCGGCGCTGGCATAGGTCATGTCCTGGTCGTTGAACAGGATCTGGCCCTTCTCCGGGAACTCCAGGCCGGCGATGGCGCGCAGCAGGGTGGTCTTGCCTGATCCTGAGGGCCCCAGGAGGGCCAGCAGTTCGCCGTCGGCGATCTCCAGGCTGACGCCGTTGAGGGCCGGGTAGCGGCCGAAGGTCTTCTCCACCGAGCGGATGGAAATCGTCATGGGGTCTCTTGGTCAGTGACGGGCCGGCCGCGACTGCGGCTGAGCCATCTCGAGCAGGGTCTTCAGGGCAAGGGTGACGATGGCCAGGAAGCACAGAAGGGCGGCGACGGCGAAGGCGCCGACGAAGTCATACTCGTTGTAGAGGATCTCCACATGCAACGGCATGGTGTTGGTCAGACCGCGGATGTGGCCCGAGACCACCGAGACCGCGCCGAACTCGCCCATCGCGCGCGCATTGCAGAGCAGGACGCCATAGAGCAGGCCCCAGCGGATATTGGGCGCCGTGACGCTCCAGAAGGTGCGCAGGCCCGACGCGCCCAGCGACACCGCGGCCTCCTCCTCGTCCACCCCCTGCTCCTGCATCAGCGGGATCAGTTCACGCGCGATGAAGGGGAAGGTGACGAAGATGGTCGCCAGGATGATGCCAGGGATCGCGAAGATGATCTTGATGTCGTGGTCGATCAGCCAGTCGCCGAACCAGCCCTGGGCGCCGAACACCATGACGTAGATCAGGCCCGCCACCACAGGCGACACCGAGAACGGCAGGTCGATCAGGGTGATCAGGAAGCTCTTGCCCGGGAAGTTGTGCTTGGCCACGGCCCAGGCGGCGCAGACGCCGAAGACGGCGTTGAAGGGCACGGTGACGGCCGCGGTGATCAAGGTCAGCTTGATAGCGGCCAGGGCGTCGGGATTCTGGATCGCCGCCTTGGCCGGCTCCCAGCCCTTGCGCAGGGCCTCGTAGAAGACCGAGATCATGGGCAGCAGCAGGATGAAAGCCAGGAACAGGGCCATGACAGCCAGGATCAGGGCCTTGACCCAGGGGGCGTCCTCGGTGGCGTGACGGGGGCTCATGCGGAGCGCTTTCTGGCCCAGGCCTGCATGGCGTTGATGACGAACAGCATCAGGAACGAGGCGGCCAGCATCACCACCGCGATGGTCGCGGCGCCGGCATAGTCGTACTGCTCCAGCTCGATGATGATCAGCAGGGGCGCGATCTCGGACCTGTAGGGCATGTTTCCGGCGATGAAGATCACCGAGCCGTACTCCCCGATGCCGCGGGCGAAGGCCAGCGCGAAGCCGGTCAGCCAGGCCGGCGCCAAGGCCGGCAGGATGACCCGGATGATGGTGTCGAGGCGGTTCGCGCCCAGGCTGGCGGCGGCCTCCTCGACGTCGGCCGACAGATCACGCATCACCGGCTCGACGGTGCGGACCACGAAGGGCAGGCCGATGAAGGTCAGGGCCACGACGACGCCGAGCGGGGTAAAGGCGATCTTCCAGCCCAGGGGGGCGACCAGGGACCCCACCCAGCCGTTCTCGGCATAGAGGGCGGCCAGGGCGATGCCGGCCACGGCGGTCGGCAGGGCGAAGGGCAGGTCGATGAGGGCGTTGATCACCCCCTTGCCGGGAAACTCATAGCGAACCAGGGCCCAGGCGGTGACCAAGCCGAAGACTCCGTTGATCACGGCGGCGATGAAGGCCGCCCCGAAGGACAGGCGATAGGCGGCCAGGGCGCGCGCGTTGAAGGCGGCGTCCAGGAAGTCGGGGAAGCTCTGCTGGGTGGCCTTCAGGCCGACCGACAGCATCGGGATCAGCACGATGATGGACAATAGGGCGATGGTCACGCCCAGGCTTAGCGCGAACCCCGGGATCGCCGACCGGCGCCGGACAAACGGCCGGCGGGGCACGGCAGGCGCCGTCGTCAGGGCTTTGGCGGTCATGTCGCGCTCGGAGCCTCGGGATCACAAGGGCGCCGGACGCAGATTCAACTGCCGCATGGCGATGGGTGTGACTTAATTCCCAGTTACCCGATCGACAATATAGAATTTCTAAGGCCGACTCCTGAAAGCCTGACCGACGCCCACGAGAAAGCCCCGCCCTCGGCAAAGAGGACGGGGCTCCCGACACCTACTAGGTGGGCTTGAAGCCTAGCGGCCGTATCCGTTGCTCAAGACCTGAACGATCAGGCCGGTGGCGATCGCGGCCAGCACGTAATCGTTGTCGGCGCGGACCCAGCGATGGCCGCGGGGCGGGGCGCGCAGGCCGTAGCGACCGTAGTCGTTCACGTAGTAGTTCGAGCTGCGATAGTGGCTGGGCAGACGCTCGCCGCGACGCCAGGCGTGGCCGCCGTGGCGGCGTTGCTCGCCGTAACCGTAGCCATGGCCCCGGCGATCGTCGCGACGGTCGTAGCGGTTGTCGCGGCGGTCATCCCGGCGGTCGTCATAGCGGTCGTCGTAGCGGTCGTTCTGGTAGCCTTGCTGATACTGGCCCTGATAGTCGCGCTGATACTGCGCCGGCTGAGCCATGGCGGCCGTGCCGCCCAGCAGGGAAAGAGCGAGAGCGGCGGCGATTGCGCGTTTCATGCGTGTCCTTTCGAGGAGCTTCGAACCGGCTGGCTCTCCGCGTTGTCCCCAAGATGCGACTCAGCCCCTGAACCCGTTTTGAACAGCTTTGGTCATCTCCCGTTCATCATGGCGGCGAGCACGGCTTGCTCACCGCAGGGACGCGCCCTATGGTCCGCGCCGCTTCGCTCGGCGCGCTTTTGCTCGCCGCGCAAGGGCCGGTAGCTCAGTGGTAGAGCATTCGACTTTTAATCGAATGGTCGTGGGTTCGACCCCCACCCGGCCTACCAACATATCGCTGCATATGTTGGACACCCTCCCGGCCGCCCGGGCTTTTCAATCCGAACCTCCAAGCTCTACTATTGCGGCATGCGCCCTGCCCTCCTCATCCTTCCGGTCCTGACCCTGCTGGCGGCCTGCACCACGGCGCCGGCTGACGGCTCGCCGGAGATTCAGACGCGCTCGGCGGCCAACCGCGAGAGCGTGCAGGGCGCGGTGGCCTCGCCCCTGCGCGACGTCAATGTGCTGCGGACCAAGATTCCCCAGGTTCTGCTGGACGCCATGGCCGATCCCTACGCCCTGCCGGTCCCAGCCACCTGCACGCGGATCACCGCCCTGATCCTGCCGTTGAACGGGGCGCTGGGCGCTGACCTGGACGAGCCGCCGGTGAACGAGGACGATCTGATGGTGCGCGGCCGAGGCGCGGCGCTGGGGGCGGTGGCGGGCGCCGCCTCGGACCTCATTCCGTTCCGGGGTTGGGTCCGCAAGCTATCGGGCGCCGAGCGGCACGACAGCTTGGTCTCGGCGGCCATCGGCGCCGGCGCGGTGCGGCGGGCCTATCTGAAGGGCCTGGGAGAATCCCGCGGTTGCCACCTGCCGGCCCGGCCGTCTCACGATCTGGTGGACCGGCAAGAGCCCCTGCCCGAAACCCTCAAGCCCCGCTACCCGATCCGCTAAGCGGCTTGCCGGCTCTTGAAGTCCCGGCGGAACTGTTCGAACCGGCCTTCGGAGATCGCCGCGCGCATCTGCCCCGTCAGGGCCTGGAAGAAGGCGATGTTGTGCCAGGAGAGCAGGACCTGGCCGAGAATCTCCTCGGACTTCACCAGGTGGTGCAGATAGGCCTTGGAATAGTGGCTCGAGGCCGGACAGGCGATGGTCTCGTCCAAGGGCGTGTCGTCCTCGGCGAAGCGGGCGTTCTTCAGATTGAGAGACCCTTCCCACGTCCAGGCCTGGCCATGGCGGCCTGAGCGGGTGGGCAGGACGCAATCGAACATGTCGACGCCGCGGGCGACGGCCTCCACCAGGTCGATGGGCTTGCCCACCCCCATCAGGTAGCGCGGCCGGTCGGCGGGCAGCATGGACGGCGCATAGTCCAGCACCTCGCACATCGCCTCGTGCCCCTCGCCCACCGCCAGGCCGCCGAGGGCGTAGCCGTCGAAGCCGGTCTCGATGAGACGTTCAGCCGATTCCTTGCGCAGATGCTCGAAGGTGGAGCCCTGCTGGATGCCGAACAGGGCCTGGCGGTCGCGCGCGCCGAAGGCGGCCTTGGACCGTTGGCCCCAGCGCGCCGACAGCAGCATGGCCTCCCGCGCGCGGTTCTCCTCCGCCGGCCAGGCGACGCACTCGTCCAGCTGCATGACGATGTCGGAGCCCAGCAGATCAGCCTGGATCTCGATGGAGCGTTCGGGGGTCAGCACATGCTTGGAGCCGTCGATGTGGCTCTGGAAGGCCACCGACTGTTCGGTGACCTTGGCGATCTTCGAGAGGCTCATCACCTGGAAGCCGCCGCTATCGGTGAGGATGGGTTTGTCCCAGCGCATGAAGTTGTGCAGGCCGCCCAGCCGCGCCACCCGCTCGCCGCCCGGCCGCAGCATCAGGTGATAGGTGTTGCCCAGGATGATGTCGGCGCCGGTCGAGGCCACCTGATCCACCGTCAGCGCCTTCACCGTGGCCGCCGTGCCCACCGGCATGAAGGCCGGGGTGCGGATGTCGCCGCGGGCGGTCTTCAGCACGCCGGTGCGGGCCTTGCCGTCCGTGGCGGTGATCTCGAAGGGGAAGGCGCTCAAGGGTTGGCCCTCCAGAGCAGGCTAGCGTCGCCATAGGAATAGAACCGGTAGCCCGTGGCGATGGCGTGGGCGTAGGCGGCGCGCATGGTGTCGTGGCCCGCGAAGGCGCAGACCAGCATGAACAGGGTCGACTTGGGCAGGTGGAAGTTGGTCATCAGGCCGTCCACCGCGCGGAATCGGTAGCCCGGGGTGATGAAGATGGCGGTCTCGGCGGCGAAGGGGCGGACGACACCATCCTCCCCCGTCGCGCTTTCCAGCAACCGCAGCGAGGTGGTGCCAACGCAGACGATGCGGCCGCCGGCGGCCCGGGCGGCGTTGAGGCGGGCGGCGGTTTCCTCCGTCACTTCACCGTACTCGGCATGCATCCTGTGATCGGCCAGGTCGTCGGTCTTCACCGGCAGAAAGGTCCCGGCGCCGACGTGGAGGGTGACGAACGCGATGCCGACACCCCTGGCCTGCAGCCGCGCCATCAGCTCCGGCGTGAAGTGCAGTCCCGCGGTCGGCGCGGCCACCGAGCCGTCGTCACGGGCGTAGACGGTCTGGTAGTCGGCGCGATCCTGGGCGTCCTCCGCCCGCTTGGCGGCGATATAGGGCGGCAGGGGCATGGCGCCGCGCTCGGCGATGGCGGCGTCGAGATCAGGGCCCATCAGGTCGAAGGACAGGGTCAGCTCGCCGCCCTCCCCTTTCTCGGTGATGGTGGCGTCCAGCACCCCCAGCAGGCAGGCGCGGTCGTTGGTCTCGCCGAAGGCGACGCGGTCGCCCACCGCAAGGCGCTTGCCGGGCTTCATGAAGGCCGTCCAGCGGCTGGGGGACAGACGCCGATGCAGGGTGGCCTCGCAGGCCTGCAGGTTTTCGTTCCGGTATCGCGTCCCCTTCAGGCGTGCATTGATCACCCGGGTGTCGTTCAGCACCAGGACATCGCCGGCCCGAAGCTGGTCGGGCAGGTCGGACACCGCGAGGTCAGTCAGCGGCGCCACCAACAGCATCCGAGCGGAATCCCGGGGGCTGACCGGTCGCAGGGCGATGTTGGCGTCGGGCAGATGGAAGTCGAAGTCGGCGAGTTGCATGGCGAGGCGTGAAGGCCACGCGCGCCGCCACGCGTCAAGCGGCAGACCATGCTAGAGGCCGGACATGGGACTGTTTCGAATCGCCACCTCAGGCCTGCTGGCCGTGTTGATGTTCGCCGGGGGCCTGGTTTGCGCGGTTGCGTCTCTGATCGCGCAAGGCGGCCGGATCTCGGCCCGGGCTGACATCCTGGCCCATTTCGCGCCCTTCTGGCTGGCCGGCGCGGTGGTGGTGGTGGCCTATGCCCTGTTGCTGGCGCCGAGGGCGCTGCGGACCGTTTTTCTGACGGTGGGCGGGGTCGGGGTGATCGCCGCGAGCGCCCTGATCCTGCCCGAACTCAGCCGGCCGATGAGCCCGCGGGGGCCGGCCGACGCACCCGAACAATTGAAGCTGGTCCAGTTCAATGTCTGGGGCCGCAACGCCGATCTGGGCGACACCGCGCAGTGGATCGTGGCGCAGGACGCCGACATCGTGGTGATCGAGGAGGCTTCGCCGGCCATCCGCGACGCCATACTCGAGCGCCGGGCCTACCATGTGGTCTGCGGCGACTGCCAGGTGATGATCTTCAGCAAGTTGAAGCCGCTGGACAGCGGTGCGCCGGCGTCGCTTCCGGGCCTGCCACGGCCGCCCATCGCGCGGGGGACCTATCGCAACGCCGGCGGGACCTTCGTGGTGCTGGGCGCCCACTACACTTGGCCGACCCAAGGCTCGATCCAGCAGCAGCAGGGGCTGCGCCTGGCCTGGGCGCTGGACCACTATCCGAAGGACGCCATGATCCTGACCGGCGACTTCAACTCCACCCCGTGGTCCTTCTCGCGCCGTCGCGAGGATAAGCTGTTTGGGCTGGAGCGCCGGACCAAGGCGTTGTTCACGTGGCCAGCGGGGCCATTCTCCAGCCACGGCGTCAAGGTCCCCTTCCCCTTCCTGCCGATCGACCACGTCTATGCCGGCAAGGATTGGCGGACCGTCAGCGTGAAGCGCGGACCCGGTCTGGGCTCGGACCACTATCCGGTGATCGTCACCTTGGCGCGGGTTCCCTAGAGGGCGCGGCGAGCCTTGGCCAGGGCCCGCCCAGCGACGTCACGGTCAGTCTCGTAGCGTACCACCTCCTCGGCCTCGCGGGTTTCGAGGGCGGCGCGTTGGCGCGCGAGGTCGGCGGTCGCCTCGTCATGGGCGGCCTCAATATCGGCCAGAGCCCGCTCAGCTTCCTCCACCTTGCGCAGAGCCGCCTTGGAAGGCCCCCTGGGCTTGGGCGCCTTGGGCAGGGCCGCCGGCAGGGTGTGGCTCTTGGCGGGCCGGCGCAGCACTTCGCCGGGCTTGGCGAGCGCGGCCGCCGCCAGCTCCGGATCGTCGGTCTCGTAGGCCGCGCCGTTGGCGAAGAGGTCCTGGTGGGCCTCCCAGGCGGCCAGGGCCTTGGGCCGCGACGAGGCCGCCACGACGTAGTCGGCCAGGCCGTCGGAGGTGACGAAGACCTTGAGCTTGGCGGCCATCTCGGCTCCCTCAAGCCAGGGAGGCGATCTCCCGGGCGATGTTGGCCCGCGCCACGTCCTCGAACAGGGCGCGGAAGGCCGGATCGGGATAGATAACCGGGGCGTCCAGGAAGTGTTGCATCACCTTGGCCCGACCGGCGCGCCAGGCCGCGTCCGGCACGTGGGCGTACTCCTCACGCACCTGATGGGCATAGGCGTCGTAGTCCAGGGGCGCGGCGGCCAGGATGGCCAGGTCGATGGAGACCAGGATTTCGCCCAGGCGGTCCTCTTCCTCCACCAGGTGACCGGCGGTCAGGCGGATCAGCCGGGCCACCTCCTCGCGGGCGTGCAGCGAGACGTCGAGGTCGCGGAGATCGCGCTTGGCCATCTCCGCGCTCTTGGCCTCGTTGTCCGAGGCGGTCGGGTCGTAGACCGCGTCGTGCCACCAGATGGCGTAGGTCAGCACCTGGCGCTCGGAGTCCATCAGGTCGGGAACCTGGTCGAGCAGCGCCAGGCACTGCTCGATGTGGGTCCGCGTGTGGTAGCGCCTATGCGGTTGCGCGTAAGCCGCTTCCAGGTCGGGGGTCACGCGTCGGCCGCGACCTTCATGGAGACGATCTTGCCGGGGGCGCGCGGCGGCTCGCCCTTGGGCAGGCCGTCCACCAGGTCCATGCCCTCGGTCACTTCACCCCAGACGGTGTACTGGCCGTCCAGGAACTTGGCGTCGTCGAAGCAGATGAAGAACTGGCTGTTGGCCGTGTTCGGCTGGTTCGTGCGGGCCATGGAGCAGACGCCGCGGATGTGGGGCTCCTTGGAGAACTCGGCGGTCAGGTTCGGCTTGGAGGAACCGCCCGAGCCGGTGCCGGTGGGGTCGCCGCCCTGGGCCATGAAGCCCGGGATCACGCGGTGGAAGACCACGCCGTCATAGAAGCCCTCGCGGGCCAGTTCCTTGATCCGCTCGACGTGGCCGGGCGCCAGGTCGGGGCGAAGCTTGATCGTCACCGGGCCGCTTTCCAGCGTCATGATCAGGGTATTTTCGGCGTCCATTACTTCACCTCTGAGGGAATTCGAATTGCGCAGGCCGTGAAATCGGCCCCCATCTCGCCACGCACATTGGCGATCTCGGCCTTGAACCAGGCGCTCGCGGGGTCGATCACCCGAACCTTGGGGCGTTCGGCGGCGGGGATATCCGCCATTACGCGGACCTTCAACATCTTATCGGGATCTGTCACCGGTTCGCCGACCTTGATGGCGCGCACCGCGTCGAGGCCGGAGATCACCCGGCCGAAGGCGGTGTAGCGCTTTTCCAGCGACGGATAGGCCTGGCGCATCAGGAAGAACTGGCTGTTGGCGCTGGCCTCGGACTCCCCGCGCGCCATGCCGGCGACGCCCGGGCAATAGAGGCCCCAGCCGGAGATCTTGCCGTCCTTGGTCATGGGCATGAGCATCGAGCTCTGGGTCATGACCGGCAGCGATCCGACGAAGCCGATCTCGGCCACCGTCTGGTCGGCGACCTGAACGAAGGGGGTCTCGGGGCCGCGGCGGAAGGTGAACTCGGCGTCCATGTCGGGCTTGTCGGAACCGCCCTCGCCGGAGTCCTTCGGGTCGCCCGTCTGGGCCATGAAGGCGTCGATCACCCGGAAGAAGGTGCGGCCGTCATAGAGGCCAGAGCGGGTCAGTTCCTTGACCCGGGTCACGTGGTTCGGGGCGACCTGCGGGGTCAGCTCCACCAGGATGCGGCCCTTGGTGCTATCGATCACCAGGACGTTGTCGGGGTCGGGGGTGCGCCAGTCGGCGGGACCGGGCGCACCGGGCGCCGGGGGCGCGACGGGGGCGGCCGGCGCCTTGGCCTTGGGCGCGGCCAGGGCCGAGCCGGCGAGCGCCAGGACGGCGGAGGAGATCAGGAGGGTGCGGATCATGGCTCACTCCTAGCCGGGCCCGGCGAAGATCGCCACCCCGCGCGGGCAGGTTTGGGCGCCGCCTGCAGTTGTTCCCCAGACCCCAAAGATAGTTCGGAAGCCGAACTACTTGGCGGCCGCCGCGACCTTGGAAAGCAGGGCTTCGCGGACGCCGGGGCTGACGAACTTGGTGACGTCGCCGCCGAGGATGGCGATTTCCTTGACCAGCTTGGAGGAGACCGCCTGGTGGCGGGGGTCGGCCATCAGGAACACGGTCTCGATGTCGCGGTCGAGCTGTTGGTTCATGGCGGTCATCTGGAATTCGTATTCGAAGTCGGCCACGGCGCGCAGGCCGCGGACGATGATGCTGGCCCCGACCTCCTTGGCGAAGTGGATCAGCAGGCCCTCATAGGGCTGGACGACGATCTCGATGTCCTTGGGCAGGCCGGCGGCCAGGTCGCGCAGAATGGCGACCCGTTCCTCAAGGGTGAACAGCGGCCCCTTGCCGGCGTTGATCGCCACCCCGATCACCAGCTTGTCGACCAGCTTCACGGCCCTGCCGATGATGTCGGTGTGGCCGTTGTGAATCGGGTCGAACGTCCCCGGATAGATCCCGACGCGGGTGGCCATTCGCCTGTATCCCCCAACTATTCTTGCCTTCGGCTTTGGCCGGGCAAGCGATTGAAGGCAAGCCCTAAGTTTCGTCGGGTCCCGCTTGTGGCTCGGCGTCCGGCTCCTCGGCCTCGCCGCCGCCCTGGTCGGCCAGGCGTTCGACAGAGACCACATGCTCGTCGGTGGCGGTGCGGAAGATGGTGACGCCGGAGGTATTGCGGCTGATGACCCGAACCTGGGTGACCGGCGTGCGGATCAGCTGACCCTGGTCGGTGACCAGCAGGATCTCGTCGAACTCCTCCACCGGGAAGGAGGCGGCCAGACGTCCGCCCTTGCCCTTCTTGGTGAGGTCCTGGGCCAGCAAGCCCTGCCCGCCCCGGCCGGTGCGGCGGAACTCGTAGGCCGAGGTCCGCTTGCCGTAGCCTTCGGTGGAGACGGTGAGGATGAACTCCTCGGCCGCCCCCAGCTCGGCGATGCGCTCGCCCGACAGGGCGGCTTCCTCGCCGGCCTCGTCGTCGTCCTCGGGCGCCGCGACGTCCTCGATATCCTCGCCCTCGCCGCTGATGGCGCGGCGCATGGCGTTGGCATGCTTCACATAGGAGGCGCGTTCGGCCGGCGTGGCGTTCACCGAGCGCAGGACGGCCATGGAGATGACGCTGTCGCCCTCGGCCAGGCGGATGCCGCGCACGCCGGTGGATTCACGGCCGGCGAACACGCGCACCTCTTCGGTGGCGAAGCGGATGCAGCGGCCAAGAGCCGTGGTCAGCAGGATGTCGTTGGCCTGGGCGTTGCAGACGCCGACGCCGATGATCTGGTCGCCCTCGTCCAGCTTCATGGCGATCTTGCCGTTGCGCTTGATGCCGATGAAGTCCGACAGCTTGTTCCGACGCACGCCGCCGGAGCGGGTGGAGAACATGACGTCGTACTGATCCCAGGTGGCCACGTCCTCGGGCAGGGGCAGGATCGAGGTGATGCTCTCGCCGGGCTCGATGGGCAGCAGGTTGACGAAGGCCTTGCCGCGCGAGGTCGGCGTGCCGACCGGCAGGCGCCAGACCTTGAGCTGATAGACCTTGCCGCCGGAGGAGAAGAACAGCATCGGGGTGTGGGTGTTGGCCGAGAAGACGCGGGTGACCGCATCCTCTTCCTTGGTGGACATGCCCGAGCGGCCCTTGCCGCCGCGATGCTGGGTCCGATAGGTCACCAGCGGGGTGCGCTTCACATAGCCGCCGTGGGTCACGGTGATGACCATGTCCTCACGGGCGATCAGGTCCTCGTCCTCGACGTCGGCGTCGCCGTCGACGATCTCGGTGCGGCGCGGCACGGCGAAGGCGGTGCGCACCTCCACCAGTTCCTGACGGACCACGGCCATGATGTTGTCGCGCGACGACAGCATGGACAGGTGGCCCTGGATGGCGCCGGCCAGGGTCTCGGCCTCGCCGAAGATCTCGTCACGGCCAAGGCCGGTGAGGCGCGACAGGGTCAGCGCCAGGATGGCGCGAGCCTGTTCCTCGGTCAGGCGGATCAGGCCGCCCGCTTCCAGGATGGTGCGCGGGTCGGCGATCAGCTCCACCAGGGGCATCATGTCGCTGGCCGGCCAGCCCTTGGCGACGATGCGCTCGCGGGCCTCGGCCGGGTCCTTGGACGAGCGGATGATGTGGATGAACTCGTCGATATTGGCCACGGCGATGGCCAGGCCCACCAAGACGTGGCCACGGTCGCGCGCCTTGGACAGTTCGAACTTCTCGCGCCGGACAACGACTTCCTCGCGGAACTCGATGAAGGCCACGATCATCTCGCGCAGACCCATCTGCTGCGGACGGCCGCGGTTCAAGGCCAGCATGTTGACGCCGAAGGAGCTCTGCAGCGGGGTGAACCGGTAGAGCTGGTTCAGCACCACGTCGGCCGAGGCGTCGCGCTTCAGCTCGACCACCACGCGCATGCCCTGGCGATCGCTTTCGTCGCGCAGGTCGGCGATGCCCTCGATGCGCTTCTCGCGCACCAGTTCGGCGATCCGCTCCACCAGACCGGCCTTGTTCACCTGATAGGGGATGGCGGTGATGATGATGGCTTCGCGATCCTTGCGGATCTCTTCGATGGCGGCCTTGCCGCGCATGATCACCGAGCCGCGGCCGGTCATCAGGGCGTTGCGGGCGCCGGTGCGGCCGATGATCTCACCGCCGGTGGGGAAGTCGGGGCCCGGAACGATGTCCAGAAGTTCGTCCAGCCCGATCTCGGGATTGTCGACATAGGCCAGGCAGGCGTCGACGATCTCACCCAGGTTGTGGGGCGGGATATTGGTGGCCATCCCGACGGCGATGCCGCCGCCGCCGTTGACCAGCAGGTTGGGCAGGCGCGACGGCAGGACGGTGGGCTCGTGCTCCGAGCCGTCATAGTTGTCCTTGAAGTCGACGGTGTCCTTGTCGAGGTCGGCCAGGATCGACATGGCCGCCTTGGTCAGGCGGCACTCGGTGTAGCGCATGGCGGCCGGGGGATCGTTGTCCACCGAGCCGAAGTTGCCCTGACCGTCGATCAGCAGCTGGCTCATGGAGAACGGCTGGGCCAGGCGAACCAGGGTGTCGTAGATCGCGAGGTCCCCGTGCGGGTGGTACTTACCCATCACGTCGCCGACGACGCGGGCCGACTTCACATAGGAGCGGTCGGGCGTATGCCCCTGTTCGCTCATGGAGAAGAGGATGCGCCGGTGAACCGGCTTCAGGCCGTCGCGCACGTCCGGAAGGGCGCGGCTGACGATGACGCTCATGGCGTAGTCGAGGTAGGACTTCTTGAGTTCGTCCTCGATGGCGATAGGGGCGATGCCCCCGCGCCGGCCGTCGTCCGGAGGGATAGTGCTGTCGTCGCTCAAGGGGAATTTTTCGCCGTTGGAATCGGACTGGAAATCAGACTTCAGTTGTTACCATCCCAGGACCCCCGAGGCCAACCTTCGTGAGCCTGGGAAACGCCTATGGAGACAGTATGAAATTCGCCCTCCCCGGCCTGATCATCAGTCTGGCCGCCACGGCCGCCATCGCGGCAGCCGCCCCCGCCAACCTTCGGATCGATCTCAAGAATTCCACCGGCGGCTCCGCCGGGACCCTGACCCTGACCGAGGCCCCCAACGGGGTGATGCTGAAGGTGGAGGCCAAGGGCCTGACCCCCGGCTGGCACGGCCTGCATTTCCACGAGAAGGGTGACTGCTCGGCGGCCGGATTCACCTCGGCCGGGGCCCATGTGCACGGCCAGGCGAGCGTGGTTCACGGACTGTTGAACCCGGACGGCAACGAGGCCGGCGACCTGCCCAACCTCTATGTCGCCGCCGACGGGACCGGGACCGCCGAACTGTTCTCCGGCTACGTCTCGCTGAGCGGCCAGGGCGCCCGGTCCGCCCTGACGGATGCCGACGGCTCGTCCCTGGTGATCCACGCCAACGCCGACGACCACAAGACCCAACCGATCGGCGGCGCCGGCGCGCGGGTGGCCTGCGGGGTCATTCCGAAGGGGTAGGCGCTTCGTTTGCTCGCCTTCTCCCTTTCCGGGGGAGCGCTCCGCTCTCAAATTATTCCCGTCATCCCGGACGGCCGCCAGGCCGATCGGGGACCCAGGGGCCCAGCGCACCGCCCCTGGATCCCGGCTCTCCGCTGCGCTGCGTCCGGGATGACGTGTTGGTTTTGCCGGACGGGGCTATCGACCCCGCAGGGAGAGAGGGAAAATCCTTGCCTTGCAAGGCCGGGCGTCCGGCGGCAACCTGTGGAATGTCCATCGTCGTGGGCGCGCTCGCGCCGCGGTTTGTCTGTGCGACGACCAGCAATCCCCGCTACACCTCCGCGGCCTTCGGCGGCCGTTACGTGCTGCTGGCCTTCCTGCCCACCGACCTGGCCGGACGGCGCGCGGCGCTCGGGGCGATCGGCGCGCACCGGGCCCTGTTCGACGACGTGAAGCTGTCGGCCTACGGCGTTCTGCGCGACGCCCAGGCGATCGAGATGGCCCGCGACCAGACCGGGCTGCGCTGGTTCTTGGACCGCGACGGCGCGGTGAGCCGGCTGTTCGAGGCCCTGACGGCCGACGGCGAGGCCCGCCCCCGCTGGGTGCTGCTGGACCCCGCCGAATGCGTGCTGGCGATCGCCGATATCGACAAGACCGACGACCTGTTCGCCCAGATCGCCGCCCTGCCCGCGCCGCAGGACCACGCCGGGGTTCCGCTGCACGCCCCGGTGCTGATCGCGCCCCGCATCTTCGAACCCGACCTCTGCCGCCGGCTGATCGCCTATTACGAGGCCGACGGCGGCTCGCCCTCCGGGGTGATGCGGGAGATCGACGGCAAGACGGTGGGCATCCTGGACGATTACAAGAAGCGCCGCGACACCATGATCACCGACCCCGACCTGGCGCGCGAGACCCGCGAGGCCCTGAGCACGCGCCTGCTGCCGCAGATCCGCAAGGTCTTCCAGTTCCGGGTCGGCTACATCGAGCGCTACATGGTGGCCTGTTATGACGCGCAGGATGGCGGCTATTTCAAACCGCACCGGGACGACACCACGCGCGGCACCGCCCACCGGCGGTTCGCCTGTTCGATCAACCTGAACGCCGAGGACTTCGAGGGCGGCGACCTGACCTTCGCGGAGTTCGGGCCCAAGACCTATCGCCCGCCCACCGGCGGGGCGGTGGTGTTCTCCTGCTCGCTGCTGCACGAGGCGACCCCGGTGACCCGCGGCAAGCGCTACGCCTTCCTGCCGTTCTTCTACGACGCGGCGGCCGCCGCGATCCGCGAGGCCAATCAGGACGCTTTGGGCAGCGCCGAGGCCTAGACTTCTTCCAGGTCCCGCTTCAGACGCGTCAGCAGGTCCACCGCGTGGGCCGCATAGGGCGAGATCCAGCGGTCCGAGATCGCCTTCACCGGCGAGGCGTTCAGGTAGTTCCAGCGGCTGCGCCCCTCACGCCGGGCGATGATCAGCTCGGCGCGCTCCAGCACCCCGATGTGCTGCATGACCGTGCAGCGATCCAGGGCGCCGAGGAAGTGCGCGCAGAGCTCCCCCGTGGTGCGCGGCCCGGCCTTCAGCAGGTCCAGGATTTCCCGCCGGCGGCGGTCGGCGAGCGCCTTGAAGACCAGGTCATCTGCGTCGTCGGTTGACATGTTATATTTTCATAACATATTTGGCGGCGAAGGCAACAGGAAGGTGCTCCCATGGAGGCGAAATTCGAGGTGCAGCTTAAGATCCGCAAGCCCGTCGCCGAGGTGTTCGAGGCGGTGGTGAACCCCGCCAAGCTCACAGGCTACTTCCTCCAGACCTCCAGCGGGCCATTGGCCGAAGGGTCCACCGTGACGTGGAAGTTCGCCGAGGTGGACCAGACCTACGACGTGGTGGTGGGCCAGGTGGTGAAGGACGAGACGATCGTCTTCGACTGGCCCTCCGACGTGCCGGGCGGCGGCAGCACCCATGTCCAGATGATCTTCAAGACCTTGGACGCCGACAACACCATGGTCCAGATCCGCGAGGGCGGCTGGCCCGATACGGCGGCGGGCAGCAAGGCCTCGCACGGCAACGCCGGGGGCTGGATGCACATGATGTGCTGTCTGAAGGCGAATATCGAATACGGCATCGACCTGCGGGCCGGCGGCGCCTTCTAGGCCAAACCTTCCAGGCGGATGGCGTCCAGCTCGGCGGCGGTGAGCACGCCGGCCTGGAACAGGGCCAGGTATTCCTCCGACAGGCTGGAACCGAAGATCAGCACGTCGTCGGTGTTGACGGTGACCCTGACGCCGGCGTCCACCAGCGCGCGGATCGGGTGGTCCTCCATCCGCCCCACCCGGCCCAGCTTGAGGTTGGAGGTCGGGCAGATGTGCAGGCGCACGCCCGCATCGGCCAGGGCGCGCATCACCTGGGGAGACTGCGCCGCGGCGATGCCGTGCTGCACCTCGTCGAGCTCCAACAGTTCCACCGCGCGCCAGACATCGTCGGCGGTCCCCCACTCCCCCACATGGGCCTTGAGCTTCAGACCGGCGGCCTTGGCGCGGCGGTAGAGGGGCGCGAAGACCTCGATGGGTTGTGCGAATTCGTCGCCGGAGAGGTCCAGGGTCCGGAACACCCCAAGCTCCAGCATCGGCGTCATCCAGAAGTCGAGCGCGCGGAACGGGCAGTGGCGGGAGAAGCTCATCTGCGGGATCCACTCGACCTGCGGCCCGCCCGCCGCATGGGCGGCCTGCAGCATGTCCCAGACCGGCTGGGCCTGGTTGTCGTAGTGGGTGATCTCCCAGACATCGGCGCCGACCTCGATGCGGGTGACGCCGTCACAGGCGGCCTGGACGAAGGTGGCCTCGAAGGCCAACGCCCTCCCCTGCCCCTGGAACAGCCCGGCCAGATGCTCGCCGGTCCAGGCGTGCATGTCGTCCATGGAGGTGAGCACACGGTCGACGGGGACGATGTCGCGTCCGGTGCGCGCGCGCAGGAAGTCGCGGTTGCCGCTGCCGATGGCATGAAGATGCAGGTCGGCCTTGGGACAGGCCCGGACCCCGGCGAGATCACCGGCTTCAAGAGCGGTCTGGAAGGCGGACATCGGAACCCCCGACAACGAGAAACGGCCGGCTCCCAGGGGAACCGGCCGCTCTTTCTACAAGCCCATCGGCCGCAAAGCCTAGAACGGGATCTCGTCGTCCAGGTCGGCGGAGAAGTCTTCGCGCGGGCCCGAACTCTGGGCGCGCGGGGCGCCGCCTGACGAGAAGCCGCCGCGGTCGCCGCTGGAGAACCCGCCGCCCTCTTCGCGCTCGGCGTCGCCGCGGCCGTCCAGCATGGTCAGTTCACCGCGGAACTTCTGCAGCACGACCTCGGTGGAGAACTTCTCCACGCCCGACTGGTCGGCCCACTTGCGGGTCTGGATCGAGCCCTCGATGTAAACCTTGGAGCCCTTCTTCAGGTAGTTCTCGGCCACCTTCACGAGGTTCTCGTTGAAGATCACCACCCGGTGCCACTCGGTCTTTTCCTTGCGCTCGCCCGAGGACTTGTCGCGCCAGGTTTCGGAGGTGGCGATGCGCAGATTGGCGACCCGGTCGCCCGAGCCGAGACTGCGAATTTCGGGATCGGCGCCCAGATTGCCGACCAGAATGACCTTGTTGACGCTGCCCGCCATGATGCTTTCCCTGTCTTTTCCGTAGATGCGGACGTTCACGTCCTGCGCGCACGCTAGACGAGCGGGATCAGCCGATCAATATTAATGTTCTGGGTTCGTTCACGTTTGACGCCCGCCGTCCACAGGCCATTGCCGCGGCCTGAAGTCGCGCGGCCCTATTGGCGCGGCATGGCGCCCGGAACCGCCAGCCGGCCGTCGCCCGTGCGGACCAGGGCGGGATAGCGGTGCGCCTCCAGGGACGGGGCGGTGAAGATCCCCTCCTTCTGGAGGAAGATGAAGTTGCCCTGATAGGCGCCGGTGATCTCGTACTGGCTGCCGCCGAGGCTGAGGAAGCGGACGCGCATGGCCTCCAGGGCCGCGGCGCAGTGCTCCAGGTCCGACTGGGCGGCAGGCAGCTTGTTGTACTTCAGCGACCCGTCCTTCTGGGGCGCGACCATGTAGCAGACGCCGACGTCGCCAGGCGGGACGGTGCGTTTGGCGCAGGCGCCGAGGGCGATCAGGGCGGCGCCGAGCAGGAGAAGATTGCGAACCATGGCCATAGACTACACAGGCCGATTGCGGCGCGCGAGTGGCCTTCGTCGTTCTTAGCCGATCGCCGGGATCGCGCAGCCGCCGCCCTGGTCCACCAGGCTGCGGAAGCTGCGGTTGTCGCCGGAGACTTCGACCTTGCCGGGCACCAGACGCAAGGTCTGGGTCATCCAGCGGCCATAGGTCGCCCCGCCGGGACGCTCGCAGCGACCGGCGAACAGGGCCTGGACGCATCCGTTGAGCGACATCTCCGACGGCAGCCGGGACCAGGCGTTGCCCGAATAGCGCCAGCAGGCTCCGGCCGGGCCGCCGGCGGCCGGCGAGACGGGGGCCGAGGCCGCGGTGGGCGCGGTGGGCGCCGTCGTGGGCAGGGCGGGCTCGACGGCGGCGGTCTGGATCGGCGGCAGGGGGGTCAGCACCATGCCCGCGTCGTCGGCGGCGGCGAGATTGCCGCTGGAGTCGACGCCCACATCAAGGGCGCCGGTGGCCACGCCGTTCTTCTTGGCGCACTCGGCCAGGGTGACCTCGCCGACATACTGGCCGGCGACGAAGCAGCGCAGCGGCCGGGCCGGGTCGATCCCGCCGTCGTCAGCGGTGGTGGTCTCCACCACCAGGCCGCCCTGCGAGGCGGCCGGCGCGGTGTGGCGGTCGTTGCGGGTCTTGGACACCATGCCGATGGCGATGCCGAGTCCCGCCATGAGCGCGAGCGCGCCGCCGATCAGGGCCAGCACAATCCGTCGGTCATTGAACATATCCATGGCTTCTCGCTAGACCGCGCGTGTGACGGTTTCAAGCGCTCGTGATCGGCAGGCGAATTAGCCGCCGCCGTTCAGGCGGTCGAGGGCGGCCTGATAGTTGGCGATCTGGTTGGTCAGATAGGCCGGGACCGTGCCGGTGGCCTGGGCCTTTTCGGCCTTTTTCTGGGCCTCCGGCGTGGCGGCTTCCTTGAGGTCCTTGTAGGCGGTGCGGATCACGTTGAGCGCCGAGGCCAGCTCGGCCTTGGTGTGGGCGATTTCCTCGGCGTTGTTGAGGTTCATCTCCATGTCCATGCCCAGGCCGTAGAACATCCCCTTGCCGTCCGCCGCGGTGGTCTTGCCGTCCTTGCCCGTCACGGTGGCGCGCACCACGCCCTCGGGGATGCCCAGCAGGGACAGCGCGTCCTTGCCGGCCTTGCCGGCGGCGAACTCCAGGATGTTGCGCGGGTTCTGCGGCTTGATCTGCAGCTTGCGCTGGCCGTCGGAGGTCACGACGCTGACGTCGGCCTGGTAGTTCAGGCCCCGCTTCAGCTTGGCGACCAGGGACTCCATGGTCTCGCCGGCCTCGATGGTGATGGTCTTGAACGTGCCGCCGTTGCCGCCCTTGACCTGGAACTGGTCGCCGGGGCGCACGGCGCTGACGGCGCTGAGCTGGACGGCGTCAGTCATGTCCATCGTGCCCTTGGGCAGGCCCAGGCGGTCCAGGGCGCTGGCCCCGGAGGTGTCCACGGCGATGGCGGTGGGGGTGGCGTAGCCGTCCTTGCCGGTAAACCGGCGGGTGAAGCCGGTGGCGCCGGTGTCGAGGTTCAGTTCGGTGAGGAACCCGTCCTTCTTGCCCTTGGCGTCGAGGTCGGGGAGATCAGAGCCCGCCTGTCCGGTCAGGAAAACCCGCCCCTCGGAAACGGCCATGCCCACGACCTTGTCGTCTCCGGTCCCGCCATAATAGGCTACCCGGTCGCCGGCGCCCGCGCTGAGGTCGGCCGAGATCCGCGCGGCGAAGGCGTCGAGCCCGGCGGTATAGGCCCGGGTGGTGACGCCCGCCGACAGGCTGTCGCCGCCGGCCGACCCGGCGATCACCAGCTGGCCGCCGTCCAGGGCCAGGCCGGCGATGGCGCCGCCGGAGAGGTCGCCCAGGTCGCGGGTGGCGGTCTCGACGGCGCCGCCGCCCGACATGTCGAAGCGGTGGAGGACGGCGCGGCCGCCCTCGTTGTTGGCCATGACCAGGGAGTCGCCGTCCACCACCAGGCCGCCTGGGCGGTCGGAGCCGGTCGAGCCGACGCTATGGACGAACAGGGTCGAGACCTTGTTCTTGGCGTCGGCCTTGAAGCCCTCGATGTAGCTGTCCCAGCCGCCGAGCGCCGTGGTCCCGGGCAGGCTGGATTGGGCGCGGCCGGCCACATAGACGCTGCCGTCGGCCCCGAAGGCGATATTGGTGGCCTCGTCGTTCTGGCGCGCGCCGCGGCGTTCGGTCCAGAGTTCCTGGCCGTCGCCATCCATGACGGTGACGAAGCTGTCGGACTGGGTGGCGAAGCTGCCGGTGGCGCCGGAGTTCAGCGCCCCCTCGACCGCCCCGCTCAGGGCGCCGGTGACCTTGCCGGCGATGGCGATCTTGCCGTCGGCGGAGACCGCGAGCGCCAGGCCGCTGGCGCTGGTGGAGGCGCCCAGGGTGCGGGTGAACAGCAGCTTGCCGGCCGAGTCGTATTTCAGCAGGGCGACGTCCTGATCGCCCTTGATCTGCTGGCCGCCGACCTTGTCGGAGACATCGGCCAGGACATAGACCGAGCCGTCGGCGGCGACCTGGGTGGCGTGGACCGCGCCCACCGACTTTTCCATGTCCTTGGCCCAGACCCGGCCGTCGATGTAGTTGGCCTCCCCAGTGGCCTGGGGCGGCGGGGTCACGTCGGCGGTGTCGGTCTGGACCTTCAGCAGCTGGCTGATGATCACCCCGTCCTTGGTGGCCGCCTTGCCGTCGGGATCAGGATTACCGACGCTCTGGGCCAGGTAGATGGCCGGCTCGGTCTTGGGGGCCGAGAAGGTCAGGGTGTCGCCGGAATCGATGTTGAACTTCATCGCCCACTGGTCGGGATTGACCCCGACCTTGGTGGACTTGCCGCCGATGGTGATCATCCGGTCGCCGCCGGGGATGCGCAGGGAAGACACGCTGGTCCCCACCTCGGCGTCCCCGAGCTTGCCGTTGATGTAGGACAGCACGTTGGCCATGTTGCGCGGCGTCGCGCCCATCTCGTCCAGGTCGATGGCCACGTCGTGGATGACGTTGACCCGCTTGATGGAGATGTTGAACTTCACCTCGCCCTGGAAGGCGTCGATCGGCGCGCTGACATTGCCCGACACCAGGGGCGGCGTCGTGTAGTCGGTCTTGACGCGGTTGACGCCGACGGTGGACTTGGCCTTGTCGGCCACCGTCGCGCGGGTCAGGCGCAACTGGTCCATGTCGAGCTGTTCGGTATAGGTGGTGATCTCGGCCAGACCCTTGGCGAACACCGACTGGATCCGGGCCTTGTCCGTGCTGCTGAGGTTCTTGCCGCCCATCTGGTCGACGACGCCGGCCAGGGTGTCGATTCCCTGATAGAGCGCAAACAGCTTCTTGTAGTCGGCGCTGGCGCCCGCCAGGTCGAGCTGGGCGGCGCCCTCGTCCACCAGCTTGCGGCCCAGCATGGCGTTCTTGACCGCCGTGGTCATCAGGGCCGGCGTGTTGGATGCGGTCTGGGCGCCCGGCAGCCAGGGGGCGCTCGGGGCGTACTTCTTGGCCGGCGCAGTCGAGCCGCCAGCCGAGGTCAGGGGCACGCCGGCGCGGCCCTGATAGTAGTTCAGCAGAATATTGGTGTCGAAGGTGATCGTCATGACCTGCCGTCCGCGGACGCAGATCCGCGACCAGACCTTTGCACATCAGGGGATGACGAGGGGTTAAGCCGCAGCGTTAAGACGGCAAAAGCCCGAGCTTCGAGAGCTCGGGCCTCAAGACCTTCCCAGCGGCGGGACACGCGCAATTACTTGAACAGCGACAGGATGATCTGGGGCGCCTGGTTGGCGATCGACAGCGCCTGGGCGCCAAGCTGCTGCTGGACCTGAAGGGCCTGCAGGTGGGCGCTTTCCTTGGCGACGTCGGCGTCCACCAGGTTGCCGATCCCGGCCTGCAGCACGTCGGTCAGCTTGGAGACGAACTTGTTGTGGTTCTCGATCTGCTTGGCCTGGGCGCCGAGCGCGCCGAGCGCCTGGTTGACGTTGCCGATGGAGGCGTCGAGATCGACCAGCGCCTGCTGGGCGTCGGCGACGGTGTTGATCGACGCCGTCGCGACCATGGTGATGATCCCGGCGCCCAGGCTCATGTCCTGGCCCGACAGGGTGATGTAGGCGTTGGCGTCGGCGTTGGCGAGGAAGCGGATCGAGGTGGTGGTGCCGTCCAGGATGTCGGCGCCGTCGAAGTTGGCGTTCTGGCCCACCTGGGTGATCTGACGCAGGATCGACTTGAAGTCGGCGTCAAGGGCCGTGCGGGAGTTGGCGTCCAGGGAGGGGTCCTGGGCCGAGACCACCTTTTCCTTCAGCTGGACCAGCAGGTCGGAGATGGACTCCCCGGCCGCCATGGAGACTTCGGCGATGGACTGGGCGCGGTCCAGGCTCATCTTCACCGCCGAGAGGGCGCCGATGTCGGCGCGCTGTCCCTGGGCGATGGACCAGACCGAGGCGTTGTCCTTGGCGTTCGCGATCGACAGTCCGGTGTTGATGCGGTTCTGGACGTCGCTCAGTTCGTCGTTGGTCTTGTTCAGGTTCTGCAGCGCGACGAGCGCGGACTTGTTGGTGTGAACGCTGATTGACACTACCCGGCCTCCTTGGCGCGCCCGCCCCCTTCAACCGGCTCTTCTGCGAGTCGGTGGGTGCGGTCTTCCTGCGCTGGAAGCTATGGAATCATGGTGTCCAGAAGGTTAACGCCCACATGCGAGCGCCTGCCAACCGGGTCCCCGGGGCAGTAAAACCTTCAGATTCAGAGGCTGTTGAGCCCCGTCAGATCTTGGCGCGGATGACCGTGCCGGCGGCGTAGCCGTCTTCCTCACGCATCTTCAGGAGCTCTTCCCTCGGATACTGCGCCACAATGTCACCGGTCCGCCGGTCGACTGTCTTGTAGACGTAGGAACCGTCCTGCTCCTCGATGATCAGCCGGATATCCGCCTGATCTTCAGCCCCTTCGGCGACCCGGGCCGCGCGCGGTGCGGGTTCGGGCGGTGCGGGATGCTGCTGCTGATTGAGGTTTTGGTCGGTGATGGCCGCCAGATTTGTCGCCTTGGTTTCCATTTCTCCCTTCGTTGACGGGGGTGACCCGTGAACGTCCCTGTTTGACCGAAATCGGCGGGGAGGACTTCGCCCTCCCCGCCAGGTCCGGCCGGTGACGAGGCGTTTCCGCCTCGCGCGCCTGCCCTAGCCGCGGAAGAGGCTGAGCAGACCCGAAGAGGAGCTGTTGGCGATCGAGAGCGCCTGGACACCCAGCTGCTGCTTGGTCTGCAGCGAGGTGAGTCGCGCGCTTTCCTTGGCCAGGTCGGCGTCGACGAGGTTGCCCACCCCGGCGTCGATCGAGTCCTGCAGCTTGCCGATGAAGGTCAGGTGGGCCCCGAGCGACTTGGAGCCCGTACCCATCTTCGACAGAGCGGTCGAGACCGTGGTGATGGCGGCGCCGACGGTGGCGATCATGGCTTCGGCTGTCGCCTGGGTCGAAATCGAGCCGGTGTTCAGGCTGATGCCGGCCAGGGAAAGGTCCTGGGCCTGGACCGTGATCTTCGAGCTGCCGTCGTCATTGGCCAAGGCGGCGATGGTGGTGCCGGTGGCGCTAATCATGTTCACGCCGTTGAACGTGGCGTTCGAAACCGACTTCGCGATCTGGTCGCGCATGGCGTTGAAGTCGTCGCTCAGGGCGGTCCGCGAGGCGGTGTCAAGGCTGGAGTCGGAGGCGGCCAAGGCCTTTTCCTTCATCTGCAGAAGCAAATCGGAGACAGCTTCACCGCCGGCGATGGCGACATCGACGGTGGATTGCGAGCGCTGAAGGGAGTCTTTGACCGCGTTCAGGGAGCCGGAGGTGGCGCGTTGGTTCTGAGCGATGGCCCAGATGGCGCCGTTGTCCTTCGCCGAAGCGATCTTCTTGCCGGTGTTGATGCGGTTTTGAACCGTCATCAGGTCGGCGTTGGTGGCGTTGAGGTTCTGCAGGGCGACCATCGCCCCGACGTTGGTATTGACGCTATTCGGCATCAGAGGTGTCCTTGTTCTCAGGTCACCGGTCTGCATTTTGCTGACCGCAGGCATTTTGCCCACGTGGTTAAAAGCAAGTTTTGGGCCAGGTCAGCGGCAGGGCCCACGGGCTATCGTCCCGCCACAAGATATTGAAATGGTTGGATTAAACCCTTGTTAGGGACGTTTGCGCACGGCAGGACTTGCCTACCTCAACGGCGCTTGGGCAGAAATTGCCGACCTCATGCGGCAAACGGCGCCCAGCAGTTCAAAGAGCTCGCCGGGCGGGGCCACCCCTTTCGGGGGAGCGCCCGCCCGGCGCTGCGACCAACTAGCTGCGGAACAGAGACATAATCGTCTGTGGCATCTGGTTGGCGATCGACAGCGCTTGGACACCGAGTTGCTGCTTCGTCTGCAGCGAGGTGAGCCTTGCGCTCTCCTTGGCGAGGTCAGCATCGACGAGGTTGCCCACGCCGGCGTCGACCGCGTCCTGTAGCTTGTTGATGAAGGTCAGGTGATTGGCGAGCGACTTGGAACCGGTGCCGAGCTTCGACAGGGCGGTCGAGACATTCGCAATAGCGGCCCCGACTGTCGCAATCATAGCCGTGGCGCCTGCTTGGGTCCCAATGGAGTCGGTCGCCAACAGCCCCACCGCGCTCCCGGGAGTGTCCAGCGACATATCCTGAGCCAGCACCGTGAGCCTGGAAATCCCAGACTCATCGGCAAGGGCCGAGATCGTCACCGCACCACTCGGGAGGGCTCCGTTCAACATATTCACGCCGTTGAACGATGCGTTGCCGACCGCTTTCTGGATTTGGTCGCGCAGGGCCATGAAGTCTTCGTTCAGGGCATTGCGAGATGCAGCATCCAGGCTGCTGTCGGAAGACGCGAGAGCCTTTTCCTTCATCTGAAGCAGAAGGTCCGAAACCGTCTCCCCACCAGCAATGGCGACGTCGACCGTAGACTGACTGCGTTGCAGTGAATCCCGGACGGCGTTCAACGATCCGGACGCCGCGCGCTGGTTCTGAGCGATAGCCCAGACAGCGCCGTTGTCCTTGGCGTTTGCCACCTTCTTGCCAGTGTTGATGCGGTTTTGAGCCATCGCCAGGTCGGAGTTGGTCGCATTGAGGTTTTGGAGCGCGACCATCGCGCCCACGTTGGTATTCACCGAATTATACGGCATTTGGGATCCTTCCATTCTGGTCGGGAGAGAGTTTGCGGCTTTTGCCTGCGGGGCGGGTTTTTCGCCTTGCCAACACTCTCGCAAGCAGCGGGCCAATTTCGGCCGCGCGTTCACATTTTATCTCATTGTTTTTATTGCGCTTTATAACCGGCCGACAAGGGGCGCATTAATCACACCGGGGATGATTTGCCGCCTCGGCATGAGTTGCCGGGGGGAAAGCAACGCCCCGGTCGGCAGGACTCGATTCTGCCTAGTGCGGCAAGCCCAGGGGCGCCGCTTCGCCGCATTGGCCGCCGGAGGTCAGGCCGCGCCGCTCTTCAGCAGGCCATCGAAGTAGGCGATGGTGCGCGCCAGGCCCTGCTCCAGGGCGATGGTGGGCTGCCAGTCGTCCAGCAGGGCGCGGGCCTTGGAGATGTCGGGCTGGCGCTGCTTGGGATCGTCCG
>NZ_JAUSCJ010000013.1 GCF_030651185.1 Phenylobacterium sp.
TGAAGCTTGCTTGCAAACCCTGAGGCGGCGTTGCACAGACCGCCCGGTCTGCCGCGTTCCTCGGCCGACCTATGGGGGAAGATCACATGATGAGGAAGTTGCTCGCTGCCGCGGGAGTGATGCTCGCGCTCGCCGCTTTCCCTGCCGTCGCCGGGGATCAAGATTTCACGTTGAAGAACCAGACCGGCTACACGATCGAACAGGTCTACGTCGCCGCCAGCAAAAGCAATGATTGGGAGGAGGACGTCATGGGCGATGACGTCCTGAAGAACGGCGCCAACGTCGACATCACTTTCGACGCTGCGGAGAACGTCTGCCGCTTCGACATAAAGGTGGTCTACGACGACAAGGAAGAGGCTATCTGGTCAAACCTCGACCTGTGCACAATCTCAGCGGTCACTGTTCGCTACAATCGTAGTACGGGAGCGACGTCGGCCGTCACCGAGTAACGGGAGATCGTCGGGCGGTCCGGATGCTTTCACCTGGCCACCCGGGCAGCGTCGGTGACGTCCGCTTCCCACCCATCTCTGACACTCCCCGAGTCTGCTTATTGGTCCCTGCCCATGGCATCGCTAGCCTTCAACTAGACACGCGCCCCGACCCCGTCGCCAGAGCGTGGAACGCCACGCCGTAGCCGCCCAGGCCGTCGCCGGCGGTGAGGTGTTCCAGTTCCAGCATGTTGCGCATCAGCAGGATGGCCGCAGGGCCATTGGTGGGGTCGGCCCGCCACCAGCCCCGACGACGGTCTTACCATGGCGGCGCCTTACCCTCCCGCCGAGGCCGCTCTTTTGGCCGACAGGGCCGCCGTGAGGATCGCGCGATGGCGATCCGTGACGGCGCCGAACGCCGCGTTCGTAGACATCAACATCGAGCGCACCTTGCCCTGGGTGGGATCAAGGCTTCGCCGGTCGTAGTTCGCGCCTTCGGTGAGATAGATGAGGTTCGCGAAGTCGCACCAGTCGGCCGGGGCCGCTGGTCCCGGATGCTGAAAATGCAGGAAGGCGAACGGCCGAAGCGCGCCCACGCGCCACCCGCACTCCTCCAGGAGTTCGCGCCGGACGGTCGCTTCCAGGCCTTCGCCCGGCTCTCGGCGTCCTCCGGGCATGACGTGGTGCGTGCCGTCGGACTCACTCAGCACCACCACCCGCGAGCCTCTGAAGACCACGGCCCGGACCGCCGTCACCAGAATGTCCGGCACGGGAATGGCCGCGGCGTAGCCCCGCACACGCAGCCGTCCCTGCGGCCGCTGAACCTCATGGTCGAAGAAGGGTTCGTGGGCGGCGAGCAAGGGGGCAAACGCCGCCGCGGCCTCAGCCTGGCTGCTGGGGGCGGCGACGGAGCGCGCATCGATAGGACGCGTCGGGATCGGCCGGTCAGTCATCCGATCATCCTAGGGAAAGTTCCTGGCGCATCCAGCCGAGGTCTGGTCGCCGCCCATCCCTGACGTGGCGATGAAGCACCGGAACATGTCGGACTCCGACCTCGGCGACGGCCACAAGGACTACTTCGCCGGCGAAGCGGCCCTGAAAGGCCGGCGGCGTCCACAACACCATGGGCCAGTTCGCCTAAGCGCTACGGACGACAACAGGACGGCCCGGAGCTTAAGGCTCCGGGCCGTTTTGCGTGGGGGTTTGGGAAGGGGCCCACCCTCAGCGGTTGACCGCCCTGCGCCACCCGTATTGATGGGGCGCAGGCTTCCTTGGTGGGCCAATCTGAGCGCAGAGCGAGCAGCCCTTGCAGCCCCCTGAACTTCAGCGAGCGGTGGCCGCGGCCATCTCGACCGCCAAGGCGCTCGGTCTCCAGGCCGACGACGCGGTCGTGCTTCAGAACTCGAACAAGCTCGCCTTGCGCCTACGGCCCTGTGACGCCTTCGCCCGGGTCGCGCCCCTGGCGATGCAGGTGGCGCAGTTCGAGGTGGAGCTGGCCCGGCGGCTCGCCGAGACCGGGAGTCCTGCGGCGGCTCTCGACCCTAGGATTGCGCCGCGAGTCCACGAGCGCGACGACTTCGCGATCACGCTTTGGACCTACCACGCGCCCGTCGCGCCAGACCTCGCGCCAGCCGACTACGCAGATGCCCTCTGGCGTCTGCACGCGGGCATGAAGACGATCGAGATCGTGGCGCCGCACTTCACCGACCGCGTCGCCGAAGCCCAGGCGCTCGTGGCGAACCGGAGCCAGACACCCGACCTCGCCGATGCGGACCGGGACCTCCTCAGCGGCATGTTGCAGAGCCTGCGGCGAACGATTGTCGCGCGCGGCGCGGCCGAGCAGTTGCTGCATGGCGAACCCCACCCCGGCAATGTGCTGAGCACCGAGATCGGGCCGCTGTTCATCGACCTTGAGACCTGTTGTTTCGGGCCGATCGAGTTCGATCTGGCCCACGTGCCTGAGGGGGTACCCGAGCACTACCGCGACGTTGATCAGGCGCTGCTGAGCGAGTGTCGCGCCCTCGTTTTGGCGATGTGCGCGGCGTGGCGGTGGGACGTCGGCGACCAGTTCCCGAACGGCCGACAGTGGGCCGAACACTTCATCGACACCCTGCGCAAGGGCCCGCCATGGCCGTCGCTACAAGCCATGACGCGGCGCCTTGAAGGGCGTGGCTGACAGAAGGACGCCCACAGAATGACATTGCCATACCGCCCGAGCGCCGTGGTCTTCGACATGGACGGCCTGCTGTTCGACACCGAGGCGCTCTGGCAGGAGGCGCTGCTGGCCGCCGCCGCCGAGCGCGGGCATGACATCCCCGAGGAGGTCTACAACAGGTCCATCGGCGTGCGGCGCTCGCAGTGCGGGGACCTGTTCCGGTCGCACTTCGGCGAGGACTTCATGTTCGAGGACTTCCACGCCGATTGGAGGCGCCACTTCTGGCTGGTCGCCGAAAACAGGCCCGCCATGAAGCCTGGGGTACCTGAACTGCTGGGCTCCCTCGACCAGCTCCGGCTGCCACGCGCCATCGCCACCTCGTCATCTCGAACCACCGTCGAGCGTCACCTGACCTCGCAGGGCCTGACGGGTCGTTTCGACCAGATCGTCTGCCGGGGGGACTACGAGACCGGCAAGCCCGCGCCCGATCCTTTCCTGAAAGCCGCCGAGCGGTTGGCCGTCGAACCCCGCCTCTGCCTGGCCCTCGAAGACTCCCACATCGGGGTCCGGTCGGCATCGGCGGCCGGCATGATGACGGTCATGGTTCCCGATCTGATGGCGCCAACCGAGGACATTCGCGCGCTCTGCGCCCTTGTCGTTCGCGACCTCCATGAGGTTTGCGACCTGGTTCTGACCTAATCGCGAAGTTAACTGGGCGCGTCCTTCTCCCCTTGCGGGAGAAGGTGGCCGGTCGGAGACCGGTCGGATGAGGGGTCACGCTCCCATCTCCGTTGATCATCCAAGCGCCCAAACCGGAGAGGCCTATCGACCCCTCATCCGACCCTGCTCCGCAGGGCCACCTTCTCCCGCAAGGGGAGAAGGAAAACTGGAGGCGCGCAGATTGGTATGGCCCCCCAGTTCGTCGCCGGCGCGGAGAACTCCAACTCGCGTGACGCCGTTCTGCGACTGGGTCATCCTGCCCTGGCGACTTCCGGGGGGAAGGCATGGGCGGCGAACGAAACCAACCGACGGTCAGCGGACCCGAGCCCTCGGGTTTGTCGACGCTGTGGGCTCGGCTCAAGGCCGCGCTGGCCGCACTCGCCGCGCGGCGGCCCAGGCCTGCCGACCCGGCGCCTCGCGAGAAGACCACCCGGCGGGCGGCCAAGGCCCGGCAGGATCCGGCGGCGGCCGCTGAGGTGAAGGCCTGGCGCAAGGTCCATGGACGGCCGGCGATCTGGATGGCCCCCGTCTTCCTGGTGTTCGCCGCCCTCTATGCGGTCCCGCATCTGGCGCTGGCGCTCGAGCCGCAGGCGCCGCGCAGCCTGATCACCGCCCTGGTCGCCGCCTTGCCGAGCTGGGCCGAACCGCTTTCGGCGATGCTGGCCGGCTGGCTTTGGGCGCCATGGTGGCTGGGGTTGCTTGCCCTGCTCTTCCGGCTGCGGGCCGCCTGGACGGCCGGTAAGGCCGTGCTCGACGCCGTAGGCTGGGGGATGGCCGCCCTGGTGGTCGAGGGGGGCGCCTGGCTGTTCTTCGGCCGCGACGCGCTGGAAGCCTTCAGCGTGGCGGAACAGACCGGCGCCTGGCGGCTGCTGGCGGCGGAATTCATCTTCCTGTTCCTGACCGCCGTGCTGTTTGGGCCCAACACCTACCAGCGCGTCCGGTTCGAACAGAGCTAGAGCGGGTGACGGTGCGGGTTTCGGCTAGGCTGTCGCCAGGGCGTGGAACTCCATGATTGCGCCGTAGCCGCCCAGGCCGTAGCCGGCGGTGAGTTGTTCCAGCTCCAGCATGTTGTGCATCAGCAGGATGGCCACCGAGCCGTTGGTGGGATCGGCCTGCCACCAGCCGCCATAGGCGCCGGGCCAGCCCACCGTGCCCACCCCGCCCTTGCCGCGCATCACCTGGGCGGTGGCCGGATCGAGAACGACAGAAACGCCGAGACCGAAGCCGGAGCCGGTCCCGAAGGTCGGCATGCCGAACATCTCAGCCCCCAGCCGCTGGGGGTCGGTGAGCCGGTTGGTGGTCATCAAGGCCAGGGTCTCCGGCGACAGCAGCTTCACCGACGGGTCCACGAACATGCGGGCGAAGGCCAGGTAGTCGTCCGCCGTCGACCACAGGCCCGCGCCCCCGGAGGCGAATTCCATGTCGCCCGGCCGCTCGGGCAAGGCCACGCCACCGGGCGGGGCGTCGATCTTCTTCAGCTTGCCGGTCATGTCGAAGCCGTAGAGCCCCGCCCGGCGGTGGCGCTTGTCCGGCGGCACGGAAAAGCCGGTGTCGCTCATGCCCAGGGGTTCGAACACCCGGTGGCGCAACACCTCCTCCAGGGTTGCGCCCTCCATGCGGGCCAGCAACAGGCCCAGCAGGTCGGTGGACCGGCCATAGGTGAAGGACGCCCCCGGCTGGCCCACCAGCGGCAGGCTCGCCAGCCCTGAGATCCAGGCGTCCGGCGACAGCGGGCTGTCGAGGTCCGGCCCCAGGGCCTCGCGGTGGGCCGCGTCGATGGGACCGGAATGGAAGCCCGCCTGGGTCAGGCCCGCCCGGTGGGTCAGCAGGTCCTCGAAGGTGATCTGCCGGTCGGCGGGCGTGGTGTCGTCCAGCGGCCCGTCAGGATCGCGCAGCACCCGCATCGCCAAGAACTCCGGCGCCACGCGGGAGATCGGGTCCTCCAGGGCAAACCGCCGCTCCTGCAGCATCGTCATCGCCGCGGCCGAGACGATGGGCTTGGACATCGAGGCGATGCGGAAGAGGGAGTCCCGGTGCATCGGCAGGCCAGCCTCCATATCCCGCCAGCCCACAGCGGCGACCTGCGCCGCCCCGCCCCGCCAGACCAGGCCGACCGCGCCGGCCAGGTCTCCAGCCGCCACCACCGCCCCCAGGGCCTCATCGATCGTGTTCATCCGCCCCGACTCCATAAAATATATATCTTATAAAATAGACTTCCTATTAATTGGCAACCGCCTAGGGTCTTCTCCATGACCAAGGAGACCCGCCGCAAGCCCAAGGGCGACAAGCGCGCCCGCACCCGTGCCGCCCTGATGGAGGCCGCCCGCCAGCTGGCTCGCGAGAAGGGGTTCGAGGCCACCACCCTAGAGGACGTCGCCCGCCGCGCCGGCATGACCAGCGGGGCGATCTACGGCAATTTCCGGAACCGCCAGGACCTGTTCATGGCCATCGCCCAGACAGACTGGGCGCCCATCAAGCCGGTGATCACGCCCGGCTCCAGCCTCCCCCAGATCCTGCACGCCTTCGCCAAGGCGACCCTGGCCGCCGTCCCCGTCCGTCAGGGCGCGGCCGCCGCCCGCCTCAGCGGCATGGCCCACACCCTTAGCCATGAGGAAGCCCGGGCCCAGGTGCGCGAGATCACCGCCCAGAGCTATGCCGGGGGCGCGGCCTGGCTCGCCAGCATCCTGAAGGATGGCGATAGCCCGATGCCGCCGGAGATCCTGGTGGTGGTGATCCACGCCCTCACCGAGGGCCTGGTCTTCCAGCGCCTGATGACCCCGGACCTGGTCCCCGACGAGGTGTTCTACGCGGCCTTCGAGGCCCTGGCGTCGCCGCCTCGCTAGGCGTCGCGCTTTTTCTTCGGCCCCCTGTCGGGTCCGGGCATACTCGTTCGTCCTAGCCTCGATCAGGGACGCCGAAATGCTCTACGCCATCCTCTGCTACAACTCCGAAGAGATCGTCTATTCCTGGAGCCAGGAAGAGGACGACAAGGTCATGGCCGACCTCGACGTGGTCCACCAGAAGCTCCACGCCCAGGGCCGGCTTGGCCCCGCCCTGCGCCTGCTGCCCACAACCGCGGCCACCAGCCTGCACCGCGAGGGCGGCCTGATCACCGACGGCCCCTTCGTGGAGACCAAGGAGCAGCTGCTCGGCTTCTACGTCGTGGAGTGCAAGGACCTCGAGGCAGCCATCGAGACCGCTAAGGACCTCACCAAGGCCAATCCCGGCTCCGGCGGCGGCTATGAGATCCGGCCGATCCGCCTGTTCCTGCCCGGCGGCGACGTGGCATGAGCGACCTGGCCTGGATCGAGCAGGCGATCACCGCCGCCCGGCCCCAGGCCATCGGCGCCCTGCTGCGCTATTTCCGCGATCTCGACACCGCCGAGGAGGCCTTCCAGAACGCCTGCCTGCGGGCGCTGAAGGCCTGGCCGCAGAACGGTCCGCCCCGCGATGCGGCCGCCTGGCTGATCATGGTGGGCCGCAACGCCGCCATCGACCAGGTCCGCCGCCAGGCCAAGCAGACCGCCCTTCCGCCTGAGGACCTGATCTCCGACCTCGACGACGTCGAAACCCCGATGGCCGACCGGCTGGACGGCGCCCACTACCGCGACGACATCCTGCGGCTGCTGTTCATCTGCTGCCATCCGGACCTGCAGCCCACCCAACAGATCGCCGTCGCCCTGCGCATCGTCTCGGGCCTCACCGTCAAGCAGATCGCCCGCGCCTTCCTGGTGGGCGACAGCGCCATGGAACAGCGGATCACCCGCGCCAAGGCCAGGATCGCCCGCGCCGATGTGCCCTTTGAAACCCCCGGTCCGGTGGAGCGCTCCGAGCGGCTCGGCGTGGTGGCGGCCATGGTCTACCTGCTGTTCAACGAGGGCTATTCGGCCGGCGGCGCAGAGATCGCCGCCCGCAGTCCGCTCTGCGAGGAGGCCATCCGGCTCTCCCGCCTGCTGCTCCGCCTGTTCCAGGCCGAACCGGAGATCATGGGCCTCACCGCCCTGCTGCTGCTGCAGCACGCCCGCGCCGCCGCCCGCTTCGACGCCGCCGGCGAGGTGATCCTTCTTGAAGATCAGGATCGAGCGCTCTGGAGCACCCGCGACATCGCCGAGGGCCTGGCCCTGATCGACAAGGCCATGCGCCACCGCCGTCCCGGCCCCTACCAGGTCCAGGCCGCCATCGCCGCCCTGCACGCCCGCGCCGCCCGGTTCGAGGACACCGACTGGGCCCAGATCGACCACCTCTACGCGACCCTGGAGATCATGACCCCCTCGCCCGTCATCACCGTCAACCGCGCCGTGGCGGTGTCGAAGGTGCATGGGCCGCAGGCGGCGCTCGACATGATCGAGCCCCTGGCCAACCGGCTCGGCGGCTACTTCCATTTCTTCGGGGCCAAGGGGGCGCTGCTGCTGCAACTGGGCCGGTCCGACGACGCCCGCGAGGCCTTCAACCAGGCCATCGCGCTGGCCAACACCCCGGCCGAGGCCAACCACATCCGCATGCACCTCGACCGCCTGCAGCAGGACAACGCCACGAGCGCGTGAGGCCGGCCCGCCCGATGTCGGACTGGAGCCGCCCCATTCGTCCTGGGAACAGAGCGCCATCCGGGCGCAAACTTGGAGAGCCCATATGAGCCAGACCCTCGATCCCGTGTTCCAGGGCGTCATCCCCTATCTCAGCGTCGAAGGCGCCGGCGCCGCCTCGGCGTTCTACCAGAAGGCCTTCGGGGCCAAGGAACTGCGCGTCATGCCGGCCGAGGACGGCAAGCGGTTCATGCACATTCACCTGGAGATCAACGGCGGCTCGGTGATGCTCAGCGACGCCTTCCCGGAAAGCGGTTACGCCCACCAGCCCTCGCACAGCTTCACCATGCAGCTCGTCGTCGCCGACCTCGACACCTGGTGGAGGTGCGCGGTGGACGCCGGCGGCAAGCCCACCTCCGAGCCGCAGCTTATGTTCTGGGGCGACTATTACGGCGCCCTGGTCGACCCCTTCGGCGTCCACTGGGCCTTCAACCAGCCGGCCGCGCAGTAGGCATGATCGACATTTCCTCCCTCGTTCCGCTCCGCTGCACAGGGGAGGAAAATGCGCCGCCCAGTCGATTTCCGCCCGGCCCATCGAGATGCGCGCTCTTCAGTCCGAGGACTAGTGGCCGCCGCCGCGCACCTTCTGCACCAGATGGACCACACCGACGATCACCGCGCCGACCGCCAGGCCCACCACCGCTGAGCCGGCCGCGAAGGCCAGCCAGCCGGTGACGGCGCCGACGCGGGGGACGCCGCCCGCCCAGTGAGAGAGGCCCTCCACAAGATGGGGGATGGTCATCCAGCCGAAGTGCTCCAGGCCGTGGACCAGGATGCCGCCGCCGACCCACAGCATGGCGGCCGTACCGATGGTCGCCAGGCCGCCCAGCAGGGTCGGCATGGCCTTCACCAGGCCACGACCGAGGGCGCGGCCCAGCCGGGTGTGGCCATTGGCCAGGTGCAGGCCGATGTCGTCCATCTTCACCAGCAGGCCCACAACCCCGTAGACCCCGATGGTTATGGCCAGGCCCACCACCGCCAGGGCGGCGGCCTGGATGGCGAAGGGGCGATCGGCGACGTCGGCCAGGGCGATGAACATGATCTCCGCCGACAGGATCAGGTCGGTGCGGATGGCGCCGGCCACCTTCTGATCCTCCAGTTCCGTCGAACTGAGCGCCAGCTCTTCCAGCTCTTCGCCCGCCTCGTGCGGCACGAAGGCCTCCAGGATCTTCTCGCTGGCTTCGAAGGCCAGGTAGGTCCCGCCGACCATCAGCAGGGGCGTGACCAGCCAGGGCGCGAACGCGCTCATCGCCAGGGCGCCGGGCAGCAGGAAGACGAACTTGTTGCGCAGGGAGCCTAGCGCGATCTTCCAGACGATGGGCAGTTCGCGGTCCGGGGTGAAGCCCATGGCGTAGCCCGGCGTCACCGCCGCGTCGTCCACCACCACGCCCACGGCCTTGGAGCCGGCCTTGCCCGCCGCGCCGGCCACATCGTCCACGGAGGCCGCGGCGATCTTGGCGATCGCCGCCACGTCGTCCAGCAGCGCGGCAAGGCCGGAAGCCATCGGTCAGTCCCTCGTGAGATCGGTCCGCCTGCAATCGGTGAAAACGCCCGGGGTTCCAAGCGGAAACACCACGTCGGGCTGCGGAAGGCCTAAACCGCGCTCAGGCCCGCGTCGGTATCCCGGCGCTAGGCGTCCTTCCAGCCGCGCGGACCCTGGCCGGTCCACCGCTTGAAAGCTCGCGAGAAGGCGCTGCGGTCGGAGAAGCCCAGCAGGTAGGCCGTCTCGTTCACCGACAGCCGCGCAAGGTAGGTCTTGGCCAGCTCCCGGCGCAGGTCGTCCAGTACCTGGTCAAAACTCACCCCCTCGGCCCTCAGCCGGCGATAGAGGGTCGGGCGACTGAGGTTCATCAGCCCGGCCGTGACCGCCATGCTCGCGGCCCCCAGGTGGAGGCGCGGCACCAGCAGGCGCTCCACCTCGCCGCGCACCGTGCGCGAGGCCTCCAGCCTGGCCAGCAGGGCGTCGGCCCGGTCGTTGAAGATCCCGAACACATAGCTGTTGGCGCCCTGGGTCTTCAGCGACAGCCAGGAGGGCTCGATCCGCAGGGCGTTGCGCGCCGCGCCGAACACTACCGGCGCCTTGAGCACCGCCGCGTAGGCGGCGGCATGGTCGGGCCTGGCGTGGGTCACCTCCACCGCGGTCACGAAGGGGACGTCGCCGTAGCTACGCGCCACCTCGCACACGAAGCGGGCGAAGGTCTCCTCGGTGAGCTCGGGGAAGGCGTTCGGGTCGGGCCGCCGGTCCTCCAGCCACAGGTCGCCGTCCCGCGAGACCAGCTCGAACCTCTCCCCGCCCCCCAGGTCCACCTCGGCGATCAGCCGCCGGTAGCGGTTCAACTGCTGCAGCGCCTCGCCCATGGTCCCGGCGGCGCGGCAGATCAGCCCCACCAGCGACACCTCCTCGAAGTTGGTCCCCGCGCCGAACCGCAGGCCCAGGTCAGGGGCTTCGCAGATGTCCTTGGCCGACCGCATCAAGGCCACATAGCTCGCCAACGGCACGCGGTTGTCTCGGTCGCTCAGCGCGTCCGCCGCGATCGCGGACCGCGCCAGCAGCAGCGCCCGCCCGGCCCCCTGAGCCACCGCGAAGTCCAGCAGCGCCTGGGCGTAGCCCGCCGAGACGGTGGGCCGGTCGGTGCGATTGATCCCTGCGGTCACAAGTCTGGGTCCTGCGGTCATCGACGCTGCGGCGCGCCAGCCTAAATTTCACCAAGGAATTGGTCGCGAACCGGAGAGTAGAGTCATGTCCACCGCGCCGAAAGCCGAACGGCTGCTGCGGGCCTCCGCCGTGCTCTGGTACGGGGTCGCGGTCGCCGGTCTGTGGGCCTTCGGCCTCTACATCGCCGCCCTCTATGGGGTGGGCCTGCTGGGGGGCGACCTCAACCGGTGGAACCGGGTGCTGCCGGAGGGCCACGGCTATGTCGCCGGCGACCTGAGGGGAAACCTGGCCCTGGGCGCCCATCTCAGCCTGGCCTTGATCGTCACCCTCGGCGGGGCGCTGCAGCTGGTTCCCCAGATCCGCGCCCGCGCGCCCTGGCTGCACCGATGGAATGGACGCCTGTTCGTGGTGGCCGCGGTGGTGGCGGCGGGCAGCGGCCTCTTCATCGCCCTCACCCGCGGCGCCGTGGCGGGGATCTATATGACCCTCGGCAACGCCCTGAACGCCGCCCTGGTCCTGACCTTCGCCACGCGGGCCTGGCGCGCGGCGCGGGCGCGGGCCTTCATCGACCACCGCCGCTGGGCCCTACGGCTCTTCGTGGTGATCAACGCCGTCTGGTTCTATCGCCTGGGCATGATGCTGTGGTTCGCGGTCCACCAGGCGCCGGTGGGGCACACCGCCGCCTTCGACGGACCCTTCGACATCTTCCTGGCCTTCGCCCACGTGCTCCTGCCCCTGGCGATCCTGGAGCTCTACCTGGCCGCCGGAGCGCGGGGCGGCGCGCGCGCCAAGGGCGCCATGGCAGCGCTTCTGCTCGTTCTCAGTCTGGCGACCGCCGCGGGCATCCTTCTGGTGGTGATGGGGATGTGGCTGCCGCGGCTCTAGTCCATGCTGGGCGCCTTCACCGGGATCGCCGCCATGCTCGACCGCCGCCGCCTGTTCGTTCTGCCGCTGCTGGCCGCGTTCGCCGGCGGGGCGCAGGCCGCCGAGCCGCTAAAGATCGCCTTCGTGGACACCGGAAACACCGGCCGCAGCCTGATGGCTCAGACCCTGGCCCGGGCGCTCGCCGCCCGCCGCGCCCTGCCGATCGCCGTCATCTCCCGCGGCCTCGACGTCGATCCCTTCGACGAGGCGCCCGAGGCCAACGCCCAGACCCTGATGGCGGCCCGCGGCTTCGACCTCGCCGCCCACCGCGCCCGGCCCCCGACGGCCGCCGACATCGCCCACGCCGACCTGATCCTCACCATGACCGCGACGCACGTTGAGAAGGTCGTGGCCCTCTATCCGGACGCCAGCGCCAAGACCCACACCCTGGCCGCCTACGCCAGCGGCCAGGACACCCCGATCCCCGACGCCTGGGGCAAACCGATGGCCGCCTACACCGCCGTGCTGGCCCAACTCGATCTCTACCTCCCACTGGCGCTCGCCAAGGCGATTGCGGACCGCAAACCCTAGGCCGCGTCTTCCGCAGCCAAAGACGCGCGCTCAGCGTCACCGGCGTGGTGATCTGGCGGCGCAAGCGCCAGGGCCGGGTGAAGCGGCGCAGGCCGCGCGCGGCCACGGCCTGACCGCCACGCGGAATTGACAACGGCGTTCGCCGAGCCGACGATCGGCTCCACTTGAGGGGGTGGAGATGAGGATTGCAGTTTTAGCGGCTGCGATGGCTGCGGGCCTGGCCCTGGCGGCGGCCGGGCCGTCCCAGGCGGCGGGCTTCCTGTCGGACCTGGTGTCCAGGCTCGACATCCTGCCCGACAACGCCAGAAGGCTCGACAACGCCAACAGCGCGCGGAGCTCGGCGATCAGCGAAGCCATCGCCCGCGACGCCGGCCGGATCGAGGCCGAGGCCTATATCAAGTCGATACAGGCCGAACGGGCGGTGCGGGTTCCCGCCGCGCCCACGCTGATCAACCTCGCCACCGGCCCATCCGTCTGCCGGACCCTGGTCGGCGCCTGCACGGTCAACGTCCTGGCCACCGCGGGTCAGGCCTGCTGGTGCCCCACCGAGGACGGCGGATTCGCCACGGGCACGGTGGGACAATGAAGGCCCGGCTTGCTCTCTTGATGGCCGCCTGCGCCCTGCTGCTGGCCGGTTGTCTCAGCATTCCGGGCGTCTCCGTCCCGGGCCTGAACGATCCGCCGCCCACCGCCGCCCCCCTGTGCCGGACCCCGGTGGGCCAGTGCCGGATCAACGCCTATGCCTCCCCGGGCGCCTCCTGCTGGTGCCCCACCCGCCAGGGTCAGGCCGCCCTGGGCGAGGTGGTCGCGCCATGAAGCCGCCGCCCAAGACCCAACCCGGCGGTTCGCTGAGCCGGCGCGGCCTCCAGATCATCCTGTCGATCTCGGGGCTGCTGGTGGTGGCCGCCCTGATGGCGATCTGGACCACCCGGCCGCTGCCGCCCGCCACGGCGCCGGCCACCCCCACCACCTTCGAGCGCTGCTGGAAGGACCAACTGGCCCCGGTTCCGGTGAAGGAGCAGACCCCCGACCTCGTCGATCGGGTCTCCTCGGTCTGCTACAACCACGCCTACCGCGCCCTGCTGCTGGACGATTTCCGCATCCGCCGCACCGCCTATGTGCAGCAGCAGTTCCAGGGCAACGTCATGCTGTGGATGGTGGTCGCCATCACCCTGTCGGGGGTCGCCCTCGCCGGCCTCCAGCTGCTGGCCGCCTCGCGCCTGGCGGCCACCGGCCAGGCCAGCCTGGCCTCCGACGGCGTGCTGAGCCTGGAGCGCGGCAAGATCTCCCTGCGCTCGTCGGTCACCGGCCTGCTGATCCTGGTGGTGTCCCTGGCCTTCTTCGGCATCTTCGTGAACTGGGTCTACCAGCTCTCCGAGAACACCCCCGAGAAGGCGCCGCAGCCGGCGGTCCAGAGGGCCCAGCAGATGCTGCAGGGCATCGGCGGCGTCGGACCGCCGCCCCCGGGCATGACGACGCCGAAGCTCCGCTAGGCTCTCTAGCGCCAGTCGTCCGGTCCAGGCGGCTCCATGGGGGGCTGACCGCCCTTCCGGATGGGCGCGTCGGGACGGGTCCAGAACCCACCGGTGTGGGCGTTGTCGCTCCGGTGAATGGTTACGCTGGCCGGGTCAAAGTTCACGAACATCCGGGCATTGACCGCGCGGATCGTGGAGGGCTGGTCCAGGGCGGTGTGATGGGTGACGCAGCCACAGGTCTTGCAGCGCCAGAAGCCGATCCAGCGGTTACCCCAGATATAGGCCTCCACCGCATCGGCCCCTTGAACCAGGTCCACGCTGAGCTGCGTCTTGCCGATGGGATCGGAGCCATAGGCCCAGAGCACGCCATAGCGGCGGCAGATCGAACAGTTGCAGTCCAGCACCCAGACCGGCGCCGGGTCCATCGTGATGCGGACGGCTCCGCAGTGACAGGCGGCTCTGACCATCGGCGGCTTCCTCCCTCGGCGGGCTCAGCCCCAGCGGGCGGCCGCCTCGTCCCGCAGTTGCCGCTTGAGGATCTTACCCGAAGCGATGCGCGGCAAGGGCTCACCGGCAAAATGGAAATAGCGGGGGATCTCGAACCTCGCCAGGCGCGGTTCCAGGAAGGCCCGCAGTTCGGCCTCGTCGATGGGCGAGCGCGCATAGATCGTCGCCCCCACCTCCTCGCCCAGGCGTTCGTCGGGCACGCCGTAGACGCTGACCTCCAGCACATCGGGATGTTCCAGGAGCGCGGCTTCCACCGACCCGCAGCCGATGTTCTCCCCGCCCCGGATCACCAGGTCCTTGATACGGTCGACGATGTAGACGAAGCCCTCGTCGTCGACATAGGCCACGTCCCCGGTGCGCATCCAGCCGTCCACGAAGGTCTCGGCATTGGCCTCGGGGCGGTTCCAGTAGCCGCGCATGATCGAGGCGCCGCGGATCTGCAGCTCGCCCCGCGTCCCCGCCGGCTGGGCGACGCCCGCCTCGTCCACGATGCGGATGTCCAGCACGCCCGACACCCGCCCTGAGCTGGCCGGATGGGCCAGGTAGTCGGCGCCGGCGATCGAGGTGCCGATGGCGTTGGTCTCGGTCATGCCCCAGCCGGTGTTGGGCGCGGCGTTGGGGAAGGCCTTGTCGATGGCCCGCACCTGCTCCGGCGCGCGGCTCGCCCCGCCGCCGCCCACGGCCATCAGCGAGCTCAGGTCGCGGCCCTCGCGCCGGGCGATCTCCACCAGGTCGCCGGTCACCGCCGGCGGGCCGTTGAAGCCGGTGATGCGCTCGCGCTCGATGATCTCCACGGCCTGGGCCGGGTCCCACTTGTACATGCAGACCAAGCGCCGCTGGGCGCGGAAGCTCTGCAGCAGGCTGACGTGCAGGCCCGAGACGTGGAACAGCGGGATCGACAGCAGGGCGGCGGGCTGCGGCCCGCCCGCGACGGGGGCGAAGCCGGCCAGCATGCCGGCCTGGGCGTCCAACTCCCACGACAGCAGGGCCGACATGATGTTGCGGTGGGTCGAGACCGCCCCCTTGGGATGGCCCGTCGAGCCGGAGGTGTAGAGCATGATGGCGTCGTCGTCGGGCCCGACGTGCCGCTCCGGCGGCCCCGCCCCCACCGGCGCGGCGCGGGCCATCACCTCGTCATAGGCCCGCACGCCGGCCGCCAGAGGCTTGGTGGCCCGCACCGCGATCACCGCCAGGCCCGCGGGCGCGTTCTCACAGGCGGCCAGTCGGTCCAGCCGCTCCTGGTCGGCCAGCAGCAGCTTGGCGCCTGAGTCCTTCAGCCCGTATTCCATCTCGTGCGGCTGCCACAGCGCATTCATCGCCACCGCGATCGCCCCGATCGAGGTCGCCGCCATGAAGCCGAGGATCCATTCCGGATAGTTGCGCATGGAGATCGCGACCCGGTCGCCCTTCTCCACGCCATAGTCGCGGGCCATCACCGCCGCCAGATGCTGCGAGCGCGTCCAGGCCTCTTCGAAGCTCAGCCGCTCGTCCTCGTAGACGATGAACGGCAGGTCGCTGCGCCCGGCCGCAAACAGCGCCGCCAGGTTGACCGGCGCGTTCTTGAACGCCCGCACCCGGCGGCCCAGAGCCTCGGTCTCCGCGAGTTCGTACGGCAGACCCTCGCCGGTCAGCTGCGCCAGCGCCTCGATCCTGTTCACGTCTCAAATCCCCCAGGCCAAACCCCGAACTCGCGCCGGGCTAAGCGCGCTAGGCGCCAGAGTTCGGCGGCGATGTCCAGGGGCCGGCGGCGGTGCTAAGGGTCTCGCCCCCTGAGCGGCGGAGAGTCCCCCATGGAAGGCCCCACCTCCCACTTCTATTTCTCGCAGCGCCTGCGCCTGCACTATGTCGACTGGGGAAACGCCGGCGCCCCGCCCCTGCTGCTGATCCACGGCGGCCGCGATCACTGCCGCAACTGGGACTGGGTCGCCGCGCGGCTGGCCGACCGCTACCACATCATCGCCCCGGACCTGCGCGGCCACGGCGACAGCGCCTGGGCGATCGGCGGCGGCTATGACCAGGCCGCCTACCTCTACGACATCGCCCAGCTGGTGCATCAGACCGGCCTGGCCCCGGTGACCATCATCGCCCACTCGCTGGGCGCCGGCATCGCCCTGAACTACTGCGGCACCTTCCCCGAGACGGTCAGCAAGGTCATCGCCATCGAGGGCCTGGGCGCCTCCCCCAAGGTGATCGCCGAGCAGGCCGCCCGCAGCGTCGACCAGCGCCTGCGTGACGCCATCAAGGACCGCCGCGAGAACTCCGGCCGCGCGCCGCGCCGCTATGCCAGCCTCGACGAGGCCACCGCCCGCATGGCCCAGGAGAACCCCCACCTCAGCCCCGACCAGGCCCGCCACCTGACGGTCCACGGCGCCCACCAGAACGAGGACGACACCTGGTCGTGGAAGTTCGACAACCACACCCGCTGGGGCGGCGGCAGCCTCTCCCACGCCGACCAGCACCACCTCTGGCGCCAGATCACCGCCCCAGTCCTGCTGGCCCGAGGCGCCGAGTCCTGGGCGTCGGACCCCGTCCTCGACGGCCGCATCCAGAACTTCCGCAACGCTCGCCTGGTGAATTTCGAAGGTGCGGGCCACTGGGTGCACCACGACAGGCTGGAGGCCTTCATGGCCGAGACCGAGGCGTTCCTGGCGGAGTAGCCGGCGGAGGCGGCAGCCCCCACGCCCGTCATTCTAAGCCTCGCGCCTAGGACTCCTCTGTCGGCCGCGCAAGGTACCTACGGCTCAGTGGAAATGTCAGCAAAGGGCATTGGCGCGTCGAGCGGAAGAGCGGCCACTTCGGCGGCTTGCTGCTCAGCCTGCGCGATTTGCTGAGCCAGCGCGTCGCCCAAGCTCGACGATCGGAAGACAGCTGGAGCCGCGCAACTCACACCCCCAAATGCCGAACCCAAGGCCCCGCCCCGGACAGCGTCGAGGCCCGAGACACCGAGGCGCTCCGGGAGCACCGGGCCTCTGAACCCTACCCCACCTTCCCCGTCGACCCTCGCACCACCAGCTGCGGCGCCACCTCGTGCGCGTCGGCGCGCTTCTCGCGCAGGGCGTTGGGCACCAGCATCTCGCCGGCCATCCGGCCCATGTCGCGCAAGGGGAGCCGCACCGAGGTCATCGGCGGCCAGAGGCGCACGGCGATGGGGGCGTCGTCATAGCCCACCACCGAGCAGTCCTCGGGGATCGACAGGCCCATCTCGCGGGCGGCGGTGTAGACCCCGGTGGCCATCTCGTCGTTGAGGCAGAAGATGGCGGTGGGGCGCTGCTCCATGCGGAACAGCTCCAGGGCCGCGGCGTGGCCGCTCTCATAGGTATAGGCGCCGACCTTGTCATAGGCCGGGTCCAGGCTCAGGCCGGCCTCGGCCAGGCCTTCCTCGAACCCCTTCTTCCGCTCGATGGAGCTGCGGAAGGTGGGGGGGCCGGAGATCAGGGCGATGCGGGTGTGGCCGAGGTCGGCCAGGTGGCGGGCGGCCTGGGCGGCGCCGCGGCCATCGTGGCTGACCAGCATGCGGTCGGGCTCGTCCAGGGCCACCGAGCCGATGCGCACATAGGGGACGTCCAGCTCGCGCAGCAGGGCGGCCAGCTTCTCGTCCTCCGAGACCGGCGAGGGCAGGACCACGGCGAACAGCTTCTGGCGCTCCACGAAGTCGCGCATGTCGGCCAGCAGGCGCGGCGAGTTACGGTCCACCGGGCGGACCACCAGCTCGAAGCCCGAGCCGGCCATGGCGTCCAGCAGGCCCTGCTGGTGGCTGATGGTGTGCTGGGGGTTGGGGTTGTCGTAGATCAGCCCCACCAGGAAGGAGCGGCGGAAGGCCAGGCCGCGGGCCTGCGGGTCAGGGACGTAGCCCGTCTCGCGCATGATCTCCAGGACCGCCTTGCGGGTCTCCTCCTTGACGAAGGGGCTCTCATTGATGACCCGGCTGACGGTCTTCTTCGACACCCCGGCCAGGCGGGCGACGTCGTTGATGGTGTGCCGCTTGGCCTTGTCGGCGCCTGGGTCGCGTGTCGCCACGGGGGAAATGTCCTCAATCTTGTCCCGGTGTCATAGCCTGCGCCTCGGGGTGCGCCAAGCGGGCCTGATGCCGAGGGAGGGACGGCGGCATCATGGGGTATGAGCCGCCTGTTGCGCCTCGATCGGCGGCACGAGGCCGCCGCCAGGTCGGCCCTAGGTGCCCTTGGCCTTGGAACTGGAATCCAGCACTTCGGGCCGCCTGGGGGTCATGTCGGTGAGGTTCCAGTCGGCCTCGTTGAACGGGCGCGCCGTCGGCTTATGGGTCGGGTAGCCGTGCAGGGCCTGCTCGGAATCGATGATCGTCCCGCGGCCCTCGGCCACGTCGGCCAGCAGCCGGACGTCGTCGAAGTCCCGGTCCCAGGGGCGGGCGCCGACGTTCATCAGCACCGACTTCTGCACGTCCATGGCGGCCATCGGCTTGAAGCCCTCCGGCCAGGTCGGAGGGGTCCTGGTCTCGATGATCCTGGCCCGGCTGGTGGTGTAGCGGCCCAGCATCGGCAGCGGCCGGCCGATGCGGTCCACGGCGATGTTGTCGCGGCCGTAGTACGCCACATCCCCGTCGCCCCCGAGCTCGAAGAAGGCCACCTGGTCGGGGGTGGAAATTCCCGCCCGCATGGCGTTGCCCACCGCCACGATCTGGCCGGTCTCATAGGGGTGATCGCCCCACTCATTGGCCTGCAGGTTGTAGTGCAGGATTCGCTGGCCGGGGTTGAAGATCAGGTTGTTGGCCATCACCGCCCGCGCCCCGCCCTTGAACAGGGCGTTGCGCTCATAGTTGTGGGCATAGAGGTTGCCGACGATCAGCAGGTCGCTGGCGTTGTCGTGGATCAGGCTGCCCTTGGAGTGCTCGATCTTGGCGTGGGTCGAATAGGCCAGGCTCTCGGCGATGATGTTGTTGGAATAGGTGATCCGGTGCGAGGTCGCCGCCCGCCAGTCGTCCGGGGTCTTGCCGATGAACCTCAGGCCGGAGACCGACAGGTTCTCGTCGGTGGCCCAGGTGAAGGTGCAGTGGTCGACGATGATGTTGTAGGCCCCGCTCACCGTGGAGAAGGCGTCCTCGTCCCAGCCGCTCTTCTTGAGCTGGCCGGCCTCGCCGGGACGGACCCGGATGTGCCGCAGGACGACGTCGTGGGCCGAGACGTCCATGCCGCCGCGGATCAGGGTGATTCCCGGTGACGGCGCCGTCTGGCCGGCGATGGTCAGGAAGGGTTCGGTGATCCTGATGGTCTTGCGGTCGAGGTCGATCACCCCGCCCACCTCGAAGACCACGATGCGCGGCCCCTTGGCTTCCACCGCCTCGCGGAAGGAGCCCGGTCCCTCACTGGCCAGGGTCGTGACCCTGAGGATCCGCCCGCCGCGCCCGCCCGGCGTGGTCGCCGCCCAGCCCTGCGCGCCCGGGAAGGCCAGGGGCTCGGCCGCCTGAACCTCGGCGGCGGCCAGCAGGATCGAAAACAGCGCCACGGCGGCCAGGCGAATACCCATGGAAGCTCTCCCTGATGCCCCTTGAAATTGCGAATTTGGGACTTGATTTGAAAATGACACCGGTTTCCTCTAGAGACAACAGCGCCTTTCGAGGGCGAGCGGGTGGGGAGGCGATTTCGCGTGAGCGTTCCGGCGGCAAGCATGGCAGATGGCTTTCCCATCGACGACGTGGCGGCGCGGTTTGTCCGCGCCCGGCGTTCGGCGACCGCCCTTTCCGACTATCCCGGCCCCGTGCCGAGCGATCTTGCCACCGGTTACCGCGTTCAGGACGCCGCGCTAAAACTCTGGCCCGACGAGGTGATCGGCTGGAAGGTCGGTCGGGTGCCGCCCGAGCATGAGGAACGCCTGAAGAGCAACCGCATCTGTGGCCCGGTCTTCGCCAAGTCCCTGTGGCATGTGACGCCCGGCGACGTGACGCCCTTCCCGGTCTTCGAGGGCGGGTTCGCCGCCGTGGAGGCCGAGTATGTGGCCCGCATCGCCTTCGACGCCCCGGCCGACAAGCTGACCTGGACCACGCAGGAGGCCGCCGAGCTGATCGGCGCCCTGCACATCGGCATGGAGCCGGCCGGCAGCCCCCTGGCCAGCATCAACATCCTGGGGCCCACGGTTGTTGTCTCCGACTTCGGCAACAACGCCGGCCTGATGGTGGGCGCAGAGATCGTCGACTGGCGTCGCCGCCGCATCGAGGACCTGCGCTGCGAGACCGTGATCGAGGGTCAGGTCGTGGGCCAGGGCGGCGCCTTCCTGCTGCCGGGCGGCCCGGTGGAATCCATCCGCTTCCTGGCCGAGAACACCGCCCGGCGCGGCCGCCCGCTGACGGCCGGCATGTACATCTGCACCGGCGCCGCGGCCGGCATCCATGACATCGCCGCCGGCCAGACCGGCGCCGTACGCTTCGAGGGCTTTGGCGAGATCGCCTGCCGCGCCTACCCAGCCAAGCCGGCCGATTGACGAGACAACCCTTCCCGCTCGGCGATGGCGGGGAGGTTCAAGAGATGTCGCCAAGGCGAAGAAACAAAAGGGCGTTCTGTCCATGACCACCACCGACACCGGGCCTGCCGTCACGGCGGACGGCAAGATGACGCGCCGCCGCTGGGTGATCTGCGCCCTGCTCTTCACCGCCGTGGTGATCAACTATGTCGACCGGCAGATGCTGGGGGTGCTCAAGCCCTTCATGTCCGACGAGATGGGCTGGAGCGAGACCGACTATGCCGATATCGTCTTCTATTTCCAGGCCGCCTACGCCGCCTCCTATCTGCTGTTCGGGGCCTTCGTGGACCGGGTGGGCGCCAAGATCGGCTACGCCTCGGCCTTCATCATCTGGCAGCTGGCCCACATCGCCCATGCCGGCGCGAGCACCCTCAGCCAGTTCTTCCTGGTCCGGGTCCTGCTCGGGGTCGGCGAAGGGGGCAACTTCCCGGGCGGGGTGAAGGCCGTCACCGAGTGGTTCCCCAAGAAGGAGCGGGCCTTCGCCACCGGCATCTTCAACGCCGGGGCCAATATCGGGGCGGTGGTCACCCCCCTGGTCGCCCCCATGATCATGCTGGCCTATGGCTGGCGGGCGGCCTTCATCATCACCGGCGTGATCGGCATGCTGTGGATCGTGGCCTGGCTGATCATGTACCGGTCGCCCGAGCAGGAGCCCAAGGTCAACGCCGCCGAACTCGCCCACATCCGGTCCGATCCCGAGGACTCCGACCAGAAGGTCAGCTGGCTGAAGGTGGCGACCAAGCGCGAGACCTGGGCCTATGCGCTGGGCAAGTTCCTGATCGATCCGGTCTGGTGGATGCTGCTGTTCTGGCTGCCCGACTACTTCAAGAAGACCTTCGACCTGAACGTCACGACCTTCGGCCTGGTGCTGGCGGCGGTCTATCTGATCTCCGACGTCGGCAGCGTTGGCGGCGGCTGGATGTCCTCGCGCCTGATGAAGGCCGGGCGCAGCCTGAACTTCTCGCGCAAGATCACCATGCTGATCTGCGCGGTCGCCACCCTGCCCTACTTCTTCATCAACCAGATTCACGATCTGTGGCTGGCCACCGCCGTTGTGGGCCTCGTCGCCGCCGCGCACCAAGCGTTCTCGGCCAACCTCTACACCCTGCCTGGAGATGTCTTCCCGCGCAGCGCCGTGGGCTCCGTCATCGGCATCGGCGGGATGCTGGGGGGCATCGGCGGCATGGTGATGGCCAAGTCGGTGGGTCAGGTGCTGGAGCAGGCTGGCGGCTACGGCCCGATCTTCGCGGTCTGCGGCTGCATCTACTTCCTGGCCCTGCTGGCGGTCCACCTGCTCTCGCCGAGGCTTGCGCCCGCCAGGATCTAAGCGCGGACGACCCGGGACGCAGGCTTCGGGCCCTCGCGATGCGGGGCGCTCACGAGGCCGTATGACGCGGCGGCGTCTTCTCAAGTTGACGCCCCCGTCATTTTCCGCCAATGGGCTAGGTAACCGGAGAAACGACATGAGCGACGGATCAATCGACCTGAACAGCGACGCGCGCGCAAAGGTCTATGCGACCCCCCTGGAGCTGCTCGACCCGGCCCAGCCGGAACTGTTCCGCCAGGACGCGCACTGGGCCCTCTTCGAGCGCCTGCGCAAGGAGGACCCGGTCCACTACACCGCCGAGCATGAGTTCGGCCCGTACTGGTCGATCACCAAGTACAACGACATCATGACCGTGGACACCAACCACGAGGCCTTCTCCTCCGAGGGCGGCATCACCATCGCCAACCAGGACGGCGGCGAAGGCCCCCTGCCCATGTTCATCGCCATGGACCCGCCCAAGCACGACGTGCAGCGCAAGACCGTCAGCCCGGTGGTCTCGCCCCACAACCTGGCCATCCTTGAGCCGCTGATCCGCGAGCGCGCCGCCAAGATCCTCGACAGCCTGCCGATCGGCGAGGAGTTCGACTGGGTCGACAAGGTCTCCATGGAACTGACCGCCATGACCCTGGCGACCCTGTTCGACATGCCGCAGGAAGATCGCCGCAAGCTGACCTACTGGTCGGACGTGGTCACCGCGGCGCCGGGCCAGGGCCTGATCGACACCATCGAGCAGAAGATGGAGATCTTCGTCGAGTACCACGCCTACTTCACCAAGCTGTGGAACGACCGGGTCAACGCCCCGCCCGCCGGCGACCTGATCTCCATGCTGGCCCACGGCGAGGCCACCCGGGACATGTCGCCCCGCGAGTACTTCGGCAACATCGTGCTGCTGACGGTCGGCGGCAACGACACCACGCGGAACACCATTTCCGGCTCGGTCCTGGCGCTGAACCAGAACCCCGACCAATACGCCAAGCTGCGCGCCAATCCGTCCCTGATCCCGTCGATGGTCTCCGAGACCATCCGCTGGCAGACGCCGCTGGCCCATATGCGTCGCATCGCCACCCGGGACTTCGAACTGGGCGGCAAAACCATCAAGAAGGGCGACAAGGTCGTCATGTGGTACGTCTCGGGCAACCGCGACGATGAGGTGATCGCCAACCCGAACGCCTACATCATCGACCGCGAACGCCCCCGCCAGCACATCTCCTTCGGCTTCGGCATCCACCGCTGCGTCGGCAACCGCCTGGCCGAACTGCAACTGAAGATCATCTGGGAGGAAATCCTGGCCCGCTTCCCCGATATCCAGGTCGTGTCCGAGCCGAAGCGGGTCTATTCCAGCTTCGTGAAGGGCTACGAGAGCATGAAGGTGGTCATTCCCACCCGTTACTGATCACCCCCACATACTGACAGTATCGTCGAATAGAGGCGCCGCTCTCCGGAAAGGGGGGCGGCGTTTTCTCGTTGCGGTCAAACTCGCGGAAATCCCATGCCCACATTGGGGTTGCGGCGCGATATCCGAGTAACGTCGTTCTTTCGGAATACAGGTTGACCTAGGTGAAGGTTGGTATAACGGCGTTTTATTGACATGCTCGCGCAATTATATGGTCAATTTTCACCTGATGACGTGCATCAGCATTACCCAAGGTCAAGTGTAACATTGAATTCGTTGAGAAATTGACCTCTATCCGAACGCCGTTCGAGTCTGCTATCTCGCAGTATTGCCGCCGAGAGCCGTACAAGAGCTCCGGACGCGTTGGGAGGTACTAGGATGAGGAATTCTCTGCTTATGCGGAGCGCGCTGGTTGCAGGCGTCTCCGCCGTCGCCCTGGCTTCGGCCGGTTCGGCCATGGCGCAAGCGGGCGCCGCTCCGTTCATGATCGAGGAACTGGTGGTCACCGCTGAAAAGCGTGAAGCCAGCCTGCAGGACGTGCCGGTGGCGATCACCGCCTACACCAGTGAAAAGCGCGACCTTCTGGGCGTCGCCACTGTCGAGGACCTGGCGCGCGTCAGCCCCAGCATGGCCTACACCAACAATGACCGGATCTCGATCCGCGGTTTCGGACGCCTGACCAACTCCATCGGCACCGACCCGTCGGTGGCCCTGTATTCGGACGGTATCTTCTCCAACTCGATGTCGGACGCCTCGACTCCGTCGCTGTTCATCGAGCGGACGGAAATCCTGCGCGGCCCGCAGGGTACGCTTTACGGCCGGAACTCCATCGGCGGCGCCATGAACATCATCTCCAAGCGCCCCACGGACATCTTCAACGGCGAAGTTCGCGCCTCGGTCGGCAATTACGGGACCTGGACGACCCAAGCCCTGCTGCGCGGCCCGATCACCGACGGCCTGCGCTACTCGATCGGCGGCTCGCTTGAACGCCGCGATGAAGGCTATATTCACAACAATGGGCCGGGCGGGGACACTAGCGCCGTAAAGCGCTACTTGATCGACGCTCAGATCGAAGCTGACCTCGGTGAGAACATCACCGCCCGCCTCAGCTACCGAAAGATCGACTGGGACGACAGCTACGGCGTGGGCAACATCCACGAAGCCGTGGTGAGCCCCTACGACACCACTTCGGTCGTCGGTCTGGGCAACTCGGCCCTCTACTACAACCCGACCTTGGGCTTCGCCGGCGTCAATCCCTCGACCGCCGATCCCTATACTATCGCGATGAACGACACCATGGAGGGCAAACTCTCCGATCACCACCGTCTGAACTTCGACATGACCTGGGATCTGGGCTGGGCTTCCCTGAAATACATCGCGGGCTATCAAGCCTATGTCTACAACACCAATGGCGACGAAGATCGATCTTCACGAGCGGGCCTGTTCAACGTCTCCTCGGTGACGCCGTTCGGCGCCTACACCGCCAGCAACGTCTCGCCGCGCGAGCGCTTCTTCTACCAGGAGAAGCAGAAGTGGTGGTCGAACGAGATCAACCTGTCCTCCAACAGCGATGGCCCGCTGTCCTGGATCGGCGGCATCTATCAGTACCACCAGGAGTACTCGCAGCCGCAGGGCCTGCGCGTCTTGGGCGATCCGACCGTTCAGAACCCGATCAATCTGGCCACTGGCGGCTTGGCGGCGCCCAATCCGAACGGCAACTATCTGCTGGTTGACGGCACCCTGACGGTCGACTCCTACGCCGCCTTCGCCCAGGTCGAATACAAGCTGTCCGACACCCTTACCCTCCAAGCCGGCCTGCGCTACACCACCGACGACAAGACCGGCACGGACTTCGCGCGCTATGTCTCGCGCAGCCCGACCACCACGACCGTGCTGCGGTCAGGCGGCGTGCCGCTCGTCGCCGCCGGCGATATCGCTGTCGACTTCACCACCTTCGTTGTCTGCGGCGGCCCGACCATCGCCAGCTGCGCGGCCAATCCCCTCTATTCGAACCTGACCCAAGTCGCGACCGGCGGCCTGGTCCGCGATATGGCGGCCGACTACCAGGCCTGGTCTGGCACGATCGGCCTGCAGTGGCAGCCGGACTCCGACACCAACGGCTACGCCCGCTACAGCCGCGGCTACAAGTCCGGGGGTTGGATCGCGTCGAATGGTCTCTCGCCGTCCCCCTATGCCGATCCGGAATACGTGGACAACTACGAGATCGGACTGAAAAAGACCTTCGGTGGTCGCGTTCAGGTGAACTCGTCGATCTTCTACGCCGACTACAAGGGCTTCCAGGCTCCGCTCACCGTGGTGCTGAACTCGACGACCGGCTCTACGGGCACGCAGTTCCTGAACCTCGACTCCATCAACTGGGGCCTGGAACTTGAAGCGCAGTGGGCGCCGATCGAAAACCTCTCGATCTTCGGCAGCTACGCTTATCTGAACACCGAACTGCAAACGGGCTGCTGCTTCGTCGATACGGCCGATGCGAAGGCCCTGAAGGCCGGCGCACGTCCCACCGGCGTGGTCTTGCCCAATGGCAGCCGTCCGCAGACCCTGGTGGGCAATCACCTGCCGCTGACGCCTGAGAATAAGTTCAACCTGGGCGCCAACTACACCTTCGACTTCGACGCGGGCAGCCTGACGCTCGGCGCCACGGCCACCTATACCGGCGACCAGCAGGTCACGATCTTCGCCCAGGACGGCTACACTTCGCCTTCCAACACGGTGGCGGATGTGCGGGCCCTGTGGAAGGACGCCGCGGACCGCTTCACCATCATCGGCTATGTCAAGAACTTGACCGACGAGGTGGCGATCCAGAGCTCGACCATCGGCTCGCCGTCCTCCAGCGGCAACCAACGCCAGACGCAGAAGCTGAACTTCCCGCGCACCTACGGCGTGGAAGTGCAATACCGCTTCTAAGCCGCGGACTGGGAACGACAATTGGGGCGGCGCCGATTTCGGCGCCGCCCTTTTTCGTGAGCCAAGGCTAGGCCAGATTGCGCTTGAACAGCGCCAGCAGGCGTTCCCAGTGGCGCTCGGCCGCGGGCTTGTCGTAGGCGGCGCGCTGCGGGAAGGCGAAGCCGTGGTGGACGCCGGGATAGATCTCCACCTCGCCCTTGACCTGGTTGGCGGTGACCGACTGGCTGAGGGCCTCGACCATTTCCAGCGGCGCATAGGGGTCGATCTCGGCGCAGGCGAAATAGACCTCGCCTTGGACCTTCTGGGCGGCCAGGTGGGGACTGTCGTGGGCGTCGGTGACCAGGGAGACACCGTAGATCGAGGCCGCCGCCTTCACCTTGTCCGGATAGTAGGCCGCCGCGTTGATGGCGTACTGGCCGCTCATGCAGTAGCCGACCGCCCCCATAGGGCCCTTGCTGGCGGCCGGATCGGTGTCGATGTGGGCCAGCAGCGCCTTGGTGTCTGACATGATCAGGCCGATGTTGATGGAGGCCATCAGGTCGAACATCGTCTTGCGGTCCGCCTCGGTGGCGAAGCCCGCCAGTTCCAGGACGCCGGCCCGGTAATAGAGGTTGGGCAGGACCACATAGTAGCCGGAGCTGGCCAGGCGCCGCGCCATGTCGCGCAGTTCCTCGCGGATGGCCGGGGCGTCCATGTAGAACAGGATCACCGGGTGCGGCCCGTCCCGCTCGGGATGGACGATGAAGGTGGTGGTCGCACCGTGCGCGGTGGCGATCTCGAGGGTCTGTTCGATCATGGCGCCCCTGCCCCTAGAAGTTGACGCGGGCGCTGATGGCGCCGTCCACCAGCATGTTGATGCCCGTGGTGAAGGCCGAGCGCGGGCTGGCCAGGAAGACCGTGGCGGCCGCCACCTCCTCAGGGGTCGCCATGCGGCCGGTGGGGTTGCGCTTGATCATCTGGTCGAAGAAGGCCGGCATGCCCGCCTTCACATTGCCCCAGACGCCGCCCTCGAAGAAGACGGTGCCCGGCGAGACCACGTTGCAGCGGACGTGCTTGGCCGCGCCTTCCTTGGCCAGGCCCTTGGCGTAGTGGATCTGGGCGGCCTTCATGGCGCCATAGGCCGAGGCGCTGGAGGCCTCCGCCGCCGACACCGAGGAGGTGATCACCATGCAGGCGTCGCCCTTGTCCTCGGCGGCCTTTTCCAGGAACGGCCTGGCGGCCTCGAAGGCGTTGACGGCGCCCATCAGGTCGATGTCGAACATCGCCTTCCAGTCCGCCTCCTTGGCGCCTTGAACAAGCGCGCTGGCGTTGGACACCAGGATATCGATGCCGCTCAGGGTTTCGCCGGCCTTGGTGACGAAGGCCTTTAGGGCCGGACCGTCGGCGATGTCGACGACCTCGCCCCAGGCGCTGACGCCCTTGGCCTGCAGGGCCGCGACCGTCTCGGCCACCTGGTCGGCGTTGCGGGCGCAGATGGCGACATTGGCGCCCTCTTCGGCGAACAGCTCGGCGATCGCCCGGCCGATGCCCCGCGTCGCGCCGGTGACCACCGCCGTCTTGCCCTTGAGTTGAAGATCCATGGTCGTCTCCCGTTTGGTTTGTTGCGACCTTTCTAGCGCGGGCGGGCGGAGCCGCGAGGTCTTTCTGATGCCGGCGCTTCAAGTGATTGACGCCCCCGCGGCGCCCGGACCAAGAAGGGTGATGCTCGATCAGTTCGACGCCCGCCTCGACGCCGATTTCCCGCCCGTCGATCCCGCGCGCCTGATCGCGGCGCTGAAGCCCCTGCTGCCGCCCGAAAACCTCAAGACCCAGATCGAGGCTCTGCGGCCCTACGAGACCGATGGCCTGGCCGCCTACCGCTCCCTCCCCGCCGTCGTCGCCCTGCCAGAGACCGTGGCGCAGGTGCAGGCGATCCTGAGGGTGTGCTCCGACCTGGGGGCGCCCGTCGTGGCGCGCGGCGCGGGCACGGGCCTGTCGGGCGGCGCCCTGCCCTATCCCGGCTGCGTGCTGCTGAGCCTGGCCAAGTTCAGCCGCATCCTGGAGATCGACGCCCAGGCCCGCACCGCGCGGGTCCAGCCCGGCGTGCGCAATCTGGCGATCTCCGAGGCCGTGGCGCATCTGGGCCTGTTCTACGCCCCGGACCCCTCATCCCAGATCGCCTGCTCCATCGGCGGCAATGTCGCGGAGAACGCCGGAGGGGTGCACTGCCTGAAATACGGCCTGACGGTGCACAACCTGCTGAAGCTGGAGATGGTGACCCTGGAGGGCGAGGTGCTGCACCTCGGCTCCGACGCCTATGACGCGCCGGGGTTCGACCTGATGGCTCTGATGACCGGGTCCGAGGGCCTGTTGGGGGTGGTCACCGAGATCACCGTCAAGCTGACGCCCGTGCCCGAGACCACCCAGGTCCTGCTGGCCGCCTTCGACAATGTGGAGGTGGCCGCCCAGGCCGTCGCCGAGATCATGGCCGAAGGCATCGTGCCCGCCGGCCTGGAGATGATGGACGGCCCGGCCCTGCGCGCCGCCGAGGACTTCGCCATGGCGGGTTACCCCAAGGACGCCGCGGCCATCCTGCTCTGCGAACTGGACGGCGCCGGCCCGGACGTGGCCGAGGAGATCGCCCGGGTCTCGGCCCTGCTCTCGAGCTGCGGCGCCACCGAGGTCCGCCAGGCCCGCGACGAGGACGAGCGCAAGCGGTTCTGGGCCGGGCGCAAGGGGGCTTTCCCAGCCGTGGGGCGGATCGCGCCGGACTATTACTGCATGGACGGCACCATCCCCAGGCGGGCCCTGCCCAATGTTCTCACGGAGATCACCCGGCTGTCGGAGGTCCACGGCCTGGCGGTGGCCAACGTCTTCCACGCCGGCGACGGCAACCTGCACCCCCTGATCCTCTACGACGCGGCCAAGGACGGCGACCAGGACGCCGCCGATGCCCTGGGCGGGGCGATCCTGGAGCTCTGCGTCTCCGTGGGCGGCACCATCACCGGCGAGCACGGCGTGGGCCGCGAGAAGATCAACCAGATGTGCGTGCAGTTCAGCAGCGCCGAGATCGACGCCTTCCACGCCCTGAAAGCCGCCTTCGATCCCAAGGGCCTGCTCAATCCCGGCAAGGCCATCCCGACCCTGGCCCGCTGCGCAGAGTTCGGCGGCATGCACATCCACAACGGGGAACTGCCCTTTGCGCACCTCCCCCGGTTCTGACCTTACCGAGAGCCTCGCCGAGCGCGTCCGCGCGGGAGGTCCCCTGCGCCTGGAGGGCGGCGGGACGCGGGGCCTCTATGGCCGCAAGGTGGACGGCGCCGCGCTGTCGCTGGCCGGACACCACGGCGTGGTGGATTACGACCCCAGCGAACTGGTGATCACCGCGCGAGCGGGAACGCCGATCATCGAGATCGAGGCCCTGCTGGCGGCCGAGAACCAGATGCTGGCCTTCGAGCCGCCGGTGTTCGGTTCGGCCGGCACCCTGGGTGGCGCGGTGGCCACGGGGCTGTCGGGGCCGCGCCGGCCCTTCGTGGGGCCGCTGCGCGACTATGTGCTGGGCGCCCGCCTGATGAACCCGCAGGGCGAGGTGCTTCGCTTCGGGGGCACGGTGTTCAAGAACGTCGCCGGCTTCGACGCCTTCCGGCTGATGGCCGGATCGCTGGGCTGTTTCGGGCCGATCCTGGAGGTCTCCCTGCGGGTGACGCCTCGGCCGCGGACAGAACGGGCCCTGGTCTTCGAGATGGCGGGCGAGGCGGCGCGGACCTGGGTGACCGGCCTGATGGGCCGCCCCCTGCCCCTGTCGGGCGCCTTCCACGATGGCCAACGCCTGCACCTGCGGCTCTCCGGTGGCGAGGCTGGCGTCGCGGCGACCAAGGCCGAACTCGGGGGCGAGGACGAGCCGCTGGAGACCTGGGCCGCGATCCGCCACATGACCCATCCGGTCTTCCAGGAGCCGGTCCTGTGGCGCGTGTCCCTGCCGCCCACCGGCCCGGCGGAAAGCTTCGAGACCACCGCCTGGGACTGGGCCGGCGGCCAGCGCTGGCTCGCCGCCGACAGCGTCGATCCAGGCGTCTGGGGCCATGCCGCGCGGCTCGGCGGCCACGCCACCCTGTTCCGAGGCCAGGCAGATAATGACCAGGTTTTCCAGCCGCTTGCCCCCGGCGTCTTCAACCTGCACCGCCGCGTGAAGGCCGCCCTGGACCCGGCGGGGATCTTCAATCCCGGCGCCATGTATGAAGGGCTCTAGATGAAGACGGTCATCCAGGGTCCGCTGGCTGGGAGCAGCGGCGGCGACATCGCCGCCCAGGCCCTGCGCGCCTGCGTCCACTGCGGCATGTGCAACGCCACCTGCCCCACCTACCAGATCACCGGCGACGAGCTGGATGGCCCGCGCGGCCGCATCTACCTGCTGAAGCAGGCCCTGGAGGGCCAGCCGGTCAGCCAGACGACGCTCAAGCACCTCGACCGCTGCCTGAGCTGCCGAGCCTGCGAGACCACCTGCCCCTCCGGCGTCCAGTACCACCGGCTCTACGACATCGGGCGAGAGGCGGTCGTCGATCAGGTGGGCCGGCCCTGGACCGAGCGGCTGGCGCGCGGCGTGATCCGGCGGGTGACCCGCTCGGCGGCCCTGCTGGGCGCGGCCCTGGCGGTGGGCCGCCTGGTGAGCCCGCTGCTTCCCAAGGCCCTGAAGGCCAAGGTCACGCCGCGCATCGCCCCTGGCCTGCGTCCCGCCCCGCACCACGTCCGGCGGATGCTGATGCTCACCGGCTGCGCCCAGTCAGCGGCCGCCCCGCACTTCAACGCCGTCACCGCCCGGGTATTCGACCGTCTGGGGGTGAGCCTGGTGGAGGCGCCCCGCGCCGGCTGCTGTGGCGCTGTCAGCTTCCACCTGGACGCACCGCACGAGGGCGCCGCCGCCGCGCGGGCCAATATCGACGCCTGGTGGCCCGACATCGAGGCCGGCGCCGAGGCCGTGGTGGTCAATTCCAGCGGCTGCGCGGCCTTCATCAAGGACTATCCAGACGTCCTGCGCGACGACCCGGCCTATGCCGAAAAGGCCCGGGTGGTGGCCGCCCTGGTGCGCGACCCCATCCAGCTGCTGTCGGTGGCCGACCTCGCGGCCCGACGCGCGCCCGCCGAGCCCCGCATCGCCGTCCATGAGCCCTGCACCCTGCAGCATGGCCTGCGCCTGACCGGCCGCATCGGGACGCTGCTGGCGAGCCTGGGCTACGAGCCCCAGCCGGTGGCCGACAGCCACATCTGCTGCGGCTCGGCCGGCGCCTATTCGCTGCTGCAGCCGGAGATGTCGGGCAAGCTGAAGGCCGCCAAGCTCAGCACCCTCAACGCCCACCAGCCGGCCGCCATCTACACCGCCAATATCGGCTGCTGGATGCACCTGGCGCCCGACTCCACCGCCCCGGTGCGGCACTGGCTGGAGGCGGTGGACGAGGTCACGCGGCCCTGAGCATGGCGTTGACAGCCTGCCCCAGCGGCAGTCTCATGTCGCCATAAGCGGGCGGGCTCGACCACGTCGGCGCAAAGACATTTAGGGAAACGACCATGGCTGATTTTGGCGGCGCCGATCTCGACGCTTTCCGCAGCGAAGCCAAGACCTGGCTGGCGGAGAACTTCCCCCCCTCCCTGAAGAACCGCAGCGACATTGCCGCCGCCGAGGCGCCGGTCCCCGTCGAGGGCGACTACAAGCTCTGGAAGGAGCGGATGGGCGCCAAGGGCTGGGGCGTTCCCACCTGGCCGTCAGAGTACGGCGGCGGCGGCTTGAACAGCTCCGAGGCCCGCGTGCTGCGCGAGGAGATGGCCGCCATCGGCGCCTGGAACCCCATCGGCGGCATGGGGGTGATGATGTTCGGCCCCACCCTGCTGGAATACGGCACCGAGGAACAGAAGCAGCGCCACATCCCGCCCATCGTCCGCGGCGAGCTGCGCTGGTGTCAGGGCTACTCCGAGCCGGGCTCTGGATCTGACCTCGCCTCCCTGCAGACAAAAGCTCAGGACAAGGGTGATCATTTCCTCGTAAATGGTTCAAAAATATGGACTTCTGGCGCTCAGTACGCCGACTGGTGCTTCTGCCTGACGCGGACCGATCCCAGCAAGAAGCATGAGGGGATCAGCTTCCTGCTGATCGACATGAAGACGCCCGGCGTCGAGCCGCGGCCGATCCTGCTGATCTCCGGGTCGTCGCCGTTCTGCGAGACCTTCTTCACCGATGTGAAGGTGCCCAAGGAGAACCTGGTGGGGCCGCTCAACGGCGGTTGGACGGTGGGCAAGCGGCTGCTGCAGCACGAGCGCAACGGGCTGTCGGGCGGCGGCGGGGCGCCGGCGCGGAACAATCCGGCGGCGCTGCGGGAGATCGCCAAGAAATACATCGGCGTGGACGACAGCGGCCGGCTGGCCGACCGCGACTTCCGCACCCGGCTGATCGAGCAGGACATGAACGCCCGGGCCTATCAGCTCACCAACGCCCGGGTGGCCCTGGAAGCGCGCAATCAGAGCGGGCCCTCCGCGGCGACCTCGATCATGAAGAACGCCAGCTCGAGCATCAATGTGAACCACGCCGAGATGGTGGTGGAGGCCATGGGCTATAACGGCCTGGCCTGGGCCGGAGACGAGTTCAGCGCCGAGGAGCTGGCCGCAGCTAGAGCCTTCCTGCGGGTGAAGTCCGGGACGATCGCGGGCGGCTCCTACGAGATCCAGAACAACATCATCTCCAAGCGGATCCTGGGTCTGCCCGACACCAACATCCACACCTACTGATTGACCGCCTGGGGCCTCGCCGCTAAGGCGGGGCCATGGCCGCCTCGACCGCCACTGTTGCATTGACCGACCTGCGGAGCGTGCTGAACGCCCGCGGCGGCCGAGGTCTGCGCGTCTTCGGATAGACCGCGGGATCAGGCGCAGCCGTTCCCGGGCGCTCCGGGGACGTGAAACCACCGCCTGACATTCCCAAATCTATTCGGAGGAGCCACCGTGCTTTCCCTTTATCAATCCAATGGGTTGGTCCACTGGACCGACCGTGAGATCCGCCTGCGCGACATGATGCAGGCCCACTTCACCGCCGAGATTTCGGCCTTCCTGACGAACGCCAACCCCGCCTGGGACATCCGCCGGGTGGAGGCGCCGCAGCTGACGCCGCGCGAGATGGTGTCGGAGGCCTATGGGCCGGAGGACATCTTCTTCATCGAACGCCTGGGCGAGGCCCAGTTGGTCCTGCGGCCGGAGACCACGCCCTCGACCTACGCTTACATGGCCCACCTGCTGAACAGCCACGCCAAGGTGCGCATGCCGCTGTGTGTCTGGCAGGCCGGCAAGTCGTTCCGGCGCGAGCAGGACCAGGTGAGCAAGCACATGCGGCTCAAGGAATTCTGGCAGATGGAGTTCCAGTGCGCCTACACGGTCGACACCGCCAACGACTACCACGCCGCCAGCCTGGAGCCGGTGCGCCGGATGATCGAGGCCATGGTGCGGCTGCCCACCCGCATCGTGCCGTCCGACCGCCTGCCGGCCTATTCCCAGGTGACCATGGATGTGGAGGTCGACAACAGCGACAAGTGGATGGAGGTCTGCTCCATCTCCCGACGCACCGACTTCCCGCAGGCGGCCCGGTTCGCCACCAAGGGCGGTGAGGTGCGCGAGGTGGCGGTGCTGGTGCTGGAGATCGCCATCGGCCTGGACCGCTGCGTCTACAATTGGGGCGTGGCGGACGGGCGATAACCTTCGCTGACTGACCTTAGGTCAGGCCTGACAAGGCGTCCTCCTTCCCGCATGGTCCGTATCAAGGAACGGCGCCGCAAGAGCGCCACGGGTGGAGGACGTCAATGGCCGCTTCAAATCAGTTCGTGCTCGCCTGCGTATTGGCCGGCGCCCTTGCGTCGTCGGCTCAGGCGGCGACGCTCAGGGTCGCCCCCGGCGCGGACGCGCAGGAGCGAGTGCAGTCCGCCCTGCTGGACGCCAAGCCCGGCGATACCGTGGCCCTGGACGCCGGAACGTTCGCCTTCACCGACGGTCTGTCCCTCGACGTCGACAGTGTGACCGTGACGGGTGCGGGCCAAGGCAAGACGGTGCTGTCCTTCGCGGGTCAGAAGGGGGCGGGCGAGGGTCTGCTGATCACCTCGGACGGCGTCACGGTGCGCGACCTGACCCTGCAGGACAGCAAGGGCGACGGCATCAAGTCCAAGGGCGCCGACCGCATCAGCTTCGTCAGCGTCACGGTGGAGTGGACCGGCGGCCCCAAGGAGACCAACGGCGCCTATGGCGTTTACCCGGTCGCATCGACCAATGTGCTGATCGACAAGGTCACCGTGCGCGGCGCGTCCGACGCCGGAATCTATGTCGGCCAGTCGAAGAACATCATCGTCCGCAACAGCCGGGCGGAGTTCAACGTCGCCGGCATCGAGATCGAGAACTCCACCGACGCCGATGTGTTCGACAATGTCGCCACCCACAATACCGGCGGCATCCTGGTGTTCGACCTGCCAGGCCTGCCCGTGATGGGCGGCCACTCGACGCGGATCTTCCGCAACCAGGTGGTGGACAACGACACCGCCAACTTCGCGCCCAAGGGCAATATCGTGGCCAATGTGCCGGTGGGGGTGGGCGTCATGCTGATGGCCAACCGCGACGTCCACGTGTTCGACAACGACATCTCCGGCAACCAGACCAGCGCGGTGATGCTGGTGAGCTTCAGCCGCAGCTTCGACGACAAGAGCTACAACCCCCTGCCCCGGGACATCGTGGTGCGGGACAACAGGCTGGGGCGCAACGGCTGGCTGCCCGGCCTGCCCGGCGGCAAGATGCTCGCCGCGGCGACCGGAGGGTCTCTGCCTCCGATCCTCTGGGACGGCGTCACCACCTATGCCGGCTACGGCGGACCCGCCCCGCGCCTGTACCTGAAGGACGGCCCCGTTCTGAACCTGAACCTGCCCAAGGCGGGCGAGGTGGAGGCCGCCAAGCCGACGGTCACCGCGAGCCTGGGATCGCCGGGCCTGCCGGAGCGGGCCGCCGTGGTGCTGCCGGCCGATCAGGACAAGCCCGCCAAATGATGCGTCTCGCCGCTCTGCTGGCGGCGGTCCTGTCGCTGGGTGCGGCGCCCGAGCCCGCACCCGTGGCGCTGGACGCTCTGCTGGCCGACACCCCGGCGCCGAGCCTGGACACCTACCGGCTGTTCACCGACCAGGGCGCGCGGGCGCCCAACGCCGGCCTGACCCCCTATGCCCTGAACACGCCGCTGTTCAGCGACCATTCGGAAAAGTCCCGCTTCCTGTTTCTGCCGCCAGGCACCCAGGCGACCTATGCCGCGACAGGCGCCTTCGCCTTCCCGGTGGGGGCGACCCTGGTGAAGACCTTCGCCTATCCCGCCGACCTGCGGAAACCTGGGGATCGGGTGCGGCTCATCGAGACCCGCCTGATGATCCACAAGCCCCAGGGCTGGGTGGCTCTAACCTATGTCTGGAACCCCGAGCAGACCCAGGCGGTGCTGAAGCGCGCCGGGGCGCGGCTGCCGGTCTCGGTGATCGATCACGCCGGCAAGCCGCTGACCATCGACTATGCGGTCCCCAACACCAACCAGTGCAAGGAGTGCCATTCGCTATCCGGCGAACTGGCGCCCATCGGCCCCAAGGCCCGCAACCTGAACGGCGACCTGGCCTATGGCCCGAGGCGCGAGAACCAGCTGGCGCATTGGACAAGGGCCGGCCTGCTGACCGGCGCCCCGGACCCTAGGATCGCGCCCCGCACGGCGATCTGGAACGACGCGGCCGAGCCCCTGGCCGACCGTGCGCGGGCCTATCTCGACGGCAATTGCGGCCACTGCCACAACCCCGAAGGCATGGCGAGCAACTCCGGCCTCTTCCTGCACCTGGAGGAGACCGACCCCGCCAAGCTGGGGGTCCGCCGGCGGCCGGTGGCAGCCGGGCGCGGATCCGGCGGCCTCGAATTCGATATCGATCCGGGACGTCCCGAAACCTCAATCCTCCTGCACCGCATGAAGTCCCGCGAACCGGGCGTGATGATGCCGGAGCTGGGCCGATCCCTGGTGGATGAGGACGGCGTGGCCCTGGTCGCCGACTATCTGCGGAGCCTTCCGGCTTCGCGTTGACACCCAACCCGGGGACGCCTCTTGTCGCTGCAGGGCGACGGCAAGAGCGCCCCAAGAGGAAACAAAGGTCATGGTCTACATCCTGGGCGGCTGGCAGAGCGACTTCTCGAAGAACTGGGCGCGCCAGCAGATGGACTTCGCCGACGCCTTCGCCGAGGTGGTGGGTGAGGGCCTGGCGGCCGTGGACCTGGAACCCAAGGACATCGACACCGGCCACGTCGGCAACTTCGTCGGCGACCTGTTCGCAGGGCAAGGCCTGCTGGGCGGGTTCTTCGGCCTGGTGCATCCCGACTTCGACGGCATGCCGACGTCCCGCCACGAGGCGGCCTGCGCCTCGGGCAGCGTCGCGATCCTGGCGGCCACCGCCGAGATCGAGGCCGGCCGCTATGACACCGCCTGCGTCGTCGGCCTGGAGATGATGCGCAACGTTTCGGGCCAGCAGGCGGCCCAGAACCTGGGCGCCGCGGCCTGGGCCGGGCACGAGTTCCAGGACGCCACCTACCTCTGGCCCAAGGCCTTCTCCGACCTGGGCGAGGAATACGACCGCCGCTGGGGCCTGAAGTACGAGCACCTGATGCGGATCGCGGAGATCAACTTCGCCAACGGCCGCAAGAACCCCAATGCCCAGACCCGTCAGTGGGCCTTCAACGACAAGAGCTTCACCGCTGATGACGAGGCCAACCCGGTCGTCGAGGGCATGATCCGCAAGAACGACTGCGGCCAGGTGACCGATGGCTCTGCCGTGGTGTTCCTGGCCTCGGAGAAGGCGGCCAAGGCCTATGCCGACAAGCGCGGCCTGCCCCTGGAAAGCCTGCCGCAGATCAAGGGCTGGGGCCACCGCTCCGCCCCCATCAGCTATGACCGCAAGGTGCGCGCCAGCGCTGGCGGCCCCTATGTCTTCCCGCAGGTGAAGCGCGCCATCGACGAGGCCCGCGCCCGGGCCGGGATCGACGACATCAGCCAACTCCACGCCGTCGAGACCCACGACTGCTTCACCACCACCGAATACATGGCCATCGAGCACCTGGGCCTGACCGCGCCGGGCGAAGCCTGGAAGGCGGTGGAGGACGGTTCCATCGAGATCGGCGGCCGGCTGCCGATCAATCCCTCCGGTGGCCTGATCGGGGGCGGCCACCCGGTGGGCGCCACCGGGGTGCGCATGACCCTGGACGCCTACAAGCAGGTGACCGGCAAGGCCGGCGACTATCAGGTGGAGGGGGCGAAAACCGTCCAGACCCTGAACATCGGCGGCTCCACCACCACCACGGTTAGCCTGGTGGTGGGCCTTTGAGCGCCAAACTCGCCACCATGAAGGCCCTGATCGCCCGCTGGTCGGAAGGCGACGTGGACGGGGCCCTGGCCCACATGCACGAGGACATCGTCTGGCACTACGCCGCCAGCGTCGCCCCGCCGCTGAAGGGCAAGGTCAAGGCTCGGAAGTTCCTGGAGAACTTCAAGAGCCAGATCAGCGAGGTCCGCTGGCGGATCTTCGACTATGCCGAGAACGGCGACCGGCTGTTCGTGGAGGGCGTGGACGAATACCTCGCCAAGGACGGCGGCCTGGTGGCCGCGCCCTATGCCGGCGTGATCGAGTTCAAGGACGGCCTGATCATCGGCTGGCGCGACTATGTCGACATAGGGGTGATGGAGGCCCAGAAGACCGGCCATCCGCGCTCGGCCTGGGTGGACGCCCTGATCGACCGGGTGGCCCTGTGAGCCACGCGCCCGAGATCCAGGCTCTGCTGGACAAGCAGGCGATCACCGAGGTGCTGGCCAGCTATTGCCGCGCCGTGGACCGCGCCGACATCCCCCTGCTGAAGGCCTGCTATCACGACGACGCCACCGAGGATCACGGCGGCACGTTCAACGGTTCGGCCACCGCCTATATCGAGAGCATCGCGCCGATCCTGCCGCGCGGCGGGATCATGACCCACACCACCACCAACGTCCTGATCGCCCTCGATGGTGACAGCGCCCACGTGGAGAGCCACATCCTGGCCTTCGCCCGACTGAAGAAGGACGGCGAGAAGTTCGACACCCTGACCCTGGCCCGCGCCGTCGACCAGTTTGAGAAGCGGGGCGGAACCTGGCGCATCGCCACGCGCCGCATGGTCTGGGAGTGGAATCACGAGATGCCGATGGCCGAGACCTGGGGCCGCGGCATCATCGCGCCCGACGCCACGGTGCTGGTGCGGGGCCGCAAGACCCCCGATGACCTGATCTACGGCGCCTGATCCCATGGAGCTCAAGGACAGCGTCGCCCTGGTCACCGGCGGCAATCGCGGCATCGGCGAAGCCTTCGTGCGCGCCCTGCTCGCGGCCGGCGCGGCCAAGGTCTATGTCGGTGCCCGCGAGGCAGGCAGCGCCGCCCACCTGGCCGCCGAGGCGCCCGGCCGCGCCATTCCCATGGAGCTGGACGTCACCAAGCCCGAGCAGATCGCGGCGGCGGCCGCCCAGTGCGGCGACGTCTCCATCCTGATCAACAACGCCGGGGCCTTCCACAACCAGACCCTGATGACCGCGCCAGATCTCACCGCCGCCCGCGACGAGATGGAGGTCAACTATTTCGGCCCCCTGACCCTGGCCCGCGCCTTCGCGCCGATCCTGGCGAAGAACGGCGGCGGGGCGATCTGCAACGTACTGTCGTCGGGAGGGATGGTGGCCGTGCCGGCCATGGGCGGCTACAGCCCGTCGAAGTTCGCCGGCCGCGCGGCGACCACCTGCATCCGTGCCGAGCTGGCCGGACAGGGGACCACCGTCACCGCCCTGATCGTCGGCTCGGTGGACACCCGCATGGCCGCCCACGTCGCCGGCGCCAAGGAAGACCCCGCCGACATCGCCAAGGCCGGCCTGGCCGCCATCCGCCGGGGCCTCGACGAACTGGACACCGACCGCATGGCCATCGAGGTGCGCGCCTCGCTGGCCCGCGACCCCAAGGCCCTGGAACGCAGCATGGCCAAGATGCTCACCGCCACCCAAGTCACCACCGGACGCTGACACCCATGGAAATCGCCCAACTCCTGCTGCTGAACGCCGGGGTCTCCATCGCCCTCTTCATCGGGCTGTGGCTCTATTCGATCCGCATCAAGGACCCGAGCTTCATCGACAGCTGGTGGCCCCTGGGCATGGTGGTGATGGCCCTGACCAGCTACCTGATCACCGGCGGCCGAGGCCCGCATGCGGCCCTTTTGACCTTGCTCTGCGCCGTCTGGGGCCTGCGGCTGGGCATCTACCTGCTGTGGCGCTGGCGCAAGCACGGCGCCGACCGCCGCTACGCCACCATGATGGGCAAGGCCAAGCTGGAGCGCGGCTGGGACTATCCGAAAGCCTCCCTGCTGCTGGTCTTCGCGTTGCAGATGCCGCTGCAGTTCGCGGTCTGCCTGCCGGTGCAACTGGGCCAGGTCCACGCCACCACCGACCTTTCGGCCATCGCCTGGGCCGGCGTGGCGCTGGCCGTCATCGGCATCGCCTTCGAGAGCCTCGGCGACTGGCAGCTGATGAAATTCAAGGCCAACCCGGCCAACAACGGCAAGGTGCTGGACACCGGCCTGTGGCGCTACACCCGCCACCCCAACTATTTCGGCGACGCCTGCGCCTGGTGGGGCCTCTGGCTGATCGCCGCCGACACCGGCCTGGTGGGCGCGGTCTCCATCGTGGGTCCGGTGCTGATCACCTTCCTGCTCACCAAGTGGAGCGGGGTCCCCACCGTCGAGGGCCGCATGCGCCGCAAGCGGCCGGACTACGAGGCCTATGTGGCGAGGACCTCGGGGTTCGTGCCGATGCCGCCGAAGAAGGTGGCGGCGGAGTAGCGCGCCTGGAGGCCTGATCTTTCCGGCCCCGTTTACGGGGAAGGGGGACCGCGCCGCAGGCGTGGTGGAAGGGGCGGCCTCAAGCTCCGAGCCCGGTCTCGCCACCTCCACCATGCTCGCGCATGGTCCCCCTCCCCCGCTGCGCAGGGGAGGAAAGGGTCGCCCTAGCCCGCCAGCATGTCCCGCGGCGCCCAGACCGCATGCGTCCCGCTGCACAGCTTGTGCGGCAGACGGATGCGGCACACGGGCCCGGCGGCGAGGTCCCTGGCGTCGATCAGGATGCACTCCGAGGTCCCGGCGTTTTCGTCGGTGAGGAAGCTCACCAGATAGCCGTCGTCCTCGTCCACCGCGCCGATGCGGGGGCAGAAGGGCGCCTCGCTGGCATAGACGCCCTCGGGCAGGATGAACTCGCTGCTCTCGCCGGTTTCCAGGTCGTGCTTGACGAAGCCCCGGAACAGGAACCAGCCGACCTCGGCCACCGTCGAATAGGCGTAGCGGTATTTCAGCCCGGCATAGCGGGCGTTGATCATGCCGAATTCCAGGATGCGGTCGTCCAGGTGGGCCTCGGTGGTCTCGCCGGTCTTCAGGTTGAAGCGCCAGCGGTGCAGCTTGGGCTTGAACCGGTATTCGTCGAGATAGGCCATCATATGCTCGAAGCCGGGGGGCGCGTCCGCATTGGGCTCCGGCGTCGGGTCTTCCTGGAAGTAGCCGTCGAGGACGATCTCGTCGCCCTCCTCATAGGCGTTCAGCCAGTGCAGGACATAGGTGGGCGCGGCCTCGAACCAGCGGATATCTCCACCGTGGCGCGGGACGATGGCGAAGCGCGAGGGGATGCCCTCGTGCAGCCGCACCGCGTGGATGTTCCGCTCCAGCAGCTTGGCGTCCCAGAACACCGGCAGGTCGTTGAGGATCGAGTAGTTGGTGGTGAAGGCCATGTCGTGCGGCAGGCGCGGGCCCGGCAGCGGGATCGGCATATAGGTCTTCAGCCGATTGTCGGGGCCGACCACGCCATAGTGCATGTAGGGGGCGTGCTTGGAGTAGTTGAAGAACATCAGCTCGCCGGTGGCCTCGTCCACCTTGGGGTGGGCGCTGATGCCGTCGATCGGCACCCAGCTCTCCAGGCCCTCCTGCTCCAGGGTCAGCGGATCGAGGCGATAGCCCTCCCCACACTGGTAGAAGGTGGAGAGCGCCTTGCCGGCGTGGACCACGATGTCGGTGGAGGATGAATCTTTCAGCGACCCGTGGGCGCCCCAGCCCGGGCGCTTGGCAAGCTGGACCGGATCGGCGAGGCCGCCCCACAGGGAGGCGCCGGCCTCCTGCTCGGCCTCGAAGCCGCGGGTGCGGACGAAGCGGTTGCGGTAGCTGGCCTGGCCGCCCTTGAAATCGATCTGGTGGATCATCCCGTCGCCGTCGAAGGGATGGAAGCGGCCGAGCGGCTGCTGCACCTGGTTCTCGGTGTTGCGCAGGTAGACGCCGTCGAGGTCGGTGGGGATCGCGCCGAAGGTCACCTCCAGGTCGGTGGCGTTGACCTCCTCGTGCAGCGGGGTCCAGGCCCCGTTGAGATAGGGGTGGTTGCTGGGCAGCAGGCTGGTGACGACGGGCGGAAGCCGTTCGACCTTCATGGAATGCGTGTCCTCGGGCAAGCGGCCCTTCTGAGACGGGGCCGTGGGCCCACCCTAGCTCCGCGCGCGTGCCCGCGCGAGGGCGCCGTCGCGGCAACCTGCAAGCCGGCGCGGGCGGGCGCGCCAGCCAATCTGGAGGCCTCGCGGCCTTCCGCGAGACGCGTCCGGCCGACTTTTCGGGCCTCTAGCCCCGCTTAGATAAGAAATTTCAGGCCCAGGTGCGACAAAGTGGACACCCGCCGCGGGCCCACGTCCTTAACGCGCCCGCCCCCCGCGCATTAACGGAGTCCGGTTGAATCACCGAGAGTCACGGGGCGCACCCATGAATCCCGCCTAGACTCTTGTCGCCGTTCGTTATGACTCTTGGTGAATCAACATTAAGGAACAGCCAGAGTATTCCCGTGATTCACGACTCGGAAATCTTCGCGTAACGATTCAAGAACCCTGCCCCACTACAAAGGTCACAGAGCAAAAATGCTTGCGGTCACCAAAACGGTGAACGAAACCTAAAAGTGGGGTTTTCTACGATGCCGAATAGCGTCAATACCAACGTCGGGGCGATGGTCGCCCTTCAGAACCTGAACCAGACCAGCTCCGAGCTGATGACGGTCCAAAACCGCATCAACACCGGCAAGAAGATCGCTTCGGCGAAGGACAACGGCGCCATCTGGGCCATCGCCCAGAACCAACGCGCCACCTCCGGCTCCCTGAACGCCGTCAAGGACTCCCTGCAGCGCTCGCAGTCGACCGTGGACGTCGCCATCGCTGGCGGTGAAGCTGTCTCCGATCTGCTGCTGCAAATGAAGGAAAAGGCCTTGGCCGCCTCCGACTCCAGCCTCGACACCGCCTCGCGGACCGCTCTGAACGACGACTTCAACGCTCTGCGCGACCAGATCGGGAAGTCGGTTTCCAACGCCACCTTCAACGGCGTGAACATGATCAGCGCCACCGGCACCGACATCGCCGCCCTGGCCAACGATGATGGCACCTCGAAGATCACCGTCCAGGCCCAGGACCTGTCCCTGGCCGGCATCAGCCTGGCCTCCGGGTCGATTTCGACCCAAGCGACGGCCGAAGCCATGATCGCCACCGTCGGCACGGCGATCTCCACGGTTTCCACCGCCCTGTCGAAGATGGGTACGGGCTCCAAGTCGCTCGGCGCCCACCTGACCTTCGTCAGCAAGCTGCAAGACTCGATCGACGCCGGGGTGGGTAACCTCGTTGACGCCGACCTTGCCAAGGAAAGCGCGCGACTGACCTCGCTGCAGACCAAGCAACAGCTTGGCGTGCAGGCGCTGTCGATCGCCAACAGCTCTTCGTCGGGCCTGCTCAGCCTCTTCCGCTAAGCCCCGACCAGAACTCCAGTATGCGTACAGGAAGGGAGGTCCCGCACGGGACCTCCCTTTTTGCTGTCTGCGCATGTAAGCGCTTTCACCCTTCCCATGCCCCGATGTCTCGCGTTAGATAGGACGCAAGACGTACAATTTATCCGCACAAAGAAATGGCGGATCGGCGGGGAGAGACATGGGCGACATTCTTCTCCTGGCGGCCGGCGACGTGGCGCCCGACCGGGACGATCCCGCCGAGTGCTTCGCGCTCGCCGCCGACACCCTGCGCCAGGCCGACATCGCCTTCTGCCAGCTTGAGTGCAACCTGACCGAGGGCGGCTCGCGCCTGCCTCAGGCCCGCCATACCCACCGCGCCACCCTCAAGGCCGCCCACGCCATGAAGGCCGCCGGGTTCAACCTGGTGTCCTTCGCCGGCAACCACTGCATGGACTGGGGCAAGGAAGGCTTCTTCGACACCATCGCCAACCTGGAGATCGCCGACCTCAAGGTGGTGGGGGTTGGGGCCAATATCGGGGCGGCGCGCGCGCCGGTCATCCAGGAGGTGCGCGGGACCAGGGTGGCGACCCTGGCCTACTCCTCGATCCTGCCGATGAGCTACTGGGCCGAGGCCGACCGCCCCGGCTGCGCGCCGATGCGGGCCCACACCCTCTACGAACAGATCGAACACGACCAGCCCGGCACCCCGGCCCGGGTCCACACCTACGCGCACCGCGGCGACCTGGCCGCCCTGCTGGACGACATCGCCAAGGCCAAGGCCGTGGCCGACGTGGTGGTGGTCTCCCTGCACTGGGGCATCCACTTCGTGCCCGCCGTCCTGGCCGACTACCAGCAGGAGGTGGCGCACGCGGCCATCGACGCCGGCGCCGACCTGATCCTCGGCCACCACGCCCACATCCTGAAGGGCATAGAGGTCTATCGGGGCAAGGCGATCTTCTATTCGCTGAGCAACTTCGCCGTCGATCTGCGGATGACGCCGGAGCATGCGGCCAGCAAGGGGTTCAAGGAGATCCAGGTGCTGTCGCCCGGCTGGGAGCCGGACTTCGAAAGCCTCTACAACTTCCCGCCCGACGCCCGCATGACCCTGATCGCCAAGGCGGTGATTTCAGGCGGGGCGATCACCCGCGTCGGCTACCTGCCCGCCTTCATCAACCGCCAGGCCCAGCCGGAAGTGCTGGCCGCCGGCGACCCGCGCTTCACCCAGGTGATCGACTATGTCCGCGCCATCGGCGTGGCGGTCGATCTCGACACCGGCTTCGTCGTCCAAGGCGACGAGGTCATTATCCAGACATCTTGAGGAGGCGACCGCGATGAAACGCGCCCTGCCGTTGGAGGTCATCACCCTCCTCTACATGCTGTTCTACATCCCCTACATCATCCTCACCAAGCACCTGGCCACCACGCCGGACCCGACCCTGGGACGGCCCCTGAGCGGGCTGGAGATCCTGCCGGCGTCGCTGGCGCTCTCGGGCGTGGCGACCATCCTCTGGATCTGGGCGGCGGGCTGGTGGAAGTCGGCCAACCAGGTGAAGCTGGGACCGCTGTCGGTCCCCTTCCCCACCAAGTGGACCCTGCTGTCGGGGATCTGCACCGCCTTCGTGCTGTTCACCGTGCCGCTGTCCTACACCTTCCAAGGGGTCTCGATCCCCTACATCCAGCTGCTGATGCGCGGCGACGTGCTGCTGATCGCGCCGGTGGTGGACCTGGTGATGGGGCGCAAGGTGCGCTGGTGGTCCTGGACGGCGCTCGCCCTGGCGGCCCTGGGCATGTTCATCGCCATCAATGCGCGCGGCGGGATCAACCTGCCGCCCATCGCGATCGCCACCATCATCGCCTACACGATCGGCTACTTCGGCCGCCTGGCGATCATGACCAAGGTCTCCAAGACCGGGGCGGAGGGGTCTGTGAAGAGCTACTTCGTCGAGGAGAAGATCGTCGGCATCCCGGTGGCCATCGCCGTGCTGGCGGCCATCTCGTGGTTTGGCCTGGGGAACCAGGGCGGCCAGCTCGGCTGGGGCTTCGTGGACGTCTGGAGCAGTCCGCAACTGCTGCCCATCGCCGTCATGGGCCTGACCCTCTTCGTCGTCTCGGTGTTCTCGATCCTGATCCTGCTGGACGCGCGGGAGAACACCTTCTGCGTACCGCTGGAACGGTCGGCCAGCGTGCTGGCCGGCGTGGTGGCGGCCTATGTTCTGGCCTTCACCCTGGGCCTGCCCAAGCCCACCACCGCCGAACTGATCGGCTCGGGCCTGCTGGTGGCCGCCATCGTGGTGCTGTCGGTGGCCCCGCGCCTGGCCGCGCGGCGCCTCGCCCTGGCCGAGGCGACCTGAGCCCATGCTGACCCGCGCGGTCGCCCGCCACGTCGTGGCCCTGCGGTTCGAGGACCTGACAGCTGAAGCCGTGACGGCCGCCAAGCGCTCGCTGCTGGACGCCGTGGCCGTAAGCCTGGCCGCCAGCGGCATCGGCGAGGGCTGCGGCCCCTTCACCGAGCTGGCGCGGGATGCCGGCGGCCGGCCCGAGGCCACGGTGCTGGGCGCGGGCTTCAAGGCGCCCCTGGCCGCCGCGGTCCTGGCCAATGGCGCCCTGGCCCACGCCCTGGACTTCGAGGACGCCCTGGACGGCGCGCCGGTGCATCCCAACGCCGCCTCGACCCCGGTGGCCCTGGCGCTCGCCGAGACCCTGCCTGGCGTCACCGGCCGCGACCTGATCACGGCCCTGGCGGTAGGTTGCGACCTCACCTGTCGGCTCGGCCTGGCCTTGCAGGTGAACCCGGACGACTTCGGCTTCTATCCCCCGCCGATCCTCTCGGCCTTCGGGGCGGTCGCCACGGCGGGCAAGTTGCTGAAGCTGGACGAGCGCGCCCTGCTGGACGCCTTCGCCCTGGTGCTGAACCAGGCGGTAGCCAGCGCCGAATTCAAGGGCGAGCCGGCCTCGGTGATCCGCGCGGTCCGCGACGCCTTCCCGGCCCAGGCGGCCCTGCAATCTGCTCTGCTCGCCTCGAAGGGCGTGCGGGGTTTTGACACCGCGCTCGAGGGCAAGGCCGGACTGTTCGCGCTCTATGCCCGTGGCGCCTATGATCCCGAGGTCATCACCGACCGCCTGGGTGCGCGGTTTTACGGCACGCAGCTCAGCCTCAAACCGTGGCCCAGCTGCCGGGGGACCCACGCCTTCATCGAGGCGGCCCTGACGCTCAGCGCCCGCAACGGGCTCAAGCCGACCGAAATCGAGGCCCTGACAGCCACCGGCGGTCCGGTCCAGGTCATGCTGGTGGAACCCGCCGCCCAGAAACAGGCGCCCGCCACCGCCATCGACGCCAAGTTCTCCATCCCCTTCACCGTGGCCGCCGCTCTGGTTCGCGGCGAGATCACCTTAGAGACCTTCGAGAACCTGACCGACCCGGCGGTGCTGGCCCTGGCGCGCAAGGTCAGCTTCGTCCAGGCGCCGGGCGCGGACATGCGCACCGCCGCCTCCGGCGCCTTGGATATCCGCACCACCGATGGGCGGAGCTTCGCCATGGCCGTGCCCGAGCCGCTGGGCGCGCCCACCAATCCGATGACGGAGCGGGCCCTGGTGGCGAAGTTCGTGGCCTGCGCGGGCTATGCGGCGTCGCCTGTGACGGACGCGGCGGGTCTCGCGGCGAGGCTGCTGGCGGTGGATGAAGAGGCAGACTTGAAGGGCCTGATCGGAAGCTTGTGACATCCGCCCTCCCCTTCACGGGAGGGAGAAATCCCTACCCGCTCTTGCGCACCACCAACTCGAACCCAACGTCCACGATAGGTTCGGCCACGCGTTCCCCCCGCGCCCGCTGCAGCAGGAAGCTCACCGCCTGGCGGCCGATGGCGTGGCCATCGATGCGGACAGTGGTCAGGGCTGGGTTCACATCGGCGGAGAAGTCGAGGTCGCCGAAGCCGATCACCGCCAGGTCGCCCGGAACGTCGAGACCCCGGCTCTGGGCCTCGGCGATGACGCCATAGGCGGTCCAGTCCGACGAGCAGACCACCACGTCGGGCCGCGTGCCGGCCTCCCAGGCCTGGGCGAAGGCGCGCCGGCCCCGCCCCACCGTGGTGACGCCGTCGAAGGTCAGAACCTCGGGGTTGGGTCGGCCGTTCTGGCGCAGGGCCTCGGTGAAGCCGGCTTGGCGGATGCCGGCTCGGGTCCCGGTGGCGGAGATCAGCAGCGGCTTCTTCCAGCCCTTGTCGATGACGCGCGAGCCCACGGCGTGGCCGACTGCCTCGTGGGAGAAGCCCACCACCATGTCGATGGGATCGGCGGGCAGGTCCCAGGTCTCGATGATCGGGGTGTTCTGGGCCACCAGGCGCTGGCGCATGATCGGATCGGTGATCGAGCCGGTGAGGATCACGCCGTCCGGGCGCCGGCCCAGCACGGCGGAGAGCTGCTGGCCCACGTGCTCGTCCCGCGCCCCGGTCAGACCCAGCATGACGCTGTAGCCCGCGCCCGCCAGCTCGTCGGTCATGGCCTGGATGGTGGCCGCGAAGATCGACTGCTCGATGGTCGGCGCCAGCGCCGCCACCAGCCGGGAGCGGTTGGAGGCCAGGCCTCCAGCCACCAGGTTCGGTGTGTAACCCAGCTCGTCCACCGCGCCCTTGATGCGGGCCGCGGTCTCGGCGCTCAGCTTGCCCGGCGCGTTGAAGAACCGAGACACGGTGGCCCCCGACACGCCGGCCATGCGGGCCACCTGCGCCAGGGTCGGCGTCGGAGAGTCGGGGCGTCGAACGAGGCGGAGCGGCGGTGTCACAGCGTGACGATGATCCAAAAACCCTTACGCAGCAACGATGAACGCGCTTACATTTGCACGTTGACATTGTACGTTTGACGTACAATTAATTCTCCAAACGGCGCCATGAGCGACCGATGCCTGGGGAGGTTGACCAAATGTCTGAACTGAAGATGCGCGGCCGTTATCTGGCCGGAGCGGCGCTGGGCGCCCTGATGGCGTTCGGCGCGGGCCAGGCCAGCGCCCAGGACACCAGCCTCTCCGAAGTCGTGGTCACCGGCAGCCGGATTCGTGGCGTCGAGGCGGTCGGCTCCAACGTCGTCAGCATCAACCAGGAAGCGATTGTCCAGAGCGGAACCTCGTCGGCCGCCGACCTGCTGCGAAAGGTGCCGCAGGTGATCGGGCTTGGCCCCTCGGCCACCGCCTCCAGCGCCCAAAACGGGGCGGCCAACGCCACCCGGGGTTCGGGCGTCAACCTGCGGGGCGTCGGCGTCAACGCCACCCTGCTGCTGCTGAACGGCAAGCGCTTCCCCGCGGCGGGGACCCAAGGCCAGTTCACCGATCCCTCGGTCATTCCGTTCCTGGCCCTGGAGCGGGTGGAGGTGGTGCCGGACGGCGCCTCGGCCATCTACGGCTCCGACGCCATCGCCGGCGTGGTCAACCTGATCATCCGCAAGACCTTCGACGGCGCCCAGACCAACGCGCGGGTCTCCTACGCTGACGGCTACGAAACCCACCAGATCAGCCAGCTGCTGGGCACGAGCTGGGACAGCGGCGCCGCGATGATCGCCTTCGAGCACAGCTACAACACCGAGCTCGATGCGCGCGACCGCGACTTCTATACCTCCGACCTGCGCTCGCGCGGCGGCCGCGACCTGCGGGCCAATCAGTGCAATCCGGGCAACATCATTATCTCGGGCGTGACCTATGCCATCCCGGCCGGCGGGGTCACCGCGGCCAACGCGGCGTCGCTGGTTCCCGCGACCAACCTCTGCGACAACCTGAAGTACAACTACATCATCCCCGAGCAGCAGAAGAACAGCGTGGTGCTGTCAGCCCGGCAGGACATCACCGACACCATCAGCCTGTTCACCGAGGGCTATTACTCAAAACGCCAGGTGCTGAACCGCAACATCATCACCTCGTCCCTGACCGTGCCCTCGACCAACCCCTTCTATGTTCGCCCGCCCGGCGCGCCGGCGGGGACCTCGGAGTCGGTGAACTACTCGTTCTTCAAGGACTTCGGATACAACTACGTGGCCTCGGGCTCGGCCTCGGGTGAGATCACCGCCGGCGCCGATATCAAGCTGCCTGGCGAGTGGAAGGCCACCGCCTATGCTTCCTATGGCCGGTCCGACGACCTCAACAAGCAGCGGTCGAACTATTACGGCGCCGGTGGCGTGGCGGCGCTGGCCGACACCAACCCGGCCACGGCGCTCAACCTGTTCGGCGGCGCCAACCACCCGGCCACCATCGCCAAGATCTCCAGCGGCCAGTTCATCATCCAGGCGCGCACGGGACTGAAGACCTACAACGTCCAGGCCGACGGCGGGCTGATCGACCTGCCCGGCGGCAAGGTGCGCCTGGCGGTCGGCGCCGAGTACCGCGAGGAGCAGCTGGTCACCAACCTGTTCGGCGGCGCGCCGGGTCCGGCCACCACCTCGGCCTATTCCAACGTCACCCGCAACATCGGCGCGACCTTCGCCGAACTCTACGTGCCCCTGGTGGGCCCCGACATGAACGTGCCCCTGGTGCGCCGTCTCGACCTGTCGGTGGCCGGCCGCTACGAGGACTATTCCGACGTCGGGACCACCAAGAACCCGAAGATCGGCCTGAACTGGGAGCTGGCCGAGGGCGTCAGCTTCCGCGGCAGCTACGGCAAGTCGTTCCGGGCGCCCAGCCTGGCGGAGAACAGCCCGATCGGCGGAGGCGCGGGCCTCTACGGTGACACCCTGCCCGATCCGTCCTCCCCCACCGGCACCCGCCAGGGCATCGGCATCGCGGGCGGCAATCCCAACCTGCAGCCCGAGACCGCCAAGACCTGGTCCTTCGGCCTCGACCTGCGTCCCGAGCCCCTGCCCGGCTTCCACGCCAACGTCACCTATTTCAAGGTCGACTACGAGAACCAGATCGTCGCCCTGCGCGGGACGGCGGGCCTGCTGTCCCTGCCCTTCTATGCGCAGTTCGTGATCCGCAACCCGACCCCGGCGCAGATCGCCGCCCTGCAGGCGCAGTACGTCACCAACACCCCGATCAACACTGCCCTCGTGACCTACATCCAGGACGGGCGGCGCCATAACCTGGGCACCAACATCATCCGCGGGTTCGACTTCGACCTGGGCTATGACTGGAGCACCAGCCTGGGCGACTTCGAGACCAGCGTCAGCGGCGAGTACTTCACCAAGTTCGACCTTTCGCCGGCCCCCGGCGCGCCGATCACCGCGGTGGTGGACACCATCAACTACCCGCCGGAGCTGCGCATGCGCGGCGAGCTGGCCTGGCGCAACAACGGTTGGAGCGCCCGCTCCGCCGTCAACTTCACCGGCGCCTACAAGAACAACACCATCACCCCGGCCAAGAAGATCGACGCCTTCACGACCGTCGATCTGCACGTGAGCTATGACCTGAGCCCGCGCGGCGGCTGGTTCGACGGTGTGACCGTGGCCCTGGACGCCCAGAACCTGTTCAACAAGGAGCCGCCCTTCGTGGACATCTCCGGCGGCTACGACCCGCAGATGGCCAGCCCGATCGGCCGGCTGGTGGGCGTGTCGATCGACAAGCGCTGGTAGGATTTCAAGGGCCGGAGCGGCGTCCCCGCCCTCCGGCCTTCTTCTGTTTCGGAGTACAGCCATGGCCGTTCCGCGCCTTTCCGCCGCCGCCTGCGTCCTGGCCGTGGCGCTGGCCGCGCCGGCCCTGGCCACGGCCGGCGCGTGCGGTGACCTGAAGGGCCTGAAGCTCAAGGACGTGGAGATCACAGCGGCGACCACCGTGGTCCCGGCCCCCACCTGGAAGTCGCCCCAGCAGCGGCTCTACAATGGGGTAGTTTCCGCCCCCTTCTGCCGGGTCGAAGGCGTGATCGAGGGCGGCATCGGTTTCGAACTATGGCTGCCCGCGCCTGATCGCTGGACGGGCCGCTTCCTGGGGGCGGGTGTCGGCGGCGACGCCGGGATCTACAACTACGCCGACCTCGCGCGCGGGGTGGATCGCGGCTACGCCTCGGCCACCACCGATAGCGGCCACAAGATCACCGAGCCGCACTGGATGCTCGATCCCGTCAAGGTGGAGAACTACGCCCACCGCGCCGAGCACCTGATGACGGTGACCGGCAAGGCCATCACCGCGGCCTACTACGGCAAGCCCACCGCCTATTCGTACTTCATCGGCTGTTCCGGCGGCGGCCGTCAGGCGCTGAAGGAGATGCAGTCCTATCCCGACGACTATGACGGCATCGTCGCCGGGGCGCCCGGCCCCTACATGATGATCCAGTCGGCCCGGTTCATGGCCATCGCGGTGGAGGAGATGCGCCGCCCGGCCGCCGCCCTGACCGACGCCGACTGGGATCTGGTGACCACCCGCGCCGTCGCCGACTGCGACGCCAAGGACGGGGTGGCAGACGGCGTCGTCGAGCAGCCCCTGGCTTGCCGGTTCGACCTGGACGCCCTGGCCTGCGGCAAGCTGGCCGGCCGCTGCCTGACCCCGGCCCAGATCGCCATGGTGCGCTGGATCTACGCCCCCCTGAAGGATAGCGCCGGCAAGGACCTGGACTCCGGCCTGGTCCACGGGGTGCGGACGCGGCCCGGTCCGCCCTCCCCGCTGCTGCGGGCGATGTTCGCCGACGGGGCGCACAAGGACGTCAACTGGGACGCCATGACCTTCGACGTCACCCAGGACCTGGCCCTGGTGCGCCAGACCATGCCGACCCTGGGCGCCGACCAGACCGACCTGTCGGGCTTCAAGGCGGCTGGCGGTAAGTTCATCCTCTACCAGGGCTGGATGGACCCCTCGATCGGGGCCAGGCAGTCGCTGGACTATTACGGCCGCGTTCGCACGAAGATGGGCGGCCAGGCGGCCGACAGCTTCACCCGCCTGTTCCTGGCGCCCGGCGTGCTCCATTGCGGCGGCGGAGCGGGACCCGACCTGTTCGGCGGCTCGGGGCGGCCGGCGCCAGTGGATGACCCCGACCACGACCTGCTGGCCGCCATCATGGCCTGGGTGGAACAGGACCGTGCACCCGAGCGGGTCGTCGCCAGCAAGATGGTGGACGAGAAGGTGGTCCGCACCCGGCCGCTCTGCGCCTGGCCGAAGGTGGCGCGCTACAAGGGTTCCGGCAGCACGGACGAGGCGGCGAACTTCACATGCGTAAAGGCCTGATCCCCGCCGCGGCCCTCGCCGCCCTGCTGGCATCGAGCGCCCTGGCCGCCCCGCGCCACGAGACCGGGACCCTGGCGGGGGGCGCGACCTATGTAATCGACGTGCCGGACGCCTGGAATGGCGCCCTGCTGCTGTACAGCCACGGATATGCCCGAGGGCCGGCCAATCCAGCCCACAACGCCCCGAGCGAGGCGGTGAAGCCGCTGCTGCTGGCCAAGGGCTACGCCCTGGCCGGATCGTCCTTCGCCCGTCCCGGCTGGGCGCTGGAGGAGGCGGTTCCCGGCCAACTCGCCACCCTGGATGCGTTTTCCGCCACCATCGGAACGCCCAAGCGGACCCTGGCCTGGGGCTCCTCCATGGGCGCCCTGGCGACGGTCGCCCTGATCGAGCGTCACCCGGGCCGGTTCGATGGGGGGCTGCCGCTGTGCGGCTCGGTGGGCGGGGCGATCCCGATGATGAACTCCGCCTTCGACGCGGCCTTCGCCTTCAAGACCCTGCTGGCCCCCGACCTGAAGATCGTCGGTGGGGTGGATGATCGCGCTGTCGCGGAACGCGCGGCCGCCGTGGTCGCCGAGGCCCGCCAGACGCCCCAGGGCCGGGCGCGGCTGCAATTGGTGGCCGCCCTCGCACAGCTGCCCGGCGCGACCCTGGACGACCAGCTGAAGAGCTTCGTCATGGGGGTGTTCTTCCCGCGCGCCGACCAGGAACGCCGCGCCGGCGGGGTGTTCTCCTGGAACACCGGGGTCGACTATCGCCGCCAGGTGAAGGCCACCGGCAAGGGCGGCGCGATCGCGGCGGCCTATGCGCAGGCGGGCCTGGCCATCGACAAGGACGTGGCGGCCCTGAACGCCGCGCCGCGCCAGGGCGCCGATCCACAGGCGGTGGCCTATCTGACCGCCAACTACGTCCCCACCGGCGCCCTCACCCGGCCGGTCCTGACCCTGCACACCACGCACGATCCCCTGACCTCCTCGGCCAATGAGGGGACCTACGGCGCCAAGGTGGCCGCCAGGGGCAAGGGCAAGCTGCTGCGGCAGGTCTTCGTGACCCGCACCGGGCACTGCAACTTCCAGCCCGACGAGCTGCTGGCCGCCGTGCAGGTGTTGGACGGCCGCGTGACGAAGGGCGCCTGGAGCCACCTGCCAAAAGCGCCCTTCACGGCCTTCAAGCCGGAACGGCTGCTCCGGCCCTGATCAGGGCCAGTACCTCGTCGGTCGCCCGCACGTCGCCGAAGGTGCGGTAGACGTTGTGCAGGGCGGCGTTGTGGTCCTGGTCGCGGCGCGCGGCGTTGGCGTCGGCCACCATGATCACCCGCAGGCCCAGGGTGCTGGCGTCGCGTGCGGTGGATTCACAGCAGATATTGGTCAGGGTCCCGGTGATCAGCACGGTGTCGACGCCGCGCGCCTCCAGCATTGGCGGCAAGGTGGAGCGGCCGGGAAAGAAGGCGCTGGTGGCCGACTTCTCCGCCAGGACATCGCCCTCATGGACCTGGAACTCATGCCAGAGCCGCTCGGCCAGGGTCCCCTCCCCGCCGCTGGCCGCATACATCGCCGCGACCTTCTCGCCGTAGAATTCGGTGGAGGCCGGTGTCGGCGCGCTGTTGGTGGGCAGGACCCAGGCCACGGTCCCGCCGGCCGCGCGCAGGCCATCGGCGATGCGGCGGACATTGGGGACGATGCCGCGGGTGTAGGGCAGCTCGTTCAGAAAGAACGGAACCATGTCGATCACCAGCAAGGCGGTTCGCGCCGGGACGATCACCTCATAGGCATGGCGGCGGCCGCGGCGATCTTCCTGCCGGGCGTATTCGCGGGCCTCGATGTGCCAGTCGTGCAACGGCGCTTCCATATCGTCTCTCCCCGAAGGAAGGAGGCACGATTCGTCGCGACGCGAACAGAGCGCGAACATCAACTGAAATTGTGTGGAAAAACCGCCAGCACGACGGGAGAGCGATGGTACCGCCTCTCAGGCTTGAACTGAGGACCTCCGGTTCCACAAACCGGCGCTCTAACCAACTGAGCTAAGGCGGCGCATCGCGAAGGCGTGTTCTAGTCGGGCGCGGCAGCCGGATCAAGCGCGCGCGACAGCAGGCCGGCGCGAAATCTCCGGCTTCCCGCCAGGCGCTCGCCAGAGGTGAGCCGGAGGTTGAAATCGCCGGAGGATTTGGTCTCCACCTCGGCGATGGCGGCGCGGCTGACCAGGCGCGAGCGGTGGATGCGGACGAAGCCGGCCAGCCGCTGTTCCATCTGGGCCAGGGAGGCGCGGTGCAGGACGGCGTTCTCACCCGTGTGCAGTTCGACATAGTTGCCGGCCGCCTCCACCCAGCGGATGTCCCCGACCGGCAGGAAGACCCGGCGGGCGCCGTCGCGCACCTCCAGGATGTCGCCCTGCGACGCAGCCGGGGCCTGGCGGGCGCGGAACTGCCGCCAGAGAGGGTAGCAGACCAGGGCGCCGGAATAGATCAGCAGGTCCTTGCGAAGCTCGTAGGGCCAGTCCCCCAGCGGCCCCAGGGCATCATAGACGCCGCCGACGAGGCTGTAGGCGGCGCTGCGCAGCAGGCCCATGGCGACAACGTGGATCAGGGAGAAGGCCAGGCCGCCGGCGATGTGGACCGCCACCCAGGTGAAGGGCCGTTCAGGACGCGGGGGCCAGCGACGGATGAGCCACAGCATCGCCGGCAACAGGACGGCCAGGACCAGACCGCTGGACACCTCCCAGACGGTGGGCTCCCACCAGGCGACGGGCTGCCCGAAACGGGCGCGGTCGTGCAGGACGGTGAAGATGTCCACGATGATCACGCCGCCGGCGAAGAGCATGAAGAGGCCCATGAACAGCAGGTCGCCCCGCCGGTCTCTTTCCCCCTCCCCGCTTCGATCCTGCGTCCTCATGGCCCCAGCATAGCGCAAAGAAAAAGCCCCGGAGGTGAACCTCCGGGGCCAATTCGTTTTTGCAGGGGAGCCCGGAGGCTCAGCCCTTGGGAAGAACCCAACGAAGGGGAATACGAACCGTACCGCCTTCGATCGGGGCGCCGTCCAGGGTCTTCGGCTTCATCTTGAAGAGCTTGGAAGCCTTCAAGGTGGAGTCACCGAAGCCGTAGTCCGCCGGATCTTCCGAAACCACCGAGCAGTTCTCGAGCGTGCCCCTGGCGGTGACCGTGCAACTGATCGTCGCGCGGCCCTCGACGTTCATCCGCTGAGCCCGGTCCGGGAAGTACCGGGCCAGATCTTCGGCGTTGGGACGACGCGACCAGTCAGGGTTGCTGATGACCGAGGGGCGCGGAGGCGCCACGGGAGCCGGAGCCGGGGGCTTCGGTTCCTCGATCCGCTTCTCGACCGGCGGAACCGGCAGAGGGGGGATCGTCGGCATATCAGACGGCACGTTCACCGGAGGCCGCGGTTGCAGCTTGGGCGGCGGCGGCGGCGGGGTGTTCGGCGGCGGAGGCGGAGGCGGCGGCGGCGGCGGCGGGGCGGGCTTGATGATCGCCACATCCGTCACGTCGTCCGAGTATTCCTTGAACTCCGACTGGAACTTGGCCTTCCAGAGGTAAACGCCGACCACGCCGTGGACGATGACAGAGCCAATGATGGCGGCAGTCACCCCGTTGTTGCGCTTTTTACGCGGCGCATCGAAGGGGTTGTGCCCTGGGTGGGTGATGTCTTCAGCCATGCTCCACCCCTAGTTCTTGTCTTCGCCGATCAGCGCCACGCTGTAAAACCCGTTGTCCTGGAGCTGGTTCATCACGCCCATGAAGTCCCCGTAGAGGACCCCTTTGTCGGCGCGGATGAAGATCCGCTCTTTCTCCGGGTTACGCTTGTTGCCGATATTCTTCCGCAGGTCGTCACCCAGGGTCGCGATCTCAGTGGGAATGTCCCCAATGAACAAGCGACCGGATTCCTGGATGGATATGTAGACCGGCTTAGGAGGGTTGGTAGACGGCTTAGCCACCGCGTTGGGAAGTGTGACCTTCACCGTTACGGCGGCCATGGGTGCCGCCACCATGAAGATGATCAGGAGGACCAGCATGACGTCCACGAAGGGCGTCACATTGATCTCGCTGTTCGCATCCACGGCGTACCTGCCACCCCCAGAACCTGAGAGTTTGGCGCCCATGGTGCTTAGGCCCCTTTGTCGAGCTGCCGGGAGATGCCGTTCATCAGCTCAGCCACGAACCCTTCCGTACGCGCACCGTAAGCGGAGATGCGGGTCTGGAAGTAGTTGTAGAAGATAACCGACGGAATGGCGGCGAACAGACCGATGCCGGTGGCCAGCAGCGCCTCGGCGATACCGGGGGCGACGACGGCCAGGTTGGTCGTGTTGGTGTTCGCGATCCCGATGAAGGAGGTCATGATCCCGTAAACGGTGCCGAACAGACCGATGAACGGACCGGACGAACCGACCGAGGCCAGGAACTGCATGCCGCTGGAGAGACGACCACCGAGCGACGCCTGGACGGCGGCGACGGCGTTCTCGGCGCGGTGAATGACCGCGTCACGGTGAGTACCGGAAACGGCCAGGCCAGCTTGGCGCGACAGTTCGACTTCTTGGGCGGCCGCGGCGGCCATATCGGCCAGCGGATTGCCTTCGAATTCGTCTGACATGCCGATGCGGCCCATGTCGTTGATGGTCTTGGCGGTGCGGAAGGCTTCGAGGAAGCGGTCCGTTTGGCGGTTCAGAGAGCCATACTCAAGCAGCTTGGTGACCAGCAGGGTCCACGAGAAGATGGAGCAGAGCACCAGGCCGATCATGACGACCTTGACGACCGCGCCGGCGTCCATGGCCATCTGGATGACGCTGAGCTTGCCAGCGCTTTCCATTTGGGGCGGGGCAGCTTCTTCGGCCGGAGCGGCCGCGGCGACGGGAGCCGCGGCGGCGGCGTCAGTCGGAGTTGTTGCGGGAGCGGCGGCGTCAGCGGCAGGTGCGGCCGGTGCGGCGGCATCCTGCGCGAACGCCGGCGCGCTCGTCATCAGCACCAAGGCGCCGAAGAGAGCGATGAAAGGAGTCGTTCGTTTGTTGTCGAGCATCTGTCGCCAGTTCCTGATTGGTCTAGCACGTTTGGACCGAGGGTCGTCGCGCGAGAGCGTGTCCACCCCAATTGAAATTGCCCGCAGTCCCTCTCGTAACCACGAGAGAAACGACGGAGCCGCTATCGCTGCGCCCGACCCGTAACCCGTGTCGCCAGCTGGCGACGGTCGTGTTCCGGAGGCGGGAGCGACCTCGCCTGCCCCGAGGGGAAGTTGAAGTCTTACCGCTATGTTAGACGTGCGGCAGGGGTGCTTTGGCAACCCCTTTTCCAAGCGTCAAGGGGGCTTACCGCCAAGCTCAACCATACGGATGCATTGGGAGATACGGTATTGCTGCACCGCACACCGCGATCAGCAACTATTCCTGATCGTTTTTCTACTGACGGGGGAATTTATGCGCTGCATTGCAGCATTTTCGACGGAACGCCGGTCTTGAAATAACACGGTCGCCGAACGGCCCGGAGGCGCTCACGCCTGATTTTCGGTCAGGTCGCCGTACAGTTTGGCAAATGGGGGGATGGGGCTCGGGCGTCAAGGCGCCAGGCCCCGACTCGTCGGCGGAACTCGCCCGACATGGCGCGGCGGCCACAGTCGAGGGCGCCGCCACCGGTGGTATCGATGGAGGAGCGGCCAAGGCCCCCTGCCCCTACGGGACAGGAGGCCGCCAACCTAGAAGCTGTATGTGACGCCCGCGCGAACCGTGCGGCCCGGCAGGGGGGCGATGTCCTTCAGGAACGAGGCGTGCTCGCGCGCCGGCTCGTTGGTCAGGTTGCGGCCATCAAGGAAGATCCTGAAGTCCTGATCGGCCAGCGGCCGGTAGGAGACCCGGGCGCTCAGCAGGGTATAGGCGTCGGTGGGCAGCTCGAAGGCGCTGAGGCGATCCTGCTCGGCGACATGGCGGACCTCCACCTGGCCCTCCAGGCGCGGCGCGGTCCACACGACGCGTCCGGTCACGGAATAGGGCGGAATCCGCGCGGGCGGTCCCGCGTCGGTGCGGCCATGGACGTAGTCGTACGCCCCCTCGAGGGACAGCACGCCATCGCCGTGGCGCCAGACATCGTAGGTTCCCTCCAGCTCGCCACCATAGAACAGGGCGTCCGACTGGATGAAACGCACCACCGGCAGTTCGCCGGCCGGATCGAGAACCCCGGCGTCGTCCACGAAGTCGCCGGTGCGCGCCTCATCGATGAAGCCCGTATAGTCGGCGGTGTAGACGTGGGCCTCGATCTTGCCGTTGGCGCCGGTCCAGCGGAGCGTCGCCTCCAGGGATGTGACCTGTTCAGCGTCCAGGGTGGGGTCGCCGATCTCATAGGATCCCGTGCCGCCATGCGGGCCATCGGCGAAGAGCTCAAACTCGGTCGGGGCGCGGGCGTTGTGGGCCAGGCTCAGGCCCAGGAACCAGTCGCTGGCCGGTCGCCAGAAGACCGACACCGAGGCCGAGGCGTTGGTGAAGTCCTGCTTGCCCGAGGCCGCGGCCCAGTTGACGTCATATCCGGCGGCGGCGTCGCTGGTGGGGCGGCCGGTGAGATTGGCGTCCAGGGTGCGGGTGTCGATGCGCAGACCGCCCTCCACCCCCCAGGTGTCGCGGTCGAGACGCTGGAGGACGAAGGCGCCGACCTCGCTGATCTCGACCCGAGGAATGAAGGCCTCGTCGCCAAGCGCCTCGAAATCGCGCCCCAGGATCTGGAGGCCCACGGCGCCCTGCCAGCCGTCACGTTCACGCTGAACCAGCTCAAGCCGGCCCTCGGCGCCCTTTGAGAGGAAGGTGGTTCCGACCGCGCCGCCGTCGACCGCGATCTCCTGGTGCTCATAGTCGGCATAGCCCACGGAGACACGGGCCTTGTCGAAGGGACCCAGATCCAGCGCCGTCTCCCCGCGGAGGTCGTAGCGGGTCTGTTTGAGGTCAATATAGACCGGCCCCTCCTCGGGCGGCGGGCCGACCTGAACGATCTGCGCGAAGGGCACGCCATAGCTGGTCTCGGTGCGCTTGACCGAGCCGCCGATGAAGCCGCTGTCGCCGATGTACGAGGCGCCGATCCCATAGGCGGTGAGGTCTACGCCGGTATTGTGGACCACCCGGTCGGGCAGAGCCGTGACGCCGTTGACGGCTTCATACCTGGAAGAGACTGGATTGACCGGCGTGTCGTAGTCGCCGCTCTCACGACGGACCGCGTCCAAGGCCACGACCCAGGGACCTTTGCCCGCCTTCAGGCCGGCGGAGACCGAGTAGCTGTCGTCCACCGAACCATAGGAGGCGCCGACATGGCCGTCGGCCCCGCCGGTGGCCGGCGTCGAGGGCACGCGCTCGTCGAGCATATTGACCACCCCGCCGATGGCGGAGCCGCCATAGGCCAGGGTCGAAGGGCCGCGCAGAATCTCGATGCGGGACGCCTCGCCCGGATCGGAGGCCACGGCGTGGTCGGGAGATAGCGAGCTGGCGTCCACCAGGCCGACCCCGTTCTGCAGGATCATGACCCGCGGGCCTGACAGGCCGCGGATGATGGGGCGGCTCGCGCCGGGACTGTAGGAGGTGGACCTTATCCCGGGCATGCCGTTCAGCAGGTCGCCAATCCCCACCGGCGGCGCCGTGGCCAGGTGCTCCTGGGTGATGATGTTGATGTGGGTGGTGGCGCTGTCGAGGGAGACGGCATAGGGCGCGCCGGTGACCACCAGTTCCGATACCGTGGGCGCGCCAGCCTCGTCGGCCACGGCCTGACCGGCGCAGAGAGCGGACACGCCGACGGCGGCGAGGAGAAGCGTTTTGGCGCGCATGCGGAGACCCCTGGAAGCAATTCCGGAGTCCACTATGTTATATCATAACATCCCTCAAGCGATTTCCGATTAGCGGCGCGAAGAGGTTTGCCGGCGCCGCCAATTTGAGCGGACACCTTCCCCTCAATCGTCATGGCCGGGCTTGTCCCGGCCATGACGATTGATGAATCACCCCCGCCGCGCCACCCGGGTCAGGTAGTCCTTCCGGTTTAGGGGATTGTTGTCGGTGCGCGGCCGGGTCGGGATCTCGCCGCGGACCGGGCGGTAGTGATCGAAGGCCGCCTCCAGCACCCCCTCCCCTTGCGTCAGGCCGGGCAGCTGCTGTTGCAGGTCGTGGACGCGGGCCGCCGGAACTTCGCCCTCGAGCCAGCACGAGGCGCCGCGCATCTCCGGAACGCCGGGCGCCGCCCCAAGCCGGGCCAGGACCGGAAGCATGGGCCCCAGTGCGTCGGCCGGGATCTCCAGTCCAAAGTGGTGGACCGGCTCGCAGACCTGGACGCCCGCCCGCTTGAGCGCGGCCATCAGCACAAGGGGCGTAAGGTTGCGATGCTCGGACGGCGTACTTGTGGCCCAGTCCCGGTAGCGGATGCCGTGGGTCATGGTGACCTTGCAATCGGTCACCCGCCAGCCGTGCAGTCCCTGATCCAGGGTCTCGCGCACGCTCTCCTCCACCGCCTTGTGAAACGAGAGCGGCAGGGACCCGAACTCGACCTCAAGCTGGAAGTCCACGCCACTGTTCACCGGCGCCGGCTCGACCCTCAGGCCGATGGTGGCGATGAAGGGATAGGGGGCGTGCTCGATGGCCGTCCCCACGCCCACCGGTCGCTCCACGCAGATCATGCGGGTCCCGCGGAACGCCGCCTCGACGCCGTAGTCGTGGGCCAGGGTCTCGCCGATCACCTCCTTCTGCACCTCGCCATAGAGAGAGACGAACATCTCCTGGCGCACATCATCCTGGCGCAGGTTGATCAGCGGGTCCTGCTCGGCGAGCTGGGCGAGCGCGGCGTGAAGCGCCCGCCGGTCCTCGGGACGGCGGGGATAGATCACCGTCTCCAGGGTGGGCGGGGCGAAGTGGTGACGGGGGGCGCCATCTCGCCGGTCGCCGATGGCGTCGCCGATCTGGATGTCGGCCAGCCCCCACAGCTTGACGATCTGCCCGGCGACGGCGGTTTCCCTGGGGACGGCCGGCCCTCGGTCGAAGACCTGGAGGGCGGTCAGCTTGGCGCCGCCGTCCTGACCGAACGCCAACCGGTCGCGCACATGCAGGGCGCCGGAGAACAGGCGGGCATAGGCGATCTTCTCCCCGGCCGGGCCACGCTCCACCTTGAACACCGTACCGGAGACCGGCGCCTCGACGTTGCGCTCGGTGGCGGGCAGCAGGATCGCGATCGCGGCCATCAGGTCATCCACGCCCGCGCCGGTGATGGCCGAGCCCAGGAAGACGGGATGCGCCCTCCCCTGCCGCGTCTGGCGCCTCAATGCCTTGCGAAGCCGCCCATAGGACAGGCCGCCGCCGTCGAGATAGGCCGCAAGCAAGGTGTCGTCCTGTTCGGCCAGCCGTTCGCAGAGGCGCTCGGCGTCGGCGGGTCCGAAGGGCGCGAAGGCGGCGTCCCGTTCGCCGGGCCGCTCGGCTGCGCCCATGGGGACGATAGCTGGGGTCAGGCGCTCGGCGATGGCGGCCAGCACCCGATCAGGGTCCGCGCCCCGGCGGTCGATCTTGTTGATGAAGATCAGGGTGGGGATGCGCAGGCGTTGCAGGGTCCGCATCAGCACCCGCGTCTGGGCCTGGACGCCCTCCACCGCCGAGATCACCAGCACCGCGCCGTCCAGCACGCTGAGCACCCGCTCGACCTCAGCGATGAAGTCGGGGTGGCCAGGCGTGTCGATCAGGTTGACCGCGACATCGCCCACGACGAAGGAGGCCACCGCCGCCTTGATGGTGATGCCGCGCCGCCGCTCCTGATCCAGGGAGTCGGTCTGGGTGTTTCCGCCATCGACGCTGCCGATCTCGTCGATGACACCGGCCGCGTAGAGCAGCCGTTCCGTCAGGCTCGTCTTACCGGCGTCGACATGCGCCAGGATTCCCAAGTTCAAAGTCCGCATTACGCCCCATGTCCTCTTGAAGGGTCATTCCCGTCTCGATGGTCATGAAGGGTCGGCGCATGGGTCTCTCCTTGGGGCGGCTGCCTCAGAGAACAGTACAGCAGAACCCCGTTATGCGGGGCAAACGAAATGTCGGGGTCAGGGCATCCGGCCGGTGCTGGCCTCCACGACGGCCAGCGCCGTGAGGTTGACGATTCCCCGGGCCGTGACACTGGGGGGCAGCACGTGGACCGGCTTGGACATCCCCAGAAGCATCGGCCCCACCAGCAGCGCATTGGTCGAGGCCTGGAGCAGGGTCAGGCTGATATTGGCCGCGTCCAGGTTGGGCATGACCAGCAGGTTGGCCGCCCCCTTCAGCCGCGAATCGCTGACCAGCCGGTTGCGCTGGTATTCCAGCAGGGCGGCGTCGGCATGCATCTCGCCGTCCACCTCCAGCTCCGGCGCCTGGACGCGCAGCAGGGCCAGAGCCTGGCGCATCTTCCGCGCGCTGGGGGAATTGGACGCCCCGAAGCTGGAATGGGACAGCAGCGCCGCCCTGGGCTCCAGACCGAAGCCGCGCACGGTGTCGGCGGCCAGGCGGGTCATCTCGGCGATCTGTTCGGCGGTGGGATCGGGGTTCATGTGCGTGTCGCAGATGAACAGCACCCCGCCCCGGGTGATCAGGGCCGACAGCGCATGGATACGGTCGATACCGGGCCGGCGCGGGATGATCGGCATGACATAGGTCATGTGCTGCCACCAGTCGCCCGAGCCGCCGCAGAGGGCGGCGTCGACATAGCCGCTCTCCAGCAGCATGGCGGCGGTGACCGTGGGACGCCGCTCCACCCGGCGGGCGGCGGCGGCCGGCGGCGCGCCCCGGCGGCTGACCAGGTTCTGGTAGCGGGCGGTCAGGGGCGCGAAGATCTCGTGGTCCTGGTTGGGATCGAGGATCTCGATGTGGGTGTCGAGCTTCATGCGCAGGCCCAGCGCGGCGATGCGCGCCAGGATCACCTCGCGCCGACCCACCAGCACCGGCCGGGCCAGGCCCTCGTCCACCACCGTCTGCACGGCGCGCAGGACGCGGTCATCCTCGCCCTCGGCATAGGCGACCTTCTTGGTGGCCTTGCGGGCGGCGTCGAAGATCGGGCGCATCAGTTGGCCCGAGCGGTAGACGAAGCGCTCCAGCTCGGTGCGGTAGGCGGCGAAGTCGGCGATCGGCCGCCGGGCGACGCCGGTCTCCATGGCCGCCCTGGCCACGGCCGGGGCGATCTGCAGGATCAGGCGCGGGTCGAAGGGCTTGGGGATGATGTAGTCACGCCCGAACAGCGGCGCGGACCCGCCATAGGCAGCGGCCACCACCTCGGAGGCCTCGGCGCGGGCGAGCGAGGCGATGGCCTCGACGGCGGCCAGCTTCATGGCCTCGTTGATCTCGCTGGCCCCCACATCCAGGGCGCCACGGAATACGAAGGGGAAGCAGAGGACGTTGTTGACCTGATTGGGATAGTCGCTACGGCCGGTGGCGACGATGGCGTCGGGCCGGGCGGCGGCCACCAGCTCTGGCAGGATTTCCGGCTCCGGATTGGCCATGGCCAGGATCAGCGGGTTGGGCGCCAGCAGGGGCAGCCACTCGGCCTTGAAGACCCGCGGCGCTGACAACCCCAGGAAGACGTCCGCGCCCGACAGCACCTCCGGCAGGGTCCGAGCGTCTGTCTGGCGCGCATAGGCCGCCATGTTCGGCGGCATGTCGGGCTCGCGGCCCTGATAGACCACGCCCTTGATGTCGGTGAGCGTGATGTTCTCTGGCTTCAGCCCCATCAGCACCAGCAGGTCGACGCAGGCCAGGGCCGCGGCGCCGGCGCCGGAGGTCACCAGCTTGATCTCGGGGAGCGTCTTGCCCTGCAGGACGAGGGCGTTGCGGACGGCGGCGGCGCAGACGATGGCGGTGCCGTGCTGGTCGTCGTGGAACACCGGGATGTTCATCCGCGCGCGCAGGGCCCGCTCGATGGCGAAGCACTCCGGCGCCTTGATGTCTTCCAGATTGATGCCGCCGAAGGTCGGCTCCAGGGAGGCGACGATGTCCACAAAGCGGTCGGGGTCCAGCGCATCGACCTCCAGGTCGAAGACGTCGATGCCGGCGAACTTCTTGAACAGCACCGCCTTGCCCTCCATCACCGGCTTGCTCGCCAGCGGCCCGATATTGCCGAGGCCCAGGACCGCCGTGCCGTTGGAGATCACCGCCACCAGGTTGGCCCGCGCCGTCAGCTCATCAGCGGCGGACGGATCGGCGACGATGGCCTCGCAGGCCGCCGCCACGCCAGGCGAATAGGCGAGCGCCAGGTCGCGCTGGGTGTCCATGCGCTTGGTGGGCTCCACCGACAGCTTCCCCGGCCGGGGAAGGCGGTGATAGTCCAGCGCGGCCTTGCGGAAGTCGTCGTCCATGGCGGTCAGGTCTCCTGAAGAGACCTCTGGGACGATGCGGCGTCATCTTCAAGGCCATAGGGCCGAGAGCGCGTCATGATGTTCGGGAAGAAGTGGCGCCTGGGGGCGGATTCGAACCACCGCAGGTGTTTTTCGATCCGCAAGATTGCTCGAAGAACGCGCCCGGTTTTCGAAAATTGGCGCGAGCGCGTATCAGCCAACCTCCCTTCGGGGTGGAGCTTCACCGGCGGACGTGTTCTCGTTATTCATGCTTGAGCTCGTTTCGCCGCTATCTCCCAGCGAGAGCCTGGCCCGACTGCGGCAAGAAGTGGACCCTCAATGGAATCTTCTCGGCTCGAAACCCGTGATGGGTTCGACGGGTCGGTCAAATTTCAGAGGTTGCAAGCGCATCTTCTACGGCAACGCGTTCCGCACATTTGTATTCGCTGAGTTTCAAGAGTTTGGCTCAGGGAGCCGCATCTCCCTGCGATTTGGGATGAGCACCTTTACGACGATCTTCCTCACCCTTTGGTTCGCGATGGCGGCGCTGATCGGCGGCGCGATGACCATCTACGCCGTTACCGCCTATTTCCGGGGCGAGGCGCAGCCCGAGACCTGGGTCTTCATTGCCGGCCCACTGACAATTGCCGGATTTGGAATCGGGATTGTAAAATTTGGACGCTGGCTAGGCCGCAACGAGAGTGGTTTTCTCGCCGCGTTTCTCCAGACCAAACTCGAAGCGACCGAAGCTCCGGCCTCTCACCGAGGGTGAGGCTGCTCTCTACTGGTCTGGAACGAGGAAGTGGTGCCTGGGGGCGGATTCGAACCACCGACACGTGGATTTTCAATCCACTGCTCTACCAACTGAGCTACCCAGGCCCGGAGCCTTTTCCGGAGAAAAGGCTCGGAATTCTTCGTTGGAGCGCGACGGTCGCCTGAACCGGTATCCACTTCAGGCTGTCACGCTCCGTGCCCCGCCTTCGCGGGAGCCGCGTCTATAAAAGAGGGTCGGGGCGGTGTCCAGCGAGGAGCTTCAATTCCCGTCATCCTCGTCGTGGAGGCTGTCGGCTTCGTCCGGCTCCACCGGAATCGCATAGCTCCCCACCAGCCAGCGCTGCAAATCGACGTCGGAACAGCGGCGTGAACAGAAGGGCCGGTATTCCACCGAGCCGGGCTTCCTGCAGATCGGACAGGGGGCGGTGGTCATCGGACGTCGAGGCGGTCGCGGGGCCAGTCGGGGTTGGTCTCGATAACAAACCGCGCGCCGATCCGCGCCGCAAGGGTTTCGCCGTAGGGCTTGGCCGCCTGGGCCACTGAGGGCGCGCAGGTGGCGACCAGGCGTCCGCCGGGATCGCTGGCGGCGGCGGCCTCCAGGCGGCGGATCAGGCGCAGGGCCAGGGTGAGGTCCGACAGGCCCCCTGCCCCATCCCCAAGGATGTCGCGGAGCGCGCGACCGCGGCGCGGCACGGTCATCTCCATGGTGCCGAAGCGGCCCACGGGGCCGATGGCGACGCCGGGATTGTCGGGGGAAAAGGCGGTGCGGGCCGCCGTCAGCAGGGCGTTGCCGTCATGGCCACGCCCCACCAGGTCGATCACCACGATCCCCCCCAGGCCCTTCAGCCTCAGCAGACGGGCGGATTCGGCCAGCGCCGTGTGATTGGCCTGGCGGGTGACGCGCTTGACGTCCTGGCCCTTGCGCTCGCCCACATCGACGTCGATGGCCACCAGGGCGCGGGTCGGCTCGATGGCTAGGTCGCCGCCGCCGGGCAGCGGATGGATCGTCTCCAGGGCCTCGGCCTCGGCCGCGTCGGCCATGGCGCGGGCCTGACGGCCCTCAATGATCGGGGTGTCCTTGGCGAAGAAGGCGAGGTGTTCGGCGATGTCCGGCGCCGCGGTCAGCAGGCGTGGCTTGCCCTCGGCCGGGCCGATCAGGCGCACGGTGGCCAGCTTGCCGTCGCGCGGCTCGCTGCGGATCTCCACCTCGATGGCCTGGCCCTCGACGGGACGGGCGTCCGGCTTGAAGGCCATCAGGGCTTCGACACCGCCCAGATCGACGAAGGCCGAGGCGAAGGCCGGCTCCACCTTGCGCACCCGTCCCACCAGCCGGGCGCCGAGCTGGGTCAGCGGACCGTCGCCGTCACGGACGATCAGCATACGCTCCGGCGCGCCGTCCAGGGTTACCACCCCGCGGGTCTCACCGATTCCCCGGTCCAGATAGAGTTTCCGCACGCTCATGGCCGCACGTATCCCAGGCCGTTCAGCAGGTTGAGCGTCTCGTAGAGCGGCAGGCCGACCACGGCGGGATAGGAGCCCTGCAGGGACATCACGAAGCCGCCGGCCCGGCCCTGGATGGCGTAGCCGCCGGCCTTGCCGATCCCTTCGCCCGTCGCGAGGTAGGCGGTGATCTCGGCGGCGTTCAGGCGCTTGACGTGCAGGCGGCTCTCCACCAGCCGGCTGACCGCACGGCCATCCGGCGCGCGCACGGCCACGGCGGTCAGCACCTTGTGGGCGCGGCCCGACAGCAGTTCGAGGCACTTGCGGCCCTCAGCCTCTGTCTCCACCTTGGGCAGCACGCGGCGACCCACGGCCACCACCGTGTCGGCGGCCAGGACATAGGCGTCCGGTTGCTCGGCGGCGACCTTGGCCGCCTTGGCCACGGCCAGCCGCAGCGCCAGCAGGCGCGGCGTCTCGTTGGGAAGTGGGGTTTCGTCGATCTCGGCGGCCACCACGGCGTCCGGCACAAGATCGATCTGGGCCAGGAGATCGAGCCGCCTGGGGCTCGCGGAGGCCAGCACCAGGCGCGGCGTCGTCATCGGGGGGCCGTGCGCCCGCTAGCGGACGCGGAAGGTGATGCGGCCCTTGGACAGGTCGTAGGGGGTCATCTCCACCAGGACCTTGTCGCCGGCCGAAACCCGGATGCGGTTCTTGCGCATCTTGCCGGCGGTGTGGGCGATGATCTCGTGATCGTTCTCGAGCTTCACGCGGAAGGTCGCGTTGGGCAGGACTTCACTGACCGTGCCCGGAAACTCCAAAAGTTCTTCTTTAGCCATGCAGGCTCCAAATAGACGCCGATAAAAGTCGAACGGCCCACGCCTGAATCGAGGGGCGCGAGCCGTGGGAGAGGCCTCTATCATAACGCGGAGCCCGCCGCACGGTCGAATGCCACGGCTGGAAAGGGAGAGAATTGCGCCAGGACCCGGACGAACGGCCCCGATACTTCGATCTGCTGGACCTGGCGGAGCGTGATCCCGACGTGCTGGCCTTCTGGCTGACAGGGTCGCGCGGCAAGGGCCGGGAGACCGCGGCGTCGGACTATGACTGCGTGCTGATCGTGCGCGACGAGGTGTTCGACGCATGGAGCACGCGCCATGCCGGCAGGGCGCGGGCAAGGACCGATTGTTCGGTGATGACCTTGGAGGGCCTGCGCGCCCACGCCGCATGGGGACGGCCGGATGCCTGGGATCGGTACAGTTATGCTCATGTCCGCGTGCTGGTGGACCGAACTGACGGGCTCTGCCAGGAAGTGATCGACGAGAAGGCGCGCGTTCCGGCTCGCGAGATCCCGGGCTTCATCGACCAGCGCCTCGACCACTACCTCAACCAGACCTATCGGGCCCTGAAGTGCCTGTGCGATGGCCTGCCCTCGGCGGCGCGGCTGGAGGCGGCCGATGGAATCGCGCCGCTGCTGGATGCCCTCTTCGCCCTCAATGGCGGAAGACTGCGGCCATTCTACAAATATCTGGCGTGGGAGATGGCGGTCCATCCGCTCTCCTCGGGGCAAGCCTTGGCGCTCGCGGTCCCTTCTCTGCTCGGTCCGGACGCGGAGATTCTGAGAAACTTGGTGTGCGACACCGAGGCGCTGTTCCGCCCCGCAGGCCACGGCGAGGTCTTCGACGGCTGGGGCGGCGATCTCGCCTGGATGCGCGGCTAGCGCGCAAACCGCCGGGCGATATGTGCGGCGAGCGCGTCGCGCACCTCGCGATAGGCCGCCAGCCGCGCTTCGCGCGAGCCCTCCACCAGGGTGGGGTCGAAGGTCGGCCAGTACTCGATCTCGGCGGCCCGGCCCCGGGTCATCTCGACGGCCCGATGCTGGGACTCCGGCGTCAGCGAAACCACCAGGTCGAAGGAGGCGTCCTCCAGGTCATCGAAGGTCTTGGGTTTGTGATCGGCCAGGTCGACACTGAGTTCGGCCATCACCGCCTCGACGAAGGGATCCACGCCATCGGCCTCGTCCCGCTTCAGGCCGCAGCTGTCGACATAGACCCGGTCGCCCAGGGCGCGCTTCATCAGCGCCTCGGCCATGGGCGAGCGCACGCGATTGAAATTGCAGGCGAAGAGCACCGCGCCGGGCAGCGGCGAGGCGGACGGGTCAGCGGCCATGAAACCCTAGCCCCGCCAATGCAGGGCGCACATCAGGGTGAACAGCCGCCGCGCGGTGTCGAGATCGGTCTCGATCTTGCCCGCCAGCCGGGTGCGCAACAGGGTCGAGGCCTCGTTGTGCAGGCCGCGCCGGCCCATGTCCAAGGCCTCGATCTGCGAGGGCGTTGAGTTGCGAATCGCCTGGTAATAGCTCTCGCAGATCAGAAAATAGTCCTTGATCAACGGTCGGAACGGCGACAGCGACAGGATGTGGCGGCGCTCATAGCTGGGGCCCCGCACATCGAGGACCAGCCGGTTCTCCACCAGCCCCATCTTCAGGTCATAGGGACCGCCTTCGGCGCCCTCCGGATGGAAATAGTTCTCCTCCAGCAGATCGAAGATGGCGATCTGCCGCTCCTGTTCCTGGTCGCGCGAGACCGCGGCGAGGGATTCCTCGTCGATCTCCACGGTCTGCAGGCGGTGCTTGGTGCGGTCTTCGTCGGCCATGGCGGTCGAAAGGAGGAACAGGATGAGCGAGGTTTATTGCAAACCAACCCCTAACGTCATCCTCCCGATCGCGGGTGATAAAAAATCGCCCGGCGCTGGGGAGCGTCGGGCGAAGTCGGTTCGGGGAGGAACCTCAGGAAACCTTAGTAGCCGTAGGACGCGTACTGCTGGCCGACGGGCCTGGCGTAGCGGCCGCTGACATAGCCGACGCCCACGCCGTCCTGACCCACCAGGATCCAGTCGGTCCCGCGCACCCGGGCCAGGGCCTGGAAGCGCTCACCGGCGCGCAGGGAGCCGACCTTGCGGGCCGAGGTGGACGGGGCGCCGCGCAGGTTCAGATTGCTGCTGGCGGCGAAGTTCCCCCCATCCCGGACATAGGTCGCCGGGGAGATGTCCCCCGACAGGCGATAGCCGGAGTGACTGTAGGTGGACGGCTGCTGGTACGCGGGCTGCTGGCCGTAGCCGTAGGCGTTCTGGGCCTGATCGGTCCGCTGCATCTTGCAGCCGACATAGGAGCCGGTGGCCCCGCCGACCACGGCGCCGATGGCCGTGCCCGTGCCGCGGTCGTTCTTGGCCAGGTTCGAACCGGCCACCGCGCCCAGCAGGGCGCCGATCAGCGCGCCGCCGACCTGCTTGTTGCCCGGCGCGTCGCAGCCCACCACCGGGCTGAGGCGGGTCTGGGCCGAGGCGCCCGAGGCGGCGCCAACCGAGAGAGCGGCGGCCATCGTCGCAACGGCCGCGCTGCGGATCAGCTTGGAAGAGGTTTGCATGGCTTGGTCTCCGTCTTTGAATGTGTCCGAAGCCTCGTCGGCTCCGATGACCACACCCTAGAGCGTCGACCCTGAACGGGCGCCGGGACGCCCCTGTTAGCTACCGTTCAGCTTCCCGCCGCGGTCGGATCCTAGCCCTGACCTAGTCGGATCGCCGCCGAACGGGCGTGCGCCGGCAGCCCCTCGGCGTCGGCCAGGGCCACCGTCGGCGGCCCCAGGATCGCGAATGCCGCCTCATCGCACTTCACGATCGAGGTGCGCTTGATGAAGTCGTACAGCGACAGCCCCGACGAGAACCGCGCCGCCCGGCTGGTGGGCAGAACGTGGTTGGAGCCGGCCACATAGTCGCCGATCGCCTCCGGCGCGTGCCGTCCCAGGAAGATGGCGCCGGCGTGCCGCACGCGGTCGGCCAGGCGTTCCGGTTCGTCCAGGGCGAATTCGACGTGCTCTGGCGCGATCAGGTTCACCAGGCGCGGGGACTCTTCCAGCGGCGCGATGATCACCGCGCCGTGGTTCTTCAGCGAGACCCTCGCGTCCTCGTTGGTCTCCAGGCTCTTCAGCTGCTCTTCGATCTGCGCCATGACGGCGTCGGCGAAGGCTTCGTCGTCGGTGATCAGGATCGACTGCGCCGCCGGGTCGTGCTCGGCCTGCGACAGCAGGTCGGCGGCGATCCAGTCGGGCCGGCTGCCGGCGTCCGACACCACCACGATCTCCGACGGCCCGGCCAGGGCGTCGATACCCACCGTGCCGTAGACCCGGCGCTTGGCGGCGGTGACGAAGGCGTTGCCCGGTCCCACGATCTTGTCCACCGGCAGGATCGGCCCCGCGCCATAGGCCAGGGCGGCGACGGCCTGAGCCCCGCCGACCCGCCAGATCTCGGTGATCCCGGCATCCTTGGCCGCGGCCAGCACCGCCGGCTGCAGGCGCCCCGGCGGCGTCACCATGGCGATCCGCTCCACCCCTGCGGCGGCGGCCGGCACGGCGTTCATCAGCACGGTCGACGGATAGGCCGCGCGTCCGCCGGGCACGTAGATTCCCACAGCCTCCAGCGGCGTCCAGCGCCAACCCAGCTCCACCCCGGCCTCGTCCTTGAACCACTGGTCGGCGGGCCGCTGGCGCTCGTGATAGGCGCGGATACGCTTGGCGGCGAAGGCGATGGCCTCGCGCACCTCGGGCGAGCACTGGGCCGCGCCTTCCTCGATCTCCTCGGGCGTCACCCGGATGTTCTCGGCGCTGACATTGGCCCGGTCGAACTGACGGCCAAAGCGCAGCACGGCGTCCAACCCCTCGGCCCGGACCGCCAGGAGGATGTCGCGCACCAGGGTATCGACCTCTTCGGGGGTCTCACGGCGTTCGTCCACGAAGGCGGCGAAGGCGGCTTCGAAGCCGGGATCTGAAAAACGGAAACGGCGCATGGGCGCTCTTTAGCGGCGCCAGCGCCTCCGCGCTACGCCTTGTCAGGCGTCGTGGGCGGGAGTCCGCGGCGTCGGCCAGGGCGCGGAGATATCGGCCAGCACCGCGTCGATGCATTCCACGGCGATCCGCAGGTCGCCGCCGCCGGCGAAACTCAGGGTGATCGTGCCCCCTGGCGCCTCGCCGGGCTCGAAGTCCAGGGTCAGCAGTTCGATCACCGCCGACTTGGCGCCGCGCCGCAGGTTGCGCGCCTGCACCCCCAGCACCGAGCCGATCTGCAGGGCCGAACGCACGCGCTCGCCCCCCTTGCCTTCCCAGCGATACCGATTGAAGGCCACGGTGACTCGGCGCCCCCGCGCCTCCACCGCGATGTCGCCGATCTTGGCCACCGCATCCTGCAGGGCCGCGGAAATGACCGCCAGGTCCTCCGCATCTTCCGCCAGCAGGTGAAGCAGGTCGCTCATCTCAATTCCTTAGGGTCGCCCCGACGCCATCACGACGCGCCGCGGCTGAGCTCGTTCTCTAGCGGGCGGGCGGTCCGGACGGAAGGCGCGCGGCGACTTATTCCTCGTCAGCCTTGGCGGGCGCTGGCGCGCGGTCGGGAACCTTGCGCCGCCGCAGGTTGGCGCGCAGGGCCTTGGCCAGTTGCGCCTCCCGCTCGGCCGCCTTCGGTTTGCCGGATTTGTCCATATCCCAAGGGGTGCGGCGACCGGTCCGAGCCGTCAAGTTCTCTTCCGGCGCATTTAAGGCTTCACGCGGCCCTCGACGTTGGCTATAGCCCGCCCTCGCCTTTTCGCCGTTGTAGCTCAGAGGTAGAGCGCATCCTTGGTAAGGCTGAGGTCCAGGGTTCGAATCCCTGCAACGGCACCACTACAAACCCTTGCGGTGCAAGGGCTTCAGGGGGACGGAACGCACCAGCGCTCCGTCCCTTTGTCGTTTGGCGATCACCGTGACGGTTGCGATCGAACCCCTCCAAGCTATATATCCGGGTAATATTCTGACGCCTTGAGGCGCTCAGGTCGCCGAGGGGCCGATGGACGAAGCCGCCACCTTCACCGCTTTCGCCGGGCAACGGGGCCTCGCCGCGGGCTCGCTCCAGACGGTCGCCGCCGCCGCGAAAGCCGCGCACGACCAAGGCCATGAGCCCATCCTGGTCTTCGACGACGCCACCGGCCGCACGGTCGAGCTGGACTTCCGGGGCGCGCCCGCAGACGTCCTGGCGCGGCTGCCGACCCTCGACACCCCGCCCAAACCAGCCCGCGGACGTCCCAAGCTCGGCGTCACCCCTCGCGAGGTGACCCTCCTGCCCCGCCATTGGGACTGGCTGGCCCGTCAGCCCGGCGGCGCGTCGGCCGTCCTGCGCCGCCTGGTGGAACAGGCGCTCCGCGAGGGCGCCGATGACGCGCGGATGGCCCAGGAGGCCGCCCACCGCGCCATGACCACCCTGGCCGGCGACCTGCCTGACTACGAGGAGGCGATGCGGGCCTTCTACGCCAAGGACGACGCGAAGTTCGGGGCCTTGACCTCGTCGTGGCCTCAGGACGTCGGCGACTATATCCGTCGCCTGGTGGCCAGGGTGGCCGAACGCCAGGGCGCCGCCTAGCGTCCGTCCAGGGACTTCAGCCCGATCCCGGCCACGAACGCCGAGATGCCGGCCGCCAGCCACGGCGCGCTCTTCACGACCCAGTTCCAGAGGGCCGCCGCGCCCTCGATCTTGTTGCGCGCCGCCTCCAGCAGATCGACCCTGCCGACCGCGGCCTTCAGGTCCGACCGCAGGGCCTCCACCAGCTTGCCGGCCTCCTGCGCCTCGAGCCGCACCAGGCGCTCGCGCACATCATCCACCTTGGCCGTCAGGCCCTCCAGCCGGCGCGTCTGGGCGGCGACGTTTTCGCCGATTTGACGGAGGGTGAGTATCTGGGCGTTCTGCAACGCGTCGAGGGTTTGCAGACGGGACACATCCTCGCCCGTCACACCAGCCAATGCGGCCTCCTGGCCCTCAGATTGGCGGGTCAATTTCGGAAACTGCTGATGGCTTGAACCAGCTGAGCGATCTCGCCCAGGCTCGCCCCCGTCTCCCGCGTGGTCCTGTTGCTCGTCCCCGTCCCGTCCTCCACCTGTCCCTTGAACAGCGCCAGGGGCAGGCCCGAGAACATGTCGATCTGCGACGCCAGCGTGGTGATCGGCGCCTTGCGCATCTGATCGTCCACGCCCCGGATCTGAGCCCCCAGGGCGGCCTGGGTGGTGATGTCGGCCCGGTTGCTGTTGGCGCGGTCTTGGGCGGCCTGCAGCTTCATCTGGCTGTCCTGCAGGGCCAGTTGCGCATTGGCCGCCGACGCCTGCTGGCGGCGATCGGCGTCCTGGCCCGCCAGGCTGGCGCTGGTGGTGAACATCTCCGACAGCATCTGGGCCAGTCCGCTGCTGCGGGCCCGCGCCAGTTCGCCCTCGGTCTGCGACCTGGCGAGGGCCGCGCCGGAGCCGCCAAAGGCCCCCTGCCCGGCGATGGCCAGGTCCTGCGCCGCCCGCGTCCGCCCCGCATTGGCGTCGAAGTCGACGCTGGCGGCGTCGATCACCTGCTCGCGGTAGGGATTGTAGTAGGCCGACAGGTTGTCCAGCAGGCTCGCCGACCCGACGCTGGGCGCGCCACCGCTCAGCAGGCTGGAGAACCAGGCGTCGCTGCCCACCGTCTGGGCGTTCCCGCCGCGCAGCCCGCTGAGGCCCGCCGCCCCGCCCTCGGCCTGGCGCTCCAGGGCCGACACCGGCGCCACATAGTCATAGGGACTGGCGCCGCCGATCCTCTGGATCCCGAGATCCAGGCTCTGGGCCATGTTCGTCACCCATTCGGGGTTCGTGGGCGCCGTCACGGTGTGGTTCCTCGTGGTCTCGTTCGTCTTGGTCTTCTTGCCCATCAGAGCGTCCTTTGCAGTTGATGTCCGACGGCTGAGTAACCCAGCCTGCGCAGCACGCGGCTCCAGCCGGCGCGCCCGTCGATGGTGATGTGGCGGCAGCCCTGCCCTCGGGCCCAGGCCTCGAGGCCGGGCCGCAGGCTCAGGATCTCGGCCAGGTCGCCGCCCGCCAGCCAGATGTGCAGGCGGAGGACGCCGTCCTCCCAAACCCGCTGGGTGACCACGGCCGACGCCTCGCCGGCCCAGAGCTGGACCCGGCCTGAGAGGATGTCCTCCAGCAGTTGCGCCTCCGTGGCGCACTCGCCCCGCAGCGCCGGCAGCAGCCAGGCGCGGTACCGCGCCCAGCCCACCGCCCCCTCAGCGGCTTCCGGCCGCGACAATGTCGAACACCGGGCGGCCGATGCGGCAGGCGGTCGGCGCCGAGCCGCCGGAGAACCGCACGCGGAACATCCGCCCGGTGGTCCTCAGGTCCACCCGGTCGGCGCCGGGGGCCATGCTGTAGGCGCCGTTCGAGGTCTCTTCCCCCTGCGGCGTGAACCGGCTGATGACCGAGACCGAGACCGGCCCGACCTGATCGGCCATGTCGGGCCACAGGCCGCGCACCATCGCCGTGGCGTTCTCGTCAAGGCACTGGTCGGCGCTCTCCACGAACCAGGAGAAGGCGCCGCCGTCGGCGCTCTGCCCGCGCTCATGCCAATGGGCCGCGCCATTGGGGTCGACCCCGATCGGATACTGCGACGGCCCGGCGTCGACCATCGCGGTGCGCGCCATGATCCCCCGCGACCAGGCCCCATCCATCAGTGACATCAGCAGGTAGCGGCTGTTCTCCGAACCCTCGCGGGCGTCGGGGTAATCGAACCGGATCTCGCTGAACGACGAGGATGACGAGGCGACGATCTTGTCGCCTTGCGACGCCGCCAGATTGTCGGCCAGGGCCTCGCGGATCGCGCACGGCAGCGGCTCCACCGACCCGCCCAGCCCGTAGCGGTAGAACTGCAGGTCGGGGCCTAGCCAATAGGCCTGCTGCCCCACGACGACCGCGGCGTTGGGGCCGATCAGACCGCACTTCTCCCCCACCCGGTCGAACCGCCAGGGCTGGGCCAGGGACCCCACGAAGTATCCCAGGAACAGCGCGTGGCTGGTCCAGATCAGCAGGTTGGGCCCGATCACCCGGCCAGCCACGATCCGCCCGCCGCCCGGCAGGATGTACTCCCGCGCGGTGGTCGAGGGCCCGGTGATCCACTCGGTGTTGTTGCGCACCGACGAATGCCGCAGGCACAGCGGGTTGAAGGTCCCCGAGACCTCCTCGTCGCACCCCAGCGCGAACACCTGGTCGGTGAGCGCCACCAGCATATGCGTCACCCGGGCCGGCGCGTTGCTCAGCGGGGCCGCCGGGGCGCCGGTGTTGTTGGTCCAGGCATGGATCGCGCCCCCGCGCGGACAGGCGATGAGATTCTCCCCCCACGCCCCCAGCGACCAGGTGCGCGGGAAATAGTCCCCCGACGACGGCTCCGACCAGGCGCCGGTCGAATAGGCCCCGGTCCCGTACCCCTGCCCGCCGGTTCCATCCACGAGGCCGGCGGTCAGGCCGGCGGGAGTGATGTCGTAGAGACCGCCGCCGAGGAACACCTGCAGCCGGCTGTGGGTGCCGAAGGCGACGTTCAGCACCGCGGCCTTGTCGGTCCAGGGCAGGACGTCCCGGCAGACGCCGGTCAACGGCGCGTCCACCAGCCGCTCCCAGCCGCCGATCACCTGGGGTCGGCCCCGCCAGAACCTAACATTGGACCCATCCGCCCAACGGCCCGCAGCCGCAAAACGGGTGTCGTCCGCCGAGAGCCCCGGCGGGATGTCGAGGGGTATGCGCATGGGTTGGTATCGCTTTCCTCGCGGTCGGGTTGAGCGGCGTGGTGCGGAGCCGTAAGCTGCGGCAATGAAGGTCTCTGCGCCGGTTCGGCCCTACTATTCGGAAAAGGGCGCCTCTACGGCGTTCTATGATTTGGTCACGGCGGGTGACGCCTCGCTCGCTGGGGACACAGACCTCTATGCGAGCCTTGCTCCGGCTGGAGGTTCGATCCTCGAACTCGGGGCAGGAACTGGCCGAGTTGCTATCGCGCTCGCAGAACGCGGCTTCCACGTTACGGGTCTCGACCTGGCGCCAGCGATGCTGGCCCAGGCCAACGCCAAGCGCGCGGCTTGCAATCCCGATGTTGCGTCGAGGGTCCGCTTCGTCCAAGGCGACATGACCTCGTTCGCGCTTCAGGAGCGGTTCGACTCCGTGATCTGCACCTTTTACGCTCTGGCCCATCTCCCGGTCGGAGCGGCGTGGGCGAACACGTTCAAGGCGGTCGCACTTCACCTGGCTCCAGGAGGAACTGCGGCGTTTCATTTGCCCGTAGCGGCGAAGATGGGCTCTGCGCCCCCACCTCCAAACATGCCGGTCTTTAGCCAGCCGACCGCCGATGGTGGGACCCTTACCCTCTTCGTAGCCAAGCAAACGATGATGGAGCGCGTCGGTCGGATGGACCTCGTCCTGCGCTATGTGGTCACCGGCCCCAAGGGCGTCCGAGAAACCCTGGAACGTCTGACTTTGTATTCAGGCGACCCGGAACCCTACGCGGCGGCTTGCGGTCTGAGCAGACAGCAGGACCCGGTCAGCCTGGGCGATGACGGGTTCGTCCACCTGTTCGTGCGGGATTAGCCCCCCTCACGAACAATTACGAGGTAGCCCGCCGCTCCCCCAAATCCGACACCTGACACGCCACCACCACCGCCCGGGCTAGTCGGCGGCGCACTTGGCGGCGTGCCGCCACCACTGAACAGGCCGCTGGATCCAGACGCGCCACCGTTCACTCCAATCCTATTTCCACCGCTCACATTTATGTCGCCGCCGATCGCCGTTCCGCCTGCGCCCCCATCTTCGCCCTTCACACCACCACCAGCAGACACGACCCCCGAGGCGAGGGTGACCGTCGTTGCTGCGCCGGTGTCGTTGGCGAGCGTCGGGCCGCCAACCGTTACCGAAACGATCTCTCCAGACCGGACTGGCGCAACCTTCTGCGCGTGAGCGCCGCCCCCGCCGCCTCGGTTCATTGAGCCGAAACCCCCACCCCCAGAGCCCCAAAGCACAAACCGGTACCGCCCGGTCTTCGGGCACTGCCAGTTGTAGCTCCCCGCCGCATAGGTCCGGACGTAGTTGGAAACGACGGGGGCCGAGGCCGCCTTGCGCGGCGGGTTCATCGCGGCGGCGGGGCTCTGAAGCCCCTTCAGGCCCGGACGCATCAGTAGTCGCCCCACTCGGCGGCGAAGACGACGCCGGTGTTGCTGACCCCGATGGCGACATAGAGCTCGGCGCCGGCCAGCAGCACCATCGGCAAGTCTTCGCTGTAGCCGAAGTCGGTCGCGATCTGCCCCGTCGTCTGGGCCACCGTATAGGCGGCCATCAGCACCGAATTGATCAGCTTCTTCGTCGTCCCGGCGTCATACGAGACATAGAGCTGCAGCTCGGTGGCGGTGTTGGTCGCCCGCGCCATCGCGGTGATCTTGGTGACCCGCGCGCCGTTCGGCCCCGCGGTCAGCAGCTTCTGGGTATTGGCCGGCGTGTCGGAATAGGTCGAGTTCGCCGTCGTGCAGACCGCGACGCCGGACTTCGGCGTCTGGGGCGTGATGACGTAGTTGCCGGTGACGGCCATGGCTTGGCTTCCTTAGAACAGCAGTGAGAAGGCGATCGCCCGCGCGTTGGTCGCCGGGGAATAGTCGGAGATGTCGGCGACGGTCGGCGCCTTCGGGGCCCAGGCGACGCCGTCGCAGAACAGCGCCTTGCCGGCGTTGCCGGTCACGGCCGGCAGCGAGCCGGTGGCCGCCAGGACGGCGGTGTCGATGTAGCCCTTCAGTCCGTACCCGGCGTAGCCAAGTTCGGCGGCCTGGGCGCCGTCGCAGAACACCACCACCCGGGCCCCGGCGTCGACGACCACCCCCGCCCCGACCCCGGTCGTCACGGTCACGGCGGCGGAGCAGGCGTTCCAGATCAGATAGGTCTTGCTGACCGACGGGATCGTCACCGCGAACGGTCCGGCGCCGGTGAACTTCAGCAGGGCGGCGCGGGCCTCGTCGTCGCCGTTGGAACTGGTCAGCGCATGGTCGCCGGTCAGGGCGATCACCGTCAGGCCGGCGATCGCCGTGTCGATCCGGCTCAGCACGTTGTTCAGCTTCGGCGCCCCCCAGGTGTTGAGGTTCTCGCCGGCCGCCTGCAGCTCCAGGCGCAGGCGCGGGGTGTAGGAGGAAGGCATCAGAGGGTCGCTCCCGTGTCTTGCCGGATCCAGTGGACCCCGTCGGAATGGGCCAGGATGTTCAGGTCGCTCACCAGCAGCACCGTGCGCGGCCAGTTCGCCGCGGGCGGCAGGGCCGCCTGGGCGCAGGCATAGATCGGCGTCGGCGCCTCGGGCGCGCGCCAGGCGCGGACCGCCGCCAGCAGGTCGTTCAGCACCGGCCGCAGGTTGGCCGGCGCATCCGGCGGCAGGGGAGTCATGCGCCGCTGGCCAGCAGCAGGGGTTCGACCCCCAGGGTCGCCAGCGCCTTGCCCCGCGCCTCCTTGGCGCGGGCCTCGGCCAGGGCGGCCTCGAACCGCGCCATGAACAGCGACAGCAGCTCGGCGTCCCGCAGATAGGGCGCGGCCTCCACCAGGGCTCCGAACAGGTAGAGGTCCGGATAGTCCGTCAGCACGGCGTTGCTGGGCTGGGCCTCGGACAGGGCCAGCCGGCCCACCATCCGCAGGGTCAGGCCATAGGCCCGGTCGCAGGGTCGGTCGAAGGCGATGGCCCCGGCGTTCAGCGTCCAGGCCTGGGGGGCGCCGGCGGTGGCGCTGATCGTCAGCGAGGCCGGGTCCATGAAGCGCAGCGGCGTCCGCCCGCCGGAATCCAGGATCCAGAGCGCGATGGGCTCCCGGAACGCCGCCGGCAGGCTCACCGTCCGGAGGCCGACCCCGGCGGTCAGCGCTTCCTCTGCCTCCATCATCCGTAGACGGAGCACACGGTTCAGCCGCGACTCCGCCAGGGCGATGAAGTCCCCTGTCCGGTCGGCCAGGTCGCCGCGCTCCAGCCAGTCGGCGATCGCGGCCTTCAGGTCGGCATAGGTCGAGAGCGCCATGCGCGGGTCCCTCCTCAGTGGAATTTCAGGATTTCGGCGGGCGGCGGCCCGCGTGGCCGGCCCGCAAGACGACGGGGCCGCCGCGGGGCGGCCCCGCGCGCCCTAGTTGTTGGCCAGGCGGCAGGCCAGCTGCGGCCGCAGGGTCTTGAAGCCGTACAGGACGTCCAGCCGGCACGGGAACTTGTCGTTGTTGATGTCGTACTGGCGCACGATCCGCATCGAGATCCCGTCGAAGGCCTCGCGCGCGGCGAAGTCCACGCCGCGCGGCATCACCATGTCGGCGGTGGCGAAGGCGAAGGCGCTCTGGTGGTAGGCCATGGACAGTCCGTGAGGGGTCGAGGCCGTGCCGGCCACGGTCAGCAGGGCTGCGGCCGCCGGCGAGTTCGAGACGTTCTGACCCGCCCCGCTGGTGATGATCGCCGGGCTGATCTGCAGGGTCGACAGTCCCGAGCCGTTGGAACTGGCGTCGGCGGTGACCACGAAGCTCTGGAGCACCCCCGTGGGCTGCTTGGTCTCCGGGTGCACGCGGAACACGCCCGCGATGGTGAACACGTCGCCGGCCTTCAGCACCGCCTGCGAGGCGGTCCAGCCGCTGGTGGCCAGGCTCGATCCCGTCTGGCTGGCGGTGCTCACCGCCGGCGTGCCCGGACGCGCGCCGGGCGTGTGCGACGGCCACAGGGTGTTCTCCATGAAGTCGAACCCGGCGGTCCGGCCCATGAAGCCCTCGCGGTATTGCTTGGTCAGGTTGGTCTTGTCGTTGAACAGGCCCTTCAGCGCGTCCACCAGGTCGACATTGTCCTGGGTGTTGAGGTTGCAGGTGCGGCTGGCCAGGGGCGCCAGGTTGTCCACCAGGATCTTCCGGCCCTGCAGGATCTTGGCGAAGGTCGCCGGCGCGCCGGGACTGCTCACCTGATTGTAGACGTCCTTGTACATCGACATGGCGTCGGCCTCGATATTGGCCGCCAGCACGCTCATGGCCGGCTCCAGAACCCGGTCGCTGAAGTCGTCCAGGCTCATGGTCAGGTCGACCGAGGTGAAGTTCAGGTCCACCCCCTTCTGGGTTTGGACCTTCAGGTCGACGCTGGTCTCGGTGGTGTCCTGGGCGGCGAGCGTCGAGCCCGTCCGCACGACGTACTGGTTGGGCAGGCGCACCTTCAGGGTGTCGCCCACCTTGGCGCCCTGGCGGGCGAAGCTGTCGTCGTACTCGCGGGTGATCGACCCCACGAAGTTCAGTTTCTGATGCAGCACGCGCAGGGCTTCGCGCGTGACCGCGGTGGGGGAAAGCAGGGTGTTGGGCAAGGTCTGGCGTCCTTTTCAGATGGCGCAGCGGCCGTCGGGCGCGCTGCGCACAGGTTCATGGGAGGGCGGTCCGCGGCGGCGGTCCTGGCTGGGCCAGCGCGCGGTCGCGTCCAGGGGCGCTCACGGCGGAGCGCAATCTGTCAGGCGTGACTCTCGCAGGGAGTTGGTCACGCGGGTCCGGGAGAGGGAGAGAGCCGCCGACGCCCCACAAGCTCTGAGAGCGACCGGAGGCACTGTCGGCGATCGCCAGGCTGGCGGTTGACGTTTGGCCTGTTCCCGTCAGCTTGGCCGCAACGAAAAGAGAACTTGATCGGTGAAATGGACAAGGAACCGGTTGGCCGCTCCATGAGCCGACGATTGCTGCGTCGATATGGAATTCCGGGCGCGCTGCTGGTGCTGGGATAGATTCCCACGCCGCTTTTCGTTGCGGCGCCCATCGCCGTGCTGTGTTCCGAGCGCCATCTCTTAATCTCGTTTTCTACCTGTTGAAGCAGGGTGGCGATAACGGCGAGGCTTTGGGGGTCATCTTCATCTTGGTGGGTCCCAGGGTGGCCCTGCCGTTGGGGGCGGGGCTCGTCGCCCTGCCGGTGGCGCTCTTCCAAAAGCGCGCCCCGGGGCTGGAGCCGCCCGTTCCTCAGTACCCGGAGTAGCCGGGCAGCATGGGTATCTGGGTCGCATTGCCCAGGCCGACTGACAGGCGGGAGAGCAACCGTCCTGGGGCGGTGGAGGCCTTGGCCCTTTTCGGCGCATCCGCCAACGAGGTCCGGTTTCGAAGGATCAGCTTGTCGACGCTCGCCATCCCTATCGCCCCTTCAGCGCCTGTTCGTTGCGCCGGCGGATCCATTCCCCCGTCGCCATCTCGTCGCGCACGCCGCCGCCGGGGACCGCCGCCCCGGTGACCGAGATCGCCGGCCGCACGGCCTGGGTCTGGGCCAGGGTCCTGGCCGAGGCCTGCTGCTTCTCCAGCTGCTCGCCCAGGTGGGCGCGGTGCAGGATCTTCCACAGCCTCGGATCGGCGATCTCCCGCAGCTCCTCCAGGGTCACCCCGAAGGCGCCGGCATATTCCACCAGCTTGGCGGCCACCTCGGGCGACCAGCCGTCGATCTCCTGGCTCAGCACCCGGCCCGTCTCGGCCAGTTGCGCCGCGGCTCGGCGCTGCGCCTCCAGCCGGCCCTGCTCGGTCCTGTGGGTCAGCGACCAGGCGAACTGCTCGCGTGCCTGCTGGGTCTGGGTGAACTCCGCCCAAGCCGCCTGGGCGCCCTGCGGGTCGGCCTGTCCGTACGCCTCCCAGTCGACGCCTTGATAGGCCTCGAGCTGCTGGTCCAGCAGGTGCAGCTGCGCCCGGTCGCCGATATCGGCCTGGGCCAGCTCCACCTCCTGTGCATGGGCCCGGCGCTGCGCCTCCAGTGAGCGGCGATGCTCCCCCAGTTCCTGGGTCTTCCGGGTATAGTCCCCGTGCATCAGGAACGCGCCCTTCAGGGCCCGCGGGATGCGGTAGACCTGCCCGTCGTGCTCCACCTCCTCATGGTCGTCACCCTCGAGTTCGCCGGGCGCCTGGGCCCCGGCGACCTGCGCCAGGACGCCAGCGTCCACGGCCAGATCGGTCGCGTCTTCGTCTCTCATGATGTCCTCAGGATGATCGGCCCACTCGGGCCGGTGATGACGCACGCGCAGAGCCGCTCACCGGCGGTCCCATCGCGTGGATCGATAGAAGCCGAGGCGCTCACCGGACAGGCGGCGGCTCGCAAGCGGTTCGGAGGCTCAGGACGCACTCTCGACCAATGACGAAATCATCGCAAAAACGCGCGAGCCCGTCAAGAACAAATCAAGAACAATTCAGACCTGCTGACGCCCCTCCATCGCCCGCATCCTGTTGGTCTCAGCCTCGAAGGCCTCGATCTCCAGCTTGCGGGCCTCGTGGGCGCGGTCCTGTTCCAGGGCGGCGATCTTGGCGCCGGCGGCCTGCAGCGCCTGGGCGAGCTTGGCCATCTGCGCCTTGGCCGCCTCCACCTCTGGCGTCGCGCCACGGGCCTCGCCCGGCACCATGGCCGCCAGCCGTCCGGCGATCTCGTCGGCGCCGGGCCAGTCGAGGTTGCGGGCCAGCAGGTCGCCGATCACCGGGGCGGCCGGCGGATAGGCGCGGATCAGCTCGATCATCTGGGTCGCCGCCTCCTCCCGGCGGCTGGTGAAGCTCGGCCCCGACTTGACGGTCAGGTCGTACTTGCCCGCAGCCAGGTCGTAGATGCGGGTGATCTTCCGCGCCTGGTCGGCCGGGTCGGGCGCCTGGAATTTTTGGTTCACCGGCGCCAGCCTGGCCTCCCCGCCCGGCCCCAGCACCCGCACCACACGCGGCGCGGAATAGACCTTGGGGATCAGGTCGATGAGGATGCGGCCGGCATGCCGGATCGCCCGGCTCAAGTTGTCGATATAGTGGAAGGTGGAAACGTCGCCTTCCCGCTGCCGCGCCATGATCGCCCGCCCCGAGGTCTCATTGGACCGCGCCCCCAGGCTGGCGTCGTGCAGCCCCATGATCGACTTCATGTCGTCGCTGGCGTTCAGCGCCTCCTGCAGCGCGCCGGCCGGGACGCCGCTGAAGGGCTGGCGCATCGGCGGCTCGGAGCCGTCATATTCGATATAGGCGTGGGTCTGCACATTGGCCGTCGCCCACTTCGACGCATCGGTCTCGAAGGCTCCCTTGCGACCGATGAACGGCGCCTTCGGGGCCAGCGCCACCAGCTCGGTCGACGTCGTGCGCCAGTAGTTGAACATCCGCTGCGGGTCCTTGGCGTCGCGCACCAGGCTGCGCAGCCGGCGCTTGCCGTCGACGTGCAGTTCCTCGCCATAGACCGGCACGATGGGGATGAACCGGCCCGCCCAGTCGACAGTCTCCAGCACCTCGGCGCCGTTCATGATCGCCTGCACCACCTTGCTGGAGGCCACGGCCCGCGGCCGCCCGATGACGCTCACCCCCAGGGCGTCGAACATCGCCTTCTGGGCCTCGTAGACGGAGCGCTCCACTACCTGGCCATCGGACAGCGCCAGCAGGGTCTTCATCACCGCCTCGCGCCGCCAGTACTCGGCCACCATCACCCGGTCGCCCTCCAGCCAGGGACCGCCCAGCCCGGCATAGGAGTCGGCGCTCCAGTCGACGGCGTCGGCCCCCTTCCAGCGCGCCTCGAAGGCGGCCTTGGGCAGGGTGTCCACCACGAAAGCGGTGTTCCAGTCGGACGAGTCGGCGGCCGTCGAATGGGGATCGCCATAGATGCTGAACGGGTTGGCCACCCGCTCAATCACCAGGTCCTGGTCGAAGCTGTCCTCGCCGGCATAGCGGGTGTTGATCCGGAAGTATCCGAACCCGCCGGTCACCGCGAAATCCAGCGCGGTGTCATAGGCCACCTCGGCGTCGCTGGACTGCTCGATGTTGCGGATCAGGCCGTTGAAGATCTCGGCGGTCTCCGGGTCGGCGCCGTCGTCCACGGGATGGCAGCTGATCGCCGGCTTGTTCTGCCGCGCGTCGTTGACCACCTGGCGGATGAAGGCCGGCAGCCGGTTGATGGTCAGGCAGGGCCGCCCGTCCAGCTCCCGGTCACGCCGCACCTTGTCGGGCCATTGTTCCCCCAGCCGGGCGAAGCGGATGTCGTCCAGCGCCTCGCGGCGGTTCTCTGACTCGTGCTCGCAAGCCAGGTCGAACGCCTCACGGGCGTCCTTCAGGATGTCTTCGGTTTTCATGCAGGATCCTTCGGCCCGCGGCGCTCGGCCCACGGGTCGCTGAAGTGTCGGAAGGGAGGCGCGGCTCAGGCCGCGGGGTCGGCCGGCTTGACGCGCCGCGCCAGGATCAGGCCCGTCACCACGGCGAGCGCCGCGGCCGCCAGGCAACCGACCGCATACGGCATGTCCGGCGCGCCTCGATGGACGGCCAGGGGAATGGCCACCTGGACGCCGGTCAACACGCCTCCGGCGATACAGACGTAGGGTGCGGCCGGAAGGCCGGCCAGCAGCGTGCCGAACGCCGCCAAGGTCGCGAACATCGGCAAGGCCAGGCCGAACCCGTCGTCGAGCATGTGCACGCCCACATAGACCAGGATGTAGGCGCAGGACGCCAAGGCGAGATAGGTGGTCACGTCCTTGCGCATCTGATCTCCCGCCCTGGGCGCCGCCGCGAAGGTCGACGCCGCGATGCTATCCAGGTCATCCAAGGTCGTCACCAGTGTTTCGGACGCTGTTTGGGAGCCATGGACTCCATCGTCCTGTCCCCCACCACATAGGTCCCCGCTCCCAGGGTCACGCCATCGGCCGCGGTGAGTCCACCGCCCGTCACCCCGGTCACGCCCCGCAAGGCGCCAAGCCCCTGTAGGCCGCCGCCGCCGATCGAGCTCGCGGCGATCAAGGCGAGGTCCCGGGCCACCCCGGGAAGGTTGATGTTCCGGGTCCAGCGGCCGAAGTCGAAGGCACCCGTCGTGGTCCACCCGGGAACGGGATGGAGCTTCCCATCAGGGCCCGGCTGAAAGACGTCGGTGCGTTGGGAATCGAGGGGCCGCCGCTTCTGCGGCGCAGCAGCCAGGAGGGGGCGGTTGGAGGCGATCAGTTGGTTCGCGCGAACGCGGTGTGCGGGGGTCGGCATGGTCTGTCTCCTTGAGGAAAGGGCCTCACCCCATCCAGTTCAGCCCCTGCGCCCGCGCGCTCTTCGGCCGCGCCGCGCCCTGGCGGTTGACGGCGAACTCGCCAAAGGCGTCGGCCCCGTGGCTGGCGGCGTCGTGCAGCGGCCCGACGAAGCTGCGCGTCGCCGCGCTCCAGCGCTTGCGATAGGCGCCCAGCCGGTCCAGCCCCACGGCGCACTTCTCGGCGTCGAACCAGGTCAGCGGGATCATCAGCCGCGCGGCGTTGATCCGCTCGTCCGGCCCTTGCGCCGTGCCCACGCAGATCGGCCAGACCCCGAGCCCACCCAGGGTCTCCAGCCGCGAGCGACCGCCGGCCCCCAGCTCACGAACCATCACGTCGTGCGGCAGGTGGTGGGTCCCGTAGACATAGGGCTTGCCCGACAGCGCCTGGGCGACGATGGCGTCCAGCCCCTCGCCGGAGGTCTCGAAATAGTCGATGGCGCGCACCTCGCGCCCCACCTGCTGGAAGAACCAGATGGCCGTATAGTCGTCGATCCCCAGGTCCCAGGCGGTGTCCACCTTCAGCGCCGGGTCGTGCGGCACGCGCCCGATCCGCCCGGCCGCCTCGGCTTCCCGCAGCGCCGCGCCGTAATAGGCGCCGGGCGCGGCGGCGTCGAAGGCCACCAGGTACTCGGTGTCGAACTTCGCCTGTCCCTCCGCCTCCGATCCCGCCTCGGCGATCAGCTCGGTCCGCTCCACCGCCAGCTGCGCGGGCGTGAACACGTCGGTCTCCGTGGCCGGCGATTTCAGCGTGAACCAGGCCGGATCGGCGGCGCGCACCTCGAAGGCCCGCGTCGCATGCCCCCGCCCCCGCGGCGTCCAGATGAACAGCGCCCAGCCATCGCTCTCCACCAGGATCGGCCGGATGTAGGTCCAGGCCTCCGGCTTGGCGAGCGCCCACTCGGAGAACACCACCCCGCGCACCGAGGCCCCCACCAGCCGGTCGTAATTGTCCGAGCCCAACACCTGCCAGACCGCCCCATTGCGGAACTCGATCTTCATCTCCGCGTCGACGGTCCTGGCGCGGAACCCCCTGGGAAAGGCCTCGTCGATCCGCTTGGCGCCGGTGTGCGGGTTGACCGCGTCCCAGATCGCCTTGCGCCCCTGGGAGGCCTCCGGCAGCAGGTGCCAGTAGGTCCCGGGGTTCCTCACCACCTGGGTGGCGGTCCAGTGCAGGGCCACCTCGTCCTTGCCCCACCGCCGGTGCGCCACCACGTCGGCCCGCTTGCCGCCCTTCTGCAGGTAACGGGTCAGCGGCTTTTGATACTCGCGCGGCTCCCAGCCGCCCGGCACCCGCAGGTTAAGCTCAGAACTCGACCACCTCGACATTGATCACCACCGCGTCCGGATGTTCCTGGTTGATGCGCGCGCCATAGGATCGCGGCGCCAGCTTGGCGGCCTGCCACTGGCGGCTGGCGATGCGCGTCTTGTCGACGGCCAGGGTTTCGGGCGTCGCGCTGTCGGCGATCTCCCGGACTTCCTCGAACAGTCGGTCGGCCTGGATCTCCCGGGCGTTAGCGTACAGGGCAACGAACTCAGGATGTCGTTTCAGCCAGTGATAGATGGTCGAGACCACCGGCATGTCCTCATCCTCGCAGATGCGGATCAGGGCGCGGCCCTCCGCCAGCCTGCGGCAGAACTCCACGGCGGTGTCGAGGTTGTAGTGGCTAGGCTCCCCGCCCTTGTGCGGGCCGCCGCCGGCCGCCAGGGCCAGGGCGTAGCTCTCGGCGAAGTCGGCCCGGCGCTTGAGCCACTTGAGCACCCCCGACTGCGACGGCATCCCGCGCCGCCGACAGATGGCGGCTAGGCTGTGGCCCTGGGCGGTGAGATCGCAGATCGCCTCGGCGATCTCCTGCGAATAGGCGACGGCCAGCGCCGCGGGCACGGCGTCGCGCCCCGGCTCCGGGGGATCGGTCATGTCGGATAATCCTGATGTTGAACGCCCTCCCCGACCTGGGGAGGGGCAGACCGCGACAGCGGTCGGGGTGGGAAATACTTGCCGCACTCCCCCAGCCGTCCGGCGTTCCGCCGTCCACCCTACTCATGAAGGGGAAGGAGAAAGCTCAGTCGGCGCTCAGTAGTGATACCGGCACTGGGCGATCTCCAGCTGCTGCGTGGCGCCCGCGCCCGTCACCCGATAGACCAGCCGGTCCTCCAGCGTGATCCGCCGCGACCACCAGCCTTGAAGTTCGCCGCGCAGCGGCTCCGGCTTGCCCGTCCCCTTGAAGGGGGAGCGCGTGCATTCCTTGATCAGGCCGTTCAGCCGCTCCAGCGTATTGGCGTCGGCCGCCTGCCAATGGAGATAGTCCTCCCAGGCCCGGTCGGCGAAGACCAGCCTCACGGCGCGATGAGCTCGCGCTCCGATCCCTCGCCGGCCTCCAGCTGACGCACCGCCTCGGCCAGACGCTGTGCATTGGCCGGGCTCGACATCAGATGAAGCGTCTCCTCCATCGCGTTCCAGTCGGCCAGCGACACCATCACCACCGACTCCCCGCGCTTGCGGGTGACGACGACCGGCGCCCGGTCCGCGACGACGCGATCCATCACCTCCTTGAGGTTGGCGCGGGTGTCTGAGTAGCTGAGCACGTCCATGAGGGCCTCCGGTATATGTACAATATCGCGTACAATAGAAGTTAGGGCAAGATCAGCCTCCTAGGAGGACTCCATTGGCGCCCGAGGACACTTGTCGAGATCCGGATCGATGGCGCGTCGCCAATCCTCTGGCCAACCCTCCCTGATCGAACGGTCACTATCGGCGAGTAGCAGCAAGAACCTCCCCAAGGAGGAACCGACGGCCCACCGGGGTTGATGGAAGCCATATTCGTGATCGAAGAAATAGACGGCGGGCGTCGCATCGCCGGACGACGGATCAAGCGCGTAGACGTTGCCGCATCCGTCGCTGAAAAGCGGCGCGGCCTCGGCTGGGAATAGATCGAGGACGATCGTCAGGTCGGATTCCCAACGGCTCATCCAGGCGTTCCACCACGGATTGTAGCTCGGGAATTCCCCGATTTCGGCGATGTTCTCCCGGTAGAAATCTTCGAGACCCGACGGAAGCGGCCGGCCCAGCAATTGGCTGACAAAGACAATGACCTGGTCCGACTGGTCGAGCTTCAGCCGCTTCAGCCCGCCGGCCTCTTCGAACCTGCCGAGCGGCCTCCCGGACGGATACTTTCATATCGGGCCCTCATTCCGCCCTTCGGCCGAGAAGGTGGCCCACCCGGAGCGCGGCGGCGTCGCGGGGCCGGAAGCCCGTCCCGCGCCTCAGACGCAGAAACAACCAATGACGAGAATGTAGCGAAACTGCGCGACGTCGTCAAGAACAAAACAGGAACTTTTAGAGCCGCCGCGCCATGTGCAGATGCGCGGGCATCTCCATCTCGATGGCCCCGCCGCCCTCCCGCACCGCCTGGACCACCGCCGCCAACAGGGCCTCCAGCCGCTCGGGCCCAAGCGCGCGGTAGTCCGACCGGGTCCGCAGGTAGTCCGCAAAGCCATCGGCCGTGTAGGCCCGCGTCGCGCGATAGACCCGGTGCTCGGCCGGCCCGAACAGTCCGCTCGCCGCCAGGCCTTGCGCGAACGCCCCGTCCGGCCAGTACCACCGCTCCGGCGGATCGACCCAGAGTTCGGGCGCCAGACGCGCATAGATCGGTTCTAGGACCCCGAGGTACGCCGCCGGCGGCGGCTCCGGCACATGGGCGAAGCAGGCCAGCACCCCGCCCGGGGCCATCACAGCGGCCGCCTTGGGCAGGGCCACCATCGGGTCGATCCAGTGGAAGGCCTGGGCCGAGACGATCAGCCGGTAGGCCGACAAACGGGGCGCCCAGTCCTCGAAACTCGTTGTCGCGAAATGCACATGGGGGAAGGCCGCCAGCCGGCGCCGCGCCACCTCCACCAGATCCGGTCCCGGATCGAGGGCCAGCACCCGGCGACCATAGAGCGCGAGCCCCCGCGTCGCCTGCCCTGTGCCACACCCCAGCTCCAGGATCGCGTCCTCCGGCCCCAGCCGCGCCTGCGCCATCAGATCGACGAACAGCGCCTCAGGATAGCCCGGCCGGTGGGCCTCATAGAGCTCAGCCACCTCGTCGAAGGACCGGGCCAAGTGCAGGGGAATATCGCTCATGTCGCGGACGATCCGGGATCGAGCCCGGTCAATCAAACGACATCTCGCACGCATTCTTGTGAGCTGAACTCACAATTCTCCACCCGGCGCAGCCGGCCACGTTTCACATTAAGCCCCTGGAAGCGCCCCCGTTCGTGGGGTTCGTGTGGTTCGTGGTTCCAAGTCTTCACGCCGCGACGCCGCAAGGCCGACCAAGATTGTCCACGAACCACACGAACCACACGAACAGGTTCGCCCCATTGCCTTCACCAGTCCCCCGCCCTACCCCTGCCCGCAACAAGGCACACGGGACGGAGACGAGACATGGACGTTCGGGGCAAGATCGTTGTGGTGACCGGTGCCGCCGAGGGCATCGGCGCGGCGCTCGCCCGCCGCTTCGCACATGAGGGCGCGGCCCACGTCGCCGTCGTGGACCGCAACGAAGCCGGCGCGAAGGCTGTCGCCGCCGAGATCGGCGGGAGCGCCTACACCGTCGACGTCTCCGATGGCGCCCAGGTGGCCAACCTTGTCGCCGCCGTCGAGGCCGCCCACGGACGCATCGACCTCTTCTGCGCAAACGCCGGGGTCGGCGACGGTGACCCGGACCGCGAGAACGCGGTCTCCTCCCCCGACGCCGTCTGGGCCCGCGCCTGGGGGGTCAATGTCATGGCCCACGTCCACGCCGCCCGCGCCGTCCTGCCCGGTATGATCGCCCGTGGCGAAGGCTACCTGCTCAACACCGTCTCGGCCGCGGGCCTGCTGTCGCAGATCGGCGGCGCCGTCTACTCGACCACCAAACACGCCGCCGTGGGTCTCGCCGAAAGTATCGCCATCACCCACGGCGACCAGGGCATCAAGGTCTCCATCCTCTGCCCGCAGGGGGTCGACACCGCCATGCTGCGGGCCGGCGGCTCCGGCTCGCCCCAGAGCCTGGACGGGGTGCTCACCCCCGACGAGGTGGCCGGCCACGTCATCGAGGGCCTGGCTGCCGAACGCTTCCTGATCCTGCCGCACCCCGAGGTGCTCACCTACATGCAGCGCAAGACCGCCGACTACGACCGCTGGCTGGGCGGCATGCGCCGCCTGCGGGCCAAGGTGATGGGAACGGCGTAGGGGCCCCAAAGCGAACCGTCGCCTGCTCCGGCCTCACCGTGTGGTGAGCGCCTCCACGGGCACATTCAGCCGGTAGACAAACCCGCCTGGCCTGTAGTCGAGTTCGACCTGGCCCTTCAGCTGTTGACCCAGGGACGTGATCATTCGCGTTCCGAAACTCTTGCGCGTCGGTTCAGTCACCGGCGGCCCGCCGAACTCCGCCCATTCCAGCTGAAGGCGCGCGTCCTCGACGTGCCAGTCCAGACGGACCTGTCCCGATGGAAGCGAGAGGGCGCCGAACTTCGTCGTGTTGGTGCAGAGCTCGTTCAAGGTCATGGCGAAGGCGATCACCGAGCTGGACGTGATCCGGATGTTCTCGCCGGAAATGACGAAGCGGCCGCCCCCTTGGTCAAAGGGTTCGACGGCGCTGCGGACCGTGCTCTCGATGGTCGCGTTATCCCAGCTCGCGCGGGTGAGAAGATCATGCGCCCGCGCCAGGGCCGCGAAGCGTCCGTCGATGGCCGACCGGGCGTGGGCCATGCTGGTGGCCGTCCGCAGGCTCTGGTCGGTAATCGCGCCCACGGTCGCCAGCATGTTCTTGATCCGGTGGTGCAGCTCGGCGTGAATGAGGTCCTGCAGCTTCCCCGCCGCATCACGCTCCTCGGCCTCGATCCCCGCCTGGACCAACAGGGCGGTGGCGTCGATTCCGGCCTGTTCCAGGGCCAGCTTCAGACTGTCGTTTTCGGTGGTCAGGGCGTCCTGAAGCGGCTGGTTCTCATTGATGATCAGCTGCTGCTTTTCGGTATCCAGAACGGTCTTCAAGAGCAAAGCCTTGGCGTGGGCCCCGGCCTGCTGAAGCTGATAGCGAAGCTCCTTGTTCTCCTTGGTCAGGGAGCCGTTCTCGGCCGAAAGCGTCGGCAACACCTTCAGGGCGCCGCTGCCGATCATCGCCTGGAGCTCCAGGACCATCTGATGGATCTCAAGCGGCTTGGGGAAGAACTTGCTGTCCTGCGGCTTGTCGGAGTCATCAACCGCGATCTGGCCAGAAACCAGGATGATCTTGATATGGGGCCAGCGGGTATGCACCAGGTGGGCAAGTCTTAGCCCGTCCATGCTTCCCGGCATTTGAATGTCGGTGAACAACACCGCTACGTCATCGCGCGACTCAAGGACCCGAATCGCCTCGTCAGCATTGACGGCTTCTATGGGAATGAACCCGGCGTCCTCAACGATGTCCACGGCGCGCATCCGGAGCATCAGCTCGTCTTCCACAACCAAGACGACGAACGGAGGAATGGCTTTTTTCATCATGAATCCAAAGCGTGGCTGAGGCGTCGCAAGCGCTGGCCGCATCGAGACACCGCGCAGCCATGCGCCTCTTCCCGGGGAATAGCGCGCTGTTTGTGCCCCGACCTCCGCCCGCACCGGGCCGTCGTGGAGCTTGGCGCCCTGCGCCATGAAGTGAGCGCGGGGCGGGGCTGAGACATCGGCCGCCCAATCCCCACGGTCGTTGTGCTAACGAGACGCGGCCCTCGACGACTTGCTCAAGTCGTGGATCACCATCCCGACCCCGTCACGGACGTCTGCGCCTGCCGCCGGCGTCCTCCCCGAAACCGAGCCGAGTGACCCATCGCTATGGATAAAGTGCCTATGACGGTTCAGGGCTATCGCGCCCTGGACGAAGACTTGAAGCGGCTCAAGACCATCGATCGGCCCGCCGTGACCGTCGCGATCGGCGAGGCGCGCCTCCACGGCGACCTGAAGGAGAACGCCGAGTACCATTCCGCAAAGGATCGGCAGGGGTGGATCGAAGGACAGATTGTTCAGATTGGCGACATGATCGCGCGCGCGCAGGTCATCGACGTCACCAAGCTCTCCGGAACCCAGATCAAGTTCGGCGCCACCGTCTCGGTGATCGACCAGGATACAGACGACCAGGCCCGCTACCAGATCGTGGGTGAGCATGAGGCGGACGTGAAAGAGGGCCGCATCTCGATCACCTCCCCCATCGCCCGCGCCATGATCGGCAAGGAGAGCGGTGACGTCGTCGAGGTGCGAATTCCCGGTGGCTTGAAGGCGTACGAGATCACCAAGGTGGAGTGGGTTTGAGCCGCGAAGCCTCCGAACGGAGATGCATCACGAACGGTCGAACCGCTGAGTCCTTGATGCGCCAGCGGCGGAAGTTGGCGTTCGGCTCACAGGCGGACATTCAAAACAGCCTAGAAATTCCTGTACCCGCGTGGAGGCTCGCAGGCCTTCCCGTCACCGTCGCCGTCTTGCTCGGACGTGTAGCCAGGCGACCAGATCGGGATGTTGTAGACGCCCGCCGCATGGGCCGCGCGACAGCTCGGGAAAGGCTGGTCGACCTTGGGGCCAGGCAGCACCCGCTGCACCCTTGGCCAGAGGTCGGGATAGATCCTGTTCACGCCGACTGCGATGACCACAACGCAGCCCAGCCAGTAGACAATCAGAAGGCTTCGCCCCAGATCACCAAGCCTCCCGCGCGCCTGGGGCCAAAGGCGCGCTCTGGGCGCAGCCGCGCGGAATCTGCTCCGCAGCCGGATCAGCCGTTCCTCGCTGCCATGACCTTCGAGCCGGCGCGTGCTGTTGTGGTGAGCCGCCATGCGCCCATCCTGTCCGGCAATCACCAACCCGGACTGAACAGAGAAGGTTAGCGCCGCGCGCAGGGGAATTGGGCGGCTTTGCGCCAGGAGCGGAAGTTGGCGCGGCGCCAAGAAGCGGACGATCACCGTGGGCCACCGCCGATTCCAATTCATCGGTGAACGCTGCTGGGCGGAAGTAGGTAGCTCTTGATCGCTGGAAACGAATCAAAGCACGTTAACAGCTCACATTTACCCTCTCGCCGCCCCCATGGGTGGAGACCACGAGGGGCGAAAAATTGTGCCTGCATGCCTGCTCGCTGCGAAAATCGTAGGAGCTGGAATGGCGGACCAAAGACCCTCTAAAGCGAACACCCTCCGGGTGAAGATTGCACGTTTCATCGATGCTGAGGCGTCAGGGCCATGGGGCATCCTGGGCGTGGTGGTTATCATCGCGCTGATGGCGGCGCTGGCCTACTCGCCGGTCGCGGGTGGTCTCTTCGGGCTGTTCTGATGACGCCGGCAAACCATTTTGGTCCGTCGTGCGCCAGGAGCGGACGTCGGGATTACGTCGGGAAGCGGACAATCCCCGCCGGATCGCCTGTGGACAAGACCGATGACGGCGCTGTGTAGAGCGGAGAGCACAACTTATATGCGGAGAGTGTCCGCAATCGCCGGGGTCGAAATTGTCGAGAGTCCTCCCTTCGAAGGTGCATGCTCACCTCCGCCATCTCGAAGCGCTCTACAGGCGCACGGGCAGAACAGCCCTGGCCGGCATCATCGGCTCCTCCACCTACTACGTGGAAGAAGATGCCGAGTACGACAACTGGAACGGCGGTACGTACGGTCATGCGGTCAAGCTCTACCTGCCACCGGACCGTTTCCTCGAGGTTGACCTCGATGAAGCCTCCGCACTGGGCGAGCAGATCCGCGACGACCTCAACAAGCTGGCGAAGTCCGCAACCAACGAGTGGTACTGCGCCGTCTACTTGGAACTGCAAGACGAGGGCGACGTCGAGTTCCAGATGGCAACCCCGTTCTCCGGACGGCGCTCCGTAGATCCGTCGAGCGTCGCCTTCTGGAGACCCGGTCACGCCCGTGTTTTTATCAGTCACCGCGATCAGCATAAGGCGGCGGCCCGCGGGCTGTCAGATGCCCTCGAGCCCTACGGCGTCTCCTGCTTCGTCGCACACGATACGATCAAGCCGATGACCGAGTGGCGGGCCGAGATCATGAAGGGCTTGCAGACCATGGAGGTCATGCTGGTCTTCCTCACCGACGACTTCGACGAAAGCGTTTGGACGAACCAGGAAGTCGGCTACGCGCTCGGCACGCAGATCCCGATCGTCAGCTTCAAGCTCGGCCGCAAAGACCCTCCCGGGTTCGTCTCCAATCAGCAGGCGCTGAAGGGCAGCCTCGACAGTCCCGCAGCGTCTGCCGCGGATCTGTTCCGCCTCATCGCAGATGCGCTGGGCCGTCGGGAGCGCCTCCAGGAGATCACCATCCAGAGCTTCTTTGAAGCTCCGTCCTTCTACGATGCGAAGGCCCGCTTCGATCGGATGGCGGAAATCGTCGACAAGCTGACGGACGCGCAGCTGGCGGCGATCACCGACGCATTCCGGCGCAACGATCAGCTGCACGGCGCCATCTATCTGGTGAACCACAACAACAGGCTGCTGAAGTTCCTGGAGCGGGCCACGGGGAGAAGGTTCGAGTTCGCAGGCCGGGAGATTCAGGAGCAAGGCGCGACCAGAGAGGTCGCATTCTGACGGCGGTCAGGGAATTACGGTGACACTGCATGAAATAGGTCGTCCGCCGCACGTCCTCGCGCCTAGCCAGCGCGGCCCCTGAGGACGATCGGACTGAGTTTCTTAAAACAGCGCCACCGAAACTCCCGATGCGCGGTGTCGAACCCGTTCGTGAGGTTCGTGAGGTTCGTGGACAATCTTATCAAACCTGCCGGCTACGCAGCTTCAAGAATTGGAACCACGAACCTCACGAACCCCACGAACCGATCCGATCCCCACTCCCGCGCCATTGCGGTGACGCCGCCTGAAATAGAGCGCGCCCTGACGGGCGATCAGATCGAGCTATCTCATACGCCCCGCCCCCTACCCCGGCATCGCGACCGCCGCCGTACGTCCCCGGATCATCTGGATCTGCCCCCGCTCCTCCAGCTCCAACGCCGCGTCGAAGCTCATCCCCTCCAGGGTCGCATCGAAGGTGCGCTTGGAGATGCGCAGGGCGTCCGGCCCCGCCTTCAGCATGGCGGTCGCCAGGCGCTCGCCCTCGGCGGCCAGGGCCTGATCGGGGATCACCTTGGAGACCAGGCCCACGCGATGCGCCTCCTCGGCGTTCATCGGCTCGCCGGTCAGCAGCATCTCGCGGGTCCGCGAAATCCCCATGGTCCGCTGCAGGCGCCAGCTCACCGCCAGCTCCGAGCCCGACAGCCCGATCTTGATGAAGGCCGGATGGAAGGCCGCGCTGGCCCCGGCCACGATCACGTCGGCGGCCAAGGCTATGGCCAGGCCGCCCCCGGCCGCCGCGCCGTGCACCAGGGCGATGATCGGCTGCGGGCAAGCGCGCATGGCCTTCAAGGTGTCGCGCAGCATCCAGTCGCCATTGGGCCCGTCGCGCAGCCGGTCGGGCTGGCCGCCGGCCTTGAGGTCCGCGCCGGAGGAGAAGGCGCGGCCCGCCCCGGCCAGCACGATGACCCGGCACTCGGTGTCGCGCCGCCGGGCCTCGAAATAGGCCAGCAGGGCGTCCGACAGCGGCTGGTTCAGGGCGTTCAGCCGGTCGGGCCGGTTCAGCGTCACAAAGTCGGTCTCGCCCCGACGTTCCACGAGCAACACATCTTGATCCGCCATGCCGGCCTCCCTGCCCTGTTCCGCCCGAGTGGCCCGGGCCTTTGCGCGATCAGGCACGGGAGTCCTAACGGAAGTCACCTTGAATATCAGGGGGCCGGGTCACGCCCCCGGCGCGCCGCCCTCGTCGGCCAGCAGGTCGAGCGCCACCTCCAGCACCGCCTCCAACCGCCCGGCCTCGCGGTCGGTGCGGGCGGCCTCCCGCGGGGTCAGCTCTTGGCCGCACACCAGGTCGCAGGCGGCCAGCAGGGTCGGATGCTGGTGCAACCGGCGGCGATAGAGGGCGAGCTTGGCGGCGGCCACGGCCCGCGCCTCGGCCTGGGCCAGCACCTCGGTGAGCGGGGTCCCCTGCGGATTGTCGCCCTGCTTGATGTCCAGGCTCGACCCCAGGGCCGCCCCGGCCCCCGCCCGGCGGTAATAGGTCCCATAGCGCTCGCCCGCCCGCTTCTGCTGATCGTTCAGCCGCCCTTGCCGGACCAGCCACTCCAGCCCGGCCTGCCGGCGATGCGGTTTGCGCGGGGGCGCCTCGATGGCCGCGCCGCGCGCCGCCGAAAGGGCCACGCTCTCGGCGATCCCCTGACGGACGGCCAGGGCCTCGGCGCGGGCCCTGCCCCGCCGCTCCAGGGCCAGCAGACGCTCGCGCTCCAGACGCGCCAGATGGGCCGTGCGGCTCATGGGCGCGGCCCGATCATCGGCAGGCAGACCGCCACCCCGTCGCGGCCGATCCGCCGCTCGGAGAAGGCCCAGAAGCCCCCCGCCGCCAGCACCGCCGCCACATGGGCCTCGTGCCGCGCGAACTTCGGCAGCTGGTTGTCCCCGCAGCCCCGCGCCGTGCGGGCCCGGAACAGCTTCTCGAACCGTCTGGCCTGCCAATCCTCGAGACCCAGCTGTGTCCTGGCGCGGAGGGGAGACGTCCCACTTTGACGTAGGGCCGCGTAATCTTGCCCGTCGGCGGGCCTTGGTATGGCGTTTTCCCGTTGCATTCAGAAACTGTATAGAACATACAGGGAACGAGCAAGATGAACCTGTATTTTCTGTACAGACTTTCCACTTTAGGTTTCAGGGCATGGACGAACGCTGCCAACGCCTCCGCGCCGCCCGCACCGAAAAGGGCTTCGACACCGCCGCGGCGGCGGCCGAGGCCTTCGGCTGGAACCGCAACACCTACGCCTCCAACGAGAACGGCAACGCCGCCTTCTCCTACCGCAAGGCCAAGGAGTACGCCGCCGCCTTCGGGGTCCGCCCCGAATGGCTCTATGACGCCTCGGGCGCCATGCGGCCGGGCGCGGGGCCGGGCCTGGTCAAGGTGATCGGCATGGTGGGCGCCAACCCCGAGGGGACCATCCTCTACGCCACCGGCCAGGAGGCTGACGACCTGGCCCCGATCCCGCCTGGGGGCACGGAAAACGCCGTCGCCGTCCAGGTCTCCGGCCACTCCATGCGCGGTCTCGCCGACGATGGCGCGCTGATTTATTTTGAAGACCAACGCACGCCCCCCACCCCCGACATGCTGGGTCACGTCGTGGTGGTGGAGACCGACACCGACGAGGTCCTGGTCAAGCGCCTGCTGCGCGGCAGCGAGCCCGGCCGCTTCGACCTGGAGAGCCTGGCCGGCCCCACCCGCCACGACGCCCGGCTGCGATGGGCCGCCCACATCACCGCGATCATCCCGCCCTACCAGGCGCGCCGGATCATCATCCGCGGCTAGCTCGCCCCCAGGTGGTCCGCCTGGGCAAGAAATCTCAGATTCGCCTTGGCGAAAAACTGTAGTTTTTATACATCTTCACGATGGAAGATCACCATCCCGAGTTCATCAACCTGCTGATCGCCGAGCGCGCCCTGGATCGGACGCGGTGTGACGGGAGCGCGCGGGAGGCGCGGCGCGCCAGCGGCGTCGCCTGGTCGGGCCTGGCCCCGGCGCCCTCCGACCGCCGCACGGAGGCCGATCTCCTGACCGCCGCCCGCGCCAAGCTCGCGGCGCGACGCCAGTGGCGCGACAGCGCCCAGGGCCGCTTCGTCAGCGCGGTTGCTCAGGTCCAGACGGCGGCGCGGAACCTCCATGCGGGCGGCGAACGCGCCCGCCAAGCCGCCGCCCGGGGTTTTCAGGATGAAGCTGAGACCTGCGAGGCCATCGCGCGCGACCTGCGCCGCCAGGCCCTGGCCCTGATCGCCGGTGTCCGCGCCGCGCGGCGCGCGGTTCGGGATCTGCCGCCTTGACCCCTCTACCGCCGGATTATAGGTAGTTCGACAACCTAACTATCCATGCGGGACGCGATGCCCACCCTCACCGAAGACCCCGTCGCCCTGGCCGAAACCCTGCGGCCGGCCCTGCTGCGGGTCTCGCGCCGCCTGCGCCAGGAGGCTCAGAAGGCCGGCGTCTCGGCCCTCGACGCCCTGCTGCTCAACCAGATCGCCCGCGACCCTGGCATCGGGGTCTGCGACTTGGCCGACCGCGAACAGCTGTCGCGCCCCACCATGAGCGGCCACATCAAGCGGCTGGAGGCGGCCGGCTGGATCGCCCGCGCCGACAGCGCCACCGATGGCCGCCGATCGGGTCTCGCCGTCACCTCCACCGGCCAGGCCCGGCTCGACGAGATCCGCCGGCGCCGCAACGACTGGCTGGCCGCCCGCCTAGCCCAGCTGCCGCCGCAAGCCCGGGCCCAGCTCGACGCCGCCGCCGGCCCCCTCCTCCAACTGCTGAGCCTTGAAGCATGAGCGAGATCGAGGGCCCCGTCGAAGCCCAGGCCGCCCCCCCGGCCACCACCGCGACGACCCGCGGCTGGATGATCCCGGCCATCATCGGCTCGGCCATGCTGATGCAGACCCTCAACGCCACGGTGATCTCCAACGCCCTGCCCACCATGGCCAAGGCCCTGGACGAGGACCCTCTGCGCCTGAACCTGGCCATCACCATGTTCCTGCTGGCCTCGGCGGTCTTCCTGCCCATCAGCGGCTGGGTGGCCGACAAGTTCGGGGCCAAGCGCATCTTCATGATCGCCATGGTGCTCTTCGCCCTGTCCTCAGCCGCCTGCGGCTTCGCCCAGGACCTCAACCAGCTGGTCATCGCCCGCATCTTCCAGGGCATGGCCGGCGCCATGATGGGGCCCGTCGGGCGCCTGGTCCTGCTGCGCACGACGCCGAAGAACGAGCTGGTGGGCGCCATGTCAGTCCTGACCATGCCGGCCCTGCTGGGCCCGGTGATTGGCCCCGTGGTCGGCGGCGCCATCGTCACCTTCTTCGACTGGCGCTGGATCTTCTTCATGAACCTGCCCATCGCCGTCGCCGGCGTGCTGCTGGTCCGCGCCTATGTTCCCAATGTGAAGGAACAGGATGTCTCCCCCATCGACTGGATCGGCATCCTGCTCACGGGCCTGGGTCTGGCCGGCCTGATCTTCGGCTTTGAGAACATCGGCCGCGACGCCCTGCCCCCCGGCGTGGTGGCCGCGCTTTTCCTGGGCAGCATAGCCGCCCTGGTGGCCTATCGCTTCCACGCCAAGGGTAATCCCCACGCCATCATCGACCTCTCCATCTTCAACCTGGTGACCTTCCGGGCCTCGGTGATCGGCGGCGCCTTCATGCGGGTGGCCATGGGGGCGACCCCCTTCCTGCTGGCCATGTTGCTGCAGATCGGCTTTGGCCTCTCGGCCTTCCAGGCCGGCCTGATGACCTTCATCAGCGCCGCCGGCGCCCTGGTGATGAAGACCACCGCCCCGCCGATCCTGCGCCGCTACGGCTTCCGCACCGTGCTGCTGGTCAACGCCGTCATCGTCGGCGTCAGCTTCATGGCCTACGGCCTCTTCAAGCCCTCGACCCCGCACTGGATCATGTTGGCGGTCCTGGCCATCGGCGGCTTCTTCCGGTCCCTGCAGTTCACCAGCCTCAACGGCCTGGCCTATGCCGAGATCGAGCAGCACCAGATGAGCCGGGCGTCGACCACCTCCTCCATGGCCCAGCAGCTGGTGCAGTCCATCGGCATCGGCCTGGCCGCCCTGCTGCTGCACATGCTGATGGTCGCCCAGGGCCAGACCCAGATGACGGCGGCCACCATTGCGCCCGCCTTCGTGATCATCGGCGCCATCACCTTCATCTCGATCCTGTTCTTCATCCCCCTGCCGAAGAACGCCGGCGACGAGATGAACGGTCGGGCGAGTAGCTAAACCCTCGACTTCCCCGGCGTGCGGTCGGCATCGTCTCTCCAACGAACAAGGGAGATGTCCGATGCCGACCAACCGCCAGTGGATCCTGCGCCGCCGCCCGACCGGCGAGATCGGCCCGGAAGACCTCGAACTGATCGAGACCCAGACCCCGGAGCTCAAGGACGGCGAGGTCCTGGTCCGCACCACCTATCTCTCCCTCGACCCCACCAACCGCATCTGGATGAGCGACCAGGACCAGTACCTGCCGCCGGTCGAGATCGGCGACGTCATGCGCGGCGGCGTCATCGGCGTGGTGGAGCAATCCAACAGCCCCGACCTCCAGGTTGGCCAGATCGTCAATCCCGGCCTGGGCGGCTGGCAGGACTACACCGTCCTGCCAGCCGCCATGGCCCGCCCCAGTCTGCAGATCCCCGGCGTCCCGATGACCGCCTATATGAGCGTGCTCGGCGCCACCGGCCTCACCGCCTGGTTCGGCCTGATGGACATCGGCAAGCCGCAGCCCGGTGAAACCGTCGTGGTCTCCGCCGCCGCCGGCGCGGTCGGCTCCATCGTCGGCCAGCTGGCCAAGCTGAAGGGCTGCCGGGTCATCGGCATCGCCGGCAGTCCTGAGAAGTGCCGCTGGCTCACCGAGGAGCTCGGCTTCGACGCGGCCATCGACTACCGCAACGAGGACGTGGGCGCCGCCCTCGACCGTCACTGCCCCAATGGGATCGACATCGACTTCGAGAACGTCGGCGGCGAGATCATGGACGCCGTCATCGCCCGCATGAACAATTTCAGCCGCATGGCCCTGTGCGGCATGATCTCCACCTACAATATCGACGGCCAGATTCCCGGACCGAAGGACTTCGCCCGCGTCCTGATGCGCCGCATCCTCATCAAGGGCTTCATCGTCATCGACTACCTGCCCCGCGCCGCCGAGGCGATGGCCGAGCTGATCCCGCTGGTGGCGTCGGGCCAACTCAAGTGGAAGACCCACGCGGTCGACGGCCTGGAAAACGCCGCCGAGGCGGTGAAGCTGCTCTTCACCGGCGCCCACGACGGCAAGCTGCTGGTGCGGGTCAGCCCCGAGCCCAACACCTGAGGGGCGCGATGACGGCTTGCCTTACGTGGGGCAAGCCGTCGCCCAATCGGGTCAACAGGCCAGAGAGCCCAGGGAGAAGCGCATGTCGGACACCACCCTCGCCCCGCCGGCCGGAGACCTCGGCTTCGATCCCGCCGCCCTGCGCGACAAGTACCGCGCCGAGCGCGACAAGCGCCTGCGCGACGACGCCAACGCGCAGTATGTCGAGATCGCCGGCGACTACGCCCACTACCTCGAAGACCCCTATGTCGCCCCGGGCTTCACCCGCGCGCCGTTGACCGACGAGGTCGAGGTGGTGGTGATCGGCGGTGGCTTCGGCGGCCTGCTGGCCGGCGCCCGGCTGCGCGAGGCCGGGGTCCAGGACATCCGGGTCATCGAGAAGGGCGGCGACTTCGGCGGCACCTGGTACTGGAACCGCTATCCCGGCGCGGCCTGCGATATCGAGAGCTACATCTACCTGCCGCTGCTTGAGGAAGTCGGCTTCATGCCGCGGGAGAAGTACACCCGCGCGCCCGAGATCCTGGCCCACAGCCGCGCCATCGGAGAGAAGTTCGGCCTCTACGACAACGCCTGCTTCCAGACCGAGGTCACCAACATGACCTGGGACGAGGCCTCGTCACGCTGGATCATCGAGACCAACCGCGGCGACCGCATGAAGGCCCGCTTCGTGGCCATGGCCAACGGGCCGCTGCATCGGCCCAAGCTGCCCGGCATCCCCGGCGTCGACACCTTCAAGGGCCACACCTTCCACACCAGCCGCTGGGACTATGCCTATACCGGTGGCGACAGCTTCGGCGGCCTGACCGGCCTGGCCGGCAAGCGCGTCGGCATCATCGGCACCGGCGCCACGGCGGTGCAGTGCGTGCCCCACCTGGGGGAAGGCGCGGGCGAGCTGTTCGTCTTCCAGCGCACCCCCTCCTCCATCGACGTGCGCAACAACACCCCCACCGATCCGGAGTGGGCGGGGAGCCTGGAGCCGGGCTGGCAGCAGCGCCGGATGGACAACTTCAACATCCTGCTGTCGGGCGGCTACCAGGAAGAAGACCTGGTCAACGATGGCTGGACCGACATCATCCGCAACCTGGGCCTCGTCGCCCGCCAGCGGGCCGAGAAATCCGGCGGCCCGGTTGATCCCTCCGAACTGATGCAACTGGCCGACTTCAAGAAGATGGAGCAGATCCGCGCCCGCGTGGACTCCGTGGTCGGCGACCGTTCAACGGCCGAGGCGCTGAAGCCCTACTACAACCAGTTCTGCAAGCGCCCCTGCTTCCACGACGACTACCTGGCCACCTTCAACCGCCCCAACGTCCACCTGATCGACACCAACGGGATGGGCGTCGAACGCATCGACGAGACCGGGGTCTGGGCCAACGGCCGCCACTACGACCTCGACTGCCTGATCTATGCCACCGGCTTTGAGGTCGGCACCGACTACACCCGCCGCGCCGGCTACGAGGTCCACGGCAAGGACGGCCTGACCCTCACCGAGAAGTGGAGGGACGGCCTGTCCACCCTGCACGGGATGCACACCCGTGGCTTCCCCAACTGCTTCATCTTCTCCAATGCGCAGTCCGGCTTCACCGCCAACTTCCCGCACATGATGAACGAGCAGTCCAAGCACTTCGCCTACATCGTCAGCCACGCCCTCGACCACCAGGTGCGCACCGTCGAGGCCTCCCGGGAGGCCGAGGACAAGTGGGTGGAGACCATCCTGTCCCTGGCCATCATGCGCCAGAAGTTCCAGGAGGAATGCACCCCCGGCTACTACAACAACGAGGGCAAGCCGTCGGACCTGGCCGTCCGCAACGGCTCCTACGGGGCGGGGCCGGCCGCCTTCATCAAGGTGCTGGAAGCGTGGCGCGCCGAAGGCGGACTCCAGGGCCTGGAGCTGAGCCGGAACTAAGCCTTCTTCACGAACTCGGTCTTCAGGACCAGGTCCTTCACCTTCTCGGCGCGGCACTCGATCTGGGTCTCGTCGTCGGTCAGGCGGATGTTCTTGATCAGGGTTCCGCGCTTCAGGGTGACCGTGGTCCCCTTGACCTTCAGGTCCTTGATCAGGGTGACGGAGTCGCCTTCGACCAGGAGGGCGCCATTGGCGTCGCGAACGTTCATGGTCGGAATTCCTGCACAGCGAAGAGCTGTGCTTTAAGGGCTGGGCGGCCCGCCCACAAGCCGGCCGCCCCGCAGAGCCCTAGCCGACGGCGCCCAGATAGTCGCGCTTGCCGACCTCGACGCCCTTGTGGCGCAGGATGCCGTGGGCGGTCACCACGTGGAAATAGAAGTTCGGCAGGGCGAAGCCGAACAGGTAGTCCGCGCCGCTGAAGGTCGGCTTCACCGGCCCGAAGTTGAGGGTGATGGTGCGGCCTTCGCCGGCGTCCACATCCGCCACAGGCAGGCTTTCCAGATAGGCGATGGTCTTGGCGATGCGTTCCTGCAACTGCGGGAAGGTGGTCTCCTCGTCCGCCATCTTCGGGGACTCGATCCCGCTCAGGCGCTCGCCGGAGAGCTTGGCGGTGTCGCTGGTGCGCTGCACCTGGGCGGCCAGGGCCAGCATATCGGGGGCCAGCCGCGCCTCGATCAGTTCCGAGGGGTCGATCCCCTTTTCCGCCGCATGGGCCGCGCCCTTCTCCAGCAGGCTGGCGAGGTTCTTCAGGCCACGCACGAAGAGCGGGATCGAGGCTTGGTGGAGGGAGATCGACATGAGGCGTCCTTGGAACGGGGCTGGCCCACCGTGGGCCATCGCCGCTCATATGGGGTATGAAGGCGCCAAGCGCGACCATTGCCCGACGGTGACCCGACCATGAGCCTTCAGATCCTCAACGGCGCCCGTATCTGGCTGTGCGACGCCCAGGGCGCGGCCCTCTCCAGCGCCCGCGACGCCACCGACATCATCGGCGACGCCTATGGGGCTGAGGTCGCGGTGATCGCCCTCCCCGCCGCCCGGCTGACCGACGAATTCTTCGACCTCAGCACCCGCCTGGCCGGCGAGTTCGTGCAGAAGTTCGTCAACTACGGCGCAGCCCTGGCCATCGTCGGCGACATCTCGGCCCACGTCGCCACCAGCACCGCCCTGCGCGACTTCGTCTACGAGTCCAACCGCGGCCGCCACCTTTGGTTCGTCGAGGACCTGGAGGCCCTGGCCGCCCGCCTCTGACGCCAGGGCAGGCTTGCGCCCTGCCCATGATCGGCCGACCTTCTCGCCCAACCAGAAAACCACAGGGCGGAGAGCGACCATGTCCATCGACTTCGAGATTCCAGCAGACGCCAAGGCCATCCGCGCCAAGGTGCGCCAGTGGGTGCACGACGAATGCATCCCCGCCGAGAAGCGCCTGGTGGACAAGGAGTCCTTCAAGACCGTCCTGGCCGAACTACGGACCAAGGCTCGCGCCGCCGGCCTCTGGCTGCCCTTCATCCCCAAGGAGTACGGCGGCATGGGCCTGGGCCCGCTCGCAAACGCCCTGGTGCAGATGGAACTCGGTGAGAGCCACCTCGGCGCCCTGTCGATGAACAGCCAGGGCCCCGACGACGCCACCATGCTGACCCTGCTGGCCCACGGCACCGAGTTCCAGAAGGAGAAGTACCTCAAGCCGCTGCTGAACGGTGAGAAGCGCGTCTGCTACTCGATGACCGAGAAGGCCGCCGGCGCCGACGCCACCGGCATGCAGACCCGGGCCGTGAAAGACGGCAACGAGAACTACATCCTCAACGGCGAGAAGTGGTTCTCCTCGGCCGCCAGCGCCGCCGACATGGCGGTGGTCATGGCCATGACCGACCCCGACGCCCCGCGTCACCAGCGCTATTCGACCTTCATCGTCGAGCTGCCGAACCCCGGCTACATCATCAAGCGCGACATCGGCACCATGGCCAAGGAAGGCCCGCTCAGCCACATCATGGGCGGCGGCCACTCCGAGATCGAGATCAAGGACCTGGTGATCCCGGCCGAGAACCTGCTGGGGGGTGAAGGCCAGGGGTTCAACATGGGCCAGCACCGCCTGGCCTATGGCCGCCTGCGCCACGGCATGCACAATGTCGCCATGGCCCAGCGGGCCCTGGACATGGCCGCGGCCCACGTCACCCAGCGCGAGACCTTCGGCAAGAAGCTGTCGGAGCGCCAGGGCGTCCAGTGGATGCTCGCCGACTGCGCCAGCGAGCTCTACATGGCCCGCCTGATGCTGCTGCACATCGCCTACAAGGCCGAGCGCGGCATGGACCTGCGGCAGGAGAACTCCATCGCCAAGGTGTTCCTGGCCCACATGGTGCACAAGGTCGTCGACACCGCCATCCAGCTGCACGGCGCGCTCGGCTACTCCACCGACACGCCCCTGGCCGCCTGGTACACCCACATCCGCTCGCAGCGGCTGGTGGACGGGCCTGACGAGGTCCACCGCTGGACGGTCGGCCGCAATGTCATCAAGGCCTATGAACAGTTCGGCACCACCGCCTCGGCGGCCGGCGGCGACCTGCTCTAGAGCCTGATCCGTTGAGGAGGAACCGCTTCGCGGTTCCTCCGATGCGGTGAATCAGGCTCCAGATATATGCGAGAGCCGGCGCGCCGGAACCCTCTCCGCGCGCGCCGGGTTCCTCTGGACAGAACCAGAGGAGGACAGGCCCATGGGCAAGATTCAAGGTGAAGGCGACTACGAGGCCGCGCGGCGCTTCCGCGAGGCCGAGGAAAAATTCGTGCGGACGGGCGCCGTCGAAGACAAGGCCCAGGAAGCCCGGGAGGCTCTGGACGGGCCCGAGGGCCCGGAGCTGGAAAAGGCCCGCCGCGACACCGCCAAGGGCGCGCCGGGCTAGCCAATAGCCGGACATGAAAAAACACCTGGGCCGAAGCCCGGTGGATCAGGTCGGTAGAGATCAAGAAGACGGGGCGCGCCGGAAGCCGGCGGCCCCGCCGTCGAGAACTAGAGGATTTGCAGCTGAGCGGCAGAATCCTTGCCGCTCTTGCGGTCACGCTCGACTTCGAAGCTGACCTTGTCACCTTCGTTCAGTCCGCCGAGGCCCGCGCGTTCAACCGCCGAGATGTGGACGAAAACGTCGCCGCCACCGCCCTCAGGAGCGATGAAGCCATAACCCTTGGTTCCGTTGAACCACTTCACAGTACCAGTCGCCATTGTCGTCCCTATCAAAGTGAGTGAATCCGCAGTGGCAGAGGACGGTCAAAGACGCAAGCGTGCAAAATTCCCGGCCCGTTCGGAATCCTGGGTTTCAGTGTTCAAAAAGTGGTGTCCGGGCGGTACTCGAAGCCCACCAGATAGACCTTTTCGCCGGCGCCATGCTTGGCGGTCTTCAGCAGGTCCACCACGCCATCGAACCCCGAGTCCCTCGCCAATTGTGGCGTGATATCAGACAGTTCAATCTGGCGCAGAGCGGTCACCTCCACCGCGCCCTCCCCCAGCCGGTAGCGTCCGCCGAGCTTCACGCGAGGGCTCCGCCAGATGCGCACGCTACAGGTGATCTCGCCGCGCATGATCGGTTCGCGCAGCTTCTTGGTGAAGGTCATTCCGAGCCCTCTTTCCGGCCGTCGGCATCCTGGCGCCGGCGCGCGAAAACCGGAAGCCGCGCCATTGACGTGGTTGAGACGGGCCCATAGCGTCCCGCCTCTTCTTTGAAATCGAAGGCGGCCCCCCATGCCCCAGATCCTGGTTCAGGACCTGGCGAAGACCTATCGCGTGGCCGAACGCGACCCCGGCATGTTCGGGGCCGTGCGCGGCCTCGTGCGCCGCCGCTGGCGCACGGTGCAAGCCCTGAAGGATGTCAGCTTCTCCCTGGAGCGCGGCGAGTTGCTGGGTTTCATCGGACCCAATGGGGCGGGCAAGTCCACCACCATCAAGATCCTGTCGGGCATCCTGCGGCCCGACTCCGGCCGCGTGGAGATCGAGGGCCTGGTCCCCTATGCCGACCGCATCAAGCACGTCGGCCGCATCGGGGTGGTGTTTGGCCAGCGCACCCAGCTCTGGTGGGACCTGCCGGTGATCGACGGGTTCGACCTGCTGCGGGACATTTATCGAGTAGATCCAAAGCGCTACAGGACTACCCGCGACGAACTGGTGGCCATGCTGCGGCTGGAGAAGCTGCTGGACCAGCCAGTGCGCCAACTGTCGCTCGGCCAGCGCATGCGCGCCGAGATCGCCGCGGCCCTGCTGCACGAGCCCTCGATCCTGTTCCTCGACGAGCCCACCATCGGCCTGGACGCCCCCTCCAAGCTGGCGGTCCGCGAGTTCGTCAAGAAGCTGAACCAGGAGCGCGGCGTAACCGTCCTGCTCACCACCCACGACATGCACGACATCGAGGCCCTGGCCCAGCGGGTGATCGTCATCGGCCATGGCCGGGTGCTGGCCGACAGTCCCTTCGAGGCCCTGCGCGCCAATGTCCTGGCCGAGCGGCGTCTGTTCGTGGACTTCGCGGGGGACCCGCCCACCCTCGACCTGCCGGGCGTCGAGGTCCGCAAGCGTGACGGCCGCTCCCTGGAACTGGCCTTCGACCCGCGGATCACCACCGCCCCGGCCCTGATCGCCGCCATCACCGCCCGCCACGCGGTGGAGGACATCCACGTCGAGCAGCCGGCCATCGAGGAAGTGATCGCCAAGTTCTACGACCTGCACGGCGCGAACGAGGCGTGATCGGTGGACGCGCTTCGCCCCTATGCCGCGGCCTTCAGCTCGCGCTTCCTGCTGATGATGCAGTACCGGGCCGCCGCGCTCGCGGGCTTCTTCACCCAGTGCTGGTTCGGGGCGGTCCACGTCATGGTGCTGGCCGCCTTCTACCTCGGCGCCCCTGAGGCGGCGGCGGAGAGCCCTCTCAGCCTCTCCCAGGCCATCACCTATACCTGGCTGGCCCAAGGGCTACTCGCCGTCCTGCCCTGGGTGGGAGACCCCGAGATCGCCGACGGCGTCCGCACCGGCGCCATCAGCTATGACCGGCTGCGCCCGGTGGACGCCTACACCCTGTGGTACGTCCGCGCCGCCGGCTGGATGACCGCCCGCCTGATCCCCCGCGTCGCGCTGATGATCCTGGCCGCGGGCATCGTCCTGCCCCTGATCGGCCAGGACCAATGGGCCTGGCAGCCCCCGGCCAGTCTGTCGGCGGCCCTGCTCTTCACGCTGTCGGAGACCCTGGCCATCGCCCTGGCCTGCGCCATCATCATGCTGATCAATATCGTCGTGGTGGCCACCCTGAACGCCCGCGGCGTCAACATCCTGATGCAGCCGCTGGTGGTCATATTCACCGGCAACCTGCTGCCCTTGTCGCTCTATCCGGACGCCATGCGCGTCGCTCTCCTCGTTCAGCCCTTCGCCGGGACCCTGGATATCCCCAACCGCATCTATTTCGCCGCCCTGGCCGGTCAGATGGCCTGGCTGGGCATCAGCCTGCAGGTGTTCTGGACGGTGCTGTTCATCGCGGTGGGGCGGTGGTGGCTCGGCCGCGTCATGGCCCGCCTCGAAGTGCAGGGAGGCTAGTCCGATGAACGCGCTCGCCCTGCTCGGCCGTTACTTCTCGGCCTCGATGCGCAGCCAGATGCAGTACCCGGCCTCGGCCATCATGCTGACCACCGGCCAGCTCGCCTCGACAGCCATCGAGATTGTCTCCATCTGGGCGCTCTTCGACCGTTTCGGGGCGGTGAAGGGCTGGTCCTTCGGTGAGGTGATGTTCTTCTACGCCCTGATCGGCATCAGTTTCTCCTTCGCCGACTTCCTGACCCGAGGCTTCGACGTCTTCGGGACGGACTTCGTGCGCACCGGCGCCTTCGACCGCCTGCTGCTGCGGCCCCGCTCGGCGGCCCTGCAGCTGGTGGGTCACGATTTCCGGATCAGCCGCTTCGGGCGCTTCTTCCAGGCCGCGATCATCCTGACCATCGCCACCTCCACCCTGAACTTCGTCTGGACGCCCCAGGCCGCCCTCCTGGCGCTCTGGACGGTGGCGGGCGGGATCGCCTTCTTCAGCGCCCTCTTCGTCCTCCAGGCGGTCATGGCCTTCTGGACCGTGGAGAGCCTCGAGGCGGTCAATGCGCTCACCTATGGCGGGGTCTATGCCGGCCAGTTCCCGCTGAGCCTCTACGCCCGCTGGTTCCGCACCTTCCTGATCTTCATCGTGCCCCTGGCCTGCGTCGCCTACTTCCCGGTCCTGGCGATCCTGGGCCGCAGCGATCCACTGGGCGCGCCAGACTGGTTCCTGCCGCTCGCGCCGGTCGCGGGCTTTGTCTTTCTGGGGCTGGCGTTCCTGGCCTGGCGGTTCGGGGTGTCGAAATATACCTCGACCGGCAGCTAGATGACCTCGGCGGCCAATTCCCCCACCAGGCGCCAGGCGCGGCGCGTGGTGAGGTATTCGCGGTTGGGAAAGCCCTCCGGCTCTTGCCCCGCCATCACCCTGGCGATGTCGACGGAGACCGCCCGGCTGTTGATGTAATAGCTGTGCCGCGACAGGTCGTCGGCCCCGGCGGCGATGCTGCGGCAATCGACGACCACCACCTTCTTCGGCAGCACATCGATCAGCCGCGGCCCGTCCGAGCCCAGCCGATCCGGATTGGTTTTGGTGGTGTCGGAGACCAGCAGGGCGCGGTCGAAGGGGTTGTGATAGACGGTCACCTGCCGTCCCAGACTGGGCAAGGCCTTCAACTTGTCCTCGCGCTCGAAGGCGTCGTCATCCTCATCCGGCGCCGCGAGCAGGATCTGGTCGAACATGCGGGTCAGGCTGCGCGGTTCCTTGGCGAGAATGGCCTGCAGGCCCTGGCGTAGCGCGTAGCAGCCCATGCTGTGGGCCAGCAGGTGCAGGCGGCGCTGGCAGTACTCCTCCGGCTTGAGTTGGTCCTTCACGAAGTCCCGTAGCTTCAGGAAGGCCCGGGCGATGGCCGGCCCGGTGGCCCGCGCGTCTTCACGATCGCTGTAGTAGGCCATCAGCGGAACAGCCGAACCGTCCGAGGGCCAGCTGAACACCACGACATTCAGGGGACGCCCCTCGACGGTCACCTGACGCGCCAGATCGGCGCCGGCCGCCAGGGCGCCCATGAAGCTGACGTTGAAGCCGTGAATGAAGATCAGGGTGTCGGTGGCGCCGTTGGCCATGACCCCGTGCAGGCTCTTCAGGAAGCGCTCGCTTCCCAGAACCACCGCCTCCCCCGCCTTGATCTTCTCCGGATAGACCTCGACCTTGGGCGCTGCGGCGTCGGCGAAGTCCGCATGGCCGAACCGCAGGGCGGCGACCCCATCGGGATTGAAGGTCTTGCCGAAGACTCCGGCACGGTTGCCGGGCAGCAGGTCCCTGTTGGTCGCGAAGTAGACACGAGTAACCGCCATGGCATTCCCCCTGATCCCTCAGGGAGAATGCAACTCATTGGCGAGCGATTTCAAGCCTGAGCTTGGCTATTCGGCGGCCATCAGCACCTTGCCGCTTGTCAGCGAGGTCTTGGCGGCGAGTTCCGCCTTGGCCTGCTCGTACTCGGCGGCCAGGCGGTCCACCAGTTCGCCGGCGGTGGGGATGGACTTCACCGCCCCGATGCCCTGGCCGCAGCCCCAGATGTCCTTCCAGGCCTTGGCTTCGGTGTTGCCGCCAGAGCCGAAGTTCATCTTCGAAGGATCGCCATGGGGCAGGTTGTCGGGATCGAGGCCGGCGCGGGCGATGGACGGACGCAGATAGTTGCCGTGCACCCCGGTGAACAGGCTGGAATAGACGATGTCTTCCCCGCTGCTCTCGACGATCATGTCCTTGTAGCCCTGGACGGCGCGGGCCTCTTCCGTGGCGATGAAGGCCGAGCCGATATAGGCGAGGTCCGCGCCCATGGCCTGGGCGCCCAGGATGGCGCGGCCGTTGGCGATGGCGCCTGACAGCGCGATGGGGCCGTCGAACCACTCGCGCAGTTCCTGGATCAGGGCGAAGGGCGACAGGCCGCCCGCATGGCCGCCGGCGCCGGCGGCCACCGGGATCAGGCCGTCGGCGCCCTTTTCCACGGCCTTGCGGGCGAACTTGGCGTTGATGACGTCGTGCAGGACGATGCCGCCGTAGGAATGGATCGCGTCATTGACCGACTGCTGCGCGCCCAGCGAGGTGATGGTGATCGGCACGCGGTACTTCACCGCCAGCTCCACGTCTTCCTCAAGCCGATTGTTGGACTTGTGCACGATCTGGTTCACGGCGAAGGGCGCCGACAGACGGTCCGGGTTCTTGCGGTCCCAGTCGGCCAGTTCCTCGGTGATCTGGGCCAGCCACTCGTCCAGCTGGCTCACCGGCCGCGCGTTCAGGGCGGGGAAGGAACCGACGATCCCGGCCTTGCACTGGGCGATCACCAGCTCCGGGCCCGAGATGATGAACAGCGGCGAGGCGATCACCGGAATACGCAGACGCTCGGAGAGAATGGGCGGCAGGGCCATGGAGATGTTTCCTCTGATAATGCGTTTGGATCTTATTTTTACACCGTATACGCAAGACGCGGGATCGTGCAAGCCGGTCTCTCCACCTGCCCCGGCGTGAACTTGACGCGGGGCGCGCCGGGAGCACATCTGGGCCGCGATGACTGATCTCGCCACCCTCACCGCCGCCTTCCCCCCCGCCACCGCCGCCGATTGGCGCGCCCTGGTGGAGAAGACCCTGAAGGACGCGCCCTTCGAGAGCCTCCAGCGCCAGACGGCCGAGGGCCTGCCCATCGCGCCCCTGTATGAGGGCTCCGACCAGGCGCCGGCCTTCACCCAGCGCCCCTTCGACGCTGATCGGCCCTGGGACATCCGCGGCCGCGTCACCCATCCTGACGCCGTCCAGGCCAATGCCGACCTGATGACGGACCTGGAGGGCGGCGCGGCGTCGGCTCTGATCCGCATCGATCCCACCGGGCAGACCGGCGTCGCCGTGGGCTCAGCCCAGGGCCTGGCCCGTGTGCTCGACGGGGTCCTGCTGGAACTGGCCCCCGTGGCCCTGGACGCCGGGTTCCTGGGCCCTGCGGCCGCCGACTGGCTGGGCGCCGCCGCCAAGGGGTCGCCCACCGCCAAGCTCTTTTTCCATCTTGACCCACTCAGCGCCTTCGCCCGCGCCGGCGAGAGTCCGGGGCCGATCGAGAGCCACATGGTCTCGGCCGCCACCGTCGCGCGCCGCCTGGCCAATGCCTATCCGGACGCCGGCCTGTTCCTGGCCTCAGGCCAGGTGGTCCATGAGGCGGGCGGCGGCGAGGCCGGCGAACTGGCCTTCGCCATCGCGTCGGCCCTCACCTACGCCAAGGCCCTGGTCCGCGCGGGCCTCGCCATGGAGGATTCTTTCGGGCGGATCGTCATCGGACTGGCCGCGGACGCCGACTATTTCGCCACCCTGGCCAAGCTGCGCGCCGCGCGCGCCGTCTGGTCGCGGGTGACCGCCGCCTGTGGCGTCACCGCCGCGCCGCGCATTGAGGCCCGCTCCTCCCACCGCATGCTGGCCGCCCACGATCCCTGGACCAACATGCTGCGCCTCACCGCCTCGGCGGTCGGCGCCAGCATCGGCGGGGCCGACGCCGTAGTGCTGGGCAGCTTCACCGACGCGCTCGGCCTGCCCACCGCCTTCGCCCGCCGTCAGAGCCGCAACGCCCAGCTGGTGCTGATGGAAGAGGCCCATCTCGGCCGCGTCGCCGATCCGGGCGCCGGCTCCGGCTATGTCGAGGCGCTGACCGACGAGATCGCCCGCGCCGCCTGGGCCGCCTTCCAGGCCATCGAGGCCAAGGGCGGCCTGATCGCGGCCCTCTCCGACGGCCACATCGCCGCCGAGACCGCCAGGGTGCGCGAGGCGCGTATCGCGGCTGGCCCCTTGAAGATCGTCGGCGTCACCGCCTTCCCGCAGCCCGATCAGGCGCCGGTCGAGGTGGAGCGGGCGGCCCCCAAGGCCGTCGAGGCCCCCTCGCCCCGCCTTCCCGGACCCGACAGTCATTGTCCGGCCCTGACCCCTGTTCGTCTGGCCGAACCCTATGAGGTGAAGGCGTGAGCAACTTCCCCGACTTCGCCACCCTGGCCTTCGACGAGCACGTCGCCGTCCCGCCCGTCCCCGCGGCCCCGTCGTGGGAGACGCCCGAGGGCATCGCCGTGAAATCCGCCTATGGCGCCGCCGACATCGCGGGCCTGGACGACCTGGCCGGCTATCCGGGCCTGGCCCCCTTCGTGCGCGGTCCCTATCCGACCATGTACCTCACCAACCCGTGGACCATCCGCCAGTATGCGGGCTTCTCCACGGCCGAGGATTCCAACGCCTTCTACCGCCGCAACCTGGCCGCCGGTCAGATGGGCCTGTCCATCGCCTTCGACCTGGCCACCCACCGCGGCTACGATAGCGACCACCCCCGCGTGAAGGGCGATGTCGGCATGGCGGGCGTCGCCATCGACTCGATCCTGGACATGCGGACCCTGTTCGACGGCATCCCGCTCGACAAGATGAGCGTGTCGATGACCATGAACGGCGCGGTCCTGCCGGTCCTGGCCCTCTACATCGTGGCCGCCGAGGAACAGGGGGTCAGCCACGACAAGCTGTCGGGCACCATCCAGAACGACATCCTCAAGGAGTTCCTGGTCCGCAACACCTACATCTATCCGCCCTTGCCTTCGATGCGGATCATTTCGGATATCTTTTCATACACTTCGCGCGAGATGCCGAAGTTCAACTCGATCTCGATCAGCGGCTATCACATCCAGGAAGCCGGGGCGACGCTGGACCTGGAGCTGGCCTACACCCTGGCCGACGGCATCGAGTATGTCCGCGCCGGCGTGGCCGCCGGCATGACCGTCGACCAGTTCGCGCCGCGCCTGTCGTTCTTCTGGAACGCCGGCATGAACGCCTTCATGGAGATCGCCAAGCAGCGCGCCGGCCGCCTGCTGTGGGCCAAGCTGATGAAGGACGAGTTCGATCCCAAGGATAGCCGCTCGCTCTCCCTGCGCGCCCATACCCAGACCAGCGGCTGGAGCCTGGCGGCCTCGGACGTCTACAACAACGTGCCCCGCACCCTGATCGAGGCCATGGCGGCGGTGGGCGGCCAGACCCAGAGCCTGCACACCAACTCCCTCGACGAGGCCCTGGCCCTGCCGACCGATTTCTCCGCCCGCATCGCCCGCAACACCCAGCTCTTCCTGCAGCTGGAGAGCGGCCAGACCCGCGTCGTCGATCCCTGGGGCGGCTCCTTCTATGTCGAGCGCCTGACCGCCGATCTCGCGGCGCGGGCCCTGGAGCACATCGCCGAGGTCGAAGCCCTGGGGGGCATGGCCAAGGCCATCGAGGACGGCCTGCCCAAACGCCGCATCGAGGAGGCTAGCGCCCGCACCCAGGCGCGCATCGACTCAGGCCGCCAGAGCGTGGTCGGCGTGAACCGCTACAAGTCCGACATCGCCGAAGTCATCCCGATGCTCAAGGTGGACAACTCCGCCGTCCGCGAGCGCCAGCTGGAGAAGCTCGCCCGCCTGAAGGCCGAGCGCGACCCGGCCGCCGTCGAGGCCGCCCTGACCGCCCTCACCGAGGGCGCGCGCGGGACCGCCAACCTGCTGGAGCTGTCGGTCAATGCGGCGCGGGCCAAGGCCACGGTGGGCGAGATCAGCCTGGCCCTGGAGCACGCCTTCAAGCGCCACTCCGCCGAGGCCTTCGCGGTGACCGGGGTCTATCTGCGCGAGGCCGGCGCCACGCCGGCCAGCGACAAGGCCAAGGCCATGACCCTGGCCTTCACCCAGGCCGACGGCCGCAAGCCCCGCATCCTGGTGGCCAAGATGGGCCAGGACGGCCACGACCGCGGCCAGAAGGTGATCGCCTCGGGTTTCTCCGACCTGGGCTTCGAGGTCGATATCGGCAACCTCTTCCAGACCCCGGCCGAGGCCGCGGCCAAGGCCGTGGCGGACGGCGCCCATGTGGTGGGCGCCAGTTCCCTGGCCGCCGGCCACCTGACCCTGGTGCCGGAGCTGAAGGACGAACTGGCCAGGCTGGGCCGCGCCGACATCCTGGTGGTGGTGGGGGGCGTCATCCCGCCCGAGGACTTCGACGCCCTGCGCCAGGCCGGCGTCGCGGCGATCTTCACGCCCGGCACGGTGGTGCCCGAGGCGGCCATCGAGGTGCTGGACAGGCTCAACGAACAGCTCGGCTACGCCCAGTTGGACATGGTCTAGCTGGCGGCGGCCTGTCGCCGCAGGCGGGTTGCGCCGCAAACCCATTTCGGTGATGGTTCCCTCGAACGTCGGAGGGAATGGCCTTGGTCCACACGAAAGCGCTCGCGCTCGCCCTCATCGGGCTAGGCGGTCTTGCCCTGACCCAGGTCGCCAGCGCTACGGCTCCTGTCCGTGAACGCACCCTCGCCGCTCCGGTTCCCCTGCGCGCGCCGGTTCCGATGGCCAGCAGCACGGTGACGCATCGCTACTGGCCGGTGGTCACCAGCCTCTCCCAGGCCACCGTGGCCCCCGCCCACCTGTTTGACGGCAAGGTCCAGGGCGCGCCGCTGCGCAGCTTCGACACTCGGCGCCCGGCCGACCCCTCCAAGCCCCAGACCCGCCGTCATGTCGGCGTCGACCTGACCGCCGCCGAGGGCGACGCGGTGGTGGCGATGGAGGACGGCAGGATCGTCAACTTCTACCCCTTCCTGGCCCGCGCCGCCTCCCTGGGCGGCGAGAAGACCTACGCCATCCTGATCCAGCACAAGGACTATGTGGCCCTCTACGGCGAGGTCCGCGCCAACAGCCTGGCCGCCCGCGGCCTGAAGGTGGGCGACCGCGTCGCCGGCGGCCAGCCGATCGGGGTGGTCAGCGGCACAGCCCAGCTTCACACCGAGACCTATGCCTCCGGCGTCACCCGCAACATCCAGTGGCCGGTGGGATCGGCCCCGCCGCGCGAGATGCGCAATCCGACCCAGCTGCTGCTGGACACCGCCCTGACAGGCGAGCGGATCTACCCCAAGAACATCAGGCTCGCCGCGTCCTGAACCGCGCCTCCAGCGCGAACAGGGCCGCCAGGATGCAGCCGGCCGAAATGCCGGTGATCAGGTCCCGCGCCAGGGTCAGGCCAAAGGTGGCCAGCAGCACCGCGGCCGTCCGCCAGGACACCGAGACCAGCCGGGCGAACTCCGCCCTCTCGGCCATGTTCCACCCCACCACCACCAGCATGCCGGCCAGGGCCGCCAGGGGCACATAGGCCGCCAGCGGCGCGGCCAGCATCATGAAGCCCAGCAGGAACAGGCTGTGCAGCATGCCCGCCACCGGCCCCCTGGCCCCGGCCCGTACATTGGTGGCGGTGCGCGCGATGGTGCCGGTGACGCAGATGCCGCCGAACAGGGCTGCGCCCATATTGCCGACACCCTGGGCCACCAGTTCGATATTGGACCGGTGCTGGTGGCCGCTCATGCCATCGGCGACCTTGGCCGAGAGCAGGCTCTCGATGCCCCCCAGCAGGGTGAAAGCCGCCGCCACCGGCATCACCGCCCACAGCTTGTCCAGCGTCATCGCTGGCAGATGGGGCATGGGCAGGCCGCTGGGGATCCCGCCGAACCGGCTGCCGATGGTTTCCACATCCAGGTGCAGGAGGGCCGCCGCCAGGGTGGCGATCACCACTCCGATCAGCAGGGCCGGCCAGGCGGGCCGCCAGCGGCGGACGGCGAAGGCGATGGCGATGCAGGCCACCCCCACCGCCAGGGCCTCGGCGTTGGTGCTCGGCAGGGCCTGGACGAGGGCGAGGACCTTGGGCCCGAACTCTCCCGGCTCGGCGCCGGGCAGCCGCAGGCCGAACAGGTCCTTGAGCTGGCTGGCGGTGATGACCGCGGCGATGGCGGTGGTGAAGCCCACCGTGACGGCGTGGGGCACGTAGCGGATCAGGGCGCCCAGGCGCAGGAGCCCGCCAAGCGTCAGCATCAGGCCCGACAGGAAGGTGGCCAGGATCAGGCCGTCGATCCCATGCAGGGCCACCGTGGCCGCCACCAGGACGATGAAGGCGCCGGCCGGACCGCCGATCTGATAGCGGCTGCCGCCCAGGGCCGAAACCAGGAACCCGCCCACAATGGCGCTGTAGAGGCCCCGGTCCGGCGATACGCCCGAAGCGATGGCGATGCCCATGGAGAGCGGCAGGGCGACGATGGCCACCGTAAGGCCTGCCACGGCGTCGGCCCGCAGGTCCTTCAGGCCGTACCCCTCGGCGAAGATGGTGGCCAGCTTGGGGGTGAAGACGCCCGTGAACCGCGGCTGCGCTGCTTGCGTCATGTCAGTTCCCAGACTCTCCCAGGCGGGATGCGCGGGGCTGAAGGATACCCCAACCGCCGGACGCGCGCCTTGCGGCAGATCAAGCGCGGCCCCGACCCTATCGCGGTGTGATGTTCCGCAGCTTGCCCTTGGGCGCCTTCTTCCGGCCGCCCCAGCCCAGCGGCATCTCCGCCGGGCCATGCCGCTTCTCAATGTCCTTCTGCAGGGCCTTGGCCGCCATCAGGTGGGCGGGGAACAGGGTGTCGATGGCCCAGCCCGCGATCGGCACGGTGGACGACACCGAGTCCGCCGCCAGATAGGCGCCCATCCGCAGCAAGGTGGCCAGCGAGGCGCCGCCGGTGACGCCGGAGAGGATCAGGAGGCCGCCGGCCGCCAGGCTGTAGGCGGTCCCCAGGCCCGGCACCCAGGCCAGCACCCCATCGAGACCGATCCCGAACGGACCGACCCCGATCAAGCGGTCCGACAGGCCCTTCACGCGCTCGGCGGCGCGCCAGGACTGGTGAGCTCGATCTCGTGAAACCGCCATCCGCGCTCAACGCGCTCCTTTACGGAAAGCTGCACCTAGCCCAGGAACACGACCCGGCGCTTTTCCTTGCCCGCGCGGATGCGCGACAGAACATCCTTGTATTCCGGACTGTTGGCGGCGTCTTTTCGCGTGCCCTCGAAGTAGATGGTGTCCTCCATGTGCTTGAGCAGCATGTCGGCCGACCACTTGTGGCCGGTGAACAGGATGTCGGCGATTTTCCCAGCCACAGGGACTTCACCCACAAGCGTGTCGATGGCGATGATGGCGAACATCTGCAGCAGGACGGTCGGCTCGGCCCGCGCCCGCACCCCGTCGAAGATCATGATGGCGCCGGCCCCCAGGCTGTAGAGGGCGCCGGCCCCGGGAATCCAGGTCAGCAGGCCGTCCAGACCCACGCCGAACGGCCCGATCCCCACGACGTTGTCGGAAAGCTTCTTCGTCCGCTCGATGCTGTTGCGGATGTTGTGCAGGTCGATGTGCGACTGCGCGAAAAGCATTCACCGCTCCTAGGGACTAGACCGGATCACTGTGCCGCATGCGGGCCCCGCCTCAAAGCCCGCGCGGGGTGTTTTCGCCCAACAGGCTAAACCAGGGGCGGCCTTTGCGCTTATCGCGGGAGGGCGCCTCCCGATGGCGCCCGTTTCACCCTATATTTGCACCATGGCCAAGAACGAACCGCCTCTGCTGATCGTCACCACCCATTTCATCGAGGGCCGTCCCGTGCGTCAGCATCTGGGCATGGTGTCGTCCCAGGCCATCCTGGGGGCCAATGTGGTGCTGGACCTGATGAACGCGATCCGCGACTTCATCGGCGGCCGCTCCAAGGGCTATGAACGCGTCCTGGCCCAGGCCCGCGCCGAGGCGCTGAAGAACCTGGAGGCCGAGGCCCGCGCCCTGGGCGCCAACGCCATCGTCGGCGTCGACCTCGACTACAACACCGTCGGCCCCAACGGTTCGATGCTGATGGTCTCGGTCAACGGCTCGGCGGTGATTTTGTAGCGAGGCCCTTCTCCCCTTTGGGGGGCCTGGGTTCGCTGACCTCGCCGAAACCCCCATCACGTCATCCCGGCCGCAGCGAAGCGGAGAGCCGGGACCCAGGAGCCCGGCCCCGTCACCTGGGTCGCGGATCGCCTATCGGCGTCCGGGATGACGGAGTTGTGGTTCTGAGAGCGGAGCGCGACCCCGCATGGGGAGAGGGAAAGGCTTAGACCAGATCCCCGGCCGCGGCGTCGAACAGCAGGTAGGTGCGGCCGGCGTCGCTGGCCAGCAGTTGCCCCACCTCGAAGCCCTGAGGGTCGCGGGCCGCGGCGTCGTCCAGCATGTCCTGGAAGCCGTTGAGATAGGTCACCACCTGGCGGCGCAGGGTTTCGTCGGTGAACAGGCGGCGCGCCAGACGCCGCGTGGCGGCCGGCGCCAGCTTGCGGACCACCTCACGGGCGCCGTCGACATCCTCCACCTGGATGGCGGCGCTGATCTCGTCGATGCGGCCCCGGGGCAGCAGGGCGACGGGATCGATCCCCATGGCCGCGACCTCGGCGGCCAACACCTGTTCCAGGCCGGGTTTGCGGGCCGGACCGCCCTCGTCGATGGAGGACAGCAGGTCCTTCCAGGTCCATTCGTCCGCCGCATCCTCGACGGCCGGGGCGGGCTCACGCGCGGCCGGCGGACGGCCGGCGGCCTGTTCGAAGACGTTGGAGAATTCTTCGTCCGTCGCGGTCGGGGTCAGGCGCAGCCGACGCCGGGCGGGCGGCTCCGGCTCCGGCAGGGGCTCGGGGGCGCGCGACCGGAGAGCGGCGGGCTCGACCGGCAGGGTCAGCTCCAGGGCCTCGTCGTCCTCATCGTCCTCGATGTCGGCGAACAGGGTCTCCGGGTCGGGCTCGGGCTCCCGGCGGCGGCTTGAGCGCGGCGGCGGCGGGGCGGTGATGCGTTCGCGCATCTGGGCCGGCTGGGGCGGAGCCACGCTGCCGGCGCCGCCGGCCACCGTGCCCATCAGCCGCACGGCCTCGCTGAGCATCTCGTAATTGCGGCGCACGCGCTCCTGGAAGGCCGCGTCGATGGCCTGGGTCTCGTCGGAGGTGCGGCGCGCCTGCTCCATCAGGTCATCGATGCTGTCGGCCACGGCCTGCCGCACCTCCTCGGCCTGACCGCGGGCGGCGGCCGGCAGGCGGGTGGCGCGGGCCTCGATGTCGGCCATCATGCCGGCCAATTCGTCCAGGGTGGCGCGGGCGGCGACCGCCCCCTCCTCCAGCTTGCGCGCGGTGGCGGCGCCGGCCTGTTCGACCATCTGGGCGGAGCGTTCGATCAGGTCGCGGGCCTCGGCCAGACGCTGTTCGAAGACCTGGTTGGCCTTCTGGCCGGCGCTGAAGGCCGCCTCGGAAAGCTGGTCCACCTGCTCGCGGGCGGTGATGGCATGGGCCTCGGCGGCCTTGCGGGTCTCCTCGGCCGCCTGCCCCAGGCCCTCGATCGAGGCCCGGGTCTGTTCCTCCAGCTTGCGGCGCTCCTCGGCGGCGGCCTGGGAGACCGCCTCCATGGAGTGCAGGGTCGACTGGCCGAACTCATCGCGCTCGGCCTTGGCCGACTCCGCCAGCTCCCGGAACTGCTCGGCGGCCTCGGCGATCAGCTCGCGCAGGGCCTCGCCGCCCTTGACGGCGCGGTCGCCCATCTCGGCGGTGGACAGCCTCGCCTGGCTGATGAACTCCGACAGCTGGGCCGCGTGGGTCTCCGACTGGGCTCCGAAAGCCTCCTGGTCGGCCCGCAGGGCGTGGGCCACGGTGACCAGGCCGGCGCGCTGTTCGGTCAGGCCCTGTTCGACGCCGCGGATCTGGTCGCTGACCCCGACCCCGGCGGTCTCCAGGCGGGAGATGTGGCGCGTCAGGTCCTCCCCGGCGGTGCGGGCGGCGTCGCTGGCCTCCCCGGCCGCGGCGGCCAGGTCGGCGGCGCGGGCGGCCAGCGCGGCCTCGGCCTCGCGAAGTTGGGTCTCGGCGAGATCCGACGCCTCGGCCACCATGCGGGCCTGCTTGGTGATCGCGTCGGCCACGGCGCCGGCCTGGGCGTCCAGGGCCTGGGTCAGGCTCAGCATCTGGGTGCGCTCCTGGCCGAGCACGCCGGTCAGCTCGCCGGCGGAGCGGGCGCTGGTGGAGGTGGCCTCGATCAGGTGTTCACTTTCCGAGGCCAGGGCCTGGCGCAGGGCCAGCAGGGTCTCCCGGGCTTCGTCGGCGGCGGTTCCGGCCCGGACGATCTCCTCGCGCACCGCCTGGACCACGTCGCTGGCCCTCGCACCGGCGGACATGGCGGGGCTGACCATCTCATCAGCCAGTTGCTTGGCGCGGCGGGCCTCGGCGCCCAGCTTCTGACCCTGGCGGATCATGTAGGCCGCGATCCAGACAAAGGCCGCGGGCCCGACGGCCATGGCCGCCAGCACTGTCAGCGCGAAGGGGTCGAAATCAAAGGGCGACACGGCCCGACGATAGCCGAAAGCAAAGGCGATGGGCGCCAGGGCCCACAGGACCGAGACCACCAGGGCGGCCAGATAGATGGGCCAGGGCGACGGCAGGTCGGCGCGGATCGTCCGGGCCGGCGCAGGCTCGGGACGCGGCGCGGGAATCTGCACGTTGGCGGGGGTGAGGTCGGCGACGGGCGGGATCGGCGACAGCGGCGCCGAGCCCTGCGGCTCGGCCTCCGGGGCGGTGATTGGAGGCACGGCGGCGGCAAGATCAAGGTCAGGGCTGGCCTCAGGCGCGGCGGCGCTCAGGCGCTGTGTGGCGTCCTCGTCGGTCAGGCTCTGGAAATCTACCGGCGGATGCCGCTTCTTGATCTTCATTCGCGGCCTGTCTCAAGCGCCTTCAACCCGCGACCGGGCCGGCGCGAAACTCCGCGCGGCCCGAAATTCGCGCCCCAACCGAAAGGATTACCGGCGAACAGGGCGCGCGGAAAGCGTCATTGGACGGAATCAGGCCCGTTGAAGACCGATTGTCGCGGAGTCCCAAAATGGGGCGTCAGGTTTTGACGACCTGGGCCTTCTGGGTGGGGCAGTCCGACGCCTTCTGGACCCGCTCCAGCACCTTCACGGCGGCGCGCCGGGGCGCGGCGGTGCGGGCGATGGTGCGTTCGGCGGGGATGGGGTGCTCGATCTTCGGAGACTCGATGGCCACCCCGAAGTGCGAGTAGGCGACAGCGGAGGAATGAACCACCACGGCCGCAACGATTTCGGTCAATGTCTGCACGTCGAACACCTCCCCGAGCCCGATGCGATTCCGTCTATCGCCGATATACGGCAAGCGCCGCCGTGGTGCGACGCCATGTAACGTGAAATTTTCGTCATGTAACAGGGAGGCGGGGCGGATCGGCCCTGAAACCTGGGGATTGAGGCGACAGATGTGCCGGCAACCCTCATCTCTCCGAACAATCCTCCGTCATCCCGGACGGCCGATAGGCCGATCCGGGACCCAGGGGCGGCAGGCTGGCCCCCTGGGTCCCGGCTCTCCGCTTCGCTGCGGCCGGGATGACGTCGTGGGTATTCCGGACACCTCACGCCGCCGCCGCGTCCTTGAACGCCGCGCCCTCGTGGGAGAGCAGCCACTTCTTGCGGGGCAAGCCGCCGCCGTAGCCGGTCAGCGACCCGTTCGCGCCGATCACCCGGTGGCAGGGCACCACGATGGCCACCGGGTTGGAGCCGTTGGCCAGGCCCACGGCGCGCATGGCGCTGGGCTTGCCGATCCGCTCGGCCAGGCCCTTGTAGCTGAGGGTCTGCCCGGCCGGGATGGTGCAGAGCGCGTCCCAGACCTGGCGCTGGAAGGCCGTGCCGTTGGTGGCCCAGGCGACGCCGTCGAAGGCGGCGAGATCCCCCTCGAAATAGCGGGTCACCGCCGCCCGCAGGGCCTCGGGCGCGCGGCCGGGGGTGAGGTCCATGCCGGGATAGTGGCGGCCCATAAGCCGGCGCATGCGGGCTTCGTAGTCGGCGAAGTCGAAGGCGCGCAGGACGCCCGCCTCATCAACGACGATCAGGGCCACGCCGACCGGGGTCTCCACGCGGTCGAGGATCAGGGCGTCAGGCAGCGACTTGGTCATGGGTCTTGTCCTTGGTGATCTTGGGATCAAGCGCCGCGTCGGACGCCCAGAGATGGGAGGCGGCATAGGCGCGCCAGGGACGCCAGCGTTCGGCGCGGGTCAGCAGTTCGGCCGGCGTCGGCCTCTGTCCGGTTTCATCCTCGAGCGCGCGGAGCAGGCCGAGGTCGGCGTGGGGGAAGGCGTCGGGTTCCCGCAGAGCCCGCATGGCGATGTATTGCGCCGTCCACTCCCCGATGCCCGGCAGGGCGCGAAGTTGGGCCACGGCCGCCTCCAGGCTGCGCTTGATGCCGAACAGGTCGGGATCGGCGGCGGCGGCCTCGGCCAGGGAGACCAGCGACCGTCCCCGAGCCCGAGGCATGCCGAGCGCCTCCACATCGGCCTGGGCCAGTTGATCCGGCGTCGGGAACAGGTGGGTGAGGCCCAGCGTATTGGCGGCCTCGTCCTGGATCGGGGCGCCATAGGCCGCCGTGATCTTGCCGGCCAGATTGCGGGCCGCCACCACGGAGATCTGCTGACCCAGCACCGCGCGGACCGCAAGCTCGAAGCCATCCCAGGCGCCCGGCGCGCGCAGCCCCGGCCGCCGGGCCACCAGGGCGGCCAGTTCCGGGTCCTCCGACAGGTGTCCGTTGATCAGGGCCGGGTCGGCCGCGAGGTCGAACACCCGGCGCAGCTTGGCGATGACGGCGGGCCAGGCCTGGACCTTCGGGAAGCGCAGGGTGACCTCCAGCCAGTCGCCGCTCCCCTGCCCCACGATCACCAGGCCATGGGCGTCGCCCACCTGCAGCAGGCGGGCGTAGCGACGGCCGATCACGGTCTCGACGCCGGGAATGGCGCGCAGGGTCCAGAAGGCCAGCATGGCGTCCCAGTCATAGGGCGCGCGGTACGGCAGCCGGATCGTGGTCCCCGCGCCGTCGCTGGCGGCGACATCGGCGCCGCCGGAGCGCCGCAGGGCGCCGGGCGGGCGGTCGAACAGTTGCTGGAAGGTCTCGTTGAACCGCCGCACGCTGCCGAACCCCGACGCCATCGCCACCTCGGCCATCGGCAGGCGGGTCTGGTGGATCAGTTGCTTGGCCAGCAGCACCCGGCGGGTCTGGGCCACCGCCACCGGCGAGGCGCCCAGGTGCTGGCGGAACAGCCGCCGAAGCTGGCGCTCCCCCACCCCGAGCCGCTCGGCCAGGCCGTCCACATCGCCCTCGTCCAGCGCCCCCTGCTCGATCAGCGAGAGCGCCCGCGACACGGTGTTGGAGGTGCCCTTCCAGGAGCCGAGATCGGGAGACGTCTCCGGACGGCAGCGCAGGCAGGGCCGGAAGCCGGCGTCTTGCGCGGCGGCCGCGGAGGGGTAGAAGGCGATGTTCTCGCGCTTGGGCGTGCGGGCGGGGCAGACCGGACGGCAATAGATGCCGGTGGTTTTCACCGCGCCGAAGATGCGGCCGTCGAAACGGGCGTCTCGCATCGAGAAGGCGCGATAGCAGGCGTCGTCGTTCATATCCATGAGCTGATAGTCTGCCGCTCACGGGATGAAGTCTCGCGGTTTTCGGACATCGCCCCCAGGTCGGTGGCGGTTTTCGGACACCGAAGGCGCTGGCCCTTTCCTCGACGCGCTGTCAGGAATTCTCTGTCGTAACCCAGGCGGGGCTCTCGTAAGTCACCCGCCTGGCCAAGGTCTGGCCGATGTTGAACTGCAAGGTTTCCTGATGGCGGTCGCCGCTCTCGCATCCAAGCCGGGGATCTCCCCGGCCACCCTCACCCACCTCCAGCGCCTGGAGGCCGAGAGCATCCACATCTTCCGGGAGGTGGTGGCCGAGTGTGAGAACCCGGTGATGCTCTATTCGGTGGGCAAGGATAGCGCGGTGATGCTGCGCCTGGCGCAGAAGGCCTTCTTCCCCGGCAAGCTGCCCTTCCCGCTCCTGCACGTGGATACGACCTGGAAGTTCCAGGCCATGTACGAGATGCGCGCGCGGATGGCCGCCGAGCTGGGCGCCGACCTGCTGGTCTACCAGAACCCCGAAGCGCTCGAGCGGGGGATCAATCCCTTCGACCACGGCTCCCTGCATACCGACATGTGGAAGACCGAGGGCCTGAAGCAGGCGCTCGACAAGTACGGGTTCGACGCGGCCTTCGGCGGCGGCCGGCGCGACGAGGAGAAGAGCCGCGCCAAGGAGCGGGTGCTGTCCTTCCGCTCGGCCCAGCACCGCTGGGACCCCAAGAACCAGCGCCCCGAGCTCTGGCGCCTCTACAATACGCGCAAGGCGACGGGAGAGAACTTCCGCGCCTTCCCGATCTCCAACTGGACCGAGCTGGACATCTGGCAATACATCCACCTGGAGAACATCCCCATCGTGCCGCTCTACTTCTCCCAGGTGCGCCCGGTGGTGGAGCGCGACGGCATGCTGATCATGGTCGATGACGACCGCATGCCCCTGCGCGACGGCGAGACCCCGATGATGAAGTCGGTGCGGTTCCGCACGCTCGGCTGCTACCCGCTCACCGGCGCCGTCGAGAGCACCGCGGCCACCCTGCCGGCCATCATCCAGGAGATGCTGCTCACCACCACATCGGAGCGCCAGGGCCGGGCGATCGACCACGACCAGGCCGCCTCGATGGAGAAGAAGAAGCAGGAAGGATACTTCTGATGACTGCCCAGGTTTCCAGCAAGGCCGGGGCCCATCAGTCGGACCTCATCGCCCAGGACATCGACGCCTACCTGCAGGCCCACGAGCACAAGAGCCTGCTGCGCTTCATCACCTGCGGCTCGGTGGACGACGGCAAGTCGACCCTGATCGGGCGGCTGCTCTACGACTCCAAGATGATCCTGGACGACCAGATGGCCGCCCTCGAAGCCGACTCCAAGCGGGTCGGCACCCAGGGCGGCGACATAGACTTCGCCCTGCTGGTGGACGGCCTGGCCGCCGAGCGCGAGCAGGGCATCACCATCGATGTGGCCTACCGGTTCTTCTCCACCGATAAGCGCAAGTTCATCGTCGCCGACACCCCTGGCCACGAGCAGTACACCCGCAACATGGTCACCGGCGCCTCCACCGCCGACGCCGCGGTGATCCTGATCGACGCCCGCCGCGGGGTCCTGACCCAGACGCGGCGCCACTCCTATCTCGTGAGCCTGCTGGGCATCCGCCACGTGATCCTGGCCATCAACAAGATGGACCTCGTCGGCTGGAGCCAGGAGACCTACGACACCATCCTGGCCGAGTACCGCGCCTTCGCCGCCCAGATCGGCATCACCGACTTCACCGCCATCCCGATGTCGGCGCTCAAGGGCGACAACATCACCGAGCACTCGGACGCCGCCCCCTGGTACGACGGCCCGCCGCTGATGGCCCTGCTGGAGACCCTCCCGGTCGAGGACGACCTGCAGAGCCGCCCCTTCCGCATGCCGGTCCAGTGGGTCAACCGCCCCAACCTCGACTTCCGCGGCTTCTCAGGGCTCATCTCCACCGGCGTCATCAAGCCCGGCGACAGGATCAAGGCCCTGCCCTCGGGCCGCGAGAGCACCGTCGAGCGCATCGTCACCTTCAACGGCGACCTCGATCAGGCCGTCGCCGGCCAGTCGGTGACCCTGACCCTCACCACCGAGATCGACATCAGCCGCGGTGACGTCATCTCCATCGCCACCAGCCCGCCGCCGGTCGCCGACCAGTTCGAGGCCACCCTGGTCTGGATGGACGACGAGGCCATGCTGCCCGGCCGTCCCTACCTGCTGAAGATCGGAACCCGCACCGTCGGCGCCTCGATCACCGAGCCCAAGTACAAGGTCAACGTCAACACCATGGAGCACCTGGCCGCCAAGCGGCTGGAGCTCAACGAGATCGGCGTCTGCAACCTCAGCCTCGACGCCGCCATCGCCTTCGATCCCTATGCCGAGAACCGCGACCTCGGCGGCTTCATCCTCATCGACCGGATCTCCAACCGCACGGTGGCGGCCGGCATGCTGCACTTCGCCCTACGCCGCAGCCAGAACGTCCACTGGCAGGCCCTCGACGTCGACAAGGCCGCCCGCGCGGCCTTGAAGGGCCAGCGCGGCCGCGTGGTCTGGCTGACCGGCCTCTCCGGCTCAGGCAAGTCCACCATCGCTAACCTGGTGGAGAAGAAGCTCCACGCCAACGGCCGCCACACCTACTTGCTGGATGGCGACAATGTCCGCCATGGCCTGAACAAGGACCTGGGCTTCACCGATGAGGACAGGGTCGAGAACATCCGCCGGGTCGCCGAGGTCTCCAAGCTGATGGTCGACGCCGGCCTGATCGTGCTGGTCAGCTTCATCTCGCCGTTCCGCGCCGAGCGCCGCCTGGCCCGCGACCTTCAGGCCCAGGGTGATTTCGTCGAGGTCTATATCGACACGCCGCTGGACGTGGCCGAGGCCCGCGATGTGAAGGGCCTCTACAAGAAGGCCCGCGCCGGACAGCTCAAGAACTTCACCGGCATCGACAGCCCCTACGAGGCCCCCGAAGCTCCCGAAATCCGCATCGACACCACCAAGACATCGCCGACCGAGGCCGCCGAGCAGATCACCGCGTGGCTGGAAGGCGAGCTGGACTACTCGATCTAGCGGCGGCTCAGGCGGCGGCCTGCAGCGCCGCGCCGCCGGCGGCGGCCTGGGAATAGAGGGCCTCCAGCCGGGCCACCACCGGGTTGCGGATGATCTGGTAGGTCTCGAAGCGGTGCACGGCCGCCAGGTCGGTCCCCGTCACCAGCTTGAGCAGGTGCGTCAGGCCCGACACCTCCTCGCCGCCCGTCAGGTCCACCTGGGCGGGATCGCCGGTCACCACCAGCCGCCCGTTGCGGCCGATGCGGGTGGCGGCCATCCGCATCTTGCTCACGGTCATGTTCTGGGCCTCGTCCACCAGCAGCATGCTGTCGTTGAAGGTCCGTCCGCGCATCCGCCCCAGCGGCATGACCTCGATCATCCCCCGCTCGGTCAGCTGTTGGATCTCGTCGTGGCCGATGAGCTGGCGAAGTTCGTCCTCGATGGGGATGAGCTGTTCGTCATAGGCGGTCTCGGCGCGCAGGGCCGCCGTCATGACCTCGCCCTCCAGCATCACCCGCGGGCGGGTCATCACCAGATGCTTGATCCGGCCCTCGGCCAGCAGGCTGAGCCCCGCGGCTATGGCCAGGTGGGTCTTGCCGGTGCCGGTGGGACCCACCCCGAAGATCAGCGACCTGTCGGAATGCAGCAGGGTGTTCATGAACCCCACCTGGCTCAGCGACATGGGCCGGACCGCCTGGCTGATCCCCTTGAGCCTGTAGGCCAGGTCGAACTTCAGGGCGTGGCCGATGGCGGCGGCGATCGCTTCCTCCACCAGGCCCTCGTGACCGCCCTCTGAGCGCAGCAGCTCAGCGATCTTCTCCAGGATCGCCGCCGCCAGGGTCACGGCGATCTCTTCGCCGGCCAGGGCCAGGGCGTCCGGGCGCGGCGAGACCCGCACACTATAGGGCCGCAGGGCCTGCTCGATGCGCCGGATCGAGGCCCCCTGCCCGGAGAGCAGCCGCTCGACAAGCTGCGGCGGCAGGCTGACGACCTTGGAGGCCGTCGCCCGGGTCGAATCGTGATGCAACTCCAAGGAGATCTCCGAAAGCCGCCACAACTGATCAACTGGCGACAAGATGGGCTCGAAGACTCAAAATAGACTTAAGCCCGATCGGCCTCCTTTGGCTCGAATACCTGCGAACACCACCTTTAACGTGCAAATTTCAATCAGGGCGGCGTCCCGTATCGAGGAAGTCCCGCGCGCTGAAGCCCTCGGGCGGGGCGACCTCGACGATGGGATCGTCCCGGTCGTCGAATTCCAGGCGCAGGGCCCGGCTCATCACCGCGTGCATGTCGTAGAGCGTGGTGATGTAGGTCAGCTCCAGGATCTGCTCGTCGTCGAGAAAGCTCCGCAGCGCCGCGAACACGCCATCCGGCGTCCGGCCGCCCTGCAGGACCAGGCAATCGGCATAGGCCAGGACCGCGCGCTCGTTGGCGTCATAGCAGTCGGCCACCTGCCAGTTGGGCACCGCGGCGATCCTCTCCTCGGAGACCTTCAGGCCCCGCAGCGACTTGCAGTGCTGAGAGAAGACGAACTGGCTGCCGCGGGCCCAGCCGGCCCGGGTCTGGGCCAGTTCGCGCAGCACCGGATCGAGCTTGCGGTCCGGCGTGCGGTAGAGGGCGAAACCCTGGTTGGCATGCCGCAGGATGTCGGGGCTGTTGGCGAACACCGTCCACCAGTCGCCGGTCGTCCCGGTCGCCGTGCCCGGCTGCGCCACCGGATCTCGGTCGCCGAACAGCAGGTCATAGGTCCTGGTCACCACCTCGGACGTGGCCTGCGCGCGCGAGACCTGCTTCAGGCGGGGCATCAGGCTTCCACCGCCGCGCCGGCCGGTTCGTGGGCCACGTCATCAGGCCCGAACCCCTTCGTCCAGGCCGCGAACTCCAGCATGATGCCATTGGGATCGGTGAAGTAGACCGAGCGCACGAACACCCCCGGATGCAGCTCCGCCGCCACGCCTGCGGCGCTGTCGTCGTGATTGACCACCATCGGCAGGACCTCGACGCCCGCCGCCTGCAGCCGCTTTATGCTGTCCTGCAGGTCGCCCGTGTCCATGTCGAAGGCCACGTGGTTCATGGAGCCGACGGCCGACTTCGGGCTTTGCGGGAACCTGGCCACCGAGGCGATGCCGGGCGCCGCGGCTGGAACTTCCGGCCACCAGAAGAAGGCCACGCTGGCGCCGCCCCCGCAGTCGAAGAAGAAGTGCTGACCACCGTCCGGCAGGGCGATGGTCTTGATCAGCGGCATGCCCAGCACGTCGCGGTAGAACCTCACGGTCTCGCCCATGTCGCGGCAGACGAGCGCCAGGTGGTTGATGCCCTTGGTACGCATGTACGCCTCCTGCTAAGCGCGTCAGCTAAAGTGGACACCGGTTTAGCGTCCGACGCGCGCCAAAATTAGAAACTAGGCCGGGCTCAGGCGGACCGGATCACTCCGCTTGAACCCGGCCTAGAAGGTGAGAACGATCTTTCCGAAATGCTCGCCGGCGGCCATGGCGGCGAAGGCCGCGGCGACCTGCGTGAACGGGAACACCTTGTCGACCACCGGCTGGATGCGATGCAGTTCAAGGGCCCGGCACATGGCCTCGAACATCTCCCGCGAGCCGACCGACAGGCCCTGCAGCCGCGCCGAATTGCTGATCAGGACGCCGGGATTGAGCCCCTCCCCCGCCCCGGCGACGACGCCGATGATGGCGATGTGGCCGTTGATGCGAATGGCCCTCAGGCTCTGATGGATGGTGCCGCCGCCGCCGACCTCCATGATGAAGTCGGCCCCCACCCCGCCGGTCACCGCGCGCACGGCCTTCCCCCACTCCGGATCGGTCCGGTAGTTGTGCTGGTGGTCGGCGCCGAGTGCCTTGGCCCGCGCCAGCTTGTCGTCGGAGGACGAGGTGATGAAGGTCCGGTAGCCGGCTGCGTGGGCGAACTGCAGGCCGAAGATCGAGACCCCGCCGGTGCCCTGCAGCACCACCGTGTCGCCGGGCTCCAGCCGCGCGTCCTCGAACAGGCCGCGCCAGGCCGTCAGCGCCGCGCAGGGCAAGGTCGCCACCTGCTGGTCGCTCAGATAGGCCGGGACCTTGGACACGCCCTCCTGGCTGAACAGCTGCAGTTCCGAGCCCGCGCCGGGGATCGGGAAGCCTAGGGATGACGACAGCTTCTCCAGGGTCGGGCGGCCAGACGGCCAGTTCTGGAAGAACAGGGTGGCGATCCGGTCGCCCACCGCCACGCGGGTGACCCCCGGCCCAATGGCCTCCACCACGCCGCAACCGTCAGAGAAAGGGGTGATGGTCCCGGCCTGGCCGGACCCGCGGCTGTACATGCCGTTGATCATCAGCATGTCGCGATAGTTCAGCGACACCGCCTTCATGCGCACCAGGACCTGACCGTGCCCCGGCGTCGGATCGGGCCTTTCGACGACCCTGATCTGGTCGCCGCCCCAGGGAGCGGTTACTTCCAACGCACGCACGGCGGTTCCTCCGGTCTTTGTTTTGCGGCCATAGTCGCCCCATCCCGCCGGCCTGCAACCCTGTCGTGGCGTCAGCCGCCTTCCGAGCGCCACATCCCGCCGCTAGAGTCGGCTTCATGACTCAGCCCCGTCTTCTGGTTTGCGGCTTCGGCTCCTTCCCCGCCGCTCCGCGCAATCCCTCCGGCGCGATCATCGAGGGTCTGGCGCGGGAAGCCTGGGCCCCGCCCGGCTTCGAGGTGGAGTACCTGACCCTGCCCGTGGCCTGGACCGGATCGGTGGAAGCCATCCAGGACGTCCTGGCCGAACGTGCGGCCGACGCGGTGCTGGTGGTGGGGGTGGCGACCGAGTCCGACGCCTTCCGCGTGGAGACCATGGGCCGCAACCGCGCTGGCCGCGCCAAGCCCGACGACCGGGGCGAGACCTGGGAAGGCTCTCTGATCAAGCCCGACGGTCCCGGCGCGCTCGCCGCGACCGCCCCCACCGCCGAGATCCTCGACGCCCTGATCGGCTCGCACCTGGCCGCGAGGCTGTCGGACGACGCCGGCGACTATCTGTGCAACTTCACCCTCTACCGGCTGCTGGCCGAGCAGGCGGCCCCGTCGGTCGCCTTCCTGCACGTGCCTCAGGCCCGCGAGTTCGCCGACGGGGCCAGCGGATCGCTCCTGGAAGTCGACCAGGCCGTGCGGGCCTCCATCCGCGCCATGGCGAGCGCGATTAGCCGTCCAGCCGCCGAACGCCGTACAGCCTGACCGCGCCGGCCAGCCCCGCCAGCGACATGGCGGCCATGACGAAATAGCCGTGCGCGCCGATGCGGTCGAACAGCGCGCCGGAGACGATGGTCGCCACCCCGCTCAGCACCCCGCCCGACAGCGCCGAATTGATGGTCTGGGCCGCCGAGGCGTTGCTGGGCTTGGACAGCCGGTCCACCAGTTGCAGGGAGCCGATGAAGGTCGCCGCATAGGTGAAGGTGTGCAGGGCCTGGATCGGGAACACCAGCCAGAGCGGCGGCGACAGCGCCAGGGCGCCCCACCGCACCACGGCGGCCACCCCGCCCAGGACCAGCAGGTTGCGCGCCCCGAACCGCCGCCGCCACGGCTCCATGAACCACAGGAAGATCACCTCGACCGCGACCCCCACCCCCCACAGCAGGCCGGTCATGGCCTCGGGTATCCCCTGGTCGCGCCAGGCCAGGGTCGAGAACGAGTAGTAGAAGGCGTGGGCTGACTGGATCAGGCCGGCGGAGATCACCACCAGCATGAAGTCCTTGTCGCGGAACAGGTCGCGCAGTCCCGCCATCCGCTCGGCCAGCACGGCCGTCCCGCCGCCGACCCGCACCGGGTCCGGCGGCAGCCAATAGCGGGCGCCGAAGGCCACCAGCAGACCCGACACCGTGATCCAGACCAGCACCAGTTCCGGCGAGCCCCGCGCCAGGATCAGGCCCATGCCGATATTGGCGATGATGAAGGCCACCGAGCCGATGCCCCGCGGCCAGCCATAGTTGAAGCCGTCCTTCTGCGACCGGGCCAGGACCACCACGTCGGTGAGCGGCCCGACCGTCGCGTACATGGTCGAGGCGATGAACCACAGGCCGAACCACCAGGCGAAACCCAGGGGCGCCACCATCAGGGCGTAGCCAGCCGCCATGACCAGGCCCATCAGGATCAGCGGTGTGCGGCGCAGGGCGAAGCTGTCGGCCCACATGGCCAGCAGCGGCGCGGTGACGGTCCGGGCCAGCAGCGGGGCCGACAGGATCAGTCCGATCTCGGCGCCGCTCAGCCCACGATGGTCGAACCAGACCGGGATGTAGGGCGAGGCCGCGCCGCCCCCGATGAAGATGGCTCCATAGAACAGGCCAAGGCGCACCGGGCTGGACATCGTCATCCTGCTAGCCCGAGTCGGACGCCGATTTCGCCATCGTGCAATCGGTAGTGCGAAGTGATCGCAGAAGGCCTTCCGCAGCGACGCGCAAGCATGATAGCGCCAGGGTTGCGATGACCGACAAAGCCCATGCCGCCAGTGTCTCCGAACTGCTCGTCCTGATCGGGCAGCGCAAGACTCGCAAGGTGTCGGTGGCCGACATCCTGGAGACCTTCGGCGACCGCGCCTTCGGCGCCCTGATGTTCGTGTTCGCCGCCCCCCTGGTCCTGCCGATGCCGCCCGGGGTCTCGGCCATCCTCGGCGCCCCCCTGGCCTTCATCACCGCCCAGTGGATGCTGGGACGGCGCACCCTGTGGCTGCCGAAAGCCCTGCTGGCGCGAACCATGAGCATGTCGGACTTCCGCAACCTGTCGGAAAAGCTGATGCCGCACCTGGAGCGGCTGGAGCGGCGGCTGAAGCCGCGCCTGACCTTCATGTACAATCGCTTCGCCGACCGGCTGATGGGGGCGATCTGCTTCTCGCTCTCCATCATCGTCTTCCTGCCGATCCCCTTCGGCAACATGCTGCCCTCCTTCGCCATCGCCGCCTTCGCCATCGGAACGGCGGAACGGGACGGCTATGCGGCGATCATCGGCTGGGTGATGGCCGCGGTCAGCATCGTGGTCCTTGGCGTGCTGTCCAAGGCGATCATCGCCGCGATCATGGCCTTCTTCGGCACCCTGATGGGAATGTTCTAGCCGCTTACTTCCGGCGGGAGCGGAACAGCACCGGCCATTCCTCGGCCGAGAGGCCCCGGCAGGCCGGCATCTCGGACTGGTCGCTGACCCGGAAAGCCTTGCCGTCCCAGATCCAGCTATTGACCCCGCCGCAGTCGGCGATCCCCCGGCCCTTGTCGAAGTTGCTCAAGGTCTGGGTTTCGGCGTCGAAGTCGACGTTCATCAGCAGGTTTGTGGACGAGCCATCCAGATTGGGGATCTGCGCCTGGCGGACATTCCCGCCCTGCTCGTCGGCCAGCATGAAGGCGTAGATCTCGTTGTAGGCGCCGAGATAGCAGAGCTCCCCGAACAGGATCACACCGGGCGACAGGCGGGCGATGATCGCGCGGTAGTACTTCGGGACTTGGGCGTCGCAGTCCTCCCCCAGTTGGGCGCGCATCCCAGGCGGGAGCTTGTCGGGCAGCCTGTCCTGGGACACCGCGGGCCCTGGCCGAACCAGGGGAACCGGCGGCGGCGCGGGGACCGCCGAGGCGGGCCTTGGGCCCTTGGCCACCAGGGCGGTCACGGTCCCGGCCCGCTGCTGCTGGTCGTCCATCCAGCGCAGGGCCGCCGAGACGCCGGTCAGCAGGATGTCGCCGCGGCCCGGGGCCAGGCTGAGCTTGCGGCCATTGCGGATCGCCGCCAGCAGGGCCGCGGCCTGGGCCGGCGTCAGGACCACATCGGCGTCGCCCTGCGCCTTGGGCGCGACGCCGGGAACCGGCTCACCGTCCACCTTCACGGCCCAAGGGGTCGGCGCATCGGCCTCCCCCACCAGGACCAGCCGGATCACCGGCGCGGCGTTGGCCTCGCCCGACCGCCGGACATGGAGGAAGGGGCGGTCCTCGAAGCTGTCCTCCGAGAAGCCGAAGGCCGAGCAGGCGCGGGTGTTGTCGCAGACCACCGTCCAGTCCTGGAAGCTCTTGCTCGCGGCCGTGGCGGTGGTCGCCACCATTGCGGCCAGCAAGCCCAAGATCATCGCCCTCATGGTCCGCTCCCGGTTGCCGAGTCCCGCGCGGAGCGTAAGGTCTGATCAAGCCATGGCAATTGGCGAAGGACAGGGGACCAGCATGAGCCGAGCCAACAGCCGAGACCGCGCCCTGCGCGAACGCGCCGCCGCGGTCATTCCCGGCGGCATGTACGGTCACCAGTCGGTGGGCCTGCTGCCCGACGACTATCCGCAGTTCTTCGCGCGTGGCGAAGGCGCCCACCTCTGGGACGTGGACGGCCATCGCTACCTCGACTTCATGTGCGCCTATGGCCCCAACCTGTTCGGCTACGCCCATCCGGAGATCGATGCGGCCTATGTGCGCCAGCTGGGCCTCGGCGACACCCTCACCGGCCCCACCGAACTGATGGTGCGGTTGGCGGAGGAGATGACCGCCCTGGTGACCCACGCCGACTGGGCGATCTTCTGCAAGAACGGCACGGACGCCACCTCCATGGCGCTCTCCACCGCCCGCCAGCACACCCGGCGTAAGACCATCATCCGGGCCAAGGGGGCCTATCACGGCGCGGCCACCTGGTGCGTCAACCGCCCTGCGGGCACGGTGCCCAGCGATCAGGCCCACCAGATCTTCTGCGACTACAACGACGTGGCCAGCCTGGAGGCGGCCGCCGCCCAGGCGGGCGATGACCTGGCCGGCATCTTCGCCGCCCCCTTCAAGCACGACGCCTTTATCGACCAGGCCGACCCCGATCTGGCCTATGCCCGCAAGGCCCGCGAAATCTGCGACGCCACCGGCGCCCTGCTGATCGTCGATGAGGTCCGCGCGGGCCTGCGGTTGTCGCGCGACCTCTCCTGGTCGCGGATCGGGGTGCAGCCGGACCTGTCGACCTGGGGCAAGTGCCTGGCCAACGGCCATCCGATCTCGATGATGCTGGGCGCCGACAAGGCCCGGAAGGCCGCCTCGCAGATCTATGTCACCGGCTCCTTCTGGTACCAGGCCGCCCCGATGGCCGCGGCCCTGGAGACGCTGCGCCTGGTGCGCGACACCGACTATCTGGAGCGCCTGCAGACCCTGGGCGACCGGCTGGCCGACGGCCTTCGCGAGCGGGCGACGGCGGCCGGCTTCGGCTTCCGGGTCTCGGGGCCGGTGCAGATGCCGCTGTTCCTGTTCGACGACGATCCCGACCTGCGAAAGGGCTTCTGCTGGTCCAGCGAGATGCTGAACCGTGGCGTCTACGTCCACCCGTGGCACAACATGTTCATGTGCGCGGCGATGACCGAGGCCGACATCGACGCCGCCCTCGACGCCGCCGAAGCCTCCTTCGCGGTGCTGAAGACCCAGGGTCCCAGCCTCGCACCGGTCGCCAAGATGAGTTTCCTCATGCCCTCCAGCCAAGGTTAGACCATGCCGATCAGCGACTATTCCGAGCACGACGGCGTGGCCCTGGGCCAGATGGTGGCCAAGGGCGAGGTGACGCCCCTGGAGCTGGTGGACGCCGCCATCGCGCGCATCGAGCGGCACAACGGCACGCTGAACGCGGTGGTCCACACCGCCTATGACGAAGCCCGCGACCGCGCCAAGGGCCCGCTGCCCGACGGCCCGTTCAAGGGCGTGCCCTTCCTGATCAAGGACCTGGGCATGCCGGTGGCCGGCTGGCCTCGCACGTCAGGGAGCAAGTTCGCCCGCCACATCGTCGACGCCCAGGACGGCGGCCTGACCCGGCGATACCGCCAGGCCGGCGTCATCCCGCTCGGCAAGACCAACACGCCGGAATACGGCATCACCGGCACGACGGAGAGCGCCCTGCTGGGCCCCTGCCGCAATCCCTGGAACCCCGCCCACATCTCCGGCGGCTCCTCGGGCGGCGCGGCGTCGGCGGTGGCGGCGGGCATCGTGCCCATGGCCCACGCCAGCGACGGCCTGGGCTCGATCCGCATCCCGGCCGCCTGCTGCGGTCTGGTCGGGCTGAAGGTCAATCGCGACCGGGTGCCCAACCTGCCCGACGCCTACGACTACGCGGCCGGTTTCGTGGTGGACCATGTGGTGACCCGGACGGTGCGCGATAGCGCCGTCATGCTGGACGTCACCGGCATACCCGAGGTGGGCTCGCCCTACGCCCTGCCGCCGAAGGCGCGGCCCTATGCGCAGGAGATCGAGACCTCGCCCGGCAAGCTGCGCATCGCCTGGTCCAGCGAGACCGCCAACGGCCGCCCCATCGACCCGGAGATCCAGGCGGCCCTGGAACGCACCGCCACCCTGCTGAAGGGCCTGGGCCACGAGGTGGTGGAGAAGGGTCTGGGCATCGACTACCGCGCCCTCTACGCCGCCCGCGGCCCGGTGAGCGGCGCCAACTTCGCCGGCGGCATGGAGCGCCTGATCGATGAGGTGGGCCGCGAACCGGAACAGGACGAGCTGGAGCCCCTGACCTGGGCCTCCCTGAAGGGCGGCCGCCGGGTGACCGGCGCCCAGGCCTTCCGCGCCCTGCAGGACCTGCGCGCCCTGAACCGCTTCACCCTGGCCTTCTTCGAGGACTGGGACATCTATCTCTGCCCGGTGCTGGGCACGCCCGTGCCGGAGGTCGGCTTCATCGACCCGGTCAACCTGGAGCCCAAGGAGGTCAACCGCCGCCAGGGCCAGGTCTTCCCCTTCACGCCGCCGATGAACTTCTCCGGCCAGCCCTCCATCTCCCTGCCCCTGGAGATGGATTCGAACGGCCTGCCCATCGGCATGATGTTCAGTTCCCGCTACGCCGACGAAGCCACCCTCTTCCGCCTGGCCGCGCAACTTGAGAAGGAAGCCCCCTGGAAAGGCCGCCGTCCCGCGGTCTGGGGGTAGGTCCATGGGTCCCTGGTTTCGCCTGGCCGCCATCGGCGGCTTCCTCTGCGTCGGCTTCGGCGCCTTCGCCGCCCACGGGATCACCGATCCGAAAGCCCAGGAGTGGCTGAAGACCGGCGCCCTCTACGGCTTCGTCCACATGCTGGCGGTGTTCGCCGCCGCCCAGAGGTTCGGCCGCGGCGCGGCCTTGGCGCCGCCGCTGTTCCTGGCGGGCCTGGTGCTGTTCTCCGGCTCGCTGTGGGCCATGGGCCTGGGCGCGCCCCGCTGGCTGGGCGCCATCACCCCCCTGGGGGGCCTTGCCTTCATGGCCGGCTGGGCGGCGCTGGCCTGGAGCCGGCCGAAGGCCTAGGGCCCGCTGTTCGACCAGAGAGCGAAGACCGGGATCGACCCGTTGCGGACAGTTGGGTCGGCGCCCTAGCGTTCAAACAGCCCGGCGGGTTGCGTAGCTGTATTGATGCGATCAGACCACTTGAGCAGCCGGGGGTGGCTGGACATCAGCTCGTCGAATTCGGGGGCTTCGGCGAAGAGGCGGAACATCGGCGCGGCGTGGAGGTCCGCAAGGGAAAGTGTATCGCCGCTCAGCCATTCCCCTTCCGGCGAGATGGCTTCAAGCGCCGCCAGGCACACCCGAGCTTCACGACGTGAGGCGTCGAGCCGCACCGGGTCTGGCCTTCGCCCGCGGCGCGGGCCTTCCACTTGCTCGACGTACAAGCCCCAGACCAGCGTGCGGTAAGCATAGTTGTCCATGATGGAAATTGCCTGGCCCATCGATGCGCGCCCGGATGGCGCGCTCGGCTGCAAGGCTGGTCCCTCGAACGCCTCGTCTACGTATCGACAAGTAGGCGCCGTCTCATAGAGGCGCACATCGCCATGCTGGAAGGCCGGAATACGACCGAAGGGATGGCGCGTCAGATAGGCCGGTTGCTTGCCCTCCGTCCAAGCATCAACCTCTACCAGATTGTACCCGACTCCCTTCGCCCAAAGCGTCAGCCGTAAGGCCTGCACATAGACGCTGTAGGACGCGCCGTAGACCGTAGGTAAATCCGCTGCTCGCATGGCGCCCCCAAAGGGATCAGACCAGCTGAGCGCGGGAGAGGCAATCTCGAGCAGATCGGACGTGGAGCGCCGTAGCTTTGGGAACAAGGCGATGGGCGGGATAGGAGGTCTGCAACCCACCCTCAGCCGACGTCGACAAGGTCCGCATCCGGGCCATTTAGCTGAACGTCTGCTTGCGGCGACTCTGGTCGCGACCGCTCACGACCCGTTGCCAACGTCCAAGTGATATTGCGAAGCTGCGCGGCTCGGGCGAAAACTGGCCTTGCCATGAAGAACCAGCTTACTCGCGGCCTCGGTCGACGGCTCATGTACATCGAGAACAAGGACGGCGACATCGATGGCGTCCCTGCTCGCATCGGCTGGGCCGAGTTCTCGAAAACGGGAAAGACGGTTCGATACCGAGGCCGCGAACTCGCGAGCATCGGAGGTCGAGGTGTGCGCGGCAACTTCATCGATGCCGAGACGCGCGAGGAATATTGGGTATCAGACGTGAGCAACGCGGCTCGAACACCCACCAGGCCGAGAATGTCAGAGTGGAGATCGATCCAGACGCGCTCGACGCGTATCGCGCCGTGAGATCAGGCGCGCCTGCCTCGAAGGTCTGAAATCCACCCGTCTCGGACCCGAAGCACGTCCCCTTCCCGCTCCCGAAGCCTTCGCCCCGAGCCGCGCTTGATCTCGGCGGGCTTCCGGAATGGACTTTCTGGGGGTAGCTTCGATAGGTAGAGGTAGCCGCCGCTCTCCGCGCGCCCTGCCGGGAGCCGCATGCCTCAAGATTTCTTCCGACACCCCGCGTGGCGAGGCTACCTGCTGGCCCTCCTCGCCTGGGGTGTGGCCTTCACCCTGCGCTTCGCGCTGGCGCACTGGTTCCCGCCGGGCTTTCCCTACCTGACCTTCTTCCCGGCCGTGGTGCTGGTGGCCTACTATGCCGGCCCGCGGCCTGCCATCCTGACCGCCACCCTGTCTGGCCTGGCCGCCTGGTGGTTCTGGATCGGTCCGCCAGGCTTTGACATCGGCGTCGCCACCCTGGTCGCCCTGGGTTTTTACATCTTCGTCGCGGCGGTCGACATCTTCTTCATCGTCGGCATGGACGGCGCGTCGCGGCGGCTGTCGCGCGAGGTCGAGCGCAACGCCGCCCTCGCCGAGAGCCGCGACATCCTGCTGCGGGAGGTGCAGCACCGGGTCTCCAACAATATCCAGGTGGTGAGCGCGCTGCTGAGCCTGGAAGCGCGCGCCTCGACCGATCCGGGCGCCCGCAAGGCCCTGGCCGACGCGTCTGCGCGCACCGCCCTGGTGGCCCAGATCCAGAGAAGCCTGGCTGACGCCGAGCGGCAGGCCACCGCCTTTGAGTCCCTGGCGCGCTCCATCGTCGATGACGCGCTGCAGGCGGCCGCCCGCGACGATGTCGCCGTATCCATCTCCAGCGGCGGGGTGGTGCTGTCAGCCGAGGAAGCCACGCCGGTCGTCCTGATCATGCTGGAATGCGTGAACAACGCCCTGGAGCATGCCTTCCCCGATCGTCCCGGCGAGATCACGATCGAGCTGTCCGACGACGGGGCGGTTCGAACCCTGGTCATCGCCGACGACGGCGTGGGCGTCTCCGGAACGGCGACCGCCGAACTCGGAAGTCTGGGGCTGCGGATCATCACCGCGCTGACGCGACAATTGGGCGGGCAGTGGTCGCTTCAGTCGGCCGACCCCGGCGCGAGCGCCCGGTTGACCTGGCCGAGTCCCTCCGCGTCGCGCCAGACCTGACACGGCGACCGCTGCGGGTCGCCCAAGCCTTGTCGCACCGGAGTTCGGCGAAGCGCGCCTCCCCTCTTCGATCTTATGGCCACACGACCTAGGCGGCGGTCGCCGTGAGCTTCAGCCCGAGGGCCTGCACCACCTTCAGCACGGTGGCGAACTCCGGATTGCCGTCCTTGGAGAGCGCCTTGTAGAGGCTCTCGCGGCCAAGCCCGGCGGCGCGGGCCACCTCCGACATGCCACGGGCGCGGGCGATGTCGCCGAGCGCCGCCATGATCAGGCCGGTGTCGCCCTCATCCAGGGAGGCCTGCAGGTAGGCGGCCACATCGGCCTCGGTCTTCAGATGCTCGGCGGGGTCCCAAACACGGGTTGTCACGGTTTCGGTCTTCGCCATCATCTGCTCCTAAAGCCGCGCCGCCAGAGCGATCGCCGCGGCGATGTCCCGGCTTTGCGTCCGCTTGTCACCGCCCGCCAGCAGGATCGCCAAGGTGTCGCCTCGGCGAACGAAATAGACCCGGTAGCCCGGACCATAATCAATCCGCATCTCGCTCACCCCGGAGCCCACAGGCTTTACGTCGCCCGGATTGCCCAAGGACAGGCGGCGGATCCGGATCAGTATCCGTGCGCGGGCCTGCGCATCCCCAAGCGCGTCAAACCAGGCGGCATAAGCCTCTGTCTCGCGAACTTCGATCACAATCGTATCCTACAAGATACAGACTGACAATGTTATCCCTCGCCCTTCCTCGGCAGGGCCAGGAACCGCAGCGCCAGGGCCGAGCCGATCAGGGCGATGAACATGGTCAGGGCCATGGGCCGCGCTGTGCCGTCGTGCAGGAGGCCGGTGAGGCCTGAGGCGAGCGCGCCGACCCCGAAGGAGGCGCCGCCCATCAGGGCCGAGACGGAGCCCGCCCGGCGGGTGTCGACGTTGAGCGCGCCGGCCATGGTGTTGCCCTGCATGAAGCCGTAGGTCCCCAGCAGGATGAAGAGCATGGGCAGGACCGTCCACGGCCCGCCGATGCCGGTGACCGCGGCCAGCGCCAGCAGGGCGCCGGCGAAGACCGAGGCCAGGCTCGCGCGGCTGAGCACCTCGTCCGGCGTCGCGCGGCGCAGGGCGTAGCGGTTGATCTGGCTTGACCCGATGACGGCGGCGGCGTTCAGGCCGAACAGCCACGGGAACTGGGTGGGCGTGGCGCCATAGGTCCCCATCAGGAGTTCCGGCGAGGCGGAGATGTAGGTGAACAGGGTCGCCCCGTTCAGGGCCCCGGCCAGGCAGTAGCCGATCAGGCGCCGCTGCTTCAGCAGGGCCATATAGGCGCCGAAGGGGCTCTCCGACATGGCCTGGGCCAGGGTCTCGGGCGAGCGCGACTCCTTCATCCGCCACAGGGAGGCGCCGCCCACCACCAGGCCGAAGGCCGCCAGGAACCAGAAGTTCAGCCGCCAGCCGCCGGCCACCAGCAGGGCCGCGCCGAGCAGGGGCGCCAGGATGGGCGCCAGGCCCATGATCAGGGTCATGAGCGACAGCATCCGCGCCGTCTCGGTGTGGTTGAAGCGGTCGCGGACCACGGCGCGGGCCACCACGCCGCCGGCGCAGCCGCCCAGGGCCTGGATGAACCGCGCGCCGATCAACATCTCCGGCGATGACGCCAGGGCGCAGGCGATGGAGGCCAGGATGTAGATGGCCACCCCCACCACAATGGGCGGACGGCGGCCGAAGCGGTCGGAGGCCGGTCCGTAGATGAACTGGCCGATGGCCATGCCGGCGAAGAAGGCCGCCAGGGTGCCCTGGGTCTGGGCCGGGCTGGCGCCAAGATCCGCCCCGATCGCCGGCAGGCTGGAGAGATACATGTCGATGGACATCGGCGCGAAGGCCGTCAGGGATCCCAGCAGGATCACCAGGCCCCAGGGGGTCTTTTCCGGGACGTACGGCGCGCGGGGATCGTTCATGGTCTGGTTCTAACCCGGTTCGTCGAGGTGGGAAGGCTTGCCTTCCCCGACCGGAAGCCCTGCACCATGGGTCAAACGCACAAGGAAACGCCGCCCATGTCCGCCGCCCTCGCCCGCCAGATGCCGCCCGTGCAGCACGCCGCCGTCAACGGCATCGACATGGCCTACTATGAGGTGGGCCCGCGCGGGCAAGGCGTGCCGATCATCTTCTGCCACGGCTTCCCGGAACTGGCCTTCTCCTGGCGCCACCAGCTGGCCGCCTGCGAGGCCGCCGGGCGCTGGGCCATCGCGCCCGATCAGCGCGGCTACGGCCTGACCTCCCGCCCCGACGCGGTGACCGACTACGACATGGAGCACCTGACCGGCGACCTGGTCGGCCTGATGGATCACCTGAAGATCGACAAGGCGATCTTCTGCGGCCACGACTGGGGCGGCATCATCGTCTGGCAGATGCCGCTGATGCATCCCGACCGCTGCGCCGGGGTGATCGGACTGAACACCCCCTTCATGCGCCGCTCGCCCTTCGACCCCATCGCGGCCATGCGCATGGCGTTCGGCGAGGACATGTACATCGTCTGGTTCCAGAAGCCGGGCGTGGCTGACGCGGTCCTGGGCGCTGACGCCGACAAGACCATGCGCTTCTTCATGCGCAAGCCCGACGCCACCCCCATGGACGCCGGGGCGGGCCTCGACATGTCCTCGGCCGCGCCGGAGGGCCAGTCGACCTTCGCCTTCGGCGACCTGCTGAACGCCTGGGACAAGTCCGACACCGCCAACCAATTGCTGACGCCTGAGGAACTGGCCGCCTTCGTGGAGACCTTCGAGGCCACCGGCTTCACCGGCGGCATCAACTGGTACCGCAACTTCACCCGCAACTGGGAGCGGTCCGCCGACCTGCCCACCCGCGTCGACGGCATCCCCTGCCTGATGATCATGGCCGAGAAGGACGTGGTGCTCTCGCCGGCCATGGCCGACGGCATGGAGGAGGCGATCGGTGATCTTGAGAAGGTGCTGGTGAAGGATTCCGGCCACTGGACGCAGCAAGAAAAGCCCAAAGAGGTCAATGACCTCATCCTCGGCTGGATGGACCGCCGCTTCCCGCGCTAGACTGCGGGGGATGGAACGCAACACCCCGCCGCCCGCCCTCTCCTCCTCCACGAACCGGCGCGGCCTGTTCCCGGAGAGCGAGCCCTTCACCTATGGGTGGATGCCGACCGGGAGCGAGCACGAGATCTTCTACGAGGTCTGCGGCAATCCCGAGGGCAAGCCCTGCGTGATCCTGCATGGCGGCCCCGGCGGGGCGATCAACTCGACCATGCGGCGGTTCTTCAACCCGTCGAAGTGGAAGATGGTGCTGTTCGATCAGCGCGGCTGCGGCAAGTCACGGCCCAACGCCAGCCTGGACGACAACACCACCTGGTCGCTGATCGACGACATCGAGCGCCTGCGCATTCATCTGGGCGTCGAGAAGTGGACCGTGTTCGGCGGCTCCTGGGGCTCGACCCTGGCCCTGGCCTACGCCATCACCCATCCGCAGCGGGTCGAGGCCCTGGTCCTGCGCGGGGTCTTCCTGCTGACCCAGCGGGAGCTGCGGTGGTTCTATCAGGACGGCGCGTCCTTCCTGTTCCCCGACGCCTGGCAGAAATTCCTGGCCCCGATCCCGGAGGCCGAGCGCGGCGACCTGGTCACCGCCTATCACCGCCGCCTGACCCACACAGACCGCCGCGTCCAGGCCGAGGCCGCCGCGGCCTGGAGCCAGTGGGAGGGTGACACCATCTCCATCCGCGGCCCGGAAGCCCGGCCCTCGAAGTTCAACGAGATCGACTTCGCCATCGCCTTTGCGCGGATCGAGTGCCACTTCTTCGCCAACAAGGGCTTTTTCAGCGAGGACGGCTGGATCCTGAAGAACATCGGCAAGATCCGCGGCATTCCCGGCTGGATCGTCCAGGGCCGCTTCGACGTGGTCACGCCCATGGAGAGCGCCTGGACCCTCAAGACCGCCTGGCCCGAGGCCCGCTTCGAGGTGGTCTGGGACGCCGGCCACGCCTCGACGGAACCGGGCATCGTCGATGGGCTGGTGCGCGCGACGGACCAGGCGTTCTCGGTTTAAGGCTCAAGCCTTCCCCCTCGATGGGGGAAGGTTGGATGGGGGTGTACCTGCTGAGTTCGGGCGAACGCCTAGGTCGGCGCCGACCTCTATCTCAGCCCACCACCCTGCACTCACCCCCATCCCTGCCCTTCCCCCATCGAGGGGGAAGGAAGTGTGGTTAGAGGAAGCTGCCCTTGCCGCTGGTGACTTCCGAATAGCGGTGGACGCGGACGGCCTGGACGAGGCCAAAGCCGATCATCACCGTCGCCATGACGGTGCCGCCGTAGGACAGCATCGGCATCGGCACGCCGACCACCGGCGCCAGGCCCATGACCATGCCGCCATTGATCATCACATAGAGGGCGAAGGTCGCCGTCACCCCGGCGGCTGAGAGCCGCCCGAAGTGGGAGTGGGCGAGCGCGGCGGTGCGCAGGGCCATGAAGATCACCACGGCGTAGAGGAACAGCACCGAGAAACAGCCCACGAAGCCGAACTCCTCGGCCAGGGTCGCGAAGATGAAGTCGGTCTGCTTCTCGGGCAGGAAGTTGAGCTGACTCTGCGAGCCCAGGCCGTAGCCCTTGCCGAGGAAACCCCCGGAGCCGAGCGCGATCTTCGATTGCAGGATGTGGTAGCCGGAGCCCGACGGGTCGCTCTCCGGGTCCAGGAAGGTGAAGATGCGTTTGCGCTGGTAGTCGTGCAGCACGAACATCACCATCGGCGGCACCGACACCGCCGCGGCGCCGAGGCCCGTGGCGATCACCCGCCAGTCGAGGCCGGCCAGCACCACCACCGCGACCCCGGTCATCAGGATCAGCATGGCGGTGCCCAGGTCGGGCTGGTGCGCCACCAGGACCACCGGGGCGGCGATCATCAGGACCGGCACCAGCAGCCACCAGGAGAAGCGGGCGTCATCGGCGGAGATCGAGTGATAGAACCGCGCCAGGCCCAGCACGATCCCCAGCTTCATCACCTCCGACGGCTGGAAGCTGCCCAGCGGCCCGAGATCCAGCCAGCGTTGCGCGCCCATGCGCACGTCGCCGATCGCCTCCACCAGGATCAGCAGCACCAGCCCCACCCCATAGAGGGGATAGGCGATGGCGAACCAGACCCGCAGATCGACCATGGCAAGAACCACCATGATCACGAACATGATGCCGAAGCGCAGCAGGTGCGCCCCGGCCCACGGCTCCCAGGAGGAGCCGGCGATGGAGAACATCATCAGGGCCCCGGCCCCGGCGATCAGGCACAGGGCCAGCGAGAACAGCCAGTCGATCTCGCTGAACTTGACGACAAGCCGGTCGCGTTCGCCGGGCCGGGTCAGCGCGCTGACGGTCATATGCGGTCTCCCGGCGGCGGCGCCGCAGTCGGCGGCGCGGCGGCGACAGGCGCCTCGGGCGCCGCGCCTTCGGCCAGGCCGTCCGGCGTGAGCTCGGGCATCGGCAGGGGCTTCTCGATGCGGGCGCGGATCTCCGGATCCTTCAGCAGGGCCACCCGCATCACCTCGCGGGCGCGCGGCGCACCGGCCGTGGCGCCCCCCAGGCCGCCGTGCTCGACGATCACCGAGATCGCATAGCGCGGCGCGTCATAGGGCGCGAAGGCGACGAACAGGTTGTGGTCCTTCAGCTTCCATTGGACGCTGGCCGAGTTGCGGTCGGCGACGTTGTCATAGCTGCGGACCTGGGCGGTGCCGGTCTTGCCGGCCATCATCACATCCCCGAGCCCGAGCTGACTCTGCCGATAGGCGGTGCCGGTGACATCGTTGGCCACCGCGATCATGGCGCCGCGCACATAGTCGACGTGCTCCTGCTTGAACGGCAGGTCGGGCACGGCCGCGCCGCTGGGCAGCTCCTTGCCGCCGATCGAGCGCACCAGGCGAGGGTTCAACGCCTTGCGCCCGTTGGCCAGCCGCGCGGTCATCACCGCCAGCTGCAGGGCGTTGACGTTCACATAGCCCTGGCCGATCCCGTAGCTGACGGAGTCGCCCGGCTGCCAGACCGGCTCGCGCTTGACCGCCTTGCGCTTCCATTCCCGCGAGCCGACGATGCCCTTCTTCTGGCCGGGAATGCCCAGGTCGAAGACCTGACCGAAGCCGAGCGCATGGGCCGCCCGCGCGATGGGGTCGGGCCCGACCTTCAGGGCCGTCTGGTAGAAGTAGATGTCGCAGGAGTTCTTGATGGCGTCGTGCATGTTCTGCGAGCCGTGCCCGCCATGCTTCCAGCAGCGCCAGGTGCGGCCGCCATAGTACCAGCCGCCCGAACAGTTGACCCGGATTTCCGGGTCGACGCCCGCCTCCAGGGCCGCCAGGGCCACCGTCGGCTTGAAGGTCGAGCCGGGCGGGTAGAGGCCTGACATGGCCTTGTCCAGCAGCGGCTTGCGTTCATAGTTGGCCAGCGCCCGGTACTCCGAACCCGTCATGCCGCGCACGAAGCGGTTGGCGTCGAAGCTGGGGGCCGAGGCCATGCAAAGCACATCGCCCGTGCGGCAGTCGAGCATGACCACCGCCCCGCTCTCGTCACCCATGACCTCAAGCGCGCGGGTCTGGATATCGGCGTCGAGGGAAAGCTGGATTTCAGCGCCCGGAGTGGCGGGAATGTCGCCGCCGGAGTCCTGGCGGACCTCGCGGCCGTTGGCGTCGACCTCCACCTTCTGAGCGCCGGGCCGCCCCCGCAGGCGCAGGTCGAAGGCTTTCTCGACGCCCTGGCGTCCGATCCGGAAGCCGGGGTGCAGCATGATGGCCTCGGAGTTGGGGCCGGTGGGCTGCAGGTCTTCCTTGTTCACCTTGGCCACGTAGCCGATCACGTGGGCGAAGGCCCCGCCGTGCGGATAGACGCGGACCTCGCCCATGTCGGCGGTGACGCCGGGCAATTCCGGGGCGCGGACATTGATGGCGGAGAACTGCTCCCAGCTCATATCCTCCATCACCGAGACCGGTGAGCGTTTGGGCGCGCGGATCAGATCCTTGGTCAGACGGGCCTGGCGCGCGGCGTCCAGGGGGACGAAGTGGGCCAGGGTCTTGAGCGTTCCCTCGGGATCCATCTTCCCGTCCTTGGCCACCAGCAGGCGGAAGTTCGGGCGGTTGGAGGCCAGGATGACGCCGTTGCGGTCGACGATCAGGCCGCGGGGCGGCGGCACCAGCCGGAAGTTGAACTGGTTGGAGGCCGACATCTTCTCGTAGCGCTGGGCCTCCACGAGCTGGAGGTGGGCCAGGCGTCCGGTGAGCGCCAGCAGGCCCAGGCCCGACAGGCCGCCCATCAGGAAGGCGCGGCGGTGGAAGACCCCCTGCCGCTCATTGACCTCGGTGAAGAAGATAGAGGGCTCGCTCATGCGCCCGACGTCCTATCGGAACCGAACATCGGCATCCTCGAACCTGTCGATGAGCCGGTGTGCGAAGGGGTAGAGCAGGATTGTGGCGAGGAATTGCCAGAACACCGCGATCAGGCTGGGCGAGGCGCGCGCGTCCAGCCGCGTGAACAGGAAGCCCGCCAGGCTGGCGATGGCGCAGGCCGCGGCGAACCAGGCCCACATCATCGGCCGGCTCTGCCCCACCAGCCAGTTGCGGCAGAGCAGGATCACGCCATAGGCGGTCAGCAGGGACAGGGCCCACAGCCCGACCGGCGAGCCCCAGAAGATGTCGAGGATCAGCCCCATCAGCAGCACGCCGAAGGGCGCCAGGATCGAAGGCCGGATCACCGCCCAGGCGAAGGCCGGGACCATGCAGAACACCGGCTCAGGCAGTTGCAGGGTGAAGACCCTCAGCGGAATGCCAAACGCCAGGGTCCAGCCCAGGCACTGGAGCATGGGAAAGCCAAGCCAGCGCCACGGATCCAGAGGACGGGCCGCTGAGAGGCTCAAAATGGCGCCTCCGCCGGGGCGGTCGCGGTGGGCGCGGGGGTCGGGGCCGGGGTTGGCGCAGGCGGCTTGGGCGCAGCGGGCTTGGGCTTGGGCGCGGCGGGTTTCGGGGTCGCGGGTTTGGGCGTAGCCGGCTTGGCCGGCGTCACGGTGGTCGCGGTGATGGTGGTCGGCGGCTTGGCGACGGGCGCGCCGGGAACCGGGGCCACGCCCACGCCCGCGACGGGTCCGGACGGCGGCGGCACGGGCATCTTGTCCAGCTCGTCCTTCTGGGCCTTCTCCAGCTGGGAGAAGTCCTGGAACAGCAGGATGCGGACGAAGTCGATGGGAGCGGCGTCGGAGGCCAGGATCACCCGCCAGCGGCCGTCCAGGCCCTTCACGGCCACGCCCACCGGCAGGCCGCGCGGCAGAACCCCCCCGTCGCCGGAGGTCAGCACCCGGTCGCCCTGCTGCACCGGCGCCTTGCCGCGCAGGTAGTCGAGCTTGGGATTGGGGCCGCCATCGCCGGTCAGGATGGCCCGCGCATTCGTCCGGTCGATCATCACCGGGGTGCGCGAGGCGATGTCGGTGAGCAGCAGGATTCGGCTGGCGCCCCGGGTCACCCCGATGACGCGGCCCACCAGGCCGCTCTCACTCATCACCGGATTGCCGGGCTGGATGTTCTTCTCCACGCCGGCGTTGGCCAGGCGGGTGTTGGCGAAGGGGCCGCGGCTGTCGGTCACCGTGCGGGCGGCGACCATCGGGATCGGCGGCTCGGTCTTCAGGCCCAGCAGGGACTTGTAGCGGTCATTGGTGTCGCGCAGGGCGATGGCCACGTCCCGCCACTGGCGGGCTTCCTTGAGCTCGGCCTTGAGCTTGCGGTTCTCGGAGACCGCGAACAGGTAGTCGCGGATGTTCTCCATGCCCAGGCCGGTCCAGCGGCCCGGCGCGGCGAGCGCGCCACTGACCGGGGCGGCGACCGCATCGCCCACCTGGCGCGTGACGCCATAGGCTTCCGACTGAAAGGTCTCTCGGCGGTCGGACATCAGCAGGGCGACGGCCACGACGACGGCCACGATCAGAGCCACCGCGGCGGTCCACGCCAGCGGCACCTTCAGTTCGCCAAACGGACTTTCTCGAAAAGCCACCTAGCCGCCCGTCCTCAGGGTGACGGGACGCCCCGTTTCCCCACGCCGATCTGCAAGTATTACGCCAGCGTTGATTCGAGCACGCCCTTCATCCACTTGGGATGTTCGAGCACCTTGCCGCAGCCCAGCGCCACGCAGGAGAGCGGATCGTCGGCCACCGTCACCGGCAGGCCGGTGTGGTCGCGGATCTCGGCGTCCAGGCCGCGCAGCAGGGCGCCGCCGCCGGTGAGCATGATGCCCTTGTCTGCGATGTCGGAGGCCAGTTCCGGCGGCGTGGCTTCCAGGGCCATCTTCACCGCCTCGACGATCTGACCCACCGGCTCGGCCAGGGAGTCCGACGCCTGCTTCTCGCTGATGCGCACTTCGCGCGGCACGCCCTGCATCAGGTCGCGGCCCTTGACCTCGATGGACAGGCCCTCGCCGTCGGCCGGAGCCCGCGCGGTGCCGATTTCCTTCTTGATGCGTTCGGCGGTGGTCTCACCGATCAGCAGGTTATGGTTGCGGCGCATGTAGCTGATGATCGCCTCGTCCATCTTGTCGCCGCCGACCCGGACCGAACGCGAATAGACGATGCCCGACAGCGAGAGCACGGCCACCTCGGTGGTGCCGCCGCCGATGTCCACCACCATGGAGCCGGTGGGCTCATGGATGGGCAGGCCGGCGCCGATGGCCGCGGCCATCGGCTCGTCGATCAGGCCGACCCGACGGCCGCCGGCGTTCAGGCAGCTGTCGTTGATGGCGCGGCGTTCCACGGCGGTCGCGCCGGACGGCACGCAGACGATGACCTTGGGGTTCACGAAGCCCTTGCGGTTGTGAACCTTGCGGATGAAGTACTTGATCATCTCCTCGGCGACTTCGAAGTCGGCGATGACCCCGTCGCGCATGGGGCGGATGGCCTCCATGTGGCCGGGCGTGCGGCCCAGCATCTGCTTGGCCTCTATGCCCACGGCGTGGACGATCTTGCGACCGCCGACATTACGCAACGCCACCACCGAGGGCTCGTTCAGCACGATGCCCTTGCCCTTCATGTAGATGAGGGTGTTGGCGGTGCCGAGGTCGATGGCGATGTCGTTGGAGATAGCGCCGAAGAGGGACGAGATCATGCAGAGCCCTGATGGGTGGGAGACGGTGACTGCTGGTCTGCGAAGACTTGAGCCGCCTCACCCAGCGCCTTGAAGAATCAAGCCGCCCAGCGCTTCAGCCTCCGTTTGCAGGACCCCATGCGTGTGCCCTGCCAATGGGTTGATTTCAAGGCTTAATGACAGCCGCTGCTAAACCACCTCACCCCACCGCCCGCACACGTTCTGGTGAAGCTGCCCCGTCGACCGCGGCGAGGCGAACACCGATCGGGCGCCGGGCTCCGATCGCCGGTCGCGCGGGCCAAGATGGATGGCCTGTGTCGCTTCGAAGTGACAGCTTCGAAGCCGCGCGGGGACTAGAACCCTCGTCCACTGAAGCTTGCGGCCGGAGGGCGCTCACATGTCCGGTCAGGCGGTTCTCGGGGTCGAGAAAGCGCGGTTCCTTTACGGGGCCAGCAAGGTCTTCGAGGGTGTCTCCCTGCAGCTCGACGCCGCGCGCACCGCCCTGGTGGGCGAGAACGGCGCGGGCAAGTCCACCCTGCTCAAATGCCTGCTGGGCGAGCTTGAGCTGGATGAGGGCCAGATCATCAAGTCGCGCGGCCTGAAGATCGGCTACGTGCCGCAGGACGTGCCGCCGGGCCTCGGCGACAAGACCGTGCGCGAGGTGCTGGAAAGCGCCTTGCCCCTCACCGACGGCAGCGAGGACTGGAAGGTCGATGTCCTGCTGGACGAGATCGGGGTCAGCTACGAGACCGCCCAGCAAACCTTCGGAAGCTTGAGCGGCGGCTGGCAGCGGCTGATGCTGATCGCCGCGGCGGCCAAGCTGGCCGAACCCGACCTGCTGATCCTCGACGAACCCACCAACCACCTGGACCTCTCCAACATCAACACCCTGGAGAGCTGGCTGGCCGACGACGACCGCCTGCCCATGCTGATCGTCAGCCACGACCGCGAGTTCCTGGAACGGACCACCACGCGGACCATCTTCCTGCGCTCGGACGGAGCCCATTCCTTCAGCGTCCCCTTCAGCCGCGCCCGCGAGCAGCTGCTGCACCGCGACGCCGCCGACGCCGTGCGCCGCCAGCTGGAGGGCAAGGAGATCGAGCGGCTGGAGAAGATGGCCACCCGCTACCGGATCTGGGGCGTGAAGAACGACAAGTTCCACAAGCGCGCCAAGGCCACCGAGAAGCGCATCGACCGCATCGAGACCGAGCGCACCGAGAGCTATGTCGCCCGCGAGCGGCGACTGGAACTGCACGACGGCGAGATCGACGCCAAGGTCGCCCTGCGCATCCAGGGCCACACGGTCACCGTGCCCGATGGCAGCCGCAAGCTGTTCACCATCGACCGGCTGAACGTGGCGACCGGCGACCGTATCGCCATCCTCGGCGTCAACGGCGCCGGCAAGTCGATGCTGCTCAATGCGCTCGCCCGCGCCTTCGATCCGGACCAGGAGCACTATGACGGCCAGGCGCCGGTGCGCTTCAACCCGCAGGCCCGGCTGGTCTATTTCGATCAGAAGATGGCCGAACTGCCCCTGAAGACCAGCCTGCTGGACTATCTGACCGCCGTCGACGGGGCGACCACCAAGGACGCCAACGCCCTGCTGGCCAAGGCGGGCTTCCCCTATCACCGCATCAAGGGGCCGATCGCCGACCTCAGCCACGGCGAGCGGGCGCGCCTGACCTTCCTGAAGATGCAGCTGGCCAAGCCCAACCTCTACCTGCTGGACGAACCCACCAACCACCTGGATATCGAGGGCCAGGAAGCCCTGGAGGCTCAGCTCGAGGCCTCCGATGTCGCCTGCCTGTTCGTCTCCCACGATCGCTACTTCACCCGGGCGGCGGCGACACGGTTCATGGAGATCCGCAGGGGCAAGCTGATCGAGGTCGAAGGGCCTGACGCGTTCTTCGAGGCCCAGTAGACCCTCGAAATTCCTCCCCCAGCGCGCCAGCGCGTTTCGGGGGAGGTGGATCGCGGGCGAAGCCTGCGAGACGGAGGGGGCTTGGGCCTCGCCGCTTGCACGGCCCTAACCCCCTCCACCGCTTCGCGGTCCCCCTCCCCCGAAGGGGGAGGAATTGGGAGGCTCACCTCCGCGGCAGGACCACGAACCCGTACTTCCTGAACACCGCGCCGGCCTCCGGCCCATTGAGGAAGCTCAGAAAGGCCGAGGCCCGCGGGTTGCTGCTCCCGGCCACCAGGGCCGCCGGATAGACGATGGGGGGGTGGCTGGCGTCGGGGAACAGACCGACGATCCTCACCCTCGGCTCCACCTTGGCGTCGGTGTCGTAGACGACGCCCAACGGGGCCTCGCCGCGGGCCACGAACTGCAGGGCGGCCCGTACATTCTCGGCCTGGGCCAGCCTGCCCGAAACACTGTCCCAGACCCCCAGCTTGATGAGCGAGGCCTTGGCGTAGCGGCCGGCCGGCACATCGGGCCCGGCGACCGCCAGGCGTCCCGCGCCCAGCGCCTTGGCCAGCGGCATGCCCTTGCCGATCTTCAGGCTGGCCTTGGCGCCCTTGGGCGCGATCAGGGCCAGGCGGTTGGTGAGCAGATCGCGGCGGCTGGCCGTGACGATCAGCTTCTTGCCGGCCAGATAGTCCATCCAGTCGCTATCGGCGGAGATATAGACGTCGGCGGGCGCCCCCTGCTCGATCTGGCGAGCGATCGCCGAGGACCCGGCATAGGAGAACCGCGCCGCCCCACCGGTCTTGGCGGCATAGGCCGCGCCCACCTCGTCCAGGGCGTTCTTCAGCGAGGCGGCGGCGAAGACGGTCACCGGCTTGTCGGCGGCCAGCGCCGGGGCGGCCGCGAGCGTCCAGGCGGCGGCAAGGACTGCGATCGCGCGGATGAGCTTCACAAAAATTTCCTCTGAGGGAGCAACGCCTTGGACGCTGGCTCGAATGTGGCCGATGGACAACGCCGAATATAGGGACAGGCGAGCCGCCGCGCCCAGCCGTCGCGCCTAGTCCCCAACCCGGTCCACCAGCACCGGCGGCACGTAACCCGCCTCCAGCGTCTTCAGCGGATGCGACGCCGTCACGTGGCCCATGAACGGCGGCCAGATGTCGTAGCCCAGCAGCCGCTGCAGTCGCGGCGACATGGTCTTCACCAGGGTCTGTGGCACACCAAGGAAGAAGTTCTCCTGGGTCCGGCCCCAGGGCTCGCAATACTGGTTGGTGAAGGCCTGGCGTGGCGCCTGGCTGCGGTTGGCGCCGCCCCGGTGCAGCAGGGTGGCCTGGAAGACGATGGCCGCACCGGCCGGCATCACCATCGGCTTCAGCAGGCCCGGCAGATCCGACGGCTTGAGCGCCGCCACCTCCTCGTCGCTCCACAGGTGGCTGCCGGGGATCACCTCGGTGCAGCCGTTGTCCTGCGTGAAGTCGTCCACCGCCGCGATCAGGCTCATCGAGGCCGGCGGACGGGGCCGCTTCAGGCGGTAGAAGCCGTCGTCGGTGTGGACAGCCTGCGCGCTCTCGCCCGGATAGATGCAGATCGCCTGGCTGGCCGAGAGCAGGTAACCCGGCTGCAGGAACCGGTCGAGGATCGCCAGCAGCCGGGGATCCTCGGTGACCTTCTCGAACACCTTGCCCCGCGCCACCAGGGTGTAGACCCGCTCGGTCGCGAAGCCCTCGAAGTCGTTGCGGCCCCGGTGCTGCTCCATGTGCGGCGCCAGGCCCCGACGGATCGCCGTCAGCGTGTCTGCATCGCAAAAGTCCTCGATCACCGTGTAGCCGTCGCGGTGCAGGGCCTCGGTGTGGGCGTCGGCGTCAAAGGCCATGGCGTGTTCCCTCCCCGCTCTTTCGGCGGACGATGCAGCATAGCCCGCCTTACCCCAGGGCTGTCATCACCACACCGATGGCCGTGGCCGCGCCGCCGGCGATCTGGTCCAGGGTCAGCTTCTCCTTGAACAGCCTGCGACCGGCCGCCGCGGCGATCGGCCCCTCGATCACCCCGATGGCGCGCACCTGGCCGGCCGGCGCCAGGGCCAGGGCCGAGAACCAGAAGGCCGAGGCCGCGGTGCCGAAGAACCCCGCCCCCAGGGACTGCTTCCAGGATCCCGCCACCGAGCGCAGGGCCTGGGGCCGGGTGACGGCGAGGATGGCGCTCAGCACGATGGACTGCAGGGTCTGGGCGACGCAGAGCGCCGCCGTCGCCGAATAGATCGGATGGTCGGCGTCCAGCGCCAGACCCGCCTGCCGATAGCCGTTCAGCGCCACCGCGAAGGCGACGCCAGAGGCCAGGCCGAACAACGAGCCGCTCAGGGCCCCCGCCCGGGCCTCATCGCCCCGGGGCCAGGACAGCACCAGTAGACCGATCGTGGTGGCCGCCAACCCGCCCCACTGGATGGGCCCCAGATGGTCGCCAAACAACAGCCAGCCCATGACCGCCGCGATGGGCAGGGAGGCCTGCTGCATGAAGGTCGCCACCGCGAACCCGGAATGGCGCATGGCCATCAGCAGGGCCGCCGTGGCGCTGACCTGGGCGATGGCGCCGGCCACCACGGCGATGGCGAACCGGACCGACAGATGCGGCTCGGCGCCAGGCGTCAGGACCGCCACCACCGCAAAGATCGCCAGCGAGAACGGCAGGCCAAACAGGAAGCGCACCAGGGTCGCGCCCCAGGGCCCGGCGTCGCCCACCAGGCCGCGCTGCAGGGCGTTGCGGGCCACCTGCAGCGGCGCGGCGGCCACCGTCAGAAGTATCCAGAGCATGACAACAGGGCTCCTCGCCCACCCCAAGCGTCATCCCGGAGGGCGCGCAGCGCCAGTCCGGGACCCAGACGTGCGGGGCCATCAGGAAAAATCGGCGCCTATAGGTCCCGGTCTTCCGCTCCCGCGGAAACCGGGATGACAGCTCTTACGGAGCTAGAACCCTGACGCGATGGCGTCCGGCGCGCTCTTTTCCTTGCGGACCAGGAGGTTGTTGAGCGCGTTGATATAGGCCTTGGCCGAGGCGGTCAGGGTGTCGGTGTCGGCGGCCTGGCCGGTGGCGATGCGGCCGTCCTCCTCCAGACGCACCGAGACCTGGGCCTGGGCGTCGGTCCCTTCGGTCACCGCATGCACCTGGAACAGGCGCAGGATGGCGGTGTGGGGCACGACCTGGTGGATGGCGTTGAACACCGCGTCCACCGGACCGTCGCCGGTGGCGGCGCCCGACTTCTCGACCCCGTCGACCGTCACGGTCAGCTCGGCCTGCTGCGGGCCCTCGGTGCCGGCCACCACGCGCAGGTGCTTGACCTGGATGCGGTCGGCGCCGCTGGCCAGGGCGTCGTCCACCAGGGCGATGATGTCGTCGTCGAAGACGTGCTTCTTCTTGTCGGCCAGATCCTTGAAGCGCTGGAAGGCCTCGTTCAGGGCGTTCTGGCCCAGTTCGTAGCCCAGTTCCTTCAGTTTCTCGCGGAAGCCCGCCCGGCCGGCATGCTTGCCCATCACCAGGTTCGAGGCGCCCTGGCCGACGGTCTCAGGGCTCATGATCTCGTAGGTGCCGCGGTCCTTCAGCATCCCGTCCTGGTGGATGCCGCTCTCGTGGGCGAAGGCGTTCTTGCCGACGATCGCCTTGTTGAACTGCACCGGGAAGCCGGTGATCGCCGAGGTGTAGCGGCTGGCCCGGGTGATGTGCTGGGTCTCGATGTTGGTGAAGTAGGGCAGCCGGTCGCCGCGCACCTTCAGGGCCATCACGACCTCTTCCAGGGCCGCGTTGCCGGCGCGCTCGCCAATGCCGTTCATGGCCACTTCGACCTGCCGCGCCCCGCCCTGAACACCCGCCAGGCTGTTGGCGACGGCCAGGCCCAGGTCGTTGTGGCAGTGAGTCGACAGGATGATGCGGTCGGCGCCGTCCACGTTCTCCAGGATGTCCCGGAAGATGTCGGCGTATTCGCTGGGATAGGAATAGCCCACCGTGTCAGGCAGGTTCACCGTGCCGGCGCCGGCCTTGATGGCGGCGTCGACGCAGCGGCGCAGGAAGTCCTGCTCGGTGCGGGTGGCGTCCTGGGCCGACCATTCCACGTCGTCGCACAGATTGCGGGCGTGGGTCACCGACCTGGTGATCATCTCCAGGATGTCTTCCTGGCTGGCGCGCAGGATGTGGTCGCGGTGGCTGGGGCTGGTGGACAGGAAGGTGTGGATGCGGCCGCGCTTGGCCGGACGGATCGCCTCGGCGGCGCGCTCGATGTCGGCCATGCCGGCGCGGGCCAGGCCGCAGATGGTGCTCTCGGTGACGATCTCGGAAATCTTGCGGACCGCCTCGAAGTCGCCGTTGGAGGCGATGGGGAAGCCGGCCTCGATGACGTCGACCTTCATCTCTTCGAGGATCTTGGCCAGTTCCAGCTTCTCATCCAGCGACATCGACGCGCCGGGCGACTGCTCGCCGTCGCGCATGGTGGTGTCGAAGACGATGACGCGGTCGCTTTCCTTGCGAACGGTGTCGTTGGCGGACGGGGCCTGATCGGCGGGGGATACGGTCATGGGATCACTTCATTCTTCGCGGGGGTGTTTTAGAAGGCTCGAGCGTCGGGGTCATCCCCTGAAGCGCCCGGCCGCGAAGATGCGCAGCCTAAAGGGGCGCCCAGGGGCGGCTAAGCCCCAGCGTAAGAAGAAGCTGGCTGTGCAGATGCGATTGCATGGGGAGACGATCTATAGAATCCGCGGCTTCACCGCAAGAGTCTTGCGCCGGATGGGCCTCAGGCGGCCAGTTGCGCAAGAACCTTCCTCACGGCGGGGCGCTCGCCCATGCGCGCGAAGTGGTCGGACACCTTCGGGAACTGGGCCATGTCGATCCCGTCGCGCGGCAGCCAGCCGGTGAGCGTGAAGAGATAGGGGTCACAGATCGTGTAGCCCTCCCCCATCACCCAGGGTCCGACCAGGTACTCCGTCTCGATCAGCCTGAAGTGCTCGGCCACCGCCAGGGGCGCCTTGCGCCGCATGTCGGCGATGGCGACGGGGTCGTCGGCCCAGCGATAGCCGCGATGGCGGTGCGCGGCGGAAACGTGGACGGCGCTGCAGAGATAGGTGTTGAAGGCCTGGACCTGGGCCATGGCGAAGGGGTCGTCCAGCGGCGCCAGCTTCGCCTGCGGAAAGGCCTGCGCCACATAGGTCATCAGGGCCGGGGCCTCGGTCAGCACGCCGCGCTCGGTCACCAGGGCCGGGACCCGGCTCTTGGGGTTGAGGGCGAGGTACTCCGGCGACCGCTGCTCGTTCGTCAGGAAATCGACCTTCACCAGCTCATAGTCGGCGCCGGCCTCTTCCAGGGCGATGTGGACGGCCAGGCTGATGGTGCCGGGGAAGGAGTAGAGTTTCAGCATGATCAGCTCTCTTGTGGTGGCCAAGACTGGGCGCCGTGAAGGACGCGCACCACACCGACCACATCATCTGTGATGGCAAGTACGACGACATAAGGTGTTCCGGTCACGCCCAACTCTCGCGTGCCGCTCACCCGTCCCGAACGTGTTCGCAAGGACATCGAGTCCAGCCGACCGACAGCAGACTCGATTCTGTCTTCCATACGCAGGGCGGCGTCGACGTTGTCCTCGGCGATATGGAGAACGATGTGGTTGACGTCTTCTCGGGCGCTGCTCGCCCAGATGACCTTCAACCTGCCGCTTTCCTGGCCTGGAGAAGTTCGCGACGAGCCCGGTTCTCGGCCAGGGCCTCTTCCTGGGAAACCGTGCGGCCTTCACGAAGATCGTCGAGGCCCTTCTGAACCTCGGCGCGAAACCAGGCGTCGTGGTCCAGCACGCGCTCGACGGCGTCCATCAGCAGCGCCTCAACCGGAGAGTCCTGAAGCCGCGCCAGATCATCCAGCCGCGTCTTCTGATCATCGGTCAGTTCAAGGGTCACATGCACACTCATGTCTCCTCCGAACCCCGAGCCTAGCCCTCGCCGTCAGCCTTGTCAGCTTCCCGTGACTTCAGCCACCGCCGCGCGAACCAGCCGATGCCGATCCAGAGGGCGGCGACGGCCACCAGCCAGACGATGTGCTTGGTGCTGCCGCCCTTCATCGCCTGGACGATGGAATTTCCGGCGAAGGCGGTCAGGCCGATCTTCGGGATGATGCCGATGGCGGTCCCCGCCGCGAACTGGATGACCCTCATCGGCGTCACCCCGGCGGCCATGTTGACGACGATGAAGGGCGCCGAGGGCACCAGCCGCACGATCAGGCTGGCCAGGAAGCCGTTGCGCCCCACCATGCCCATGAAGCGCTGCATGCTCTCGCCGGAGATGGTCGCCAGCGCCCGGGCGCCGGCGAACCGGCCCAGATAGAAACCCACCAGCGACGACACCATGGTGCCGATCCAGCTGTAGGCGAATCCGGTCCACGGTCCGAAGGCCACCACCGCCGCGGCGATCAGCATGAACTGCGGCACGCCGATGAAGGCCAGCAGCGCGAAGGCCGCGACGGCCGCCGGCAGGGCCCAGGGACCGCTCGCCGCCCCCAGCCACTGCTCGACCGTGGCCTCGCCGTTGAAGCCCAGCACCTGGGCGCCGAACAGAAAGACGATCCCCACCCCGCCGAACAGCACGAAGGACACCGCCAGCGTTCGCCACGCCTGGGCGTCCATTTCGGTCACGAAGCGGAAAAGGCGACGCATGGCCTGCCCTCGCCTATCGCCGCCGAAGGGTCAAGTCAGCCGGCGCAGAGATGCAGGGTCACCGGGGCCGACCACGGTCCGCCCGCCACGGTCATCGATGGCGGCGTGCCGCCGAGCAGGGTCAGGGTGAAGGTCTTGGCCTGCGGCGGGGCCTGCGCCGTGCAGCTCGCCTGGATCACGTAGCCGGTAGGGGTCGGCGACACGGACCCGAACTGGCAGCTCACCTCGCCGGCGGTGGACACCTTGTCGGCCTCGAACACCCAGGCTCCGGTGGCGCAGAGCTGCGCGGTCGCCGCCCAGCGGCCGATATAGGAGGCCGGCGGCGGCAGGGGCTTGGGCGGCGTGGGCGGCGGTCCGCCGATCGGCGGCGGCGGCGGCGGGCCCTCGGCCTTGCGCCCGCAGGCGGCCAGGGAGAGGACGGCGAGAACGGCGAAGGCGGCGCGTTTCATGGGGGTCTCCTGTGACCTTTGGGCAAACGGGCGCGGCGAATGGGTGTTCCGGACGCTTCGCGGCTTTGCCTTGCCGCCCCCTTCGGCTACACCCCGGCCCGTTCCTCTTAAACCCTTCGACCGGGAGTTTCCCCGCCATGTCGCTTGAATCCGCCGCGCTGTCCCGCGTTAGTCCCTCCGCCACCCTGGCGGCGGACGCGAAAGCCCGCGAACTCAAAGCCCAGGGCCGGAACGTGATTTCCCTGGCCGCGGGCGAGCCCGACTTCGACACGCCGGAGAACATCAAGGAAGCCGCCATCAAGGCGATCCGCGACGGCAAGACCAAGTACACCAATGTCGACGGCATTGTTGAGCTGAAGGAAGCCATCGTGGCCAAGTTCCAGCGCGAGAACGGCCTGACCTACAAGACCTCCCAGGTGAACGTCTCGCCCGGCGGCAAGCCGGTGATCTGGAACGCCATGCTCTCGACCCTGAACCCGGGGGACGAGGTGATCATCCCGACGCCCTACTGGGTCAGCTACTGGGATATCGTGCTGCTGGCCGGCGGCACGCCAAAGGCCGTGGCCACCTCCGACGCCACCGGCTTCAAGCTGCAGCCCGCCGACCTGGAAGCCGCCATCACGCCCAGGACCAAGTGGGTCTTCCTGAACTCGCCCTCCAACCCCTCGGGCGCGGCCTATACCAAGGCTGAGCTGCGGGCGATCGCCGACGTGCTGCTGCGCCATCCGCACGTCTGGATCCTCACCGACGACATGTACGAGCACCTGGTGTTCGGCGATTTCCAGTTCTGGACCATCGCCCAGGTGGAGCCGGCCCTCTACGACCGCACCCTGACCATGAACGGTGTCTCCAAGGCCTACGCCATGACCGGCTGGCGGATCGGCTACGCCGCCGGCCCGGAGGCCCTGATCAAGTCCATGGCCAAGGTCATGAGCCAGACGACGTCGAACCCCTCTTCCATCTCGCAATGGGCGGCGGTCGAGGCGCTGAACGGCCCGCAGGACTTCATCAAGCCCAACGCCAAGCTGTTCGAACAGCGCCGCGACCTGGTGGTCTCCATGCTGAACCAGGCCAGCGGCCTGCACTGCCCGACCCCGGAAGGCGCCTTCTACGTCTATCCGTCGGTGGAAAAGCTGATCGGCAAGACGGCGCCCAGCGGCAAGGTGATCGGCAGCGACGCCGACTTCGCCGTCGAACTGCTGGAGCAGGAGGGCGTCTCGGTGGTGTTCGGCGCGGCCTTCGGCCTCTCGCCCTACTTCCGCATCAGCTACGCCACCGCCAACAGTGTGCTGGAGGACGCCTGCGGGCGCATCCAACGCTTCTGCGCCTCGCTGAAATAAGACCCCGACCTCCCTGCCCGAACCGGGCAGGGAGTTTCGCGCTACGGCTTTTCGCGCCAGGCCGCCTTGGCCGCGTCCTTGGTCATGTTGAGCTGCACCTTGTCGTCCACGACCTGCTCGACCCAGGTCAGCGGGATCAGGTGGTGCTTGAGGCCGGAGCCAAAATCTATCTTGGACAGTTCGATATCCGTGCCCAGGACGTGGTCCACCTTGCCGACGTGGCCGCCGTCGGAGCCGACAACTTCCATGTGCTCGCGGATGTCTAAGGTCGAGATCATACGGGTCTCCTCGTGAATGGTGTTCCGGTCAAACACCCGAGGTCACGGCCAAGTTTCATGTCGTTGGGCTTTCCAAAGTTTCATCGACGCCTAGGTGCGCGACGGCGCCGGGAAAGCTAGGCTGCGCCCATGATCAAGCTCGCCTCCGCCCTAGCCGCCTTGCTGATGTTGTCGACCGCCGGAACCGCCCGGGCGGCCATCGACGCCAAGCTGGCGCCCGACAGCGTCACCCTGACCGACAACGGCCGCACGGTGCTGGTCTACCGGACCCGCACCAACGACCCCGCCGAGCCCGGCCGGCTGAACTATGTCCATCCGCTCTATGCGCCGGACGGCACGGTGCTGACCGAGGACCGCCCCGCCGACCATCTGCACCAGCGCGGCCTGTTCTGGTCCTGGCATCAGGTCCGCCTGGGCGACGAGGTGGTGGCCGATGGCTGGTTCATGAAGGGCCTGACCTTCTTCGTGCGCGGCACAAAGTTCCAGGGGCAGCCGGACGGGTCCGGGGTCCTGACCCTCGACGTCGACTGGATCGTGAATTCCAAGAACGAGCTGACCTATGTGGCCCGCGAGGTAACCCAGGTCACCCTTCGCCCCGCCACCAGGGCCGGCCAGCGGATCGAGTTCGACACCAAGATCACCGCCCGCGTGCCGGGCCTCTCGCTCGGCGGCAGCGACGACGTGAAGGGCTATGGCGGCTTCTCCCTGCGCCTGGTCCAGCCCGACCGCCTGAGCTTCGCGTCGCGCGGCGAAAACGTGACGCCCGCCGTCGAGGCCGTCGCCGCCGGTCCGGCCATGGGCTTTGCCTGGCCCGTCGCCGCCGCCTATCCGGCCTGGGCCGTGGGTCTGGCCTGCAAGGCTCAGGGCCAGCCGATCACCCGCTGGATCCTGCGCCGCGAGTTGTCGATGCAGAACTGCGTCTTCCCCGGCCGCGCGCCCTACGCGGTGCCGATTGAACGGCCGTTGCACCTGGAATCCACCCTGGTCATCCAGCCCCGGGAGTCGGCGGCGCGATGAACGACGTCGTCAACTTCAACAAGGCCAAGAAGGCCAGGGCCAAGGACGCCGCCAAGGTCACGGCCGCCGCCAACCGCGCCAAGTTCGGCCGCACCAAGGGCGAGAAGGTCGTGGAGAAGGCGCAGGCCGACAAGGTCGTGCGTCTGCTGGACGGCGCCAAGCGGGAGAAGGACTAGCCCCTCCCCGACCCGGCCGGGCGTCAGGCGGCCATCGCCATCTGCTCAGGGCTCCAGTCGCGAGCCGCCTGCGGGATGGAGTTGTAGAGCGTCGCGGGCGTGATGTTCAGGCGCTTGCGGGCGGCCTCCAGCGGCTCGTTGAGCAGCCGGTCATAGTCCTCGCCCAGCAGGAAGGCGGCGGCCTTGCCCCGCCTATAGCCCTGCCAGATCGCCTTGGCGTAGGGCTGGCCGGTTCCGCGGCTGCGCACAGCGGCGCCGAGGCCGATCAGGGCCCAACCCAGGCCCTTGGTCTGGGCGTAGGAGAAGGCCACCAGGCAGGCTTCGCCCAGGCCGTCGCGGTGATAGCCCGAGAGGATGTGCCAGATGTCGTGAACGTCGCGGGTGCGCCGACCCATCCAGGCATAGGGGTGTTGCAGGTCGACGCCCTTGTCGTCGCCCATGCGGCTGATCTCGGCCAGGCCCTCGGCGGACAGTTGCTCGGTGCGGATGAAGTCGCGATAGGCCGCGCCGACGGTGCCGGGCGCGAAGGCGTCCAGCCAGGCGTCGTCCATCAGCTTGGCGGCCAGTTCGTCCCGCGCATAGGCGATGCGCCCGCCCTGCACGGTGGTCATCAGCTTCAGATAGCAGTCGCGGGTGGCGGTGCCGTTCAGGGCCCGCATGATCTCGAACACCTGGCCGGTGTCCTCCTTGTCTTTCAGCAGCCGCCCCAGGGCGCGCAGCGCAGCGCGCCACTGTAGTTTCGGCTTGGGCAGGGGGCGGGTCTTCAGATCGAGGACGGCGGCGGCGGTCATGGGCAGGACCTCTTGAACCATGTTCGGATTAAAGATGACGCCAGCGTCATTTTTTGGCAAGCCCTCTTTGCGAACGGCGCGCGTCAGCTGAAGACTGTTGCGTCGCCACCTTGCGGCCTGAGACTAAGGGTGCAAATGCCCAGATTGCGTAAACGCTCGATCCTGCTCGCCGGCCACGCCACCTCGATGGCGCTGGAGCCGGAGTTCTGGGCGGTGCTGGAGGAGATGGCCCAGGACCAATCCCTGAGCCTGGCGGCCATGATCGCGCGCCTGGACGAGACCCGCGGCGAGCGGCCCCTGGCCTCCGCCTGCCGGGTGGCGGCGCTGACCTTCGCGAAGGGTTAGAGCAAGCCGCAGGCACCCCAAAAGTGTCATCCCGGAAAGCGCGCTAGCGCTTGTCCGGGACCCATATGCGCGGGGCGTACAGGATGGATCTGTGCTTCTGGGTCCCGGTCTTCGCTTCGCGAATCCGGGATGACACTCTGTTACTTGGGCACGGGGATAGGCGCATCTGGCAGCCTGGGCCCCTCCGGCATTGGCGGCGGGTTCGGAAGGCTCAGATTGATATCGACATTGCCGCCGAGATCCGGCGCGGCCTGCCGCCCCGCATAGACGAAGTAGCCGATCACGGCGACGGCCACGATCAGCCCGCCCACAAGGAAGGCCAGCCAGGGACCGCTGCCGGTGGAGCTCTGCGCCACGGTTAGCCTGCGGGCTTGGCGGGCGCGGAGATGTCCGGCGCCTTGATATTGACGTCCAGGCTCTTGGACTGGCCGAAGCCGCCGCCCGAATACATCATGAAGCCGATCACCGCGACGACCACCAACAGGCCGCCGACGATGAAGGCCAGGACGGGTGTTGAGCCATTTCCAGAATTCTCAGCCATATCGGCCTCCCAGGATTAAAGTCGGGAGGACAACGAACCTCGGTGGTGACGGTTCCTTTGGCCCATATCACGGCGCAGGAGGCCTTAAGTCATCCGGCCGATGTGCTACATATGTTCCAATGTCGTCCTATGACTCGTTTGAAGACACCCCCCTCCCCGCCCCGCGGATCAGCGATCTCGCGCGCGTGCAGGGCCCCGACTATCTCCAAGGCCTGAACCCCGAGCAGCGGGCGGCCGTGGAGGCCACCGAGGGGCCGGTCCTGGTGCTGGCCGGCGCCGGCACCGGCAAGACCCGCGTGCTGACCACGCGCCTGGCCCACATCCTGGCCACCGGTCGGGCCAAGCCCTGGGAACTGTTGGTGGTGACCTTCACCAACAAGGCCGCCCGCGAGATGCGCGAACGGATCACCGCCATCATCGGCCCCCAGGCCGAGGGCCTGCGCTGGCTGGGCACCTTCCACTCCGTCGCCGCCCAGGTGCTGCGCCGCCACGCCGAGCTGGTGGGGCTGAAGTCGAACTTCACCATCCTCGACACCGACGACCAGGAGCGCCTGATCAAGCAGGTGCTGGAAGCCGAGAACGTCGACGCCAAGCGCTGGACGCCCAAGACCCTGGCCGGCCTGATCGACCACTGGAAGAACCGCGGCTGGACGCCGGACCGCCTGCCCGCCAACGAGGGCAAGGAGTTCGCCGCCGGCAAGGGCCAGGCCCTCTACCGCCTTTACCAGGAGCGGCTGCGGGTGCTGAACGCCTGCGACTTCGGCGACCTGCTGCTGCACAACCTGACCATCTTCATGAGCCAACCCGAGGTGCTGGCCGAGTTCCACCGCCGGTTCCGCTACATCCTGGTGGACGAGTACCAGGACACCAATGTCGCCCAGTACCTGTGGCTGCGCCTGCTGGGCCAGGCCAGCCAGAACGTCTGCTGCGTCGGCGACGACGACCAGTCGATCTATGGCTGGCGCGGCGCCGAGGTGGACAACATCCTGCGCTTCGAGCGCGACTTCCCGGGCGCGACGGTGGTGCGCCTGGAGCGCAACTACCGCTCCACCAGCCACATCCTGGCCGCCGCCTCGGGCCTGATCAGCGCCAACAAGGGCCGCCTGGGCAAGACCCTGTGGACCGAGCAGAACGGCGGCGAGAAGGTCATCGTGCGCGGCGTCTGGGACGGCGAGGCTGAGAGCCGGCTGATCGCCGACGAGATCGAGCGCGCCCGGAAGGGCGGCACGGAGAAGGAGCCGCGCAAGTACCGCGACATGGCCATCCTGGTGCGCGCCTCCTTCCAGATGCGCGCCTTCGAGGAGCGCTTCGTGCTGCTGTCGATCCCCTACACGGTGGTGGGCGGCCCCCGGTTCTTCGAGCGCGCCGAAATCCGCGACGCCCATGCCTATCTGCGGCTGATCCAGTCGCCGGACGATGATTTGGCCTTCGAGCGCATCGTCAACACCCCCAAGCGCGGGATCGGCGACACCACGGTGCAGAAGCTGCTGCAGATCGCCCGGCTGAACGGGGTGCCGGTGATGACCGCGGCCCGCGAGGTGGTGCTGACAGACGAGCTGGCGGCGCGGACCCGCACCGCGCTCTCCAACTTCATCCGCGACCTCGACCGCTGGCGCGGCCAGGCCGAGACCCTGCACCACGCCCGCCTCACCGAGCAGGTGCTGGAGGAGAGCGGCTATACCGACGCCCTGCGCCTGGACAAGACGCCCACCGCCCAGACCCGGCTGGAGAACCTCAAGGAACTCGTCCAGTCGATGGGCGCCTTCGACACCCTCCAGGCCTATCTGGAGCACGTCTCCCTGGTGATGGACATGGACCGCGGGCCCCAGGCCGACGCGGTGCAGATCATGACCCTGCACGCCGCCAAGGGCCTGGAATTCCCCCTGGTCTTCCTTCCCGGCTGGGAGGAAGGCGTCTTCCCGTCCCAGCGCAGCATGGACGAGAGCGGCGAGAAGGGCCTCGAGGAGGAACGCCGCCTGGGTTACGTCGGCATCACCCGGGCCCGCGAGGAGGCGCGCATCTCCTTCGTCGCCAACCGCATGGTCTATGGCCGCTGGACCAGCCAGCTCCCCAGCCGCTTCGTCGACGAACTGCCCCTGGCCAATGTCGAGGCCTCATCAGAGACCGGCTATTACGGCGGCGGCCCCGGCATGCAGCAGCAGCACGGCAGCAGCTGGGACGCCACGCCGGCCTTCGGCTCCGGCTATTCCTCCCCCGGCTGGCAGCGCGCCCAGTCCCGCGGCTACCAGGGCAGCCATCCGGGCCGGCAGCAGGTCATCGAGGGTGAAGGCCGCCTGGTGGCCGAGAGCTCGGCGGCCAGCGACTACAAGCGCGGCGACCGCGTCTTCCACCAGAAGTTCGGCTACGGCCAGGTGAAGGGCGTCGACGGCAACAAGCTCACCGTCGCCTTCGACAAGGCCGGCGAGAAGAAGGTGATCGACAGCTTCGTGGAGAAGGGGTGACCGTTTTCCTTCTCCCCTTGCGGGAGAAGGTGGCCGGTCGAAGACCGGTCGGATGTGGGGTCACGCTCCCCTCTCCGCTGAACTTACAAGCGCTCTAACCCGAGAGGTCGATCGACCCCTCATCCGACCCTGCTCCGCAGGGCCACCCTTCTCCCGCAAGGGGAGAAGGAAACCTACGCCGGCACCGGCTCAGCCACCGGCGCCGCCAGCACCGTCGGCGCCAGCGTCGAGATCTCCGGCGGCTCTCCCCCGTCCTTGAAGGCCACGTGGATGTGGCTCTTGCCCAGGTCCTTGCCCAGGAACTCGAGCCCCGACGGAATGATGCGGGCGTAGCTCTCCAGGTCCTTGGTCTCGATGACGATGGTCTGGCCGAACTTGGTATCGGTCAGCTTGATCACCGGCGGCATGGTCTCCAGGCCCAGGAACGACGAGAAGCCGTTGGTGGTCAGGATGCCCAGCTGGCGCCACTTGCCCTCCTGCGCCTGCGGATCGACGCCGTTCCAGTTCAGGCCCAGCGAGGTCGAGGAGATGTGGTCGACCTCGATATCGGTGATGCCGATCAGGTTGGCGGTGTCCCACTGCTGGAAGAACCAGGTGTCGACGCTGCCGGCCGAGCAGAATTCCTCGCTGACGATCTTGGGCCAGGTGTCGCGGATCGCCTTGGCCTTGGCGTTGAACAGCTGGAAGTAGCCGTTGGGCTCCAGGTTCACCTTGTCGAACTGGCCCTCCACCGGGGCGTTGTCGCGCCGCGCGGTGAAGTAGAGGCAGCCCGGGTTCCATGAGTGGCCGAACATCACGTCGCGCAGCTGCGGGTTCACGGCGATGTCGGCGTCGGTGAAGACGATCCAGTCCGGCTCCTTCAGCACCGCCAGCCCGTCATTGAGCATCTTGCCCTTGTTGAAGGCGTGGTCGTCGTCGAAGCAGCGGTCGGAGATCACCACCGTCGCCCCGTGCTCGGCGGCCACTTCCTGGGTGCGCAGGTCGGTCGACGTGGTGACCACGATCATGTCGTCGAACTGGTCGATGTTGCGCGGCAGGGTCTGGGCCAGCATGTCGCCGTAGCCCACCGAGACCAGCACGCAGGACAGCTTCTTGGGCTTGGTGGAGTTGTGGCCGATGCCGACCCGGCGCCCGGCGCCCCCCTCGCCCACATAGTTGTCGCGGCTTTCGACCTCGCGCTTCTGCTTGTGCAGTTCGCGGTCGAAGATCTCGTAGTTGTGCTTCTTGATCGCCGGGCTGCCCAGCTTGCGCAGGATGTCGCGGTGCTGCGGGCTGATGATGTCGCGCTCGAGGATGTCCAGCTGCGAAGGGCCGGGCTGGGCGAGCGCGCAGTAGTTGCAGAGCTCGATCTGGTCGCCGAAGTCGCCGGGCTGGCGCTGCCACCAGCCGTGCTCGACGGGCCAGGCGTGCTTGCCGTTGAAGTACAGCCGGTCGATGGCCCCGGCGACCTCGCAGAAATAGGCGCCCTTGTCGTTGATGGTGGCCGACCAGAGCTTCTGGACCCAGCAGTTGTCGCGGTTCTCTTCCCACTGCAGCTCGGAGATGCCGGTGGCCGCGATGTAGTCGGCCCGGGTGATCAACAGCGCCTGGTGCTGGCCGGCGGACTCGTGGGTGTTGGTGTTGAAGTGGCTGTAGACCGACATGATGGTCTCGTAGTTGCGGTAGAACCCCGCGCCGAGACTGGTCCACAGGCCGCGGCCGTTCGAGCGGTCAAACAGCCGCTGATTGGCGAAGTCGTTGAAGTCCTTGATCGGGAACTTGCCGTTGTTGGTGTTGTCCCCGCCCCACAGCTCGGCGAAGCGCAGCGAGATCTGCTCGAAATTGGCGTGCAAGGTCGGCTCGCCGGCGATGATTCCGATCAGCTTGTTGGGGGCGTTCCAGCCCTCCATGCTCTGCACGGCGCGCTCGAAGGTCTCCAGCTCCATGTCGGCGCGCTGGGTCTGGTGCGGGATCAGCCGGGTGCAGTTGGAGCACTTCAGGTGGCACTTGGTGCTGATGTCGATCTGGACGATGTCCATGTCGGCAGGCGATCGCATGGTTCTTCTCCAGGTCGCTTTTCGCCGGGGTCCGGGCAGCGACGGAAGGCGTTCTCAAGACGCCGATCAACGCTGTTTGACTCTCCTTTGAGTCGCCGGGAAAGCTAAACTCTTTGCCCGGTCGTGCGGCAAAGAGTTGCATCCCTGCGTGGCCTTGCGGACCTGGGGCTTCGCAAGCAGAGTGACCATCAATCACTCAGACGCTCGGGAGGGCCCATGCCCCAGATCACCGCCAACGGCATCCCCCTCGAATACGCCGTCTACGGCCCGGAAAAGGGCGAGGCCGTCCTGCTGATCATGGGCTTCGGGGCCCAGATGACCCGCTGGTCGCCGCAGTTCATCCGCGAACTCACCAACCGGGGCTACCGTGTCATCGTCCACGACAACCGCGACGTCGGCCTCTCCCACCGGTTCGAAGAGCATGGCGAGCCCGACATGACCGCGATCTACACCGCCCTGATGAGCGGCCAGACGCCGGAGGCGCCCTATCACCTCGACGACATGGCCCGCGACAGCGTCGGCCTGCTGGAGGTTCTGGGGATCGAGCGCGCCCACATCGTCGGGGCGTCGATGGGCGGCATGATCGCCCAGCTGGTGGCGGCCAACCATCCGGAGAGGACCCTCTCCCTGGTCTCGATCATGTCCACCACCGGCAATCCCGCGCTGCCGCCGGCCAAGGCCGAGGCCATGGCGGCGCTCACCAAGCCGGGGATCGATCCGGCGGTGGATATGGACAAGCATGTGTGGAGCGGGTTGGAGAGTTCGAAGGTGATCGGCAGCCCCGACTACCCGACTCCGGACGAGATCCAGATCGAGCGTATCCGCGCCGACGCCCGCCGCGCCTACTATCCGGTGGGCCGCGCGCGCCAGATGGCCGCCGTCGTCGCCTGCGGCGACCGCCGTCCGCTGCTGGCCAGGATCACCGCGCCCACCGTGGTGATCCACGGCGAGGCCGATCCGCTGGTTCCGGTGGAGGGCGGCCAGGACACCGCGTCCTCAATTCCGGGCGCGGAGCTTCACACCATCCCCGGCATGGGCCACGACCTGCCGCACCAGCTCATCCCGCGCATCGCCGACCTCATCGAACGGGCCACGTCGCGGGCGCGAGAGAGCGCTTAGAGCGTTTCCCGCCTGACTTGTATCAAGTCAGGCGGTCAGGAAGAGCGACCAGGTTAGGAATCTAGAGCCCCGTTTCGATTCATTCGAAACGGGAACAGCTCTAGGCCGCTATCGGCTTCGCCGCCGGCAGCCGGTCCAGCAGGGCGAAGACCGGCCAGAACAGCACCAGCAGCACCAAGGCCACGGCGTTGGCGACCTCGACCAGCAGCATCGGCGCCCAATGGTCGAAGAACGGGTCCGAGGTCTCTGCCTCAAGGGCTTCAAGGGTCATGGTCGTCTCCTTCAGGCGAACCGGCGTGGAGACCGCAGGTCCAGCCAAGTCCAGCGCAAGAGCAGGGCCAGCCGCCCCGTCGGCACATGCCCCGTGGGATGAAACTTCGGGCGTTCGACATATCCTGCTGGGCGAGTGCCGGCCCTGGGCGGGCGGGCGGCGTCAGGGCCGCGCATCGATTTGGCACAGTCTGATCTTCGCTGAACCAGAACGCCCGTCGCGCGCTATAGTCGGAAGCAAGGGAGTCGAGAGATGCGCGATCTGCGGCATGCCGTTTACGGAATGGCCATCGCCACCGTGGCGGGCCTGATCCTTGGCGGCGCCGCCAAACCCGACCTCCGTGTGATGACCGACCTCGACGGCCCGCAACTGCTCGCGGGCCAGAGTGGTGAGCGGCTCGGCCCCGGCTTCCAGCAGACGGCCAGTTGGACCAGCTATGGCGGCCAGGTCCCCGACTACGTGATCGGCACCGACTGGACCCAGCCCGACCACCCCGTGGAGATGGCTCAGGCCGAGCCCCAGCCGGAGCCGGAGCCGGAGCGCGTGAGCTATGCCGATCCGCCGGTCCGCCTGGCGCCTGTAAAGTATGAGTCGGAGCCCGCCCCTCCGCCCTCCTATCCGTCCATGGGCGGCGACATCCTGGCAGGCCTGCAGGCCGCCCACGCCCCTCCCCCGCTGGACGCGTCGCCCGAGGAAGCCGCGCCCCCGCCGGCCTAAGCTCTCGCCTTTCGGCGTCCGCGCCTCTAGACGGATGCGCATGACGACAGACGCCGTTCAGATCATCGCCCGTGGCCCCCGCGCCGTGGCCGAAGCCGCCGCAGAAGCCATCGACGCCGATCCCATGCTGGAGGGCGTCACCTATTCCATCCTGGAGGAGGACGAGGATCGCGACGTCTGGCGCATCGACGCCTTCCCGACCACCGACGATGAGAGCCGGGACTTCGCCGCCGCCCTGGCCGGCTATCCTCAGCTCAAGGTGCTGGTGGAGAAACTGGCCGACGCCGACTGGCTGGCCATGGCGCTTTCGGGCCTGCCGCCGGTGCGGGCCGGACGCTTCTTCGTCTATGGCGCCCACGACAAGGGCCGCGCCCCGGTCAACGCCGTCAACCTGCGCATCGAGGCGGGCGCCGCCTTCGGCACCGGTCACCACGGCACCACCGTCGGCTGCCTTCAGGCCTATCACGACCTGCTGAAGGCCCACCGCTACGAACGCGTGCTGGATGTCGGCGCGGGCACGGGCGTCCTGGCGATCGCTGCGGCCCGCACCGGCACGCCCATCGCGGTCGGCACCGACATCGACGCCCCCTCGGTCCGCATCGCCGGCGAGAACGCCACCCTCAACAAGGCCAAGGTGCGCTTCCTGCACGCCTCGGGCCTCGGCCACGCCTCGGTCCGGGAGAAGGCGCCCTACGACCTGGTGTTCGCCAACATCCTGGCCCCGCCGCTGGTGGCCCTCTCCCACGACATCAAGCTGGCCCTGAAGCCGGGCGGCGTCGCCATCCTCTCAGGCCTGCTGCGCACCCAGGAGCGCCGGGTGCTGGCCGCCTACCGCTCCAAGGGCTTCACCCTGGTCCGCCGCATCCACCGCGACGCCTGGGCCACCCTGGTGATCAAGCGGAACTAGGAACTGGCGGGAGCGAGCGGCGTTCTCGCCTCGACGGTGGTCTTCACCGCCGATTTTGAGGACGCACCATGAGCAATCCCAACGACCCCTATGTCGAAAAGACCGTCGTCGAACAGCCGGCCACGGTTCGCACGGAATACAGCGCCGCGCCCGCCTCCAGCGGCTCCAGCAACGCCGGCTGGTGGATCGCCGCCCTGGTGGCCGTGGTCGCCATCGTCGGCCTGGTCTTCATGTTCAACAACAACGCCACCTCGACCGACCTGCAGGCCGCGACCGACGCCGGCCGTAGCGAGGCGATGATGGAGACCGCCACCAGCCAGGCGCAGACCGCCGCCCAAGCCGCCAGCGAAGCCTCGGCCAACGCCGCCTCCAGCATGGCCGGCGCGACCCAGGCCGCCGCCGACAGCGCCCGCAACGCCGCCGACCGCACGGCCGAGGCGGCCCAGGACAGCGCCGCCGCCGCGACGGACGCGGCTCAGGACGCCACCGGCGCGCCCCAGTAGGGCGAACGGAGGGGCGGTCAGACGATCTGTGTGACCGCCCCATCCAGTCCCATCAGACCAAGCTCAACCTCCATGTGGGGGTGCTTGGTCGTGACCTGGGATCGCAGGGCGTAGAGCTGCTTCACGTGGCTCTTGAACTCGGTGTCGGCGTCCTTCACCGCCGCCTCCCCCAGCACCAGCTTGTAGGCGCCGCAGTCGCGGTGATCGATCACCATCAAGCGATGGACCTGGTGCAGTTGCACCGCGAGGTCGAGGTGGGCCCAGAAGACCTCGTTCCACACCGCGTACTTGTCGTTCAAGGCGCCGAGGGACGCACCCGCCAGGATCATGTGATCGTATTTGTGCTTCAGACCGCGAGCGGTCATGTAGTGCTCGACCTCGCTGTTGAGCCGGTAGTCCATGCAGGTCAGCAGCAGGGCCTCACAGTGCCCGCCGGCCCGCGACACCCCTGGCTTCAAGCCGGCGTTGAGCAGAACCCCGCCTCCCAGCGCCATGGCGCCCATCACCCCGCGACGGGATAGTTGAGGCCAGTTGGCATGTTTGGAACAACAGGTCATGGGCGGTCTCCGAGCGCTTGAGCTGAGGGAGCTTGCCGCGAGGCGCTTAACCAAACCCTCTGGTCAAGCTTTACGCCACGATGGAATGGGCTTCCAGCGCCGCGATCCAGTGTCGCAGGCGCGCCTTCAGCCAGTCCTCCTTGCCGATCGGGCCGAGGTCCTCCTCCGGGGTTTCCACCACCGAATAGGTGAAGGCGTCCGCGCCGTGGGCGGTCCAGGCGGCCTGCATCGCCTTGTTGCGATGGGACCCCATCTTGAGGCCCAGGAGCGCGGCGTTCGCCGCCCCGTCCAGATTGCGGCTCAGGCCCAGCCAGGTCTCGCCGGTCGGCTCGCAGCGCAGGCTGAAGATCCCGACGGAGACCTTCCGCTCCTTGTAGGCGCGGGCGATGTCGCGGCGTTGCTGCTTGTCCACGGTCTGATCCTTGGTTTGGAGGCGGGCCTTGTAACGCCTGGACCCGCCCCCGTCAATTATACCCGGATATAATTAGCAGTTCCCGGCCCGCCATTCCTCCGCCAGCAGGCCGTAGACATAGCTGTCGCGCCAGCCGTCATGGGCCTGGGTATTCTTCAGCAGATGGCCTTCGCGACGCATCCCCAACTTCTCCATGATCAAGTAGGAGCCATGGTTGCGGACGTCACAGGTGGCCCAGATGCGGTGGTGGCCCAGCTCCGTGAAGGCGATCCTGGCCAGCGCCCGGGCGGCCTCGGTCCCATAGCCCTTCCCCCAGGCGCCGCGGCTATAGCAGTAGCCGAACGAACTGTTGTCGGTGTTGGCGTCGTGCAGGGAGACCACCCCGATCATCTCGCCCGTCGCCCTCACCTCGACCGCCAGGTCCAGCTGCTCCCGCGGCCAGGTCTTCTGCCGTTCGAGGTGGCGGTCCAGCACCTCGCGGGTGACCTCCAGGGTGTTGGGGCCCCAGGTCATGTAGCGGATGACCTCCGGGTCGGTGGCGTAGGCGTGGATGGGGTCGAAGTCCGCCTCGCGGAAGTCGCGCAGCAGCAGTCGCTCGGTCTCGATGGGAAGCCAGGGTGGGGTCATGGAACGCTCCGATTTCAAGAAGGATCGGACGGGTTCCCGGTCTCTCCAGACCCCGGCCGATATGGGCGGGGTCTGGTTCGAAGACGCTCTAGCTCAAGGCAGGCGCGTCCGAACGACCCCGAGGGGACCGCTGGAATTGCTGCTAGCCGAGGCGAAGGCGCGAACCATGGGTGATTTGTAGCCGAGCTTTGCTTCAAACCGCAAGCTTCGGCCCTTTGCGGCCGCGCCCCGAACGGCTTACATGCCACCATGCGCCAGACCTTCGAAGAAACCACCGACCGTTCCTTCGGCCCCCGCCACGTGCCGCTGATCCGTCAGGCCATGGCTGCGCAGGGGTTGGACGGCTTCCTCGTGCCGCACGAGGACGAGCACCAGAACGAGTATCTGCCGGAGGCCAATGACCGGCTGGCCTGGGCCACCGGCTTCACCGGTTCGGCCGGGGCGGCGGTGATCCTCAAGGACCGCGCCGCCGTCTTTGTCGACGGCCGCTACACCCTGCAGGTCCGCGACCAGGTGGACGAAGGCACCTTCGAGATCCGCGACCTGGTGGAGGGCGGCGTGCCCGCCTACCTGGAGACCGCCACGGCCAAGGGCCAGGTGGTCGGCTATGACCCCCGCCTGCACAGCCCCGACGCCCTGCATCACCTGATGGCCGCCGCCGCCCGCGCCGGCGCGCAGTTGAAGGCGGTCGCCGCCAATCCCCTGGATCAGGCCTGGGGCGCGCAGCGTCCCGCCCCGCCCACCGCCCTGGTGGTGGCCCACCCCCTGGAACATTCCGGCGAGGAGTCCGCCGACAAACGCGCCCGCATCGGCAAGACCCTGGCCGCCAGGGGCGCCGACGCCACGGTCCTGACCGCGCCCTCCTCTATCGCGTGGCTGTTCAATGTGCGCGGCGGCGACGTGATCCGCTCGCCTCTGCCGCTGTCCCAGGCCATCCTCAACAAGGACGGCACGGCCCGCCTGTTCCTCGATCCCGCCAAGGTCACCGCCGACCTGCCGACCTGGCTCGGCAACCAGGTGACCCTGGAAGCCCCCGACGACCTGCCGGGCGCTCTGGCCGACCTGAAGGGCAAGCGCGTCCTGGTGGACCCGGCACTCTCCTCGGCCTGGTACTTCGAAGCCCTGGCACAGGCCGGCGCCGAGGTCGTGCGCGGCGAGGACCCCTGCGCCCTGCCCCGCGCCACCAAGAACCCGGTGGAAATCGCGGGAACCACAGAAGCCCATGCCCGCGACGGAGTGGCCCTGGCCCGCTTCCTCCACTGGCTGGCCACCGAGGCCCAGACCAGCCTGCCTGACGAGGTCGAGGTGGTCACCAAGCTGGAGAGCTTCCGCGAGGAGACCGGGGCGATGAAGGACCTCTCCTTCGACACCATCGCCGGCGCGGCCTCCAACGGCGCCATCGTCCACTACCGGCCCACCACGCGGCTGAACAAGAAGACGGTTTCAGGCTCCCTGCTGCTGGTGGATTCCGGCGCCCAATACCTGGACGGCACCACCGACGTGACCCGCACCGTCGCCATCGGCGATCCGACGCAGGAGATGCGCGAGCGCTTCACCCTGGTGCTGAAGGGTCACCTGGCGCTCGCGGCCATCCGCTTCCCGGCCGGCACCACAGGCTCGGCCCTCGACATCCTTGCCCGCGCCCCGCTCTGGGCCCGAGGCCTCGACTTCGACCACGGCACCGGCCACGGAGTCGGCTCTTATCTCGGCGTCCACGAGGGCCCGCAGCGCATCTCAAAGCTCCCCAACTTCGTGGCCCTGCAGCCCGGCATGATCCTCTCCAACGAGCCCGGCTACTACAAGGAAGGCGCCTACGGCATCCGCATCGAGAACCTGCAGTATGTCACCCAGGCCGCCCCCATCCTCGGCGGCGAACGCCCGATGCTCGGCTTCGAAACCCTGACCCTGGCCCCTATCGACCGCCGCCTGATCGAGGTGTCCCTGCTCACCCCCGACGAGCGCGACCAGCTGGACGCCTACCATGCCCGGGTCCTCGCCGTGGTCGGGCCCCGCGTCGCGGCCGATGTGCGGGCCTGGATGGAAGAGGCCTGCGCGCCGCTCTAGGTGGTCCGCATCCAGAACGACGCGCCATAGAGGTCGACGCCGCTCAGCGGACCTTTCTGCAGCAGCCCCTTGGCCTGGGCCGACAGCGCCGGATCGCGGCCGATGAACCAGGCCGGGAACAGCACCTCGAAGCGGTCGCCGCCGAACAGCAGGGCGGTGGCCAGCAGATACTGCTCGTTCCACAGTCGCCAGAGATGGCCGCTCAGATAGTCGTCGGGCAGGTAGATGTCGTGGATGTGGACGATCACCCCGGGCTTCAGTCGCGGCAGGATCTCCAGGAAGAACACCGTGACGTCCGAACCCTGGAAACTGCGGTGCGAGGAATCCAGGAACAGGATGTCGCCGGCCTCAAGGGCCGAGAACAACGTCAGGTCGACCCGTTCCAGAGGCTGCCGGATCACCCGGTCGCAGAGGCCATCGACCTCGCTGCGGGGTTCAGGATCGATCGAGGCGAGCTTGGTCCGAAGACCATAGGTCTGCACGGCGCGGCGCGCGAACTTGGTGGAAAGCCCCGAGCCGATCTCCACGAAGCGCTGCGGATCGTGCCGCCGCAGCATCTGGGTCAGCGCCATGGCGTCCAGGGCCGGGAACCAGCTGTTCAGCCAGAAGGGCGTCGGGTCGTCGTAGTTTCCGCCCAGCGGGATCTGGGCGAAGTCGCCCTGGATCTCTCCCAGTTCCTCGAGGAAGGCTGAGTATCGGTCCCGCCCCGCGCCGATCTGAGCGGAGAGCTCAGGGTGGGACGGCCGGCCCGAGCCATACCGGACGGTGGCAGTATAGGGGTAGTCCACCATGGTGAAGCCGTGGACCAGGCGGTCGGGGGAGAGCGAGAGCTGGGCCAGCGGCGGCAGGGCCACCGCCTGCGGATCGGTTCCCAGCAGGCTGACCGCCCGCGCGTGGGCCTGGGCGGCGGCCTCGCCCTCCCCGACATCGCGCAGCACGATGGAGAGGTCCCACCAGCCGATCTGGACCTCCGGCGCCAGGGCGGTGGCGGCGCGCAGGCGCTCCAGGGCCGAGCCGCTGTCGCCAAGCTTGTGCTTGGTCACGCCGGCCAGCCGCAGGGCCACGGCGTTCTCCGGCGCCTTAACCACCACCCGGTCGAAGATCAGCTCGGCCAGGTTCAGCATATGCTCCCGCAGCCGCTGCAGGCCGATCTTCAGCTCGTCCTCAATCGTGGGCGGGGCGTCGGGCATCAGCCCGCCACCAGGGCCAGCCATTCGTCCTCGGTGATGACCTCGATGCCGAGATCGGTGGCGGTCTTCAGCTTGGAGCCCGCGCCGGGGCCAGCCACCACCAGGTCGGTCTTCTTGGAGACCGAGCCGGAAACCTTGGCCCCCATCCCCTCGGCCTGAGCCTTGGCCTCGTCGCGGGTCATCTTCTCCAGCGCGCCGGTGAAGACGATGGTCTTGCCGGCCACGGCGGTGTCGGTCTTGGGCTTGGCGACCGCCTGCACCTCCCGCAGCTCGGCTGCGAGATTGGCCACCATGTCGCGATTGTGCGGCTCGCCGAAGAACTCGGCGATCATCCGGGCCGCCACCACGCCGACGGCGTCCACGGTGGCCAATTCCAGGAAGTCCTCGCCGGGGCCCTGGCCCGCAGCCTGGGTCACGGCGGCCTCGAAGGTCGCCCAGTCGCCGAACAAGTCGACCAGCGCCTGCCGCGCCCGGCTGTTGATCTTCGGGATCGAGAGCCGCAGGCGCTCGTCCATCGAGGCCTCGGCCGGGATCAGGGCGGCCGGCTTGGTTCGCCCCCAGGCGATGATCGCCTCCAGGGCCGTGGGACCGACGCCATCCAGGGTGGAGAGCGCAAGGTAGTCGGGGCCTGGCCGCTGCTGCGCCGCCGCCTGTCCGGCCTGGATGAAGGCCTCGACGGTCTCGTAGTGGCGCGCCAGGGCCAGCGACGTGGTCTCGCCGATGTGCCGGATGCCGAGGCCGAAGATGAAACGGTCCAGCGGGATCTTGCGCCGCTCATCGATGCCGGCCACCAGGTTGGCGATACTGGTGTCGCCATAGCCGTCGGAGCCGCGCAGCTCCTCCAGCCGGGCTTCGTCCCTCGCCAGCCGGAAGATGTCGGCCGGCTCGCGCATCCAGCCGCGCTCGTAGAAGGCGGTGAGTTGCTTCTCCCCCAGGCCCTCGATGTCGAAGGCCCGGCGGCTGACGAAGTGCCGCAGATGCTCGATGCGCTGGAAGGGACAGGCGAACTCCCCGGTGCAACGGCGCACCACGGTTTCGGCCCCCGAGGCCGTGGTCTCGCGGGCCAGCGGCGTTCGCAGCGGACAGGGGCAATGGGTCGGATACTCGAAGGGCACGGCGTCGGCCGGCCGCTCCGCCAGCACCGCCTCCACCACCTGCGGGATCACGTCGCCCGCCCGCTGAATTATCACGGTATCGCCGACGCGGAGGTCCTTGCGCGCGATCTCATCGGCGTTGTGGAGGGTGGCGTTGACCACCACGACGCCGCCCACCGTCACCGGACGCAGCCTGGCCACCGGCGTCACCGCCCCGGTGCGCCCCACCTGCAGGTCGATGGCCTCCAGCACGGTCCGGGCCCGCTCCGCGGGGAACTTCCGCGCGATCGCCCAGCGCGGCGTCCGGGTGATGAAGCCCAGGCGGGCCTGCCAATCCAGGCGATCGGCCTTGTAGACCACCCCGTCGATATCGAAGGCGAGCTTGGGCCTCGCGGCCTCCATCTCCCGATAGGCCGCCAGCAGGCCATCGGCGCCCACCACCCGCTGCGACTGCGGCGTGGTCTGGAAACCCCAATCCTTGAGCTTGGCCAGCGCCTCCCACTGGGTCTGGGCGAAGGGTTCGCTGATCAGGCCCCAGGCATAGGCGAAGAACTTCAGGGGCCGGTTCGCCGTGATCTTCGGATCGATCTGCCGCAACGAGCCGGCCGCGGCGTTGCGTGGATTGGCGTAGGTCTTCTGCCCCGCCGCCTCGGCGTTGGCGTTCAGCGCCGCGAAACCTTCATGGCCCAGATAGACCTCGCCCCGCACCTCGATGACATCAGGCCAGCCCGAACCCTTCAGCCGGTGGGGGATGTCGGCTACGGTCCGCAGGTTCTGGGTGACGTCCTCCCCCACCCGCCCGTCGCCCCGCGTCGCCCCCTGGACCAGGACGCCCTTCTCGTAGCGCAGGGAGGCCGACAGCCCGTCGATCTTGGGCTCGGCGGTGTAGGCGATGGGCTCGGCGTCGGCCCTCAGGAAACGCCGCACGCGGGCGTCGAACTCCAAGGCCTCCTCATCGGAGAAGGCGTTGTCGAGGCTGAGCATCGGCACGCCGTGTTCCACTGGCGAGAACTGCTCGGCCAGCGCCGCGCCCACCCGCAGCGACGGCGAGTTCTCGCGGATCAGCCCAGGGAAGCGGGCCTCGATCTCCAGGTTGCGCCGCTTGAGCGCGTCATAGTCAGCGTCCGAGACCGTCGGCGCGTCCTGCTGATGATAGGCGAGGTCATGGGCGGTCAGTTCGTCGGCGAGCCTTGTCAGCTCCTCGACGGCCTCCCCCTCATCCAGGTCGGCGACGGGTTTGGCGGTCTTAAGCATGCATCAGCGCCCGGGCGGCGGCGCGGGCCGCATCGGTGATCTGGGCGCCGGCCAGCATGCGGGCGATCTCTTCCTCGCGGTCGGCGGGCGACAGGGTCTCCACGGCGGTGCGCAGGCGCTCCCCGTCCCCGGCCTTGGCGATCCGCCAATGGGCGTCAGCGCGGGCGGCGACCTGCGGGCTGTGGGTCACCACCAGAACCTGGGCGTCGGCGGCCAAACGGCGCAGGCGCAGGCCCACGGCGTCGGCCACGGCGCCGCCCACCCCCTGGTCCACCTCGTCGAAGATCATCAGCGGCTGCACACCCTCGGCGCGGCCGGCCAGGGCGGCCTTCAGCGCCAGGGCGAAACGCGCCAGTTCGCCCCCCGATGCGATGGCCCCCAGGTCGCCGAACGGCGCGCCGGGATTGGTGGCGATCTCGAAGGCGACGCGGTCGGTCCCGGTGGGACCTGCGCGATCCTCCGCCAGGGTCTCGACGGCGACGCGGAAGCGGGCCTTGTCCAGTTTCAGCGGCGGCAGTTCGGTCATGACCGCGGTGGCCAGGCGTTCGCCGGCGGCGCGCCGGGCGGCCGACAGCTTCTCGGCCTCGGCCATATAGGCGGCGCGGGCCTGGGCCACGGCGGCGTCGGCGGCCTTCAGGTCGTCCTCACTGGACTCCATGGCCCGCAGGCGCTCGGCGAAGCGGACGCGCAGGGTGGGCAATTCCTCGACCGAGACCTGCAGCTTGCGGGCCATGCCGCGCAGTTCGAACAGCCGCTCCTCGGCCTTCTCCAGGCGGTCAGGGCGGAAATCGAAGGCCTCGGCGGCGGCGTCCACCGCGGCCTCGGCCTCCTGGGCCTCGCCGAACACCCGGTCGATGGCGGCGCTGGCAGCGGTGAGCCGGCTGACGGCGGGACCGTCCTCGGCGGCTCCGGCCTGGACGGCGCGGGCGCGGGCATGCTCCACGGCGCGGACGGCCGAGGCCAGCTTAGCGTTCAGGCCCTCGAAGGCGCCCCGCGCGTCATTGATGTCGGTGATGGCCTTTTCGGCGGCGCCGAGGATCGCGCGCTCCTCGGCCAGCACCGTCTCCTCGCCTTCCCGGGGCGCCAGGCGGTCCAGTTCTGAGAGCCGCAAGGTCAGTTCCTCGGCGTCAGCGGCGGCGCGGTCGACGGCCTCGCGCAGGGCGTCGGCCTTGGCGCGGGCGTCACGCCAGGCGGTCCAACGCTCGCCCACGGCCTTGGCCAGGGGCCGCAGCGAGCCATAGGCGTCCAGCAGCGGCCGGTGGGTGCGGGCGTCCAGCAGGCCGACGGTCTCGTGCTGGCCGTGCACCTCCAGCAGGTGTTGGCCCAGTTCCTTCAGGACTCCGACGCTGGTGGCCTGGTCATTGACGAAGGCGCGGCTGCGGCCATCGACCGACAGCGTGCGGCGCAGGACCAGATCCTCGTCGCGGGCATAGGCCAGCCCCTTCTCCTCCAGCACCTCCCAGACGGGATGGTCCAGGGACGGGGCGAAGACGGCCGAGGCCATGGCCTGGCTCGCACCCTGCCGCACCAGGCCGGCGTCGGCGCGCGCGCCTGTCGCCAGGCCCAGGGCGTCGAGAATGATCGACTTGCCTGCGCCGGTCTCGCCGGTAAGCGCCGTCAGCCCCGGGCCGATGGACAGGTCCAGGGCCTCGATGAGCACGACGTCGCGGATCCAAAGTCCGATCAACATGGCGGGGAAGATCGCCTGGAATCAGACGCGCTGAAAGCGGTCAGTTCGCCTTAGGTTCTTCAATCGGCGTCGCCGGCGGCTTGAGGGTCGCGGCCTTGTCCTTCTGGAACGGCAAATGCCGCAGCAGACCACCCTTTTTTCCGGTGGGCTCGGTCGACGGACGCAGGCCCTTGTCGGTCAGAAGCCCGTAGGCGTCGGCGTACCAGGCATCGCCGGGATAGTTGAAGCCAAGGACCGCGCCATTGCGCTTGGCCTCTTCGGTCAGGCCCAGGGTCAGGTAGGTCTCCACCAGGCGGTAGAGGGCTTCCGGCGCGTGGCTGGTGGTCTGATAGCGGTCGATCACCGTGCGGAAGCGGCCCAGGGCCGCAATGGTGTCGCCCTGGCGCAGGTACCAGCGGCCGATGGTCATTTCCTTACCGGCCAACTGGTCATTGACCATGTCGATCTTCAGACGGGCGTCCGCGGCGTATTCGGTGCGGGGATAGCGTTGCACGACCTCCCGCAGGTTCGCCAGCGCCTGGCCGGTGGCGGCCTGGTCGCGGCCCACGTCGACGATCTGCTCGAAGTAGCAGATGGCCTTCAGGTAGTGCGCGTAGGTCGCCGCCGGGTTGCCCGGATACAGCGAGATGAAGCGGTCGGCGTCACCGATGGCCTCGGCATAGTTGTTGGCCTGGTAGTGGGCGTAGGCGGTCATCAGGATCGCGCGGCGCGACCACTCCGAATAGGGGTGCTGACGCTCCACCTCCTGGAAGTAGTCGACGGCCTGGTTCCAGAGGCCACGGTCCAGCCGGTCGGCGCCGGTGGCGTAGAGCAGCTCAACCGGCCGCTCCTCATAGACGAGCTTAGGCCGCTTGGCCTTGCCGGCGCAGCCGGCCAAGGCAAGGGCGACGATGCAGGCGACAAGCGCCGGGCGACCCCAAGAATTGCGAAGCAAGGACACCGTCACCTCAAACAGACCAAATGCGCGCCCCCGCGCTGCGAGTCCTCGCTTCTACACCACGCTCGGCGGGGCGCAAACGGAAGGGAGGCGAGGACGCAGGGAACCACCCGACGAAGGTCGAGCTAAAGCGTGAGATTGTCGAAAGAGAGGCGAGCCGGAAAGGGCTCAGACCGCCTGGGCCAGATTGTCCACCAGGCTGCGATAGCGCCAGGCATTGGGCTGGGCCACCAGGGCGCGAACCACGGCGTTGTTGATGCCGTGACCGGCCAGCACGCCCTCGAAACGGCCGAGAATCGGCGCGCCCAGCACGAAGAGGTCGCCGATGGCGTCCAGAGCCTTGTGGCGCACGAACTCGTCCGGGCGGCGCAGGCCCTCTGGATTGAGGATGCGGTCGCCCTCGATGACGACGGCGTTCTCCATGGAGCCGCCACGGGCCAGGCCCATGGCGCGCAGGGCCTCGACCTCGTGCAGGAAGCCGAAGGTGCGGCAGTTGGCCAGTTCGCTGCGGAAGGCGCGCTCGTTCATCGGCAGGTCGACCCGCTGGCGGCCGATGGCCTTGGAGTCGAAGGCGATCTCGAAGGCGACCTCGAATTCGTCGGCGGGGCTCAGGGTGGCGCGCTTGTCGCCGTCCACGACCTCCACGGTCTCCAGGATCTCGATATAGCGGCGCGGGGCGTCCTGCCCCCGGCGGCCGGCGCGGTCGAGGATTTCGACGAAGGGCAGCGACGAGCCGTCCATGATCGGCATCTCGGGGCCGTCGAGCTCCACCACGGCGTTGTCGATGTCCAGCATGACCAGGGCGGCCATCAGGTGCTCGATGGTGGCGACGGTGACGTCGGCGGCGTTGGTGATCACGGTGCCCAATTGGGTCTTGCACACCGCCTCGGCGCTGACCGGCACGCGGTTGTCGCGATCGGTCACATCGGTTCGAACGAAGACAATGCCCGTATTGGCGGGCGCGGGCCTCACCGAGACACGGGTATGGGCGCCGGTGTGCACGCCGACGCCGGCGAAGATCGCCGGGCCTTGCAGGGTGTGTTGAAACGCGGATGCGGCCAAGACCGGAGCCCTCTTGAGTCGGAGCGCGGGCCGGGAGTGGCCACGATACGCCTCAGTCGCCTTTTTACGATTATGCTGCGGCGCCGCAAGACACGTCCTGTTTCCGAATGTTTCGATTCGAGACGTCAGGATTTGTTAGCAGAATCAAGGCGTAGGCCGACTCGCCTGACGCCCGAAGCGCGCCCCTCAAATGCAACAGGGCCGGGTGTGACCCCGGCCCTGCGCGAAGATAGGTCTGGCGTTCGCCTAGTTGGCGAGCCGGCGCAGGAAGGACGGGATTTCCAGGTCTTCCTGGCCCTCGGCCTGCTCCTGCGGGGCCGGAGCCTCGGCAGGCTGGGCGCCACCGCGAGCTGCTGGTCGAGCCGCAGGCGCAGGCGCCGGGGCGTCGTAGCGCGGACGGCTGCCGAACAGGCTCAGAAACCCACCGCTGCGTTGCGGGCGACGGTCCTCGAAGGCGGTGTCGGCGAACAGCGGCTCATCCTCGTCCTCGGCCACGGACGGATCGACGATCCGGGTCATGGGCTGGGACGGCGCAGGCGCGGCGGCCTGGGTGATCTGAGGCTCGACACGTACCGGCGCGTGGGCCGGAGCTGGCGCCGGGCCCGCGGCGTAGAGATCGCCCTGGGCTTCCTGTTCCTCGTCGAAGCTGGCCTTGGGGGCCGGGGTGGGAGCAGGCGCCGGAGCGGCGGCGACCGGAGCGCGGTAGGCCGGGGCCTCGTAGCGCGGAATCGGAGCCTGGGCGGCCGGCGTGGCGTAGATCGAACGCACCGGCTCGGGCGCGGGACTCGGCGGCGGCGTATAGGGCTGGTGCGCCTGTTCGGTGGCCCGCAGCGGCGGCGCGGTCAGCGGACGGCGTTCAACCTTTGGCTCGATGGCGGCGATCGAGGCGCCGTCCATGCCGGTGGCCACGACGGACACCCGGATCATGCCTTCCAGGGTCGGATCGAAGGCGGCGCCGAAGATGATGTTTCCCTCGGGGTCGACCTGTTCGGAGATGGCGTTGGCCGCCTCGTCGACTTCCAGAAGGGTCATGTCGAGACCGCCGGTGACGTTCACCAGCACGGCCTTGGCGCCCTTGAGCGAAACCTCGTCCAGCAGCGGGTTCTGGATGGCGTTCTGGGCGGCCATCAGGGCACGGTCTTCACCCGACGCCTCGCCGGTGCCCATCATCGCCTTGCCCATCTCGGTCATGACCGTGCGGACGTCGGCGAAGTCGAGATTGATCAGGCCCGGCAGCACCATCAGGTCGGTGATGGAACGCACGCCGGAGTGCAGGACCTGGTCGGCCATGCCGAAGGCTTCGGCGAAGGTGGTCCGCTCGTTGGCGACCCGGAACAGGTTCTGGTTCGGAATGACGATCAGGGTGTCGACATAGCGCTGCAGCTCGGCGATGCCGGCGTCCGCCAGCCGCATGCGGTGGCGGCCTTCGAAGTGGAAGGGCTTGGTGACCACGCCGACGGTCAAGATACCCCGCTCACGGGCGCACTTGGCGATGATCGGCGCAGCCCCGGTGCCGGTGCCGCCGCCCATGCCGGCGGTGATGAAGACCATGTGGGCGCCGTCGAGGTGCTCACCGATCTCGGGAATGGATTCTTCGGCGGCGCTCATGCCGACTTCCGGATGGGCGCCGGCTCCGAGGCCCTGCGTCACCTGGACCCCAAGCTGGATGCGCCGGTCGGTCTTGGAGAAGGAAAGCTGCTGGGCGTCTGTGTTGGCGACGACGAACTCGACGCCCTCCAGCCCAGCTTCGATCATGTTGTTGACGGCGTTACCGCCTGCCCCACCGATGCCGAAAACAACGATGCGCGGCTTCAACTCGGTCGCGCGCGGCGCGGAAAGTGCAATAGCCATTGGGACCTCTACGTCCTCCGTCAGTCATGCTGGGAGACAAGGCGACCCGCCCGCCAGGCTCCCTCGACGGATGGCGTTAAGGAAACGCCCACCATCGTTAATTGGCGGTTAACTGCATAAGGCGAGTCGGAGGTCCGTCGAGCCGCTAACCAAGCTAAATTTGTTGGCGCGTAAGGCTTAGGTGAGATTCCACGGCCCGAACTGCGACACCCTGACTCACGAATTTCGTCAAGCCGCTGATCATATTCAAAGAACAGGATCGCGACTCAACTGAGTCGAATGTGAGTCGGCAGGCGATCAAGGGTCGACCTGAGGTCAAAAACCCAAGTTGAGCCTATCTCAGCTTGAGCATGAACCTGTGGATGAACGTCCGGATCGGTGGGCTAGAGGTTCTCGCGCAGCCAGGCGGCCGCCTTGGCGACCGGGTTGGCGCCCGGATCCAGCGGCTCGCGCCGCAGCTTGGCCGAGGCCAGCGCCTTGGCGGAGACCGCCTCACGGGGGCCGAAGGCGTGGCGGTGCAACACCCCGGCCGCCGCGCAGAAGGCGGGCCCGGAGGCGGCGTCAGCAAGGTGGGGCACCCGGCGCGGACGGCCCAGGCGCACCGGGCGGTCGAAGACGCGCACGGCCACTTCCCGGACTCCGGCCAGCTGGCTCGCGCCGCCGGTCAGCACCAGGCCCGCGCCCGGCTCGACCGGGGCGCCCGAAGCCTTCAGCCGGTCGCGGAGCAGTTCGAGGGTCTCTTCCACGCGCGGAGCGATGATGCCCTTCAGCAGCGAACGCGGGGCGATCACCGGGCCCGCGCCCGGATCGTCGCCGCGCGGCGGCGCCTCGATCATCTCGCGGTCCTCATTGGCCGAGGCGATGGCCGAACCGTGCAGGGTCTTGATCCGCTCCGCCCCGGCGATGGATGTCGAAAGCCCCCGGGCGATATCGGCGGTCACGTGGCTACCGCCCACCGGCAAGGTCTCGACGTGGATCAGGCTGCCGCCCGCGAACACCGCCGCCGAGGTTGAGCCGCCTCCCATATCGATGCAGACGGCGCCCAGATCCATCTCGTCCTCTTCCAGGGCGGCCAGGGCCGAGACGAAGGGGGCGGCGACAACACCGTCGAACTGCAGGTGCGCCCGCTCCACGCAGGCGCCCAGGGTCTGGAAGACGGCCTCGGAAACCGACACCACCAGCAGTTCAACCGCCAGCACACGGCCGAACATGGCGCGTGGATCCCGGATGCCCGACTGACTGTCCACGGCCCAGGCGACGGGCAGGATATGGGCGGCGCGGCGGCCCGGCAGCTTGATCTGCGTCAGGGCCTGCTGGATAGCGCGGACCAGATCGTGGTCGGAGATGGCGCGCGCGCCGAGGGTGACGCGGCCCGAAATCCGATGGCTGGTGAGCGCGCCGCCGCCCGTGGCGACCGTGACGCTCTGCACCTGGACGCCGGCCACATTCTCGGCCCGCTCCACGGCCTGGGCGATGGCGTCGGAGGCCTCGTCCAGGTTGACGATGGCGCCGCCGCGCACGCCGCGCGACTGCACATAGCCGACGCCGGCCGCCGTCAGGGTGCGGTCCGAACGGCGCACGCCGTCATGCTTCATGATGAAGCAGCTCACCTTGGACGCGCCAAGGTCCACCGCGGCGATCACCGGCTGGCGGCCAAGCGCGGCCTTCAGCCCCTCGCGGCTCTCCTTGCGGTCCTCAACACGGGTCGCCAACTCGCCTGCCCTCTTCCTTAAACGCCGTTCGCGACGAGTTGCCCGGGAAGGGCCCCGTCGCGCGGCCGCACCGCCACCACGCTCGGATCACGCAGATCGATCCGCTCGAAACCCAGTTCCAGGATGCGCTGGCTCTGATCCAGCTGCTCCAGTTTTATCAGGGCGCCGTCTTCGTCCACCGCCGGCAATTGCACCAGCGAGCCGTCCTTCAGCCGCAGGTCCCAGCGGCGGTTGTCCACCCGCACCAGGGCCTCGATCCGCTCCATCAGGCGCGGGCGGGCCGCGACCTCCGGCAGGATCTGGGCGGCGTATTCATTGGCCCCCTCGCCGACGATCAGCGGCAGGGTGGGAAACTTGTCGGACCGGGCCTCGGGAATGATCCGGCCATGGTCGTCGATCACATGGCTCTGGCCGCCGTGCTGCCAGACGGCCAGTTGCTTGCGCTCGACCACCGCCAGGACCAGCGTGTCGGGCAGCAGGCGCACGATGCGGGCTTCCTTCACCCAGCCCACCGCCTCGATGCGCTGGCGCAGGGCCTCAAGGTCCAGGCCCAGCAGCGGCTGATCCTTGTAGACGCCGGCGGCGGCCAGGATGTCGGCGGTGGCCATGGCCGAGGCGCCCTGGACGTGCACAGCCTTCAGCCGGAAGCCGAGGTGGGCGAACTGGCCGCCCACGCCGCTGTTGATCGATTCGGATAACTTGTGGGCGCGGTCGCCGGTGGCCAGCGTGGCGATGAGCGCGATCACCAGCACACCGGCCGCCCCGATCAGGGCATGTTGTGGAGAGAGGCCGACACCGCGGGCGGCGCCCAGCTTCGCGGGGGCGTACCCCGCAGGCGCCTTGGCCTGGGAGCGAGACTTGGAGCCAGCGGGCTTTCTAGCCCGGGGTTTCGCCGAAACTCGCGATCCCCCCCGCAGCGCCGCGGGCATAAGCGTCCTCCGTGATCCAAAGCACCAGGTTGTCAAAGTCCACGCCCTTCAGCGCCGCTTGCTCGGGGACGAGCGAAGTCGGCGTCATGCCGGGTTGGGTGTTGACCTCTAGAAGGACCAGAATGTCGTTAATGTCGTCATAACGAAGATCAGATCGGGTAACCCCGCGACAACCAAGCGCGGCATGGGCGCGCTCGGCCAGCTCCATGGCTTTCTCCAGGGTTTTCAACGGAATTCGGGCTGGCAGGATGTGCTCCGACCCCCCGTCGCCGTACTTGGCCTCGTAGTCATAAAAACCCGATTTGGGCACAATGTCGGTGACGGTCAGGGCCTTGCCGTCCATCACGGCCACGGCGAGCTCCTTGCCGCGGATATAGGGCTCGATCATCACCTCTTCGCCGAAGGTCCATTCGGGCGAGATGATGTCCTGCGGTGGCCGGTTGGCGCCGTCCAGGACGATGAAGACGCCGACGGAGGACCCCTCCGCATTGGGCTTCACCACATAGGGCGGCGGCATCACATGTTCGGCGGCGGCCTCGAAGCGGTTGAACAGCCCCCCGCCGGGCACGGTCACCCCGGCGGCGGCCAGCACCGCCTTGGACTTGGCCTTGTCCATGGCCAGGGCCGAGGCCAGCACGCCCGAGTGGGTGTAGGGCAGGTTCAGGGTCTCCAGCACCCCTTGCACGCAGCCGTCCTCCCCCCACTCCCCGTGCAGGGCGTTGAAGCAGACGTCGGGCTTCAGCTTGGTGAGCACCTGGGCCAGGTCGCGGCCGGCGTCCACGCGGGTGACCTTGGCGCCGAGGCGCTCCAGGGCGTCGCCGCACTCGCGGCCCGAGACCAGGCTGACGTCACGTTCGGAGGACAGGCCGCCCAGCAGCAGGGCGACATGGCGGCCGGAAAGGGGTTGGCTCACTTGGCCTCCGTGGCGAGCTTGCGGAAATCGATGTCGCTGTCGGCGACGGTGTAGAGGAAGGCTGTCCAGACCGCCACGTTCTGCGCCAGCTCCCTGGGGTCAATCTTGTCCAGGGTGTCGTCCTGGGCGTGGTGCAGGTCGAAGTAGCGGCTGGCGTCCTGGCGCAGATCAACCACCGGCGCCCCGAGGCGCACCATTGGCCCCACGTCGGCCCCGCCCGAGCGGCTGTCGGTGCGCGAGACGATGACCTTCAGGGGCGCCACCGCCTTGGCGAAGGCGGCCATCTCCGCGGTGGCGCGGCTACCCTTGGGCAGGTCGGCCGACCAGATGGCGCCGGCCCCGCTGTCGCTCTCGCCCACCAGCACGATCTTGCCGATCTCGTCCTTGTGAGCCGCGGCATAGGCCGTGCCGCTGCCGCCCTGCTCCTCGGAGCCGAACATCACCACGCGGATCGTCCGGCGCGGCCCCTTGGGCAGCCCCGCGATCACCTTGGCCGCACCGGTCACGATGGCCACGCCGGCGGCGTCGTCCACGGCGCCCGTGCCGACGTCCCAGCTGTCCAGGTGGCCGCCGATCACCAGCACCTCGTCGGGCTTCTCGCGGCCGACGATCTCGCCGGATATGTTCCAGGCCTGGGCCTTGGGATTGAAGCTCGAGGCCATCTCCAGCCGCACCTTCACCGGCTTGCCGCGGGCGGCCATGCGGTCCAGCAGCTCGGCGTCGACGGTGGAAAGGGCCGCGGCCGGGATGCCAGCGGGGCTGGCCCCGCCGGTGTGCGGCAGCCGGGTGTCGTCGGTGGAGAGCGAGCGGACCAGATAGCCCACGGCCCCGCGCTTGGCGGCCTCGAGCGCGCCGGAGGTGCGCTGGGCGTTGACGGCGCCGTAGCCGGAACCGTCCTGGGTGCGGGTCATCGGCTGGGTGACCACGGCGATCTTGCCGGCGAGCGATCCCACCGGGCGGGCCAGCAGGTCGGCATAGGTGGAGAAAACCACGATCTCGGCCTCCAGGCCGCCGGGCGGGGTCGGCGAGGAGCCGCCCAGGCCCAGGATGTGCAGCGGCTGCGGCCAGGGCGACAGCACCGAGGCGCTCTCTGGCCCCCGCGACCAGGCGCCGGTCTCGAAGCTCTCGACCTTCACATTGGAAAAGCCCAGGCGCTTGAAGGTCTCGACGCTCCAGTCCTTGGCCCGGGCCATGGCCGGCGAGCCCACCGGGCGGGCGCCGACCTCGGTGGTCAGGCTCTCCAGGACGTCCCAGGCGGTGGGGTCGGCCAGGGCCTTGTCGCGCAGGCTGGCGGCCGTGGCGGCGAGGTCGGCGGCCTGGGCCGGGAGGGCGGTGAGCAGGGCGACCGAGGCGGCCGCGATCAGCAGGGTTCTCATGCCTCGGCGGTGCGACAGGTGGGGCGGAGAGTCAAGCCGGGCGCCCCGCAACACATGTTGGTCGGCCTGGAGGGAGGAGACAGCCTTCTACGCACCGTCCGGCGACCGTCAGGCGTTGTGGCGCAAGGGGTTGGGGCCGCCACGGCGCGCCGACGAAGGCCGACATGTGACCGTCAGGGTGTCACGCTTCCACGCCCGTCAGGACCTCAGGAAGGCTTGGACGGCCGCCAGATAGTCGGGGAAGTTCTCCCGGCGGGTGTTGTGGCCGGCGCCCGCGATCTCCACCGTCACGATGTTGGAGTTGAGCGCGCGGGCCTCCTCCGCGATCGCCGGGCTGACCAGGCCGGCTTGCGCGCTGACGCCGTGGACCAGCAGGGTGGGCGCGGTGATCGCCGTGAGGGTCTCCTGCCAGGGCCGGCTGTAGACCGGCATGGCCTGCGGATCGACCTGGTGCTTGGCCGCCGCCCAGGCGGGGAAATCGTCGTCATGCCAAAGCGGCGACTGCGCCCTGCCCATGGCGATCAGCTCGGGCTCCGACATCGCGCGAAAGCCCTCCACCTGCTGGCGGAACTTCCCGGCGCGCCGTTCGGCCGCCGCGGCGTCGATCAGCGGCAGGAAGGGCGGATCCTCCAGGACGACCTTCGACACCTTGTCCGGATGGGCGTTGGCATAGGCCGCCGTGGCGCGGGCGCCGACCGAGTGGCCCATGACGATCGGGCGGACCAGGCCCAGTTGCTGAATCGCCTGGGCGATATCCTGCGCCGGGTCATGGCCGCCAGCCGGGATCGGGGAGCTGTCGCCGTGGCCGCGGGCGTCCAGCATGATGATGTCGAACTCGGGCGCCAGGCCCTCGGCCAGCCGCCGCCAGCACAGGCCGTTGTCGGTCAGGCCGTGGGACAGGACCACCACCGGCCCCTCCCCGCCTGTCCGGTGATAGGCCAGATGGCCGCCGGAGACCTCGACCCGACCCGAGGCCCAGGCGCTCACCAGGCGTAGGCCTCGGGCGCCGGACCCACGGCCGGGAAGATGGCGTCGATCTTCGCCAGCACCTCGGCGCCCAGCTGGATATCGGGCGCGTGCAGCACCGAGGTCAGTTGCTCCAGGCTGCCCGGCCCGATGATCGCCGAGGTCATCCCCGGCTGATGCAGCAGCCAGGCGAGCGCCACCGCGCTCTGCGTCTCCCCCAGATCGGCGCAGAGGCCGGCGAAGCGGGAGAGCTGGTCGGCCCGGGCGGCGGCGGCGCGTTTCATGTCGTCGGTCTGGCGGCGTCCGGTCTCGGCGGCGGCCTTGCCGGCCAGCAGGCCGCCGGCCAGGGGGCTCCAGGCGATGACCCCCACCCCGTACTCGCGGCAGGCGGGCAGCACCTCCAGCTCGGCGCGGCGTTCGATCAGGTTGTAAAGGCTCTGCTCCGAGACCAGACCCAGGCGGCTCCCGGCCTTCTCGTTGAGCTGGGCGATCTTCCAGCCGGGGAAGTTGCTGGAGCCGACATAGGTGATCTTGCCCTGGGCGATCAGCCGGTCCATCGCCTGCCAGATCTCCTCCGCCGGCGCCAAACGGTCGATGTGGTGCATCTGGTAGAGATCGATGTGGTCGACCTGCAGCCGCTTCAGGCTGGCGTCGCAGGCCATCTGGATGTGGCGCGCCGACAGGCCCCGGTCGTTGATGTCGTCGGACATCGGCTCATGGACCTTGGTGGCCAGCACGATCCGGTCGCGGCGGCCCCGGTCCTGGGCCAGCCACTTGCCCAGGATCGTCTCGGTGGTCCCGACGCCGAGGCGGCCGCCGTACTGGTTGGCGGTGTCGATGAAGTTGATCCCCGCCTCCACCGCCGCGCTGAGGATCGCGGCGGACTCCGCCGGCGAGCTGCGCGGGCCGAAGTTCATGGTGCCGAGGCAGAGCTGACTGACCTTCAGGGCCGAGCGGCCAAGCTGGCGATAGTTCATGGCGCCCGCAGGGTAGGGCCGGTGACCAGGGTCTCGCTGGAGTCGGCGACACAGTGCCGGACCAGCTTCTGAGCCTGCTCCGACAGCTTGCGATAGTCGGCGTAGCTGATGCCCGGCACGATCGGCTCGCGGAACCAGGGGGCGTAGAATTCCAGGTTGGGGATCGCCCGCATGTGGTCGGAGACGTTGGGGGTGCCGCCGTGCCAGGCCCGCACGTCGCGGACCATGATGGCGCCGGCCGGCGCCGGGCAGACGGTGCTGAGCCGCATCCACTCCGGCTCATCCTCCAGGCGCGGGATGCGCACGCGCGAATGCTGGGTGCCGGGGATCTGGCGGGTCGGTCCGTTCAGCTTGGTGACGTCCTGGGGCAGGAAGTTCACGCAGAGATAGGGGCAAGGGAGGTCGCGTATCGTCACCTGGCCGCGCGGGTCGTGATAGGCGCTGAAGGGGGTGCGCCCGCCCGGCCGCCAGTCGTTCACGTCGGAATGCAGCGGCTGGTACTCCACCGCGCCCGGCAGGCAGAAGTCGCCGCTGGCGGCGCGCAGCACGTAGTCGGGGCTCTCGAAGATGGCGGTGACGATCTCGGTCACCGCCGGGATTTCCAGCAGCATCTGCCACTCGGGGCGGTGCAGCTGGCTGCGGGTCAGGCTGCTGCCGCCGAAGGAGTAGCGGTGCGAGCCGCGATTGCCGGCGCGGTCGCCGTCGAGGCTGAGGATCTCGCGGGCCACGGCGTTGCAGCCCTCGGCCAGGAACCCCGTCTGTTCGTCGTTCAGCACATTGGCGATCACCACGAAGCCGTCGCGGCGGAACAGGTTCACCGCGTGCTCGGTGTCGCCGGGCTCCAGGATATCCAGGCCACGGATGCCGTTGTTGGCCTCGAGATAGCTGCGCAGGGCGAGGATTTCCGGGGTGTCCATCTCTCGATGGGTCCAGGCTTCGGGCTGAATGGGCTTGTTCATCTCGGACATCTCCACCCTGGTCGCCGGCCTGGGGCCGATCTCGTAGGCCGCGATCATCGCGGGCGCCGCTACGGTAGGCAATAGTATGTTTTAATGCGCAGCTTCGGCTGCAGGACGCCCGGCCTGACGACGGCTGGATCCGCATCGAATTCCAGGGGCGACCGGAATTCCGAAATACGGCCGGCTATGCACCCTTCGTCATCCCCGGGCTTGTCCCGGGGACCCATGATCTCCGGCGCGACACAGGTCGTGCGGCGCGGGATCCTTGCTGAACTTCGGAGATCATGGGTGGCCGGGACAAGCCCGGCCATGACGAGCTGAGATTATGAGCTGGCGGCGGAAACGTCCGTTTCCGGTCAGCCCTTCAATGGCCGCTCACGACCCGTTGCGGAAGTTGCCGCAGTTGCCCCTGTCCGGCATCCTCTGTGGATGAACCAACTTTCGCCCGCGTTCACTTGGAACGACATCGTTGAAGCCGTGGAAGATGCCCCTTCGCATCTCCGACCGGGCAGTCGGGCTTGGATCGTTGGAATCTCCTCCCCGAGCGAGCGATCCGGGTCTTACTTGGCAGAGCATCCGGCAGGGTATGTTTACACTATCGAGTTTGAGGATGGTTCGTCCGTCGACGCGCCGGAGGCCGGATTGAAGCTGCACGACAAGGGCAGCTAACCACCCTTCTCAGACATCGCCAGAGTCCGGTTTGGGGCGATCTCGGGGTTACGGTGACACTGTAGAAATCCAATGTCCCTAACGCGCCTCGCTCCGGCCACGGGGCTCCGAGCGGAAAGCATTCCCCGACGATGGGACTGAGCGGTGTCATACAGTGTCACCGTAACTTCACCCTTGCCAGCCGTTGGCGGCGCCCCTCCCGCAAGGTGGTCGATCATTGAAGATCGACGGACTCAGTGGTCGGAACTAGGCTTTGCACATGCTGCTCAAGGTCTTGCGTGTCGCCGTTTCCCTGCTGGCCATCACAATCGTCGGGTGGGGCACGATCGCGGTTGCGGCCGAGGTGATCAGCCGGTCCAAGCCGCCGCGGGGCCGGATGGTCGACGTGGGCGGGCACGAACTGCGGCTGGTCTGTGAAGGCCCCAAGTCCGAACGTCCGGTCGTCTGGATGGAGGCCGGCGCGTTCAGCGGGGCTGCGGATTTCGCGGCGATCCAGCAGAAGCTGACCGCCAAAGGCTACCGCTCCTGCGCCTACGACCGGGCCGGCATGGGGTATTCGCAGGCGGGTCCCCGGCCGCGCGATGGGAACGCCATCGTCGGCGACCTTAAGGGCTTGATGGCCGCTTCGGGAGAGGCCGGACCCTATGTGCTGATGGGGCACTCCATGGCCGGCCTGTATCTGCACCAGTTCGCGGCGCAGAATCCCGATCAGGTGGTCGGGCTGGTGCTGCTGGACGCGGTGACGCCAGAGCTTTTGCAGGCGCCCGGGGTCGGGGGGTTCGCCGATCGGATGCACGACATCGCGCGGCTGGGATCGGTCGCCGGAACGCTTGGCCTGACCAAGCCGCTCTACTGGTGGGGCGACCGCATCGGCCTGCCGCCACGGGGCAAGGCGGAGAAACGGCGCGGCTTTGTTTCCGGCCGCCAGAGCCGCACGGCCTACGCCGAGGTGCAGATGTGGCGCACCGCGGGCGAGCAGGCCGCGGCGGCAGGTTCCCTATCCCCCCAGTGGCCGGTTGCGGTGATCACCGCCGGGCCGTCAGCCAGGGGCTCGGCCTGGGGCGAACTGCGCCAGGCGCCGGCGCGGCGGTCCGCCGCGCCCATGGTCGAAGCGATCGCCGGCGCGAACCACAGGACCATGCTGGGGCTGGTCCACGGCGACCGTGCGGTAGCGGGCGTGGAGCATGTGGTGAAGGCGGAACGCCGAAGCTCCGGCAATCCCTGAAGTGCCGGGGTTACGGTGACACTGTATGAAGTACACTGTCCCTAACGCGCCTCGCTCCGGCCACGCGGCTCCAAGCGGAAAGCATTCCCCGACGATGGGGCTGAGCGATCAGTGTCACTGTAACTCCCACTCGAATCTGGGGAATGGTGCTCCGCTCCCGTATTTGCGGCGGGTGTGTCTAGGCTGCGTCAACGATCTCCAACGCACCGTCTTCCGAAAGCACCGCCCCGCAGGTGAACCCAAGACGGCGCCAGAACGCAACCGGGTCCAGGGAGAGTTGGGCGCTGAGCCAAAGGCTGATGATCCGTCCGTGAGCGACCACCACCTTGGTCCCCTGCCCCACCGCAGCAATACGCGTCATGGCCCTGGCGAAACGTTCTCGGGCCGCTGCGCCGGTCTCCTCCCCGACGACCAGCCGGTCCGGCTCGCGCAAGGCCTGCTCGATCAGCGCCTCGATCTCAGCCTGGGAGACGAAGGGATTGTGGTCGGCCCGATGCTCGGCAAGGTCAAGGTCGGTGCGCACCGGCAGGCCCAGGACTTCGGCCATGGCGGCGGCCGTGTCGTGGGCCTTGCGTTCGGGACTGGCGAACAGGAATTGCGGGTCGAACCCGGTCAGCTTGCCCGCGAGCCGGGAGGCCGCCGCGCGGCCCTCGTCCGACAACGCCCACAGGGAACGCGGCACGTCGGGCACGATGGCCGGCTGGCCGTGCTTGACCAGGATCAGGGCCGGCCGATGCGTTTGATTTCCCATTCCAGTTCGATCCCGGTCTTGGCCTTCACGTCGGCCCGAACCGCCTCGCCGAGCCCCTCCAGGTCGGCGGCGGTGGCTTCACCCGTATTGATCAGGAAGTTGGCGTGCAGGGGCGAGAACATCGCGCCCCCGAAAGGTTTGCCGCGCCAGCCGGCCTCGTCCACCAGCTTCCAGGAGGAGTGGCCGGGGGGGTTCTTGAAGGTGGAGCCGCCGGTCTTTTCGCGGATCGGCTGGGTGGTCTCGCGGCGCGCGGTGATCTCGGCCATGCGGGCCTCGACGGCGGCGGGGTCGTCGGGCGTCCCCTCGAACAGCGCCCCGGTGAAGATCAGGCCGCCCGCCGCCGCCTTGGCAGACTTGCGGTAGGAAAAGCCCATCTCGGCGTTGGAGAAGGTCTTGCGCTCACCGGCCCGCGTCACCGCATAGGCCTCGACGAGCACGTCCTTGGTCTCGGCGCCGTAGCAGCCGGCGTTCATCATCGCCGCGCCGCCGATGGAGCCCGGCACGCCGCGATAGAACTCCAGGCCCGCGATCCCGGCCTTGCCCGCCTCGCGAGCCACCATGGCGTCCAAAGCCGCGGCGCCGGCATAGATGCGGTTGTCGCCGCGCGGTTCGATCTTACCGAAACTTCGTCCCGCCAGGCGGATCACCACGCCCTCGACCCCGCCGTCGCGGACCAGGGTGTTGGAGCCGACGCCGAGCACGGTCACCGGCACGGCGGGGTCCAGGCCGCGCAGGAAGTCGGCCAGGTCGTCCTCGTCCTGCGGCAGGAACAGCAGCTCGGCCGGGCCGCCGACCCGGAACCAGGTGAAGGGGGCCAGCGGCTCGTCGGCCAGCAGCCTGCCGCGCACCTTGGGGAGGGTGTCGCGCCAGCTCACTTGGCGGCCAGGGCCTCAAGCTGGGCCGGCAGGGCGTAGGCCCAGCTGGTGATGTCGCCTGCGCCGAGGCAGACCACCAGGTCGCCGGGTCGGGCTTCGTCGGCGATGAGGCGGGCCAGGACCGCCGGACTCTCCAGGGGCACGGCGCGGCGGTGGCCGAAGCGGCGCAGGCCGTCCACCAGACCGTCGCGGTCCGCGCCGGCGATGGGGCTCTCGCCGGCGGTATAGACGTCGGAGACGATCACCACGTCGGCGTCGTTGAAGCAGCCGCAGAACTCCGGGAACAGGTCGTGCAGGCGCGAATAGCGGTGCGGCTGCACCACGGCGATCACCCGGCCGTTGGTGACCGCGCGGGCCGCCTTCAGCACCGCGGAAATCTCCACCGGATGGTGGCCGTAGTCATCGATGATGCGGATGCCGGCGACCTCGCCCACCGTGGTGAACCGGCGGCCCACCCCGCCGAAGGTGGTCAGGCCCTTGCGGATGTCGGCCTCCGACACCCCCAGCTCGCGGGCGATGGCGATGGCGCCGAGCGCATTCATGACGTTGTGGTGGCCGGCCATCGGCAGGTGCAGGTCGTCCCAGCGCATCGGCTCGCCGTCGCGCGGCGCGATGACGGCGTCGAAGCGCGAGCCGTCGGGGCCCATGCTGATCTTCTCGGCGCGGACCTCGGCCTGGGGGTTGGTGCCGTAGGCGATCAGGCGGCGGTTGACGACCTTGGCGGCCATGGCCTGGACGTCGGGGTGGTCGGTGCAGACCGCGGCGAAGCCGTAGAAGGGCACGTTCTCCACGAAGTCCTGGAAGGCCTTCTTCACCGCGTCGAAGTCGCCGTAATAGTCCAGGTGCTCGGGGTCGATATTGGTGACGATGGCGCAGGTGGACTTCAGCTTCAGGAAGGTGCCGTCGCTCTCGTCGGCCTCCACCACGATCCACTCGCCCTCACCCACCTTGGCGTTGGTGCCGTAGGCGTTGATGATCCCGCCATTGACCACGGTGGGGTCCATGCCGCCGGCGTCCAGCAGGGCGGCCACCAGGGAGGTGGTGGTGGTCTTGCCGTGGGTGCCGCCGACGGCGACGGAGAACTGAAGACGGGTCAGCTCGGCGAGCATCTCGCCGCGATGCACCAGGGGCAGGCGCCGGGCGCGGGCGGCGAGCATCTCGGGGTTATCGGCCTTGATGGCGGTGGAATAGACGATGGCCGAGGCGCCCTCGATATTGGCCGCGCCCTGGCCGATGAACACCTTGATCCCCAGCTTCTCCAGCCGCTCGGTATTGGCGCTGGCCTTGGCGTCGGAGCCCTGCACGCTGTAGCCGATGCGCCGCATGATCTCGGCGATGCCGCTCATGCCGATCCCGCCGATGCCGATGAAGTGCACGGGGCCGACGGGGAACGGGACGGGACGGCGATTCATCGGTTCACTTCCCGGCTGCGGTCTTCTCGACCAGGTCGGCCAGACGCTCGGCGGCGTCGGGCTTGGCGATGGAGCGGGCGCCGGCGGCCATGCGGGCCAGGCGCTCGGGATTGGTCAGCAGCTTTTCCAGGGCGTTGGCCATGGAGTCGACGGTGAGCTGGTGCTCGCGGGCCATCTGGGCGCCGTGGGCGTCGACCATCACCTGGGCGTTCTGGCCCTGGTCGTCGTCCAGCGCGATGGCCAGCGGCACCAGGATGGCGGGTTTGCCGGCGATGGCGAACTCGCAGACCGTGCCCGCCCCGGCCCGTCCGATCACCAGGTGGGCGTCCTTCAGCCGGCCGGCCATGTCGCGGAAGAAGGGGGCGATCTCGGCCTCCACCATGGCGTCGGCATAGACGCGGCGGGCCTGGTCCATGTTCTCGGCGCGGGTCTGCTGCTGCACCTTCAGGCGCACGCGCAGGGCCTCGGGCAGCTTGAGGATGGCCTCGGGCATCAGCTCCGAGAGCAGCCGCGCGCCCTGACTGCCGCCGGTGATCAACAGGCGGATCGGGCCGTCCGGCTCCGGCGGCGTGTAGGGCAGATCAAAGAGGGCGCGGATCTCCGGGCGGACCGGATTTCCCACCACGACGGCGCTCTGGGCGATCCTGGGCGGGGCCTTCTGCAGCATCGGGAAGGCGCAGGCCACCGCCTTCACATGGCCCACCAGCCGGCGGTTGGCGCGGCCCATCACCGAGTTCTGCTCGTGCATCACCGTCGGCAGGTTGAGCGTGATCCCGGCCAGCAGGCCCGGCACCGAGGGATAGCCGCCAAAGCCCACCACCACGTCGGGCCGGATGCGCCGGAAGGCGGCGCGGGCCTGCATGACGCCGCGCAGGATGGAAAGGCCGGCCAGGGCCATGCCGACGGGGTCGCGGGGCTTGTAGGTGCGGGCCGACAGCCCGATGCGCTCCTCGGCCGGGAAGCTCTCGGCGAAGGCGGCCACCCGCTCGTCGCTGGCCAGCACGATGCGCCAGCCGCGGGCGATCAGGGCCTCTGAAAGGGCCTGGGCGGGGAAGAGGTGTCCCCCGGTGCCTCCGGCGGCGACGACGGCGATCTTGCGCATGGATGCGCTTTAGGCGAAGGCCGCGGACTTGGCGAGGCCCTCGCCCTGGGAATAGGCGCCCGGCCGTCGCCTCGTCAGCGCCAACGCAAGTCCAAGCGTCAGGCAGATTGCCAGCATCGAGGAGCCGCCATAGGAGATGAACGGCAGGGTCATGCCCTTGGTGGGGATCAGGTTGAGGTTCACCGCCACATTGATGAACACCTGTTCGCCCACCAGCACGAAGAGGCCCGCGGCCGCCACCTGCTGGAAGGGGTCGGTGAGCTTCATGGCCTTGTAGAGCCCGCGGATCACGATGAAGCCGAACAGGGCGATGAGCATCAGCGAGAAGATCAGGCCGTACTCCTCGGCCGCCACCGAATAGATGAAGTCGGTATGCAGGTCGGGCACGTGGCGCTTCATGACGCCCTCACCCGGGCCGCGCCCGAACAGGCTGCCCGCCGCGATCGCCTCGGCCGCCCGGTCCACCTGGTGGGTGTCGGCCCGGTCGGGGCTTAGGAAGCGGTCCACGCGGCTGGCCACGTGGGGGAACAGGAAGTAGGTCGACGACAGGCCCGCCAGCGCCGTCCCGCCCAGCAGCATCACCCAGGACAGCGGCACGCCGGCCATCCAGAAGGCGGCCCCGAAGGCCACGGTGATCAGCACCGTCTGGCCCACATCGGGCTGGACCAGCAGCAGGCCCACCGACAGCAGGTAGAGGCCAAAGGCGATGGTGACGCCGGGCACGCCCTCACCCTTCTGGCCCTCGGCGAACATCCAGGAGACCAGGATGATCAGGGCCGGCTTCATGAATTCCGAGGGCTGCAGGGTGAACCCCGCGAACTCCACCCAGCGGGTCGCGCCCTTGGCGCTGTGACCGATGAACGGCAGGATCATCATCACCAGGATCGCGGCGATGTAGATGAAGAAGGCCGCCCGCCGGACGCCCTTGGTGTCCAGCATCGAGGTAGAGATCAGGATCACGGCGCCCGCCGCGGCAAACACGCACTGACGCACCGCGAAGTGGAAGGGGTCGCCGATGTTCATCCGCGCGGCGGCCGAGGGGCTGGCGGCGAAGGACATCAGCACGCCCAGGATGATCAGCACGCCGACGGCGCCCAGCATCCAGCGGTCGATGGTCCACCACCAGACCCCCACCGGCGTGCGGTCGCTGCGGGCGAAGGCGTGGGCCTGCTGCGAGGGCGCGATCATGCGCGGGCTCCCTTGGCCGCGGGCGCGGTCAGTCCCTGGACGGCGGCGCGGAACGCCTCGCCCCGGGCCTCGAAGTCGGCGAACTGGTCGAAGGAGGCGCAGGCCGGCGACAGCAGCACCACGGCGTCCTGCCCCTTGGCGGCGGCGTCGGCATAGGCCTTGGCCACGGCGGTTTCCATGGTCCCGCAGGCGACCGTCTGGGCCTTGCCCTTCAGGGTCTCCTCAAAGGCCTCGGTGGCCTCGCCGATCAGGTAGGCCTTCTCGATCTTGGGGAACAGGTCGACCAGGGCGTCGATGCCGCCGGTCTTCGGCTGGCCGCCGGCGATCCAGTAGAATTTCGGATAGCTCGACATCGCCTGGCGGGCGGCGTCGGTGTTGGTGGCCTTGCTGTCGTTGACGAAGCGCACGCGTCCGACCTGGCCCACGGTCTCCATCCGGTGCGCCAGGCCCGGGAAGCTCATCAGCCCCTCGGCGGCCTCCTCAGCGGTGATCCCCAGGCCGCGGGCGGCGGAATAGGCGGCCGCCGCGTTCTGCCAGTTGTGCCGGCCCGGCAGGGAGCGGGCCCGTAGCAGGTCGGCGACTTCCACCGCGCGCTCGCCGGTGGCGTCGTAGAGCAGGCCCTGCAGGACGTAGACCCCGCGGCCCATGGCCTTGGACGCCGAGATCGGCACGATGGTGCGGCGGTTGGCGGCGGTGATCTCGGTGCAGATGCGCTGCCCCCAGGGATCGTCCACGCCGATGACGGCAGTGTCGCCCTTGCCCTGGTTCAGCAGGATGCGGCGCTTGGCGGCGACATAGCCCTCCATGCCGCCGTGACGCTCCAGATGGTCGGGGGAGACGTTCAGCAGGATGGCGACATCGGGCTTCAGGCTGGTGGTCAGGTCGAGCTGGTAGGAGCTCATCTCCAGAACGTAGACGGCCCCGCCGTGCATGTCCTCGAGGTCCAGGACTCCCACGCCGATGTTCCCTCCAACACGCGTGTCGCGGCCCGCCGAGGCGCAGATGTGGCCGATCAGGGCGGTGGTGGTGGACTTGCCGTTGGTGCCGGTGATGGCGACGATCTTCGGGCGCTTGTGCTCGGGCGCGGCGTTCACGGTGCGGGCGAACAGCTCCATGTCGCCAACGATCTCGACGCCGTGTTCCTTGGCCTTGGTGACGGTCCAGTGCGGTTCGGGATGGGTCAGCGGCACGCCGGGCGACAGCATCAGGGCCGCGAACTCGCTCCAGTCGGCGGTGGTCAGGTCCACCAGCGGCAGGCCCTGCGCCTGGGCGGCGGCGCGGCCCTCGGGACGCTCGTCCCATAGGGCCACCCGGGCGCCGCCGGCCAGCAGGGCGCGCGCGGCGGCCAGACCCGTGCGGGCCAGGCCGAACACGGCGACCGTCTTGCCTTCGAAGCCGCGGACCGGGATCATGACTGGCTCAAGCCCTCCCCTACCGCAGCTTCAGGGTGGCGAGGCCGAAGATGGCCAGCATCACCGCGATGATCCAGAAGCGGATCACCACGGTGGATTCCGACCAGCCCAGCTTTTCGAAATGGTGATGGATCGGGGCCATGCGGAACACCCGCTTGCCCGTCAGCTTGAAGGAGACGACCTGGATCATCACCGACAGGGTCTCCAGCACGAAGAGACCACCGATGATGCCCAGCACGATCTCATGCTTGGTGGCCACGGCCACGGTGCCGATGGCGCCACCGAGCGCCAGGGACCCGGTGTCGCCCATGAAGATCTTGGCCGGGGGGGCGTTGTACCAGAGGAAGCCGAGCCCGGCGCCGATCATCGCCCCGCAGAACACGCCCACCTCGCCCACGCCCGGCACGAAGTGCAGCTGCAGGTATTTCGCGAAGACGTAGTTGCCCACGAGGTAGGTGATCAGGCCGAAGGCGGCCGCGGCGATCATCACCGGCACGGTGGCCAGGCCGTCCAGGCCATCGGTGAAGTTCACGGCGTTGGCCGCGCCGACGATGATGAAGGCGCCGAAGGCCAGGTAGAACCAGCCCATGTCCAGCAGCAGGCCCTTGAAGATCGGGAAGGCCACCGAGGTGGCCAGTTCCGGCGACTCGGGCGGCCGGCCGCCATAGACGACGATCAGGGCGACGGCGGCGAGCGCGATCAGCGTCTCCAGCACCAGACGAACCCGACCGGAGATCCCGTCGGTGGTCTGCTTGGTGACCTTGGCGTAGTCGTCGGTGAAGCCCAGGACGCCGTAGCCGACGGTGACCAGGATCACCGCCCAGACATAGACGTTGGAGAGGTCCGACCACAGCAGGGTGCCCACCAGCAGGCCGGCCAGGATCATCACCCCGCCCATGGTCGGGGTCCCGGCCTTCTCCACCACGTGACGGGCGATGCCGTCGGCGCGGATCGGTTGGCCCTTGCCCTGCTTGGCCTGCATCCAGCGGATGAAGCGCGAGCCCATCAGGGCCACCACCAGCTGCGCCGTGAACAGCGCCATGCCGGTGCGGAAGGTCAGATATTTCAGGAGGTTGAGCGCAGGTATGTGCCCGCTGGCCGACATCTGCTCGTAGAGCCAGTAGAGCATCAGCCCGCCTTCCCTGAACGCGCATCAAGGGCGACCAGCGCGGCAGTCACCGCGCCCGCCTTCGAGCCGTTGGAACCCTTGACCATCACCAGATCCCCAGGCTCTGCGGCCCGGGTGACCAGCGGCACGAGCTGCGCCGCAGACTCGGCGTACCCGCCGCGCCGAGTCGACGGAAGGGCGTCCCAGAGGGATTTCATCAAAGGTCCGGCGCAGAACACCAGGTCGATGCCGGCCTCAGCCAGCGGTTGCGCCAGCCCGGCATGGTATCCGGCCCCGCCCTCGCCCAGCTCCAGCATGTCGGTCAGCGCGACGATCCGCCGCCCCGAGGCCTTGCGCGCCCCCAGGCTCTTGAAGGCCGCGGCCATGGAGATCGGATTGGCGTTGTAGCTCTCGTCGATCAGGGTGAAGGCCCCGGCCGGCAGTTGGATGGTCTTCTCCGCGCCGCGCCCTTCCAGCGGCTCGAAGGCGCCCAGGGCCGCCAGGCTGTCGCCGAGCGAGACCTCCAGGGCCTCCAGCATCAGCAGCACGGCCATGCTGTTGGGCCCCCAGTGGAAGCCCTTCTGCAGGATCGGAAAGTCCAGCGCCTTGCCGTGCAGCCGGGCCTGGACCACAGCATGGTCGGCCTGGGGCTGGAAGTCGATCAGGCGGGCGTCGCACGCCTCGCCGGCCCCGAAGCTCAGCACCTTGGCGCCGGCCTTCGTGGCCGCGTCGCTCAGCAGGTCGAACCAGGCGTTGTCGGCATTGAGGATGGCGACGCCGCCCGGCTCGATACCGTCGAAGATCTCGGCCTTGGCGCGGGCCACCCCGATCTCGCCGTCCGGGAAGTTCTCCACGTGGACCGCGCCCACCGTGGTGATGGCCACCGCGTGGGGCCGCACGAAGCGGCTGAGCGGGGTGATCTCGGCCGGGTGGTTCATGCCGATCTCGAACACCGCGCGCTCGGTGTCGCGGGGCATGCGCGCCAGGGTCAGCGGCACGCCAATGTGGTTGTTGTAGCTCTTCACCGAAGAGTGGGCCCGGCCCGACAGCGTCAGCCCGGCGCGCACGGCTTGCGTGACGCTGGTCTTGCCGACCGAGCCGGTGACCGCGCCCCGGCGGACTTGAGGCGCGCGAATCCGGGCCGCTTCTCCCAGCCTTTCCAAGGCCTTGAAGGTGTCTTCCACCAGGACGTGGGGACCGTCCACCGCCTGGCTGACCAGGGACCCCGTCGCGCCCTTGGCCAGGGCGGGGGCCACGAATTCATGGCCGTCCCGCACGCCGGCCAGGGCCACGAACAGGTCGCCGGTCTCGATGGAGCGGGTGTCGATGGAAACGCCAAGCGCGGCAAAGTCGCCGACCACCTGGCCGCCGGTCGCCCGAGCGATCTCGTCGGCGGTCCAGAGGCTCATGGCTTGCCTCGCAGGGCCTGGTCGATCTCGATCACGTCGTCGAAGGGATGCACGATTCCCGCGACGATCTGGCCCTGCTCATGGCCCTTGCCCGCCACAACCAGGACATCGCCGGCCTCGAGGAGGGACACGCCCGCGCGGATGGCCGCGCGGCGGTCGCCGATGTCCTGCATGCCCGTGGTCCCGGCCATCACCTCGGCGCGGATGGCGGCCGGGTCTTCGCTGCGGGGATTGTCATCGGTGACGATGGCGACGTCGGCGAGGCTGGCCGCGATGGCGCCCATCAGCGGACGCTTGGTGCGGTCGCGGTCGCCGCCGGCTCCGAACACCACGATCAGCTTGCCCTCGACGTGAGGCCGAAGGGCCTTCAGCACCGTCTCCAGGCCATCGGGTGTATGGGCGTAGTCGACATAGGCGACGCCGCCCCGGGGCCCGCTCCCGATCAGTTGCAGCCGGGCCGGCGCGCCCTCAAGGGTCTCCAGGGCCTTCATGACGACCGCCACCGGCTCTCCGGCCGCGATGCACAGGCCTGCCGCCACCAGGGCGTTGGAGGCCTGATAGCCGCCCAGCAGGGGCAGGTTCACCTCATAGGTCTGGCCCTGGGCTCGAATGGTCAGGTGCTGGCCCTCGAGGGTCGGGGTGCGGGCGACCAGGGTCAGGCCCTGTCCCGCCTCGCCCACCGACATCACGCTCTGGCCGTTGGTGACCGCGGCGGCGGCGAAGGCGTCATAGGCGTCGGAGTCGGCGTTGAGCACGGCGGTTCCGCCCCGCGGCAGCAGGTCGGTGAACAGCCGCAGCTTGGCGTCGCGATAGGCCTCCATCGTGACGTGATAGTCGAGGTGGTCCTGGGTCAGGTTCAGGAAGCCGGCGGCCAAGATCCGCGCCCCATCCAGGCGCCGCTGATCGACGCCATGCGACGACGCCTCCAGCGCCAGGTGGGTCACGCCCTGCGCCACCAGTTGGCTCATCAATTCGGCGACGTCAGCGGCGTCCGGCGTGGTCAGGCCGGGCGGCGTCAGTTGCGTCTCGAACCCGCCGGGGCCCGTGGCGTAGACCCCCAGCGTGCCCATGCTGGCGGCACGATGCCCGCCGGCGTTGAAGATCTGGCGGCAGAAGCCGGCGACAGAGGTCTTGCCGTTGGTGCCGGTGACGGCGACCACGGTGGCGGGCTGGTCCTTCCAGAAGGCGGCGGCGGCCAGGGCATAGGCGCGCCGCGGATCGGGGGTGACCACGAAGGGCACGCCGACGCCCGGCGCCTCACGGGTGGCGATCACCGCGGCGGCGCCAGCGGCGGCCGCGCTCTCCACGAAGGCCAGGCCATCGGCCTTGGTGCCCGGCAGGGCGGCGAACAGGAAGCCCGGCTTCACCCTGCGGCTGTCAGCCGTCACGCCCTCGATCATCGGATCGACCGCGAGGTCTCGAGCCACCAGTTGTGAAAGCCGCACGCCCATCAGTGTTCGCTCTCAATGGGCACGACGGCGTTGGCCGGGGTTGCGGGCGCCAGGTCGGGGCGCCGGGCGACGCCCAGGAACGGCGCGACGCGGTCGATCACCCGGCCGGCGGGCGGGGCGGCGGTCCAGCCGCCGGTGGCGAAGCCGTAGGTCTCGGGCGTGCCCTTGGGCTCGTCCATCAGGATCAGCACGAAATAGCGGTCGGCCTCCAGCGGGCCATCCGCAGGGAAGACTGCGGCGAAGGACGAGACCAGGATGTTGTTGGAGTAGCGGCCGCCGACGATCTTGTTGGCCGAGCCCGTCTTGCCGCCGACCCGCAGGCCCGGCGCATTGGCCTTGCCGCCGGTGCCGCGCACCACATTGACTCGCATCAGATCGAGCATGGCCCGCGACGTCTCCTCGGACACCGCGCGGGTCCCCTCGGGACGGGCGCCGGGCTTCATCGGCTTGATGGTCAGGGGCACATAGGAGCCGCCGTTGAGGATAGCCCCCATCCCGGCGGCGACCGCCAGGGGCGAGACCGAGATGGCGTGGCCAAAGGAGGTGGAGGCGACGTCGTTCTCGTTCCAGTTCCGCGGCACGATGGGCCGGGCGCTTTCCGCCAGCTCCACCGGCGTGGCGCGGGTCAGGCCAAAGGCGTCGAAGTACTTCCGCACGGTGGGCGCGCCGGCCTGCAGGGCGAGCTTGGTGGTGCCGATGTTGGACGAGTGGATGAAGATGTCGGCCACCGACATGATCTTGTTCTCGGCGTGGTAGTCGTGGATCGTCTGGCCGCCAATCTTCACCGGCTGGCGGGCGTCGAAGGTGGAGGCGAGCGTCGCCGTGCCCGAATCCAGGCCCATAGCGACGGTGAACACCTTGAAGGTCGAGCCCATCTCGTAGACTGAAGCCGCCGCGTGGTTGATCAGCTGCTCGGGCGTGGCCTTGCCGGCCAGGTTGGGGTCGAAGGTCGGATAGGAGGCGATGCCCAGGATCTCTCCGGTATGGACATTGGTGATGATGCCCACCGCGTCCCTGGCCTGGTGGGCCACGGCGGTCTTGTAGAGTTCGTCCTCAAGGGCGGCCTGGACGCGCATGTCGATGGACAGGGCCGTCGCCTGATGGCCGGCTGCGCCCTGGCGGATGGTGTCGTTCAGCGCCCGCTCGGCGCCCGACAGGCCCTCGCCGCCGGTGTCGGCGAAGCCGATCAGGTGGGCGGCGGTCGTGCCCAGCGGATAGAGGCGATGCTGCTCCGGCTCGAAGGTGACGCCTGGCAGGCCCAGCTCATGGATACGGCGGCGAACCTCCGGGGTCAGCCCCCCCACCAGGAAGCTGCGGCGTTCGCCCCGCAGGGCGCGTTCGAGGCGGGCGGTCGACAGGCCAGGCATCGCCTGGCGCAGAGCCGCGCGGGTCTCGCTGGCGTCCCAGATCTCACGGGGATCGATATAGAGGCCATAGTGCAGAAGATCGGCGGCCAGCATGGCGCCGTTGCGGTCGGTGAGGTCGGCGCGGGCGGCGCCCATGGGGGCGGTCAGGCCGTTCCCGTGCCCCACGGAGGAGAACAGGGCCATGCGCGTGGCGCCGACCCCCAGGGTCACAAACCCGGCGGCGAACAGGGCGGCCACGAAGAAGATGCGGATCCGGGTGTCGTCCTCCGCCTTGCCGGCCGCCCTGGCGCGCTCGAAGGCGTGCTCCAGGCCCCAGAGCCGCGCCTTCAGCCAGCCCCAGCCGGGCGCCTGGAAGTTCGGGTGGACCAGGCTCAAGACTTCGGCTCCCGGCGGGCGATCTGCGCCAGGGCCTCGGGGGTGACCTCGCGCGTCGCGGCGATGGGCGCCAGCCCCAGATAGCCGGTGGAGAGCTTCTCGATGCGGTTGGGCTGTTCGAGGTGACTGACCTCGGCCTTCAGCAGACGGATGCGGTCATGCTCGGCGGCGATCTGGCGCTCCACCAGGGCGATCTCCGTCCGCTCGCGGCCGGCGATGGTCTTGGCGAGATAGACCGACATGACCAGCGCGATCAGCAGCGCCAGGGCCACGACATCGACGAGGCGGAAGCCTCGGACTCGGCGATCGAGCAGGCTCATGCGGCCTCCCTCCAGACCGGCGCCTCGGTGCGGATCGCGGCGCGGAGCTTGGCCGAGCGGGCGCGCGGATTGGCGGCGGTCTCAGCGTCGGACGGCGGGTGGGCGCCCTTGAAGATCAGGTCAAAACTCGGCGGCGCGCCCGCCTGGGCCGGCGGCAGGTGACGCGAGCCGGCGGGCATCTGGCCGGCGCGGGGCGTGAAGAACGACTTCACGATCCGGTCCTCCAGCGAGTGGAAGGTCACCACCGCCAGGCGGCCGCCAGGCTTCAGCACCCGCTCGGCGGAGGCGAGGCCGGCCTCAAGTTCGGCAAGCTCGTCGTTCACGGCGATGCGCAGGCCCTGGAAGGTGCGGGTGGCGGGATGGACCTTGGCGCCGCGGCGGCCGCCCAGAACGCGCTCGACGAAGTCGGCGAACTCCAGGGTCCGCTCGAAGGGCTGCTCCTCGCGGCGGCGCGCGATGGCGCCGGCGATGCGGCGGGCCTTCTTCTCTTCGCCATAGACCCAGAAGATGCGCGACAACTCGGCAGGCTCGGCGGTGTTGATCAGCTCGGCGGCGGTCGGCCCGTTCGCGCCCATCCGCATGTCCAGCGGACCATCGCGCATAAAGGAGAAGCCGCGGTCGGCCTCGTCGAGCTGCATGGAGGAGACCCCAAGGTCCAGGGCGACCCCATCGACGGAGCCCTCCCCCAACCGCTCATCCATCTCCGAGAAGCACGCCTCGATCAGTTGGAACCGGTCACCCATCCCCTCGGCGAACCGGCGCGCGGTGGGGTCGCGGTCGAAGGCGATGACCTCCGCCCCGGTGGCCAGCAGGGCTCGCGAATAGCCGCCGGCTCCGAAGGTGCCATCGACGATCTTCTGGCCGGGACCGGGCTGCAGGGCCTCGAGCACCTCGGCCATCAGGACCGGGACGTGGGGCGCGCTCATGCGCCGACCCCGGCGCGAGCGGTGCGTTGGGCGGCGCGCAGTTGCGCCAGGCCGTCGCGGGCGATCTCGCGCTGGGCGGCGCGGTGGGCCTGGAACGCCTCGCGCTCCCAGATCTGGAACCGGTCGCCGAGGCCCACGACCACGACCCAGTCGGAAAGGCCGAACATATCGCAGAGCCCCTCGGGAAGGGTCACGCGGCCGGCGGTGTCGAAGCTCATCTTGGCCATGCCGCCCAGGATCGAAGTTTCCAGGGCCGAGCGCAGAGGGTCGCCGAAATCCATTTCGTCGATGACGCCGAGATAACGGTCCAGCAGCGTCTTTCCGCCACCCTCGATGCAGTCGGCTTCAATGGAGGGAAAGCAGATGATTCCGTCGAAGGGGCCAGAGGCGAGAGCGCGGAATTCCTGCGGCACAACGATGCGCCGCTTTGCGTCCAGCTGCTTCTCGAACGTCGAGACGAACATCCCGCCGCGCCCCAGTTAACCGGTCCCCGCTCGGACCCCTCGCTCCACCTGGCAGCACCGCAAATCGCACGGGCGCAGCCTTCAGCAGACAAGAACTGGGTTAACACGGGCTAAACTGGGCGACAATGCCTCTAAATGACTATTTGACGTAGATTCAAAGATGTCGCCGACAGTTATGGTTAACGCCGGCAAACACTCCACAGAACATACAGAGAACTTGTTAAATATAGCGGCGGAACGTCGCATAGGTTGTGGATAACTAGAGTCACGCGCAACGGCTGCGCTATCGCCCTTGCTCTACGGGTCGCCTTGAGAGGAACGATGGACCAGATGGCCTGTAAGCCGGGTTCTGTGCCGCCCGCGAACGGGCATTGGCGATCATTCCTCTGGACCGCCCATCGCTGGACGGTTCTCGCGACCTACCCGGGTGTCTCGGGCCTACGACAGCCCTACCGGCGAACCGGCGCGACACCCCTATTCGGTCTTGCTCCTGGCGGGGCTTGCCATGCCGTCCCCATTGCTGGGTCCGCGGTGCGCTCTTACCGCACCCTTTCACCCTTCCCGGCGCCGAAGCGCCGGAGGTCTGCTCTCTGTGGCGCTATCCCTAGGGTCACCCCCGGTGGGCGTTACCCACCGCCATGTCGTCGTGGAGCCCGGACTTTCCTCGCCTGCCGAAACAGGCGCGACCGCCCAGCCATCTGGTCCGCGGGCTTGATGGGCCGCGACGTCCGCCTCGTCAATCGGCCAGTCGGCCATAGATGAGCTGGTCCCAGTAGCGCCCCTTCCAGTGGGCGTGATCGCGCAGCGTGCCCTCCAGGGAAAAGCCATGCCGCTCCAGCAGGGAACAGGAGCGCGCATTGCCCATCGTCACCATCGCCTCGATGCGCCGCAGGGCGAGGTCGTTGAAGCCGAAGAAGAGGACATGGGGCAGGATCTGGCTCATCACCCCGCGCCCCCACTCAGCGCGGCGCAGGTCGTAGGCCACCTCCCCGCGACGGGCGCGGTCGAAGATCAGGTTGTTGAAGCCCACCGTACCGATCAGATCGGGCGCGCCGGCCCGTCGGATAGTCCAGCGCACGCCGCCGTCGCCCGCCGCCAGTTCGGTCCCCCAATCGATGATGTCATGGGCTTCGGCGACGCTCTCAAGCGCAGCTATGTCCATGTATTCCGCCACCAAAGGGTCACGAAACAACTCAAAAAGCCCGTCGGCGTCGTCTCTATTCAAGGGCGCCAGCCGGTATTCGCCCACCTCGAGGACACAGGTGGCGAGATCCAGGCTCATCCCAGGTCCCGCATCCGCCGCCCGATCGGGTGATCGGCCAGCGCCGCCATGACGCCCACCCGGTCGGCCGGCGTCTTGTTCTGCGACAGCTTGTGAGTCCCTTCGAACCGCTCGACCACCATCCGCGCCCCAACAATGCCGCGCAGCAGCCTGTCGAACTTGCCCTGGCTCATCTTGTGCCGTGTCCAGGGCAGCTTGGGCAGCAGACGCGCCTCTTCCATGGCCGAGAGGTCGTCCACCACGGCAATCAGGCCTGCCTCGTCCAACGCCGCAACCGGGCCTGCCACCTCCACCGAGACGTAGTTCCAGCTCGGCACGCTGTCCCTGTCGTCGTACCAGTCGGGGCTGACATAGGCGTCGGCCGCCAGGCTGACCGCCACCGCATGGAAGCCCTCAGCCACCGCCGGCGTCAGGGCGTTGCCCCGCGACAGGTGGAAGTCGAGCACCAGGGCGCCGTCGATCCGCCGCGCGATCACCGGTGTGTGGGCCACCATCGCCCGGCCACCGACCGAGGCCGCGATGGTCGAGAAGGGGAACGCCGCCAGATGTTCCAGCAGCACCGTTTCGTCTTCGATCTTGAAGAGCCCGGAGGGATGCATCAGGCGCCCAGCCGCAGCAGGGCGATCAGCCGCGCGCGGGTCTCGCCGTCGGCGATCCCGTCGATCTTCTCCTGCCGCCAGTGCCGCTGGAAGGCGGTGACCACGGCGGTGGTGTGGGCGTCGAAGGTCCCCGAGGGCGCACAGTCGAAGCCCAGCCGTGTGAACCCGGCCTGCAGGGCGAAGACGGCGGCCCCCTCCTCGCCTTCGCCGATCGGCTGGCCCGGCGCGGCGGGAACCTCGACCCACAGGCCGTGGCCGGCCTGCGCCAGCCGCTTCCAGGGGAACAGCTCGCCCGGGTCCTGCTTGCGGTCCGGCGCGACGTCGGAGTGGCCGACGATGGCGCCGTCCTCGATCGTCCAGCGGGTGCGGATCTCCGCCACCAGTTCGATCACCGCGGCGATCTGCGCCTCCGGGAAGGGCCGGTAGCCGAACTCATGGCCCGGATTGACGATCTCGATGCCCACCGAGCGGCCGTTGATGTCGCGCTCGCCCTTCCAGGATGAGACGCCGGCGTGCCAGGCCCGCCGCTCCTCGGCCACCAGGGTGAAGACCCGCCCGTCCTCCTCGACGACATAGTGGGAAGAGACCTTGGCCGCGGGGTCGCGCAGGCGCGCCAGGGCCGCCTCGCCGGTCTGCATGCCGGTATAGTGCAGGACGATCATGTCCGGCGGGGTCTTGCGGACGTCGAAATTGGGCGAGGGCGCGGGGATCGGGGTCATGCGGTGAAGGTTATTGCGACCGGTTGCGCAAGGCCACCAGCAAAGCCATCGCCTGGCTGGGCCTCAGGGCGATCACCAGGACCCCGGCCAGGGCCACCGCGGTGCCGAAGGCCATGCGCAGGTCGAAGACATCGTTGGTGAAGACCACCCCCATGGCGATGGTGGCCAGGGGCGTCATCAGGGTCAGGGGCGAGATCAGGTTCGCCTCATACTTCTGGATCAGGCTGTAATAGAGGGTGTGAGCCAGAACCGAGACCACGAGCCCTGAGAACAGGGCCGCGGCCACGAAGGGCCAGCCGGCCTCGATGCCCGCCTGCACCTGGCCCGGCTCCAGGGCCGCCGTCAGGGCCGCCATCGGCACCAGGGAGGACAGCCCCACCCAGGCCTGCAGGCGCAGGGGCTTCACCCCCTCCATCTGCTTCATCATCACCGCGCCAAGGCCGCCCAGGAAAGAGGCCGCGACGATGAACAGCAGGCCGGTGGAGATCGTGAACCCGTGCGGATCCCACATCACCGCCAGCACGCCGGTCAGGGTCAGCAGCATGCCGACGACGCGGCGGCCGGTGAGCCGCTCGCGCAGGATCAGGAAGGACAGCAGGGTGGTGATCGGCACGCCGACCTGGCTGACGATGGCCACGGCCGAGGGGCTGGCGGTCTGCAAGCCGATGAACACCAGGGCGAAGGTGCCCGCCCCCATCAGGATGCCCACCACCAGCATCCGCCAGCGCGGACGCGGCATCGGCAGCAGCCAGGGGAAGACCGCGATCAGCACCACGGCGAAACGCACGGCGGCATAGAACATCGGCGGCACGCCCAGATGGGCCACGACGAACTTCGATACGATATTGTTGGCCGCCCAGACGACGCAGACGAAGGCGAGGAGGAGAAAGTCCCGGAGCGACATAGGGCGGGCTTAGAGCGCTTTTGCGACGGTGGGAACCGTCACCCCCTGCGGCGTGTGAACCGTAGCGCCGTGAGGGTGTCGGAGAAGCCGACCACCTTGCTGTCCACCAGCCCCTGGCCGCGCGCGGCGGCCATGACCTCGACGTCCTTCAGGCCCGCCGCCTTGCCCTTGCGCGAGACGATCCACAGTGCGCCCTTGTCGCCAAGCGCCGGGATCAGTTCGGGGAGGCGGTCCAACTGCGCCAGGCTGTCGGCGGCGTAGAACAGCAGGTCAAGATCGGCGAGGTCGTCGACGGGCGCCGCATCGCGCGCGGCCAGTTCGCCGCCCAGAGCGTCGTCGGCGACGTTCAGCACCGCCACCCGCATGCCGGGCTTCACCCCCAGCTTGTCGAGCCGGCTCCTAGGGTTGAGGATCGCGTCGGCCCAGTTGGCGGCCGCCTTGTCGCCGAGCGCGAACCGCGAGCCGTCGGCCAGGACCAGATCGCCGGCCTCGGCGCGGACGCCCTTCAGCGCCTCGCCCTCGAACACCCGCCGCTCGGTTCCGCGAAACAGCAGCTTCGGCGCTTCGTACTGCAGACGTCCGGCGTCCTCGCCGTCCGTGAATGTCGCGCGGACCTCCGCGTCCTTGCCCATGGCGTCCCTCCCCGTCCGCGGCCAGATTGGCGATGCGGACGGGGTGGCGCAAGCCTACCGCTTGGGCGACTTGCCGTCGCGCGGCACGGGCGGCGGCTTGCCCTGATTGCGCCGGGCAGGCGCCGAGAGATTGCCCAGGAAAGCGAAGGACAGCAGGGCGTGGTCCATCTTCGTCACGGTCATTTGGCGTCTCCTTGACCAGCTGGTCGAGCCAGAAAGAGACGCGAAGCGGCTTCCAGGGGCTTGCCCCCTCCTAGTCGTCAGCGCGTCGGAGGCTCAGGGTCCGACGGCCAGGCCGGAAAAGCAAGAAAAACATCCGTCTACGGATTAAATCAGCCCACGGATTATCTCTTAAGTCATTGATTTTATTTGATTGCAATTCTCACAGACGCGGCGGACCGCGGCGAGGCGTCGCGCGCAAGACACACCGTTCGGAGGACCGGTTCGGCCCTTGATCGGGCTCGAAGGCCCCCGCCATTAATGATCTGTATACGGCGCATATTCACGCCCCGACGCGAGCCGCTCCTCCTCCCTTGGAAAGGGAGGAGGAAGGCTTGAGTCCTAGGCGGCCTTGCCCAGGGACAGGGTCTCGTAGCGGGCCAGGTGATGATCGGTCGAGCCGAAGGCCGCCTCGATCATGGTGGCGCGCTTGAAGTAGTGGCCGATGGCCATCTCGTCGGTCATGCCCATGCCGCCGTGGATCTGGATGGCGTTCTGGCCGACGAACTTGCAGGCCTTGCCGATCTGCACCTTGGCCGCCGAGACGCCCTTGGCCCGCTCGACATCGCTGTCGGCCAGCTTGATGTCGGCCATGTAAGTCATGGAGATCGACTGTTCGAGCTGGATGAACATGTCCACCATCCGGTGCTGCAGCACCTGGAAGCTGGAGATCGGCTGGCCGAACTGCTTGCGCTGGCGGGCGTATTCCACCGTGCCCTCGTGCAGCTGGCGCAGCACGCCGCAAGCCTCGGCGCAGGTCGCGGCCAAGGCCTCGTCCATCACCTTCTCCACCAGCGGGAGGGCCTGGCCCTCGGGGCCGATCATGGCCTCGGCGCCCACGGCGACATTCTCGAAATAGACCTCCGAGGCGCGGAAGCCGTCGACGGTGGGATAGTCCCGCGTGGTCACGCCCTTGGCGCCCTTGGGCACGATGAACACCGAGACGCCTTGCGCCTCGCGCTGGCCGCCGCCGGTCCGCGCCGTGACGATCAGGTGGGTGGCGTAGGGCGCGCCGATGACGACGGCCTTGTGGCCGTTGAGCACGTAGCCGCCGCCGTCCTTCTTGGCCGTGGTCTTCAGGTCGGTGACGGTGTAGCGGCCCTGGGGTTCGGCATAGGCAAAGGCGATGATGGCCTCACCGGCGATGATCTTTCCGATCAGCTCGTCAGCGCCGGCCGGCTTGCCGTGCTTGAGGAAGCCGCCGCCGATCACCACGGTGGGCAGGTAAGGCTCGACCACCAAGGCCTTACCCAGTTCTTCCATGATCACCATGTTGTCGGTGGAGCCGCCGCCCAGGCCGCCCTGCTCTTCCGAGAAGGCCGCGCCCAGGATGCCGAGTTCGTCGGCGAAGGCCTTCCAGACCTGGGGCCGCCAGCCGGGCTCGGCCTTCAGCGCCGCACGGCGCTGATCGAAGCTGTAGTTGTCGGCCAGATAGCTGGCGACCGTGTCGCGCAGCATCGACTGTTCTTCGGTGAAGCTGAAATCCATGTTCGTCCCCAAGGGTCGTGGGCCGCCGGTGTCCTCCCTGGCGGCCGGTCAGTGTTCTAACGTCGGTGGCTAGAGCCCCAGCACCATCTTGGCGATGATATTGCGCTGGATCTCGTTGGAGCCGCCGTAGATCGAGGTCTTGCGGCCGTTGAAATAGTCGCCGGCCGTGTCGATGGAATGCAGGGGGCCGACGCCGGAGTTGTGGCCGCCCTCCCCAAGGAACGGCGCGCCGTAGTGGCCCGCGGCCTCCAGGGCCAGCTCCTGCAGGCGCTGTTGGATCTCGGTGCCCTTGATCTTCAGGATCGAGCTCTCGGTCCCCGGACCCTTGCCGCTGCTTTCGCCGGCCAGGGTGCGCAGTTCGGTGAACTCCAGCGCCCTCAGGTCGATCTCCAGCTCGGCCACCTTGCGCCGGAAGAAGGCGTCGGCCAGCAGCGAACCGCCGGCGTCTGACAGCTCGGTGGAGGCCATCTCGCGGACCCGCTCCAGGCCGCGCTTGGAGCGCGCCACCCCGGCGATGCCGGAGCGCTCATGGGCCAGCAGCGCCTTGGCGCAGGTCCAGCCCTGGTTCTCGTGGAAGACCCGGTTCTCCACCGGCACCTTCACGTTGTCCAGGAAGACGTCGTTGACCTCGTGGCCGCCCTCCAGGGTGATGATCGGCCGCACGGTGACGCCCGGCGTCTTCATGTCGATCAGCAGGAAGCTGATGCCGGCCTGCGGCTTGGAGTCGGGGTCGGTGCGGACCAGGAAGAAGCCCCAGTCGGCGTGCTGGCCGAGCGTCGTCCACGTCTTCTGGCCGTTGACGATGTAATAGTCCTGGCCGTCCTCGGTGACGCGCTCAGCGCGGGTCTTGAGCGAGGCGAGGTCGGAGCCGGCGCCGGGCTCGGAATAGCCCTGGCACCACCAGATCTTGCCGTCGCGGATGTCGGGCAGGAACTTGGCTTTCTGCTCCTCGGTCCCGAAGGTGTAGATCACCGGCGCCAGCATCGCGACGCCGAAGGGCAGGATGCCCAGGGTGTCGGCGCGGGCCTGCTCCTCGGACCAGATGTACTTCTGGGTGGGGGTCCAGTCGGTCCCGCCCCACTCTTTAGGCCACGACGGCGCAGACCAGCCCTTCTCCGCCAGGATGCGGTGCCAGGAGAGATAGTCCTCCTTGCCCAGGGTTTCGCCGCGCTCCTGCTTGTCGCGCAGGGCCTTGGGATATTTGTCCGCGAGGAAGGCGCGGGCCTCTTCACGGAAGGCGTTATCTTCGGGCGAGAAATCGAGGTTCATCACAAGGCTCCCTGGCGCTTCCGCTTACAGCGTATTGCGTGCGGCCGGACCATAGGCAAACGCCTTCGCCTTGGGAAGATGACGTTGACGTCAGCGTCAACAAAAACCCCGGGAAAATGTCAGGCCTTGGCCAGATACGCGTCCACCTGCGCCACCCTGGACGCGATCTCGTCGGGCGCAAGGAACGAGCCCGTGAAGCTGTTGCGGGCAAGGGTCGCCAGCTCATCGCGGGACAGGCCCAGAGCCTGGGTGGTCGCCGTCCAGTTCTCGCCGATATAGCCGCCGAAATAGGCCGGGTCGTCGGAGTTGATGGTCGCCTTCAGGCCCAGGTCCAGCATGCGCTTCAGCGGGTGGTTGGCGAGATCGTCCACCACGCAGAGCTTCAGGTTCGACAGCGGGCAGACCGTCAGGGTCATGCCATCGGCCACCAGGCGCTTCACCAGGGCCGGATCCTCGAGCGAACGATTGCCGTGGTCGATGCGGTCGACGGCCAGACCGTCCAGCGCCTCCCAGACATATTCCGGCGGCCCCTCTTCACCCGCATGGGCCGAGAGCTTCAGGCCACGCTCGCGAGAGGCCTTGAACACCTTGGCGAACTTGCTGGGCGGATGGCCAAGCTCCGAGGAATCCAGCCCCACTCCCACGATGCGGTCCAGGTAAGGCTCGGCGTCCTTGAGCGTCTTGAAGGCATCCTCCTCCGACAGGTGCCGCAGGTAGCTGAGGATCAACTTGGAGGTGACGCCCAGTTCCCGCTCGGCCTGGGCCATGCCGGCCAGCAGGCCGTCGGCGGCGACGGCGAAGGGGATGCCCCGCTCGGTGTGGGTCTGAGGATCGAAGAAGATCTCGGCATGCACCGTCCCGTCGGCGGCGGCGCGCCGGAAATAGGCCAGGGCCAGGTCGCGGAAATCCTCCTGCGTCTGCAGCACGCCCGCGCCCCGGTAGTAGATGTCCAGGAAGTCCTGCAGGTTGGAGAAGGCGTAGGCGGAGCGGACCTCCTCCACGCTCTTGAACGGCAGGTCGATGCGGTTGCGGCGCGCGAACTCGAACATCTGCTCAGGCTCGAGGCTGCCCTCGATGTGCAGGTGGAGTTCGGCCTTGGGCAGGCCACGGATGAAGTCGGCGGTCGATTGCATGGTCGCTATCTCCTGGCGGCCGGGGCCGTCCGTCAAGGCAGCTTGAACTTCATCTGGATGACGATCTTGCCGTCCTTGATCCGCCGGTCGCCCTTCTGCGGATGGAAGCCCTTGGCGAGTTGCAGGGCGAAGGCGCCCACATTGGCCCCCTTCGGCGTCTCCGACAGCACCACGCAGTCGCGCAGGCTCTGCCCCGCCGCCACCCGGCACTGGACTGTCGCCAGCCCCTGGCCGGCCATCACGCTTGTCGCGGCCGCGGCCGCGGCGATCCAGATCATCCTCGGGCTCTCCTGATTTCGCCCCACATGAAGCGAACCTTCGCCGGACACCAGCCGTTCCCGATCTTGCGTCCCAGCGCCGAGACGCGCATCAGACGGACCCTATGCCGCGTATCATCACCTACAATGTACACCGTTGCGTCGGCACGGACCGCCGCCTGGACGTGGGCCGCATCGCCGATGTCATCGCCAGCCTCCAGCCCGACATCGTCGCGCTGCAGGAACTGGACGTCGGGCGGATGCGCACCGGCATGGTCGACCAGGCCCATGAGATCGCCCAGCGCCTGAAGATGGCGGTCCACTTCCACGCCGCCATGCAGGTCGAGGAGGAGCTCTACGGCGACGCCATCCTCACCACCTACCCTGAGCACCTCGTCCAGGTCGGGCCCCTCCCCGGCTATGGCCGCATCCCGCAACTGGAGCCGCGGGGCGCCCTGTGGATCTGCGTGGAGATCGACGGCAAGCGGGTGCAGATCATCAACACGCACCTGGGCCTGGTGCCCAGGGAACAGCAGCTGCAGGCCGCCTGCCTGGCCGGCCCCGCCTGGCTGGACCATCCGAAATGCGTGGGCCCGACGATCCTGCTGGGGGACTTCAACGCCAGCCCGACCTCGGTGGTCTATCGGACCCTGATCGGCCGGCTGCAGGGCGCGCGCCGGCTGGCGCCGAACAAGAAGCCGACCTCGACCTTCCCGTCGGCCCTGCCGGTGGTGCGGATCGACCATCTTTTTGTCAGCCCGGAAATCCAGGTGACGGACCTTTCTGCGCCCTTCAACCCGCTCACCCGCGCGGCGTCGGATCACCTGCCGCTGGTCATGGATTTCGAGATTTCGTGAGCGCGACAGCCTCGTCGCTCTCGTCGCCTCCCCGCAACAGCCGTCCCTGACCCAAGGCTCTGGCCTCGGCGTAGAGCCGGTCGCGGCGGCGGCCGGGCCGCCATGAGTCGCTGACATTCACTGGGTCGCCCAGGTGGTAGGCGGCGACGAATTCCCCGAAGGCGGTCATCTTCATGGGCAGGATCGGTGACAGCCGTCCCTCGCGGTTTAGGGCGTCGATCCCGGCGATCAGGCTGCCACGCTCCTGCTGCGCCTTGGCCACCGCGTCGCCCGTATAGCCGAGGAAGTGCCCGATGGACCGGTCTCGGAAGGCCTTGATGTTCAGCCGCGACCGCTCGGTGGTGGCCTCAATCGCCAGCTCCAGTTCGGTGTCAAAACCCCCGGAGCGGTTGTTCAGATTGGCCGAGCCGACCCGGGCGAGGGTGTCGTCGATGATGGTGCTCTTGGAATGCACGATGATCTTCGTGCCGGCCGGCGTGATCGGAAAATAGGCGCGGAACCGCCCGAACACGTCGGAGGCGCGCAGGCGCCACAGCATGTTGGACCGCGCCCGGTCCATGGTGAGTTGATCAAACCAGCTGGGACTGGCGCCTGTGGAGATCAGCACGACCTCAGGCCCGTTCGGCTCGGCCAGGCGGGCGGCAAGGGCCTCGGCGATCAGCGGTGAGGTGAAGTACTGGTTCTCAAGATAGATGACGTCCCTGGCGGCGTGGATCGACGCGTGGGTCAGACGCCGTATCTCCTCCACCTGCGGCTCCTGACGCCAGGCGGGCATGGTCCGGGCGATGCCGACCTCCATGTCCAGCAGGTGGGCGGGGACATGGGCGGGCCAGGGATCGGTGTCCATCTCCGGGGGCGGCGGCACGACTTCCTGGGTGGCCCGATGCCACCGCTCGCGGGCCAGGTCGCCTAGGTCCTTGGCCACCGGACCATCCACCATCAGCATCACTTCGTGGCGAGGCGCATGGCACTCCTGGTCGGGCATGATCCGGCGAGGTTCGTGGTCCCGGTGTCCCGGGGTGTCCCAGCGGTCGACGCAGATGTCGCCGCTGGCGCAGATGGCCAGCTTGTCATCGACCACCAGCAGTTTCTGATGATGGCAGGCGCCCATGGGCACGGCGTCGTCCAGGCGGAATTTGACGCCGGTCTTCTCGAACCACTTGCGCGCCTTGTGGGGGAAGAACTCCTGGCTCGCCGCGATCGGCAGGGCCGACTTCCAGATCAGCAGGCGAATATCCAGCTCGGGGCGGGCGCGCGACAGTTCCACCAGGATACGGCCGGCCTCGTCGGCGTCATCAGGGGTTTCCTGGCCGTCCGGGAACAGGCGGGTGCGGGGGTCGAAGGCCCAGCCCAGCAGCAGCACCGAACGCTTGGCCTTGCGCAGCGCCTCAAAGACGGCGGTGTAGTAGGCCTCGGTGTCGATCAGGAAGGCGGCGCGGTTGGCCCGGCCGACGCGCCAAGCTGTGTCACCGGGTTTCAATACGCTCATCGACCAACTGAAACCCCTGTGGACACGCTTGCAAGAAAGCCTGCGCCTAGGTCGGGTTCCCGTCGAGTCCGCGCAAGTCCGGAACCCGGGGAGATCAAAGAAAAGAGCGCGCCGACTCTGGGGGGCCGACGCGCTCCATCAAGGGCGGTTCGAGAGACTAGCCCTTGAAGGCTTGGCAGGATCCGCTGAGTTCGGTGGCCAGGCGGGCCTTGCGCTCGGCATTGGTGGTCTTGGCTTCGCGGCGGCCGGCGTCCTCGGCGACGGAGGCCTTGTCCATGACCGCCATGGAGCGGGTCTTGCTGGCGCTCTTCAGCCAGGCGTCCAGGTCGGCGGTGTCGGCGGCCGCCGAGGTGGCGATGCCGCGGCAGCGGCTGGCCTTGATGAAGTCCACATCGGTGACCTGGGCGGCGGCCAGGGCGGAGCCGGCGGCCATCAGGGTGGCGGCGGCGGCGAGCGTGAAAGCGGCGATACGCATGGTGTTTTTCCCTCGAACAACGATGGGCTGAACCTGCCCGTACGCCTCTGATGCTTCAAATGAATTCGCAGCAACATTAAGTATTCGAACCTTACCGATCCTTAATCATCGAACCTCGTTACTTTCAAAATATAAACATCTTGTAATGTTGCGTTCGGTTCGGCAGAACATCGATATGGCCCAGCCCGACCTCCAGCTCGATGTCGCCGGTGTGAACGCCCTGATGGCGCGCGCCTTTCCCGATGCGCCCGCCGAGGCCCTGCCGCAGGTGACGGCGCTCGCCCCCGGCCGCGCCCATATCGTGCGCGTCTATGGCGGCGGCATGCTGCGCCCCGGCGGGGTGATCTCCGGTCCCAACCTGATGAGCCTGGCCGACACCGCGGCCTACGCTCTGATCCTGGCCCATATCGGCGACCAGCTGATGGCGGTGACCAGTTCGCTGGTGATGAATTTCCTGCGCGGCGCCGTCCCCGGGGACCTGCATGCCGAGGCGAGCTTCTTGCGCCTTGGCCGCCGCATCGCCGTCTGCGACGTCAAACTTTGGACCGAGAGCCCGGACAGGCTGGCGGCCCAGGCCACCGTGACCTACGCTATCCCCTCATGAGTGACCTGCCGCTTCGCCCCCCCGCCCCGATCAAGACCCCCTGCATCAAGGTCTGCGTCATCGATGGTGAAACCGGCCTCTGCATGGGCTGCTACCGGGAGCTGACCGAGGTCGCCGCCTGGCAGAAGCTGTCGGATGAGGACCGCGCCCGGATCATGACCGAGCTGCCCACCCGCCGGTCGCGCATCAGCCCCGAAAAGCTGGCGATGTTCTCCTAAAACAGCCCCGCGTTCACCGGTTGCAAACACCCGCCGCCGTAACCTGCCCGTTCAACAAGGCCGAGAACGGTCGGGCAGCGCCGGGGTGGCGAGGGTGTCGAGTATGATCAAGTTGGCCGCCATGGCCCTGATCGGAGCCGTATCGGCGGTGGGCGCGGCCCAGGCCGTGGTCAGCCTGGATCCGAGCACGCGGTCGGACGGCCTGCGCGCGGCCGTGGCCCACTTCGTTCCGGAACAACAACCCGCCGCCCCCGAGGGTGGCGCGGCCTCCATCGCCAAGGCCAGCGACGGCCACTATTGGGCGCAGGGCACCGTCAACGGGTCCAGCGTCCGCTTCCTGGTGGACACCGGGGCCAGCGCCGTGGCGCTCACCGCCGCCGACGCCCAGCGCCTGGGCTTCGACCCTGCCAAGTTGAACTATGCCTACAAGGTGATGACGGCCAATGGCGAGGCCAAGGCCGCCGCCGTCAAGCTGGCCTCGGTCTCGGTGGCCGGCGCCAAGCTGGCCGATGTCGATGCGCTGGTGCTCGACAAGGGGCTCGACGCCTCCCTGCTGGGCATGACCTATCTAGGCCGCCTCTCCAGCTTCCAGGCCACCCGCACCGCGCTGATCCTTCAGCCCTGACACCGCGGCCAAGGCCCGGTCGACCACGCTCAGGTCTGCGCCCGGCTTCACGCTTTCCACCGTCAGGATCCGCCGCCAGGTCCGCGCGCCCGGCGCGCCGTGGAATAGCCCCAGCATGTGGCGGGTGATCCCGGCCAGGTGCGCGCCGCGCTCCAGCTGGCGGGCGATGTAGGGCTTGTAGAGCTCCACCGCCTCGAAGGGATCGACGTCAGCCGCCGCGCCGAAGATGCGCCGGTCGGCCTGACCCAGGATGCCCGGGGTGTGATAGGCCGCGCGGCCCAGCATCACGCCATCGGTGTGGGCCAACTGGTCCTCGGCCGCGTCCAACGAACCGATGCCGCCATTGATCTCGATGGACAGCCCCGGCCGCTCGCGCTTCAGCCGGTGGACCAGGGGATAGTCCAGCGGCGGCACGTCGCGGTTTTCCTTGGGCGACAGGCCCTTCAGCCAGGCCTTGCGGGCATGGACGATGAAGGTGGTGACCCCGGCCTGGGCGCAGAGGTCCACCAGGGTGAACAGGCTCTCCTCCGGGTCCTGGTCGTCCACCCCGATGCGGCACTTCACGGTGGCGGGGATCGACACCGCCGCGCCGATGGCCGCCATGCCCTCGGCCACCAGGGCCGGCTCGCGCATCAGACAGGCGCCGAACCGGCCGCTCTGCACGCGGTCGGAGGGACAGCCGACATTGAGGTTGATCTCGTCATAGCCAAGATCCGCGCCGATCCTGGCCGCCGCCGCCAGGTCCGCGGGCTCCGACCCGCCCAGTTGCAGGGCGACGGGATGTTCGACCTCGTCAAACCCCAGCAGCCGCTCGCGGTCGCCGTGGAGCACAGCCCCCGTCGTCACCATCTCGGTATAGAGCAGGCTTTCGCGGGTCAGCACCCGGTGGAACGCCCGGCAATGCCGGTCCGTCCAGTCCATCATGGGGGCGACGGACAGTCGGTGGGAGGAATACGGCGCGGGCATTGGGTCTCAGGCGGCGAAGGGCGGGAGGCCGCGCAGGGGCGGCTCCGGCTCGCCTTAGCAGATACCGATCCGATCCGCACGGTCAGGCCGCCCGCGGACCTGCTCGCCCAGGGTCAGGCGGCCAGCTATCGCGGGCCGACCGGCCGGGGGCCTTCGCCAGCGACCGGCAAGCCGCAGGCCAGCAACTCCGACCAGATCTGCTCGGCGGTCTCGGCGAAGCGGAAGATCTCGAGATCGGCGGCGTCGGCCATCCCCGCCGCCACCAAGGCGTCGAAGTTGAGGATCGACCGCCAGTAGGCCTCGTCGAACAGCACCACGGGAATGCGGGGCGACTTGTCGGTCTGGCGCAGGGTCAGGATCTCGAACAGCTCATCCAGGGTCCCGAAGCCGCCGGGAAACACCACCAGGGCGCTGGCGCGCATGGCCAGGTGCATCTTGCGCATGGCGAAATAGTGGAAGCGGAAGGTCAGTTCCGGCGTGGAGTAGGCGTTCGGCCCCTGCTCGTGCGGCAGGCTGATGTTGAACCCGATGGACGGCGCCCCGACGTCGGCGGCGCCGCGGTTGGCCGCCTCCATGATCCCCGGCCCGCCGCCGGTTGCGATCACATTGTCCCGCATCCGGTCAGCCGTGCGGATCGCGCCGCCCCGCTGGGAGGCCAGGGTGCCGAACGCCCGCGCCGCGGCGTACCATTCCCCCGGCTTGCCGGGGCCGGACTCGGAAATCCGCGCGCTGCCGAACACAACCAGGGTCGACCGCACCCCCCAGGCGGCGAGCGCCTCGTCCACCTTGGAGAATTCCAGCATGAAGCGGACTCCCCGCATGGGAGAGCTCAGGAGGAAGTCCTGGTCCAGGGCCGCCAGCCGATAGGCGGGAGAGGTCAATTGCGCCGCGTTGGGCGCCGGTTCGCGGCTCGGCATGCAGGTTCCTTCGAGACGTGGGGCAGATTAGGGTCGCAAGCGGCGACCAACTTGATCTGGCGCAACGCGGCAAGGCCGGTAAGGGGCGATCCTGGGCTTGTTCTCCATGGGAGCAAAGTTCATGAATCCGGATCTCCAACAGGACATCGCCTCGATCCTTGAAGCCGGCAAGGACCTGACGCTGGCGACCCTCAGGCCGGACGGCGCCCCCCAGGCCACCACGGTGAGCTACGCCAGCCAGGGCCTTGAAATCTACTTCGGCTGCGGACAGCAGTCGCAGAAGGCGGGCAACCTGGCGCGCGATCCCCGGGTCTCGGCGACCATCGACCTGCCCTATCGCGACTGGGCGGAGATTCGTGGCCTCTCTCTCGGCGGCCGGGCGACCGAGGTCACCGCCCCCGACGACCTGGCGCGGATCGGACTGCTGTTCCTGGAGAAATTCCCAGAGGTCGCCCAGTATGTCTCCAGCCCGGTGGGCGAGATGGCGATGTTCCGGCTGCGGCCGCAGGTGATTTCGGTCCTGGACTACCGCAAGGGCTTTGGTCACACCGAACTCGTCCAGGTGGACGAAAACCTCTCCGCGACAGGCGCCCCGTCATGAAGCACGCCGTCATCGTCGCCCATCCCAATCCCGGCAGTCTGACCCGCGCGGCGGCGACGGCCTATGCGGAGGCTGTGGAAGCCCTGGGCCACCAGGCGATGATTCGCGACCTCTATCCGCTCGACTTCGACCCCCGCCTCCAGGCCGCCGAGATCCCCGGCGCGGCCGGCTATGCCTTCGGCGCCGACGTGCTGGAGGAACGCCGACTTCTGGCCGACGCCGACGTTTTCGCCTTCGTCTATCCGCTGTGGTTCAACGCGCCCCCGGCGATGCTGAAGGGCTATGTCGACCGCGTCTTCAGCATGGGCTTCGGCTACGGACCGGCCGCGGGGGGAACCGAACCGCTGCTGGAAGGCAAGAAGCTCATCAGCTTCAGCTTCTCGGGCGCGCCGGAGTCCTGGGTTCGCGACAGCGGCGCGCTTCGTGCCTTGATGACGGTGTTTGATCTTCACCTGGCCGCCGTCTGCGGGCTGCAGGTGCTGGATCACCGCCACATCGGCGGTATCGTTCCGGGCATCACCGACGAGGCCGTGGCCGACGTGCTGACGCAGGTGGGCCGAACCGTCACCGAGACCTTCAGCGGCGACCGCTCGGCGGCCGTTTGAATCGCATCCTCCAGGAGTATCCCCGTTGACCGTCAAGCTGACCTTTCACGGCGCCGCCGGCTGCGTCACCGGATTCTGCGCACGCCTTGAGGTGGATGGCGCCGCGGTGCTGATCGACTGCGGCATGTTCCAGGGCTCGAAGACCCTCAAGGCCCTGAACTACAACGACTTCCCCTTCGATGTCGGCAAGATCGACGCGGTGCTGCTGACCCATGCCCACATCGATCACTCGGGCCTGCTGCCCAAGCTGATGAAGGCCGGCTTCGAGGGGCCGATCTACGCCACCGCCGCCACCCGCGACCTGTGCGACATCATGCTGGCCGACGCCGGCGGCATCCAGGAGTCCGAGGTCCGACACCTCAATCGCCGGAATGAGCGGCGCGGCCGGCCCAGCGTCGAGCCCATCTACACCGAGCGCGACGCGGCCAAGGTGATGAAGCAGTTCACGAAGGTGAAGCTGGGGACCCCGGCGGCCATCCTGCCTGGCCTGACCGCCATCTACTGGGAGGCCGGCCACATCCTCGGCGCGGCCTCCATCGAGCTGCATGTCGAGACCGCGGAGGGGCCCATCAAGCTGCTCTTCTCCGGCGACATCGGCAGCGGCGGACGGGACTACTCCCCCGACCCCGACGGCCCCAGCGGGGTCGACCATGTGATCGTGGAGTCCACCTATGGCGACCGCGAGCGCCTGGATCTCGACGGCGAGGCCCGGCGCGGCGTCCTGACCCAGGAACTCCTCGACGCCCACGCGGCGGGCGGGCCGGTGCTCATTCCGGCCTTCGCCGTCGAACGCTCCCAGGAGCTGCTGGCCGACATCCTCACCATCATGGACGAGGGCCGCATCCCCAAGGCCGACATCTTCCTGGACTCGCCCCTGGCCATCGAGGCGACCGAGATCTTCCAGCGTCGCGGCTGGAACCGCACCACCGAGAGCAACCCCTTCGAGGATCTGCATTCGGGAGGGCGGCTGCGGTTCCTTCGCAAGCCCAAGGAAAGCGACAGTCTCGAGAAGCTGAGGGGTTGGCACCTGATCATGGCCGCCAGCGGCATGTGTGACGCCGGCCGCGTGCGGCGGCATCTGAAGCGGCTGCTCTGGCGCAAGGACGCCACCGTCCTGTTGTCAGGGTTCCAGGCCATGGGGACGCTGGGCCGCATCCTGCAGGATGGAGCCAGCCGGGTCTCGATCGAGGGCGAGCAGATCCAGGTCCGGGCGCGCATCCGCGCCCTGGACGTCTATTCCGCCCATGCCGACGCGACGGGCCTGACCAACTGGGTGAAGGCGCGCGGACCGGTCGCCGGGCAGGTCTTCCTCCTGCACGGCGAGCCCGCCGCCCGGGAGGGTCTGCGGACACGCCTGGTGACGGCCGGAATCCAGCCCGACGCCATCGCCTTGCCGGGGATGGACGAGGGTTATGTCCTGACCGCGTCCAAGGCCCAGCCGGCCGGCGAGGCGGTCCACCGCATCGCCGCCCGCGCGGTAGCCGCCCCTGACTGGCACAATGCCCGAGCCGGCTTGCTGATCGAACTCGACCAGGCCCTGCAGGCCGCGGGCGACGACCCGGCGCGCGAGCAGTTGCTGGCCGCCTTCCGGCAGGCCCTGACGGCGGCCAAGGCGGCGCCTCCGCCCGCGGCCCCCTGAGGTCGGCCGAAGTTCTAGACGTGGACCTCGCCGTAGTCCTTGCCGTCCCAGTACTTGAGCTCCTTGGCCTTCACGTGGATCAGGGTCAGGCCCGGCGTGTCGACGCCCTGGTCGAACCACTTGTCGAGGTCGGAGTTCCAGTGGTCGGCAAAGGCCGCCTTGTCGCGGATCAGGTCGGCGGCGCCGCTGACGGCGATGTAGAGGCCGTGCTTGCCCTGATAGCCCAGGCCGACCTGCGGATTGGCCGCGATCTCGTTGGCGACATCGGTGCTGGCGTCGGTGAAGAAGTAGGCGTCTCCGTCGTAGTCGACATCCTTGTTGTTGCTCATCGGCCGCCCGGCGATCGCGCCGCCCGAGGTCACGGTCGATAGGATGGCGATGTCGATGTGCCGCATGTCTTTGGCGATATCGGCGAGGGATTTGTCGGCCACGGGAAAGCTCCTTTGAGAGGTGTGCTCTCCGCAATCCCGGACGGGCGCGCTGGTTCCTGCGTCTGGAAGACGACAGAGCCGGCGCGCCCTGCGAACTAGCCGGCGGCCTTCAGCTCCGACAGGGTGGGATAGTCGGTGTAGCCCTCGGCGCCGGGCGCATAGAAGGTCGCCAGATTCCACCGGTTCAACGGCGCCCCGGTGCGAAGACGCTCGACCAGGTCGGGGTTGGCCAGGAAGTCCTTGCCGAAGGCCACGGCGTCGGCCCAGCCGGCGTCGAGGGCGGCCTGGGCGCTGGCGCCGGTGAACTTCTCGTTGGCGATATAGACGCCGCCGAACGCCTTCTTCAGCTGCGGCCCCAGGCTGTCGGGGCCTTCGGCCTCGCGGGCGCAGAGGAAGGCCAGCTTGCGCTTGCCCAGTTCGGTGGCGACATGGGTGAAGGTGGCCGTCAGGTCGCTGTCGCCGACGCTGTGGGCGTCGCCGCGCGGGGCCAGGTGCATGCCGACCCGGTCGGAGCCCCAGACCGAAACGGCGGCGTCGGCGCATTCAAGCATCAGCCGGGCGCGGTTGGCGATGGAGCCGCCATACTGGTCGGTGCGCTGATTGGAGCTGTCCTGCAGGAACTGGTCGAGCAGGTAGCCATTGGCGCCGTGCAGCTCCACCCCGTCAAAGCCGGCCTTCTGGGCGTTCTGGGCGCCCAGGCGGAAGGCCTCCACCACATCCTGGACCTCGCTGGTCTCCAGGGCGCGCGGGGTCGGATAGGGCCGCTCGGGACGCAGCAGGCTGACATGGCCCTTGGCGGCGATGGCGCTGGGCCCGACCGGCGCGCGGCCGTCCAGGAAGCTCGGATCGGAGATGCGGCCCACGTGCCAGATCTGCATGAAGATGCGGCCGCCCGCGGCATGCACCGCCGAGGTCACCTGCCGCCAGCCTTGAGTCTGTTCGGCTGACCAGACGCCGGGCACGCCGGCATAGCCCACCCCCATCGGATCGACCGGCACGCCCTCGGAGATCAGCAGGCCCGCCGAGGCGCGCTGCTCGTAGTACTTGGCCATCAGGGCGTTGGGGACGCGGCTGTCACCTGCGCGGCTGCGGGTCAGGGGCGCCATGATCACCCGGTTGGGCAGGGTCAGGTCGCCGATGACGAGGGGATCGAAGAGCGAAGGCATGGAGCGTCCTTGAGCTGGCGCGGAACAGCGGTCCCCCCACATAGGGGACCGCCCCGCCCGTGCCCAGGGGACGGCGCCGCTTTCGCCGTCCCCGCGCGCGAGGCCTGGGCTTCACGCGGCCCCGACCGCCGATCCGCGGGTGCGCCAGACCGAATAGGCGATCCCGCAGGCCAGCAGGGCCAAGGTCACCCCCAGGGACACCGGGGCCGGGAACTTCTCCCACCCCATGGCCTCGGCCACGAACACCTTGCCGCCGATGAACACCAGCAGGGCGGCCAGGGCCTGTTTCAGATAGGCGAAGCGGTCAATCACCGCGCCCAGGGCGAAGTAGAGCGCCCGCAGGCCAAGGATGGCGAAGATGTTGGAGGTGTAGACCAGGTAGGGATCGGTGGTGATCGCGAAGATCGCCGGCACGGAGTCGACGGCGAAGATCAGGTCCGCCAGCTCGATGGTCACCAGCACCATCAGCAGGGGGGTGGCGAACAGCACCGGCCGGCCGCCCGGCCCGGGCTCCCGCACCACGAACCGCGCGCCCCGGAAGCCATCGGTGAGCCGCAGGTGGGAGGCGGCCCAGCGATATAGGGCATTGTCCCGCGGATCCTTGGCCTCGGCCTTGGCCAGGAACATCCTGACCCCCATCACCATCAGGAAACCGGCGAAGATCAGCAGCACCCAGTCGAAGCGCGCCACCAGGGTCGCGCCGAACCCAATCATCACGGCGCGCAGCACGATCACCCCGAGGATCCCCCAGAACAGCACCCGATGCTGATAAGCGGTCGGGACCGCGAAGGCCGCGAAGATGCTGGCGATGACGAAGACATTGTCCAGGGCCAGGCTTTTTTCCACCAGGAAGCCTGTCAGGTACTCCATGCCGGCCTGGGGCCCCAGTTCTCCCCAGACCCAGGCCCCGAAGCTGAGGCCCATCAGGATGTAGCCTGCCGACAGGGCCAGGCTCTCCCGCACTCCGATGGTTCTCTGTTTCCGGTGCAGCACCCCCAGGTCCAGCACCAGCAGGATCGTCACCACGGCGGCGAAGATCAGCCACATCCAGAGCGGCTTGCCCATCAAGGGCGCGAACAGCATGTCCAATATCTTGTTCCCCAGAAAGGAGGCGCCTCGCGCCCCTTCGCGGTCCGACATCACGATCAAGACGATCGCCAGAGGGGCCCGGACCGCTCATGAATTGATGGACCGCCGGCGCGGGGTCGCCCCGCGCCGGCGGCGGAAGGTCCTGCAGACGGGCCTGTGGCCCGCCCTAGACGGGCCGCCTCACACCCGGATGTCGAGGGTCTGGCCGGTCACCCGGCGCGGTGCGAGGTTGGTGGTCACCGGCGCAAGCCCCTCCACCGGGCGTCCGGTGGGGGAACTGGCGTGGGACGCCGCCAGGGTCGTGGCCTGGGCCAGAACCCTGGACTCCACCCGCAGCCAGGGCGCCGGGGGCGCGAAGGCCGAGATTCTCATCGCCGCCCCCTGGCGGCCATGAGGTCGAAGGCGTCGGCCTCCAGGTCCAGGAGATGGCAGATCCGCAGGATCGCGGCCCGCTCCTCGGCGTCGAAGCCTCCGTCGGCGGCGGCGATCGAGCAGGCCGCGGCCACCAGCAGATGGGCGGGACCGGCCCGGCCGCGCAGACGCAGGATCGCCGCTTCGGCCACCGCCTCCCCGTCGTCAGGATCCTTGTCGAAACGGCCGATCAGGGCCTCGAAGGCCTGCACCGCCTCATCCACCCCGAACAGACCCAGGGCCGGAAGGCCCTGGACCCGGGCCACAAGACGCCGCCGCTCCTCGGCCGTGACCCATCCGTCCGCATGGGCCACCAGGGCGCAGGCCGCCACCAGGGCGTCCAGTTGCAGGCTATCGCCCGGGGTCCAGGCCTCGGTCATCAGGCTGGCGCTCGTGGGCCGCCGGCTGGAAAGGTTCATGTCGAATACCTCCTCTGTTGGGAGGATGCGCCCGAAACTCCGGGGGAGCTGGAGAGGACCCCGGCATCGGGCGCACCCGATGCGGTCCGACATCACGATCACGGTGATCGTCAGAGGGGCCCGGCCCGCTAATCCGATATGGGACGGCGCGCGGCGGCCTCAAGTCCCCGGCGATGAATTCGCCGCATGCCCATGATCAGACTCGCAAATCGCCCTAGCCGCGAACGTCGGCGTCAGCCGCCGCCAATCCGCGAGGCCAGGTCGGCCACGAGATCCTCCAGCTGATCCAGGCCCGAGTTCGTGCCCGCCTCGAAGCCGCCGCCGATGTGCATCCTGGCGATCTCGTCGCTGGCGAACACGGTGTGCAGGGTCAGCCTGGTCTTGCCGTCCACCGGCTGGAAGGTGACCGTGACCACCATCATCTTCTCGAAGTTGAAGCCGTTGTCGTAGACGATCTTCTGGTCGGGAACGATCTCCAGATAGGTCCCGCCGAAGGGCTCGTTCTGCACCCCGCTGGGCCCGGTCATGGCGAACTTGAACGTGCCGCCGACCCGGAAGTCGATCTCCGCCAGGGTCACCGGCCAGCCCACCGGCCCGAACCAACGCATGATGTGCTCGGGCCGAGAATAGGCCTCGAACAGCAGGGCGGCGGGCGCATCGATGATGCGGGTGAGGGTGATCTCGCGCTCGGGCTCGACGGAACTCATGAGGGCTCTCCCTTGGCCTGCAGGTCTTTCACATAGGCTTCCAGCTGGTCGAGGCTCTCGTCCCAGAAGCGGCGGTAGTCGCCGATCCAGCGGGCCGCCTCGGCTAACGGCCTGGCGTTCAGCCGCACCGGCCGGAACTGGGCGTTACGGCCCCGCGAGACCAGTCCGGCACCTTCCAGCACCTTGAGGTGCTTGGAGATCGTCGGCTGGCTGAGGTCGAAGGGCGCCACCAGCTCATTGACCGTCGCCTCCCCGTCCGCCAGCCGCGCCAGGATCGCCCGCCGCGTCGGGTCGGCCAAGGCGCCGAATACCCGGTCCATCTGTTGGGTCGCCGCCTGCATACATCGTCATCCAGCTATATTGCCGAATAACTATATTAGGAAGGAAGGGTGCGTCAAGGGCCGCCGCGTTCGACGAGCGCAGGACAAAGCCCAACAAACGCGCAGTTTCATCCTGACCGGCCTTGGCGCCCGCCACGGCGTTTGCCCCCCACCCCCACGCGCCTAAGCTCCCCCCAGGGCCAACCCTGGGGGACTTCCACATGACCGCGCGCGCCGAGCTTGCCGACGAGGCCTGCTCCGACCTCATCAGCCGCGGCTATTCACGACGCAGCCTCGGCAAGGTGCTCAGCCTGTTCGCCGCCGCGCCCGCGCTCGGCACGGCGCTGGCCGCGCCGGCCGCCGCCCAGGCCGCCACCGGCATGGTGCTGATCGGGGCCAACGAGTGCTGGACCGGGCCGCTGGCCCCCGGCGCGTCGGCCGCGGCCGACGCCATCGCTACCGGCAACCGCTACACCGGCTCCCAGCGCGACGCCTTCGCCAAGGCCGTGGCCTCGGTGGAGGGCGTGCCCGCCGGCCACGTCATGGCCTGGGCCGGCTCCAGCGACCCGATGGCCCGGATCATCGTCACCTACTGCTCGCCGACCCGAGGCCTGGTGGTGGCCGACCCCACCTTCGAACTGGCCGAGAGCGTCGCCCGCTACATAGGGGTGAAGGTGGCCAAGGTCCCGCTGAAGGCCGACTACGGCCACAACGTGAAGGCCATGCTGGCCGCCGATCCCAACGCCGGGGTCTACTACATCTGCACCCCGAACAATCCGAGCGCGACCCTGACCAGCCTGCCCGATGTGGAGTGGCTGATCGCCAACAAGCCGGCCGGCTCCATCGTCCTGCTGGACGAGGCCTATATCCACTTCTCCGAGGCCAGGCCGGGCGCCTACCTGGCCGCGCAGGGCAAGGAGGTGATCGTCCTGCGCACCTTCTCCAAGCTGTTCGGCATGGCCGGAATGCGCCTGGGCGCAACCATCGCCCGGCCCGACCTGATGGCCAAGACCCTGCGCTATGACGGCATGATGGCCAGCTACGCCCTGCCAAACCCGTCCCTGGTCTGCGCCACGGCCAGCCTGACCGAGGCCAAGCTGATCAAGGCGAGGCGCGACGAGATGATCGCGGTGCGCACCAAGTCCCTGCTGCTGCTCGACAAGCGCGGCATCGAGCATGTGCCCTCGGACGCCAACTTCTTCATGGTCGACTGGAAGAAGCCGGCCAAGGAGGTCCAGGCCGCCTTCGCCAAGGAGAACGTCGCCATTGGCCGATCCTGGCCCATTTGGCCAACCCGCAGCCGCGTCACCGTCGGCTCGGCGGCCGAGATGGCCGCCTTCGACGCCGCCGTGGTGAAGCTGAACCTCTAGGCTGCGCGGGCCAGGCGGGTCTGTCGCGCCAGCTGGCGGAAGGAGATCAGGCGTTCGCTGGACTCGTCCCACAGCGACAGCGGCACCGCCCGGAGGCTCTGCGGCACGCTCAGCCGGCTGACCATCTTCAGCTCCGGGTGGTCCTTCAGCACGGTCGGCAGCCGGTAGAACGGGATGCGGCTGGAGATGTGATGCACGTGGTGCACGCCGATATTGGCGGTCATCCAGCGGAGCGGCTGCGGCAGGTGGTAGTGCGAGGCGCCCTTGAGCGCCGCTTCGGTCATGTCCCAGTCGTCCCGGCGCGCCCAGTAGGCGCCCTCGAACTGATGCTGGACGTAGAATAGCCACACCCCGATGGTGGCGGCGATCAGCATGGTCGGCAGGTTCACCAGCAGCAGGGCCTGCCAGCCAGCCAGCAGGGCCACGATCACCAGGAAGGTCACGATGGCCAGGTTGGTGCCCATGGCGCTGAGCCAGGGCCGCCAGCCGCCCCTCATCAGGCCGCTTGGCAGGCGCTGCTCCAGCAGGAAGACATAGGCCGGGCCGATCCCGAACAGCACCAGCGGATGCCGATACAGCCGGTAGCCGATCCGCCGCCACAGCGGCAGGGCGCGGTACTCGTCCACGGTGAGGGTCAGGATGTCCCCCAGGCCCCGGCGGTCCAGGTCGCCGGAGGTGGCGTGGTGGATGGCGTGGGTCTGCCGCCAGCAGTCGTAGGGGGTCAGGGTCAACACCCCGATCACCCGGCCGATCCAGTCATTGGCGTGCCGGTTGCGGAAGAAGGCGCGGTGGCTGCAATCGTGCTGCACCATGAACAGGCGCACCAGGAACAGGGCGGCCGGAACCGCAAGCAACAGGGCCAGCCACCAGAGCCCGAAGTGCGCCGCCGCCCACGCGGCGCCCCAGATCGCCGCCAGGGGGGCGGCGGTGATCACGATCTCCAGGATCGAACGGCCGGTGTTTGGCTGCTGGTACGCAGCCAGGCGCTGGCGCCAGGTGCGGGTGTCGGAACTCGGCAAGGTCGTGCGTCTCGCAAAGGCTGGGACACCCCGCATAGCACTGCGATTGAGTCGGTTTGACGTCAGCCTTGCGCGCCGTCCGCCGCGGCCCGCAGCTTGCCGGTGTCCAGCCTGGCCATCTGCATCATGGCCGCGATGACCCGGCTGACGCGCGCCGAATCCGGATCAGACATCAGGACGCCGAGCTCGACCGGGACCACCTGCCAGGACAGGCCGAAGCGGTCCTTCAGCCAGCCGCACTGGCCAGGGGCGCCGCCATCGGCCAGCAGGGCGTCCCAATAGTGGTCCACCTCCGCCTGATCCTTGCAGTCGATGACGAAGGAGGTGGCCTCGCTGAACTTGAACATCGGGCCGCCGTTGAGGCCCGTGAAGCGCACGCCATCGAGTTCGAACTCGACGGTCATGACGCCCCCCGCCGGTCCGGGACCGCCTTCCCCATGGCGGTCGAACTTCCCGAGCTTGGAGTTGGGGAAGATCGAGACGTAGAAGCTCGCGGCCTCTTCGGCCTGATCGTCGAACCACAGACACGAACTGACGATGCTCACGGGGACGTCCTCCTTGGGTTGCTATCCCAAGGACGAACCGCCGCGGCCCGCTCCGACAGGCCCCGCCGACGATACCGTCAGGTGGACTGGGTGTTGTCGGGCAGGTTCAGGATGCGCTTGGAGATGATGTTGTTCTGGATCTCGACCGAGCCGCCATAGATCGACATCGCCTTGCCCGACAGCCAGCCGCGAACGGTCTCGATCTCTTCCTGATTGAACTCCGCGCCCTGCCAGCCCAGGCCCTGATGGCCCATGATCTCCAGAGTCAGTTCGGCGCGGCCCTGCGACACCACCGTGGCGGAGTTCTTCAGCACCGAGGCGCCGTTGGTGGCGCCCGAGGCCTCCTTCGATTCCGCCATCACCCGGGCCAGGGTCAGGCCGTGGATGCGGGCGTCCATCAGGTGCCGGGTCAGGCGCGTGCGCAGGTCCAGGTCGGCGATGCGGCCGTCAGCGTCGACCTCCACATAGCGCTTGGCGATCTCGTTCAGCGGCACGGTGCGGCCCCCGCCGCCGGTCCCGGTCTGGCTGGCGCGCTCGTGCTGCAGCAGGCGCTTACCCACCGTCCAGCCGCCGTTCAGCTGCCCCAGCAGGCCGATCTTCTCGGCCCGCGCATCGGTGAAGAAAGTTTCGCAGAACGGCGAGGCGCCGGCGATCAGGGCGATCGGCCGCGGATCGATGGCCTTCTGGTGCATGTCGATCAGCATGAAGCTGATCCCCTCATGCTTCTTGGCCGAGAAGTCGGTGCGGACCAGGGCGCCGCACCAGTCGGAGTACTGGGCCCCGCTCGTCCACGTCTTCTGGCCGTTGATGACGTAGTGATCGCCGGCGTCCTCGCACTTCATCTGCAGGGAGGCCAGGTCAGAACCCGCGCCGGGCTCGGAATAGCCGACGCACCACTGGACGTCGCCGCGCACGATGGGCGGGATGTGCTGCTTTTTCTGCTCATCGGTGCCGTAGTCCATGATCGTCGGGCCGATCATGGTCACGCCCATCCCGAACATCAGCGGGTTGAAGGCGCCGATCTTGCCCATCTCCTGGGCCAGGACCTTGGCCTGCTGGGGCGACAGACCGCCGCCGCCATATTCCGCCGGCCAGGTGGGGGTGGCCCAACCCTTCAGGCCGATGGCCTTGCGCCAGGCCTTGAGCTCAGCGTTGGTGGTGGTCACCTCGGTGGCGGCCAGGAACCCCTTGCCCTTCAGCGAGGTCGGGAAGTTGGCCTCCAGCCAGGTCTTGGCTTCGCCACGGAATTCCTCGAGTTCGAGGTCGCCTCCGAAATCGGCCATATCGTTTTCTCCCGCGGATCGTTCGTTGGCCCTAGTCTAAGCCTCTGAAACGGCGCGCCAAGTGTGACGTGGCGGCAGGCACGCAAACGAAAACCGCCGACGCTGGGGGGACCAGCGCCGGCGGCTTCCACGCCTTGCGGCGTAAGGGAGTTACATCGAGGCGACTTGGCTCGAACCCTCGACGCGGGCCAGCTGGCGCAGTTGCACCTTGGCCGAGCGCACGGCGCCGGTGACGCAGGCGCGGTAGTCGGGGGCGTAGTCGTTGGTCGCCTTGCAGACGGTGTCGGCGGCGGCGGCGATGTCGGCCTGGATCTGGACGTTCGAGCGGCCCGCCAGGGCGACCCGGACGGTGGCGACGGCGGCGCGGCCATCTTCGAGCTTGGCGGCGCGAACCGGGGTCGGCGCCGCGGCCTGGCGGTCGCGGTTGATGGCGTTGAAGTCGGAATTCGCCTTGCGGACCGAGGTGTTCCAGCAATCGCCGGCCGCCGCGCCGCAGACGGTCGTGGCGGCGTCGCGGATTTCAGCTCGCACCTGGGCCACGGTCTTGCCGGTCAGGGCGATGCGGACGCTCTGCACGTTCAGCTGCGACGACGGGGCTTCCGCGGCAAAGGCGGGGACGGCGAAGGCGGCGACGGTGGCGGCGAGGGCGAAAGCGGCAAAGGTCTTCATGGCGTGTTCCCGACTGCTGTTTGTGTTTTGTTTATTGATTGAACTTGTCGAGAACGCTTTTCCGCTATTCGCTTTAAACTGTGGTTTATCAACACAGTGAATAAGGATTTAATCAAATCTGTATTTTGAATTACTTTCTGTATACACAAACAGTCGCCGGGAGAGGCCGGCAAACGCGCCCACTTGCTGCGGGCCAAGGCCCGCAAACAGCGTGTTGATAAGGGGTCAGGCGGTCTTGCGGCGGGGGCGCCGCGCCGTGGTCAGTCTTCGCGGTGGTTGCCGACCGAGACGTTGAGATCCGTCAGCAAGCCGTTTTCCAGCGAATAGACCAGACCGTGCACGCACAGATCCTGGCCGCGGGCCCAGGCATCCTGCACGAAGACATCGGTGGCCACATTCTTGACCTGGCGGATCACGTTCAACTCGCACAGCCGGTCCAGCCGCGCGGTGTCGGTGTCGAGGGCCTCCAGTTCGCACCGGTGCTCCTCATGGACCTCGCGGATCGGATGCAGCCAGTGATCCACCAGGCCGCGCCGCTCGCCGTCCACCGCCGCGGCCACACCGCCGCAGCCATAGTGACCCACCACCATGATGTGCTTCACCTTCAGCACATCGACGGCGAACTGCAGGACCGAGAGGTAGTTGGCGTCCTGCGGCGGGGCCAGGTTGGCGACGTTTCGGTGCACGAACAGCTCGCCGGGATCGAGATCGACGATCTCATTGGCCGGGACGCGGCTGTCGGAACAGCCGATCCACAGATAGTCCGGCGCTTGCTGGCCCTTCAGCCGCTTGAAGAAGCCGGGATCAGCCGCGACCTTGCGCGCGGCCCAAGCCTTGTTGTTCGCCTTCAGGTGATCGAGCATGGCCGCGCCATACCCCCGCCCGCCCGTCGCCGCAACCCCGCCTCAAGCCTCTCTCGGCCCCGGCCAGACCTCCCGCGCGCCCTGCGCCGCCACCGACATGCCGACGCCTTCGCTGGCGCGCACCGGCAGACCGGAGGGATCAAAGCCATCCAGGCAGAAGACGTTGACCTCATACATGTCGGGCGCCGCGCGCTTGCGGTGGAAGACGTAGATCCCACAGGTCCGGCAGAAGTGATGTCGCGCCCGGTGGGTGTTCCATTGATAGACGCCCAGCTGGTCTTCCCCCGACAACACCGTCAGGGCGTCCTGCCGCACCCGCACCATCCGCGCGTTCTTCTTCACGCACAGCGAACAGTCGCACGCGGTCACGTGATCGATCTCCGCCTCGATGGTGAAGGTCACCGCCCCGCAATGGCAGGAGCCGAGATGACGGGGCATGCGGGTCTCCGGTCGCGCCTCCCAGGACGGGAGGCGCTTTCAGGAAACCCTCTAGGCGAGGCCGACCAGGGCGGCAAACACCATGACCGTACCGGCCATGCCGACGGCCCAGGCCAGCGGCCGCAGCATCGGGACGCCGAACATGTAGAGCACCGCGTGGGCGACCCGCGAACAGAAGAACAGTTGCGCGCCGAGGACCGTGGTTCCGCTGGAAACCCCGGCCACCGCCGCCACCAGCACCAGGGGGGCGAACATGGCCAGGCCTTCGCGATGATTGTCCACCACCCGCTTCATCCGCGCATGGAAACCGCTCGGCGGCGGCAGGCCGTCGCGGGAGTTGGCGAGGGGAACCAGGCCCTGGGCGCGGATCCCGGCCAGCGCCTGGACAAAGACCAGCACGAAAAGCAGGCCGACCGAATAGGCCAGCATCGTCAGTTCAACACTCATGATTTCCGCCCCGAATGCGCTTCCTGTTGAAGCTTCACCTTGCGAGCTTCCGCTGGCATGACGGGAGCGTCAACCTTTGCCGGCCGAGGCCACGCCTCGCGAGGTCGCGGCCTCCTCATCCCGTGCTAGGCTGAACCCGGATCCGAGCCAGGCATTATCCCCGGGGTCGGTGATGAGGGAGACGCCCATGCGTTCGATGTTGTTGGCCACCACCGTGGCGGCGCTTGGCTTGGCCGGCTGCGGCCAGGGACTCTCCGACCCCTTCGCGGGCTTTGGCCCCAAACCCGCCCTGCCGACCCCGACCAAGAGCGCCTTGCCGACGGTGAAGGTCGCCAAGTTCGTGGGCTGGCCCAAGGACGCCGCCCCCACGGCGCCGCCCGGCTTCGTCGTCACCCGCTTCGCCGACGGCCTGGATCACCCCCGCTGGCTGCTGGTCCTGCCCAATGGCGACGTGCTCGCCGCGGAGTCCTCGACGGAGGCCGGCAAGCCGCAGAACGTCAAGGACTGGGTGGCGCAGTTCGTCCAGAAGCGCGCCGGGGCGCTGCAGAAGAGCCCCAACAAGATCATGCTGCTGCGCGATTCCGACGGCGACGGCGTGGCCGACACCAAGGCGATCTTCGCCCAGGGTCTGAAGCGGCCCTTCGGCATGGCCCTGGTGGGCGACACGCTCTACGTGGCCAACGACGACTCCATCGTTGCCTTCCCCTATTCCGAGGGCCAGACCCAGGTGCAGGGGACCGGGACCAAGGTGTTCGCCCTGCCGGGCGGGCCGATCAACCACCACTGGACCAAGAACATCATCGCCAGCCCCGACGGTCAGAAGCTGTACGCCACCGTCGGCTCCAACTCGAACGTGGGCGAAAACGGCCTCCCCGCCGAGGCGGGCCGCGCCCAGATCGTCGAGTTTACCCTGCCCGAGGGCCCCAGCCGTCCCTACGCCACCGGCCTGCGCAATCCCAACGGCATGGATTGGGAGCCCACCACCGGCAAGCTGTGGACCGCCGTCAACGAGCGTGACGAACTCGGGAACGATCTGGTCCCCGACTACATGACCAGCGTCACGCCCGGCGGCTTCTACGGCTGGCCCTATAGCTATTACGGCCAGCACGTGGACACCCGCGTCAGCCCGCAGCAGCCGGACCTGGTGGCCAAGGCCCTGGTTCCGGACTACGCGCTCGGCCCTCACACGGCCTCCCTGGGCCTGGCCTTCTACCGGGCCGACGCCTTTCCGGCGGCCTACAAGGGCGGAGTCTTCATCGGCCAGCACGGTTCCTGGAACCGCAGGCCGTTGAACGGCTACCGCGTGGTCTTCATTCCCTTTGCGAACGGCAAGCCCTCAGGTCCGCCGCAGGTCTTCCTCACCGACTTCCTCAACGCCAAGGAAGAGGCCCAGGGCCGGCCTGCGGGCGTGGCGGTGGACAATACAGGCGCTCTGCTGGTGGCCGACGACAGCGGCGACATCGTCTGGCGCGTGGCGAGCGCGAACCCGCCGCCCGCCCCCGTCCAGACGCCGCCCAAGCCCTAGAAACTCTTGCGGATCCGCAGGTTCCACATACGGCCAAAGCGCAGGTCGCGCACGTCGGTATAGGCGAGCGCGCTGCGGTCGCGCGGCCCGGCATAGACCTCGCGGGTGCGCTGTGCGCTGCGCTCGGTGACGTTCATCAGCTCCAGCCGAACGCTGAGGTCGGGCCTGGGCTTGTACTCCCCGAACAGGGTGACCCAGGTGTCGAGCTTGCGGGTCTCGATCTCCGACAGGCGATAGGCGCGGTCGCGCCAGCCATAGGCGTCGTTGGCGTTGGAGCCGCCCCGGTTGACGTCGATCCCCCAGTTGGATTTCCACCGGGCCAGGTCCTGGGTGAAATGCAGGTCCCATTCCACATGGCGCAGGCCGGAGATCTGGCGCGCCTGCGAGGTCAGCGGGTCGGTCACCTCCGAGCGCCGCCAGATGGCCTGGGCCTTAAGCTGGGCCGCCGGGATGTGGAAGCGATCCAGGGGCAGGCTGAGACTGGCCTGCACCTCATCCTTGGTCCCCTTGCCGATATTGCCCGGCGCGTCCGCGACGCTGCCGCCAGGCCCGAAGATCGGCGCGCGGTCGATGACATCGGTGAGTTCGTAGTGGCGCAGGGTCAGGATCGCCGCCCCGCTCTTCCAGAACCGCTGCTCCACAGCGGCCTCCACCACCCAGGCCTGCTGCGGCGACAGGTCGGGATTGCCCGCGATCACGGTGCCGGTGTTGGCCACCGACGACGGGGCGACGAAGTCGTCGAAGTTCAGCTGCCCCACCTCGCGCTCGACCCGCAGGCGGACCTGGGTGTTGGGCGTCGCCGACCAGGTTACCGCCACGCGCGGCTTGGTGAACTGGAGCTGCTTCTCCAGCAGCACATCCCCCTCTGACACGATGGTTGAACGCTCCTGGCGCAGACCCGCCTCGACGGAGACGGCGTCGTTGGGACGCCAGGTCGCCGTTGCGAAGAGCTCGCCGCGCTTCTCGGTGACCAGCACGCTGGCGGCCGGCAGGCGGACCTTCACCGCATTCTGGAGCAGCGTCGTGGTGTTATCGAGCTTGTTGTAGGCCGCCTCGGCGCCGAACTCCCAGGTCAGGGCCGGCGACTGGGCGAAGCGCACATGCCCCCGCCCGACGCTTTCCGTCGTCTTGCGGTCGCCCTCGAACTGCCGGATCAGGTTGGCGCCTTCGAACCGCGACTTGGTGGTGTTGTTGTTCCACTGCTGGAAGGCCACCGCCTCCAGGTCCAGGCGCGGCGACAGCGGGCGCGTAAAGCGGCCGCCCACCTCGGCCTGCAGCCGGTCCATGGTGTCGTACTGGTATTCCTTGCCGCCCGGGAACCGGAAGCGGTCGGTGATCTCCGCCGAATAGGGGGTCATCATGTAGGCTGCGTTCAGCCGCAGCTTGCCCCCGGCCAACGGGGTCTCATAGGCGCCGGTGGTCCACTGCTTGAGGCCCTTCCCGTCGGCGTCCACGTCGGAGAGGATCAGGATCGAGCCATTCGCCGCGGTGCGGATGCGTTGGCCGTCGCCCAGCTGGTCATCGGGACCGTAGCCCAGGATGATCGAGGCCTCCGCTGAGCGCCCCCCGGCCCAACGCCACTGGCCCTCGGCGCGGAAGCTGCCCAGGACGCGACCGTCGTAGAGGGCGTAGGCGCCCGTCGTCGTCGCGCCGCGGAACCCGGCCGTCGACTTGCGCACCACGTTGACCACCACGGTGCGGCCCTGCATGTCGATACCCGGCGCGCCGCCGCGGATCAGGTCCACATGGGCCACCGCGGCCGCCGGGATGCGCTTGAGGATCTCGTCGAGGGCGTCGTTCTTGGCCACCGCCGGCTCGCCGTCGATCAGCACGTTGCCGCCCGATCCGGCCAGGCCACGCACCACCGTCCCCTTGTCGAAGGAGAAGCCCGGCACTCGGATCACCATGTCGTACGCCGTCGAGGGCGAGGACTCGGCGAAGAAGGCTGTGGGATAGGCGATCACCCCGGTTTCGGAGGTGGCGGCCTTGGCAGGGGTCACCGCGGCCGACGGCTCGGCCGCGGCCAGGGCGGCCACCGCCGCCGCGATCATCAGCATACTCATCACGCGCCCCTCCCCAGGAACAGGGACGTTTCTGGCTTACTTCGTAAGCTCTCGCCACCCAACACCACCTCGATGGGGCGATTCGCCCCGCCCTGCGGCTTTGGCGTAACAAGATTGGTGGATCAGACTCGTCCGGTGACCGGGATCAGGGTGCCCGTGACCGCGCTGGCGGCCGGGGAGGCCAGGAACAGGATCACCGCGGCCAGTTCGCCGGTGGTCACCCAGCTGGCGAAATCGGCGCCCTGCATGTCGGCGCGGTTGGTGGGGGTGTCGATGATCGAGGGCAGGACGGCGTTGACCGTGACCTGGCCCTTCAGTTCCTCGGCCAGGCTCTCGGTCAGGCGATGGACCCCGGCCTTGGAGGCGGCATAGGCGCCCATGCCAGCGCCCGACCTCACCGCGCCATTGGCCCCGATATTGACGATGCGGCCCGCTTCGCTGGCCCGCAGGTGCGGGATGGCCGCGCGGCTCGCATTGGCGGTGGTCTTGACGTTCATGGCGTAGAGCCGGTCCCAGACCGCCGGATCGCCGTCGGCATGGGTCTGCCAGGCGAAGCCGCCGGCCACATTGACCAGCACGTCCAGGCCACCGAACCGAGCGGCCGCCTCATCCAGGGCCGCCTGGGCGCTGCTGGGATCGGTGAGATCGACGCCGGAAAGCGCCAGGGCGTCCGGGCCACAGGCCTCGAGCAATCCCTCGGGCGCGGTCTTGGCGAAGTCGATGAGGGCGACCTTGGCCCCCTGCCCGGCCGCGGCGCGGGCGACCGCGGCGCCGAGAATTCCGAACGCGCCGGTGACGGCGACGATGCGTGGCTGGCTCAAGTCAGTCCCCAAGGCTGCAAGGCTTCCTTCTCCCGCACGGGGAGAAGGAAGCCAAGGCGCTTAGAGGCGTTCGACGATGGTCACATTGGCCATGCCGCCGCCTTCGCACATGGTCTGCAGGCCGTACTTGCCGCCGGTGGACTCCAAGGCGTTCAGCAGGGTGGCCATCAGCTTGGTGCCCGAGGCGCCGAGCGGGTGGCCCAGCGCGATGGCGCCGCCGTTGATGTTGATCTTGTCGCGCGGCACGCCCAGCGACTTCATGTAGGCCACCGGCACCGAGGCGAAGGCCTCATTGACCTCGAAGAGGTCGATGTCGTCGACGGTCATGCCGGCGCGCTTCAGGGCGCGTTCGGTGGCCGGCAGCGGGGCTTCCAGCATGATGACGGGATCGTGGCCCAGCAGGCTCATGTGATGGATGCGGGCCAGCGGCTTGACGCCCAGTTCCTTGAGGCCCTTCTCGGAGACGATCATCACGCCCGAGGCGCCGTCGCAGATCTGGCTGGAGGAGGCCGCGGTCAGGCAGCCGTCCTCGCGCAGCAGCTTCACGCCCTTGATGCCCTCAAGGCTCGCTTCGAAGCGGATCCCTTCATCAACGGTGTGCAGGGTCTTGTTGCCCTCGGCGTCGGTCACCTCGATGGCGACGATCTCGTTCTTGAAGGCGCCGGCCTGGGTGGCGGCGATCGCGCGCTGGTGGGACTGGAAGCTGAACTCGTCCATTTGATCGCGGTTCAGGCCGTACTTCTTGGCGACCATCTCGGCGCCGACGAACTGCGAGAACTGGATGTTGGGGTACTGTTCCTGGATGCCCGGGCTCATATAGGTGCCAAAGCCGTTCTGGGCCGGTAGGGCCGCAGACAGACCCATCGGCACGCGGGTCATGCTCTCGACGCCGGCGGCGATGACGATGTCCATGGTGCCGCTCATCACGGCCTGGGCCGCGAACTGCAGGGCCTGCTGCGAGGAACCGCACTGGCGGTCGACGCTGGTGCCGGGGACGCTTTCGGGCAGGCGCGACGCCAGCACGGCGTTGCGGCCGACATTGATCCCCTGCTCGCCCACCTGGCCGACGCAGCCCATGATCACGTCCTCCACCAGGGCCGGGTCGGCCTTGGTGCGGTCGATGAGGTCATTGAGGACATTGGCGGCCAGATCGACCGGATGCCAGTCCTTCAGTTTGCCACCCTTGCGGCCGCCGGCCGTGCGTGAGGCCGCGACGATATAGGCTTCGCCCATGGTTCCGCTCCCTTTGGAATTGCGCGTCTCTTGCGCGTCGGAAAGCTAACTAAGCGGGCGCCGTCACGGAAGCCAACGGGGCTCGCACTCAGGCCAGATTACAGCGCTCTCGAAATGGGCCACAAGCGTTGCCTGAATCCGGCGGAACCCAGATCCCATGACCCTGAAACGCCGCGTGGATTTCCTGGCCCACCTGCTCAAAGCCACCTTGCGGCAGCACCATCGGGAGCTGACGCCGGTCTTCGCGCCCCACATCCCCAATGAGGCCGTGGTGATCGACGTGGGGGCCCACGCCGGACAGTTCTCGAAACTGTTCGCCAGGATGGCCCCGCGGGGCCGGGTCTATGCCTTCGAGCCGTCCGCCTATGCGCGCTCCATCCTCACCCGGTCGCTGGCCTTCAACCGGCTGGACCACGTGAAGGTGATCCCCATGGGGTTGTCGGACGCGCCCGCCGAACTGATCCTGCGCACCCCGATCAAGGCGCGGGGCGGCCTCGGCTTCGGCATCGCCCACTTCGGCGAGGACGGCGCTGACACTCGCGACACCCTGGACCAGGTGGTCCCGCTGACCACGCTGGACGCCTTCGCCGAGCAGGAAGGGCTGAGCCGGCTGGACTTCCTGAAGGCCGATGTCGAAGGCTGGGAGGTCAATGTGCTGAGGGGCGGCCTCGGAACCTTGGCGAAACACCGCCCGGCCCTGTTCCTGGAAATCTCGGACGCGTCCCTCGCCCGCGCCGGCGCCAAGCCCACCGACATCTGGGACATCCTGCGGCCCCTTGGCTACCGCGCGCTCAAGGCGCCCGACTTCGTGGCGGTGGACGGCTATGCCGGGGTCGAGGACTATCTGTTCGTGGCCGACTAGACCGGCAGCAGGCTCCCCAGCCGCTCGCCGTCCAGCTTGAAGCTGGTGGGCAGGACCCGCGGATTGGGCTTCTGCAGCTTCAGCGCCTTGGCGCCGCGCGCCACCGCCAGCTTGCCCAGCGCGCCCGGCGTGAATCCGTTCTGGATGCGCGGCCGTTGCGCGCCCAGCCGGCGGCGCAGGACGCCGTTGGCGTAGATCACGTTGGCGCGCATCAGGGCCTGGGGCGTCATGAATTCGATGGAGAGCGAGACGTTGAGCATCGGGCCGTTCTCGATCCGGTGCGGGGCGTTCTGGGCCCAGGTGACCATCTTGCCGGGCGTCAGGTCGTGGACCTCCGCGCCCTTGTCCCAGGCGGGGTCGAAGGCGAACTGCTCGGCGGTCTCCCGCAGCACGATCTTCTCCAGGGCCTCGTCGCCCACATAGGGGTCGGCCACCGGATAGACCCAGACTCGCTTGCGGCCGCGCAACTGCCAGAGCGACACCAGCGGCACGTCCAGATGGTAGAAGACCTGGGCGTTGGCCGAGGAGATCAGCATGCCCAGGTCGCGCTTGAAGGTCCGCAGGCCCGGCGCGTGGGCCGCCTTCTCGGCGAAGATCTCGTCTCCCAGGGCGGCGTATTCGGGCAGGTGCAGGTTGGTCTCGCGCAGGTTCAGCCAGATGCGCCCCGACTGGGCGGCCTCCAACAGCTTTGACCCGGTCAGCGTCCCGGCCGAACCGCGCCGCCAGGTGGTCCAGGCCACGGGGTCCTCGCCCATGGTGAAGACGCCCAGCTTCTCGCGCGGATAGCGGTCCAGCAGCGCCTCGAGCCCGGCGTCGTCGAACATCGGCCGCGCGTGCAGATCGTGCTCGAAGGCCAGGTTCGACCGGGTGAAGGCGGCGCCCTTTTCCGGCGTCCAGTCTTTGATGATGCTCATGTCGGAGCCCTCAGGCCGTAGAAGTGAATCTTGAAGGGACCCCACCACAGGGTCTTGCCCAGGCCGCGCGCGGCGCGGTCCAGGGTGAAGGCGAAGCGCGGGCTGCGGACCAGCCACTGAACGGCGGCGATCAGGCCGAACACCCCGGCCTGCCCCATCCCGATGGCCATCCAGCGCGCGACGCCCAGACGGTCGGGCGGGGTGCTGATGGCGCAGTGGGCCGAGGGCCCCTGCCCGTAGGCGAAGGCCCGGGCGATCGTGTAGTCCAGGGTCAGGCGGCTGGGCACGGGGTCTTCCCAGACCCAGGCGTCGGGCGCCCAGGCGAAGGTCGCGCCCTTGGCCTTCATGCCGCCGAACAGCAGATCGTCCTCACCGCCGATGTGGTTGCGCAGCGCCGAGAACGGGGCCTTCGGATCCGGCAGGCTGGCGCGGCGCAGCAGACTGTCGCCACAGCCGTAATAGTGATCGATCACCCCCTCGCGCGGGCCGTCGCCGACCCGGGAGAAGAACCATTCCAGATAGGCGCGGTGCTTGACCAGGCCTGCGGGCGCGCGGCCGCGCACCGGGCCGAACACCACATCGGCGTCGTACCTGGCCTGCGCGGCCAGCAGGGCGGCCAGCCAGCCGGCCGGCGCCTCCTCGTCGTCATCCAGGAAGGCGATGAAGTCACCCCGCGCCTTGGCCATGGCCGCGTTGCGGGCGTTGGCCACGCCGGGCTCAGGCTCGTGCACATAGACCACCGGGAACGGCGCGTCGGCCGCCAGGGCCTGGACCAGGGCTTTCGCCGAGGGGACCTGGTCATTGTCCACCACCACCAGCTCCAGGGTCGCGGGATCAACGCCGGCCTGGAGGAAGGTCGAGCGCGCAGCCGTGGCCAGTCCATCCAGCCGGCGCTGGGTGGGAATGATCAGGCTGACACGCGGCGTGGCCATGGGATCAGACGGCCTCGAGTTCGGCGGCAGGCTTGCGCGTGCGGGCGGCGATGGCCTGGGCGACGCCCTTGGCGCGGCCGGCGAAGGAGAGTTCGCTGCTGGCGATGATGTCCAGGCGGCGGCGCAGCTTGCCCACCGCGCCCTGGCCGTGGGCGCCGGCCAGGGTCCAGGCCTGTTCCGACATCTGGGCCGCGCGGCCGCCGAGGTTGGCCGCGGTGGCGACGCCCTCGCCGATCGTCCGCGTAGTGAGCGCATAGGGGCGCTTGTAGTGCTCGTGGCCGGGGCCGAGGTCATAGGTGATCAGGCCCATCTCCGGCATGGCGGCGATGGCCCGGCCCAGGAACACCTGGCCCGGCGACCAGGCGGAGAGCTCCGGATCGGTCGACGCGATCCACGGGTGATAGACGCCGCCCTGGCGGATGCCGAAATGCCCCGCCACCAGCCGATCGCCGGCATAGAGGTTGACCATCAGGCCCTGGAAGTCGCCGTCCTGGCGCTCGAACAGCAACTGCAGCAGGCCCTGGGTCCAGTCGGCGTTCAGGAAGCCGTGGGCGCCGGTGCGGGCCAGTTGCTCACGCTTCCAGCGCAGCAGGGTCTCGAAGGCCGCCGGGTCGCGGTCGGCGCCGCGGATCGACAGCTCGCCGACCTCGCGGTCCAGCTTGTGGTCCAGGCGGCGATAGTTCTTGAACCGCTTGGGGCTGGCGGCGCGCAGGGCCTCCAGATAGGCCTCGGCGGTGGTCTCAAGCTCGATGACGAAGCTCTCGCGTTCCACGGCGCCAAAGCCGTTGAAGGCGTTGTTCGGGTCGGTGAGACCGGTGAAGCGGTAGACCGACAGGCCGGCCGCGGCCAGGGCCTCGTCGGCGTCCAGGCCCCGCTCGGCCACCAGGCCGTGATAGTCCGAAAGCGGGGCGCCGATGGGCCGCGCATAGCTGCCCGGACGGCGGTGATAGGCCAGGAAGCCCGCGGTGCGGCCCGGCCAGCGCCAGACGGTGACCCGCGCGTCGCCGCGCACCTTGCCCACCGCGATCGCGAAGTCCGGCCCCATCAGCGGGTTGGCGAATTCGGGACGGCTGGCGCACAGCGACCGCCAAGTGGCGATGTCGGTGTCCGAAAGGTCGCTCGGATGGAAGGTCTCGGCGGTCAGCATGGTCTTAAGCCCTAGCTTGTCCCGGTTAGGGAAAGGTGGACTTCAGCGCTGCAAACCACATGCCTCAACACGTGTGCCAGTTCGCGTCACAGGCGAACTAGGTGAATGAATTCCTAAGGATGGCCTCAAGCCATTCGACGTCGACCTCATCGAAGGCGGCGAGCTCGGTGGAGTCCACATCCAGCACGGCGATCAACGCTCCGGCGGCGTCGAACACGGGGATCACCACCTCGCTCGCCGACCGGCCGTCGCAGGCGATATGGCCCGGGAAGGCGTGGACGTCGGGGACAAGCTGGGTCTGGCCGGTGGCCGCCGCCGCGCCGCAGACCCCACGGCCATAGGCGATGCGCAGGCAGCCGAGCGTCCCCTGATAGGGGCCCACCACCAGCTCACGCTCCCTCTCCGGGTCGACGACGTAGAAGCCGGTCCAGAAAAAGTGATCGAAACTGGCGGCCAGCATCGAGGCGATGGTGGCCATCCGCGCCGTGCGGTTGGGTTCGCCGTCCAGCACCGCGGCGATCTCAACCGCCACCGTCGCATAGCGGGCGGCCTTGTCGTCGGGCAGGGTCAGGTCGTTGAAGGCTTCGGCCATGGGGGCCGTATATAGGGCTTTAGCCCACCGCCACCAGCCGCCGCGCGCTCTTGCGGCTCACCACCGCCTCGAGATTGCGCCCGATGCGGTCGGCTTCGCCCGCCTCCATCTCGGTGTGGTTGAGCAGGTTGCGAATGGCGTCGAAGTGAATCTCGATCACCGCCGGATCGCACGCCTCGGGGCCGCCCATGGCGTCGACATAGGTCAGCATCGACTGGGAGGCGCGCTCGACCGTCCGGTCTCGCACCTGGCGGGCGCGGAAGCTGGTGTGCTGCATGACCCGGTAGATCATCTGCAGGGTGGCGCGATCCACGCCGCCGCGGGCGGTGATCAGGCGGCGCATGGCCTCCAGTTCAACGCTTATGGTCTCGCGGGCGATCTCGCGCTCCACCTCATCGGCGACCTCCTCGGGATCGCAGGTGCGGCGCAGGGGCCCAGAGTAGTTCAGCTCGACCTTCCGGCGGCGGTCGGGGCCGACATAGGCCTCGCTGATGATGAAGGGCCGGGGCCGCCTCAGCACCAGCTGGATGCGCGACAGCAGGGCGGCGGGCGTGAAGGGCTTGATGACGAACTCATTGACCCCGGCGAGGCGGGCGACCTGCACATCGCGCTCGCTGCGCTGACCGGTGACCATCACCACCGGCACTTCGGGGTTGGGCACCAGGGGGTCGGGATGGATGGCCCCGCGGCGGATCGACCGCACCAGCTCCAGCCCGTCCATCACCGGCATCGACCAGTCGGTGAAGATGATGTGCGGGCACCGGTGGCGCAGCAGTTCGCGCGCGCGATTGCCGTCCGGGGCGGTGTAGACCTCCCCCACGCCGCCCGCCCGCAGGACATCGGTGATCAGGCGCAGGGTGTTGGAGTGGTCATCGACCACGAGAATCTTCAGACCCGACAGATCGTCAGGCGTCAGGTTCGAACTTGGCAGCAGTCGTTGCGAGCTCATCGGCCCCGAAAATCCCCAACCCTTGGCGAACATGATCGATGAGCGTTGAGATCGGGTTTATGCCCCAGCTCTCATTCGCGATTGCCGGCCGGTCTCAGACGGCCGCCAGGGCTTGGCGCATCGCGGCCACGAAGCCACCATCCGCCGCCGGATCGAACGGTCGGGCGGTGGCCCAGTCATAGACCATGAAGGCGGGCATCCGCCGCTTCTCGTCGGGTTCGTCAGCGTAGCGCGGGATGATGTGGCTGTGCAGGGCAGGCTCGCTGTTGCCCAGGGTCTCGTAGTTGATCCGGTAGGCGCCGGTCACCGCCAACAGGGCGTCGCCAATGGCGATGGTGTCGAGGCTGTAGGCGACGCGGCCGGCCTCATCCAGGTCGTTCAGGCTCTCGACGACGGGATCGGCCAGCAGCAGGACATAGCCCGGCAACGGCTGCACATCGCCGATCACCAGCCAGCCTGAGGTCATCTTGACGATGACATAGGGGTTCTCGCCCCGCCGGGCGGCCTCGACACGATCGGCGATCAGATTGGCCAAGGATCAGCTCCTATCGGATGGCATGGGCAGCCAGGGCCTCATAGTGCGGCTGGGCCAGGTCGGCGATGCGCTGGAGATCGTCGGAAAGCCTGGTCGCGCGCGCTTCCCCAGGCGGCTCGAAGCCCGTGGACCGCTCGACGGCGTCATACCAGGCCGGCGCCCAGACCCCGTCGGTGTCGCGCGGCCCGGCGGGCCAGGTCAGCATCTCAGGCCGGAACGGGATGGCGAGCGCCGCGCACAGGGCGCGCAGCACGCGCTCAGGATCGGCCAACACATCGCGGCCCTCCACCACGGGGGGCGCGACACCCCGGCGGTCAGCCTCGCGCTCGAACAGCTCCCGCTGCCGCACGATGCCGATGTCGGCCAGGGTCACCTCGGCGCGCTTGACCGTATAGGAGGCCAGGACGGCGGCCGGATCGCGGATCAGGAAGGCGCTGCGGCAAGCCTGCGTCCAGTCCAGGCCGACACCGTCGAGCATGTGGTGGGTCATGTGCTTCTGGTAGAAGATCGCCCGGCCGCCCGGCGCCGGCCCGGCCATGGCCGCGGCCACCTCGCGCCAGTCCTGGGGTTGCGAGGCGAGCACCTCATCGCGCATCGGATGGGCCAGGCCGGTCGCGGCCAGATAGGCCGCGTAGAACGGCTCATCCACGACAGCAGCGTCGGGCCGGTTCTCGAAGCTGCGCATCATGGCCGTGGAGATGTTGCGCGGCCCCGACCACATGGCGATCCGCACGGTCTCCGTCATGCGCCCTGCGCGTCCTTCAGCTCCTCATAGGCCGCCCGCAGCGCGGTGGTCACGGGACCGGGCAAAGCCGCCGGAAGGACATGGCCGTCGATCTCCCGGACCGGCGTCAGGCCGCCGAAGGTGCCGGTCACGAAGGCCTCGTCGGCGTCATAGACATCGTCCAGGCTGAAGTCGCCGAGCGTGACCGGGACGCCCTTGGCGCGGCACAGCGCGATGACATTGCCCCGCGTCACCCCGTTGAAGCAGAAGTCGCCGGTGGAGGTCATCACCCGCCCGTCACGCACGAAGAAGAAGTTGGTGGCGTTGCAGCTGGAGACGAAGCCGCTGGGGTCCAGCATCAGCGCCTCGTCGCAGCCGGCCTCGATGGCCTGCAGCAGGGCGGTGATCAGGTTCAGGCGGCTGTGGGAGTTCAGCCGCATGTCGAACATCTGGGCCGGGGTGCAGAGGATGCTGGAGGTGAACAGCGACAGCCCCCGGGTCACGATTTCCGGGCTGGGCGACTTGTATTCCGCCGTGATGACGATGGTGGGCCTGCCCAGCCAGTTGCGCGGGTCCTGGTTGGCCGCGGCCTTCTCGCCCCGGGTGATCATCAGGCGCAGGTGGGCGCCATCGGTCATGCCGTTGCCGTCCAGCAGCTTCCAGATCTCGGCGGTGAGCTGCTGGCGGGTCAGGCCGATGTCGAGCGCGATGGCCTTCAACCCCGCATAGAGCCGGTCGAGATGAGCCTCCAGGAACAGCAGCGTTCCCTTGTGCAGGCGAAGGCCTTCCCAGACCCCGTCCCCCAGGACAAAGCCCGCATCGAACACCGACACCTTGGCGTCCTCGCGCTTGACGAGATCGCCGTTGAGATAGAGGCGCGCCGCCGCATTGCGCGGATCGACGGCGAAATCCTGACTGCCTGCCATGGCGTGAAGTTGTAGGGGTGGACTTGAGACGCGGCTAGACCAGGAAGCACCAGATGACCCACGGCATCGGCGGATCAACGGCGGAAGAGCAACTCGCCGACCTGACGCCCTGGCCCAAGGCGCCGGCCATTGGCCCGCAGGAGCGCGCCGCCCGCATCGCCCGCGCCCGCGAGCTGATGGGCCAGATCGGCGCGCAGGCCCTGATCATCGGGGCCGGGCCGTCCCTGCGCTACTTCACCGGCGTCGCCTGGAACGCCACCGAGCGGCTGGTGGCCCTGGTCCTGCCGCTCACCGGGCCGCTGAAGATGATCTGTCCGCGCTTCGAGCTCGGTTCGCTGCAGGCCGCCCTGCTGGTGGAGGCCGAGCTGCTGCTTTGGGAGGAGCATGAAAGCCCCTACGCCCTGACCACCCAGGCCCTCGCCGGCCTCGGCGCCAAGTCCCTGGCCATCGACCCCGCCCTGCCCTTCTTCGTCTTCAACGGTCTGCGCCTCGCAGCCCCCGACCTCGCCCTGCTGGACGGCGCCCCGGTGGTCGACGGCTGCCGGTCCATCAAGTCGCCGGCCGAACTGGCCCTGATGTCCCAGGCCAAGGCCATGACCCTGGAGGTCCACCGCCGCGCGGCACGCATCCTGGCGCCGGGCGTCACCACCACCGAGGTCCGCCGCTTCATCGACCAGGCACACCGGGCGCTGGGCGCCGACGACGGCTCGTCGTTCTGCGCGGTGCAGTTCGGGGTGGCCAGCGCCTATCCCCACGGCCTGCCGGGCGAGCAGCAGCTGGTCCAGGACGACCTCGTGCTCATCGACACCGGCTGCCGGGTCCAGGGCTACAACTCCGACATCACCCGCACCTACGTCTTCGGCCAGGCCACCCAGGAGCAGGCCCGCGTCTGGGAGATCGAGAAGCGCGCCCAGGCCGCCGCCTTCGCGGCGGTAAAGCCCGGCGTGCCCTGCGAGGAGATCGACGCCGTCGCCCGCCGCGTCCTGGCCGCCGAGGGCTTCAGCCCCGACTACGACCTACCCGGCCTCCCCCACCGCACCGGCCACGGCATCGGCCTCTCGATCCACGAGGCGCCCTATCTGGTGCGCGGCGACAAGACCCCGCTGGCGGTCGGCATGTGCTTCTCAAACGAGCCGATGATCGTCATCCCCGAGACCTTCGGCGTGCGCCTGGAGGACCACTTCCACGTCACCCAGGACGGCGCCGCCTGGTTCACCCAGCCCCAGGATAGCCTCGAGGCGCCGTTCGGCCGCTAGGGCAGGTGCTCATGATGGCGGGCAGGGTCCGCCTCCGGCGCGGAGGCCAATGCCGGCTTCCGACCCATTGCGGACATCGACTTCCATCGACATCATCGCTGATCGCTGGGGGAATGCGCATGTCAGTAGGTGATTGGCTACTCTCGCCGAGAGACGTCACAGCTACTCTGCCAACCGACTCCGAGGTGATGAGATTCGCTTACGCTCTGCGCCACGGGACAATGAAGGTCGGTTTGTACGCTCCGGTTGGCGAGGATACCCAGACGCCACACAAGCAAGACGAGCTCTACGTAATCGTGTCTGGGAGCGGCTTATTCGAGAAAGAGGGAGAGCGTCATCCATTCACCACCAATGACGTCATCTTTGTCCCTGCGGGCGAGCACCATCGGTTCGTGGACTTCACCGCCGACTTTTCTGCCTGGGTGATCTTCTGGGGCGTCGAGGGCGGTGAGCGCGGGGCGGAGTCGAAGGTCAACTAACCACCCGACGCTGACCTGTATTCGTTCGGGCGGCCGCCTCACGACCAGATGGGTCGTCACTTAGCTTGGCGCTGGAATGTCGAACGAGACTTGCCGGGTGGGTTGACGCGCAAGTGCGCCGGACTTCAGCACCGTCGTCGCGCCCCTCTCTGAGATGGTCGCGACCGCGGGAAGGTCGCTCTTGTGACTGACGATCGCCAGGGCCCCTGTCCGGTTGGCGGCGCGCGCCGTGTCGGGGCCGACATTGGCCGGCGCGCTCAACTCTGCGGTCGGCCCGTCATAGATCAGTTGCTGAACTGAGAAATCGCTCGACCCTGTGGCATAGACCAGGCGACCATCCGGCAGGAGCGCTTTGAAGTTGGCGGCGAGATCGCGCCCCTGCAGGAGGCGCGACGCGGCGACAGAAGCATCCGACAGACTTGGCTCGTCTGCGCCTCGCACCGGCAATGTCAGGACCAAGGCTGAGACGTCCTCCGAAAGCTCCGGGAAACGAGTTTCAAGCGACAAGTAGGTTCTGATTCCGTCGCGCTCCGTCGACCAGCCCCCGGAACAAAAGCCGATCAGGTTCTCGGAACTCACGCTCAGCCCGCGAAGGCCAGGCAGGTAGACTTGAGAGACAAGCTCGACCTGCCCGTCTGCCGCGATTTGGGCGACCTGGAAGAAGAAGGCCTGACGATAGGCGAGATTGTGAATAGGGCGTCGGTCGTTTGTCTCCACCGGACCTCGCCCGACGCCGACCACGACGCCTTGTCCGTCAGGCCGGTAGACCGGCCAGCGGTAGAGAGCGTCCGCGGAGTCAAGTAAACCCCGGACGTCCCACGTGGCGAGGTCGATCTCGGCGACCTGAGAAATGCCGCCGTAGAATGGCGGAGTTCCCGTCAGCAGCAACTTGCCGCCATCCGGCGAGAAGCACGGGTCGCGAAGTTTTATGATCGGGTTGGTGTGCTCAATGCGCGTGATCGAGCCGGCCTCCAGGTCAATCAGCTCGATCTGGCGCCCAGGCCCGAGATTTCGGCAATAGGCGATCCGATTGCCGTCGTCCGAGTAGGCGGCCCCGTCATCGCTGGCATGGCGGGCAAGCTCACGGTAGGTTTCCTTGGCTTGGCGATCTGAGCGCCAGTCAGGCGCCGTCACAGGATCTAGCCAGTTATCGGCATCATCCGTGCTCCCAAGCGCGCGGCCGCAACCGCTCAACGGCTGTGACAACAGGGTAAGACCCACCAGAACAGCTCTACGGTGGGGTGATCTAACGGTGATTGTCATTGGTAAGCCGCCTTCCTGTCGTTCGCCGCGACGATTCGTGACGCAGAGAGCGACGCGAACTGTATGTCCGAAGCGGCGACTTTACTTGCCGGCAACTGCCCAGGTCGCCGTGCTGTTGGTGTTGGTTGGGGGATCGCCACGATGGGACCGGAGAAACTTGAACGCCGGAGCCGGGCGCATGAGGCGGCGGCGACAGCCCTCGCGGCGTTCAGCGACGGCGACCTAACGGTCCTGTTGGACGCGGCGGACTGGCGGGTCAACTTCCATGGCAGCGAGAGCGCGATCCTGGATTTCGCGGGCCACAGGGTGTTCGCCAAGCGCATGGCCTTGACCCGGCGCGAGCTCGGCGCCGGGCCGGCGGGAAGCGTCACCGCTGATCTCTTCGGCCTGCCCAGCCTCTACCAATATGCTGTGGGTTCGGCGGGTTTCGCTGCGGGGCGGGAGCTGGCGGCCGCCCGGATGACGAGCGGCTGGGCGCTGGCCGGAGCGTGCCCACACTTTCCGATCCTGCACCATGCGCGAGTGCTGCCGCGCACGGCGCCGAAGCTCAGCGAGCGGCAGCAGGCCTGGCTGGCGCGGATCCCGGCGTTCTGGTCGGGAAACCCGGCGATCATCGCCAGGGTAGATGAGGTGACCCGCGCGCCGGCCAATATCGTGATGATCCATGAATTCGTAGGCCGGGACCTGGAGACCTGGCTGCAAGCGGCGCGGCCGAGGGGCGCGAAGCTCGCAGCCGCGCATGATCAGTGGATGGGCGCCGTCGCCTTCATGAACAGGCAGGGCCTCTTCCACTTCGACCTGCACGCCCGCAACCTGTTGACCGACGGCGAAGACCTCTACCTCGCCGACTTTGGCTATGCGCTTGGGTCGGGGTTCGATCTCTCAGCGGAAGAGCGGGCGTTCCTGGCCGCCCACGCCGACTATGACAGCGCCTATGCCCGCTGGGCCTATGCCCGGTGGCTGAAGGCGGCGAAGCGGCGCCCGCCGGCCGTGCGCCCGATCCTCGCCCGCGAGGCGCCGGTGGCGGCGATCATGGACGCCTTCCTGCTCGCCTTGCCTGGCACGAAGGAGGCGCCGGCGTCGGGATATCCGGCGCAGGCGGTGGGGGCGGCGCTGGCGGAGTTGGGGGTGGCGTTAGGTGAGCGGCTCACCGTGTGAGAGCGTTGAACGGCAGCTCTCCACCCTTCTCGGAAGTTCGGAGGGGCTGCTCCCGGCGATCAGGTCGAACGTCCGCTGTCGGGCTCGCGTCCGACTTCTGCATCCGACCCAAAAGCGACGTTGGTGACGTCGGCTTCAGCCGGTAGCTTGGCCGCAGACGAGGCGATGGAAACGCATAGGTATGGATGATGAGAAGCTCGGCCGGTTGGTCGAGGCTATGTTTCAGCATAATCAACGTGGTCGCCTAGTGGGCGCGTCGCCGCTGCTGCACGTCGTGAGGACACCTGATGGCGCAATCTGCCGGTGCCACGCGAATATGCCGGATTCCACGGCGGCCCATTTGACGGCGTTGGCGGCCTCGCCCCGAGGCAGGCCGGGGAAATGGGCAGAAGAATACGCGCGGTACCTGTCGTTGGCGGCAGATGTATCCGCCCTCACAGCCGTCCGCGCCGGGCCGCTCTTCTGCTTCCCCGAGAGCTTAACCAACTATCCCGACTGCATTACGATCGGGAGAGGGAACTCTGGCCTACTCGGGGGGGCCCTCGACGAATGGGTGGAGGACGCCGAGAACGGAGCGCTGATGGTTGCAGCGATGGTGGATGGACGAGCAGTTTCCGTCTGCGCAACCGTGAAATCATCCGAGACTGTCCATTGTGCCGGTGTCGAGACGGCACCGTCCTATCGTGGGCGAGGTCTCGCGGAGCGCGTTGTGATGGGTTGGGCAAAGCTTGTCCGCGCCAACGGCGCGGAGCCGTACTACGCAACCACTTTCGACAACATCGCCTCGCAGAAGGTTGCCGCGCGCCTCGGCCTCACCCTCATCGGCAGCGAGTTCTCTGTCTATGGCACCCTTGCATCCTGACGGCCTAACCACCCAGTGGTGAAGTTCAGAAGGTCCGCAGCCGGGCTCAAGGCCGAATGTCCGCTTTCAGGGGTGGGCTCAACCGGTGACCGGAGCCGATCACCACCGGACCGTGGCGAACGTCCTTCCTGTCCTCTAAGATCGTGCTCGGATGAGACGATGAAGAAGTGTTGCTCGGATAGATCGGCAACAGCGCAGTTAAGCGAGGATTTTGATGCACAGACGGCTCGTTATGACTGGTCTAGCATCAGCGCTGGTTGGCGGTGTCGCGACACAGGCAATCGCGGCGACACCTGCTGAGGTGAGCGCTGCATTCGCTGAGGCCGCCGTGGATGTGTGCCTAGAAGCGTCTCTGAGCGGCGGCGGAATCCCCGGCCTGCCGCCGGCTGTTCGTGCCCGACTGACCGTTGCCAGCCCTGAATTGCGGGAGATGGTGAGGACGCCGAACCCGAACGGAAACATCTGGGAAATTGCCTCCGCGCGCGGACTGATGGTGATTTCAGAGCCTTCGCCCGGCGAGTGCGAAGTCTTCACCTATGGCGCTCCGGTAGAGCGCACGTTCAAAACGACTATGGCCGCCGCCCGCAAGAAGGTACCAGCCCTCAACCCGGCCCCCGTGAGAACCGGTTATGATCCGATTGTGCGCCGCCTGGAGACACCGGAAGGGCCCGCCGGGGTCACCCTCGAACTCCGTGGGGCAGAGCCTGGAGCACCCGGACACCTGTTCCGGTTCAGCACGCTGACCGCCAAGACGACCCGCAAGCTCGGGCGATGACGCAAATCCACGGACGTCTGCACCCCACCCATCTCTGACATTCCCAGGGTCAGCTTGTCGGTCGTCGCCGCCGCGGCGTCGCTGCCTTCCGCTTTTGAGGACACGCCCTGGAGCATCTTGCGGCGAAGCTCGACCCGTGACTTTAGGGGCCTATGCCGCTCTATCCCGCCACCGCCGCCGACCTGCCCGCCATCGTCGATCTGGTGAACTCCGCCTATCGCGGCGAGACCTCCCGCCAGGGCTGGACCACCGAGGCCGACTATCTGGAGGGCCAGCGCACCGATCTGGCGACCCTGACCCGCGATCTCGCCGAGACGCCGGGCGCGGCGCTGTTCATGTGGCGCGACGATCCGGACACGCCGCTGCTGGGGACCGTCTGGCTGGAGCCGGCGGAAACCGGTGTCTGGTATCTGGGCATGCTCACCGTGCGCCCCGACCTCCAGGCCCGGCGCCTGGGCCGCACCCTGCTGCACGCCGCCGAGGCGGTGGCTGAGCGCAAGGGCGCGCGGCGCATCCGCATGACCGTGGTCAATATCCGCGACACCCTGATCGCCTGGTACGGCCGCCGCGGCTACGACCCCACCGGCGAGACGCGGTCCTTCCCCTATGGCGACAACCGCTTCGGCGATCCCCTGCGGGATGATCTGGCCTTCGTCGTGCTGGAGAAGGCGCTGTAGCCGATCAGACCTCGCCGGCCTTGGCCAACCCGTCCAGCCGCGCCGACAGCCGCTCGAACAGCGCCACCGGCTCCACGCCCACGGAGCGAGCGACCTTGTAGAATTCCAGGGTGTCGATCCGCCGCTGACCGGTCTCGATCATGCAGACGTGGCTGGCGGTCTTGCCGATCCGCGCGCCGAGCCGCCGTTGGCTGACGCCGGCCGCCTGCCGCGCCTCCACCAGGATTTCCCGCAGCAGCTGGTACTCGTCGCTGAACACCGGGTTCGGTTGACGACCCTGCATCATTCTCTCCTCACCGCCGCGACATTCGTTTGCACTACATACTATTATCGTGCGTGCGCCAAGGCGGACATGAGGCGCCGGCGGACGCTACGCGATCTCGAAGGTCACGGTGGAGCGGCCGAAATCCAGGGACACCACGGCGAACTCGGCCATCAGGTCCATGCCCAGCACCAGGGCGGGCTTGTCCGCCAGGCCCCACAGGCTGAACACCGACAGGTCGGCGAACACCACCGGCACGTTGCCCAGCTGCACGCCGCCCACCCGCAGGAACGGCAGGTAGAGCATATCCCCCACGAAGGTCTCCCCGGTCACCGAGACCATGGTCACCTTCTCCAGCTTCCCCTCGATCCGCGGGTCGAGCAGCTTGCGCAGCGTGGGATTGCCGAGGGAGAGCTGGGCCCCGGAATCGATCATGCAGCTGATCGGCTTGGCGCCCAGGTCGGCGTCGACGATGGTCAGTTGCCCGATGCGCTTGCGGGCGGGCACCACCACGCTCTTGCTCGTGCTGACGTCGCGCCGGGAACTGGTGATGGCGACGTGCTTCTCCGCCATGTTCAGCACCAGGCGCTGACCCCGCAGCCAATCGACCGCCAGCAGGCCCTCGATATTGGTCCCCACGAACGGCAGGACCGGCACCTTCACCGCGCGCTGGGCGCGGGTTCCCACCTGCAGGCGATCCACCAGCACGCTCTGGCGGGTGCGCCGGCCGATGATGGTGTTGACCACCACCTTGTCCCCGTCCGGCAGGGCCAGCCTGGCGGCCAGGGTCGTGGAGATGCACGAGCGGTTGGCGCCGGTGTCCACCATGAAGTCGAAGGGACCCTGGCCGTTGATCGTCACCGGAACCGTGATGCGCGCAAAGGCGTCCTTGCCGCTGGCGACCTGGGTGGGCTCGAGGCTCGCCTGATCGTCCGGCGTGATGGCCGGGGCCGCCGCGGGCGGGGTCTGGGCGTGCGCCAGACCTCCGCCCATCAGCAGGGCGCCGCCCAGCGCGGAGGCCGCGCCGCGCCGCGTCAGCCCCTCATCCATCGCTAGGAAAGACCCTTGCTCGGGTTGATCAGGTACTTTTCGCCGGTGGCGCGGCGGTTGTACCCTGCCATGATCTCGGGGTTCAGGACCTCGGCCAGCGAGATCTCGTGCGAATAGTGGCTGGCGAAGGTGGTCTTCAGCTCGTCCAGCACCCGCTGGCGCAGCTTGCCGGCCGCCTCGGCGCCGACCTTCATCAGGAACGGCGTCAGCAGCCAGCCGCCGAGACCCCACGACATGCCGAAGGCTCGGTTCAGCTCGGTGGGTGAGGTGTTCAGGCCGCCATAGATGTAGACCTGCTTGTAGGTGGTCGAGCCATAGCGGCTGTAGGTCTTGGCCGTCATGTTGGCGGCGACCTCCATCCCGCTGAGGATCTGGCCGGCCAGCTTGCCGCCGCCGATGGCGTCGAAGGCCAGCGTCGCGCCGGTGGCGGCCAGCGCCTTGATCAGCTCTTCCATGAAGTCGGGCGCGGTGGAGTCCACGACGTACTTGGCGCCGATGTCCTTCAGGATCTTGGCCTGCTCGGCGCTGCGGACGATGTTCACGAGATCCACGCCGTCCTTGAGGCAGACCTTGTTGAGCATCTGGCCGAGGTTGGAGGCCGCGGCGGTGTGGACCAGGGCCTTGTGGCCCTCCATCTTCATGGTCTCCACCATGCCCAGCGCGGTCAGCGGATTGACGAAGCACGAGGCGCCGTCGGCGGCGGTGGCGCCGGCCGGCAGCACCAGGACGTCGGCGGCCTTCAGCAGGCGATACTGGGCGTACATGGCCCCGCCCAGCATGGCGACGGTCTTGCCCAGCAGGTGTTGCGCGTTGGCGCCGGCCTTGATCACCTCGCCCGCGCCCTCGTTGCCGACCGGCATGGACTCATCGGCCCGCGCTGCCATGGCGCGCATGAAGTTGGGCTGGATGGGGGCTGTCGTCACCGGACGGTCGGCCGGGCCCGAACTCTTGGCCTGGGCGACATCGATGGGGCCCAGCAGCAAACCCAGATCCGAAGGGTTGATCGGCGAGGCCTGGACCCGGACCAGGATCTCGTCGGGGCCGGGATCGGGGTGCGAGACCGTGGCCAGGGACAGTTCCAGCTCGCCGCTGGACTTCACCAGGGAGCGCAGCTCCAGCCCTTGAGTTTCGTTGCTCATCTGCGTTTCCAATCCCGTGTTGTGGTCTTTTTCGCGCTGCAAGCGCGTGTCGCCTTCACTTAGGGGTCGCAGAGCCCCGTTGCGAGCCCGACCTGCAAATTCTCAAGCCTGTTCGCCAATCTCTAGCCTTCTCCGCTTGCGGGACAGCTGGCTGGTCAGGGACCGCTTGGATGAGGCGGCGCACTCCGCTCTCAGAACAGCAACTTCCGTCATCCCGGGCGACCCGCAGGGGAGACCCGGGATGACGTCGTGGGTTCAGTTGACGCTATCGACCCTCACCTACGCGCGTCCTCGATCATCATGCGGGCGGCCTTCTCGGCGATCATCATGGTGGGCGAGTTGGTGTTGCCCGAGGTGATGGTCGGCATCACCGAAGCGTCGGCGATCCGCAAGCCGGCCACGCCATGCACCCGCAGCCGGGCGTCCACCACCGCGCCGGGGTCGCTCGCCAGGCCCATCCTGGCCGTCCCCACCGGGTGGAAGATCGTGGTTCCCAGGGTCCGCGCCGCCGCCAGCAGCTCCTCGTCGCTCTGCGCCTGCGCGCCCGGCCGCCGCTCCACCGGCGAGAAGCGCGCCAGGGGCGGCTGGGCGACGATCTGGCGAACCAGGCGCATGGCGTCCACCGCCACCTGCTCATCCTGCGGCGTGGAGAGATAGTTGGGCTGGATCAGCGGCGCTGCGGCCGGATCGGCGCTGGCGGCATGGATGGAGCCTCGGCTGGCGGGACGCAGGTTGCAGACGCTGACGGTGATGGCCGGCGCCACGTGCAGCGCCTCCCCGAACCGCTCGAGCGACAGGGGCTGGACGTGGAACTGCAGGTTGGGCGTCGCCTCCTCGGGCGAAGACCTCGCGAAGGCGCCCAGCTGCGACGGCGCCATCGACATCGGCCCCCTGCGGAACAGGGCGAACTCCACCGCCATCAGCGGCCGGCGCCACCACGAGGCATAGAGCTCGTTCATGGTCGGCACGCCGGTAACCCCGTAATAGGGCCGGATCTGCAGGTGATCCTGCAGGTTCTCCCCCACCCCCGGCAGATGCCGCGCGGTCGGGATCCCCAGCGCCGAAAGCCGTCCGCCGTCACCGATCCCCGACAGCTCCAGGATCTGCGGCGTGCCCACCGCGCCGGCCGCCAGCACCACCTCGCCCTCGGCGCGGGCCTCGAAAGCCTCGCCCCCTTGGGTCCAGGCCACGCCCACCGCGCGGCCGTCTTCGATGATCACCCGGCTCACCTGGGCGCCGGTCACCAGCTTCAGGTTCGGCCGGGTCAGCACCGGCTTGAGGAACCCCCGCGCCGCGCTCCAGCGCCGCCCGGCCTTCTGGTTCACCTGGAAATAGCCGACGCCCTCATTGTCGCCGCCGTTGAAATCCGCGACGGCCGGGATCCCCGCCAGCTCGGCGGCGGCGGAGAAGGCGTCCAGCACGTCCCAGCGCATGCGCGGATGCTCCACCCGCCACTCGCCGCCGCTGCGGTGGTGGTCGCCCTGCGGGGCGATATGGTCCTCCTGGGCCAGGAACAGCGGCAGGACATCGTCCCAGCCCCAGCCGGCGAGCCCCATCTGCCGCCAGCCGTCATAGTCGGCGGCCTGGCCGCGCATGTAGATCATGGCGTTGATGGCCGAGGAGCCGCCGATCACCTTGCCGCGCGGATAGGCCAGCTTGCGGCCATCCAGCCCCGGAATAGCTTGCGTCTCGAACATCCAGTCGGCGCGCGGATTGCCGATGGAGAACAGGTAGCCCACCGGGATGTGGAACCAGATCCAGTCGTCCTTGCCGCCGGCTTCCAGCACCAAAACCCGCGTCTTCGGGTCCGCCGACAGCCGGTTGGCCAGGACGCAGCCGGCCGATCCGCCGCCGACGATGATGTAGTCGAAGGGATCCGACATCCGCCCTAGTCGTAGTTCATGAAGGCGCGGGCCTGCCGGTCGGCGATCCGCGCCGCGCGGAAGGTCAGCTCCGGCAAGGTGGCCTGGATCAGCCGGAAACAGGGCTCCACGGCATGCTGCGTGGTGCAGACCAGCTTGGTGCCGCCGCCCATCAAGGGGCCAGACCGCGGGATCACCGCCACCGGATAGAGGTTCGGCGCCTGGCGCAGGCTGTCGATGATCCCCTCGGTGACGTCCGGGAACCAGTCGTGCAGGTAGTCGTCGATGACGACGATGCCGCCCTCCACCAGGTGGCTGGCAGCCAGCTGGATATCGTTGAACACCGCCTCATAGGCGTGGTCGCCGTCGATATGGACAAAGCGCGCCGGGGCGCCCAGCAGTTCGGCCCAGCCGGCCGGGTCGATGGTGCGGGAGTCGGCCTTGGCGAACCGGATGTTGGCCACCGTATGCGGGCCGACCACGCGGTTCAGGTGGTCCACCAGCACCTCGGCGATATCGCCCTCGAAGACGTCCACCCCCACCAGCCGGTCTTCACCGGCGGCCAGGGCCATGCCGACGAAGGTCTTGCCATAATAGGTGCCGATCTCGGCCAGCGAGCCCCGCAGGCCCGCCTGCAACTGCCAGGACAGCAGGGTCGAGAAGGTGCGCGCCGAACGGGGCGAGATGAAGCCCGCCACGCTCTCCATGCCGCCGCCGGCCGCGAACCACGCCTCGTGATCAGCCATGCCCCAATCCCCTGAGTCGCCATGACCCGCGCCTTGAGCGATACGGTTTGGCGTCGGTGGTGACAATGCGCGACAGGGAGCGGCCATGCGAGAGACCAGATCCGATCCCGCCATCGCGCCGGGCGCGCGCCGCGCGGGCATGACCTGGATCCCCGGCGGCGCCTTCCGCATGGGCTCCGACCATCACTATGCCGAGGAGGCGCCGGCCCGCGACGCGGCGGTGGACGGCTTCTGGATCGACACCGCGCCGGTCACCAACCGCCAGTTCGCCCGCTTCGTCCGCGAGACCGGCTGGACCAGCTTCGCCGAGACGCCCCCTGACCCCGCCGACTATCCGGGCGCGCCGCCGGAAACCCTGGTGGCCGGCTCCCTGGTCTTCACCACCACCGCCGGTGCCGTCGCCCTGGACAATCCGGGCGCCTGGTGGTGCTACTTGGCCGGCGCCGACTGGCGCCATCCCCTGGGACCGCAGAGCAGCCTGTCGGGCCTGTGGGAGCACCCGGTGGTCCACGTCGCCTGGGCCGACGTCGAGGCCTACGCCGCCTGGGCCGGCGCCGATCTGCCCACCGAGGCCGAGTGGGAGTTCGCCGCGCGCGGGGGCCTCGCCGACACCGAGTTCGCCTGGGGCGACGAACTCAGCCCCAACGGCAAGCTCATGGCCAACACCTGGCAGGGACCGTTCCCGCATCAGAGCACGAAGCCCCGGTTCCGCACCTCGAAGGTCGGCAGCTTCCCGGCCAACGGCTACGGCCTGTCCGACATGATCGGCAACGTCTGGGAGTGGACGCGCGACAGTTGGTCGACGCACGCTCCCGCCGCCTCGACCTGTTGCGCCGAGGCCTTTGATCCCGACGCCCCCACAATCCCGCGCAAGGTCCTGAAGGGGGGCTCACACCTCTGCGCGCCCTCCTATTGCCGCCGCTACCGCCCCGCGGCCCGCCACGCCCAGAGCATCGACAGCTCAACCTCCCACGTCGGCTTCCGCTGCGTCGTCCGCCCCTGATCAAGCAACGCCATTGTTGAGATTGACTCGCAAGTATGCGCGGTCCATCTCTTGAGAATGGTTCGCAAGACAGGTGGGAGATCGACATGCAGCGGTTTGGCGACATGGCGGCTCCGCGGGATGAAGCCGAGGACGAGACGCCGCGCAATCCGCTGAGCCCGGCCGAGCGGCTGCTGTTCGCCGCCCTGCGCGGCTGGGCGGGCCTGCGGGCGGCGGGGCGGCCGCCTCAAGACGAGGTCGTCCCCTTGCTGACTCAAAAGGCCTCGGCCCGCGCCTCGGCGCTGTTCGTGGCCTGGATCCACGCCATCGAGGCGGCCTGCCGAGGGCCCCTGCAGATCGAATGTCCCGGTTGCGGCGGAGCCTTGGCCGACGCCCAGCGCCTGATCGTCGCCTGCGGCGTCTCCCCCGTCGCCCCCGACATGGCCCACGCGCTCCTCTCGCCGCTGCTCTTCGACACCCAGCTGGTGGTGCAGATGGGGCGCCGGTTGAACGCCGCGCTGGCCGCCGACGGCTGGCCGCTGCCGGCGCGCCTCGCCGACCCCCAGCCCGTCCCGGACGAACCCGTTCCCCGGACCGGGGCGCTGCCCACCCTCCACTAGCGCAAAGCCAGTTGATCGACGTCAAGGGCGCCGCGCCGCGAGGCGCTATGGAGGAGAGGAAGGAAGTTCCCGATGACCTCAAAGCCCAACGATCTGAAGCATCCGATCCGCGACGGATTCGGCTTTCTGGTCGCCGCCGCCATGGCGGTGGTGCAGCTCTTCACCCCCACATCGCGGCGGTCGGCGGACGCCGCCAAGCAAGAGGCGGCTGAGGACCCGGAATCCGGGGGCCTGAAGAAGCGTCTCGCGCCCTACCCCGTCGAGGACTGACCAGGAGGATCTAGCGGGCCGCCAACGTCTCCCAGGCAAGCCACACAGCGACACCGCCCAGGGCGAGGGCGAAGCCACGTTGCAAGGTCCGCGCGCCGCCGTTTCCCGAAGCGCCCGAGAGCGCCGGCGCGAACTGCGCCGCAGTCAGGACGATGGCGGTGTGTATCAACACGCTGATGAGGATGTGAGCGCCCCCAAGCCACAGAACCTGCTCCGTCAGGTGTCCCAGCCGCGGATTGGTGAACCCCGGCAGCAGGGCGATGTAGAAGACCGCCGCCTTGGGATTGAGAAGATTGGCCATCAGGCCGCGAAGGAAGTGGCGGATCGCGGGAAGCTCCCCCGCCGCCCCGTCCGCACCGCCACCCGACCTCGCGCGCCAGGTATCGACCGCCAGCCAGGCGATGTAGCCGATCCCCGCCCATTGAAGCGCCTGATACAGACTGGGTATGAGCAGGAGAATATTCGTCAGCCCGACCGTCGCCGCCAGCAGATAGAGGGCGAACGCCGTGGTCACGCCGACGATGGTGGCCAGCCCCGCCCCGCGTCCCCAGCGGCTTCCGACGATCGCCAGGTAACCCATGTTGGGGCCGGGCGTCAGTTCGATCAGAACCACGGTCAGCAGGAAGCCGGGGAGAAGCTGTGGATCGAGGGGAATGGGGACCTCCTGCCGGATCGGCCGCGAACCCGCGGCGCTGATGAAACCTCACCGGGCGCCGGACCGAAACGCGATGCCTTGAGGTGCGTCAATCCCCAAGGCGGCCGCCTCCGTAGCTCTACTTAGGGGGAGGTCCCGAATTTCGGCCTCGCCTCACAAGCCTTAGCCATGGGTCATCGAACAAGGGAACTTGCTGATGCCCCAGACGCACCGCTTCGACGACACCACCATGACCCGCATCGCCGAGCCTCGCGAGGTGTCGGCGGACATCATGATGAGCATGGGTGTCCGCATGGCCTTCGCAAAAGACGAAGAGATCTACGGCCAGGACGAAGAGGCCGACCTGATCTATCGCGTCGTCAGCGGCGCGGTGCGCACCACCCGGGTGATGAGCGACGGACGCCGGCAGATCGGCGGCTTCTACTATCCCGACGAGATGTTCGGCGTGGAGGCCAGCGGCCACCACCGCTTCTCGGCCGAAGCCCTCAGCGACTGCGTCATCCTGGTGGTCAAGGCCTCGGCCCTGCGCGCCGTGGCCGGCGAGGAGGCCTTTGGCCGAATGACCTGGGCCGCCACGAACCGCGAACTGGACCGCACCCAGGACCACCTGCTGCTGCTGGGCCGCAAGACCGCGGCCGAGCGAGTGGCGAGCTTCCTGATGGATCTGGCCAACCGCCGCGCCACCGAGTCGATCACCCTGCCGATGGGCCGCCAGGACATGGCCGACTATCTGGGCCTGACCATCGAGACCGTCTCCCGGATGCTCACCCAACTCCAGAGCGCCCTGGTGGTCGAATTCGCCGGCGCCCGCAGCTTCAGGATCAGCAATCGCTGCGCCCTCGCCCGCATGGCCGAATAGAGCCAAGCCAACCGCGAGGTTTCGCCGTGAGCTACAAGACCCTTCTGGTTCATGCCGAAGCCGATCCGGCCGCCGCCCCACGGCTGGCGACCGCCGCGGCCCTTGCCCAGCGCCTCGACGCCGCCCTGCTGGGACTGGGCGCCGAGATGTACGACTGGATGGCCGTCAGCGACCCCTACGGGTTCGCGGCGCCCGACTGGACCGACATCGTCCGCCAGCAGGTGGAGGCCGATCTCGTAGCCGCCGAGCGTCAGTTCCGCCAGGCCGCCGCCACCGTCCAGCATGACTGGGGGATTTCCCACGAGGCGCCGGCCCTGGCGCTCGCGCGAATGGCGCGCTCGGCTGACCTGATCATCGCCGGCGGTGCGCCGCTCGACGGCGCGGCGAGCCTGCGGGCCGCCGACACCGCCGACCTGATCATGACCAGCGGCCGCCCGGTCCTGGTGGCGCCGCCCACTGGCGGAGAGCTTCGCGCCGAGCGGGTCGTCGTGGCCTGGAAGGACGGCCGGGAAGCGCGCCGCGCCGTCGCCGACGCCCTGCCCTTGCTCAAGCGCGCCGAGGAGGTTGTCGTCATGGCGACCTGCGCCACGCCCGAGATGGAAGACGCGCAGGCCGCCACCGCGGCTGTGGCGCAGCACCTGAAATCTCACGGCGTGACAGCTCGGGCCTGCGCCCGGATCGCGCCCGCCGACCGCGCCTGCGCCGAGCTCAACATCGAGGCCCAGGCCCTGGGCGCCGACCTCATCGTCGCCGGAGCCTACGGCCATAGTCGCGTGCGCGAATGGATACTGGGCGGGGTGACCCACACCCTGCTGCACCAGCCCGAGCGGTTCGTGCTCTTCAGCCACTAGAACCAAGGGCCAGGTGGAGCCCGGTTAGCCCGCTCAGGCCCAGTCGCCACCTCCATCAGATCGGATTCATCCCGCCCGGGCGTCGGCCCGAGGCGGGATGTCGCAAGCTTTGCCTAGTGGGAAATCAGCAGGGCGGTCGGCGGATCGCTGACCATGTCATGGCTCACCCCGCCCAGGACCAGTTCCTGAAGGCGGCCGCGGCCAAAGAGCCCCATCACCACCAGATCGATGTCCAGCGCCTTCACATGGCCGCGCAGGATGGCGGCGGCCGAGGCGTCGTGACTGCGATCGATGATGAGCTTGGCCTCACGGCCGTGGCGCTCCAGGTGGCGTTGCAGCAGGCCGTCCGGACCGTCTTCACCGTGCGGCGACACCACCAGGATGTGGACCTGCTCGGCGCCCATCACCAGGGGCCAGGCGTCGCGCAGGGCGCGCGCGGACTCTCGTGTCCCCTTCCAGGCGATCAACACCCGCTTGCCCACATTCCGCGTGACCCCGTGCTCGGGGACCACCAGCACCGGGCCGCCGCTCGTCAGGCCCAGATCGGCGGCGCTGATGGTGTGCTGGCCCAGCGCCGCGCAGGCGATGGTGGGGAAGACGGTCAGGTCGAACCGTCGCGCGCAGGCCGACATCGGGGCGGTGAAGTCGCCATCGATCACCATCCACTCGGAGGACACCCCGGCCTTGGCGGCGGCGGCCTCGAAGATCTCGCGACCGCGTTCCGAGGCTTTCAAGGTCGCCGAGGCGTGGTCCTTGAGGATCGAGTCGATGTCGCTGGGCGACATGTAGGCCAGGGCTTCCCCGGCCATGTAGTTGCGCAGGAACGCGCTCTTGAGGAAGACGCCCCCCAGATGCGCCCTGGACCGCAGCGCCAGCTCGGCGGCCGCCGCGGCCCGCGCCTCTGACGCCAGCGTGTCGTCGATATGAACAAGGATGTCGCGATAGGTCATGGGCTCGCCTCCGGTTTCTTTCATCCTGGCCGCCCGGCGAAGGGCTCGCCTTGATCCCCGTCAACGGCCGATCAATGCGACATCAGGACCGGAAGCTGGGCGCGGCGAAGCATGTGTTCGGTCGCCCCGCCGAGGATCACCTCGCGCAGCCGCGAGCGCCCATAGGCGCCCATGACCATCAGGTCCGGGGCGGTCCGCGCCAGGTAGCTGTCCAGCACCCGGCTGATGAACTCGCCCTGCGCGTCCACCTCGTCGATCACCGCCTCGATGCCGTGGGCCTGCAGGTGACGCGCGGCGTCCTGCGCCAGACCCGCGGTCGCCGAGGCCTTTTCGTTGAGGATGGTCAGGACCCGGACCTGCCGCATGCCGCGCAGGATCGGCAGGGCGTCGGCCATGGCCCGCGCCGCGGGGACGCTGCCGTCCCAGGCGAGCACCGCCACGCCGCCGGCCAGATTGGCGCTGACCTTTGCGTCGCTCCGCATCAACAGGACGGGGCGGCCAGAGTGGAAGATCAGGGTCTCGGCGACGCCGTCCTGCCCATCCAGGGCGCCGCCCACCGGCACGATGCAGAGATCGCGGGCCCGCGCCCGCTGAGCGACATGCTGCGCGAAGCTCGGCAGCTGGGTGGTCTCCAGCAGCACCCCGCGGAACACGCCGCGGCTCTCCGCGCGCGCCTTGAAGCGGTCCAGGCCATGGGTGCAGGCCGCCAGGCTCCGGGCCTCCTCCTCCCGCGCCATGTCGGTCAGGCCGATCAGGTGCTCGGCGATGATGTTGCTCCGCACGGGGATCGAGAGGCGCAGGGCCAGGGCCGTGATCTGGCCGCCCAGGAGGGCGGCCACGTCGACGGCGGCGTCGATGGCGGCGTCCGAGGTCGGCTCGGGATAGGTGTCGATGTGAAGCAGGATGTCTTGCAGGCTCATGGTGCGCTCCAATGCTTGGGTGAGCATCGCATCCCGGGCCTCGGCCGCCTTGACCTATCGCAAGCGCGGTGTCGGCCAGACCAGCAGCAACAGCGGCGTCAAGGCGGCGACGGCCAGCAGCGCCAGCCCGGCCAGCCCGGCCGGCGTGACGAAGGTGTTCAGGCCCTCGCGGCCGTCGGCCATCAGGAGAGACGCCGCGCCCTCGCCCACCAGGACCAGGCAGGCGCCGATCAGGCCCATGGCCGCGCGGTCGCGCCGACGGCCTCCAATCCAGTTGCGCCGGTCCATCCAGCGAACGGTGAGGATCATCACCGCGATCAGCAGCGGGGCCTCCAGAAACACCGCCGCGAACGGCCCGATCAGAGGCGTCACAAGCAGCGCGCGCAGGGGACCGAGAATCCATCCGCTGGCCAGCAGGGCCATGCCGTAGGCGATACCCAGCATCCAGGGCGCTGGGGTCGGAGCCGGGGCCGGGGCCGGGGCCGGGGCCGGGGCGAGCGGAAGGAACACGGCCGGGACCATGTCAGGACTTCGTCTGATCGTCGTCGCCCATGCTGCGCATCCGGCCATAGGCCAGCGCGACGATGAAGGCGGTGAATCCGGCGATGACCATGGCGAGGTAGGGGGTGATGTGAAGGGACGACATTTGAGGGCTCCTAACTGATCCGCACAGCCTGACCTGGGCGGTCGCCGCCATCCTTGATCGAGGTCAATCGGTCTAGCGGCCGACCGGCGCGCCGGAGGCGCGGCAGGGATATTCCGCTTCCACGGCTTGGCGTATCGCCTCGGCGGCGGCCTGGGGACGGCGCCGAGGGTCGCGCGCAACGCGGTCCATGACACTGTCGCGCATCATCTCGGCGGTCAGGCCCTTGGGAAGACAGAGGGTGTGCCGCGCGGCCGGCCGGCGCGCCTGGCGCGCCAGCAGTTGATCCAGGGCGCCCACCAGGTAACCGAGACACAGGGCCGAGGAGTCGTCCTGCGGCTCACACAGGACCATCAGATCCTCGGCGCTCACGAAGCCCTGAACACCGGGGGGCGGCGACGGGATCGCCGTCGCAAGCGAAAGGAGCAGGAGCCAGTTCATGCCCCAAGGCTCACAGGGATCGCCCTGATCCGCCTTGATCCACCGCAAGCTTGACCCAGATCAAGGGCGATCTCCGCCGCAGACCCTAAGGGAGAACGAGGCCAAGTTGGCCCGACCAATGCGAGCTTGCGAAATGGATCTCAGGGCCCCCTTCCGCCGCGCCATGGAGCAGATCCATGCCGAGGGACGTTACCGGGTCTTCGCCGACCTGAAGCGTCACCGTGGAGCGTTTCCGCGTGCGACCTGGACGCGGGATGACGGCGCCTCGTCGGAGGTGATCGTCTGGTGCTCCAACGACTATCTGGGC
>NZ_JAUSCJ010000022.1 GCF_030651185.1 Phenylobacterium sp.
GCCCCCGCCCCCGCCTCCTCCGCCCCCGCCGGCGTATGAAGCCCGGCAGTTCATCGTCTACTTCCCGTTCGATCAGTACGTCCTGACGCCGGAAGCCCAGACGGTGGTTTCGGAAGCTGCGAATTACGCCAACGGCGGCCGGGCGACCCAAGTGGTTGTCGTCGGTCACACCGACTCTTCCGGTTCGCCGGCCTACAACGTCCGCCTGTCGGAACGTCGGGCCAAGGCCGTGGCTGACGCGCTCGTCGGTCAAGGCGTCGGCGCCGGCTCGCTGCAAGTCGATTGGAAGGGCGAAACCATGCTCGCCGTTCCCACCGGCGACGGCGTGAAAGAACCTCTGAACCGCCGTTCGACGATCGACATCAACTTCTAAGATATCGATCTCGGCAGTTCGCCGAACTAAGCGAGGGGCCCGGTCGCAAGACCGGGCCCCTTTGCTATGGGGCTTGCGCCGCCCGCGCCGTCGCGGTCAATTTTCCGCGCCCGCCTTGTGTTTTCCGCAACAATTTCGCATTTTCTGCCCGAAGTTGAGGGCCGGACATGTCTTGGGGCGATCTCGATCAGGATAAATTTGTTGATGAGCGCGCGGCGGTCGCCGCCCTGCTCGCCAGCCGGCCTCTGAGCACTGAAGACCGGGAAGAGGTTCGCCAGGAGGCCGAGGCCCTGGTCCGCTTCGCCCGCAAGGGGGCAGCCAAGCAGGGGGTGGTGGAGAGCTTCCTGCAGGAGTTCTCGCTGTCCACCCGCGAGGGCCTGGCGCTGATGTGCCTTGCCGAAGCCCTGCTGCGCACCCCTGACGAGGAGACCCGCGACCGGCTGATCGCCGAGAAGATCGCCTCGGCGGACTGGGCCAGCCACCTGGGGCGGTCCGACAGCCTGCTGGTCAACGCATCGACCTGGAGTCTGATGCTTACGGGCAAGCTGATCGATCCCGACGAGGAAGCCCGCGCCGACCTTCCGGGCTTCATTCGCCGGCTGGCCGGCCGCCTGGGCGAGCCGGTCATCCGTCAGGCCGTGGGCGCCGCGGTCCGCATCATGGGTGAGCAGTTCGTCCTGGGGCGGACCATAGACCAGGCCATCAAGCGGGCGGCGGCCGACGGCTTCGTCTGCTCCTTCGACATGCTGGGGGAGGGGGCCCGCACCGCCGCCGACGCCGACAAGTACGAGAAAGCCTATGCCGACGCTCTGACCGTCGTGGGCCGCCGCGCCAAGGGCGAGGGTCCGGAGGCCGGCCACGGGGTCTCGGTGAAGCTCTCGGCCCTGTCGCCGCGCTATGAGGCGCGGCAGGAAGACCGGGTCTGGGCCGATCTCTATCCCCGCATCCTGCGGCTGGCAAAGATCGCCGCCGCCGCCAACATCAACCTGACCCTGGACGCCGAGGAGGCCGACCGTCTGGTCCTGTCCCTGAAGCTGCTGGAGCGCCTCGCGGCCGAACCGGAGCTGGGAACCTGGAAGGGCCTTGGCCTGGCGGTCCAGGCCTATCAGAAGCGAGCCCCCAAGACCGTCGCCGCCGTGGCCGACATCGCACGGTCCACCGGCCGGCGGCTGATGGTTCGCCTAGTAAAGGGCGCCTACTGGGATTCGGAGATCAAGCGCGCCCAGGTCGGTGGCCTGCCCGGCTATCCCGTCTACACCACCAAGGCGGCCACAGACCTCTCGTACCTGGCCTGCGCCCGGGTGCTGCTGGCCGCGGCTCCGGCGCTCTATCCGCAGTTCGCCACCCACAACGCCCACACCTTGGCCGCCGTGCGCCAGATGGCGCGGCAGGCCAATGTGGAGCCGGAGTTCCAGCGCCTGCATGGCATGGGCGAGGCGCTCTATGCCGGGGCCGTGGCCCGCTATGGCCCGATGAAACTGCGGGTCTATGCGCCGGTTGGCGGGCACGAGGAGCTGTTGCCCTATCTGGTGCGCCGTCTGCTGGAGAACGGGGCGAACACCTCCTTCGTCCACGCCCTGCTGGATGAGAAGACCCCGGTGGCGCTGGTGGTGGGCGATCCGATTGGCGCGGTGGAGGCCGCCGGCGGCGCGCCGCACCCGCGCATTCCTCTGCCGGTCGACCTCTATGGCTCGGCGCGCAAGAACTCGACCGGGGTGGACCTCTCCATCGCCGCCGACCGCGATCGGCTCACCGCCGCCGTCGCCAACCTCGCCTTCCTCACCGCCCGTCCGATCGTGGCCGGCAAGGAGACCGGGACCGGGGCCAGCGCGCCGCGCACCTCGCCTGGCGACCGTGGGCGGACGATTGGCCAGGCCTGGGACGCCGGGGAGGAGGATATCGGCCAGGCCTTCTCCACGGCCAAGGCGGCCCAGCCTGGCTGGGACGCCCGAGGCGGTCACGGTCGGGCCCAGATCCTGCGCGGGATGGCCGACGCGCTGGAGGACGATCGCGACCGGCTGATCGCCATCTGCACGCTGGAGGCCGGCAAGACCTATGGCGACGGCGCCGCCGAGGTTCGCGAGGCCGCCGACTTCTGCCGCTACTACGCCCACCTGGCTGAACGCCAGTTCTCAGGGCCCGAGACCCTCAAGGGCCCCGTGGGGGAGGTGAATCAGCTTTCCCTGCACGGAAGGGGGGTCTTCGCTTGCATCAGCCCTTGGAACTTCCCGCTGGCCATCTTCACCGGCCAGATCGCCGCGGCCCTGGCCGCCGGCAACGCCGTGGTGGCCAAGCCCGCCGAGCAGACCCCGCTGATCGCCGCCGAGGCCGTGCGGCTTTTCCACAAGGCCGGCTTGCCGTTTGATGTGCTCCATCTGCTGCCCGGCGACGGCGGCGTTGTGGGGGCGGCCATTGTCGCCCACCCGACCTGCGCGGGCGTGGCCTTCACTGGAGGCACGGACACCGCCTGGGCCATCAACCGGACGCTGGCCGCCCGACCCGGCGCCATCGTGCCCTTCATCGCCGAGACCGGCGGGCTCAACGCCATGTTCGTCGACACCACCGCCCTGCGTGAACAGGTGATCGACGACGTCATCAACTCCGCCTTCGGATCGGCCGGCCAGCGCTGTTCGGCCCTCCGCATCCTGTTCGCCCCGCGCGAAACGGCCGACCAACTGATCGAGGGCCTCGCCGGGGCCATGGACGCCCTGGTGCTGGGCGATCCCGCCGATCCGTGCACGGACATCGGCCCGGTGATCGATGAGGACGCGCGCGCCGTCCTCGAGGCTCACCTGGCGCGCCTGACCGCGGAGGCCAAGGTCCTGCGCCGGATGACCGCGCCCGGCGCCGGGGTCTTCTTCGCTCCGACCCTGGCGGAAATTCCGTCCTCGGCCTTCCTGCAGAAGGAGGTGTTCGGCCCGGTCCTTCACGTCGTCCGCTACGACGCCGCCGAGCTGGAGGCGGCGGCCGGCCCCCTGGCCGCCGCCGGCTATGGCCTGACGCTGGGGATTCACAGTCGCATTGAGGGCTTCGCCGACCAGGTGCGAGCCGCCGTCCCCGCCGGCAACGCCTATGTGAACCGCTCGATGATCGGCGCCGTGGTGGGGGTCCAGCCGTTCGGCGGAGAGGGCCTGTCGGGAACCGGTCCCAAGGCCGGTGGACCCCACGCCCTGCTGCGCTACGCGGTGGAGCGGGCTGTGAGCGTCAATATCGCGGCCCAGGGGGGCGATCCGGCGCTCCTGAACCTGAGCCCCTGACGCGCGTTTCCCGCCCGAGCCCGTGGGCTGGGGGTACGGAATGACACATCAACAGGCGCTGGCCTTCGGGCTGATTGGCGTGACCATCGGCGCCTTTGTCTGGGGACGCTTCCGCTATGACCTGATCGCACTGGTCTCGCTGCTGGCCGGCGTGCTGCTGGGGGTGGTGCCGGCCAAGAACGCCTTTGATGGCTTCTCGAACGACATCACGGTGATCATCGCCAGCGCCCTGGTGGTGAGCGCCGCCTTCGCGCGGTCGGGGATCATCGAGGCCATGTTGCGGCCGCTGCTGCCGCACCTGAAGACCGAGCGCAGCCAGGTCCCGGTCCTGACCGCCGCCGTCACCCTGCTGTCGACCGCCACCAAGAACGTCGGCGCCCTGGCCATCATGATGCCCGTGGCCCTGCAGGTGGCCCGCCGAACCGGCACCTCTCCCGGACGCCTGCTGATGCCCATGTCGTTCGGCGCCCTGCTGGGGGGCCTGGTCACCCTGGTGGGCACCGCGCCCAACATCATCGTCTCCCAGGTGCGCGAGGACATCCTGGGCAAACCCTTCGGCATGTATGACTACGCCCCCGTGGGACTCGGTCTTGCGGCGTTGGGGGTGCTGTTCCTCTCCTTCGCCTACCGCATGCTGCCCAAGGGCCGCACCCCGGCCACCAATATTGACGCGGCCCTGGCGGCCAACGCCTATTTCACCGAGGTGAAGGTCCCTGAGGACTGGACCTTCGAGAAGAACCGGATCGCCGACTTCCACCAGATGGCCCACGACGAGGTGCGGGTCATGGCGCTGCTGCGGGCCGGAAAGCGCAAGTCCCAGCCGCACCCCAACACCAAGATCCTGCCCGGCGACACCCTGCTGCTGGAGGGTGAGCCCCACGGCCTGGACGACTTGATCACCCGGGCCAAGCTGCGGCTCACCCGAGCAGACAAGCCGCTCTCCATGGAGGAGCCTACCGAGGAGGTCCGAGTCGTGGAGGCGGTCATCGGCGCGGAATCGGGTCTGATCGGTGAGACGGCGCTTCGCTCCGACCTGCACGGCCAGCACGGGGTAAACCTGCTGGCGGTCAGCCGCTCGGGCTTCCGCCTCAGTCAGCACCTCAACCGCGTCCGCCTGAGGGCCGGGGACGTCATCGTCCTGCAGGGCGGCGAGCGCAGCCTTCCCGTCGCGCTAAGGTCGCTGGGCCTGCTGCCCTTGGCCGAGCGGGAGGTGCGCCTGGGTGGCATCCGGCACGCCCTGGCGCCGGCGATCATCCTGGCCGCCGCCATGGTGCTGGTGGCCTTCCAGGTGGTCCCTGTGGCCATCGCCTTCTTCGGCGCCGCGGTGGTGATGATCGCTCTCGGGTCGATCCGCATGCGGGAGGCCTATTCCGCCCTTGATGGTCCGGTCCTGGTGCTGATCGCCGCCCTGATACCGGTGTCGGAGGCGATCCAGACCACCGGCGGGGCGGACCTGATCGGCGGCTGGCTGTCGGCGATGTTCCAGGGCCAGGCGCCGATGCTGGCGCTGGCCGCCATCATGGCCGTGGCTATGGCCGCCACCCCCTTCCTGAACAATGCCGCCACGGTGCTGATCGTCGCGCCGGTGGGCGCCGCGCTCGCGCTCAAGCTGGGGCTGAATCCCGACCCGTTCCTGATGGCGGTGGCGGTGGGCGCGGCCTGCGACTTCCTCACCCCCATCGGCCACCAGTGCAACACCCTGGTGATGGGGCCGGGCGGCTACAGGTTCAGCGACTATCCCCGACTGGGGACGCCGCTGACCCTGTTGGTCCTGGTGGTCGGGACGCCGCTGATCACGCTATTCTGGCCCCTGGTCGGGGGTTAGCCCCAGATCAGGATCCACAGGCCGATGGCGGCGAAGGAGACGGCCGCGGCGATTCGGATCGCCTTCAGCGGCAGCCGCGTGGCCGCAACCTCGCCCAGGAACACCGCCGGCGTATTGGCCAGCATCATGCCGACCGTGGTGCCGGCCGCCACCACGGCAACCTCATGGAACCGCGCGCCGAGCGCCACTGTGGCCACCTGGGTCTTGTCCCCCATCTCCACGAAGAAGAAGGCCACCAGGGTGGTCCAGAAGATCGAGGCGCCGGCCTTCTCGCGCGGCGCGTCCTTGTCCTCGAACTGGTCGGGAATCAGCGCCCAGCCGGCGAAGGCGAGAAAGGCCAGGCCCAGCACCCACTTCATCCAAGGGCCGTCGAAGAAGGTCCCCGCCACAGAACCGATGGCGGCGGCGAGCGCATGGTTGGCGATGGTGGCCACGAAGATTCCCAGCAGGATGGGAACGGGCTTGCGGAACCGCGCGGCCAGCAGGATGGCCAGCAGCTGGGTCTTGTCGCCAATTTCGGCGATGGCCACGAGGCCGGTGGAGACGAGGAAGGCTTCCATTGAGACAGACGTCCTGGGCGGGGTCGGGCACAACCAATGGCTTTCCGCGCCGCCGACCCCGCAAAAGGACAGCACACGAAAGCCAAAGGTCTCGCCAAGCTCAATCGCCGGACGCGCCATGCTCGGGGCGGGAAAACCCTCTGCAAGTCTGTTGACGCGTCCCCTGCTGGAACCGCAGGCGGCTACTCCCCAGTGACATCTTGGGGATAGTTCGGGGGTGGTTTGGGTGCAAGTTGAAACTGCGCGCGCGGCGGGCGAGGTCATTTGTCACACTGTCGTGAGCAATCGTCCCCAGGCGCCTCGGAAAGCCTTGCCGATCAATCGCCGAGAGGCGACGTTAAGACCTCGTTAACGAAAAAGCCTGGGGACGCGTCCATTCCCCCCGTTGACGAGTCATTAGCATCAGCCCCCATATGCTGCGTGTCTGGGGCAGGCGACCACTAGATGTAGGGCTTGCCGTGTTGGGGCGGTTCTAAGACCGAACCGCCTGATAGTTATGGATTTTGGAACATGAGCAGCAGTGAAGCGGTTTTGCGGGCGGTGTCGGAAGCCAGCGCGGCGGCCCCGGAACGGTCCGATCGACCGCAGTTGCAGCTGGTCCGCAAGGTCGAGGTGGACCGCTCGCGCGACGCGCTGCTGACCGACTTCGGCAAGACTACCCTGGAAGACCGCTACCTGCTGCCGGGCGAGTCCTATCAGGACATGTTCGCCCGCGTCGCCACGGCCTATGCCGACGACGCCGACCACGCCCAGCGGGTCTATGACTACATTTCGAACCTCTGGTTCATGCCTTCGACCCCAGTGCTCTCGAACGGCGGCGCCGACCGCGGTCTGCCGATCTCCTGCTTCCTCAACGCGGTCAGCGATTCGCTGGACGGCATCCAGAGTGTCTGGAACGAGAACGTCGCGCTGGCCTCCAACGGCGGCGGCATCGGCACCTACTGGGGCGGTGTCCGCTCCATCGGCGAGAAGGTGAAGGGCGCGGGCCAGACCAGCGGCATCATCCCCTTCATCCGCGTGATGGATAGCCTCACCCTCGCCATCAGCCAGGGGTCCCTGCGACGCGGCTCGGCGGCGGTCTATCTGGACATTCACCACCCGGAGATCGAGGAGTTCCTGGAAATCCGGAAGCCCTCGGGCGACTTCAACCGCAAGTCGCTCAACCTGCACCACGGCATCTCCATCAGCGACGCCTTCATGGAGGCCGTCCGCGACGGTCAACTGTTCGGCCTGCGCTCGCCCAAGACCGGCGAGGTGGTCAAGGAAGTCGACGCCCGTAGCCTCTGGCAGAAGATCCTCGAGATCCGCCTGCAGACTGGCGAGCCCTACCTGATCTTCGCCGACACCGTGAACCGCTCCATGCCGCAGCATCAGCGTGACCTGGGTCTGAAGGTCCGGCAGTCGAACCTGTGCTCGGAGATCATGCTGCATACCGGTCCCGACCACCTGGGCGCCGAACGCACCGCGGTCTGCTGCCTCTCCTCGGTCAACGCCGAGAAGTTCCTGGAATGGCGCGACCACCCGACCTTCATCGAGGACGTCATGCGTTTCCTCGACAACGTCCTGCAGGACTTCATCAACCGCGCCCCGCCGGAAATGAAGAACGCCGTCTACGCCGCCATCCGCGAACGGTCGGTCGGCCTCGGTCTGATGGGCTTCCACACCCTGCTTCAGGCCCAGAACGTGCCCTTCGAGAGCGCGCTGGCCAAGTCCTGGAACATGCGCCTCTTCAAGCACCTGCGCCGTCAGTGCGACGCGGCCTCGCGCACGCTGGCCGCCGAGCGCGGGCCCTGCCCGGACGCCGCCGACATGGGGGTCATGGAGCGCTTCAGCCATAAGCTGGCCATCGCGCCGACCGCCTCGATCTCGATCATCTGCGGCGGCACCAGCGCCGGCATCGAGCCGATCCCGGCCAACATCTACAGCCACAAGACCCTGTCCGGGACCTTCGCGGTGAAGAACCCCTACCTGGAGCGTCTGCTTGAGGAAAAGGGCCAGAACACCGCCGCCGTCTGGGACTCGATCCTGGAGAACGAGGGCTCGGTCCAGCATCTGGAGTTCCTCAGCCAGGACGACAAGGACGTCTACAAGACCGCCTTCGAGCTGGATCAGCGCTGGGTGATCGAACTGGCCGCCGACCGCACGCCCGATATCTGCCAGTCGCAGTCGGTGAACATCTTCCTGGCCGGCGACGTCGACAAGTGGGACCTGCACATGCTGCACTGGCAGGCCTGGGAGCGCGGCTGCAAGTCGCTCTACTACATGCGCTCCAAGTCGGTTCAGCGCGCGGCCCACGCCGGTGGCGAAGGGCAGTTCATGGTCGAGGCGGGGCCTTCGGAAAAGACAGACTACGACGAGTGCCTCGCCTGCCAGTAGAACCCTGGCGCCAAACTCGGGTAGCTGCGTTATCCCTAAGGCAATAGCGGCGCAGCGCCTCTGGGGTGGGTATGCGGTTTCTGAGCGTGACGGCTGTGACGATCGGGTGTGCGGCGACCACCGCCGCGCTCGGCGCCGCTGTCTTCCCCGCGCCGCACGTCGAAACCTCCCCCGGTGACCAGGTCTTCCAGCAGAACTGGCAGGACCTGAGGGCGGCTGTCTTCGCCAGGACCGACGCCGTCGTCGCCGATTTCAGCGCGGCCGCCCCGCCGGCGGCCACGGTCGACCGGCCCTCGGTGGAGGCCGGGCTTGAACCGGCCTTCAGCCAGCCGGCCTATACCGGCACGACGCTCGATCGCACCAATGCGCTGGCCTCGGAGACCTATGTGCCGGGCGAGGGGGTCGCCCGTTGGAAGGTGACCGAGGTGGCCTTCGTTCGTCCGGCCCTGGGCGCCGTCGACGCCTTGCGGATCTCCGTCGGCCAGATCGCCCGCACCCCCGGCGCCTTGCCGCCCCGGCCGGGACAGGCTGTGGCCGCTGACACCGGCGCCTATGCGGTCAGCTATACCCGTGGCTGGCCGAACCTGTGGGCGGTGGAGGCCGGAGAGTTCGATGTGGACTTCACCCCCCACGCCGGGGTGGGCATCTCCAACGCCGGCGGCGAGGCCGAGGCCGGCGCCGTGGTCCGCCTGCGCAAGAAGGCCGAGGGGTGGGCCAACAGTCTGGGCGTCCGCGACGGCGCCCGGTTCGGCGACCAGGGACGGTGGTATCTGTTCGCCGCCGCCAGCGGCCGGGCGGTGGGCCTCAATCTCCAGCGCACCAACGGCGACTGGGGCAATCGCGGGCTATCCACCGACACGTCCAGCGCCTTGATCAACGATATCCAGGCGGGCGTTGGCTGGCGCAAGGGCTCCGTGCAGGCGTCCCTGGCCTGGATGCGGCGCAAGGTGAAGGCGGCGCACACCCTCATGGGGTGGGATCACCGCGACGACTCGATGGTGGCGGTCACCGTATCCGTCAAGCCGAGACGCTGATCTTGCAGGGAAAACCTCAACCCCCAAGGGTGCGGCGGTTAAGCACGGGAACCGAATTTCCCGTTGCGCCCTTCTCAAGGCGTGGAAGGATGTCGCCAGGCCGTACGCTTGGCGACGCGACAAGGGGAGTAGGCCTCATGAGGTGGATGGCTGGGCTGGCCACCGTCTTCGGGATTTGCGGCGGGATGGGCGCATCAAGCGCCTTTGCGCAGTCGATCCCTCTCACCCTGGATTCCGGCGCGGCGCAACTGATGAGCGCGGCCTTCGACGGCAAGGTCTTTTCGCCCCGGGCCGACTCTGACGACCCCATCGCCAATCTGTTGGAGCGCGAAACCTATGGGCCGGCGGGTCCCGTGCGCTGGGACAATAGCAAGGTCACCCTAGGGGATAACGGAGCGGCGGTTGATTCGCTCAGGCTCTCGGTGGGCGGAACCCTGCGCGCGCCGGCCGGCCTGCCGATCAATGTCGATCGCGCCGAGTTCCAGGCCCAGGCCTATGAAATCGCCGTCACCCGCGACTGGCCCGACGCAGTCAGCTTCGCCACCGAACGCTATGACGTGTCGCTGTCGCCTCACGCCGGCCTTGGCATGTCCAGCGCCGGCGGCTCGGCGGAGGCCGGGGCCATGCTCACCCTGGGACAGAAGGCCTCCGACAGCCTGAAGTCCAGCCTGGGCGCCATGGGAGTCCGCGATGGCGCGGCCTTCGGCAATGAGGGACGCTGGTATCTGTTCGCCGCCGCCAGCGGCCGGGCCGTGGGCCTGAACATGCAGCGCAACAACGGCGACTGGAACGGCGCCGGCTGGTCCACTGACCCCTCCAGCGCCCTGATCGGCGACGCCCAGCTCGGGGTCGGCTGGCGCAAGGGCTCAATGCAGACCTCCTTCGGCTACATCCACCGCGAGGTGAAGGGCCAGCACATGGTCTGGGGCCAGGAAACCAAGGACGATTCGATGGTCGCCTTCTCGCTCTCCATCAAGCCCCGGCACTGAGCCGCAAGGCTAGCCCTCCCAGCCTTCATGGAAGCCCATCCGGTCCTTCCACAGGGCGTGCAGCCGCGGGTCGATGTCCACGCGGCGCACCACATCCCCCATCTTCGGCGCCACCTCGTAGAACCGCTTCCGGCGCGGCCGGAAGCGTGTGACGACGGTGACATAGAGATCGAGCACGCTCAGCTCATCGCCCAGGATGTAGCGGCCCGGCTCCACCTGACTGTCCATGATCCCCCAGCAGTCGGCGATGCGGTTCAGCACGCGCGCTTCCAGGGCCGCGTGGCCGGCCGGGTCGGGGACAAGGCGCGAGGGATCGTCCTTCACCCAGTAGAGCGAGTAGATCGCCGAGGAGACGAAGATCATCCAGCGCAGGAACTGGGCCCGCTTCGGGTCCTCCGGCGCCGGCGCCAGGCGTGAGGCGGGATGCCGGTCGGCCAGGTAGATGAGAATCGCCGCGCTCTCGGTGATCACCTCGCCGGTCGGCGACACCAGGGTCGGCACCTGACGCATGGGATTGGCCGCCAGCACCTGGTCGCCGCTCGCCTTGTCGTCTGGGTCGAAGGTGTAGGCGTCGATCAGGGTGTAGGGGATTTCCAGCAGCTTCAGCGCGGCCTCAACGGGAACCGCGCCGGAGCCCCGCGCGCCATAGAGTGTGAGGCCCATCGTCATAGGTTCATCCCCATGCAATTCACAACATCTTGGGTGCCTGCGTTAACTCGCCGCTAGATGTTGTCGTGGATCGATGGCTAAAGTTAACCCGATAACCGCCCGTCCGTCGATTCCGCCTTGCTGGAAAGTCCGCCCGTGACCGCCTCGAAAATCGCTCTGCCCGGCCTGCTCACCCCGTCCTACGCCTACAAGCCGTTCCGCTATCCGTGGGCCTACGAGTTCTGGAAGAAGCAGCAGCAGGTCCACTGGATGCCCGAGGAAGTTCCGCTCGGCGAGGACTGCAAGGACTGGGCGACCAAGCTCAATGACCGCGAGCGCAACCTGCTCACCCAGATCTTCCGCTTCTTCACCCAGTCGGACGTCGAAGTGAACGACAACTACATGGAGCGCTATTCCCGCGTCTTCAAACCGACCGAAGTGAAGATGATGATGTCGGCTTTCTCCAACATGGAGACGATCCACATCGCGGCCTACGCCCTGCTGCTCGAAACCATCGGCATGCCCGACAGCGAGTTCACCGCCTTCCTGGATTACCAGGAGATGCGCGACAAGCATGACTACATGCAGCAGTTCGGGGTCGAGACGAACGCCGACATCGCCCGGACGCTCGCCATGTTCGGCGGCTTCACCGAGGGCCTGCAGCTGTTCGCCAGCTTCGCCATGCTGATGAATTTCCCGCGCCACAACAAGATGAAGGGCATGGGCCAGATCGTCTCCTGGTCGGTGCGCGACGAGAGCCTGCACTGCGAGGGGATCATCAAGCTCTACCACGCCTTCAACGCCGAGACCGGCGTGGTCACCAAGTCCGTGGCCGACGACATCATCGACTGCTGCAAGACGGTGGTGGGCCTGGAGGACAAGTTCATCGACCTGGCCTTCAGCGCCGGCGAGGTCCAGGGCATGACCCCGGAAGACATCAAGGCCTATATCCGCTTCATCGCCGACTGGCGCCTGCGCCAGCTGCACCTGCCCGAGGTGTTTGGGGGGGTGAAGGAAAACCCGCTGCCCTGGCTGCAGTCCATGCTCTCGGGGGTCGAGCACGCCAACTTCTTCGAGGCCCGCTCGACGGAATATTCCAAGGCCGCCACCAAGGGCCAATGGCACGGAGACGCCGGCGTCTGGGCCGAGTTCGACCGTAGCCTGTCGCGTCGCAGCGAGAACGTCCCGGCGGAGTAGGGCTCAGGCGGGCCTGACCACGGCGACGTGCAGCCAGGTCCGCTCTTCCTGCTCATAGCTGTGGCCCACGCCCTGGCGGATCGCTAACGCCGCCCAAGGCCCAGCGTCGCCGTAGGCGGCCCGCAGCTCTGCCTCCGACGGGAAGTTGAAATAGCGCCCCAGGGTGTCGCGGCCCCCGCCGTCTCCGGCCTTGTAGCTCGCATGGAAGACCCCGCCCGGCTTCAGGGCGCGGCGCACGCGGGCCAGCACCCGGGCCAGGCCCGCCGTCGGCACATGCAGCAGCGAGGCGTTGGCCCAGACCCCGTCGAAGGACGCTTCGTCCTCGAGGTCCTCAAACAGCTGCACCCGGACCGGGCGCCCCAGCCTTGCCTGGGCGATCCGCGCCAATCCCGCCGATCCGTCGAGGGGCGTCACCTCGAACCCCTCGGCCAGCATAACCTCGCTGTCCTGGCCGCCCCCGCAGCCGAGGTCGAGCACGCGGGCGCCGGCGGGCAGGGCCGCCAGGAAGTCGATGAGACGCGGCGAGGCCTTGGGCAACCGCCGACCGGCATAGGCCTCAGCCTCGCGGTCATAGAAAGCCAGGGTCTGGAGGTCATGGGCTTCGTCGGCCATCGCTTGTGCTTCTCCCCCTATGGATCGACCTTGCCATCTTGGCCGTTCAGGCCGGGGGATCAATGCAAGCGGAGCGCGTCATGAGCAAGGTTGTCTACGAGATCGTGGAGCACGATGGCGGCTGGGCCTACCGGTCCGATGGCGTCTATTCCGAGACCTTCGCGGGTCACGACGCCGCCCGCGCCGCGGCCATTCGCGTGGCCCGCGAGCAGAGGGTCCCCGGGACAGACGCCGCCATCTCCTTCGAGACCCCGGACGGCAAGTGGCACGAGGAGCTGGTGGACGGCCACGACCGCCCCACCACCGAGGTGAAGGGCTAGCTGCTCCAGGGGCCGCGTTTGGCCGGGCTCACCGGCACGGCGGTTCCCGACCGACGGGGTCCACCGTTGACCGTGGGCGCACGGCCGGCCAGCTTCATCAGCTCGGCCACCCGGTTCTGGGTCGCCGGGTGGGTGGAGAATAGTTTGTCCGCCCCCTCGCCCGAAAGCGGGTTGATGATGAACATGTGGCTGGTGGCTGGATTGCGCTCGGCCTGATGGTTGACCAGGCCGCCTCGCGCATAGGCCTCGATCTTCTGCAGGGCCGAGGCCAGGGCGTGGGGATCGCCGCTGATCTCCGCCCCACCGGCATCCGCGCCGTATTCCCGATGACGGCTGATGGCCATCTGCACGAGGGCGGCGGCGATGGGCGCCAGGATGGCGATGGCGATCACCCCGAGGATCCCCCCCGGCCGGTCGCGGTCATTGCCCTGGAAGAAGAAGGCGAAGTTGGCCAGGGCCGAGATGGCGCCGGCGATGGTCGCCGTGACGGTCATGGTCAGGGTGTCGCGGTTGCGCACATGGGCCAGCTCGTGAGCCATCACGCCGCGGATCTCCCGGCGGTCCAGCATCCGCAGCAGGCCGAGGTTGGCCGCCACCGCCGCGTGCTCCGGGTCGCGGCCGGTGGCGAAGGCGTTCGGCTGGTCGGAATCGATCAGATAGACCTTCGGGCGGGGCATGCCCGCCCGATCGGACATCTCATGGACGTCGGCGGCGAAATTGGCGATCAGGCGGTCGGGATGGGTCTCGTCCACCTCCTGGGCGCCGTACATCCGCAGCACGATCTTGTCGGAGTTCCAGTAGCTGACGGCGTTCATGGCCACCGCCAGGACAAGGGCGATGGCCATGCCGCCGGCCCCCCCGATCAGATAGCCGGCGCCGACGAAGAGGGCGGTCATCGCCGCCAGCAGCATGAAGGTTCGAAGATGGTTGTGCATGGGTCCCTGGGGGGCAGTGTGGTCCCGGGGGATATGGGGTGGCGGGGGCCGGGAGGCTAGCCTGCTCGGCGCAACCGGGCTGGCGCGACCGCCGGCAGGGGACCGGTCGCCGCCGCGCTTTCGCGAAGACGCACCTCCACCGCCTCGGCGGGCATGGGGCGGGCGAACAGGAAGCCCTGCAGGCGGTCGCAACCGGCGGCGCGCAGGAACAGGGCCTGGGCCTCGTCCTCCACGCCCTCCGCGACGATGCGGATGTCGAGTGATCTGGCGGCGTTCAGCATGGCCCGCACCAGCTTGGAGACCCGCGGCTCGCGGCCCACGTCGCCGATCAGCGACTGGTCCAGCTTCACGGTATGGATCGGCAGCTGCATCAGGGCGCGAAGATTCGAATAGCCGGTGCCGAAGTCGTCCAACGCCACGCGGATGCCGCAGGCGGCCAGCCGCTCGATGTGGCGGCGCGCGAGGTCCAGGTCATCCACCAGGAAGGTCTCGGTGATCTCGACGGTGAGCGCCGTGGCCGGAAGATCGGTCGCCCGCAGGCGGCGGATCAGATTGCGGGAGAAGGATGGATCCAGCAGCTCACGCGGCGAGACGTTGCAGGAGATGGTGTCGATCAGGCCCTCGGCGACCCACGGCGCGGCGCGCTGGCAGGCGGCGGCGAACACCGTGGCGTCCATCTGGCCGATCAGCCCCAGTTCCTCGGCGAGCGGCACGAAGGTCCCCGGCAGCAGCAGGCCCTGCTCGGGATGGTTCCATCGTGACAGCACCTCGACGCCGACGATGCGGCTATCCTGGGCGTTCACCACCGGCTGATACCAGGGGACGATCTCGCCGGCGGGGATGGCGCGGCGAAGGTCGGTTTCCAGGTTGCTGCGCCGGTTGCTGGCCTCGCGCAGCTCGTTGTCGAAGATCGAGGCGCGGCGGCCTCCGCTGGCCTTGGCGCGGTAGAGGGCCATGTCGGCGAAGCGTTGCAGGTCCGTGGCGTCGTCCGCGTCATCGGGGAACACCGCGACGCCCATCGAGGCGCTGGGGGCCACCGTGCGGCCGTAGATCCAGTAGGGTTGGGCCAGGGCCGCGGTGATCTGGTCGGCGCGGACTGCGATGTCGGCGTGGGCGCTGATCAGGGCGAACTCGTCGCCCCCCAGGCGGGCCACCAGGTCGCCAGGCCGGGCCTGGGCCCGCAGCCGGGCGCCGATCTCGTTCAGCAGCAGGTCGCCCGCGTGATGGCCCAGCGTGTCGTTGAGGTGTTTGAAGCGGTCCAGGTCGACAACGAACAGGGCCACCCGCTCGCCCGCTTCCTGGGCGTCCTCCATCCGCTCGATCAGGGCCGAGGTGAAGGCGCCGCGATTGAGCAGGCCGGTCAGGGCGTCGGTCCGAGCCAGGTGCAAGGTCAGGGAGCGCTCGGCTTCCAGCTCGGCCACCCGCACGCTGAGCGCCGTGCTCATGGCGCGGAAATCTTCACCGGCCTGACGCAGTTCCTGGGTGCGGGTCTCAAGCAGGGCCTCGGCCTCGCCTTGGGCGCGGCCGTCCTCCTTGTGTCTCTCCGTCGAGCTGTTCAAGCCCGCCATGGCCGTTCCCCCGGGGCTTCTGCCCGTGGGGTGAAGCCTAAGCGAAAGGCCGGAATCGAGCGTTAACGGCGTTTGGCGATATCAGGCCAGGGCGTCGCGGTGTCGGTCCGGCCGCCGCAGCAGGCTCACCAGGCCCGCCAGCAGCGCCATGGCCGCGCCGATCCCAAGCCCGATCCTTGGCGCGGCCGTCTGGGAGGTCAGGCTGAACAGCAGGGTCATGACCACCGCGCCGGCGGTCTGGCCCGTCAGCCGCGCGGTCCCTTGCAGGCCCCCCGCCGCGCCGCTGCGGCCCAGGGGCGCGGCCAGGAACATGCTGCGGTTGTTCGGAACCTGGAAGAGGCCAAAGCCCAGGCCGCAGAGCACGGTGATCGGCACGATCAGGCTGGGCTCGCTCTGCAGCGGCCAGAGCGCGGCGGCCGTCAGGCCCAGCGCCAGGCATCCGCCGCCGATGGCGCAAAGGCCGGCCGTCGACACCCGCTCCGCCAGACGACCTGCGAGGGTGGCGGTGAGGGCGACGCACAGGGGCCAGGGCGTCATATAGAGCCCCGCCGCCAAGGGCGTCTGTCCCAGGCCGTGCTGCAGGTGGAAGGGCAGGGCCACCAGGGCCGCGGCCTGGCCGGTGAAGCAGCAGGCCGAAGCGATCACCGAAATCCGGAAAGGCCGGCTGCGCAGCAGGTCCAGCGGGATCATGGGCGCAGCCTTCGGTCGCTCCCGGCGGACCAGGGCGGTAAGTCCAAGCGCGGCGATCGAAAGCAGGACCAGGGCCGCGGCCGGCGCTGTCGCCAGGAGCTCCGCGCCGATCACCAGGCCCGCGAAGACGCCGCCGGTCAGGCCGATGCTGAGCCGGTCAAGGCGAGCGCCCGACCCTGGCGCCACCGGCAGGGCGCGGCCGGCGAGCAAAACCGCCAGGCCGATGGGTAGGTTCACCGCCCAGAGCCAGGGCCAGGCGGCGACGGACAGAATCAGGGCGCCGAGGCTGGGCGCCGCGGCCGAGGCCAGGGCGACCGTCAGGGCGTTCCAGCCGATCGCGGCGCCCAGCCTCGCCTGGGGCACGCAGTGGCGCAGCAGGGCGACGCCCAGGGCCATCACCACGGCGGCGCCCAGTCCCTGGACGAACCGCGCCGCCAGCAGCCAGGGCAGGGTGGGCGACAACGCACACAGCACCGACGCCGCCGTGAACAGGGCCACCCCGCCGAGGAACACCTGCCGATTGCCGAACCTCTCGCCCAGGGCGGCGCAGGGCAGCAGGGCCATGACCAGGGCGGTCTGATAGGCGGTGACGATCAACACCGCCTCGGCGGGCGCCGCCCGCAGCGCGCGCGCCAGGCTGGGCAGGGCGACATTGGCGATACCGGCGTCCAGCACCACAAGGGTCATGGCGCCTAGCACCGCGGCGATCGCGATCCGCCCGCGCGCCGTCGGAAGGTCGCCGGTCATGCGCCTGCGGTCCAGGCGCCGTCCCGCTCGACATATCGGGTCACCTGGTGGGCCTGCCGGTCCTCGAGCTTCAGATCCCGCTCCGTGAACCGGAACAGGAGAGCCGAGCCGCTCAGGCATCGGGTGTCGTGGATATCGCCGGGCAGGTAGACCTGGACCTGGCCGGCGCGAACCAAGGTGGAGTCCCGCTTCACCAGCCGCGCCTCGCCGTCGCGCGGCGCGACCCGGGCATAGGTCCCCATCTCGCTTTCGCCGTCTTGCACCGCGTAGATCACCCAGGCGCGCCCATGGTCATGGGGCGGCCGGTACAGGCCGGCGGGCTCGGTGTGGGCCAGCAGCACGAATCCATGGTCGGGGTCGCGATAGAGTTCCCGGCTCAGCGGCTTGTCCTGGTGGAGCGCCGCCAGCCAGTCCTCCGAGGGTGACGCCTTCACCAACTGCTCCAGCCCCCGCCGGCAGTCGGCGATCAGCGCGCTGGTCAGAGGTCCCCAGGCCGACCGCGTCGTCTCGATGAATGTTTCCAGAGCGCTTCGCACCATCGTCCTATTCCTTCCTTCAGCCATGGGTTGACGAGGGAAGGGTATGGGGCGCCCAGGTGTGGCGGAAGACGCAGCATTTGCAGTCTACAAGTGCATATGACGCCGCATATTCTGCGGGGTCGTGCTAGGTTCAACCGATGTCCACGCCCGACTTCAACCTGTTGGTGACCCTCGACGTCCTGTTGGCCGAGGGCAGCGTGGCCCGGGCGGCCAGGCGGCTGCGGCTGAGCCCTTCCGCGATGAGCCGCGCGCTCTCCCGTCTGCGTGAGACGACCGGCGATCCCCTGCTCGTCCGGGCGGGGCGCGGTCTGGTCCCAACCCCCCGGGCCCTGGCTCTGCGCGAGGACGTGCGCCGGCTGGTGCAGGATGTCCAAGCCGTGCTGCGTCCCGACGAGAGGCTTGATCTGGCCCACCTGGCGCGCACCTTCACCCTGCGGACCAGCGATGGCTTCGTTGAAAGCTTCGGCGGCGCGCTGCTCGCCGCGATCGCCGAGGACGCTCCGGGCGTGCGGCTCCACTTCGTGCAGAAGCCCGACAAGGATAGCGCGCCGCTACGTGACGGCCGCGTCGATCTGGAGACCGGGGTCATCGAGGCCTCGCTCGGACCGGAGGTGCGCAGCCAGGCCCTGTTCGGCGATCAACTGCTGGGGGTCGTGCGCGCTGGCCACGCCTTCAGCCGCGGCGAGGTCACAGCGCGCCGCTATGGGGAGGCGCGACACATCATCGTCTCGCGGACCGGCCTGGAGGGTGACGCCGTCGACCTGCCCTTTCTCCCCGCCGGCTTGACCCGGAAGGTCGCCACCATCGTCAGCGGCTTCTCTGCCGCCTTGGCCCTGGCGCGGGCGTCCGACCTCATCGCCACGGTTCCCGAGCGGCATACCGAAGACCTGCGCGCCGGGTTGTTCAGCTTCCCCCTACCGCTGGCGTCACCGGTTTTCACCGTCTCGATGCTCTGGCACCCCCGCATGGACGCCGACCCGGCGCACCGGTGGCTTCGTGGAAAACTTCGCGGGGTCTGCGCGGGCTAGAGTCGCAGCCGGCGCCAATCAGCCTTCCGTGGCGCCGGCTTCGCTGGCGATGGCGGCGAGCGGCGCGCAGATCTCCGCCCGGCTCGCGCAGCAATCCTCCATCAGGAAGGCCAGCAGGTCGCGCATCGCGTCGTAGCCGGCGCTGTAGATGATCGATCGGCCTTCACGCCGCGAGGCCACCAGCCCCGCCGCCGCCAGGATGTTCAGGTTGGTGGACAGCGTGTTGGCCAGGATGCCGGTGGCGCGCGCCACATCGCCCGCCGCCATGCCTTCTGGCCCGGCCTGAACCAGCAGCCGGAAGATTTCGAGGCGGCTCGCATGGGCCAGGGCGCTGAGCGCCCCGACGGCGTTCTGGGTTTCCATAGTTCTCGGATGTCAGAAATATAGAACGCCGCCAAGCGTCAGTTTGCGTCAGCAGCAGGCGCTCGCCGGTGCGACCGCCAGTTGGGCCTGGCTGGCTTCCAGCGCGATCTGCGCCGGGTCCTCGCCATAGGTCGTCGCCTCGCCGAAGGTGTGGAAGGTTTCCCAGCGCACCCCGGCCGGGTCGCTCACCCAGCTCTTGTCGGACTTGGCGTAGCAGCAGGTGGCGCCCTTCTGGTCGAAGGTCTGCGCCCCGGCGGCCTTCAGGCGGCCGGCCAGTTCACCGAGTTCGGCTTGGCTGTCGACCTGGATGCCGAGGTGATCGAGCCCGGCCACGCGGTTCTGCACCGAGATGGCGAAGTTCACCCGCGGGTCATCCAGCATCCACTTGGCGTAGTCGTCCTTCACCACCGACGGCGAGGCGCCGAACAGCGATTCGTAGAACTGGATGGACTGGGCGAGGTCGGGCACGCTCACATGCATATGCAGACGCTTCATGGGTGTTCTCCTTCAGATCAATGACGATTCTATAATTCTAGAAATATAGAATCGTCAAGAGCCAAGCAGGAGTCCGGACGCGCCGCCCGCCTTGAGCTTCTAGCTGTCGAACCCGACGAACACCGTGGCTTCCTCCACCGCCTTGCGCTCCGACACCACCGCATTGGCCGGGAAGCTGTCGTCGGGCCAGCCGAGCGCGATGCTCTTCATGATCACCTGATCGTCGGCGATCCCGGCATGCTCGCGCACCACCGGCGACTGCATGATGCCCTGGCTGTTGATCACCGCGCCCAGACCGCGCGACCAGGCGGCGTTGACCAGGGCGGTGGTCACCGCGCCGCAGTCGAAGGGGGTGTCGTCGCTGCCGTCCAGCACCTTGTCATAGGTGACGATCACGCAGACCGGCGCGTCGAACTGGCGGAAGCCGCGCAGCACCCAGTCCTGGCGCATCTCCTTGTCATCGCGCGCGATCCCCATGGCGGCGAACAGCTGCTTGGCGACCCCCACCTGCCGGTCGCGATGCTGGCCGGCGAAGGCCTGGCCCTGGCGGAATTCCCGCGACTGCGGAACGCCCGCCACCATCCGCTCGGTATTGCCGGCGCGGATCTTGTCCAGCGGCTCCCCGGTGATGACGTAGAAATTCCACGGCTGGGTGTTCATCGACGACGGGGCCCGCATGGCCAGGCCGATGATCTCCTCGATCAGCGCCCGCGGCACGGGATCGGGCTTGTAGCCGCGGATGCTGCGGCGACCGAGGATGACGTCGTCAAACTTCATGGAAGGTTCCTGAGAGCGTTGGTGCGATCACCCTGCTTCTGCTGAGCAGGCGCGGGCAGGATGATGTCAGTCCGGAATTTTAGCTAGTCCGTTCGCCGCATCGAGGACCCATATCCCGGCCGCCTAGACGACCTTCGCCCCGTCCTCTTCCGGCAACTCGATCTGCCCTTCCCACTTCGCCACCACGGCGGCGGCGACGGAGTTGCCGACCACGTTGGTGGCCGAGCGGCCCATGTCCAGCAGGTGGTCGACGGCCAGGATCAGGATCAGGCCGGCCTCGGGCAGGTTGAAGTAGGAGAGCGTCGCGGCGATCACCACAAGGGAGGCGCGCGGCACCCCGGCCATGCCCTTGGAGGTCACCATCAGCAGGGCCAGCATGGTGATCTGCTGACCGATGGTCAGGTCGATACCGTAGGCCTGGGCGATGAACAGCACCGCGAAGGTGCAGTACATCATCGAGCCGTCGAGGTTGAAGGAGTAGCCCAGCGGCAGGACGAAGCTCGCCACCTTGCGCGACACGCCCCACTTCTGCAGCTCCTCCAGGGTGCGCGGATAGGCAGCCTCCGAGGACGCGGTGGAGAAGGCCAGCAGGGCCGGCTGGCGGATGGCCGAGACCAGCTTCATCCCGCGCCCGCCGACGATCAGGATCAGCACCCCCACCAGCAGGGCCCAGAGGATGCCCAGCGACAGGTAGAAGCCGCCGACGAAGGCCGCGTAGGTGCCCAGGATCTCCAGACCCTGGACGGCGATGGTCGAGGCCAGGGCGGCGAAGATGGCCAGCGGCGCGGTCTTCATCACATAGCCGGTGACCTTCAGCATGATGGAGGCGATCTGCTCCACCAGGGCCAGGACCGCCGGCGCCTTGTCGTCGATGGACGCCACGGCGGTGCCGACGAAGACCGAGAAGATGACGATCTGCAGGATCTCGTTGTTGGCCATGGCCTCGACGATCGACTTGGGCACCAGGTGGGTGATGAACTCGCGCAGGGTGAACTTCGAGACGTCCACCGTGGCGCCGGCCACCGCGTCCGGATTGGGCAGGGCCAGGCCCGCGCCGGGATGCAGCAGGTGGGACATGATCAGGCCGATGGTCAGGGACACGATGGAGGCGGTGATGAACCAGCCCAGCGCCTTGGCCCCGACCCGGCCGACCGTGGCGGCGTCCTCCATGTGGGCGATGCCGGCCACTAGGGTGGCGAACACCAGCGGCGCGATGATCATCTTGATCAGCCGCAGGAAGACGTCGGTGATGATGGAGAGGTTGGAGGCCACCGTCCTGGCGTCCTCGGGACTGGCGTACTGGTTCACGCCCCAGCCGACGGCGACCCCAAGCACCATGGCGCCGACGATGAAGGCGGTGAACAGGCGATTCATGGCAAATCCTTAGCAGCGACCCTGACAGTCTTTGTCGCCGGGATGGGCGCCCGCGTCCATCCCGGCGCTCACCCTGTCTCGAAACGGTGGCCGTGTTGCGCTAAAGTGCGCCATGACCCCAGAGACCCAGGCGGCGGAGATCGTCGCCCACCTGAACGCCGAGTACCAAAAAACCGTCAGCGCGCTGCGCGAGGCCCTGAAAACCTTCCTGGCCGGGGGGGCTCCGCCGGATCCGGCGGTGCGCGCCGGCGGCGCCTTCGTCTATCCCGAGCTGCGCCTGACCTGGCCGCGGGGCGAGGTCTATCCGCGCCTCAGCCGCGCCTATGCCCGGCTGTCGGCGCCCGGCGACTATGCGGTGACGGTGACGCGGCCCGACCTGTTCGGCGACTATCTGCGCGAGCAGATCACCCTGCTGCTGGCCGACTTCAAGGTCGAGATCAGCGTGGGCCGCTCCACCCAGGAGATGCCCTTCCCCTATGTGCTGGACGGGGCCGTGGACATCGCCATGGCCGATGTCGGCTCGGCCGATATCGCCCGACACTTCCCGACCACCGAACTCTCCCAGATCGGTGACGAGATCGCCGACGGCTTCTGGAGCCCGGCCCTGGAGGACGCCCGACCGCTCGCCCTGTTCGACGGCCTGCGCACCGACTTCTCCCTGGCCCGCCTGACCCACTACACCGGGGCGCCGGCCGAGCACGTCCAGCAGTACATCCTGTTCACCAACTACCATCGCTATGTCGACGAGTTCGTCCGCTGGGGCTGCGAGCAGCTGAAGGTCCCCGGCAGCCCCTATACCCAGCTCTCGGCCTCGGGCCGGATCGTCGTCACGGCCGACAGCGAGAACCCAGAGCAGCAGATCGCCGAGGGCTCCTGGCGTCGGCACCAGATGCCGGCCTACCACCTGATGGCCGAAGGCCGGGCCGGGATCACCCTGGTGAACATCGGGGTGGGGCCCTCCAACGCCAAGACCATCACCGACCACCTGGCGGTCCTGAGGCCCCAGGCCTGGCTGATGATCGGCCACTGCGGCGGCCTGCGCGGCAGCCAGACCATCGGCGACTACGTCCTGGCCCACGCCTATCTGCGCGACGATCACGTGCTGGACGACGTCCTGCCGCCGGCCATCCCGATCCCGCCCATCGCCGAGGTGCAGGTGGCGCTGGGCAAGGCCGCCGAGCTGGTCACCGGGGAGACCGGCGAGGCGCTGAAGACGCGGCTGCGCACCGGGACCGTGGTCACCACCGACGACCGCAACTGGGAGCTCCGCTACTCGGTCAGCGCCCTGCGGTTCAACCAGTCCCGGGCTGTGGCGATCGACATGGAGAGCGCCACCATCGCCGCCCAGGGCTACCGGTTCCGGGTGCCCTACGGCACCCTGCTGTGCGTCTCCGACAAGCCGCTGCACGGGGAGATCAAGCTGCCCGGCCAGGCGAACGCCTTCTATGAGCGGGCCATCGGCCAGCACCTGCAGATCGGCATCGCCTCCATCGCGCTATTGCGCGAAGAGGGAGCAAGATTGCACTCCCGAAAGCTGCGCAGCTTCGATGAGCCGCCGTTCCGCTGAACATGTCGGTTGTCGCGGATGGAGGAAAACGGGTTCATTGGCGGTTGGCCGCGAAGCCTTGTCTGGTAAGGAAATCGCGCCCGCCATCTGACCAACATGTGCCCGTATCAGACCGACGATGACCGACGAACCCCCCGTTCCGAAGCGGCCCAAGAAGCCCGACCCGATGGAGTGCTGCCGGCGCGGCTGCTACCCCTGCATCTTCGACTACTACGACACGGCGATGGCGCGCTGGGAGACCCGGGTGCGGGCCCTGGGGCTCGATCCGGAGGCGATCGTGGCCGATGAGACTTGATCGGCTGCGGTCAAGATTGCCTTCCGCGGGGTCGCGGCGTTAGACGCTTCCCATGACCCGGCACATCGACTTCGAAGGCATCGAGAATTTCCGCGACCTCGGCGGCTACGACACCGCCTGCGGGCGCGGCATGAAGGCCGGCGTCGTCTACCGCTCGGCCAATCACGGCCAGGCCACCGACGCCGACTTGGCGAAGATGGCCGACCTCGGGATCACTACCATCGTCGACCTGCGCCGCCGCCGCGAGCGCGACCGGGAGCCGTCGCGGCGTTGGCCGGGCTTTGCGGGCCAGGTGATCGAGAACGATATCGAGGGGGTCGAGGTCGACTGGGCCGAGGGCATCGCCGCCGCCGAACGGGTCGACGCCGAATGGTTCCGCCAGGACAGTCTCGGGTTCTACCGCGAGGCCCCGCACCAGCCCCGCCACGTCGACCTGTTCCGCCGCTACTTCCAGGCCCTGGCCGAGGCCGAGGGCGCCCTGGTGGTCCACTGCGCGGCAGGCAAGGACCGCACCGGCCTGATCTGCGCTCTCACCCACCACATCGCCGGGGTCCATCGCGACGACACCCTGACCGACTACCTGATGACCAACAACGAGGCGCGGATGGCCGCGCGCATGGACTTCCTGCGCACCTACATCCTCGACCTGACCGGCAAGCTGGTGGACGACGAGGGGTTGCGCCAGGCCGCCAGCGTCCATCCCGACTATCTCGACCACGGCCTGTCGGTGATCTCCCAAAGCCACGGCCACATCGACAACTACCTGGCCGACGTCCTGGGCGTGGACAGCGCCCTGCGCGGCAAGATCGAGGCGCGCATCCTGAGGTGACCCAAACCCCGGGATGAGCGGATCGGGTGGCATTGCGCTGAAGGCCCTCGCGGCCTAATCGTCCCGCGCCATCTTGTTCGGGGACACCTCATGCAGAGCTTCCAGCCGCCGCGCCGCATCCTGATGGGCCCTGGGCCCTCCGACGTCAGCCCGCGCGTGCTGGCGGCGCTCGCGCGGCCCACCATCGGGCACCTGGACCCCGAGTTCCAGAACCTGATGGAGGAGATCAAGGCGGGGCTGTCGCGGCTGTTCAATGCGCCGGGCTATGCCTGCGTGCCCCTGCCGGCGCCGGGCACCGCCGGGATGGAGGCGGCCATCATGAACCTGCTGGAGCCCGGCGACCGGGCGGTGATCGCGATCAACGGGGCGTTTGGCGGCCGGATGGCCGACATGGCCGACCGGGCCGGCGCCGAGGTGATCAAGGTCGAGTTCGAATGGGGCCAGCCCGTCGATCCCGCCAAGGTCGAGGCCGCCATGGCCGGGGCGCCCGTGAAGGTCCTGGCCTTCGTCCACGCGGAGACCTCGACGGGCGCCAAGAGCGACGCCGCCGCCCTCTGCGCCATCGCCCGCAAGCACGGCGCCCTGTCGGTGGTGGACTGCGTCACCTCGCTGGGCGGCATCGTCGTGGACGCCGCGGCGTGGGACGCCGACGTGATCTATTCCGGCACCCAGAAGTGCCTCTCGGCGCCGCCGGGCCTGTCGCCCATCTGCCTCTCGCCACGCGCCCAGACGGCCATTTCCGGCCGCAAGACCAAGGTCCGCAACTGGCTCTTGGATTTCAACCTGCTGATGGCCTACTGGGGCGGCGAGGGCGGTCGGACCTATCACCACACGGCGCCGATCAATGCGCTGTATGGCCTGCACGAGAGCCTTGTGGCCCTGTTCGAGGAAGGCCAGCAGGCGGTCCTCGTCCGCCACGCCCGCAGCCATGAGGCGCTCGCCGCCGGGATCGAGGCCGCGGGCCTGAAATTCCTGGTGGACCCGGCCCACCGCCTGCCGCAGCTCAACGCGGTGATCGTGCCCGACGGCGTCGATGAGGCCGCCGTGCGGGCCTATGTGCTGGCCAGGTGGGACCTGGAGATCGGGGCCGGGCTCGGCCCCCTGAAGGGCAAGATCTGGCGCATCGGCCTGATGGGCGCCTCGGCCACCGCCTGGCATGTGCGGCTGTGCCTGACGGCGCTGTGCGAGGCGCTGAACGCCCAGGGGTTCAAGGCTGACGCGGCCGCGGCGGTGGGCGCTGCAGACGGGAAGCTGGGTTAGGTTCAAGCCGCTCATCGGCCCCCTCACCCTGCCCTTTCCCCCCGCAAAAAGGGGGAGCATCCAGCGGTCACGACCGTCGGCCAGTCCATGGGCGATGGCCCCGCCCCAGGGGGCGCCTCCCGGGCGGTCGTCCTGCCCCAGCGCGCGGTCACGGAGGCATGGAACCAGCGCCGTCGTGGGGCGCTTAGACCCCGCCACGCTTGCGCCTTTCGGTGCGCGGCGAGGCGCCGGCGGTGCAGTCCAGGCAGCCCGCGCGACCCAGGGGCAAGACCTCATGGAAGACTACACTACGGACCCTGGAGGGGGCCGCCATGAAAAACATGTTCCTGATTCCGCCGCTGAGCCTCGCGCTCGCGGCTCTTTCGACAATGGCTGTGGCGCGCGAGGTGGTGGTTCTGCCTGGCGTGGTGAGCCCTGTGGGCGTCGCCAGTGGTGTCGACACCCAAGGTCCAGGAACCCTGACGGTGGGGAACCAGAACATAAACACCGGCAATGACGCCGGGGGCGGGATCACCAGCTCCGCAGCCAATACGGCCAATGTCCTGTTCAACAACACCTCGACGGTGACCGGATTCGTCGGCTCCACGGGAACGACCTTCCTCAACATTTCCGGAGGCGCCGGCGGCAATACGGTCACCTTCAACGGCCCCGTCTACGCCACCACCTTTACGCTCGCGGGGGCGGGGACCGTCAACTTCAACCGGGGCTTCACCAGCAACACCGGCTCGACGCTCGACTTCGCCGGCGACGGTTTCCTGAACGTCGGCTCCGGTCAGACCGTCAAGGCGGCCCTCACCAACACCGCCGGGGCCAATACCGGCACCTTGACCCTGAACAACGGCAGCATCTTCGATGGCGCGGTCGGCGCGGCAAGCGGCCTGAAGCTCGTCCGGGTGGCGGGCGGCAACGCCCTGATCACCGGGCAGGTGAAGGCCGGGACCTATAGCCTGGACACCAATACCCTGAACGTCGCTGGCGCCTTCGCCATTCCGGTGGCGGGCACCATCAACACGACGATCTTCAGCCCCTCCCTCTACGGCAAGATCGTTCCGGTCGGCGCGGCCACCATCGGCGACGGCCTGAAGGTCCTGGTGACGGTCACCGGGCCAATCGCCAATGGGACCAGCTTCAACATCGTCGACGCCACCAGCGGCACCACCGGCAGCACGGTGACGGCCACCAGCAACACCCTGCGCTACGCCTTCTCCGCCGCGCCCACCACGGCGGGCCTGGTGCGGATCACCACCACCCAGATCCCCTTGGTGGATGTGGTGACGCCGGTGGTGGTTCCCCCCGTGGTCCCCGGCGTCCCGCCGGTTCCCGTCCCGCCGGTGGTCAACCCGGTGCTGCCGATCGTCATCGCCCCGGTGATCGACGCCCTACCGGTGACCCCGACCAACCTGGGAATCCTGACGGCCATCACCCTGCTACCCAACGCCCCGGCAATCGCCGCGGCCCTGGCCCAGCTTGGTCCGGGCACGGCCAGCCTGGCCTCGCCGCAGGTGGCCTTCCGGGCCACCCAGAGGTTCCAGGACCTATGGGCCTCTCATCTTGAGGGCCAGCAGGTCTGCAGCCAGGACAGTCAGATGCGGGACCGGAAAACCCGGCCGGTGGCTGACGCCTCAGCCTGTCAGGTTAACGACGACCGTCGCCCGCACCTGTGGATGACCGGGTTCGGATACGAGCGGTCCCCCTTCAGCTCCGACCGCCAGGGCGACGTCGCCGGCTATGAGGGCAACGAGTCCCGCATCGCCGGGGCCATGGTGGCCTATGACGCGCCGATCGGCGACAACGCGCGGGCGGGCCTCGGCCTGCGCTACGCCCTGTCCTCCGTTGACGGAAACAACGGCGCCGTCGGGGTCAATCCCGCCCGGAGCCATGGGAACATCAGCTCCTACCAGGCGACGGCCTATGTCGGTTATGCGCCGGGGCCTTGGTTCGTCAACGGCTCCATCGCCTATGGCTTCGACAACTATTCCGGCTTCCGCCATGTCGCCTTCACAGGCATCGACAGCACGGCGGTCGCCGACTACAGCGGCAGCCAGTTCACCGCCTTCGGCACCACCGGCTATCACTTCGGTCTCGGCGACGGCCGGACGGTGGTGACGCCCTATGCGACCCTGCAGTACACCGACCTGCGCACCGAGGCCTATACCGAGACCGGTGATCCTGCGCTCAACCTGAAGGTCGCCGCCCAGCAGTACGACTTCCTGCAGACGGGGCTGGGGGTGAAGATCTCCCGCGTCATTCCGCTCTCGGAGTCCGGGGTCTTCCGGCCCGAGATTCATGGCAAGTGGCTCCACGGGTTGAGCGAGGAAATGATGACCAACACCGCGACATTTGAAAGCGGCGGTCCGGCCTTCACGATCAATGGCCTGAGGGCCGATCCGGACACCTTCAACGTCGGGGCGGGCTTCACCTACAAGAGCCCCGGCGCCTGGTCGGTGGGCGGCGGCTATGACTATCTGTGGCGCGACCAGAACTATTCGGCCCATCAGCTGATGGTGAGCTTCCTGCTGCGACTCTGACGGCCGACGGAGGGCTCCGCCGCGCGGGGTCCTCCTGACCGCCCAGATCGGCGGCCCTTCCTCTCTGCCTCATAGAGGGGAGGGCTGGAGGCTTGCGGTTGATCTCTCCTCTCTCCCCTGGCGGATAGGGTAGGGTGAGGGGGTCGCTCCGCCGCAGAGCGACTCGAAATTCCACAAGCGAGGGCGCCAAGCTCACCGACTCCTTTCCTTCGATCCCACAGGGGGGTAAGGCCCGCCCCATGCGCGTCGCAGCCCAGCTTCGGACGTCCTGGCGCGAGCCGCTCCAGGTCCTGTCGGCCTTCGCAGGCGAGCCGTGGGCCATCGCGTTTCTTTCGGGCGGCCAGGGGCCTCGGGCCCGGTGGTCCTATCTGGCGCGGGCGCCGGACGCCGTCCTGACCATGGGCGCCGACGATCTGGGCGATCCCTTTGAAGCCTTGCGAGAGCTGCTGGGACCGCCGGGTGAGACCGCCCGCGACGGGCCGCCGTTCCAGGGCGGGCTCGCGGGGCTGGCGACCTATGAACTGGGCGACCGGGTGGAGACCTTGGGCCTGGCCCGCAGCTCAGACTGGCCCGACCTGGCCGTTGGGCTCTATTCCAGCGTGCTGGCCTTCGATCACAAGGAACGCCAGGTGATCGCCGTGGGGCGCGGCTATGACGAGGCCGACAGCGAGCAGGCGGCCTTCGAGGCGATGAGCTGGTTGCAGGACCTGCCACGCCCGGCCACCCGGGGCGCGCTGACGGAGGGGCTGACGGCCTCGGACGGCGCAGCCTACGAAACCGCCGTGGCCGACGTGGTGAGGCGCATCCATGCCGGCGAAATCTTCCAGGCCAATATCGCGCGGCGCTGGACCGGGCGGCTGGCGGCGGGCGCCACCCCCTTCGACCTGCTGGCCCGGCTGGCGGGCCAGAGCGCGGCGCCCTTCGCGGCCTATCAGAGGCTGGCCGGGCGGGCGGTGGTGTCCAACTCGCCGGAGCGCTTCATCCAGGTGGACGCGCAGGGCGGCGCCGAAACCCGGCCGATCAAGGGCACCCGCCCGCGCGGCGCCACGGCGGACGACGACGCCGGGATGAAGGCGGAGCTGGCGGCCAGTCTGAAGGACCGGGCCGAGAACCTGATGATCGTCGATCTGATGCGCAATGACCTGGCCCGCGTCTGCAGGCCCGGCAGCGTCAAGGCCCCGGAACTGTTCGCGGTGGAGAGCTTCACCAATGTCCACCATCTGGTCTCCACGGTGAGGGGGCGGCTGTCGGCCGGCAGGACCGCGATCGACCTGCTGGCGGCCGCCTTCCCGCCGGGGTCGATCACCGGGGCGCCCAAGGTCCAGGCCATGAAGGTCATCTCCGGCCTGGAGACGCCGCGCGGTCCCTATTGCGGCTCGCTGTTCTGGGCGGGCGCCGATGGGGCCTTCGATTCCAGCGTGCTGATCCGGACCGCCGCCTGCGTGCAGGACGAGGACGGCTGGCGCATCGAGGCCCGCGCAGGGGCCGGCATCGTCGCCGACAGCGAGCCGGGCGCCGAGCGGAGCGAAACCGAGGACAAGATCGCGGCCCTGCTGCGGGCGCTGGAGGCCGGCGCATGATCCCGCTGGACGACCGGGGCCTGCTGCTGGGGGACGGACTGTTCGAGACGGTGCTGTCTCGGGCGGGAGACCTGGTGGCCCTGGGGGAGCATCTCGAGCGTATGGCGGCGGGCTGCGCCGTCCTGGGCCTGCCCGCGCCTGATCGCCGCGAGGCCGAGGCGCTGATGCGCCGCGCCGTCTCCGACGGGGGGCTGGACGGCGCGCGGGCGGCGGTGCGCCTGACCCTCACGGCGGGGTCGGGCGGGCGCGGCCTGGACCGTCCTGACGCGCCCGCGCCCTGGATGTTCGCCACGGCGGCGGCCTCAGCCGCGCCGACGACGCCCGCGCGGCTGAGGGTCAGCTCGGTGGCGCGCAACGCGGGGTCGCCAGCCTCGCGGCTGAAGACCCTGGCCTATCTCGACAATGTGCTGGCGCGTCGGGAGGCCACGGCCGCCGGGGCCGACGAGGCGGTAATGCTGAACGGACGGGGCCATGTCGCCTGCGCGGCGGCGGCTAATCTGTTCTGGATCGTTGGCGGGCAGGTGTTCACCCCGGCCCTGTCCTGCGGCGTGTTGGACGGGATCGTGCGGCGCCAGGTCATGGCGGCGGTGGCGGTCACCGAGGTGGCGGTGAGCGCCCCGGCCCTGGCAGGGACCGAGGCGATGTTCCTCACCAACAGCCTGATCGGGGTGCGCGAGGTGGCAAGCCTGGACGGGCGGATGTTCGAGCCGTCAGCCCAGGTGGCGCAGATCGCGGGGCTGATTTCCTCCCCCATTCATGGGGGAGGGGCACCGGCGTAACCGGTGGAGGGGGCGAAACCGGGCGCGGAGCTTGAGGCCGCCCCTTCCGCCACCCTTCGGGCGGTCCCCCTTCCCCGTAAACGGGGCAGGAAAAGACTGGATGGGCCTAGCTCGAACTCCAGGTGACCTGGGCGGTCTTGCGGGGCTTGAGGTAGTATTTCTGAGTAAAGGTCAGGGCGTTGGGCAGGGCCTTCCCGGTGGCCGAGTTGTAGACGTAGCTCGACTCCGCGAGGATCACGCTCTCGTTGTTGGCGATCAGGCCGGCGGGCACGCTGGTCACGGAGCTCAACACCCCCATCGAGCCGGAGCTCTTGGACCACATCACCTGGATCGCGCCGGTGGAATCCTTGCGGATCGAGGTCACGCGCATGGACAGGCCGCTGGTGGGGAAGGGGGCGATGATCGCCTTGCCCACATTGAAGACGTCGGTCATCTCGGTGGTGTTGATGACCGTGTCCTGGGCCACCAGGTCGCCGATCGCCGAGGCCACGTGCGCCGCGCGCCGGTCGGCCATCATGCCCTGGGTCAGCTCGGCCAGGCCGTAATACATCAGGATCATCACCGGGGCGACGAAGGCGAACTCCACGGCCGCAGTCCCGCGACGGTCCTTGATCAGGGATTTCAGCTGCATCTCGCGCCCACCGGGGTGGCTGTGGAATAGGGTTCGTTACGGAAGGTGGCCACCGTGGAGATCAGCCGCTTGTTGGAGTTGGTCCCCATGTTCACCAGGGACTTGTCGAGCAGCGGGGTGAAGACGTCCCACTCGTAGTAAGACCGCACCAGGACGATGTCGCCGGGCGCGCCGGTGGAGAAGCAGGTGGCCGCCGCCGCCGCCGGGGTCCAGGCCGTGCCGGACGTCGCGGTGTTGGCGCCGGCGGCGTTGAAGTCGGCGAAGGTCTGCACCGCCACGGTGAGCTTGGTGAGGCACGGCGTGGCCAGCCAGGACATGCGGTTGCAGACCAGGGTCTTGAAGTCCCCCTTGGCGTTTGACCCACTTGTCTGAAATTGCCCGGTGCGGATCTGGCGGGCCGCGTTGTCGGTGGCGTTCTGCAGGGTCAACGAGACCAGGAACACCATGCCCAGCTCGATGATGCCAAACAGCATGACGCAGAAGGGCAGGGCGATGATGGCGAACTCGATCGCCGTGGTCCCCCGCCGGGCGGCGGCGAACCGCAGCAGCAGGTTCTGAAAGGCGATGGCGCGGCGGCTCATGACGTCCTCGAGGGGATGTTCGACGTCAGGATAGCCAAGTCTGCTGAATCGGAGGTTTAAGGCGCGCCGATCTCTTGAGCGTGACAGCCTGAAGTGGATGCCGGTTCAGGCGCCCGTCACGCTCCAAACATGAGAAACGAGCCTGTTCATCCGTTTCAAATGAAACCGACAGGCTTCGGCGGTGGCCAGCTACTGGCCGTTCTGGGCGACGCCGCGGCGAGCCTCGGCGGCCCGCGCGGCATAGCCGGTGAAGCCGCCGGCATACCGGGAATACTCGCTATCGAGTTCGCCCGGCATCGGGGTCCGCTCGCAGCGGGGCGAGCACGAGAAGTTAGACACATTGGCCATGGCGGCGCCCGCGCCCGCGCCGCGATAGATCGAGACCCGGTTCACGTCCGGGGCGCTGACCACGATCTGGCTGTTCTGGATGGTGCGGCCGCGGGCGTCGATGATCATCAGGTTGGTGACCCCATAGCCGCGGCCCTGGATCACGGCGGTGCGGCTGTCGACGAGGTTGATGTCGGCGATGGCCGGGTTACCGACCATCACGTCACGGGCCCCGGCCGGCAGGCTGATCCGGACGCCCTGGTCGATCACCGCCGAAATCGTCGCCGCGCCGGCCGTGGAGACCTGGGCCGCGAGGGTCAGGAGGGCGAGGGCGGCGGCGAGAAGCGGACGGCGCATGACGGGACCTGAAAAAAACTTAGCCTCCAACCTCGACGGGAATGGTCAAGAAAGGTTGAAGAAAGACCGACTCACGCGCGCGCGAGAATCATTATGCAAAACCCCCGATTCCGGGCCGATTCAAGCCCCATGGTTAACCGATGTTCACAGTAAACGAAAGTAAACCATAGAAACTTTCCTGCGAATACTTCCGTGTTTACTCGACATTAAGCGCGGCGGCGCAAATTGATCCTGCAATTCGGGGCGAACAAGTCGGTGACTTGATCCCTCACTCACCAACTGGTTCGCAAATTTTCCAAGGAGACCACCATGTCCAAGTTCGTCACGCGCTTCCTGAAGGATGAATCCGGCGCCACGGCCATCGAGTATGGCCTGATCGCCGCCCTGATCGCCGTCGTGCTCATCACCGCGATGAACACCCTGTCGGGCAAGATCGCCGGCACCTTCACCAAGATCGGCACCGCGATGCCGCAAAGCTAGGCCACGGCTTAGCTCCGAAACATTGCGGGGGCCGCGGTGCGAAAGCGCCGCGGCCCTTTCGCTGTCTGAAACCTCCCGTTCACCCAAAGGCGGCAGGATCACATCGCAACCTCCGCCAGATGGTCTCCGCCGATGTCCCTGCTCCAGGCCGCCCTCTTGTCGCTCTTCCCCGCCTTGGTGATCGTGGGCGCCCTGCGCGACGCCGTCAGCTACACGATCCCCAACTGGATCTCGGCCGCCCTGATCCTGGCCTTCTTCCCCGCGGCCTTGGCGCTCGGCCTGACCCCCCAGGCCATCGGCGTCCAGGCCGGCATCGGCGCCATCGCCCTGGTGATGGGCATGGTGATGTTCTCCCTGGGCTGGATCGGCGGCGGCGACGCCAAGCTGTTCGCCGCGGCCGGCCTCTGGCTCGGCTGGCCGGCCTTCGCCACCTACCTGCTGGTGACCGGCATGGCCGGCGGCGCCCTGGCCATGGGCCTGCTGGCCCTGCGCTCCATGTGGGTGCGGCCTTATGTCTTGAACGGTCCGGCCTGGGTCGGCCGCCTGGCCACGCCGGGCGAGAATGTGCCGTACGGCGTGGCGATCGCGGTCGGCGCCCTGGCGGCCTTCCCGGCCTGCGCCCTGATGGCGGCGTTCCCCGGACTGTCCTGAGCGACGTCCTTTAGCCCGCGTTAACCATGCGGGGCCCAAAAGCGATGCGCCGGCAGAAGGTCGGAATTTCGAATCGTGTGCGCCCGCGCGGATCGCAGGGCCGCCGTCAGTCACCCCGGTCTCCCTAGAGGGAAACCCCGAGTAGTCGTTCATGGGCGCCGTCCGCATCGCCATCTTCGCCGTCGCCGCCATCGTCGCCATCGTGCTGGCGTTCCTCGTGCGCGGCATGGTGGCCCCGAAGAAGCCGCCGGCCCCCGTGGTCGTGGCCGCAGCGCCGGCCAAGCCCATGGCCAACGTCCTGGTGGCCAGCCGCGACCTGCCGGTGGGCGCGAGGCTGTCGGCCACCGACATGACCTGGCAGCCCTGGCCCATCGAGGCGCTCAACCCCAATTTCGTCACCGACGGCGCGGCCCCCGCCCCCGTCGCCGACACCACCGCCCAGCAGGTGGCCCAGAAGGCCGCCCAGACCACGAGCGCCATGATGGCCCAGGGCCCGATGGCCGCCTTCGACGGCGCCATCGTCAAGGAGCCGATGCTGAAGGGCGAACCGGTCATAGCGCGCAAGGTCGTGCGCGGCGGCCAGAGCGGCTACATGGCCGTGGTGCTACTGCCGGGCATGCGCGCCATGAGCGTACCGATCAACGCCGAGACCGCCGTGGGCGGCTTCATCCTGCCCGGCGACCGGGTGGACGTGCTGCAGAGCAAGCAGGCCGCCGACGGCCGCACCTGGGTTTCGGAGACCCTGATGCGCAACCTGCGCGTCCTGGCCATCGACCAGAAGACCGATCCGGAGAAGGACGCCCGCACCATCGTCGGCGCCGTGGCCGTGCTTGAGGTGCCCGCCGCCGACGCCGAGGTGCTGTCGCGCGGCAAGGCCCAGGGCGAGATGCAGCTGGCCCTGCGCTCTTACGCCGACCTGGGAGGCTCGGCCTCGCGCGGGACGCCCGGCAAGCGGGGCGGCCAGGGCCTGCGGGTCTACCGCGGCGGCTCCGCCAGCGAGGTGCTTGTCCGATGAACCCGCGCGCCCTCTTCACAGCCCTCGTCCTCGCCGCCGCCAGCCTGTCCGGCGGGGCCCAGGCCCAGACCACCGGCGGAGCCGTGGTCCGGGTCGATCTCTCGCAGACCGGCGGCGCGGTCCAGTCGCTGTCGGTGCCGATCGGCAAGTCGGCGATCGTCGAGTTGCCGGTGGACGCCCGCGACGTGCTGGTGACCAATCCCAGCGTCGCCGAGGCCATGCTGCGCACCCCGCGCCGGATCTTCATCCTGGGCAGCAAGGAAGGTCAGACCGACGCGGTGTTCTTTGACGGCTCGGGCCGCCGCATCCTGTCCCTGGATATCCGGGTCGACCAGGACACCTCGGCCATCGCCCAGACCATCAACCGCATCCTGCCCGGCGCCCGGGTCCAGGTGGACGGCATCCGCTCCAGCATCATCCTGTCGGGCCAGGTGGCCAACCTCGGCGACGCCGACAAGGCCGTCCAGATCGCCCGCGCCTCGGTGGAGAAGCCCGAGCAGGTGCTGAATATGCTTAGCATCGCCGGCAAGGACCAGGTGATGCTGAAGGTCCGCATCGTCGAGATGCAGCGCAACGTCATCAAGCAACTGGGCTTCAACCTGTCGGCGGTGCTGAACCAGGTGGGCGACCCGCAGTTCCTGCTGGGCACCGCGGCCAGCTTCGCGGTCAATGGCGCCCTGCTGGGCGGGATATCCACCGGTTACAAATACGACACCACCAAGCAGCCGGTTCTGCAGGGGCCCTGCGACCCCGCCCTGCCGACCGGCCGGATATGCGACTTCGTGGTGCGCAACTCCAACGACGCGTCGAACTGGAACACGGCGACCACCAAGACCACCGCCGGCGAGCCGGGCCTCAACCAGGCGGAATCGTCCCTGAAGGCCTTTGAGCGGGTCGGCCTGATCCGTACGCTGGCCGAGCCGAACCTGACGGCGGTCTCCGGCGAGTCGGCCAAGTTCCTGGCCGGCGGCGAGTTCCCGGTCCCGGTGGCCCAGGACGCGGACGGCAAGATCACGGTGGAGTTCAAACCCTTCGGCGTGGGCCTCGGCTTCACGCCCCTGGTCATGTCCCAGGGCCGCATCGCCCTGAAGATCTCCACCGAGGTTTCGGAACTCACCAGCACCGGGTCGTTCACCGTTTCCAGCGCGGCCACCAACACCTCCCTCAGCATCCCGGCGCTCAGCGTGCGCCGCGCCGAGACCAGTGTGGAGCTGCCCTCCGGCGGTTCGATGATGATCGCGGGCCTGCTGCAGGAGAAGACCAAGCAGAACCTCGACGGCCTGCCCGGCATGACCACCCTGCCGGTGCTGGGCGCGCTGTTCCGCAGCCGCGACTATCTCAGCGGCGAGACCGAGCTGGTGGTGATCGTCACCCCCTATATCGTCACCCCCACCAGCCCCGACCGCCTGCAGACCCCGGTGGACGGCCTGCGCATCGCCAGCGACGCCTCGACCCTGCTGATGGGCGAGCTGACCAAGGCCTACAAGGCCAATCCGCAGGCCCTGGCGGCCCGCGCCTATCAGGGGCCCTACGGCTACGTGATCGAATGAGCAGCCTGCTGAAAACCTCCGCGGTCCTGGCGGCGCTCTGCCTCTCAGCCTGCGCCACCTCCAGCGTTCCCGACCGCCTGGTCGAGGGCCGCACGCCCACCGAGCACTTCAAGGCTACGGCCGTCCCCCAGGCCGAGAGCCTGGCGCTCGCGGTCCACGCCCAGGGCCTGTCGTCCAACCAGGCCGATGCGCTCATCGCCTACCTGGACGGCTGGCGCGACGCCGAGGGCGGGGCGATCACCATCCAGGCCCCGGTGGCCGGCGCCGACACCTCATCGGCCTATCGGGCCGCCGAGGCCGCGCGCAGCTTCCTGCTGGGCCAGGGCGTGTCCCCCAGCCTGATCATCATGGCCGGCTACGACGCCGACCCGCAGGCCGGCGCCCCGGTGCGGATCGCCTATACCCGCTACCAGGCGGTGGTGCCGCGCTGCGGCCAGCAGTGGACCAACATCGCCCACTCCGCCCGCAACGAGGTGCAACCCAACTTCGGCTGCGCGATCACCGCCAACATGGCCGCCCAGATCGCCAATCCCGCCGACCTCGTGCGGCCCGCGGACCTGGGCCCCGCCGACGCCCAGCGCCGGATCTACACCCTCGACAAGTACCGCAGGGGCGAAGTGACGTCCTCGGCGGCGGACGATCAGGCCAAGGGCTCCGTTTCCTCGGTGGCCAAGTGATGGCGCGCGCATGACTTCCAACCCGGGTCACGACCCCTTCGATCTCGAGTTCGAGGCCGACGACGAGTTCACCTCGCCGGCGAGCGACGCCTGGCGCGAGACGCCGATGGCGCCGGCCGCCGGCGCGGACCCCTTCGCCGACTTCCCGCCGGCCCGCGAGCCGGAGATCCGCGGTTTCGACGGCGACGACGCGCTGGCCGACGATCTGCGCCAGCCCGATCCGCCCCGCGCTCAAGTCCCCAATCCCGTGCACGAGATGATCGCCGGGGCCGAAGCCGCGCTGGGCGAACACACCCTGCCGCGCATCACCATCCACGTCTTCTGCGTCCAGCCCGAGACCGCCGACCTGGTGGAGCGCGCCGCCGCCGACCGCCGCATGGAGCGGGCCGCCGTGGTGGTGCGCATGGGCGGCCTGACGGGCGCCTTCGAGACCTATCAGAACCAGCCCACCCCCTCCCTGGTGATGGTGGAGAGCCTGGATCCCGCGCCGCAGCTGATCGCCCAGCTGGACCAGCTGGCCGAGGTCTGCGATCCCGGCACCAAGGTGGTGGTGATCGGGGCGGCCAACGACATCGCCCTCTATCGCGAGCTGATGCGGCGTGGGGTCAGCGAGTACCTGGTTCCGCCGCTCAACCCGCTGCAGGTGGTCCGCACGGTCACCAGCCTCTATGCCGATCCGTCCGCACCCTTCGTCGGCCGGCAGATCGCCTTCTGCGGCGCCAAGGGCGGGTCGGGCGCCTCAACCGTCGCCCACAACGTCGCCTATTCGATCACCGAGCGGCTGCACACCGGCGCGGTCCTGGTGGACCTCGATCTCGCCTTCGGCACCGCGGGCCTCGACTTCAACCAGGACCCGCTGCAGGGGGTCGCCGACGCCCTGTCCCAGCCCGACCGCCTGGACCCGGTCTTGATGGACCGGATGATGGCCCGCTGCACCGAGCGGCTGAGCCTGTTCGCCGCGCCGGCCACCCTGGACAACGACTACGACATCGGCCCGGAGGCCTATGACGAGGTCACCCAGAAGATCCGCTCGGCCGCCCCCTTCGTGGTGCTGGACCTGCCGCACCTGTGGACCGCCTGGACGCGGAAGATCCTGTTGTCCTCCGACGACCTGGTGATCGTGGCCACGCCCGACCTGGCCTCCCTGCGCAACGCCAAGAACATGATCGACCTGGTTCGCCGCGCCCGGCCCAACGACGCTCCGCCGCGCCTGGTGCTGAACCAGGTGGGGGTGCCCGGCCGTCCGGAAATCCCGGTGAAGGACTTCGGCGAGGCGCTCGGCCTGACGCCGTCGCTGAGCCTGCCCTTCGATCCCAAGCTGTTCGGCCAGGCGGCCAACAACGGCCAGATGCTGTGCGAGGTGGCGCCCAAGTCCCGCGCCGCCGAGGGCATCGACTACCTGGCCCAGCAGATCGCGCGGCGCGACCCGCCACCGACCCAGAAGACCTCCCTGTTCGGCAGCCTGTTCAAGCGCAAGTAGATGTTCGGCAAGCGTCCCACCGACGGCGATCCGCCGGCCGCCCGCAAGGCTCCGCCCCCGGCGGCGGCCGACGGCGTGGCCATCGCCACCCGGCCCCAGCGGATCGAGCCTTCCGACCTGTCGGCGCCCTCCACCGCTCCGGTCAAGGGCGCGCCGGAGATGCAGCGGGCCGGCGGCCAGGCCGCGGCGGGGCCCAAGCCGACCCTGGCCTTCGAGCAGCTGCGCGCCGCCCAGGGCCCCGCGCCCGCGACCCAGGTGGTGCGTGAGCAGACCGACTATTACCACGCCACCAAGACCACGATCTTCAACGCCCTGATCAACACCATCGACCTGGCCCAGCTCGCCCAGCTGGACGTCAAGCAGGCCGGGGAGGAGATCCGCGACATCGTCGCCGAACTGGTGGCGATCAAGAATGTCTCCATGTCGGTGGCCGAGCAGGACATGCTCGTCCAGGACATCATCAACGACGTCCTGGGCTATGGGCCGCTGGAGCCGCTGCTGGCCCGCGACGACATCGCCGACATCATGGTCAACGGCGCCGGCCGGGTGTTCATCGAAGTCTCGGGCAAGGTGCAGCTCACCAATGTCCGGTTCCGCGACAACGCCCAGCTGATGAACATCTGCCAGCGGATCGTCAGCCAGGTCGGCCGCCGGGTCGATGAAAGCAGCCCGATCTGCGACGCCCGCCTGCCCGACGGCTCCCGGGTCAACGTCATCGCCCCGCCCCTGTCGCTGGACGGGCCGACCCTGACGATCCGGAAGTTCAAGAAAGACAAGCTGACCATGAAGAACCTGGTGGACTACGCGTCCATCAGCCCCGAGGGGGCCCGGGTTCTCGGCGTGATCGGCGCCTGCCGCTGCAACCTGATCATCTCGGGCGGCACCGGCTCGGGCAAGACGACCCTGCTCAATACGCTGACGGCCTTCATCGATCCCACCGAGCGGGTGGTGACCTGCGAGGACGCCGCCGAACTTCAGCTGCAGCAGCCCCACGTGGTGCGGCTGGAAACCCGACCCGCCAACCTGGAGGGCCAGGGCCAGATCACCATGCGCGACCTGGTGAAGAACTGTCTGCGGATGCGGCCCGAGCGGATCATCGTCGGCGAAGTCCGCGGCCCTGAAGCCTTCGACCTGTTGCAGGCCATGAACACCGGCCACGACGGCTCCATGGGCACGCTGCACGCCAACTCGCCCCGCGAAGCCATCAGCCGGGTGGAGTCGATGATCACCATGGGCGGCTACGGCCTGCCCTCGCGCACCATCCGCGAGATGATCGTGGGCTCGGTGGACGTCATCATCCAGGCCGCCCGCCTGCGCGACGGTTCGCGCCGCATCACCCACATCACCGAGGTGGTGGGGCTGGAAGGCGACGTGATCATCACCCAGGACCTGTTCGTCTACGAGATCACCGGCGAGGACGCCGACGGCAATGTCGTGGGCCGCCACCGCTCCACCGGCATCGCCCGCCCCCGGTTCTGGGACCGAGCCCGCTATTACGGCCTGGAACGCGAGCTGGCCGAAGCCCTCGACGCCTCGGAGTAGGTCATGGCCGCGACGATCATCACCGTCCTGGCCGCCCTGCTGGGCTTCCTGCTGATCGCGGGGCTGGGCCTTGCCCTGTCGGGCCCGGCCAGCGGACAGGCCCGCACGATGAAGCGGGCCCAGGCCATCGTTGGCGGACGCGACGCGCCGGCCGCGCGTAGCGGCCGCCGTCCCGCCGCCAGCGCCCAGGATTCGCGCCGACGTCAGATTCTCAAGACCCTGCGCGAGCAGGAGAAGCAGCAGAAGAAGGCCACCCTGACCGTCGCCGCCAAGCTGCAGCAGGCGGGGTTGGCGGACAATGTGCGCGGCTTCTGGATCATCTGCGGCATCGTCGGCCTGGTGGTGATGGGCGTCGTCCTGCTGCTGGGGCAAAAGCCTCTGATCGGCCTGGGCCTCGGCTTCGCCGCGGGCTTTGGCCTGCCGCGCTGGGTGCTGGGGTTCCTGGGCGCGCGGCGCACCAAGAAGTTCACCGAGGCGTTTCCCGACGGCATGGACATCATCACCCGGGGTATTCGCTCCGGCCTGCCGGTGCATGACAGCCTGAGGGTCATCTCCCAGGAGACCTCCGAGCCCTTGGCCGGTGAGTTCAAACGTCTGGTTGAGGCCATCGGCATGGGGATCTCCATCGACCAGGCCCTGGACAAGATGTACGCCCGCATGCCCACGCCCGAGGTGCGGTTCTTCTCCATCGTGCTGGCCATCCAGTCCAAGACCGGGGGCAATCTGGCCGAGGCCCTGGGCAACCTCTCCACGGTGATCCGGGCGCGCAAGCTGATGCGCGAGAAGATCAAGGCGATGTCGGGGGAGGCCGTGGCCTCGGCGATCATCATCGGCTCCCTGCCGCCCGGCGTCGTCGGCCTGATCAGCGTCACCAGCCCGGCCTATATGAAGCCGATGTTCGAGGATCCGCGCGGGCACATGATGCTGATGGTCGGCGCCGTCTGGATGTGCCTGGGCATCTTCACGATGCGCAAGATGATCAACTTCAAGATCTAGGGGAGCCGCCCATGAACCTGCTCTCCGCCATGACCGATCCCGACAACCTGCTGACCCTGTTCGTGGCCCTGGTCTGTTTCGCCACCATCGTGTCCATCGCCACCCCGATGATCACCCGCTCCACCCTGGAGACCCGGCTGAAGTCGGTCTCAACCCGGCGCGAGGAGCTGCGGCGCAAGTCGCGCGAGGCCCTGGCGGTGAAGAGCAACGGCGGCGGCACCCTGCGCCACACCGACGAGGGGCTGTACAAAAAGGTCGTCGACCGCCTGCAGCTCTCGCGGCTGCTGGAGGATCCCAAGGTGGTGGAGAAGCTGGCCCAGGCCGGGTTCCGGGGGCCCAGGCCCGTCTCCACCTTCTACTTCTTCCGCTTCATCCTGCCCTTCGCCTTCGCGGTGACCGCGGCGCTCTATCTGTTCTTCGTCAATGATTTCGGCATGCCGCCGATGAACCGGGTGGTCTGCTGCTTCGTGGGCCTGACGCTGGGCTACTACGCCCCCAACATCTACATCTCCAACGTCGCCCAGAAGCGCCGCGAGAGCATCGTCGGCGCCTTCCCCGACAGCCTCGACCTGCTGCTGATCTGCGTGGAATCGGGGATGTCCATCGAGGCGGCGATCCAGAAGGTCAGCCAGGAGATCGGCGGCGCCTCCATCGAGCTGGCCGAGGAGCTGACCCTGCTGACCGCGGAGATCTCCTACCTGCCCGAGCGGCGGATGGCCTATGAGGGCCTGGCCATGCGGACCAACCATCCCGGCATCCGCTCGGTGACCACCGCCATGATCCAGGCCGAGCGCTACGGCACCCCCCTGGGGGCGGCCCTGCGGGTGATGGCCAAGGAAAACCGCGACATGCGCCTGGCCTTCGCCGAGAAGAAGGCCGCCCAGCTGCCCGCCAAGCTGACCGTGCCGATGATCCTGTTCTTCCTGCCGGTGCTGTTCATCGTCATCCTCGGGCCCGCGGTGCTCAAGGTCCAGGACATGGTCGCTCAGCAATAGGCCCGTTTACCTGGCCTTGAGGCGTTACGCCGCAGAGTGGCGGCATGCCAAGGCCAGAGAACCTCAAACCCCTGACCACCCTGCGGATCTTCGCCGCGGCCTGGGTGGTGCTCTATCATTACTGGCCCCTGCTGGTGGCCGGCGCCCGGCCGGGCGCGGTGGAGAAGGGCTATCTCGGGGTCGAGCTGTTCTTCGTGCTCTCCGGCTTCATCCTCTCCCACGTCTATCTGCAGAGTTTCGGCGAGAAGCGGTTCTCCTATGGCAGCTTCCTGTGGGCGCGGCTGGCGCGGATCTATCCGGTGCACCTGGCGGTGCTGGCGGGCCTGGCCCTGCTGATCGCCGGGGCCTCGGCCGCGGGCTTCGAGGCCGGCGACAATGTGGTGGTCTGGAGTTCGCTGCCGGCCCACCTGCTGCTGCTGCAGGCCTGGGGCCTGGGGCAGGGCGGCGGCTGGAACCACCCCTCCTGGTCGATCTCGGCGGAGTGGTTCGCCTATCTGGCCTTCCCGGCCTTCGCGATGGTCTTCTGGCCGCTGCGCGCGCGGCCGTGGGTCGCCACGGCGCTCGCCGCCCTGCTGGTGGTGATCCTGAACCTGGTGTTCCCGCTCTTCGCCGGCCATCCGCTCACCGAGGCGACCACCGCCTGGGGCGCGCTGAGGATCGTGCCGTGCTTCGCCCTGGGCTGCGCCGTCTACCTGCTGTGGCGCAACAAGGCGGTGACCTCGCCGGTCGGGGCCAAGGCGATCACCGGCGGCCTGCTGGCGGCCATCGCCGCCGGCGCGGCCTTTGAAATTCCCGACCTGATCATGGTGCTGCTGTTCGGCGGCCTGATCCTGGCGCTCGCCAGTCTCGCCAGCACCGGGTCGAACCTGATGGGCTCGAAGCTCGGCGTCTATCTCGGCGAGGTCAGCTTCGCCGTCTACATGGTCTGCATCCCGTGGGAGCTGGTCTTCACCCGGGTGGCGCGGGCCGCGCTCGGCCTGCCCGAGGGCCTGTTGCCCTGGCCGGTCTGGGCGCTGATGTTCGCCGGCGTGATCCCGGCGGCCATGGTCGTCCATCACCTGGTGGAGCGCCCTGCGCGCAACGCCATGCGGGCCTGGGAGGCGCGGGGCTTCCGCATTGGAGCCCGTCGCGAAATCGCCGACCCCGCCTGACTATTGAGCCGTGCGAACCGAGTCCCAGGAGCGGGGCGGGCCCGCGGGGCCGGGCGCGGCGGCGCGCAGGAAAGCCATGTTGTTGGCCACGGCTTCCGGCGGCAGGTCCTGGCGCACCAGCTTCTCGGCCTCGTCGAAACGCCCCTGCAGACCCAGCACCAGGGCCAGGTTCTGGCGCACCGCCATGGTGGCGCCGGGCTTGGCGGCGGCCGCGCGCAGCAGGGTCTCGGCCTCACGCGCGTCGCCGTGGCTGGCGTAGAACAGGGCCAGGTTGCACAGCGCAGCGGGATTTTCGGGCGCCAGGCTGGTGGCCAGGCGGTGCGCGGCCAGGGCCTCCTCAGGGCGGCTGGCCTGGTCATAGGCGACGCCGAGCAGGGACGGCGCACGCCAGTCGCGGGGCGCGAGCGCCTGGGCCTGGCGGGCGGGCTCGATGGCGTAGAAGCCCTGGCCGCGGCCCACCTGGGCGCGGGCGACCTCCAGCAGGGCCTCGACGCTCTTGGGGTCAGTGATCAGCACGCGCTGGGCGGCCTGGGCGGCGTCCTCGTACTTGCCCATGGCGCGCAGGGCCTGGGCCAGGCCGACCGCGGCCTCCGCGTCGCGCGGGTCGAGGTCACTCTCGCGGCCCCAGAAGGCGGCGCGGGCCAGGGGGTCGAGCCGGGCGGCCAAACCGCGTTCCTCCGCCGACGCGCGGCGCGGGCCCTCGGGGGTGGCGGGCGCGGCCGAGACAGAGGCGGGCGCGGCCTTGGGCGCCTTGGCCATGACGGGCTGGGCGGCCAGGCTGAGGGTCAGGGCGGTTGCGGCGAGCGCCGACATGCGACACATCAACGGTGCGGACTCCGGGATCATCTCGACACCTTCCCAGAGCCGCTTAAAGGAAGCGTTAAGCATAAGAGCGGGCGCCTCGCCCCGCGTCAGGGCCGATCCATGACCGAAGTGATCCTTGCGACCTCCGACCGCGCCGTGGTTCCGGTCCACGCCCTGTATGACGGCGACCTGGCGGGATTCCTGGAGGGCCGGCCGGCCTTCGTGAAGGCCTTCGCCGAGACCGCCGAGTTCAAGGCCAAGGCCGGCCAGGTGCTGGTCCTGCCCAACGCCGAGGGGGGCGTCGACCGGGTGCTGTTCGGCCTCGGGGCCGTTCCCGCCGATTTCATGGTGTTCCGGGGCCTGCCGGCCAAGCTGCCGGCGGGGGACTACAGGTTGGCGGCGGCGCCGGCGGGGATCAGCGCCGACCAGGTGGCGCTGGCCTTCGCCTTGGGCAGCTACAGGTTCGATCGCTACAAGCAGAAGAAGGCGGGCGACAGGCCGCGCCTGGTGGCGGACGGCGTCGATATCGCCGAGATCAATTCCATCGCCCACGCCTGCGCCCTGGCCCGCGACATGGTCAACACCCCGGCCAACGACCTGGGGCCGCTGCAGCTGGAGACCATCGCCCGCGAGATCGCCGAGCAGCATGGGGCCACCATCACGGTCATCACCGGCGATGGTCTGCTGGAGGCCAACTATCCCGCGGTCCACGCCGTGGGCCGCGCCGCGGTGGAGGCGCGCGCGCCCCGCATGATCGAGATGACCTGGGGCGCGGCCGGCAAGCCGCTGGTCTGCCTGGTGGGCAAGGGCGTGGTCTTCGACACCGGCGGCCTGGACATCAAGCCCTCGGCCGGCATGCGGCAGATGAAGAAGGACATGGGCGGGGCCGCCGCGGTCCTGGGGCTCGCCCGGATGATCATGGCCGCCAAGCTGCCGGTGCGGTTGGCCGTCCTGGTCCCCGCCGTGGAGAACGCCATCTCCGGCGACGCCATGCGGCCCGGCGACATCCTCGACAGCCGCAAGGGCCTGACCATCGAGGTGGGCAATACCGACGCCGAGGGCCGCTTGATCCTGGCCGATGCGCTGACCCGCGCCTGCGAGCTGGAGCCGGACCTGACCCTCGATCTCGCCACCCTGACCGGGGCGGCCCGCGCGGCGCTCGGACCGCAATTGCCGCCCTTCTACACCGACGACGACGACCTGGCGGCCCAGATCGAAGCCGCGATGACCCAGGTCTCTGACCCCATGTGGCGGATGCCTCTGTGGAAGGGCTATGTCGAGGCCCTCGACAGCGACATCGCCGACATCAAGAACGATCCGGACGGCTGGGCCCAGGCGGGCTCGGTGACGGCGGCGCTGTTCCTGCAGCGGTTCGCGCCGAGCGGGGCCTGGGCGCATTTCGACATCTTCGCCTGGAACCCGCGCGCGCGGCCGGGCTGGACGGCCGGCGCCGAGGCCCAGGCCATCCGCGCCCTCTACCAGATGATCCGGACGCGGTTTGCATGAGCCACGACCCGCGCGTCACCCTGGCCCGCCCCTCGCTCGTCGCCCGCTCCCTTGAGGGCGTGACGGCGGCGGACGGCTATGCCGACTCCAGGTCCATGACGGCCGTGGTCCCCGCCGCCCCCCTGCGCGCCGCGCCTGACGCCAACGCCGAACAGGTGGACCAGGTGCTGTTCGGCGAGACCTTCGAGGTGCTGGAGGAGGCCCAGGGCTTCTGCTGGGGCCAGGCGCGGCGGGACGGCTATGTCGGCTATGTGGCCAGGGCCGATCTGGGCCCGCTGGCGCCGGCGCCGACCCACCGGGTCTCGGCGATCCGCACCTACGCCTTCCGGGAGGCCAGCATCAAGAGCCGGGCGCTCGGGCCCTATTCCCTGGGTGGCCTGATCGCCGTCGAGGCGCGGGACGGACGGTTCGTGAAGGCCGCCAATTCCGGCTGGTTCGTCGAGGCGCACCTGTCGCCGATCGGCGTCTTCGAGGGCGACGTCGTAGAGGTGGCCGAGCGTTATCTGGGGGCGCCCTATCTGTGGGGCGGGCGCGAGAGCCTGGGGCTGGACTGCTCTGGGCTGGTGCAGCAGGCGCTGCTGGCCTGCGGGCGCGCCTGTCCGCGGGACACCGACCAGCAGGCGCTCATGGGGCGGCCGGTGGAGACCCTGGCCCGGGGCGACCTGGTGTTCTGGCGCGGTCACGTGGCGATCATGCTGGACGGCCAGCGCATCCTGCACGCCAACGGCCACCACATGGCCACGGCCATCGAGCCGCTCGCCGAGGCGGTGGCGCGGATCGCGGCGACGAGCACGGGTCAGCCAACCGGGTATCGGCGGCTCTAGATCCACATACGAAAAGACCCCCCGCGATGCGGAGGGTCCTCTTGTCCAGTTCGCCCCTCGAAGGGGAGAGGCGGTAGGGCTTAGTTCGCCTGGGTCGGGGCCGCGGCGGCGCCCGTCGCGGGGGCCTGACCAGCGGGACCGCCGCCCGGGGCGGTGGGGGTGGCGGTGGAGCCGGTGGCGGTCGGGGCGCCGGCATCAGCGGCCGGAGCCACGGCGGCGGCGTCAGCGGCGGGCGCGGCGGCGGCGGCCGGGTTCGGAGCCGGGAACGGGAGGGTGGCGCCCTTGGTGTGCAGGTAGGCCAGCAGGTTGATGCGGTCTTCCGGCTTCTTCAGGCCGACGAAGCCCATCTTGGTGCCGGGCATGTCCTTGGCGGGGTTCTTGATGAATTCCGACAGGCGCTCGAAGTCCCAGACCGGGTTCTTCGCGCCGTACTCCACCATGGCGGGGGAATAGGCGAAGCCGGCATGGCCGCCCGGCTTGCGGCCGACGATGGCCCACTGGTTCGGGCCGGTGCCGTTGGCGCCGCCGTTGTCGATGGTGTGGCACGACTTGCACTTGGCGAACACCATTTCGCCGGCGGCGACGTCGGCGGTCGGCAGGACGGTGCCCCAATCGATGGGCGCTTCGGCGACGGGGCCACCGGAGGCCTCTTCAGCCACCTCGATGAGATAGCCAGGTTTCTCCGCCTTTTCGGTGGCGAAGACACCGGCGGAAAGTTCGCGGAGGCCGACAATGGCCAGACCCGTCGCCAGCACGGCGCCGGCGACTTTGTTGAACGTAAGGTCGCTCATCGTCTTGAAATCGGCCCTCTAATCGGCCGGTCCGAAGACCGGCGGAAGCGCGGGAATCCCCGCCCCTTATTGCGCCCGCGTCTCTTACACGCTACCGGCGCTGGCGCAACCGGCCAGTTGGTCGCCCCCCAGATCACGTCCGTGATCTGGGCATTTTTGGAGTTGGAGCGGAATGCGGGCGGTTCCCACTTTCTCTCATTCGCTCAGTCCCTCATGAACCCGATCATCCTTATCCCCGCGCGCCTTGCGGCCACGCGCCTTCCCAACAAGCCGCTCGCCGATATCGAAGGTCTGCCGATGATCGTGCGGGTTCTGCGCCAGGCGCAGGCCGCCAACCTCGGTCCGGTGGCGGTGGCGGCTGGTGATTCGGCGATCGTCGACGCGGTCCAGGCGGCGGGTGGCCGCGCCGTGCTGACCGACCCCGACCTGCCCTCGGGCTCCGACCGGCTGGTGGCGGCCCTGGCGGAGCTGGACCCCCAGGGCGCCCATGACGTGGTGATCAACCTGCAGGGCGACATGCCGTTCGTGGCGCCCGCCGACCTCGCCGCCTGCGCCGCCCTGCTCACCGCCCAGCCGTCCTGCGACATCGCCACCATCGTGGAGCGGGAGGCCTCGCCCGAGGTCCGCACCAATCCCGACATGGTCAAGGCCGTGCTGGCGATGCAGCCGGATGGCAAGACGGGCCGGGCGCTCTACTTCACCCGCTCGACCCTCTATGGCGACGGGCCGGTCTGGCATCACCACGGCATCTACGCCTATCGCCGCGCGGCGCTCGCGGCCTTCACGGCGGCCAAGCCCTCGCCGCTGGAGCAGCGCGAGAAGCTGGAGCAACTGCGGGCCATGGAGCTCGGGCTCTCGATCTGGGCGAGCGTGGTCGACTCCGCGCCCATCTCGGTGGACAACCCCGCCGATCTTGAGCGGGCCCGCGCCCATGCTCGGCAAATCGGGGACAGGTCATGAGCAAGGGGCGGATCGCCTTCCAGGGCGAACTGGGCGCCAACAGCCACGAGGCCTGCGTGGCGGCCTTCCCGGACATGACCCCGGTGGCCCACCCGACCTTCGAGGAGGCCTTCGAGGCCATCAAGTCGGGCGACTGTCAGCTGGGCATGATCCCGGTGGAGAACTCCATCGCCGGCCGCGTCGCCGACGTGCATCACCTGCTGCCCAATTCCGGCCTGAAGATCATCGGCGAGCGCTTCAAGCCGATCCATTTCCAGCTGATGGTCAATCCGGGCGTCAAGCTGGAGGAGGTGAAGACCGTCGCCTCCATGCCCATCGCCCTGGCCCAATGCCGCAAGACCATCCGGCGGCTGAAGCTGAAGACCGAGCAGGTGGGCGACACCGCGCTGTCGGCCAAGCTGCTGTCGGAACACCCCGATCCCGCCAAGGCGGCCATCGCGCCCGCCCTGGCCGCCGAGCTCTACAGCCTGGAGATCGTGGCCCGCGACATCGAGGACACCCACAACAACACCACCCGCTTCCTGGTGATGACGGCCGACAAGGCCCCGCCGCCCCCGCCCTTCACCAGCCCCTGCGTCACCAGCTTCGTGTTCCGGGTGCGCAACCTGCCTGCCGCCCTCTACAAGGCCATGGGCGGGTTCGCCACCAACGGCGTGAACATGACCAAGCTGGAGAGCTACATGGAGAACGGCGCCTTCACGGCGACCTTCTTCTACGCCGAGGTCGATGGCCGCCCCGAGGACCGCAACCTCGCGCTGGCCTTCGAGGAACTGCAGTTCTTCTCCGAGCAGTTCGAGATCCTTGGCGTCTATCCCGCCGACGCCTTCCGGAGCCATATCTGATGCGCACCATCGAGATGGACGGCGCCGCCTATCCCAGCATCAAGGCCTTCTGCGAGGATCTGAAGAGCGAGATCCGCGCCCTCCCAGGGCACGGCGCCAGCATCGAGGCCTTCGTCGATTCGATGATCTGGGCCAACGGCATGAGCGAGCTGGCTCCGCCCTACATGATCCGGGTGCGCGGCCTACACGGCGGGCCGCTGGCCGAGTTCGTCAAGGACCTCTCCAACGCCCTTGGCCAGGCCCGGATGGAGGTCCGCAACCGCCGGGCCGAGGACGTCGAGGTCATCCTGACGCTGCGGCGGTAGGTAGATCCTCCCCCAGGCGCGCCGCGCCGATGTGGGGGAGGTGGATCGTGGCGCAGCCGCGAGCCGGAGGGGGATCGCCGTAGGCGACGCCTTCGACCCACAAACAAGGGTCAAAGTCCCCCTCAGTCAGCTTCGCTGACAGCTCCCCCAGAGGGGGAGCATCTATCAGGCCGGTGCGTGCGCCGCCGCGATCAGGGCGTCGTCGATCTCGCGGGCGCGGACGGCGGCGGGGCGGCCGGCCATGCGGTCGGAATAGGCCTTGAAAACCGGGCGGGCCTCAATGGAGCCGAATTGAAGCCCCCAGCCGAGGTGCGCCCCGACATAGAGATCGGCGGCCGTGAAGCGGTCGCCCGCCAGATATTCGCGGCCGGTCAGGGCCTTTTCCAGGGTGTCCATGACGGCGCCAAAACTGCCCCAGCCGGCCGAGGCCTGCTGGTCGGCGGGCACCTCGAAGCCCAGGCTCTTGACGGTGATAGCGGCCTCCAGCGGCCCGGCGGCGAAGAACAGCCAGCGATAGTATTCCCCGCGCAGCTTGCTGCCGACCGGCGGCGCGAGCCCGGCCTCCGGGAAGGCGTCGGCCATGTAGGCGCAGATGGCGGCGCACTCGGTGATGACGGTGTCGCCATGCTTGATGGCCGGCACCTTGCCCATGGGGTTCACCGCCAGATAGGCCGGGGCCTTCATGGCCGGGAAGTCGAGGACCTGGGTCTCATAGGGCTGGCCCACCTCCTCCATCAGCCAGCGGATGATGCGGCCGCGCGACATGGGGTTGGTGTAGAAAACGAGCTGGTCCGACATGGCTGTTCCTCCGTGTTGGAGGCACCTTAGCCCAGGCTGCTGACAGCAGTGTGGCAGCAGCATTCAATTCCTCCCCCAGGCCGCAGGCCGTATCGGGGGAGGTGGATCGCTGCGCAGCAGCGAGACGGAGGGGGTTAGGCTTTCACGGCCGCCAACAGCGCTCATCGGATGGAGGGGATCTGGCAGCCCCAGCCCCCACCGTCACGCGCATATCTGCGCGCGCCACCTCCCCCGAACCGCGCTGCGCGCTGGGGAGGAATTGGCGACCTAGCTCTCGGCCCAGGCCTTGATGAGCTGGTGGGCGATGGCCATGGGGCCTGGGGCGAAGGTGTTGGGCAGCTTGCCGGCCAGCAGCTGGCGCGCTTCGTCCTTGGTGAACCAGCGGACCTCGGACAGCTCGGTCTGGTCGGGGGCGGCGTCGTCGTCCTCCACCTGGGCGATCAGGCCGATCATCAGGGACGACGGATAGGGCCAGGGCTGGGTGGAGTGGTAGACGACGGAGGCGGTCTTCAGGCCCGCCTCCTCGTGCAATTCGCGGGCGCAGGCCTCCTCGATGGTCTCACCGGGCTCCAGGAACCCGGCCAGGGAGGAGAACATGCCCGCCGGCCAGATTTCCTGGCGGCCCAGCATGCAGCGCTCGCCATGGACGGCCAGCATGATCACGACCGGATCTGTGCGGGGGAAGTGCTCGGCCTTGCAGGCGGGGCAGGCGCGCTTCCAGCCGCCTTCCGCCACCAGGGAGGGTTCGCCGCAATTGGCGCAATGCTTGTGGCGGCGACGCCACTCGAACATCTGCTTGGCGGTGGCCAGGATGGCGGCGTCGGTGTGGGGCAGGCGGGTGGCGAGCGCCCGCAGATCCTCGAATCGTCCCAGGCCCTGCAGGGGCCCGTCGCAGGGGTCGGCGCCCCCGTCCAGGTCGACGGCGAAGACCGCGGTCTCCTTCCAGAGGCCCATGAACAGCAGGGTTTCGGCCCCGCCTGCCAGCTCGGAGACCATCTTGGCCGGCAGGTAGGCGATCTGCACCCCGCCGTCCTTGCTGTTCTCCACCAAGGGCTTGCCGTTCCAGATGGCGATCCCGAGGGACTCATCGGACTTCAGCTGCGCGTTGAGCCAGTCATCGTCCTTACGGCGCTCGCTGGCGCGGTTCAGGGGGTTTCCGGCGAAGGTGTTCTGGAAGGAAGAAAGAGCCATGAATGCTCTCATAGCTTCGCCCAAGCTTGCGCGCGAGCCTCAAGGTCGCGATATAGGGGGTGGAGATCGGGCGACGGGCGGACGCCTCGCCAACCCGGTCAGGTCCGGAAGGAAGCAGCCGCAACGAGTTTCGCTCCGGGTCGTCGTTCGGTCTCCACCCACACCATCTCTGAAAAGCGCCAACGGCGCGGGGCGCATGGCCGACGAAGATCTCTCGCTCGATCCCGAAACGCCCGAGCGTGATCCCAATACGACGGACATGTTCGGTGCGCCCGCGCCGATGAAGCCTCCGCAGGAGGTCTCGGCCGCCTACACCGTCATCGCCCGCAAGTACCGGCCCCGCACCTTCGACGACCTCTATGGCCAGGAAGCCATGGTGCGGACGTTGAAGAACGCCTTTTCCACCGGCCGCATCGCCCACGCCTTCATGCTCACCGGCGTGCGCGGGGTGGGCAAGACCACCACCGCCCGCCTGTTGGCCCGCGCGCTGAACTACGAAACCGACGCCATCCACGAGCCGACCCTGGATCTCCGCGCCGAGGGCCGCCACTGCAAGGCGATCATCGAAGGCCGGCACATGGATGTGCTGGAGCTCGACGCCGCCAGCCGCACCAAGGTCGAGGACATGCGCGAGCTTCTGGACGGGGTGCGCTACGCCCCCGTCGAGGCGCGCTACAAGGTCTACATCATCGACGAAGTGCACATGCTCTCCACCTCGTCCTTCAACGCCCTGTTGAAGACCCTGGAAGAGCCGCCGCCGCACGTGAAGTTCATCTTCGCCACCACCGAGATCCGCAAGGTGCCGGTGACCATCCTGTCGCGCTGCCAGCGGTTCGACCTGCGCCGGGTGGAGCCCGACGTGATCGTCAAGAACCTGGAGATGATCACCGAGGCCGAGGGCGTGCGCGTCGACGCCGAGGGCCTGCTGCTGATCGCCCGTGCCGCCGAGGGCTCGGTGCGCGACGCCCAATCGATGCTCGACCAGGCCATTGTGCAGGGCGAGCCCGGCCAGACGGTGCCGGCCACCCTGATCCGCGACATGCTGGGCCTGGCCGACCGGGCCCAGACCATCACGCTGTTCGAACAGACCATGCGCGGCGAGCCCGGCCCCGCCATCGAGACCTTCCGCACCCTCTACGGCTACGGCGCCGACCCAGGCCAGGTGATGCTGGACCTGCTGGAGCACGCGCACTCCGCCTCTGTTGCGAAGGCTATCGGGGCGCACGCCCTGATCATGCCCAAGGAACAGGCCGGACGGCTGGCGGCCATCGGGGCCTCGGTCTCGGCGGGCACCCTGTCGCGCCTGTGGCAGATGCTGCTGCGGGCCCATGACGAGGTGCGGCGCTCCCCCGACCCGGCCGCGGCCGTGGACATGGCGCTGATCCGACTGGCCTATGCCGCCGACCTGCCCGGACCCGAGGAAGCGCTCCGGCGCATCCAGACGGGCGATCCGGTGGGCGGCGGGCCCGGGCCGTCCGGCGGCGGCGGCGGCGGCGGTGGATCGAGCGCCCAGGGCGGGGGCGGAAGCGTCACGGCCCAGGCCCGCGTGCTGGCGCCCGAGCCCCAGGCGGCCGAGGCGCCGCCGGTGCTGCAGTCCTTCGCCGACGTCATCGCCCTGATCGAGAAGAAGCGTGACATCGCGCTGCGGCTGGACGTCGAGCGCTATGTGCGCCCGGTCAGCTTCCGGCCCGGCGCCATCGAGTTCGAGCCCGCCCCCGGCGCGCCCGCCAATCTCGCCCAGCGTCTGATCGGGCGCCTGCGGGAGTGGACCGGCCAGCCATGGCTGATCGCGGCCCAGGGCGGCGGCGGGGCCGAGAGCCAGTGGGAACGCCAGAAGCGCGAGGAGCGCGAGGTCCGCATCGAGATCGAGCAGGACCCCTTCATCCTCTCGGTGATGAAGAGCTTCCCAGGCGCCGAGATCGTCAGCATCCGCACCCTTCCGACGCCGGAGGCCTCGCCGGCCGACGCGCCGCCGGAAGAGGACGAAGACTAGTCTCCTAGATACCCAGCGAGGACGTGATGAAGGATTTGGGCGGCCTGATGAAACAGGCCCAGGCCATGCAGCAGAAGCTGGCCGAGGCGCAGGAGCGCCTGGCGCAGCTGGTCATCGAGGGGACCTCGGGCGGCGGCATGGTCAAGGTCGTGCTCAAGGGCACCGGCGAACTGGCCTCCGTCGAGCTGGACGAGAGCCTGCTGGCGCCGGGCGAGGGCGAGGTGATCTCCGATCTGATCGTGGCGGCCCACGCCGACGCCAAGCGCAAGCTGGACGAACAGCAGGGCCAGCTGATGCGCGACGCCGCCGGCCCGCTGGCGGGCATGGGGCTGCCGGGCATGCCGAAGTTCTAGAGCTTCAGTTCCAGCCGGGCGACCTGGTTCGTCCGATCCATCAGGTCCTGGGTCGCGGTCCCGATCTGGACGAAGCCCTGGGCGAGCCAGAAGCGCAGGGCGTCCGGGTTCTGGTCCTGGGTCACCAGGCGGATCGCCCGGCCGTCATGGCTGCGAATCCAGGTCTTCAGGGCCTCGACGATCCGCGCGCCGAGGCCTGACCCCCGCGCCTCAGGGGCCAACAGCAGCAGGCCCAGATACCAGACGTGGGGCTCGGGGAAGTCGCGCAACAGGTCGATAGCGGCGGTCAGGCCCTGGTCGGTCCAGAGCCCGATGACGAACTTGTCGCGCAGGGGATGGTCGGGCGGGACGTCCACCAGCAGTTCGCGCGCGGCATAGGGCTCGGGCGGGTGGCCGGTGACCAGGACCTCGAAGTCCGTACAGCGCTCCAGCAGTTCCTGCAGTTCGGCTACGGCGCTGCCGTCGATGAAGGCCGACAGCGCGCCCTCGATGACGGGCAGGTCAGGCGTGATCATGGCGCGGGCTCCCCTCGACAACTAGATAGGACCTACAGACAATCCCCTTGAATCGCATCCCGCTCTAGCAGGAGCCAATTTGGCCGCCTCCGCCGGACCTGAAATCGAGCGCCTGATCGCGCTGCTGTCGAAGCTGCCGGGCCTGGGCCCGCGCTCGGCGCGGCGGGCGGCGCTGGCCCTGCTCAAGCGGCGGGAGCAACTGCTGCAGCCCCTGGCCGAGGCCCTGGCGGTGGCCGCCGACCGGGTGAAGACCTGCAGCCTCTGCGGCTCCCTGGACACCCAGGACCCCTGCGCCATCTGCGACGACCGCTCCCGTGACCCGACCCTGGTCTGCGTGGTGGAGGAGGTGGGCGCGCTGTGGGCCATGGAGCGGGCCAGCGCCTTCCGGGGCCGCTACCACGTGCTGGGCGGCCTGCTCTCGGCCCTGGATGGGGTGGGGCCCGAGGCCCTGCGGGTCAATTCCTTGGTGAGCCGGGCCATGGAGGAGGGGGTCACCGAGGTGATCCTCGCCCTGCCGGCCACGGTGGACGGCCAGACCACGGCCCACTACCTGGCTGAACGCCTCTCCAACGCCCACGTCTCGGTGACCATGCTGGCGCGCGGCGTGCCGGTGGGGGGCGAACTGGACTGGCTGGACGACGGGACGATTGCGCAGGCGATGCGGGCGCGACGGCCGGCCTGATTGAGCGAGGGGGCGGATGGGGGAAAAGACCTACCACGTCTACATCCTCGCCAGCGGCCAGCACGGTACGCTCTATGTCGGCGTGACCAATAGCCTGGAGCGTCGGATCGCCGAGCATCGCGCCAAGGAGGTGGCGGGCTTCACCAGGAAGTATGGTGTCGATCGGCTCGTTTGGTGGACGGCGTTTGGGGAAATCAGTGACGCGATCGCCTTCGAGAAGAAGCTCAAACGCTGGCGGCGCGAGTGGAAGGTCAATCTCATCGAGAAAGAGAACCCGCACTGGGGCGATCTATACGCTTCGATGATGGCGCCCTGAATCGCCCCCCAACGTGTCATCCCGCATGTAGGCCGAAGGCCGGAAGTGCGGGATGACACGTTGGGTTAGCCGGACCGTCGCGCAACCCACACCAACCCTGACCAGCTGTGGCCGTCATGGGTGCTGGTGAAGTCACGGGCTTCGTCGCGTTCGAGGCCGAGCTTGCGCATCACCGCCTGGGAGCGGTGGTTGTCGGGCGCGGTATAGCTGAGCACCTCGTCGAGGCCGCAACGCTCGAAGCCGTCGATGAGGCTGGCGCGGGCGGCTTCGGTGGCGATGCCCGAGCCCCAGCTCCCGCGCACCAGCCGCCAGCCGACCTCCACATTGGGCGCGCGGGGATGCCAGTCGTCGATCGGCATGATCCCGACATAGCCGAGGAACTCCCCCGCCGGGTCGGTCACCACCCAGCGGCAGAAGCCCAGGCGGTCATGGGCCTCGCGGTAGCGGGCCATCTTGCGGGCTGCGGCGTCGCGATCCACCGGCCCGCCGGCGTCGGCCTGGACTTCCGGGTCGGCCAGCATGTCGGCGAAGGCGTCGAGGTCGTCGTCGCGCCAGGGCCTCAGGATCGTCCGTTCGGTGGTGATCATCAGGTCGTCCTCCCGGGAATCTGGTAGCACGGCGGCAGGCCGATGAACGAGGCGCCCATGTACGGAATTCTCTGCGCGACCCCCGAGGAACTGGCGGCGCTCCAGGCGCGGTTGTCGGTCACCCCCTCGCCCGTGGTCTATGGCCCGACCCAGGTCTGGACCGGGACCCACGCCGGCGCCGACTTCGCCCTCGCCCTGGCCGGCATGGGCAAGGTCAATGCGGCGGCGGCGGCCACCCTGCTGCTGGCGGTGTTCCACGCCGACACCCTGATCTTCGCCGGCGTGGCGGGCGGGCTGAACCCGGCCCTGGGGGTCGGCTCGGTGCTGTTGGCCCAGCGGCTGGACATCCACGACTACGGCCACGTCTTCGAAGGCGCCTTCACCCCCACCCGGTCGGGCGAAATGCCCATCGGCGCCCCGCGCCTGACGGCCCTGACACCGGTGGCGCCAACCGTCGCGGCAAATCTCGCCCGGCTGCGCGACGCCGTGGCCGGCGAGCTCGCCCATCCCATCGCCCTGGGCGGCGTGGTCACCGCCGACTACTTCCTCAACTGCGCCGTGACCCGCGACCAGCTGCACGCCGCCTTCGGCGCGGACGCCATCGACATGGAGTCCGGCGCCGTTGACCAGGTGGCGCTGGCCTGGGGCAAGCCACTCTACGTGATCCGCACCCTGTCGGACCTGGCCGGGGCGGAGAGCCACCTCAGCTATCTGGAGATGGCGCAGATGGCGGCCGACAACTCGGCCCTCTGCGTCCCGGCCCTGCTGGCGATCCTCGCCGACTCCGCGTAAAGAACGGAGCATGAACTCCCTGTTGATCTTCCTCGTCATCGCCCTCGTGGCCGCCGCCATCGGCTTCACCTGGGCCCTGATGGAGCGCGCCCGCGCCAACCGGGCCGAGGCGCGGGCCTGGGAGCTGCAGGATTCCGCCTCCCGCCTGAAACTCATCGAGGAGCAGGGCGGCCGCAACGCCGCGCTGATCCAGGCCGAGGCGGTGACCGCCATCGCCGACCAGGTGCTCAAGCGCGCCGACGAGACCTTCAAGGGCCGCGAGGAGCTGGCCCAGGCGCGGTTAGAGGCCCAGCTCAAGCCGGTCGCCGAGACCCTGGCCAAGTTCCAGGAGCAGGTGGTCGCCGTCGAGAAGACCCGCGCCGAGGAGACCGGCGGCCTGAAGGCCCAGATCAGCCAGCTGCTTCTGGCCTCGACCGCCACCCAGGAAGAGGCGCGCAAGCTGTCGGCCGCCCTGCGCCGGGGCGCCGGCGTCCAGGGGCGCTGGGGCGAGCAGACCCTGCGCAACGTCCTGGAGGCCGCGGGCCTGCACAACCGCTACGACTTCGACGAACAGACCTCCACCGACACCGAGGAGGGCCGCCGCCGGCCCGACGTCACCGTGCGCCTGCCGGGCGGCGCGGTGTTCGTGATCGACGCCAAGTGCTCGCTGAACGCCTTCCTCGACGCCCAGGACGCCACCGACGATGCGATCCGCGAGGCCTGCTACGTCCGCCACGCCCAGAGCGTGCGGAGCCACATGATCGGCCTGTCGGGCAAGACCTACTGGGACCAGTTCAACCAGGGTTCGCCGGACTTCGTGGCCATGTTTATCCCCGGCGACAGCTTCCTGGCCGCGGCCCTGGACCGCATGCCCGAGCTGATGACCGAGGCCATGGACAAGCGGGTGCTGGTGGTGACCCCCACCACCCTGTTCGCCCTGTGCAAGGCCGTGGTCTACGGCTGGCGGGTGGAGGAGCAGGCGGCCAACGCCCAGGAGATCTCCAAGCTGGGGCGCGAGCTCTACAAGCGCCTCTCGGTGATGGGCGGCCACGCCGCCTCGGTGGGCAAGGCTCTGGAGGCCGCTGTCGGCCGCTACAATTCCTTCGTCGGCTCCCTGGAGACCCAGGTCATGACCCAGGCGCGGCGCTTCGAGGACCTGCAGGTGGATCACGAGGGCAAGGAATTGCCGGAGCTCGGGCCCGTCGAGACGGGCATCCGGCCGCTGACCAAGCTCGCCGTCGCCGCGCCGGAGGACGACCCGCCGTCCGCCGCCGTCTTGACGCTCAAAGGCGGCTGACCTACCTGAAAACCATGGCTCTTCGCGAAATCCTCGTCGTCCCCGACCCCGTGCTGAAACAGGTCTCCACCCCGGTCGAGGTGGTGGACGATGACCTGCGCGTCCTGATGGACGACATGCTGGAGACGATGTACGCCGCGCCCGGCATCGGTCTGGCGGCGATCCAGGTGGGGGTGCCCAAGCGGGTGATCGTCATGGACCTGGCGGCGCCCGACACCGCGCCCGAGCCGCGCTACTTCGTGAACCCGGAAATCCTCTGGGCCTCGGAAGACACCGCCCCCTACGAAGAGGGCTGCCTGTCGGTCCCCGACATCTATGACGAGGTCGAGCGGCCCGCCCGGGTGAAGCTGAAGTACCTGAACTACCAGGGCGAGGAAGTGATCGAGGACGCGGAGGGCCTGTACGCCGTCTGCATCCAGCATGAGATGGACCACCTGAAGGGCGTGCTCTTCATCGACTACCTTTCGCGCCTGAAGCGCGACCGGGCGGTCGCCAAGGTGAAGAAGCAGGTCCGGGCCGCCTAAGCCTTCGTGAGAGGCCGTCCCGCGCGGGAGGGGACGACCGGTCATGGACGTGACCGGCTGTCCCGACCAGATCCCCCCCGGGACCCGGTCCCGACCTCACCCGATAATCCTTTTCAGGGCCGCGGTTCGGTCAGTCGCCTGCGTGGGCCGGTAAGCGTTCCGGACCTGGCGGCTGGATATCAACGCAGCCAAACCGGCGTGATGGCGTTTTCTGGTACGGTCCCCAAATTGAGGAATTGCTCGCGGCGCCCATGACCGACACACCGCCGCCCGGCCACAACAGGCCCTTCCCGTACAGCAAGCTCGAAGCCTTCCTCGCCCGGCCGGGGATGGACGACGCCATACGGCGTTCCGTGCTTGGGGCGGTGGCCTATTATGACGCCGCGCCCACCCTGCATCGTGACGTCAAGGACGTGAGCCGCTTCCTGCTAGGGGTCCTGGCCCTCTATCTCGACGCCAGTGGCGGCCTGACCCATCGGCGCTTGCGGGAGCTGTCGGGCAAGAGCGGCATCCTCAGCGCCGGGACGGCGACGGCGGTGCTGCTGCGGCTGCAGATGATCGGCTACGTCACCCGCGCCGACGCCGCCAACGGCCACAGCCGCCCCTACAAGCCCACCCCCGCCATGGAAGCCGCCTTCCGGGGACGTATGCGGATCGAGTTCGAGGCCCTGACCCACCTCACCGACGAGACGTCGGAGATGCTGGCGCGGTTTGACGAGCCGGCGGTCTTCTCCATGCTCATGGCGATGATGGGCGACCAGTCGATGATGGCGGCGGGGTCGCCCAACCCGGACATCGCGGCGTTCAATGCGCTCGCTGTCCGGTCAGCGGGCCTGCTGATTCTGTTCGAGGTGATGGCCAAGGCCGACACGGGCGGCGCCTTCCCGCCGGTGGGCGAGGTGGAGCTGTCGGTGGCCGCCATCGCCCGCCACTATCAGGTCTCCCGCAGCCACGTGCTGTCGGTGCTGCGGGATATCGAGGCGGCCGGTTGGGTCGGTAGGGGCCCGCGGGACGGGATCTGGATCCTGCTGCCGGCCCTGCAGGCCGACATCCGCACCTTCTACGGGATCACCTATCTGGGCCTGATCCGCGCCAGCGAAATGGCGTTCGAGCAGCTGAAAGCGCGGAAGGCGGGATGAGGGCCTAGTTCCTCGCGTCCGCTGCGGCCCTGTCGATCTTGGCGTCGGCGGTGGCGGCGGCTTGGCTGGCCTTGTCGCCGGCCTTGTCCGCGCCTTCCTTCAGCTCGGTCCCGGCGGTGGCCAGGGCGTCCTTGGCCACGGCGCCGGCTTCCGCCGCGCCTTCCTTGATGTCCTGCCCCACCGCCTTGATCTCGGGGCTGGTGGCGACCTCCTTGGTGGCCTCGCCGATCTTGGCGGCCGCGGCCTTGGCGTTCTCGCCAGCATCGGACTGTTCGGACTTGGAGCAGGCGGCGACCGACAGGGCGGCGATGGCGAACGAGACGATGAGGGCGTGGCGCATGAGCAGATCTCCGGATGAAGCGTGCGGGTAACGGCCACGCTTGCTTGCGGTTCCCTATTGGGCCCCACGCCGCTAAACCGACCGCCATGCGCCTGGCCTTCCTTGGAACTCCCGACTTCGCCGTCGCCTGCCTCTCCGCCCTGGTGGAGGCGGGCCATGAGATCGCGGTGGTCTATTCTCAGCCGCCGGCCCCGCGTGGCCGCGGCCAGGAACTGAAGCCGTCGCCCGCCCACGCCTTCGCCCTGGCGCGCGGCATTCCGGTGCGGACACCGGTGTCCATGCGCGAGCCGGCCGAGATCGAGGCCTTCGCCGCCCTCAATCTCGACGCTGCCGTGGTGGTGGCCTTCGGCCAGATCCTGCCGGGTGAGGTGCTCGATGCGCCCCGCCTGGGGTCCTTCAACCTGCACGCCTCGCTGCTGCCGCGCTGGCGCGGGGCGGCGCCGATCCAGCGGGCGATCATGGCTGGAGACAAGGTGACCGGGGTCGAGGTGATGGCGATGACCGAAGGCCTCGACGAGGGCCCGGTCCTGGCCTCGGAGACCGTGCGCATCGACGCGCTGGAAACCGCCGGGACGCTGCATGACCGCTTGGCGAGCGTGGGCGCGGACCTGCTGGTGCGGACCATGGCGGCGGTTGAACGGGGTGAGGCGGTGGCCAAGCCCCAGGTCGAGGAGGGCCTGACCTACGCCAAGAAGATCCGGCCCAAGGAGGCCCGCCTGCGCTGGACCAAGCCGGCCGCCGAACTCGACCGCAAGATCCGTGGCCTTTCGCCGTTCCCCGGCGCCTGGTTCGAACTGCCCACCGAAAAGGGTGCGGTGCGGGTGAAGGCCCTGCTGTCCCAGGTCGAGGACGCTTCTGGAATCCCGGGACAAGTTCTCGACGACCGCCTGCTGATCGCTTGCGGTGACGGGGCCGTGCGCCTGCTGCGGGTGCAGCGGGAGGGCAAGGGACCGCAGGAGGCGCAGGTCTTCCTGCGCGGCTTGCCGTTGGCGGCGGGGACGGTCGTGCTCTGATGCCCCGCTACCGCATGAGCATCGAGTATGATGGCCGACCCTATAAGGGCTTTCAGGCCCAGGCGGACCTGCCCACCGTGCAGGGCTCGCTGGAGCGGGCGGCGCACGCCTTCTGTGGGGAGGACGTGCGGGTCAATGCGGCGGGGCGCACCGACACCGGTGTCCATGCGCTTGGCCAGGTGATCCACATCGATCTTGCGAAGGACTGGCGGCCCGAGGTGGTGCGCAACGCCATCAACGCCCACCTGGTCCCCGAACCGATCGCCATCCTGGACTGCGAGATCGCCACCGGTGACTGGCACGCCCGATTCTCGGCGACGGAGCGGCGCTATCTCTACCGTATCCTCAACCGGGAGAGCCCGCCGGCCCTGGACCGGGGCCGGGTCTGGCATGTGAGGAAGCCGCTGGACGCCGAGGCCATGCACGCCGCGGCCCAGGCCCTGATCGGCCATCATGACTTCACGACCTTCCGCGACCTCGCCTGCCAGGCCAAGTCGCCGATGAAGACCATGGATGTCGCCCGGGTCCGCCGCGAGGGCGATGAGGTGGTTCTGGATTTCGCCTCGCGCTCCTTCCTCCACCGGCAGGTCCGCTCCATGGCTGGGACCCTCGCCGAGGTGGGCGTCGGGCGCTGGGAGGTCGAGGACGTGCGCCTGGCGCTCGAGGCGCGCGACCGCACGGCTTGTGGGCCAGTGGCGCCGTCGGACGGGCTGTATCTGACGGGGGTGAGGTACGGGTGATCCTCTCCCTGCCCATCAAGGGGAGGGAGAAGGTCAGCCCTTGAACGCTTCGAAATAGCGTTCGATCAGCCGCTCATAGACCGACTGGAGCTGATGGATTTCCGAGACCGGGGCGCGTTCGTCGACGGCGTGCATGGTCTTGCCGACCAGGCCCAGCTCCACGACCGGGCACAGTGCCCGGATGAAGCGGGCGTCGGAGGTGCCGCCGGTGGTGGAGAGCTCGGGGCCCTTGCCGGTGATGTCGGCGACGGCGGCGGCCACTAGGTCGGTGAAGGGGCCTGGCTCGGTGAGGAAGGCCTCGCCGCTGATCGACGGCGTCACCACGATATTGCCCTGGAAGCCGGCCAGGGCCTCGCCCGCCTCCTGCGCGATCCAGTCGGCCAGGGCCTGACCGGTGTGGTTGGGGTTGAAGCGGATGTTGAGGCGGCCCCGCGCGGAGGCCGGGATGACGTTGGTGGTCTGGTTGCCCACGTCGACCGTGGTGACCTCCAGGTTCGAGGGCTGGAAGCCCAGGAACCCGCTGTCCAGCTCGTGTTCGGACAGGCGGTGCAGCAGGGCGATCAAGACGGGGACGGGATTGGCGGCGCGATGCGGATAGGCGACGTGGCCCTGGACGCCCTCCACGACGATCTCGACATTGATCGAGCCGCGGCGGCCGATCTTGATCATGTCCCCGAAGGTCTCGGCGCTGGAGGGCTCGCCCACCACGCAGTGGTCGATGATCTCGCCCTGCGCCTGCAGCGCCTGGACCACCATCTTGGTCCCGTGGGTGGCGATCCCCTCCTCGTCCCCGGTGATCAGGAAGGACAGTGAGCCCGTCACCTGACCCGCCGCGATGGCCTTGGCCGACGCGGCGGCGAACGCGGCTACGCCGCTCTTCATGTCCACCGAACCCCGGCCGATCAGCACGCCATCGATGATTTCCGCGGCGAAGGCTTCGGAGCTCCAGGCGGCAGCGTCGCCCACCGGCACTACGTCGGTGTGTCCGGCGAAGCAGAGGTTGGGTTGGGCGGTCCCGTAGCGGGCGTAGAGGTTTTCGATCTCGCCGAACTTCATGCGCCAGCAGGAAAAGCCCAGACCTTCGAGGGTCTGCTGGACGATATCCATGGCGCCGGCGTCGGCCGGGGTCACGGAGGGGCGGCGGATCAGGTCCTGGGTCAGGGCGACGGCGTCTAGCATAGCCTAGTCGCGCAACAGTTCGTTGATGGAGGTCTTGGAGCGGGTGCGCTCGTCCACGGTCTTGACGATGACCGCGCAGTTGATGGACGGCAGGGCCGGGTCCACCGGATTGGGCATGGAGCCCGGCATGATCACCGAATAGGGCGGCACTTCGCCCATGAACACTTCGCCGGTCTTGCGGTCGACGATGCGGGTGGTCGAGGTGATGAAGGTGCCCATGGAGAGCACGCTGCCCTTGCGGACGATGACCCCCTCGGCGACCTCGGAGCGAGCGCCGATGAAGCAGTCGTCCTCGATGATGGTGGGGTTGGCCTGCAGGGGCTCCAGCACCCCGCCGATGCCGGCGCCGCCCGACAGGTGGACGTTCTTGCCGATCTGGGCGCAGGAGCCGACCGTGGCCCAGGTGTCGACCATGGTGCCCTCATCGACATAGGCGCCTATGTTCACGAAGGACGGGGTCAGGATGGCGCCCTTGGCGATATAGGCGCCGCGGCGGACGATGCAGCCGGGCACCGCGCGGAAGCCGGCGGCCTCGAAGCGGGCGGCGTCCCAGCCGGTGAACTTCAGGGGAATCTTGTCCCAGTAGGGATGCGGCGCGCCGGCGTCGATCAGCTGGTTGGCGCTGAGCCGGAAGGACAGCAGGATCGCCTGCTTGGCCCATTGGTGGGTGGTCCACGAGCCGTCATCGCCGCGAGTGGCAACGCGCAGGGTCCCGGCGTCGAGTTGGTTCAGGGTTTCCTCGACGGCTTCGCGGACCTCTCCGGTGGTGCCGACATTGACGCCGTCACGGGCTTCCCAGGCGGCTTCAATCACGGACTTCAGGTCTTGGGACATCAGGCGGCTTCCTTCAGACGCGCCGCTCCGAGGAACGGCGCGAGCTTGGTGGTGCGATGGGTGACGAAAGGTTCGGTCGAGGCCTGAGCCCCGGAGCCCACCAGGACGGTGGTCATCCCGAGGTCGAAGGCAGGCTTCAGGTTGCGCTCGGAGTCCTCGAAGAAGCTCGTGGCCCGGGGATCCAGGCCGTGGGCGTCGATCATCCGCTGGAAGCCGAGGGGATCGGGCTTGGGGGTGAAGCCGAAGGAATGGATGTGGAAGACGTCGTCGAACAGGTGATCGAGCCCCAGGTGGGCCAGCACCCGCTCGGCGTGCTTGTCGTCGGCGTTGGTGAAGATCAGGCGGCGGCCGGGCAGGCGTTCCAGGGCCGCCAGCAGGTCGGCGTCATGGGCCAGCACGTCCAGGGACAGATCGTGGAACAAGGCATGGAAGTCGGCGGGATCGACGCCGTGGTTCAGCATCAGGCCATGCAAGGTCAGGCCATGCTCGGCCAGGTACTTCTTCTGCAGGGCGTAGGCCTGATCTCGCGGCAGGCCGGTGACCTTGGCCACGAAATCGGTCATCCGCCCCTCGACCTGACCCATGAAGCCCGACTCGGCCGGGTAGAGGGTGTTGTCGAGATCAAACAGCCAGGTGTCGATGTGGGTCAGGTCGGCGCTCATCGGGTGATGAGGGTGCCGGCCCCGTGCTCGGTGAACAGTTCCACCAGCATGGCGTGGGGCCGGCGGCCGTCCAGGATGACCACGGCCTCAACACCAGACTCCACCGCGGCGATGGCGGTCTCCAGCTTGGGGATCATGCCGCCCGACGCGACGCCGGTGGCGATGGCGTCGCGCGCCTGGTCGATACTCATTTCGCGGATCAGTTCGCCGTCCGCGCCCAGGACACCGGTGACGTCGGTGAGCAGCAGCATGCGCTTGGCGCGCAGGGCGCCGGCCAGGGCGCCGGCCACGGTGTCGGCGTTGATGTTGAAGGTCTGGCCCTCTTCCGAGACGCCGATCGGGGCGATCACGGGGATGTAGTCGTGATCGGCCGAGATCAGGCCCTGGATCAGCTGCGGGTCGATACGGGTGGGCTCGCCGACATAGCCCAGGTCGATGGCCTGCTCGATCTTGCTGTCGGGGTCGATCTTGGTGCGCTCGACCTTCTTGACGGTGATCAGCCGGGCGTCCTTGCCCGACAGGCCTACGCCGCGGACGTCAGCCTCGGCGCCGGCGAGGGTGATCCAGTTGGCGATCTCCTTATTGATGGCGCCCGACAGCACCATCTCGGCGACCTCCATGGTGGCCTCGTCGGTCACCCGCAGGCCGTCGATGAAGGTCGACTTCACCCCGGCCCTGTCCAGCATGCGGGAGATCTGCGGCCCGCCACCGTGCACCACCACGGGGTGCAGGCCCAGCAGCTTCAGCAGCACGGCGTCGGCGGCGAACAGCCGCGCCACCGACTCCTCGCCCATGGCATGTCCGCCGTACTTGATCACCACGGTCTCGCGGTCGTAGCGCTGGATGTAGGGCAGGGCCTCGGCCAGGGTCTTCGCGGTGGCCCAGCCTTGCTCTTCGGGGGTCTCGGTCACGGCGCGCGGCGCTCCATCAACTTGGAGGGGGTCGATTAGCCGACGAGAGCCCCCCTGTCACGTCAGGCGAAGAGGGCGCTCACCGACTCGCCGTTGTGAATCCGACGGATGGCCTCGGCCAGGGCCGGCGCCACCGACAGCACCTTCAGGCCAGAGGCGCGGTCATTCTCCGAGATCGGGGCGGTGTTGGTGGTCACCAGTTCGTCCACGCCGGCCTCCGCCAGGATGCGGCGGGCCGCGTCGTTGGCGAACAGGCCGTGGGTGCAGGCGACCCGAATCGAGCGGACGTTCTCGCGCCGCAGGTGCTTGATGAGTTCGATGACCGTGGTGCCCTTGGCGATCTCGTCGTCCAGGACGATGACGTCGCGGCCGGCGACCTCGCCGATGATGGCGCTGATCTCCACCCGGTCGCCGGAGAACCGCTGCTTGGCGGCGGCGGCGACGCCGGCCCCCAGCAGGCGGGCGAAGGCCGCGGCCTCCTTGGCGTTGCCCAGGTCGGGGGAAACCACGACGGTGTTGGTGTGATCCTCCGCGGCGAAGTGGCGCGCGAGTTCCTGCAGGGCGTGCAGATGGTCCACGGGCATGGAGAAGAAGCCGTGCACCTGGGGCGAGTGCAGGGTCATGGTCAGGACCCGCTGGGCGCCGGCGGTGGCCAGCAGGTCGGCCACCAGCTTGCCGCCGATGGAGATGCGCGGCGCATCCTTCTTGTCGGAGCGGGCATAGGCATAGTGCGGGATGACCGCGGTGATCCGGGCGGCCGAGGCGCCGCGGGCGGCGTCCAGCATCAGCAGCAACTCCATCAGGTGCTCCTGCACGGGGGCGACGATGGGCTGGATCAGGAAGACGTCGCGCTCGCGGCAGTTGGCCTCAAGCTGAACCTCCAGGCAGTCGTTGGCGAACCGGGTCAGGCGCGAGGGCGAAAGCGGCACCTCCAGATGCCGGCAGATTTCGCGGGCCAGGTCGGGGTGCGCGCTGCCGCTGAAGATGGCGATATCACCCACGACTCATCTCCCCAGCTTGCGGGGGTCCTATAGCCGAGAGGCGCTAGATGTCCACCTCGGGCAGAACCCGGGCGAAATGGTCGTCGACGGCCTCGTAGCATTCGCAGGCGACCCGCTCGAGGCCCTTGCGGTCGAGGATTTCGACCCGACCTCGCAGGGTCTTGATCAAGCCCCGCGCGGCCAGGGCCGAGGTGACGGCCGAGACCGTGGTGCGCTGGACCCCCAGCATCTCGGCGAGCGACTCCTGGGTGAGCTGGATGATGTGGTCGCCGGCCCGGTCGTGGGTGGCCAGCAGCCAGCGGGCGCAGCGTTCCTCCACCGAGTGCAGGGCGTTGCAGGCCACCCCCTGCATCATCTGGGCGAGCAGGGCGTCGGCATAGCGCGAGAACAGGTCGCCGAACCGGCTGGAGCCCAGCTTGGCGGTCTCCAGGTGACTGGTGGCGATGGCGAAGGCTGAACCTGGAACCTGCGCCACGGCGCGGCCGAAGGCGGGCTTGTGGCCCTCGCTGACGATCCCGCCCACCGCGCCTTCGCGGCCGATGGTGGCGGCCTCCACCTCCCGGCCATCGCGCGTGACGATCAGCAGCGAGACCATGGTGCGCTGGCAGGGGAAGTAGGTGGTGTGAACGTCGTCGCCAGGCTCGAACAGCACCTTGCCGCGCGGCAGGGTGACGCGTTCGAGGTGTGGCTCCAGCACCGCGAAGTCGCGGGCGCCAAGCGCTCCCAGCAGGCGGTTGGCCAGCCTGGGATGCGGTTCGTTGGCGTCCGGTTTCTGAACCGGCGCGCTGATGACCTTGTTCATCCGACAACTCCCCGGGTTTCCGACCCGGGAACAACGCACGCTTTGGCAAATGGCTCCGCTTGTTGGATGGCCGCCAGAGCGGGTCAGATCGAGCGTGCAACGACCTCCTTCATGATCTCCGACGTCCCGCCATAGATCCGCTGCACCCGGGCGTCGCGCCAGAGGCGGGCGATGGGGTAGTCGTTCATGTAGCCGGCCCCGCCGTGCAGCTGCAGGGCCGCGTCGCAGACCTCCCATTGCAGCTCGGTGTGGAACAGCTTGGCGGCGGACGCCTCGGCGGCGGTGAGTTCACCCTTCAGATGGCGGGCCATGCACCAGTCCAGGTGGGCCCAGCCGGCCTGCAGCTTGGCCTTCAAGCCCCCGAGGGTGAACCGCGTGTTCTGGAAGTCGAAGACCGTCTGCTTGAAGGCCTTGCGCTCCTTGGTGAACTTCACCGCCTCGTCGAAGGCGCGCTGGGCGCCGGCCTGACCGGCGATAGCGATCTGCAGCCGCTCCTGGGGCAGCTGGTTCATCAGATAGGCGAAGCCACGGCCCTCCTCGCCCAAGCAGTTGGTGATGGGGATGCGGACATCCTCAAAGAACAGCTCGGAGGTGTCAGCGGAGTTCTGGCCGATCTTGTCGAGGTTGCGGCCGCGCTTGAAGCCGGCGCGGTCGGTCTCCACCAGGACGAGCGAGATGCCCTTGGAACCGGCGTCGGGATCTGTCTTGGCCACCACGAACACCAGGTCGGCGCTCTGGCCGTTGGTGATGTAGGTCTTGGAGCCGGAGACGACATAGTGGTTGCCGTCGCGGATGGCGGTGGTGCGGATGCCCTGAAGGTCGGAGCCCGCGCCGGGCTCGGTCATGGCGATGGCGGTGATCACCTCGCCCGACACCATGCCGGGCAGCCACTTCTGCTTCTGCTCCTCTGACCCGTAGTTGATCAGGTAGTCGACGACGATGTCGGACTGCAGGGTGATGCCGGCGGTGGAGCCGGCATAGGAGAGTTCCTCGCCGATCACGGCGTTGTAGCGGTAGTCGAGGCCCAGGCCGCCGTAGGCCGGCGGAACCTGCGGGCAGAGGATGCCCGCCTCGCCGCAGGCCAGCCAGAAGGCGCGGTCGACGACGCCCTCTTCTTCCCAGCGATCTAGGTGAGGCGTCAGGTGGACGGCGTAGAACTTGCGGACCTGGTCGCGGAACAGCTCAAGGTCTTCGTCATAGATGGCGCGGGTGGCGGTCTCGAGCATGTCCTGGGTCCTCTTGGCGGGGCTCCCAGCATCTAGAACCCTCACCCAGGGGGAGGCTAGTCCTCGGCCCGCGTGTCCGGCTCGTTGCGGGGCACGATCTCGCACGTGGCGGCGATCTCGGCGCGCAGGTCCGGAATGCCGGTCCCCTTCTCCGAGGAGGTGGCCAGCACCCGGGGGAAGGCGGCGGGGCGCTTGATGATGGCGGCCTGGGTCTTGGCCACCAGGGCGGCGACCTCGGCGGGCTTCATCTTGTCGGCCTTGGTGAGGATGATCTGGTAGGAGACCGCGGCCTTGTCGAAGGCGTCCATCGGCTCCTTGTCCACGTCCTTCAGGCCGTGGCGGGCGTCGATCAGCAGGTAGGCGCGCTTCAGGTTCACCCGCCCGCGCAGATAGTCGCGGCCGAGGTTCTGGAACTTCTTGGTGGTCACCTTCGACGCCCGCGCCCAGCCGTAGCCGGGAAGGTCCACCAGCCGGATGACGTCATCGAGGACGAAGAAGTTCACCTCGCGGGTGCGGCCGGGCTCGTTGGAGGCCCGGGCCAGCTTTTTGTGACCCACCAGGGCGTTGATCAGCGAGGACTTGCCGACGTTGGAACGGCCGGCGAAGGCCACCTCGGGCATGTCGGCCGGCGGCAGGCCGTCCACCGACACCGCGCCCATCAGGAAGCTGGCCTGGCGCGCGAACAGGATGCGCGCGGCCTCCAGCTCGGCCTCGTCGAAGGTCCCGTCGGTGTTCACTCTTGCGCCTTGGGCTTGCCGGAGAACCGGGCGATCAGGTCATCGATCGGGTTATCGACCTTGAAGCGGCGCATGATGATGTACTGCTGGCCGATCGTCAGCACGTTGGACCAGGTCCAGTAGATCAGCAGGCCCACGGCGAAGGGGGCCATGATGAAGGTGAAGATGATCGGCATGAACTGGAAGATCTTCTGCTGGATGGGGTCCCCCACCGGGGGGTTCATCGCGGTGGTCAGCCACATGGTCACGCCATAGGCGAGCGCCAGGGCGCCGATGTGCAGGGAGCCGTCCAGCAGGCCGCCGATCAGGGGGGCCGCGGCCGGGTTCCAGGGGATCAGGCCAAACAGGGTCCAGATGGTCGACGGGTCGCGGGCCGAGAGGTCCTGGATCCAGCCGAAGAAGGGCGCATGCCGCATCTCGATGGTGACGGTGAGCACCTTGTACAGGGCGTAGAAGACCGGGATCTGCAGCAGCATGGGAAGACAGCCGGTGACCGGGTTGATCTTCTCCTTCTGATAGAGCGCCATCAGCTCGGTCTGCTGCTTGGTGGGGTCGTCCTTGTATTTCGCGCGCAGCGCCTCGATCTGGGGCTGCACCTTCTTCATCTTGGTGATCGACTCGTAGCTCTTGTTGGCCAGCGGGAAGAACACGACCTTCACGGCCACGGTGAGCAGCAGGATGGCGATGCCGAAGTTGCCGACGTGGCCGTGAATGAACTCCAGGAACTGGAACAGCGGCCGGGTGAAGAACCAGAACATCCCCCAATCGACAGCCTGGTCGAAGCGGGGCACGCCGAGCGTGGTCTCATAGGCCTTCAGGACCGGCACAGTCTTGGCGCCGCCGAAGAAGCGCTGGGTCTCGGTGATCTGGCGGCCTGGATTGATCACGCGGGCCGCGCCCACATAGTTGGCCTCGAAGATATCGACGCCGCCAGCTTTGGTGACACGGAACTGGCTCTGGACGGCCTCGTTCTGCGCCGGGATCAGCGCGGCCAGCCAGTACTTGTCGGTGATGCCCGCCCAGCCGCCGGTGGTGGCGATGGTGGAGCCGCCGTCCTTCGCCCACTTCTTGAACTTGATCAGCCGCAGTTCTTCGCCCAGCCAACCGACGGCGCCCTCATGGACGATGGAGTTGGTGCCGATGTCGCTGGGCACGCCCTGGCGCTGCACCGAGCCGTAGGGGGCAAGGGTCACGGCGCTGGCGCCAGTGTTGGCGACGGTGTCGGAGAGGGTGAACATGAACCGGTCGTCCACCGAGATCTGCCGGGTGAAGGTCAGGCCCGCGCCGTTGGTGGTCTGCAGGGTGATGGGCGCGCCCGGCGCCCGGGTCGAGCCCTGCGTCTGGGTCCAGACGGTGGCGGCGGTGGGCAGGCCGGGCACGTTGGCGCCAGCCCAGCCGAATTCGGCGAACTGGGCGTGCTGAGCGCCTTCAGGGCGCAGCAACTCCACGGGCGGGGAGCCCTTAGCCACCGTCTCGCGGTATTGCTTCAGATAGAGGTCGTCGAGGCGCGCGCCGCGCAGGGATACCGAACCCGACAGGGCCGGCGTCTCGATGCGCACCCGGGGGCTGGCGGCCGCCGCGGTCTGGCGCGAGACCAGGGCCTCGGCGGCGGTCGGCGGCGCCTTGGTGAGCTGCTGGGCCTGCATCTGGGCGGTGGCGGCGGGCGGGTTGCGGGCAAGTTCGGCTTCACGGGCCTTGGTGCGCGGCCCCATCACCAGGAACTGGTAGGCCAGCAGCAGCGCCATCGCCGAGACCACGAAGATGATCGTGTTGCGGTTCGAGTTGTCTTGCATGGGGGCGCGCGCTCAGACGGAAGGGGGAGAAGCGCGATCGGGCGCGCGGGTGTCGCTATCGGCGCCGAGGCTTATCAGCGCGCTTTTCACATCGTCAAGCAAACGCGCCCAGGGGCGCGTCGGCGCGCCGCCCCGGGCGATGAACACATAGTCGAAGCCGGGCTTGCCCAGAACAGGGACCAGGGCGCGGGCGGCTTCGCGCATCCGGCGCTTGGCGCGGTTGCGCACGACCGCGCCGCCGACCTTCCGCGTCGCGGTGAACCCGACGCGGACAAGGGGGCGATCATCGGCGCGATGACGGGCCTGGAGCACCACGGCGCCACGGGCGCACGAAGGCGCCTTGGCCGCGGCCAGGAAATCGGGCCGGATCTTAAGATGTTCGATGGGAAAGACGGGGTCCGTCATGCGGACACCCCAAGACCCTGGTATTAGGCGGTCAGGCGCTTACGGCCCTTGGCGCGCCGACGGGCGATCACCTTCTGGCCGTTTTTGGTGGCCATGCGCGAACGCCAGCCGTGCCGGCGTGCGCGCACGAGACGGGAGGGCTGGAAAGTGCGTTTCACGGGTCTGGCTCCGGGTCGAAATCGAGCGGCGGGGAATAAGGGGTGGGGCTAGGGATGTCAACCGTTACCGGTCAAAGGTTTAGAGTCGATCACGTGGTGATCCGCACGCCGGGGCGCGACGCCCTGGTGGAGAAGGTCGCCAGGCTGTCGGCGCGGCCGGTGCTGGAGGGCTATCGCCCCGGCGGCGAAGTGGTGTCCAGGGGCGTACGCTTCGCCAATGGGCCCTTCCTGGACGTCTTCGGGGAGGAGGCCGGCGCCCCCGCCCTGATCCTGCAGGGTCCGATCGCGGCCCTGGAAGCCGTGGCCACCAAGCGCGAGTGGGTGTTCCACAGCTACCCGCGCGAGGCGATCACCGATCCCGCCGACGACCAGCCCTGGTCGATGCTGATGTTCCGGCGTGGCCAGGGCCTGCTGACCCAGATCTCGGCGATCGAATATGCCAAGGATCCCGCGCCCTGGGCGATGCCGGCCTTCTCGGGCCCGCTCTATCCGCCGGACACCCCGCCCGACCAGGGCGCGCGTCTGCGCCGGGTTTGGCTGGGGGCCCAGGACCTCAATCGCGCGGCCGCCGACCTGATGGCCCTGGGGTTCGTGGTGGCCGGTCCGGTGGCGTCTGACTTCGCGCCGCACGCCGGGACCCTGTTTCGGGGCTCTCGCGCCGACCTGGTGCTGTTCCCAGGCCCCGACGGAGTGGCGCGCATCGACATCGACGGGCGCGAGCCGCAGCGCGTGGAGCTGACCCCTGACCTGGCCCTGGTCTGTGGTGAAGCCTGACGGCGGCGGAGCAATCCGGCCGGGCGCCCGAAGCGCCGCCGCCCGGCGGACCCCTGGCCTCAGGCGAGCGTCAGGATCACGGGGCCGCGGGAGGTGGCCACCAGGGTGTGCTCGTACTGCACCGTGGGCTGGTGTCCCGGCGGACGCAGGGTCCAGCCGTCGTCCAGCTCCTCGACCCAATCGGCGCCGAGCGACAGGAAGGGCTCGATGGTGAAGACCAGCCCCTCGGTGATCCGGCGCGGGTCGCCCGGTTCATACCAGGTGGGGATGTCGCCCGGCTCGTCGTGCAGGGAGCGGCCCACCCCATGGGAGGCCAGGTTGCGCACCAGGCTGTAGCCGTTCTTCCGGGCGAAGCCCTCGATGGAGCGGCCGATCTCGTTGAGCTTGCCGCCGGGCTTCACCGAGCGGATGCCGGTCCACATGGCGCGGCGGCCGTCGCGGCACAGGCGCTCGATCTTGGGCGCGGTGGGCGGCACCGCGAAGCTGGCGCCGGTGTCGCCGAAGAAGCCGTCGATCTCGGCGGAGACGTCGATGTTCACCAGGTCACCGGCCTTGATCACCGTATCGCCGGGGATGCCGTGGGCGCAGTCGGGCCCCACCGAGATGCAGGTTGCGCCCGGGAAGTCGTAGGTCACCTCCGGCGCCGAGCGGGCGCCTTCGCGCTCCAGCATGGCCCGGCCCAGCTGGTCCAGCTCGCGGGTGGTGATGCCGGGCTCCAGGGCCGCGCCCATGGCCGCGAGCGTGCGGGCCACCAGACTTCCCGCCGCGCGGAGTTGTTCGAGTTCGTCTTCGCTGCCGATTGTCATGGAGCGAAGATGGCGCCGAACACGCGCCGGCCCAAGGGGCTGTGACATTGCGGCGTTTTAAGTTGTGACGCCTGTGACGCCGCTCCTAGGTTCGGGGTGTCCTGAGGGGGAACACCGATGCGAACTCTGCTCCTGGCCCTGGCGGCCCTAACCCTGGCCACCAGCGCGGTGGCCCAGACCCCGGCGCCGTTGGACACCAAGGCGCTGCTGGCGGCCAATACTCGGCCCTTCAGCTATGCGGACGGCAGGCTGGCCGGGCCAGGCGCGGACTTCATGTTCGGCCAGATGAAGAACAGTCAGTTCGTCTTCCTGGGGGAGAGCCACCACGACCACGAGGTCCCGATCTTCGCCGGCGCCCTCTACAGCCGCCTGCAGCAGGACCTCGGCTACCGCTACCTGGCGGTGGAGCAGGACCCCGTGGCCATCGAGGCGGTGAACAGCTATCGCGGCGACCTCGCCAGGATCGTCGCCCTGGCCAGGCGCTATCCCACCCACATCGGCTTCTCGTCGGATCAGGACCTCGCCTTCCTCGCCCAGGCGTCGAAGATCGCCCGGCCGGGCGATCCCACGGTATGGGGCCTGGAGCAGGCGCAAGGCGTCGCGCCCTATCTGGAGGAACTGCTGCCCCTGACGCCGGATGCGGCGACGCGGGCCGCCACCCAGGCCCTGCTGGACGAGGCGCGCCTCAAGGAGACCCGCGCCAACCAGGGGGCCTTCCTCCATGACGACGCCACCACCCTGCCGCGCCTGATGGCCTTGCAGGCCGCCTACGGCGCCAGGCCGGGCTCGCGGGCCGATGTGCTGCTGACCGGTCTGGTCACCTCGGCGCGAATCTATTCCTACAACCGCCGCGCCAACGCCGGGGAGCGGGTGGGGCTCTACAACAACACCGAGCGCGAGGCGCTCTTCAAGCGGGCGTTCATGGGCCACTACCGCCAGGTAGCGGGCGCCGAGGCCCTGCCCAAGGTGATGTTCAAGTTCGGGTCCTGGCACGGCTATCGCGGCCGCAGCCCGGGCGGCGCCTTCACCATCGCCAACTTCGCCCACGAGTTCGCCATCTCCAACGGCCGCGAAGCCTATGGCATCGTGGTGGTTCCCACCGGCGGCTACGAGGCCGATGTCACCGAGGAGGGGCCGTGGATGAAGGCCCTGTTCCCTGACGGTCCGCCCAAGTCGCCGGTGGTCCTGGACCTGCGGGCCCTCCAGCCCTGGTCGCGGGTGTTCGCCAACCAGGTCCCCGCTGATCAGCAGGCGGATTTGCGCGACTACATCTTCGCCCACGATGCCGTTGTGGTGTTGCCGAACAGCGCCAAGGCCACCTGGGACCTGACGGGCTTCCCTGTCCCCTAGAGGTCCGGCCGGACGATGGTCTTGCCGACGACCTTGCGGTTGGCGAGGCTTTCGAAGGCGGCGCGCCAGTCGCTGAGCGGGTACTCGTGGTCGACCCGAGGATGGACCTTGCCTTCGTTGGCGAGCGCCCAGATGGCGGCGGAATTCTCCCGACCCTTTTCGGGGAACTGGCGGCCGTACTCGCCGGCCCGCACGCCCATGACCGAGAAGCCCTTGATCAGGGCCATGTTGACCGGCAGCACCGGCAGGCGGCCCGAGGTGAAGCCGATGGAGAGGATGCGGCCATTGAAGGCGATGCAGCGGACGCTCTCGTCGAAGACGTCGCCACCCACCGGGTCGTAGATCACGTCAGCCCCGCGGCCGCCGGTGATCTCCTTGACCCGCTCGCGGAAGCCGCCGGTGACGTTCACCGTGGCGTCCGGCGCATATTCCTTCTCGATGATCGCCAGCTTCTCGTCGGAGGCCGAGGCCGCGATCACCTTGCAGCCGAGGTGTTTGGCCAGGTCCACGGCGGCCAGGCCAACCCCGCCAGCCGCGCCGTGCACCAGCACCCATTCTCCGGCCTCCACCTGGGCGCGGCGCACCAGGGAGACATAGGCGGTCAGATAGGCCGTGGCGTAGCCGGCGGCCTGGCTGAAGGAGAGGTTGGCGGGCTTGGGCCGCAGGATAGCGGCGGGCGTCACCGCATATTCGGAGAAGCCGCCGACGCGGGCGCCGCCCACCACCGCGTCGCCGATCCTGAACTGGGTCACGCCCTCACCCAGGGCCTCGACCTCGCCGGCGATCTCCATGCCGGGGATGAAGGGCAGGGCCGGCTTGTGCTGATATTCGCCCCGGGTCTGCAGCAGGTCGGGGAAGTTGACGGCGGCCGCCTTGACCTTGATCCGCACCTCGCCGGGGCGGGGCTCCGGGGTCTCGATCTCCTTCAGGACGCAGCCGCCGTAGTCGGTGGCCAGTTCCTCGACGACGAGGGCTTTCATCAGTGAATGCGTCCTTCCAGGCCTTCGCGCACCAGACCGGCGATCTCGCGGCAGGCCACGTCGGCGCAGGGGACCGCGCCGGTGAAGGCGGTGAAGCCATGGGCCAGGCTGTCGTAACAGCGGTAGGCGGTGGGGACGCCGGCGTCCTTAAGGCGTTTCGCGTAGGCCTCGCCCTGGTCCACCAGGGGATCGAAGCCGGCGGTGATCACCACGGCGGGCGCCAGGCCCGAGAGGTCGGCGTTGCGGATCGGCGACAGGCGCGGATCGGCGGGGTCGGCCTCGGGGCCCATATAGTGACCCATGAACCAGTCCATCATCGCCCGGCTGAGCGGGAAGCTCTCGGCATAGGTGGTCATGGACGCGGTCTCGCTGGCGACGTCCGTACAGGGATAGATCAGCAGCTGCAGGTCGGGCTGGGCCTCGCCGCCGCGCTTCAGGTCCTGGGCGACGATGGCGGCGAAGTTGCCCCCCATGGAGTCGCCGCCGATGGCCGCGCGGCCGGCGGGCGCCCCGAAGCGGGCGGCGTTGTCGCGGCCCCAGCGATAGGAGGCCAGCACATCCTCCAGGCCTGCGGGGAACCGGTGCTCGGGGGCCAGGCGATATTCCACCGACAGCACCGGGCAGCGGGCGATCTTCGCCAGGATCCCGCAGAAGGCGTCGCAGGTCTCCAGGTCGCCGATCACCCCGCCGCCGAAATGCGCGAAGACCATCAAGGGGGCGGCCGGGTCCTGTCCCTCCGGGCGGTAGAGGCGGGCAGGGATGGCGCCGGCGTCGTTCGGGATGCTGACGGGCTCGGTCCGGACGCCCGGCTCGGGGGAGCCGCTGAGCGCCGCCAGGCCCTGGGTATTGGCCCGGCGGGCCTCCTCCGGGGTCATCGTGGTCATGGCGGGCCCCCGCGCGGCGCCGGCGGCCAGGAACTGCAAGCGGGGATCCAGGGTGCGCCCGCCGCGATAAACCACCCCGCCCCCGGCCAGCAGCCGCAGCAGGGGCGAAGGCAGGGACAGCAGGGCGCGGACGATGAGCCGTCGGGTGGAGACGCTGGGCATTTCGCCTAGACCCCGGTCTTGGGCAGGCCTTTCACGCCCCCCTGGATCAGGGCCACCACGAAGTCGGCGGCGCCCTTGGTGTCGATAGGACGCCTCTGGATCATCTTCTCACCGACCTCGCGGGCGATGGCGATGCAGGCGGCGGCCAGGTAGTCGGGATCGGCGCCAGGCGCGCCGCCGCGGGCGATCTCGTCGACGATGGCCTGGCGCACCTCGTTGAAGACCGCGGTCATCTCCGGGGTCTCGCCGTGCACGTGGGGGAAGGGCTCGTCCGGCGGGCGGCGGGCCAGCCAGCTTTTGTGCTCGTCGGCCAGGAAGCTGAAATAGGCTTCGATGGCGGCCCGGACGAAGCTTTCCCAGTCGGCAGACTGGGCCCGTTGGGCTTTCAGCAACGGGGTGAAGCGCCGCGCGCCCTCGTCGGAGAGGGCGACGTAGACCTCGTCCTTCGAGCGGTAATAGTTGTAGAACGTGCCCGCCGCGAGGCCGGTGCGGCGGATGATGTCGCGTACGGTGCAGGCTTCGTAGCCCAGCTCTCCGAACACTTCGCGCGCGGCGTCCAGAATGGCCTGGCGGTTCTGGACCTTGGTCTGCTCGCGCTTGCCGACCGGGAGATAAGCGACCTGGGACATCTCTTCCTGATTCAAAACCTGACGGGCGTCATACTAGACACTCGAAAGCCGGATCGCCAACCACGACGCGCGGCAGGCGATCAGGAGGGCTTGGCGGCGCCCCAGGTGAGGATGGCGGTGGCGCCGCCATCGGCCTCGGGCAGGGCCTGGATGCGCAGGGTGCGGTCGCCGTCCATGGCCGAGAACACCTTGGACCCGCCCTGGTCGAGGTCCATGCCGACGGCAAGTCCCGCGGCGGCCGCCTTGTCTTTGTAGAGCGCCACGACGGCGGCTGGGGCGTCGGGGCTGGTGAAACCCACCGCCCCTCCGATCTTGCCCGGCGCCGACTCGCCCTGAGTGCAGAGGGTGATCTTGCCGCCCGGATATAGCGGGGCGTAGGCGGGCAGGCCCGTACAGGGGATCTGCGCGGCGGCGGCCGCCTTGGTTTCAGCGGCGGGTTTGGGGCCGCAGGCGGCAAGGGTCAACAGGGCGGCGGCGGCGATCAGCGGCTTCATGGGTCTCTCCGTCGAGCGCCCAGGATGTCAGCCCCCGGCGAGGCCCGCAACGCCGGGTGCGTCACAGGCCGCGCGGCATTGGCTCCAGGTGGCGGGGCAGTCGTCTCCGCCGTCCCCGGACAGGCAGAAATAGTAGGACTGAGCGCAGGAGAGCCGGCACTGCCCGGCCGCACCTGCCACCGGTGTGTCCGGCAGCGACCGGAGGGGGATCGTGCTCTGGGCCAGGGCCGCGGCGGCGGTCGCGGCCACATCGCCGGCCGGCGCCGGCGCGACGGGGGAACCGGCCGACTGCGAGCCGCGCAGGGCAGTCGCCGCGCCAGGGGTCGCCTGTTGTGCGCCGGCCGGACCGGCCAGGGCCAGGGTCAGGACGAGAAGGGAGAGGGCGCGGCGCATGAGCCACCCTCGCTCATTGCGATTAAGGTCCGGTTAACCATGATTGGCGGAGCGGCTCCACTCCTCTCCGCCGGGTGAGGGGGACCGCGAAGCGGTGGAGGGGGTTGGGGCCGCCGTCAGACCTACGATCCAAACCCCCTCCGTCTCGCAGGCTTCGCCCCGCGATCCACCTCTCCCGAACCGGCCTCCGGCCTGGGGGAGGAATTTGGAGCTAGACCGTCCGCGCCGCGCGATCCTTGGCGTTTGTCGTCTGGATGGACTCCTTGGCCTGGGTCCACTGGTCGTCGGTCCAGGCGCGCAGGGCGGAGAAGTTGCCCCCGGAGGCCTGCCAGGCGGCGCCGTCGATGGCGATGGTCTGGCCGTTCACATAGGCCGACAGCGGATGCAGCAGATAGACCGCCAGGTTGGCCAGCTCCCGCATTTCGCCGACCCGTCCCATGGGGTTGCCGGTGCGGCTGGCCTCGCCGTCGTTGCGCTGCTCGCCGGGATTGAGCCGGGCGCTCATCCCCTCGGTGGGGAAGGGGCCGGGCGCGATGTTGTTGAAGCGGATGCCATAGGGGCCCCACTCCACGGCCAGGGACTGGCTCATGGTGGCCAGGCCGGCCTTGGACATGGCCGAGGGCACGGTGAAGGGGCCGCCGTTCCAGATCCAGGTGGTGAGGATGGAGACCACCGAGGCCTTCCTGCCCTCCTCGATCCAGCGCTTGCCGGCGTCGAGGGTGACGAAGAACGATCCCCGGAAGACGATGTTGGCGATGGCGTCGAAACCGCGCGGCGAGAGGTCCTGGGTGCGGCTGATGAAGTTGCCCGCCGCATTGTTGATCAGGCCCGTCAGCGCGCCGCCATCCGACCAGATCCGGTCCATCATCTCGGTGATGGCCTCGGGGACGCGGATGTCGCAGGCGATGCCGACGACCTTGCCGCCGTGGGCGTCCATTAGGTCCTGGGCGGCGGCCTCGACGATTCCACCGCGGCGGCCGCAGATATAGACCTCGGCGCCGAGGATCAGGCAGGCCTCGGCCATCACCTTGCCCAGCCCCGTGCCACCGCCGGTGATCAGGATCCGCTCGCCCTTCATCAGGCCGGAACGGAACATCAGGTCGTCTTGGGTCAGTTCGGCCATGGCGGCGCTCCTCCTTATCGTTGGGAGAAGTGCGCGCCGCTGACGCCGGGTCGGTCAAATGAAAAGGGGGACCGCCTTGCAGCGGTCCCCCTTCAGACGTCCCCGTAGAATCTGGAGGCTTAGAACTCTTCCCAGGTGTCGTCGTCGGCCTGGGGCTGGTGGGCCAGGGCGGTGTTTCCGCGGCTGACCGGCGCATGGTGCTGGGTGGTCTGGGGCCGGTGGGCCGGAGCGTGGCGCGCCGGTGCGGGGGGGGCCGCGCGGCTGACCGCAGCGCCGCCGGTGACCCGGAAGCGGCCCACCAGGCGGGCCAGTTCCTCGGCCTCGTCGGCGAGGACGCGGCTGGCGGCGGTGGACTCCTCCACCATGGCCGCGTTCTGCTGGGTCACCTGGTCCATCTGGTTGACGGCGGTGTTCACCTGGCCGAGGCCGAGCGCCTCCTCCTTGGCCGAGGCGGCGATTTCGCCCACCACGTTGGAGATTTCCCCGACCTGACGGACGATGCGCTCCAGCGCCTTGCCGGTTTCATCGACCAGGCCCACGCCCTCGGCGACCTGTTGGGTCGAGGCCGAGATGAGCGCCTTGATCTCCTTGGCGGCTTCCGCGGAGCGTTGGGCCAAGGCCCGCACTTCGGAGGCGACCACGGCGAAGCCCTTGCCGGACTCCCCGGCGCGGGCGGCTTCAACGCCGGCGTTCAGGGCCAGCAGGTTGGTCTGGAAGGCGATCTCGTCGACCACGCCGATGATCTGGCTGATCTTGTTGGAGCCTTCCTGGATCTTGTTCATGGCCACGACGGCCTTGCGGACGATCTCGCCGGACTGTTCGGCGTCGGTCTTGGCTGAGGCGGTGGCCTCGCGACCGTGGGTGGCGCCGTCGGAGGTCTTGTTGACGGTGGCGGTGATCTCATCGAGCGCCGCGGCGGTCTCTTCCAGGGTCGCGGCCTGGTGTTCGGTGCGGCGCGACAGGTCGTCGGCCGAGTGGCTGATCTCGCCGGCGCCGGACTGGATGGAGGCCGTCGCGCTGGCGATGGCCGTCATGGCCTCTTCCAGCTTGGCAACGGCGGCGTTGAAGTCGTCGCGGAGCTTGCGGTAGTCGCCGGGGAACTCGGTATCGACGCGGTAGGTCAGGTCGCCGGAGGCCAGGGCGTCCAGGGCGCGGGCCAGGTTGGTGACGACATTGGCCTGTTCCTCGGCGATCGCCGCGGCGGCTTCGGCGTTCTGGCGGCGGGCGGATTCCGACGTGGCCTCGGCCACCTCGTGTTCCTGGCGCAGCTTTTCCAGGTGGAGCTGGTTGTCGCGGAAGACGGTCAGGGAGGAGACGATGGCGCCCAGCTCGTCCTTGCGGGCCAAGGCGTCCAGGTTGATGGCGTTGTCGCCGCGCGAAAGGGCCTCGGTGGCGCCGGCGATCTTCTTGACGTCGCGGCGCAGGGTCAGGGTGAGGCTCATGGCCAGGGCGCCGGCGATCAGCAGGGTGGCCAGGGCGCCGATCAGGGTCGCGGTCTGGGCGGTCTTGGCGCGGGCGGCGCTGGCCGCGGCGTTGGTGTCGGTGACCTTCTGACCGGCTTCCACGATCTTGTGGAGGGTGGCGCTCATCTTGGCGTACTCCTCCTCGAAGGGCGCGGCGAAGCCGGCGGCGGTGCCGAAGTCGGCGCCGATCATGGCGCAGATCACGTCGAGGGCGTCGCGGGTGTTCTGCAGGGCCTTGATCAGGTCGTCATAGGACTTCTTCTGATCGGCGGGGGCGGTCTTTCGGGCGGTCTCGACTTCCTTGGTGATGGAGTCGATCTCGGCCAGCATCGCCTGGGACTCGCCCTCGATCTTCTCGACCTCGATGGAGGCGGCCTGGTGGGTCAGCAAGAAGTAGAGCTGGCCGTGAACGGCGGTGATCCGTTCCGAAACCTTCTGCATCCGCAGGCTGTTGGGCATGTCCACCTGGACCACCTGCCGCAACTCGGCCGACTGGGCGCGTTGCAAGATGATGGCTCCGGTGGCCAGGCAGGCCAGCATCACCAGTGCGAAGGCGGGTGCGAAACCGATCTTGATGATCAGTGGCGTATCCACGAGCCTGAAGCGCTTCACTTTGTATTCCCCCCGTAAAACACGGTTAGCGACTCGGTCACCATGCCTTCAGGTTGCTAACCAAACGTCACCGAAGTGGGGGTAGTTGCGAATTATGCCCTCCCGACATGTATAGAGTCTCCGAGAGTGCGCCTTAGGCATTCATGATTTCTTAACCATGAATATGATGCGCCGTATCAGACTCTCTTAACCCCGCTAGTTCATCCTCAGATTGTCCAAATCTAGAAAGGAGTGGGGCATGAAAAATATCTTCAAGATCTTGGGCGGTTGCGCCCTGGCTCTCGCCGTCGCCGGTTCGGCGTCTGCTGGGAGCTTCGAGGACAGCATGGGCCGTTGCCTGACGAAGAACGCTAACACGCGGGACGCGGCGATTGTCATGCTGGAATGCACCGCTGACGCCGGCAAGCTCTCGGGCTGCAAGGTGCTCGAGGACAGCAAGCCGAACAAGGGCTTCGACAAGGCCGCGCTCTGCGTCGCCGAAGCGCTGCCCATGGGTTCGAAGACTGGCACCGTCAAGGTTCCGATGCGCTTCCCGGGCGGCGGCTAAACCCGCAGCTCCAAGAATTCTCATTCTTGCAAATTCGCGCCCTCGGCCTTCCGGCCGGGGGCGTTTTTGTATTGCGGGCTCCCCCTTTCCCGAAAACGGGGCAGGATAAGAACCTACCTGTTCACCCGCGCAATCAGCTCCATGGCGGCGGCGGGTGCGCGAACCTTGCCCTCATGGATGAAGTAACTGAACACGTCCACCGGCTGCTCGGCCGGCGCCGTGCGGTCGATCGGGGTCAGGTCCTCGGGGCAGCGACCCTGGGAATACTCGGTGAACCGCCGCGCCCACCGATCCAGCCCCTCGGGCGCGTAGCCGGTGGGAATGTCGTCGGACCCGTCGATCAGACGCGCATATACGAAGTCGGCCGTCACGTCGGCGATCATCGGATAGCGGTCGTTCTCCGAGACGCAGATGGCCACGTTGCGGTTGCGGCACATCTTCACGAAGGCCACATCGACAAAGGTCGGATTGCGCACCTCCACCACGTGCCGCAGCTTCAGGCCCTCATGGGTCTTGGGCAGCAGATCGAGGAAGGCCTCGAAATCGGCGGGCTCGAACTTCTTGGTGGGCATGAACTGCCAGAGGATCGGCCCCAGTCGGTCCCCCAGTTCGACGATCCCCTGGCCCAGGAACTTGCCGATCGACTCTGCCGACTGGGCCAGGATCTTGCGGTTGGTGCAGAACCGCGAGGCCTTCAGGGAAAAGACGAAGCCCTCCGGCGTCGCCGCCTTCCATTTGGCGAAGGTCTCGGGCTTCTGGGACGAATAGTAGGTGGAGTTGATCTCGATGGAGGTGAGGTGGCGGCTGGCATAGGCGAGCTCGTCGGCCTGCTTGAGACCTTCGGGATAGAAGACCCCGCGCCAAGGCTCGAAGGTGAAACCCCCGATGCCGGCGCGAATGTAGCCTGCCTGCGCCATGCCGCCCGTCCCCCCTACTTGCGGGCCGCGGCGGTCTTGTCCCGCTCGGCCTTGAACTCAGACCCGGCTTTCCACTCCGGCCAAGCGCGCGAGTTGGCCAGCTTGGTTCCCAGCACCAGCAGCATGTCGGCGTTCTGGGCCGCGCCGGAGAGATCCCAGTCGGGAGAGTATTCGTCCGCCGGCTGGTGATACCGCTCGGTGGTGTAGGCCTTCTGAAGGGCCTCCCCGCGCGCCTTGCCGCCGTTCACCAGGTCCTGGCCGCCCCCGAAGGAGATGGCCGGCACGCCACGCTTGGCGAAGGAGAAGTGGTCGGAGCGGAAGAAGCTGCCCGCACCCGGACGCGGGTCGGGGCTGTAGGTCATGTTGTAACCCTTGGCGACCTCGATCAGATCGTCCTGCAGGGTTAGGGGGGCGTCGCCCGAGGTGCCGAAATCCTTGGACGGCCCGTTGGTGGCGGCCCCGTCCATGTTGATGTTGGCGACCGTCGTGCCCAGGGGATAGAGCGGGTTGGCGGCATAGTATTCCGACCCCAGCAGCCCCTTTTCCTCGGCGGTGACGGCCAGGAACAGCATGGAGCGCTGGGTGCGGGGCGCGGCCGCGGCGGCGCGGCCGATCTCGATCAGCATCGACGTGCCCGAAGCGTTGTCCAGGGCCCCGTTATAGATCCGGTCGCCCTTGGCGTCGGCCAGGCCGATCCCAAGGTGGTCCCAGTGGGCGGTATAGACCACCTTGTCATCGGGATGGCTGGTCCCGGGCAGCAGGCCGACCACGTTCTTCGACACGATCTTCTTGGCGTCCACGGTGATGTCGGTGGAGAAGGTCACGCCGGTCAGGGGCACAGGCTTGAAGTCGCGGGTCTGGGCCAGCTTCTTCAGGGTCTCGAAGTCGAGGCCCGAGGCCTTGAACAGGGCCACGGTCGGATCGCGCTGGATCCAGGCCTCGATGGGGGCGTGGGCCTTGGTGGGATCCTGGCGGATGATGTCGAAGACGGTGTTGGTGTTGGAGTTCTTCACCGTGTTCCAGCCGTAGGAGGCCGGGGCGGTTTCATGGATGACGATGAAACCCACCGCGCCCTGGCGCGCGGCCTCCTCGTACTTGTAGGTCCAGCGGCCATAATAGGTCATCGCCTTGCCGCCGAAGTCGCCGACGCCGGTCTCGAAATCAGGGTCGTTGACCAGCACCAGCGCGATCTTGCCCTTCAGGTCATAGCCCTTGAAGTCGTCCCAGTTGCGCTCCGGCGCCTTGACGCCATAGCCGATGAAGACGACCGGCGCGTCCTTCACCGTCACGTGGTGGGCGCCGGTCTGCGGGGCGCGGATGGCGATCTGGTCGCCCTGGGCCCACGGCTGGACCTGACCATTGACGGTCACGCTGACCTTGATGGGGTCCTTGTTGTCGAACTGGGCCAGCGGAACGTCCTGGGTCCAGGCGCGCGCGCCATCCTTCTGCAGGTCGCCGCCCGGCTGCAGGCCCACGGCCTTGAATTGCTCGGTCAGGTACTTGACCGTCTTCACTTCACCGGCGGTGGCGGGGCCGCGGCCTTCGAAGTCATCTGAGGAGAGGACTTGGATGTGGTCCGCGAGCTTCGCGGCGCTGACGCCCGCGTTGGCGGGAAGGCTGAGGGCCAAAACAGCCCACGCGGACGCGCCGGCCAGGAGGAATTGTTTCATGAATACACTCGAGCAAGGACCAATTTGCCCGAGACCCTAGCGAGCCCGATGCGCGGAGGCTAGGGCGTCGCGCCCAAAAGCCCGCCGACGATGCGATCGTTCAACGTTAAATGATTATCGCGAAAAAAGTGTGGCAGAAGCGCCCCAATCGCTATGACGAAGCTTCTTTGTATCGCCGCTGCAATCTAGGGGACGACTTGCTATGATCAAGGGAGCTTCAGCTAACCGCGTCGCGCCTCCTCAAAGCCGATAAACTCGGCGGCGATTCGCGGTCTGACAACGACAGAGATCATGCGCCCCGCCACATTCGTAGCCGGACTGGCCTGTCTGACGCTTGCCGCGTGCGCTTCCGCACGCAAGCCAGACATCACCGTGCCGACCGCCTTCGAGGCGCCCCAGTCCGCCGCGACGTCAATTGCCGCTGCGGCGCTCGACCGCTGGTGGACACAGTTCAACGATCCCGTGCTCACCGCGCTGATCGAGGACGCCCTGGTCCGCGCCCCGGACTCCCGGTCGGCCGCCGCGCGGCTGGCCGAGGCGCGCGCGACCTCGTCCAACGCCCTGATCGCCTTCCTGCCGCAGGGCAATGCGGCGGGTTCGACGCGGGAAACTCACACGACCCAGACCTCGGGCACGGTGGTCACCATCCCGGGCTTCTCCACCGACGGCGAAAGCACCGCCTCCAGCGCCACCTTGAACGTGAGCTGGGAGGTCGACCTGTTTGGCCGCATCTTCGCGGTGGCCAAGGCCGCCAAGGGCGACACCAACCAGGCGCAGGCCAGCTATGAGGGCGCGCGCGCCAGCCTGGCGGCCAACATCGCCGACACCTATTTCCTGGCTCGCGGCCAGGCCATCCAGCTTGAGGACGCCCGCGAAACCGCCCGCATCCAGCGGGGCCTGCAACAGATCGCCAATGTGCGCGCCGAGCGTGGACTGGGCTCGTCGTCGGAAGCCGACCGCGTGGCCGGCGACCTGGCCCAGGCCGAAGGCTCCGCCGCCAGCCTGGAAGCCGAGCTGAAGGCTACCCGCCGCACCTTGCTGGTGCTGGTGGGCCGGGGCGTCGACCCCCTGGCCAGCATCCCCACCCCGGCCAGCGTCGGCGAGATTCCGCCGGTTCCGGCCACGGTGCCCGGCGAACTCCTGGCCCGACGCCCGGACGTTCGCCAGGCCGAAGCCGGCGTGCGGTCGGCGGCCGGCCGCCTGACCTACGCCAAGTTCGCCTTCTTCCCGACCTTCACCCTGACCCCGGGCATCGGCCTCTCGCGCACCGAGCAGCCGGGCTTCGAGTCCTCGACTCGCAATTGGTCGATCGGGGCCGGGGTCACCCAGCCAATCCTGTCTATTCCGAAGCTTCTACAGGACCTCAAGGCCCAGAACGCCCGGACCGAACAGGCGGTCATCGCCTATGAGAAGGCGGTGCAGACCGCCTATGGCGAGGCCGATAGCGCGCTCACCCGCCTGGACGCCGACCGCCGCCGCGTCGGCCTGCTGTCCGATGGCGAGGTTCGCGCCGAGCGGGCCTATGAAGCCAGCCGTGTGCGCTACGCCGCCGGCCTCGACGACCTGACAACCGCGCTCGGGGCCGAACAGTCCTGGCGCGCCACCCGATCGGCCCTGACCAGCGCGCAGGTTCAAGCCCTGCGCCGCGCCGTCCAGACCTACAAGGCGCTCGGAGGCGGCTGGCCCGCCACTCCGGCGCCTGCAAAGCAAGAGGCACGCTAGACGTGACGAGAACCGCAACCGCCCTCACCTTCGCCCTGGTCGCGACCTTCGCCCTTGCCGGTTGCGGCAAGAAGCCGGCGACCAAGGAGACCGACGCCCAGCGCGCCCGCGCCGTTCGCGTGGTCAAGGTCGAGCCGCGCCAGATCATCGGCTCGCTCACCGCCTCGGGGGTGCTGACGCCCCGCGAGGAGGCGGCTGTCCTGCCCGAAGTCACCGGTTACCGCGTGGCGCGGGTGCTCGTCGACGCCGGCCAGTACGTCCGCGCCGGCCAGACCCTGGTCCAGCTTGATGGCGCCCTGATCGCAGCCCAGGTGGAACAGCAGGGCGCGCTCGCCGCCCAGAGCGCCATACAGGCCGAACAGGCCGAGGCTCAGGCCGCCCGCGTGAAGGGTCTCGACGGACAGGGCGTGCTCTCCCAGGAGCAACTCGACCAGCGCCGCTTCCAGGCCCGCGCCGCGCGGGCCACCGCCAACGCCCAGGCCGCCGCCTACAAGGACGCCCGCACCCGCGCCGGCAAGCTCGCGGTGACCGCCCCTGTCTCGGGCCTGGTTCTGGAGCGCAATGTCCGTCCCGGCGAGCTCTCGGCCGGTGGCGCGACGCCGTGGTTCCGGATCGCCCAGGGTGGCGAGATCGAGCTGCTGGCGGAGCTCTCCGAAGAGGATCTGGCCCGGGTGCGCCCCGGACAGCGGGCCAGCGTGGTGCTTTCCACCGGAACCAGCGCCGAGGGCACGGTTCGCCTGGTCTCGCCGCAGGTCAACGCCCAGTCCAAGCTCGGCACGCTTCGCATCCGCCTTCCGGTCCGCGCCGACATCCGGTCCGGCGGCTACGGCCGGGCCCTGTTCGCCGACGCCGTGGGCCAGAGCCTGGCGGTGCCGGAAACCGCCGTGCGCTACGACGCCGACGGCGCCAGCGTCATGGTGGTCGGCGCCGATAACCGCGTAAAGCGGGTGGTCGTCCAGACAGGGCCGCGCGGCTCGGGCCTGGTCTCCCTGATCAAGGGGCCGCCGGCTGGATCCCGCGTGGTGCTGAACGCCGCGGCCTTCCTGCTGGATGGTGACATGGTGCGGCCGAGCGAAGGTCCGGTTCCCATGCCGAAGGCCGCGAGCTCCAAGAAATGACCCACGCGCCGCAAGATCACGACGCCGGGGGCAATTTCCAGATCTCCTCCTGGGCGATCCGCAACCCGGTCCCGGTTGTGGTGCTTTTCATCGCCCTGATCCTGGCGGGGATGATTTCCTACGGCGGGCTGCCGGTGAAGCAGTTCCCCAACGTCCAGTTCCCGATGGTCAATATCACCGTGACCCAGTCGGGCGCGGCGCCAGGGGAAATCGAGACCCAGATCACCCGGCCGGTGGAAGACGCCATCGCCGGCATTTCCAACGTCAAGAACATCTATTCGACCGTGACGCTGGGGGTCTCCACCACCAATGTCGAGTTCGAGCTGGGCGAGGACCTGCAGAAGAAGACCGACGAGGTCCGCTCCCGCATGGACCAGACCCGCGCCATTCTGCCCCGTGAGATCGACGAGCCGACGGTCACCCGGGTGGAGCTCGATAGCCAGCCGATCCTGACCTATGCCGTGGCCGCCCCGGCCATGTCCGACGCCGAACTCTCCTGGTTCATCGACGACACCATCGCCCGCGAACTGCAGACCGAAAAAGGTGTGTCGCAGATCTCCCGCGTCGGCGGGGTGAACCGCGAAATCAACGTCCTGATTGACCCTGACCGCATGGCGGCCCGCGGGCTCACCGCGCCCCAGGTGAACAACGCCCTGCGCGCCTTCGACATCGACGCACCCGGCGGCCGGGTCGCCGTGGGCGGCCGCGAACAGACCCTGCGCGTGCTGGGGGCGGTCAACACCCTCAACGCTCTGCGTGAACTGACGATCCCCACCGGCGGCGGACGCTATGTGAAGCTGACCGAGGTGGCTGAGGTCGGCGACGGCTCCAGCGAGGTGCGGGGCTTCGCCCGCCTGAACGGCGCCCCGGTGGTCGGCTTCCAGGTGATGAAGACCCGCGACTCCAGCGATGTTGGCGTCGACGATGCGGTCATCAAGGCGATCGCCAAGCTGGAGACGGACCACAAGGGGGTGACCTTCACCCGCATCTTCTCGTCCGTCGATGAGACCCGCGCCAGCTTCCGCGCCACCCAGCACGTGCTGCTGGAGGGTATGTTGCTGGCGGCCATCGTGGTGTTTGTGTTCCTGCGCGACTGGCGCTCGACGATGATCACCGCCTTCGCCATGCCGGTGTCGCTGATCCCCACCTTCTTCTTCATGAACCTGTTCGGCTTCTCGCTGAACGTCGTGACGCTGCTGGCTTTGACCCTGGTGGTGGGCATCCTGGTCGATGACGCCATCGTCGAGATCGAGAACATCGAGAAGCGGGTGGCCCAGGGCATGCGCCCATTCCAGGCCGCACTGCAGGGCGCCGACGCCATCGGCCTGGCCGTGGTGGCCACCACCATGGCCATCATCGTGGTGTTCATGCCGGTCAGCTTCATGAAGGGCATGGCCGGCCAGTTCTTCCGGGAGTTCGGCCTCACCGTCTGCGTGGCGGTGATGTTCTCCCTGGTGGTGGCGCGGCTGTTGACCCCGCTGATGGCCGCCTACCTGCTGAAGCCCACCAGCCACCCGGTGGAGCGCAAGCCCTTCGAGGGCTTCTATCGCAATGCTCTGGAATGGTCGCTGGACCACCGGATCGTCGCCTGCATCCTCGGCGGCGTGGTGTTCGTGGGCTCCCTGTTCCTGGTGCCCATGCTGCCCCAGGGTTTCCAGCCGGCCGGTGACCCCGACTACATCTATATCGACCTTCAGGGCCCCCCCGGCGCCAGCGCCGCGGCCATGGAGGATGTCGCCCTGCGCGTCAGCCGTGTCTTCGAAGGCCATCCCGCGGTTCGCGCCGTCTTCGCTCAGGTGGGCTCCACCGCCGGCGGCGGCGGTCCTGGCTTCGGCGGCGGCGGCGGCGGCAGCGACCTGCGCAACGGCACGGTCACTGTCCTGCTGAACGAACACCGCGCGGTCACCGGCGACGAATTGAAGGCCCAGACCCGCCAAGCCCTGCGCGAGGTGCCCGACGCCCGCATCACCTTCATGGACTTCCAGGGCGGGGCGGGTCTCCAGGCCATCCTGGCTTCCAACGATCCGGCCGCGCTGACGGCCGCCTCGATGGAGCTGGAAAAGCAGATGCGGACCATCGACATCATCGCCGATCCGCACGCCTCGGCGCCGCCCGTTGGTCCCGAGCTGATCGTCCGTCCGCGCGGCGCCGAGGCCGCTCGCCTCGGCGTGTCGGTGGACACCATCGCCACGGTCGCCCGCGTCGCCACCGTTGGCGACATCGACGCCAATGTCGCCAAGCTGACCGTGGGCGAGCGGCGCATCCCGATCCGCATCCGCATGCCGGCCGACGCCCGCGCCGACCTGGAGCGGATCAAGGCCCTGCGCGTGCCCACCGTCACCGGCGGCACCACCACCCTGGACGCCGTGGCGGATGTCAGCTTCCAGGCCGGCCCCGCCAAGATCGAGCGGCTGAACCGCAAGCGCCAGCTCACCATCCAGGCCGAACTGAACGGCGCCGAGCTTGGGGACGCCTACAAGCGTGTCCAGGCCCTGCCGATCATGAAGAACCTGCCCGCGGGCGTGACGCCGGCCGAGACCGGCCAGCTGGAGGCCCAGCAGGAACTGTTCGGCTCCTTCGGTCTGGCGCTCTTCGCCGGGGTGGCGATGATCTACGGCGTCTTGGTCCTGCTGTTCCGCAGCTTCTTCAAGCCGGCGGTGATCCTGACAGCCCTGCCGCTGTCCTTCGCCGGAGCCTTCCTGGGACTGCTGATCTTCAACCTTTCGCTCTCGATCCCCTCCCTGATCGGCTTCCTGATGCTGATGGGCCTGGCGGCGAAGAACTCCATCCTGCTGGTGGAGTACGCCATCGAACGTGAACGCGAGGGCATCCCCCAGCGCGACGCCATCCTAGAGGCCTGCAGAGAGCGGGCCCGGCCCATCGTCATGACCACCATGGCCATGGCCGCCGGCATGCTGCCCACCGCCTTCGCACTCGAAAAGGGGGCGGAGTTCCGTCAGCCCATGGCCGTGGCCGTGATCGGCGGGCTGATCACCTCGACCCTGCTGTCGCTGGTCCTGGTGCCGGTGGTCTACGAACTGGTGGATGACTTCGAGATGTGGCTGCGCCCGCGCCTTGGCAAGCTGATCACGCCGCGCGAAGCGCCTGCGGCGGCGGCGCCCGAGGATCGGCTCTAAGCCTAGGCGGCGAAGACCCCCTGGAGCGCGTTCACCAGGACGCGAGTGTCGACGGGCTTGGGAACGCAGTCGTCCATCCCGGCGGACAGGTATCCGCGGGTTTCTTCGGGCTGAACGCTGGCGGTGACGGCGATGATCGGGGTCTTGTCACGGCCAAGCTCCGCCTCGCGCTGGCGGATGCTGGAGGTGGCGGTGACGCCGTCCATCTCGGGCATGTGGATGTCCATCAGGATGGCGTCCCAGGCCCTGGATTCCCAGGCGGCAACCGCTTCGACGCCGTTGATCACGCACTCGGCGACCAAGCCCAGCTGCTCCAGCAGGGCGCAGAGCACAAGCCGGTTGGTGGCGTTGTCGTCCACCACCAGGATGCGCAGCATGTCGTCCATCGGCGCGACGGCCCCCGGCTCGGCGGGCGCCGGGCAGGCGGGCAGGGGAACCTGGAGCGTGAAGGTGGACCCTACCCCCAGCTCGCTGGTGAAGCCGATGGTCCCGCCCATCAGCTCTGACAGCTCCTTGCAGATCGCCAGGCCCAGGCCCGCGCCGCCAAAGCGCCGGGTCGAGGAGCCGTCGGCCTGGACGAAGCGGTCAAACATCGCCGCCTGCTGGTGCGCAGCGACGCCGATCCCGGTGTCGATTACTTCCAGGACGACCTGATCGTCGCGGCGGCTGAAGGCGACGCGCACCTCGCCGGCGTCGGTGAATTTCAGCCCATTGGAGATCAGGTTGCCGGCGATCTGGCGCAGGCGTGCGGGGTCTCCAAGTCGCCAGCCCCGGACCCCAGGGCTCACTGTCAAGGTGAAGGCCAGGCCCTTGTCAGCGGCCATGGCGCCATAAATCGCGTCCAGATCGCTGGTCAGGCGGTCCATGTCGAAGGGTTCGGGCAGAATCTCCAGACTGCCGGCCTCGATGCGGGAGATATCCAAAACGTCGTTTACGACACTGACCAGGGCCCGGCCCGACGCGCCGATCGTGGCCAGATGCTCTCGCTGGGAAGGATTGAGGTCGGTCCGGCTCATGACGTCCACCAGCCCCAGAACGCCGTTGAGCGGGGTGCGAAGCTCATGGGCCATCGTGGCCAGGAATTCCGACTTGGCGTGGTTGGCCGCCTGGGCCTGTAGGGCCAGGGCCTGGGCCTCCTCACGGCGCACCTCGGCTTCAGCCTCCAGCAGATCCTTCTCGATGGCCGCGTCGCGGAAGGTGACCACGGCCTTGGCCATCAGGCCGACTTCATCGCGGCGGTCAGAGGCGGGAATGGAGACGGAGTGGTCGCCGCGCGCCAGGCGGTTCATCACTGCGGTCAATCGCACGATGGGGTTGGCCATGCTGCGGCGGAGCGCCAGGCCCATGACGGCGGCGCTGAGCGCGGCGAACAGCACGCCAAAGGCCAGGGCCGAGCCCATGGCGCGCATCGCCTCGGCCTTGCGCGCGCCGCTCGCCTTCACCGCGCGCTGGCTTTGCGCCTGAATAAACTCCAGGGCCTGTTCCGCCGGTGCGATCAGGTCGTCGGCGGGGCTGGCCGGACCGACCATCTCTGCTGCCAGGGACCTGGTGTCCCGGGCGCCGGCGAGCTCCAGGGCGCGGACGACCGCCCATTCGTTCCAGATGTCATAGGCCGATTGCGCCTGGTCCAGCTGCCCCAGCAGCAGGGGGTCACCGGCGGCCAGCCGCTCCAGTTCGGCCATGCTCGCCTGGAACAGCGGCCGATGATAGTCGGCGATGCGCCGGGCGTAGAAGGGGTCGCCGGAAATGATGTAACCGCGCAGGGAGGCTTCCTGGCGGGTCAGGGTGAAGCGAGCACTGCTGGCTGTGGCCGCCACCCTGTGGGCATGGTTGTCGTCGGCATCGGCCCTCTGCACCACCCCGAGATTGACCGCCAGGACTGCCCCCATGGCGGCGATGGCCGACAGCACGGCGGCGAAGGCAAGGGTGAGCTTCCATGTCGCAGGCAGGTTGTTCAGGCGCGCGGCAAGGGCCTGTCCTGTGGCGCCTGGGCGTTCTGAATCGCGTTCGGCCACGAGGGTCCCCGTCCGGGCGCAGGTGCAGACTGCGCGGAAAGCCCAGCTTTGCCTTAGGCCCTCAACACCCGGTTAAGGCGCAGCTTAATGCCGCGAGGCAAACCGCCGCACCCTTCTGGGCGTAAGGGTGGCTAACTTGCCGCCAGGATCTCGGCGAACAGGGCGGGATCGACATTGCCTCCAGATAGCACCAGGCCCGTGGTTCCATCGCCCCAGGCCTTGACCTTGCCGGCCAGCAGGGCGGCCAGACCCACCGCGCCGCCGGGCTCGACCACCAGCTTCAGGATGGCGAAGGCGCAGCGCATGGCGTCAGCCACCTCGGCATCGCTGACCACGGCGATGTCGGCCAAGGTCTGTTGCAGGACCGGGAAGGTCAGTTCGCCGGGAGCCGGAGACTCCAGGGCGTCGCAGAGCGAGCGGGTGACGGGTTTCAGGGTCTGGCGCGACCCAGCCTGTAGCGAGCGCAGGGTGTCGTCGAATCCCGCAGGCTCGACGCCGACCAGCGCAGTGCTGGGGGAGAGCGCCTTCACCGCCGTGGAGACCCCGGCCATCAGGCCCCCGCCGCCCACGGGTGCGACCACCACATCGAAACTGACCCCCAGCGCCTTGGCCTGGGTCACCAGCTCCAGTCCGACCGTGCCCTGGCCCGCGATGATGTCCAGGTCGTCGAAGGCCGGGACGACGACGGAGCCGCGCTGCGCGGCGATTTCGGCGGCGATGGCCACGCGGTCCTCTGTCAGGCGGTCATAGAGACGGATTTCCGCGCCGTAGCCGCGCGTGGCCTCCACCTTCACGGCCGGGGCGTCGGCGGGCATGACGATCAGGGCCGGGACGCCTAGCAGCTTCGCCGCCAGGGCGACGCCCTGGGCGTGGTTGCCCGACGAGAAGGCCACCACGCCAGCCTTCCGCTGAGCCGCGTCCAGCTGGACCAGGCGATTGTAGGCGCCACGGAACTTGAAGGCGCCGACCCGCTGCAGGGTCTCGGGCTTGATCAGCACGCGGCGGCCAAGACGGTCGTTCAGGGCAGGACTCTCGATCAGCGGCGTTTCCACCACATGGCCCTTGAGCCGCGCCGCGGCGGCCTGGATGTCGGCCAGCGTGACGCTCACTTGGCGAACACCATGGCGTCGTCGGCGAAGGCCTTGAACTCCAGCGCATTGCCGGACGGATCGAGGAAGAACAGGGTCGCCTGCTCGCCGGGCTCGCCCTTGAAGCGGATCTGCGGCGCGATGACGAACCGGGTTCCCGCCGCCTTCAACTTGGCGGCCATCACCTCCCACTGCGGCAAGGTGAGGATCGCCCCGAAGTGGCGCACGGGCACGTCCTCGCCGTCGACGGCGCTGGTGGACTTGTGTCCGACCTCGTCGGGCGACAGGTGGGCGACGATCTGGTGGCCATAGAAGTCGAAGTCGATCCAGTCGGGGCTGGAGCGGCCCTCCGGACAGCCCAGCAGGCCGCCGTAGAAGGCGCGGGCCTCCTCGAGGTCGCGGACGGGGAAGGCGAGGTGGAAGCGGGGCAGGGTCATATTCGCCTCATAGACCCAAGGCCGCCGCGTCGCGAAGCACCGATTTCAGCGGGCGCGCCTTGACGGCGGGGGCGCCTGGATGCTCTACACCCGACGAACACGACCCTGGCGCCCAGAGGCCCGGTCGCGGTTCCTAAAATCGATAAAGTCCATCCGCCGAGGTGCCTGTCGAAGGGCGTGGCTGGACCCTCTCGGCAGGCCGGGAGATCGTATCTGAATGGCCAATGTGACCGTGATCGGGGCCCAGTGGGGCGACGAGGGCAAGGGCAAGCTCGTGGACTGGCTGTCCAACCGGGCCGATGTGGTCGTGCGTTTCCAGGGCGGCCACAACGCCGGCCACACCCTGGTGGTGGGCAATCAGGTCTACAAGCTCTCCCTGCTGCCCTCGGGCGTGGTTCAGGGCAAGCTCTCGGTGATCGGCAACGGCGTCGTGGTCGATCCCTGGCACCTGCTGGAGGAGATCGCCAAGCTCGGTGGCCAAGGCGTCAAGATAACCCCAGACCTGCTGGTCCTGGCCGACAACGCCTGCCTGATCCTGCCCCTGCACCGCGACCTGGACCAGGCCCGCGAGGCGGCCGCCGTCAACAAGATCGGCACCACGGGCCGCGGCATTGGCCCGGCCTATGAGGACAAGGTCGGCCGCCGCGCCATCCGCGTGGGCGATCTCGCCGACCGCGACGCCCTGGAGGCCAAGATCGACCGCCTCCTGGCTCACCACACGCCCCTGCGCCGGGGCTTGGGTCTGCCGGAGTATGACGGCGCGGAATTGCTGGCTGCCCTGGAAGAGATCGCGCCGAAGATCCTGCCTTTCGCCCAGCCGGCCTGGCGCCTGCTGGACCAGGTGGTGAAGTCGGGCAAGCGGGTGCTGTTCGAGGGCGCCCAAGGCGCGCTGCTGGACGTCGACCACGGCACCTATCCCTATGTCACCTCGTCCAACACCGTCGCGGGCCAGGCGGCGGCGGGCTCAGGCCTGGGTCCCAAGGGCCCTGGCTATGTGCTTGGCATCGTGAAGGCCTACACCACCCGGGTCGGCGAGGGGCCGTTCCCCACCGAGCTGTTCGACGAGATCGGCCAGCACCTGGGCACGGTGGGCAAGGAGTTCGGCGTGGTCACTGGCCGGCCCCGCCGTTGCGGCTGGTTCGACGCGGTTCTGGTGCGTCAGTCGGTGGCCCTGAACGGGATCGACGGCATTGCGCTCACCAAGCTCGACATCCTGGACGGCCTGCCCAAGCTGAAGATCTGCGTCGGCTACAAGCTGGGCGACAAGACCTACGACTATCTGCCGGCCGGGCTGAAGGCCCAGTCGGCGCTGGAGCCGATCTACGAGGAGATGGAGGGCTGGAGCGAGAGCACCGCCGGCGCCACTTCCTGGAAGGACCTGCCCGCCAATGCGGTGAAGTATGTGCGCCGGGTCGAGGAACTGATCGGAGCGCCGGCCGCCATGGTCTCCACCAGTCCGCAGCGGGACGACACCATCATGGTGCGCGACCCCTTCCAGGACTAGGAACCCCAACCCTCGCCGCGGCGGTTCGCCGCGGCGATCCGGTTGACCGTCAAGGTGATCTTTACCGACGCGGCCCATATTGGGGGAATTCCAGGAGTCTCTCGGTCTCGTGTTCAACGAAGAGAACAAGCTCATTCAGCGCATGGTCCCCATGCTGCAGAGGGTGCTGATCGTTGATCCGGCGCCGGCCAGCGCGCGGCTGCTGGCCGACTTGATGCGCAACATCTCCGCCGGCCAGCTCTGGAACGCCCCCAGCAACCGCAAGGGGCTGGAGGCCGCCGAGCAGGTCAATCCGCAGCTCTTGTTCGTGGAGTTGAGCGGCGACAATGTCGATGGCGTCGACTTCGCCCGTCGCGTTCGCCGTAGCGAGATGAACTGCCGGCAGGCGCCCATCGTCATGGTGACCGCCACGGCGACCGCCGCGGCCATCCTCGGAGCCCGCGACGCCGGCGTGCACGAGTTCCTGCGCAAACCCTACACGGCCAAGGACCTGCTGCGCCGTCTCGAGGCCGTCACCCTGCGGCCACGGGACTGGGTGGAGGCGGTGGACTATATCGGCCCCGACCGCCGGCGGTTCAATTCCGGCGACTATACCGGCAAGCTCAAGCGCCGCTCCGACGTCAAGACCACCCCGGACGCTGCGCGCATCACCCAGGCCCTGAAGATCCTGAAGTCCGCCGTCTCCGCCGTGGCCACAGACCCGAAGCAGGCCCTGCGCTCCATGCAGGCCCAAGGGGCGGACCTGCAGAAGGCCGCGGTGGCGGTGGGCGACCTGAAGCTGGTCACCACGGTGGCCGATTTCCAGCGCTACCTGGCCGGCGCCGCGGACCGTGGCGTGCTGATCCCGGAAGACGTGGTTCGCAACGCCGCGCCCTTGCTGGCCCTGCTGCCCTCCGAGGAACTCAGCCGCAAGCCCTCCGACCGCGCTGTTGTGTCTATCTAGGCGTCCGATCGCCTGGTCAGCCCGCGGGCGCCACATCCATGAAGATCGGGTTGGCGTAGAACCAGAGATCGTCCCAAGGATTTTCTCCGGCCGGATCTGGGGTCGGCTCGAGTTCACCGGTGCTGGCGCCGCGGACTCGCAGGTAGCTGTCGGCCTGCACGTTGCGCACGGTGTGGGTCATGGTCAGAATCTCGCCCTCCCGTGTCCAATCGGCCGATGTGAAGCGGCGCTCCACCCGGGCGCGGGGATTGTGGTCGGTGGCGCGATCGGCCGCGGGGCCGCTGACCTCGCTCCAGATCAGGTCCACGCGTGAGACGTCGGGGGTCCGGCCGCCGTGGTTGGCGCCGGCGGGATCGCGCAGCCGGATCGTGATCCGCACGTCCTGGCCGCGGGCCAGGCGCAGACGGCCGCCGATCTCCGCCGACGGCGCCGCGCGGCTCACCGCGCGCGCGGTGACATCCAGTTCGGAGATCAAGTCACCGGTGGCGACGAACACCCGCCCATTGCGCAGGCCGTCGAGGATGTCCTCGTGGGTCCGGCTGGCCCAGACATAGGTCTTGGCGTACTCGCCCGGCCAGAAGTCATTGCCGCCGTCGGTGTAGTGCCGGTGGGAATCGGAGGTGGAGGTCACCCACCAGCCGCGGCCCTCGGCCAGCATGGAATCCCAGAAGCCGCCGAGGCGGGCGGTCATCTGATCAAATCCGCCCAGGGTTGGGGCGTCGTCATAACCGCCGCGGTAGCCTTTGGGATCGAGTGAACCGTCGGGACGCAGGGCGCCGGCCTGATGTCCCGGAGACCCCTCCATGCCGATGGCGACCTTGGGGGCCAGGTCATTCCAGTCGCGGAACTCGCGCGGGACATAGTGGCCATAGACGCCCATGGCCGTGGCCGAGCGAGACGGGTGGTTGGCGATCACCACGGGCGGGCTCTCGACGGACTTCATGTGCTTGAGCGCGTCGAGCATCCTCGGCTCGGCGTCGCGGCTGGGATCCTGCGGGAAGGCGTCGCGCTTGGAGAACCGCTGCTCAATGTCGAAGAGCACGTCCCGCTCGTGATGGGTATGCGGAACGATGAGGCTGGAGTGGTCGCCACCGGGGGTGTCGAACTCCATGCCGTAGAACTGGATAAGGCCCGGAACTGCGGCGCGGGAGGCCACCAGTTCCGGATAGGCCTGGTCGCGGTTGATCTTCGAGTGGTTCGGGCCGCCGTGATCGGTGGAAACCATCCAGTCCAGCCCGTGCTTCAGCGCCATCTGGGCGTTGATGGGAATCGGGTAGCGCGCGTCGCCGGCGAGGATGGGGGTGGGCGGAACACTCGGATCGGCGCCGGGCGCGTATCGAACGCTGAACTGGCTGTGCACATGGTGGTCGCCGGCTTGCCAGGCGCGAGCCCCGCCCGCGGGAGGGGCGTCTTCATGAGCCAGGGCGGAGGTGGCCGCAAGCCAGGCGACGGCGGCAAGGCTGATGGTGAGGCGCGACATGGTGGGCTCCTGAGAAAACGAAAAGGGCGCCCTCCGTGAGGAGAGCGCCCGGTTCGCACGGTCTGCGGATCAGAAATTGTAGCGGATGCCCATGATGTAGCGGCGGCCGAAGGTTTCGTTCTCGATCGGGTTGCCGGGATCGTTCCCGTAGCGGGCGGCGGAGTCGTTGGTCAGGTTAACCGCGTCGAAGGTCCATTCGAGGTTCTCGTTGATCGCGTAGCGGATCGAAAGGTCGAGTTCCTCGTCGTCGTCCCAGTAGACATCGCCATTGGTCACCGGCACCACCGCGCCGTTCAGCACCTGATAGGCGCCCACCGACTGGCCCCAGGCGGTGCGGAACTGGTAGGCGAGCCGCGCCGAGAGACCATATTTCTCGTAATAGACAGAGGCGTTGTAGACGAGGTCTGAGGTTCCCAGCAGCGGCGCCTTGCGGGCCGGCACGGCGCCGTCCGCCGGGATGGTGGTCTCGGAGTCGTTGAGGGTGACGTTGGCCTGGACGCCGAAGCCCCCCAGCCAATCTGGCAGGCCCGCGCTCTCGACGAAGGTCTCGGCCGACTGGGAATACGCGACCTCGATCCCGCGCAGATAGCCGTCGCCGCCATTGCGCAGGGTGCTGAGCGTATAGCCCGAACGATCCACGCCGGGGGAGTTCAGGATGTCGCGGCCGAACACGCCCGACTGGGTGAAGAGAACCCCGGTCAGGTCCTTGTAGTAGGCGCCGATGGAGAAGAAGCCACGCGGCTGCAGATACCATTCCAGATAGGCGTCGAAGCCCACGGCCTTTTCCGGACCAGCGTCCGGGTTGCCGCCGGAGATGCTCTGGGTGGCGTCGGTGATGCTGAAGTTGGGCCGCAGCTCGTCATAGTCGGGCCGCGAGGCGCCGGTGGTGACGCCAAAGCGCACCTTGACGTTCTCCCGGACATCCCAGTTGAGGTGGGCGCTGGGGAAGACCAGGGTCTCTTCGTTCTCGGCGGTGACGATCTGCTGCACCCCGGCGATCGTCGCAAAGGCGCTGCCGGTGTTCTGCGTGCGCTCGACGCGGGCGCCGAAGACGATATTGCCCCAGCTCTGATCCAGGGTGCCCATGGCGTAGCCGGCCAGGATGGATTCCTGCACGCGGTAATAGTTGCCGCTGGTGTTCTGCTTGGTCAGGACGCCCGCGCGAAGCAGGACGCCGGCATAGTCATCAATCGCGCTCTTGGAGAAGTAGTTGAACGCGTAGCCCAGGTTGATGTCGCCCTGGAACGGCTTGGTGTTGCGGAACATGTCGAAGGTCAAGGGGCGGCCCGCGGCGGCGAGCTGGGCGGGGGTCGCGCCGTAGGTCACTTCCTCGGCCTTCTTGGTGCGCACCGAGTAGAAGCCGCCGACCTTGACCCGCAGAGGCGAGCCCAGGAATTCAAGGTCCCGGCCGGCGTCGAACTTGCCGGTATAGGCGAAGGTGGGGTCGCCCCGATCGGTGGTGGAGATCGCGGTCCCGGTTCCCACCAAGGGGAAGGCGTCGATGGAGAACACCTGTTCCCCACGCGAACGGACGTTCCCGGTCAGGATGGTGCGATAGAGCCGGACGGTGTGGTTGTCGTCGTCGGTGAAATCATACTCCACCGTGGGACGGTCGGTGACGGTGGTGGGGCTGGCGAAGTTGGTGCGCGCCGGGGCGTTCTGGCCGTCCTCGGTCTGGGTGTAGTTCAGGCGCCAGGAGAGGTCCCAGTCAGCCCACTTGTGTTCGCCGCCCAGGGTGTTGGTCCAGGTGTATTCCGAGGATTCCAGGGAGTTGAAGTTGGGGGTGATCTGGACGCCGTAGACCGTCCCCTTGTCGGGCGTGTTGCCGTTGCAGGTGTCGGCGAAGCCGCTGGTGGTCTGCGGCGCAGCGACGGCCGGGCAGGCGCCGGTCACCGTGGTGGCGCCGTTGTCGAAGCGGAAGATGTAGTTGCTGCGCAGTTCTTCGTCTTGATAGTCGGTGTAGATCGAGGAGGCGAAGACCTCGTTATTGTCGTCGAACTGGTACTCGATCTTGGCCGATCCGCCGATATTGCCGCGGGTCAGGCGATAGAGCTTGTTCTCGTATTCCCGCGCCCAGCGGCGGGTCTCGGCGCCGGGACGGCCGTCGCGGCCAGCGCCGGCGGTCTGCCAGGGATCGGTCTCGAAATTGTCGGTCACCATGTTGCGGTGATACTTCGAGGCCTGCAGCACGATGCCCAGGCGGTCGTCCATGAAGGTGTTGGAGAAGAATAGGCCGGCCTCGGCCTCCTCCCCGCCGCCCAACGCCACATAGCCCAGCGCGGCCTTGGCCGAGAAGTTCATCCCGGGCTTGTCGAAGGCGCTGCGGGTGATGATGTTGACGTTGCCGGCCACGGTGTCGCCGCTCATGTCGGGGGTCACCGCCTTGCTGACGATGACCTGGCTGGCGAGCGCCGAGGGGATGTTGTCGAAGCGCGAGGAGCGGCCCTCGGGGCTGACCACCGACAGGCCGTCGAAGGACAGGGTGGTCCAGTTGATCTTGGCGCCGCGCAGGTTGACGTAACGGGCCTGACCCTGGTCGCGCTCGACGGCGACGCCCGGCAGGCGGCCGATGGCGAAGGCGATGTTCTGGTCGGGCAGGCGTCCGACGGCGTCGGCGGCGAGCACGCTCACCAGGGAGGGCGACTCTTTCTGGATCTGCAGGGCCCGAATTTCGGACTCGGCGATCGGCCGACCGACGACGACCAATTCCTCAACATCGCCGGCGCCCGCCGCCGCGGACTCAGCCAAGGCTTGGCTCCCGGCCGACAACACCGCCAGGATGGACACGCCGAACATCAGAGCCGCACGCGACTCTCGCCTCATCGTTTTCATTGGAAGCCCCTCTTTGCTCAGGGGGCTCTATCCAGCGAGAACTTCAGTCCGGCGATGGTTATGCGTCGGCTTCGTGACTGGCGGCGGGTTTGTCTACGGTTGAGCTAATTGGCGCCCGGCCGCGGCATTTCAGCATCAGGTGAGCGCGATCGCCCAGGGTTGGAATGTGACGCCGCCCGCTCGGGAGGGCGTCACATTTGAGGTCCGGAGCCTGTGGTCAGGCGTTGACCAGGTTCCGCTCCTGCGCTGCGGTCCGCATCGACTTCTGCAGCTTTTCGAAGGCGCGGACCTCGATCTGGCGCACGCGCTCGCGGCTGACGCCGTATTCGGCGGCCAGCTCCTCCAAGGTCGACGGATCGTCCTTCAGCCGGCGCTCGGTCAGGATGTGACGCTCGCGGTCGGTGAGCTCGGTCATCGCTTCCTGCAGCAGGCCCATGCGCTGGGTCCGCTCCTGGTTCTCGGCGACCTGGGTCTCCTGGCTGACAGAGGTCTCGTCCTCCAGCCAGTCCTGCCACTCGCTCTCGCCGTCCACGCGCAGGGGCGCGTTCAACGAGGCGTCGGGGCCCGACAGCCGGCGGTTCATCGAGATGACTTCCTCGTTCAGCACCCCCAGCTTGGTGGCGATCTGCGCCACCTGGTCAGGGTGCAGGTCGCCGTCCTGGAAGGCGCTGATCTGGCTCTTGGCCTTGCGCAGGTTGAAGAACAGCTTCTTCTGCGCCGCCGTGGTGCCCATCTTCACGAGGCTCCAGGACCGCAGGATGTACTCCTGGATCGAGGCGCGGATCCACCACATGGCGTAGGTGGCCAGGCGGAACCCCTTGTCGGGCTCGAACTTCTTGACCGCCTGCATCAGGCCGACATTGCCCTCGGAGATCACTTCCCCGATCGGCAGGCCGTAGCCGCGATACCCCATGGCGATCTTGGCCACCAGGCGCAGATGGGAGGTCACCATGCGGTGGGCGGCCTCCGGGTCTTCATGTTCCTTCCAGCGCTTGGCCAGCATGAATTCCTCATCCTTGGCCAGCATCGGAAACTTCCGGATCTCGGTGAGATACCGGCTCAGGCCGCCATCGGGCGACATCACGGACAGCGCGTTCGTGGCCATGGATCTTAATCCCCTATTTCCCGGACATGGGTCGCCGCGCCTGGTTCGCGCGCGTCCGTCCGCCCCCTCAACCAACTAGATAGGTATCGGGTTTCAACTGCGGAAGGGCGTTGGGAGGAACGACCTATAAGTCCGACTGCTCAACTCAGGTATTCCTATTCCCGCGCCGTGGCGTCATCAAGGCGCCTGGTCCGCAAGCTTTCTCACAGGGCTGAGAGCAAAGCTTCCAGCTGCGCCATGTCCGGGGGCAGGGGGCTCTCAAACCGCAGGGTTTTCCCGGTCACCGGATGGACGAAGCCCAGCACCGCCGCATGCAGCGCCTGGCGCGCCAGGCCCGCCTGGGCCATGGCCTCGCGCACGGCGGGGGTTGGCGGCCCCGAGCCATAGACCGGGTCGCCCAGGCAGGGACTGCCCTTGGACGCCAGGTGCACGCGGATCTGATGGGTGCGGCCGGTCTCCAGGGTGCATTCCAGGCGCGCGGCCTGGGGCTTCTTCTGCTGGCCGAACACCGTCCGCGTCGAATAGTGGGTGATGGCCTCCCGGCCGCCGGACTTCAGCACCGCCATCTTCTTGCGGTCGGTTGAGGAGCGGCCGATCTGGGTGATGATGGTGGCCTTGGCCGGCGACGGCGCGCCGCGCACCAGGGCCACATAGACCCGGTCGATGTCGTGGGCGGCGAACAGGGCCGAGAGCCCCTGGTGGGCGGGGTCGCTCTTGGCCACCACCACGATACCCGAGGTCTCCTTGTCGATCCGGTGGACGATGCCTGGCCGCGCCACCCCGCCGATGCCGGACAGGGAACTGCCGCAGTGGTGGAGCAGGGCGTTGACCAGGGTGCCGCTGGGGGTTCCCGGCGCCGGGTGCACGGCCATGCCGGGGGGCTTGTCCACCACGATCAGGTGGGCGTCCTCGTAGAGCACGGTCAGGGGGATGGCTTCGGCCTGAGGTTCCGCGGCCTCCGGCGGCGGGATCAGCAGCTCGTAGTCGCCGGCCTGGGCCTTGGCCGAGGTGTCGGTGAGGACCTTGCCCTCGCGGCTGACCATGCCGGCCGCCATCAGGGCCTGTATGCGAGCCCGCGACAGGGCCGGCAGGTGCTCGGCCAGGGTCTTGTCCAGCCGCCCGCCGGCGTCCTCGACCGCCAGGGTCAGGGCCAGAACCTCCCCGGGGGGGGCGTCGTCGTCGTCGGGGATGATCACGCCGCCGCGCCTCCAGGGGCTAAAGTGCGCTCTTCTCGCTCGACTCTTCTTCGTGACCGGTGATCGACCCCTCGGTGAACAGGAATTCCTTGAGCTGCTCGTGGAACTGCTGGTCGTTGCGGCGGATCCACTCCAGGGCCATCGAGGCGTGCTCGATTTCCTCGTGCGCGTTGTGCAGCAGGATGGCCTTCAGCTCGGGGTCGTCGCAGTCGTCGGCGCGCTGCCGGTACCAGTCCACCGCCTCCAGCTCCTCGATGAGCGAGGTGATGGCGTAGTGCATGTTCAGGGTCTTCTTGGACAACTTCTCGCGCGGGACGTGAAGGCCTTCGCTGGACATCTCATGCTCCTGTCGTAACTCCCTGCTCTATGGCATGGGCGATGAAGAACGTGCGAGCGAGGAAATGGCTGTAGAGATCAATCGGCGCGCGGCGCTGGCCTTCCTGGGTCTGGGGGCGGCGGCTCCCGCCTTCGCCCAGACGCCGACCCGATATGGGGGCGTGGTGGTCTTCAAGCATGGCGTCGCCTCGGGCGACCCCCTGGCTGATCGCGTCATCCTCTGGACCCGCATCACTCCGGCCGAGGCGACCACGGGCGAGATCGCCTATCGCTGGCGGATCACACCGACCGGCAAGGCGAACCTCCTTCGGCGGGTGAAGACCCTCTCCGGCGAGGGGATCACCAGCGCCGCCCGCGATTTCACCGTGAAGGTTGATGTCGCCGGCCTTAAGCCGGGGACGGAGTACAGCTACGAATTTGAGGCCAATGGCGTGGTGTCCCGCAACGGCTGGGTCCGCACCCTGCCGGTGGGCAAGACCGCCGACGTGGTGCTGGCCGTGGCCTCCTGCTCCCTGCATCCCAACGGCTATTTCCACGCCTACAGCGCCATCTCGGCCCTGCCGCGGGTCGATGCGGTGTTGCACCTGGGCGACTACATCTACGAGTACGGCGGCCCAGGCTCCTACGGCATGGACAGCAAGGTCGCCTGGCATCGGGCCCATGAGCCCAACCACGAGATCGTGACCCTGGCCGACTACCGGACCCGCCACGCTCAGTACAAGTCCGACGTTCAGCTACAGGCCGCTCACGCCCGCGCCGCCTGGATCGTGGTCTGGGACGACCACGAGACCGCCAACAACAGCTTCCTGTCCGGCGCTGAGAACCACACCCCCATCGACGAGGGGCCTTGGAACGAGCGCAAGGCCGCGGCCATCAAGGCCTATTTCGAGTGGATGCCGATACGAGAGCCGGAGGGCGGCGGGTTCGCCATCAACCGCACGTTCCATTTCGGCGACGTGATGAGCCTGATGATGCTGGAGACGCGGCTGACCGCCCGCGACCAGCAACTCAGCTATGACCGCGACCTTAACGGCATGGACGGCAAGCCCGACCTGCCGACCTTCCGCAAGAAGCTGGCGGACCCGTATCGCAGGATGATGGGCGAGGCGCAGGAAGCATGGCTTGCGTCCGAACTCAGGGCCTCGGTCGCCGCGGGCCGCACCTGGCAGGTGCTGGGCAACGAGGTGGTGATGGCCCGGCTCAACATTCCCAGCCCGCGCAAGGAGATGGGCGAGGCCGCCTATGCAAAGGCCCTTGCCGCCTCGCCGGACGCCGCGCGGAAGCGCGTCGCGCGCCTGGACGAATTCGGCAGGCTCGGCCTGCCCTATGGCCTGGACATGTGGGACGGCTACCCGGCCGACCGGGAGCGGGTCTATGCCGGGATCAAAGCGGCGGGCGCCCGGGCCATCGTGCTGTCGGGTGACAGCCACGCCTTCTGGGTCAATGAGCTGTTGGACGACCAAGGCGCCCGGGCGGCGGTGGAGTTCGGGACCACGGGGATCACCAGTCCCGGCGGCGGCGACGCGCTGAAGGCCTTCCCGATCGGCGACCTGTTCGCCAGCGCCAACAAGGAGGTGCTGTTCAGCGATCAGGCAGCCAAGGGTTTCATCCTGCTGACTCTGACGCCGACGCAGGCCCGGGCCGACTTGGTGGCGGTCTCCAACATCACCCAGCCGACCTTCGAGACCCGGGTGGTGAAAACCTACCGGGTGACGCCGGAGGCCGGGGGCGTGTCAGCGCCGGTCGAAGGCCAGGCGTAGACCGAAGGCGACGAGGACGCCGCCGGTCACCCGGTCCAACCAGCGAACCACGGCGGCGCGCTTCAAGACCTTGGCGATCGGTTGGGTCGCGGCGATCAGCAGGCCCAGCCACACCACGCCCAGCAGGACGTGGATGGTGGTCAGCAGCAGCATGAAGGGCGCGGCGGGGACCCCGGCCGGCAGGAACTGCGGCAGGAACGAAACGTAGAAGACCCCCATCTTCGGGTTCAGCATGTTGGACAGGAAGCCCCGTCGCATCCACGCAAGGTCGGAGCCCTCCAGGACCGGCGCGTCGGCCATCTCGAAATTGTCGCGGGGCCGCAGGATCAGGCCGATCCCCAGCCAGACCAGATAGGCCGCGCCGGCCCATTTGAGGAGGGTGAAGGCCACCACTGAGGCCTGCAGCACGGCGCCCAGGCCCACGGCGACGAGCCCGCCCCAGGCGAAGCAGCCGGCGAGAATTCCCACCATGGCCAGGGCGGCGCGCTTGGGCCCCTCCACCGCGGCGGTGCGCAGGATCAGCGCTGTATCCAGGCCCGGCGTCAGGGTCAGCAATCCAGCCGCCACTGTGAAGGCCAGCAGCGCCTGGAGGACCGTCACGGCAGCCGTTCCTTCAACTTGCCGTTCTCCACCACCCGGTAGAAGCAGGTTCGGAAGCCGGTATGGCAGGCGCCGCCGTCGCCCTCGGGCGTCACCTTCAGCAGGATGGCGTCCTGGTCGCAGTCGATGCGCACTTCTTCCACCAGCTGGATCTGGCCGCTGGTGGCGCCCTTGTGCCAGAGCTCGTTGCGCGAGCGGCTGAAGTAATAGACCTCACCGGTGGCGAGCGTCCGCTCCAAGGCCTCGGCGTTCATGTACCCCAGCATCAGCACCTCGCCGGTCTCGGCATGGGTGGCGATGGCCGGGATCAGGCCGGCTGAGTCGAACCGCGGGGCGAGCAGGTCACCGCGTTCGAGGATTTCCTTGGTGGTGGCGGTGGGGAAACTAGGTTTAGCCATAGGGGCATATGGCGCCGATCAGGTGCGTCGCGCTAGCGTCACCGCATGAGTCTCAGGGACTGGATCAAGGGCCGGGTGGCCGCGATGGACCTGGCCGTCCGTCCCTGGGCGGGCCGCTCGCGGCTCAACGCCTTCGCCTACGAGTTCCTGCTGTTCGGGCTGAAGCAGGCCTGGGCATGCCTCTACGGCGGGGCGATGGTCGCCCTGCTGATCGGCAACCATCTCTGGTGGCCGGCCGACGCGGCCCTGACCCGCTACGACTTCCTGGTGATCGCCGCGCTCGGCCTGCAGGTCGTCCTGCTGGCGACGAAGCTGGAGCGCTGGGACGAGGCTGTTGTGATCGCGGTCTTCCACGTGGTCGGCACGATCATGGAGATCTTCAAGACCAGCCACGGATCGTGGATTTATCCTGAGCCGTCCCTCCTGCGGATCGCTGGTGTGCCGCTGTTCTCGGGCTTCATGTACGCGGCCATCGGCAGCTATATCGCCCGCGCCTGGCGGCTGTTCGACATCCGCTTCAGCAACTACCCGCCGCTGTGGGGCCCGTGGCTGCTGGCGATCCTCAGCTACGCCAACTTCTTCACCCACCACTATACGGTCGACATCCGCTGGGGCCTGTTCGTCCTGTCGGTGGTGCTGTTCGGAGGGCGGAGCTTCCAGTTCACCGCCTATCTGAAGCCCCGGTCGATGCCGATGCTGATGGGCTTCTTCCTGGTGGCGATCTTCATCTGGTTCGCCGAGAACATCGGCACCTTCACGGCGACCTGGACCTATCCCCAGCAGGCCGCGGAATGGCGCCCCGTCGGCCTGGCCAAGCTGGGGTCGTGGTACCTGCTGATGATGCTGAGCTTTGTGTTGGTCACCCTCGTCCACCGGCCGCGGCCGGTGGAGAGCGATGAGCCTCGGACGTCCCTGCTGGACGCCTGACGTCCTAGCGGTTGACGAAGTCCAGGAACCGCTGACGCAGGGTGGCGTCGGTCTTGAAGACGCCCGTGAACTGGGTGGTGATGGTGGTGACGTGGCGGTGGTGAACGCCGCGGGTGGTCATGCACTGGTGGGCGGCGTCGATCAGGACGGCGACGCCGGCTGGGCGCAGGCTGTCGGTGATGGCGTCGGCGATCTGCTGGGTCATGGTCTCCTGGGTCTGGAGGCGGCGGGCGAAGATCTCGACCACCTTGGCCAGCTTGGAGATGCCGACCACGCGGTTCGTCGGCATGTAGGCCACGTAGGCCTTGCCCAGGAACGGCGCCATGTGGTGCTCGCAGTGGCTCTCCACCTCGATCTCGCGCAGCATGACGATGTCGTCATAGCCCTGCACGTCCTCGAAGGTGCGCGAGAGTTCCTTGGCCGGATCGAGGCTGTAGCCTTCAAACCATTCGCCATAGGCGTCGACCACCCGCTTGGGAGTGTCGATCACGCCTTCACGCCGCGGATCGTCACCGGCCCACGCGATCAGCGTGCGCACAGCTTCCATCGCCTCTTCGCGCGTCGGGCGCTTCACGGCTTCAAGATCAACGCCGGATGTGCCGACGAGGGTTCGGTCGCGAGTACCAGCGTCCATGTGAGATCGGTTCTTTCCAGGGCTGAGTTGCGCCGGGACGAAGGTCCCGGAGATTACGCGTGGCCACCCTTAATACGTAAGGCGAAGCTTTCCGGATGCGAGACCCGTGGCTTCCCTGACGCCCCGTCTGTATATGGGGCGCAAGCCTTTCCCGGCAACTGTTACGCAGCGTCAGACCCTATGACTTTGAATCTCTACGACACCATGGCCCGCGCAAAACGGCCCTTCGTCCCCCACGATCCGAAGCGGGTGACGATGTATGTGTGCGGTCCGACGGTCTATAATTACGCCCACATCGGCAACGCCCGGCCCGTCGTGGCCTTCGATGTCCTGTTCCGTCTGCTGCGTCACACCTACGGCGCGGACGCGGTGATCTATGCGGCCAACGTCACCGACGTGGACGACAAGATCAACAAGAAGGCCGCCGAGGAAGGGGTCGATATCTCGGTCATCACAGACCGCTATCTCGACATCTACAACGCCGACATGTCGGTGCTGGGGGCCCTGCGGCCCACCCACCAGCCGCGCGCCACCCAGACCATGGACGCGATCATCGCCATGATCGGCAGGTTGATGAACAACAAGGCGGCCTACGCCGCCGAGGGCCATGTGCTCTTCAACACCCAGTCCTATGCCGATTACGGAAAGCTCTCGGGCCACCCGATGGAGGACATGATCGCCGGCGCCCGGGTCGACGTGGCGCCCTACAAGCAACACCCCGCCGACTTCGTGCTGTGGAAGCCGTCCAAGGAGAACGAGCCGGTCTGGGAAAGTCCCTGGGGTCCCGGCCGTCCCGGCTGGCACATCGAGTGCTCGGCCATGATCGAGCAGAGCCTGGGCCTGCCCATCGACATCCATGGCGGCGGCATCGACCTGTTGTTCCCGCACCATGAGAACGAGATGGCCCAGGGTCTCTGCGCTGGCCATGATCACGGCGGCGCCGCCGAGTACGCCCGCTACTGGATGCACAACGGCTTCCTGAACATGGGCGCCGAGAAGATGTCCAAGAGCGTCGGAAATGTCGCCCTGGTGCACCAGCTCATCGAGCAGGCGCCGGGCGAGGCCCTGCGCTGGGCCCTGCTGGTGGGCCAGTATCGTGCGCCGCTGGACTGGACCGACGACCTGATCGAGCAGTCGAAGAAGGCGCTCGATCGGCTGTACGGCGCCCTGCGCCGGTCCAGCGAGGTGAAGGCGCAGGCCACAGGCCCCTCGGTGGCCTTCCTGGAAGCGCTTGAGGACGATCTCAACACTCCGGCCGCCATGGCCGAGCTGTTCGCCATGGCCACGGCCCTGGAGACCGCCCGCGGCGAGGACCGCGCCTATGCCAAGGGCGAGCTGCTGGCCTCGGCCAACCTGATGGGCTTCCTGTTCGCCGACCCGGAGTACTGGTTCCAGGCGGGCGTCAGCGATGAGCTGCGCGAAAAGGTCGACGGCCTGATCGCCGACCGGGTGGCCGCGCGCGCCGCCAAGGACTGGGCCGCCGCCGACCGCATCCGGGGCGAGCTCACGGCGTTGAACATCGAAGTGATGGACAATCCGACCGGTGCGACCTGGCGGATCAAGGAGCAAGCCTGATGCCTTCGATCACCGCTCCAAAGGTCTTCACCCCCGGCGCGGGGCTGACCTTCAAGAAGTCCGGCGGCGGCCAGGGGCCCGGCGGCGAGAAGATTGAGCACCGGATCGGGGTCCAGGCCCCGGCCCGGGTGGTCTGGGAAGTCCTGGCCGACCTGGACGCCTGGTCGGAGTGGAATCCGCTCTACACCAAGGTCCAGGGTCAGCTCGCCATCGGCGGGACGCTGGTCCTGACCCTGCAGCTTCCCGACGAGTCGCCCGAGACCATCCGCCCCGTGGTCACCGACTGGACACCGGACTCCCTGCTGCACTGGAAGCTGACCCTGGCCGGCGGCCTGGTGCGCAGCGTGCGCTACCTGGAGATCGACGAACTGGCCGAGGCCAGCTGCATCTTCGCCAATGGCGAGATCATGGGCGGACTGCTGGGCCGCTATGTCGCCAAGCGCATGGGACGCAAGATGTACCGCGGCTTCGAGGCCATGGGCGAGGCCCTCAAGGTCCGCGCCGAGGCCAGGTGGCGTGTCCAGGGCGGAAACCCTACATCCGCCTCATGATTGACGACCTCTATTCCAGCAAGCTGCTGAAGCTGGCGGCCAACCTGCCGCACGCCGGGCGGCTGCCGGAGCCGGAAGGCTCCTCGGAGAAGGTTTCCAAGCTCTGCGGCAGCCGGGTGACCATCGACGTGATCATGGATGGCGACCGGGTGGGGCAGTTCGCGCAGGACGTGAAGGCCTGCGCGCTGGGCCAGGCCTCGGCCGCGGTGCTGGGTGCCCACGTGCTCGGAGCCACGCTGGCGGAGATCGAGATGGCCCGTGACCAGTTCCGTGCTATGTTGAAGGACGGCGCAACTGCGCCTGTTGGACGTTTTTCGGACCTAGAAATGCTCGCGCCCGTGAAGGATTACCCGGCCCGCCACACCTCGACGCTCCTGGCGTTCGAGGCCGCGACCGACGCTGTCCGCCAGGCGAGCACCCGAACTAGCCGCGCCGGCATAGCTTGATCGCCACCAACCGTCGGCGTAATCGCTGCGGTTGATTTGCAAGGCGTCTGCGTCCCGGCATGACCTTTTATGAAACCTGCGTCAGAGGTGGGCTCCGCGCCTACAAGCTGACGCTTTCGCCTTTGATCGGGCGCCAATGCCGGTTTCTTCCGACCTGTTCGGAATATGCGGCGGAGGCCTTGATCGGGCATGGCCCCTGGCGCGGCTCCTGGCTCGCGGTCCGGCGGTTGTGCCGCTGTCATCCTCTGGGCGGTTCGGGCTATGACCCGCCGCCCCCGCCGCGCGGGAAGCCCGAGGGCTCCGCCCGGAAATGGACGTGTGAAACATGATCGACCTGATTTTCCCCGACGGCTCCCAGCGCCAGTACGAAGACGGCGCCACGGGCCGTTCCGTCGCCGCCTCCATCGCCAAATCCCTGGAGAAGCGCGCCGTCCTCATCAAGCTGGACGGCAAGCTCTATGACCTCGACCGCGCCCTGCCGTCCGGCGGCGTGTTCGAGATTCTCACGCGCGACGCGCCGGAGGCCCTCGACACCATCCGCCACGACGCCAGCCATGTGATGGCCGAGGCGGTGCAGGAGCTGTTCCCCGGCACGCAGGTGACCATCGGCCCGGCCATCGAGGACGGCTTCTATTACGACTTCGCCCGCGACACGCCCTTCAGCACGGACGACCTGGCGACGATCGAAAAGCGCATGAAGGAGATCGTCGACCGCGACGAGCCGATCACGCGTGAGGTCTGGAACCGCGACGAGGCCATCGAGCATTTCAAGTCGATCGGTGAGGCCTACAAGGCCGAGATCATCTCCGACCTCCCCGAGAGCGAGGAGATCACGGTCTATCGCCAGGGCGCCTGGAAGGACCTGTGCCTGGGTCCGCACCTGCCCTCCACGAAGCATGTCGGCAAGGCCTTCAAGCTGACCAAGGTGGCCGGCGCCTACTGGCGCGGCGACCACCGCAACGCCCAGCTGCAGCGCATCTACGGCACGGCCTGGGCCAGCGAGGCCGACCTCGAGGCCTATCTCCTGCGCCTGGAGGAGGCCGAGAAGCGCGACCACCGCAAGATCGGTCGCGCCATGGACCTCTTCCACATGCAGGAAGAGGGCAGGGGCATGGTGTTCTGGCACGAGAAGGGCCTGACGCTGTGGCGCACGGTGGAGGCCTATGTCCGCCGTCGCCTGGAAGCCGCCGGCTACCAGGAGGTCCGAACGCCCCAGGTGCTGGACCGGGTGTTCTGGGAGAAGTCCGGCCACTGGGAGAAGTACCGTCCCAACATGTTCGTCTGCGAGACGGAGGAGGGCGAAGAACTTTCTCTGAAGCCGATGAACTGCCCGGGCCACGTGCAGATCTTCAAGTTCGGCCAGAAGTCCTATCGCGACCTGCCCTTGCGCATGGCCGAGTTCGGCGCCTGCCACCGCTATGAGCCCTCAGGCTCCCTGCACGGCCTGATGCGGGTGCGCGCCTTTACCCAGGACGACGCCCACATCTTCTGCCGCGAGGACCAGATCGAGGAGGAGACGGCGAACTTCATCGAGCTGGCCAGTTCGATCCATGCCGACTTCGGCCTGACGCGCGACCACATCACGCTGGCCACGCGGCCCGAGGTGCGGGCCGGCAGCGACGAGTTCTGGGACAAGGCCGAGGCCCAGATGCTTTCGGCGGCCCGCAAGGCCGGTGTCGAGCCGGTGATCGCGGAGGGCGACGGCGCCTTCTATGCGCCCAAGCTCGACTTCGTGCTGAAGGACGCCATCGGCCGCACGTGGGTCTGCGGCACGATCCAGCTGGACTACGTCCTGCCCGAGCGTCTCGACGCCGAGTATGTGGCCGAGGATGGCTCCAAGCAGCGGCCGGTCATGCTGCACCGGGCCATCTGCGGCTCGCTGGAGCGCTTCATCGGGGTGCTGATCGAGAACTACGCCGGGGCCTTCCCGCTGTGGCTGGCGCCGACGCAGGTGGTGGTCGCCACAATTACGTCCGACGCCAATGATTATGCCCTTCAGGTCGCTCAAGAATTGCGCGCCGCGGGTCTGCGGGTTGAAACCGATCTTCGCAATGAGAAGATCAACTACAAGATTCGCGAACACAGTCTCGGCAAGACCCCGGTGATCGCCGTGGTCGGCCGGCGGGAAGCCGAGGAGGGCAAGGTGGCGTTGCGGCGGTTTGGATCGGACGGGCAGGAAATCCTTTCGCTCGCTCAAGCCGCGAAGACTCTTGCCTTGGAAGCCTTAGCGCCCGATGTTGCCCGCTCCACCACGGGGGCGGCGTCCGTTTCCCCTCGTGAACCGGTCGGGGCCAGGGAGGCTGGATGAACGGCATCGCCGCACCGATCGTCGCTTACGAATCCGCGCCAACGCCTGAATTCGTAAGGCCGCGCCGCAAGGTGTCGGTGGTGATGGTTGTGTTCATGACCGGTGCGGCGCTTGAAGAAAGTGTCGCCTGCGTGCTGGCCGATCCCGCGGTCGATGAGTTCGTCATCGTCGACAACGGCTCGACTCGCATGGAGGCGGCGCGCCTCACCGGGGTCGCCGACCGCGACCGCCGGGTGGTGTTGATCAACGGCCAGGGCAATGTCGGTTTCGCGCGTGGCGCGAATCTCGGCGCCAAGGCCGCCAGCGGCGACGTCATCGTCTTCCTCAATCCCGACGCCTTCCTACAGCCGGGCTGCGTCACCGAGCTGGTGCGGGCTATCGAGGGCCGCCCGGTGCCCTGCATCGTCGGCGGCCGGGTGCTGAACACCGACCGCACCGAACAGCGCGGCGCGCGCCGTGGCGATATCACGCCGATCAGCGCCCTGATGAGCCTCAGCCACCTGGCCAAGCACGTGCCGGCCTGGAGTCGCTACGAGGTGCATTGGGAGAACGACGCCGCGCCCGAGGGCGTGGCCGCCATCCCCACCATCTCCGGCGCCTGCTTCGCCATGCGCCGCGCGGACTTCGACGCCGTCCAGGGCTTCGATGAAGGCTATTTCCTGCACGTCGAGGACGTGGACCTGTGCTGGCGGGTGCGCCGCGCCGGGGGGATCGTGCTGTTCCAGCCCAAGGCCGAGGTGGTCCACCTGGGCCACACCAGCCACGCGAGCCCCATCAAGGTGGAGTTCCACAAGGGCGTCGGCCTGGCGCGCTATTTCCGCAAGCGGGCGGGGAATATCTCCGAGACCCTGCTGGCCTGGCTGCTCTCGCCGATCATCGTCTGCACCGCCGTCGCGCGCCCCATGATGTGGCGCTTTCGAGGACGCACCACCTAGATCGCGCCTAGGCCGGGAACAGCCCCGCCCGCGCCACCGACGAGGTCGGCGGCTTTCCGAGCAGTTCTGACACCCATTTCGCCGTACTGATCAGGCCGGGCAGGTCATAGCCGGTCTCGAACCCGGCCCGCTCCAGCATGTAGACCAGATCCTCGGTGCCGATGTTGCCTGTGGCGTCGGGCGCGAAGGGGCAGCCTCCCAGCCCGCCGCAGCTGGCGTCCAGGATGTCGACGCCGGCCTCCACGCCGGCATAGGCGTTGGCCAGGCCGGTGTTGCGCGTGTCGTGGAAGTGCAGGCGCAGTTTCTTGGTCCCGATCACCGCCTTCACCGCCTCGACCCGGGCGCGCACAGTCCAGGGATCGGCGACGCCGATGGTGTCGGCGAGCGCGATTTCCGCGATGTTCAGGCTGGCGGCTTCCCGCGCCAGGGCCACCACCAGGTCTTGCGACACCTCGCCGTCGAAGGGGCAGCCAAAGGCCACGGAGAAGGTCGCGCTGATGGGCGGTCCACCCTCGGCGTCGCGGCGCGCGGCGATGGCGGCCAAGGCCGCCATCTGCTCCGCCGTGCTGGCGCCTTGGTTGCGGATGCCGAAGCCGTCGGTGGCGCAGACCACCACATTGGCCTCGTCACAGTTGGCGGCCACGGCCCGCTCCCAGCCCTTCATATTCAGCACCAGGCCGATGCGCGAGCGTCCGGTCGTGGTGGGCAGGTCGGCCATAACCTCCTCGGCGCCAGCCATCTGCGGCACGCGCTTGGGATTGACGAAGGAGACCGTCTCCATTCGCCGGGCGCCGGCGGCCTCCAGCCTGCCGATGAAGGCCAGCTTCTGATCGACATCCAGCAGGGCTTTTTCGTTCTGCAGCCCGTCGCGGGGCCCGACCTCGACGATCTCGATGAAGCGGCTCATGGCGCGGGCTCCGGAAGCTGCGGTGGTGGGGCGTAGATGCGCAGGGTGGTCTCGTCGCCGTTGGAATAGTCGAGGCCCTTGATCTCGCCGATCTGCCGGGGCTTCAGGCCGCGCGCCTTGATGGCGGCGTCGAAGGCCTGCTGCTCGCGGCTTTCCACCACGGCGGGTCGATTGTCGGCCAGGGCCTCGGCGGCCTGGTCGGGGCCGCCCAGGTCCGTGGGGGTGCCGAGCGCGAAGACCAGGCTGGGCTCGGCATAGCCCGCCACGGCCACGGGGGCGGGGGCGATCCCCTGGCGGGGTAGCAGGCGGGCCCGGGCCAGGGCGTGCTCCGTGCGCTGCGAGAGCCACAGCGGCTCCAGCCGCGGCGCCAGGCCGGCGGCCAGGGCCGTATGGCCCAGGATTCCCAGGGCGCCCGCCGTGACCAGCGCCGTCACGGCGCGGCGCTTCATCAACAAATAGGCGCCTGTGAAGCCCGTCGCCGCGATCAGCCCCCCCGCCACCAGGGCGGCGGGAATATCGGAGGTGTCGCCGTACTCACGCAGGAGGTAGCCGACGCCGGCCGTCAGCAGCGCCGCCACCAGGGCCGAGAGCGCGGCGCCGATCCAGCGCACCCTCGCTCCCAAGGGCTCGCTGAGGGCCGCCGCCACCAGCCAAGCCAGGGCGCCGTAGGTGGGCAGGGTATAGTGGACCAGCTTGGTGGGGGTCAGTTCGAAGACCAGGAAGGCTGGAACCAGCCAGGCCAGGGCGAATCGCACCCCCGGCTCGGCGCGATGCCGCCAGCCATAGGTGAGCGCCGCCGGCAGCAGCAAGGTGGCCGGGAAGAACAGCAGCAGGGTGGCGAGGGTATGGTAGCCGGGCGGCGCGCCATGGCTTTCCTGGCCGCCGGCCAGCTTCGGCGCCAGGTCCCCCACCAGGGCTGCGCTCCAGAACCCGCCGTCGGTGGCCACGGTCACGGCCCAGGCCCAGGGCCCGATGACCGCGGCGAACAGGATCAGACCCCAGCTCCAGCCCAGGCTCTTCAGCCAGGGCGCCTTGCGGTCCCAGACCCAGAGCGCGATGGCGGTGAGCGCCACCACCATCAGTCCCACCGGACCCTTGACCAGCACCGCGGCCGAGAGGCCCGTCCAGAACAGCAGCCGGGTCAGCCGCCCGGCTGGGGCGCCGTTCAGACTGCCCGCATAGATTCGGGCCAGCGCCGCGACCGCCAGGGTCGTTGTGCCGCACAGCACCGCGTCGGTCTTGGCGATGAACGCCTCCGACGACAGCAGGAAGGTCGAGGCCAGCGTCGCGCCGGCCAGCAAGCCGGTAGGCCCGCCGAAGAACACCGCGGCGCCCCAGGCGCAGGCCGCCGCCGCCAGCATGGCGCCCAACAATGATGGGATGCGATAGGCCCAGATGTCCCGGGCTTCGGCTTCGGACAGCAGGGCCACCGATCCGGCCTGCAGCCAGTAGATGCCCACCGGCTTCTTGAAGCGGGGCTCGTTCTGGAAGCGGATGACCACGAAATCGCCTGTCTCCAGCATCTGGGCTGTCGCTTGGGCGAAGCGTGATTCGTCGCGATCCAGCGGCGGCACGGCGAAAACGCCGGGCAGGCCCGCCAGGAAGGCGATCAGGGCGGCCAGGGCTGGCCCACGCCAACCTCGGCTCCAACGTTCGATGATGCCGTCCAGAGTCATGACGGCTTGATAGCACGATCCTTCCAGGCGCCGACTTTTCCGGTAAGGAGAGACCATGGCCAGACCCGCAGCCTCAGCGCCCGACATCTCCGTGGTGGTTCCCGTCTTCGACGAAGAGGGCGCCGCGCCCGATCTGGCGCGGGAAATCGCCGCCGCGTTTGCGGGGCGACGTTACGAGATGGTCTTCGTCGATGACCGTTCGCGGGACGGGACCGTCGCGGCGCTGACGGCGCTGAAGGGCGACATCCCGCAACTTCGCATCCTGACCCACAGGTCCAATTCCGGCCAGAGCCGCGCCATCCGCACCGGTATCCTGGCGGCGCGCGGCGACATCATCGTCACCCTGGACGGCGACGGACAGAACGACCCCGCCGACGGCCCCAAGCTGGTGGACGCGCTTCTGGCGGGACCCGCGAACCTCGCTCTTGTGGGCGGCGAACGGGTCAAACGCCAGGACAGTCAGGCCAAGAAGATCGCGTCAAAGTTCGGTAACGGCGTGCGCAAACGCATGCTGAAGGACACCGCCAACGACACCGGCTGCGGCCTGAAGGCCTTCCGCCGCGAGGCCTTTCTGAGGCTTCCCTACTTCGATCACATCCACCGCTACATCCCCGCCCTGATGATCCGCGAGGGCTATCAGGTGGACTTCGCGCCGGTGAACCACCGCCATCGCCAGACCGGCGCATCGAAGTACACCAACTTCGGCCGCCTCATGGCCTCGGTCTCCGACCTGCTGGGGGTGATGTGGCTGCAGACGCGGTCACGCAATCCCGGCGGAGCCGACGAAGTCTAGCCGCCCCTGCTCGGTGAACCGTCTTTGCGCTCCGGCCCAAAACGGTTAACCCTTGCGCGTCGCCGGAGCTGCCGGCCGCGTTAGGGGGCTTTCGCGATGTTCGCCGCGTTTCCGCTGCTGGTCCTGCCGGTGCTGGTCTACAATCTGATCGCGCTGACCCTGACGGGAGGCTTCTCCGCCTTCGACGCCTCGACGCGGATGAGTGAGGAGCTCTTCGTCATCCAGATGACCTCGCGGGCCGCCTGGCCGGTCAGTCTGGGGGACCTGCTGCTGGCCGCCGCCCTGGTGGTGCTGTTCATTGAGCTGCTGAAATCGACCACCAGCCGGCGGATCGCCATCGTCAATCACTCGCTGTCGATGATCCTGTTCATCGTCTGCCTGGTGGAGTTCCTGCTGGCGCCGGCCTTTGCGACCTCCACCTTCTTCCTGCTGACGATCATGGTGCTGCTCGACGTGCTCGCCGGCTTCATCGTCACCATCGTCTCGGCGCGCCGAGACGTGGACTTCAGCCCCGACGGGGTCTGAAGGCGGCCTCCGCTAGGTGAGCGCCGTGAAGATCAGGGCCACAACAGCGACGTCGAACATGCGGATGAAAGCGAACATGGGGCGCCCCGTTGGGATGGTCTCCGGGGACTTCAAGCAAGACCGGCGCCAGAGCCGGCGTGGCTGATGGCGCTTTTCTTCGACACCGCCTGGTTTGACGCCCAACTGGCCGAACGCGGCCTCTCACGGCGCGTGATGGCCGCCGCCGCCGGCATGGGCGAGGCCGACCTCACACTGGTGTTCAAGGATCAGCGGGAGTTGTCCGCGGCGGAGGTCGCCGCCTTTGCGGAGCTGCTGGGCGTGGCCCCGACGGAGATCGCCCTGCATGCCGGCGTCTCCACACCGCTATCCGGCGCCGGTCCGGAAGCGCGCATCGCAGGCCTGGAACGGCGGGTGGCGGCGCTGGAGGCGGAGCTTGCCCGCCTGAGGCGCTAGATTTCGGTCTTGCCGATAGAGCCCTTCCGGGCGCGGCGGTCAGCCTTGCCGGACCATTCGGTTGCCCCATAGACACTTCTTGCCGCCCCGAGCGTCTCGGGTCCGCCGCGCAGGCCGCGCTTCTGGCCGTCCTGTCCCATCAGCTGGGCGCTGAACATGCTGGCGCCGTCCGCCGAATGGTCGGGAGTTGGCCGCACGGGCTCGCCCGTGACGATGGCGGGGACGCTGCGGTCCTCGGTGTCGTGCGGGTCTTCACGTTCGTTCACCCGGGCCCGGTGGGTCCGGCGCGCCTGGGCGGCTCTGCGAAGAGGGTCGATGGGCGAGGTCATGAGGTGTGATCCTGACTCCCCCTTCGTTAAAAAACTGAGGCGCTAGGTTTTCGAGATCAGTTTCTCGATCTGCGCCTGCATCTCCTCCATCCGCTGCTTCATCTCGTCCAGGGCCGGATCGGCCGCCGGAACGGGCGCGGGGTCCGGCGCCCGCGGCGCCGGGGTCGTCTCCTCGGTGCGGGCGTAGGCGAAGGGCGAGAACATCTTCATGGCCCGGTCGAACATGGCCAGGTTCTGACGGATCTGGTCGTCATAGACGCCGATGCCGGCGCCTTGGCCAAGGGTCGAGAACTGGGAGCGCATGCGCTCCTGCTGCTCGGCGAAGGTCGACAGCGAAAGCTCCAGATACGAGGGCAGGAAGGCCTGCATGGAGTTGCCGTAGAACCCGATCAGCTGCCGCAGGAACTGGATGGGCAGCAGGTTCTGGCCCTCGCGCCCTTCTTCCTCGACGATGATCTGGGTCAGCACCGAGCGGGTGATGTCCTCGTTGGACTTGGCGTCATAGACCACGAAGTGGACGCCCTGCTTGACCATGTCCGAGAGGTGTTCGAGCGTCACATAGGAACTCGACGCGGTGTTGTAGAGCCGCCGGTTGGCGTACTTCTTGATGACCACCCGGTCTTCGTTGGACTTGCCGCTTTTACCCTGAGCGTCCGCCATCCCAAATCCTTCTTTGAACCCGCCCCCCGCGGCGCGCCCCTATCTTGCGGCGCAGTATCGCGGATGCGAGGGCGTTCGCAAAGCGCGCTCCGGTCGCAGGCAGACGATTTCACCCCCTTGCTCATTCTCCAGCGGTTCTCGATAGATAGACGCTCAAGCGCTTGAAGGAGCCTGCCATGTCCGATGTCGTCATCGTCTCGGCCGCCCGCACCCCGGTCGGATCGTTCAATGGGGCGCTCTCCGCCCTTCCGGCGCATGAACTGGGCAAGATCGCCATCCAGGCCGCCATCGAGCGCGCGGGTATCACCGCCGCCGACGTGGAGGAGGTGATCATGGGCCAGGTGCTGCAGGCCGGCGCCGGGCAAGGCCCCGCCCGCCAGGCCTCCATCAACGCCGGCATCCCGATGGAAAGCCCGGCCTGGAGCCTCAACCAGCTGTGCGGTTCGGGCCTGCGCGCCGTGGCGCTGGGCGCCCAGCAGATCGCCGACGGCTCGGCCGGCATCGTCATCGCCGGCGGCCAGGAAAGCATGAGCCAGTCGCCCCACGCCTCGCAGCTGCGGACCGGCACCAAGATGGGCGACACCACCTTCGTCGACACCATGGTCAAGGATGGCCTGCTGGACGCCTTCCACGGCTACCACATGGGTCAGACCGCCGAGAACATCGCGTCGCGCTGGCAGATCACCCGGGGCGAGCAGGACGAATTCGCCGTCGCCAGCCAGAACAAGGCCGAGGCCGCCCAGAAGGCCGGCAAGTTCGTCGGCGAGATCGCGCCGGTCACCATCAAGGGCCGCAAGGGCGACACCATCGTCGACCAGGACGAATACATCCGCCACGGCGCGACGCTGGAAAGCGTCGCGGGCCTGCGCCCGGCCTTCAACAAGGAAGGCTCGGTCACCGCCGCCAACGCCTCGGGCCTCAATGACGGCGCCGCGGCCCTGGTGCTGATGAGCGCCGAGGAAGCCAAGAAGCGGGGCCTGAAGCCGCTGGCCCGCATCGCCTCCTGGGCCTCGGCGGGCGTCGACCCTGAGATCATGGGCACCGGCCCCATCCCCGCCAGCCGCAAGGCCCTGGAAAAGGCAGGCTGGTCCGTCAGCGACCTCGACCTCATCGAGTCCAACGAGGCCTTCGCCGCCCAGTCGATCTGCGTGGTGCGTGACCTGGGGCTCGACCCGGCCAAGGTGAACGTCAACGGCGGCGCCATCGCCATCGGCCACCCCATCGGCGCCTCGGGCGCCCGCATCCTGACCACCCTGCTGCACGAGATGAAGCGTTCCGGCGCCAAGAAGGGCCTGGCGACGCTGTGCGTCGGCGGCGGGATGGGCGTGGCCATGTGCGTCGAGCAAGTCTAGCGGCTATCGCCGAGCGCCGGATCAACCGCGCGCCGGCCATTTTGAGCTTTAGGGAGATATGGGAATGGCGAGAGTCGCATTCGTCACGGGCGGGACCCGGGGCATCGGCCGGGCGATCTGTGAACGCCTGAAGGCCGACGGGATGAGTGTGGCCGCCGGCTACTCCGGGAACGAGGACGCCGCCGCCGCCTGCGCCAAGGAGCTCGGCGTCATGGTGGTGAAGGGCAATGTCGGGAATTTCGAGGACTGCGAGCGGGCGGTGAACGTCGTGATGGCCGAGCTCGGTCCCATCGACGTGCTGGTCAACAACGCCGGCATCACCCGCGACGGTGTGTTCCACAAGATGAAGCCCGAGCAGTGGTCGGAGGTCATCCGGGTCAATATGGACAGCGTCTTCAACATGACCCGCCACGTGATCGAGGGCATGCGCGAGCGGGAGTGGGGCCGGATCATCAACATCTCGTCGATCAACGGCCAGAAGGGCCAGATGGGCCAGACCAACTATTCGGCCGCCAAGGCCGGGGTGATCGGCTTCACCAAGGCCCTGGCCCTGGAGAACGCCCGCAAGGGGGTGACGGTCAACTGCATCGCGCCCGGCTATATCGACACCGAGATGGTGCAGGCCGTGCCGGAGAACGTGCTGGCCTCGATCATCAGCCAGATCCCCGTGGGCCGGCTGGGCAAGGGCGAGGAGATCGCCGACATGGTGGCCTTCCTCGCGGGCGAGCACGCCGGCTACGTCACCGGCTCGACCCTGTCGTTGAACGGCGGCCAGTACATGGCGGGGTAGGGCGTTTCAGCCACACCTTACAGATCAAGGCGTTCGGAGCTTGGCCCTAGGCCTATTGGCGTCCAAAAAGCGCCCCAGTCGTCGAGCATCACACCCCCCTGATGAGAAGCGAAACCCCGGCGCCTGCCCGCAAGCTCGCCTTCGCCATGGCCCTGGCCGTGACGGGGCTGGTGGCTGAGCCGGCCTGGGCGGGACCGGACAATCTGCGGGAGAGCCTGTTTGGCCAGCCCCCGGCGGCGGGGCGCAACGCGTCGCCCCCCGTGGCCCGCTATGTCAGCCAGGAAGGCGACGTCTTCGTCCTCGACCGCAGCCAGAACCGACCGCTGCTGAAGTTCCAGGACAGCCCCGAGGTCTGGGCCCTGAGGCCCCAGCCCGCGCCGCGCGGCGACATCATCTACAAGAACGACCTGGGCGAGCCGGTGCTGCGCGCCACCCGCCTGGGCGGACTGACTCTGTTCACCGAGGACCGGCCCGGCGGCACGGCGGCGGCCCTGGCCGGGGGCGGTCCCGCCCTGCGGCTGCCGACGTTGGGCCCCCAGCAGCTGCTGGAGCGCCTGGCCCAGGCCAGCGCCCGGGCGACGCGGGCGGCGCGGCGGCTGATCCCCTTCGAGGCCGACGCCTCGCCCTCCTCCTCGGCCCTGGTGGCCGACGCGGCCCTGGTGACCTCCGAGGCGGTGATCCGGATGTCCAAGCGGCCCAATGGCCCGGCGATGATCGCCCGGTTCCGCAAGGTCTCGCTGGTGGAGGGCCACAAGCCCGGCGCCAGCGTCCAGCAGGGGGTCATGAAGATCACCATCACCCCCAACGACGGGCTGGCCGGCCGGCCCTCCTCCGACAGGATCATGGCGGCGGCCGGCGGCCGCTGACATGTTGGTCGCCGTGGAGGGAGGAGAACGCCCTCAACAGGCCGCCTCGCCCCAACGAACCCCTATCTCATAAGGCCCACGGGCGGCCGACATCGGCCGACGGGTGACCGTCGAGGTCCCACGCTATCCCTTGAATGCGTCCTTGGCCGCGCGCACCGCGCCGAAGGCCTCGTGCGGCGCCACCCCCGGCCTCAGCAGGGGCGCGCGCAGGAAGGGGTTGGTGGCCTTCTCCAGGCCGATGGTGGTGGGCACGGTCGGTTCGCCGCGCGCGCGGGCCGCGAAGATCGCTTCGGTGCGGGCCTTCAGCACGGGATCGGAATCCACCGACAGGGCGAAGCGGGCGTTGGACGCGGTATATTCGTGGGCGCAGTAGACAGCGGTGTCATCGGGCAGATCGGTGAGGCGCGACAGGCTGTCCCACATCTGGGCGGGCGTGCCCTCGAACAGCCGGCCGCAGCCCAGCGCGAACAGGGTGTCGCCGACGAAGGCCACCTGGTCGGCGGCGTCGTAGAAGGCGATGTGACCGAGCGTATGGCCGCCGGACTCGATCACCTCGAACCGCGTCTCGCCCAGGTCGACCGTGTCGCCGCCGGCCACCTTGCGGTCGACGGGCGACAGCCGCTCCACCTCGGCGGGACCCACCACCGCGCAGCCGGTGGCGGCCTTGATCGCCGCGTTGCCGCCGGCGTGGTCGGGGTGCCAGTGGGTGTTGAGGATCAGATCCAGCTTCCAGCCCAGCTTGGCGAGCTGCGCCAGGATGGCGTCGGCGTCCGGGGTGTCGATGCAGGCGGCCAGGCCCGTGGCGTCGTCGCGCACCAGGAAGCCGTAGTTGTCCGACAGGCAGGCGAACTGATGGATGGTGACCGACATGGCGACGTCTCCCAGGGTCTCTTGTCCCTCGGACTTAGGTTGGGGCTCGCGATAAGTCGAGGCTGGCCCTAAATCTAGCCCATGCGCCGCGACGTCCTTGAGCTCCGACAGTTCTACGCCTCCAAGCTGGGGCGGGCGGCGCGCGAGATGACCGCGCGCAAGGTGCTGGAGACCTGGGGCGACGGCCACGGCCTGGATATCCTCGGCCTCGGCTACGCCACCCCGTTCCTGGGGTCCCTGCGGCCCACGGCGCGTCGGGTGGTGGCGGCCATGCCGGCCCAGCAGGGGGTGGAGATCTGGCCGGCCGGCGATCGCAACCTGGCGGCCCTGACCGCCGAGGACGCCCTGCCGTTCCAGAACGCCTTCTTCGACCGCATCCTGGCGGTCCACGCCCTCGAGGAGAGCCCCGATCCGGTGGGCCTTCTGCGGGAGGTCTGGCGGGTGCTGTCGCCCTCGGGCCGGGTGATCGTGGTGGTGGCGGCCCGCAACGGCCTGTGGGCCAATGCCGAGGCCACCCCCTTCGGCCACGGCCGACCCTATACCCGGGGCCAGCTGGCCGAACTGCTGCGGGAGGCCGAGCTGGAGCCGTCGGGCTGGACGCGGGCCCTCTATGTGCCGCCGGTCCCCTGGATGACCGGCTGGGCCGAGGGGTTCGAGCAGGCCGGCTCGCGGCTGTGGCCGGGGTTCGCCGGCCTGGTGCTGATGGAGGCGGTCAAGCAGAGCTTCGCGGTCAAGCCCCGCGCCCACCGCGCCCGGGTCCGCGTGGCCCGCCCCGCGCTCAATCCGCTGCCGGCCGGCCGGGCGCCTGTTTCGCGGGCGCCGTCCCAATCTGACTAGAGCCCCCCTTGGAGCGGGAGGCGGTTCGCCCTAGCTTGAGGGTTCAAGCGGCCGCCATAAGACGGCCCAGCTGGAGTTTCGCCCATGAAAATGATCGTCGCGATCATCAAGCCCAGCCGCCTCGACGCGGTGCTGGACGCCGTCACCGAGGCCGGGGCCTCGGGCCTGACCGTCACCGAGGTGCGCGGCTACGGCCGCCAGCGCGGCAAGACCGAGGTCTATCGCGGCGCCGAGTACGAGGTGAAGCTGCTGCCCAAGGTGAAGCTGGAGATCGCCGTCCCCGACGACATCGCCGAGCGCGTCATCGAGGCGGTCTCCCGCACCGCCAACACCGGCAAGATCGGCGACGGCAAGGTCTTCGTGCTGGATCTGGAACAGGCCCTGCGCATCCGGACGGGCGACAAGGATGCGGCGGCGATCGCGGGGTAGGGACGGGCTACCCTCCTGCGGACCGTCAGGGGCGGGCCTGTCCCGATCACCCGTGGTCACGAAGGCTGAGGGAGCGGGCAGATTGGCGGGTGAGATTCGGGTGGTTCCTGGGGGCCGTTCAGTCTCACTGATGTGTCGGACGGAAGACCTGGAATCGCCAACCGCACGAACGTCGCCAGCGCCGCGCCGACCCGAGCCTAGCCCATCCACCCCAGCGCCAAGAGAATTGCTCGACGGAATTGCCGTGTTCGAAACACAGATCCGAATATTGTATCGGTTTGCTGACCTATTTCTCCGCCGATACGCGCCGCCGCGAGCTTCCTATGTCTCGCCATGTAATCCAATGTTTCTAGAATTGGAGGATGCGCTGTGGTGAAACTGATGGATAGCGGAAGAACCTCTGAGCAGGACATTGCGTTTCTTCAGCGCCTGAAAGAGCCTGACACCTATCGTGCGCTCCAGCTGCTCAAGCTATCGAGATCCCAGCTGCGGCAGGATCTATTTGCGCTCGCTGAGAGCGAATTCAAGCGAGATGGGTACTTCGTCGAATTCGGCGGAACGAACGGATCTGACCTCAGCAATACATACCTTCTGGAAACAAGCATGGGCTGGCGCGGGATTGTCGCCGAGCCGGCAAGGTGTTGGCATGAGGCTCTGAGAATCAATCGGAAATGCCATATCGAAACTCAATGCGTGTGGAGCGAGTCGGGGCTCTCCGTAAATTTCAATGAATCCGAACTGGCCGAACTCTCCACTATAGAGGAATTTTCTACATCCGATTATCACTCAAAGAGCCGGCAGGCCGGGACCCATTACGAGGTTTCGACCATTTCCCTCGTCGATTTGCTGAAGAAATATGATGCGCCACGGCGCATTGATTATCTTTCAATCGATACTGAAGGAAGCGAGTTTGACATACTCAACGCCTTTGATTTTGATGCCTATGATATTCAAGTCATTACGTGCGAACATAACTTCACACCAAATCGCCGTAAGATATTCGATCTGCTTACGTCCCGCGGATACGTCAGGAAGTATGCGAGCCTATCCAGCTTTGACGATTGGTATGTGAAGTCTGACATTTCGCCGCGGCGCGGAACGTCCAAGCCAAATGCGAAAAAGCCTCGCGACGACGGCGCAAGGCAGCGCGCCGCAAGCTCTGCTGACGCAGATCATCATGTCGCGATCGTAGAGCCCATGTTGAACAGCCAATCAGGACATTGGCTGAGACAGATCGAGGCGACAGCTTCCCTCTTGCCGGATACCCGTGTTGTGGCCCATGTTCACCGGCTGTTCATGGGCGTCTCAGAGGTGGACTCTATTGAGATAGATCCATTATTTCCAAGGACGGTGTATTCGAGTATCGCGCCGGAATGGAAATCCTGGGGGAAATACAACGACCTGTTCATTGGCGAGATCGTGGATGGTCTCTCCCCCAGAGATCACCTGTATGTTCCGGGCGTAGATGTGGATGTCGCGGCCTCGTTGTTGAGGTGTGTGCGGGATCGTGGCCTTCATGCAATGCCGGCGCTGAACTTGAGGTTCTACGCCCTGGCTCAGACCATAATTACGCCTGAGCATCCGACCTCCACTGTTATGAAGGCCTTGGCTGCAGAGCCAGGCGCCGCAAGCCGCCTGCATGTGCTCACCGAACTTCCCGAACAGCTGGCCTATGTGCGCGAGGCCTGGGGCATCGAAGGGGAGTGGTTCCCCTACGTTCAGCCCACCCTCCTGATGGACGTCCAAGGCGCCGCCCCCTTCGAGGCTCCGGCGAGATACCGGATCGGGGTTTTTGGTAGTGGACGGGCCGAGAAGGGACTGAATCGGCTGCCGGCGATCATCACGTCGTTTCGCCAACGCGAGCCGGACCTGGCGGACAGGGTGACCTGGGTGGTGCAGTCCTCGGGAACGACCCCAGACGCCATACTGGCGCTGAAGCCCGTGATCGAGTTCGCCAAGGAGAACCCTGGCCTGATCGAGCTCCATAGCGACACCCTCAGCAGCGCCGACTATGATGCGCTCCTGGAAAGCACCGACATCCTGCTCCTCCCGTACTTGGCGGGGCTCTATCGCCTTCGGGGCTCGGGTGTGGCCGCCGAGGCGATCTCTTCCGGCAAGCCCTTTGTGTATTCGAAGGGCTCCATTCTGGGATCCATGGCGGGGGAGTCGGCCTTGCCTGCGGGCAGTGCGTTCGGATTTGCCGATGCGCTGGCCCGCATGTGCAGAGAGCTGAATGATTTCAGGGCCAAATCGGCGGTAGCGAAGGCCGCGCTGCGCGACGTCATCCAACAATCGACATTCATCAGGCGTCTTTCGGCGCCCGCCCAGGGGTGAATGATCGGGCCGCCGCCGCCGGCAGGGCCGCGATGTCGTCGAAGATGGCGCAGGGCTCCAAGGGGCTGGTCGCGCAGGCGCCATCGCAGCGTGACGCCATCTGGGTGAGCGTCGCCTCCAGCTTCTCAAGCTCGACGCGTCTGCGCCTCATCTCCTCCGCGTGGGCCGGCAGAAGATCGCGGGCGTCTCCGCAGACCGACCGATCCCCGTCAAAGCTGCCGAGTCGCTGAATTGCGGTGACAGTGCACTCAAGTGAAACGGCAGGCGCTTGCGAACGATTACGGCGTCGGGGCGATCGAGGGCGCAGCCATCGCAATTCGACTTTGCGACCGCCTTGTCTCCCGCCGCCATCCGCGGAAAATAGCGCGCCATGAGCAGCCGGTCGCCCAGGCCCTCGGTCCCGAACCCCAGAGCCGTCCTCCTGGCCGAGGTCTGGCGTTCGTGAGATCGGCGTCGGTCTGCCCCAGCGTCCTGCGGATCGCGCTCGTCGGCTCGCTCGCCACCGGCAAGCCTGTCCCCAAGGATGCCGACGTCCTTATCACGCTTGAGGACGGCGTGGACCTGGGACCCCTGGCCAGCGTCGGGCGGCGTCTGAAGGGCAAGGCCGGGAGCATCAATCTGGGCGCGGACATTTTCCTGTGCCGGCCGGACGGTCGCTACTTTTGCCGCATCTGTGGATTCAGAGAGTGCCATCCGCGGGTGGCCTGCCATGCCCGCCACTGCGGCGGGCGCGACCACCTTTGCGATGACCTCGACATCCTGACCCTGTCATCAGAGCTCATCCTGGCGCCGCCGCTGGTCCTTTGGCCACGCCTTGAGCGGCGCGCCGTGCTGCCAGACGATGTAGAGCAGCTGCTGGTCACGCCTCTGGCGGCGGAGGGCTGACGCGCCGCCTCGCCAATCCTGTTCCGCCTTGCGGGCGTCACGGCCGGAAGACTTGGAACCCCACGAACCCCACGAACGGTGGGCCGACCTGGGATGCTGATGGACCTGGGACCGCAGCCTTAAGCGGAGTGGACAACGGCTGGCGACGGCGATGTCGCGATCGCGAGCGCGGTCACGGAATTCCGTCCGTCATCCCGGACGCCGATAGGCGAGCCGGGACCCAAGGGCCCAGCCCGCCGCCCCTCGGTCCCGGCTCGCCGCTGCGCTTCGGCCGGGATGACGATGTGGGGCCTCCAGGTCGGGGGGCGGCGCTCCCTTGACCGCAATTACGCCGTCCTCCCGAGGGAGGGGGTTGGGCGTCATGAAGTTCGTGTTGCCCGTCCTGACGCCGCCCTCCGCCGAGGCCCAGGCCCTTGCGGGGGTCAGCTCGCTGCTGCTCGACATGGCGCTGGTGGCCGTGCTGCTGTTCATGGTGGTCGATCGGACGGCGCCGCCGCAGGACCTGCCCTGGAAGCCCTTCTCCCTGGACCAGCCCCTCGGCCTGGCGACGTCGGGCAAGCTGGCGCGGATCGCCGCCGACCCGGTCCGCTGCAAGGCGGCGCTGGCGGCCGGTGGGGTCGAGTTCACGGAGACGCCGGCGAAGCGGGACGGCTTCTGCTCGACCCTTGACGCCGGCCGGGTGGGCGGCGCCGAGCTGTCGCCGGCGGGGCCGGTGATGACCTGCCGGCAGACCCTGGCCTTCACGCTCTGGAAACGGCAGGTGCTGCGCCCGGCGGCGCGGGACATTCTCGGCGCCGAGGTCGCGGCCATCGACCACTACGGGACCTATGCCTGCCGCCGGGTCTACGGCCAGGGCGAGGGCCGGGTCAGCGAACATGCCCATGCCAACGCCCTGGATTTCGCCGGGGTCCGGCTGCGCGACGGCCGCCGGGTGACCGTCGCCGCCCATTTCGACGAGGAGGGCGCGCGCGGCCGGTTCCTGCGCGCGGTGCGCGACGGGGCCTGCGAGGTGTTCCGGGTGACGCTGAGCCCGGACTACAACGCCGCCCACCGCGATCACCTACATCTGGACATGGGGCCCTTCCGCACCTGCCGGTGAGGCGGGGCGCCCGCCTAGGTCTTCACGGCCTCGATCAGGAAGCGGGTGTAGGTGAACCGCAGGGGCTGGCCGGCGCGGGCCTGCAGGGCAAGGAGCGGCTCGAGGTGGCGCTCGAGGTCGAAGCCGCTCACCACCCAGGGTATGGCCTTGAGGAAATAGACCACGGCGCCGACGTCGGCGAAGGTGACGGGGCCGCGCCAGACCTCGGCGCGCCGGACCCCGAAGCCCAGGGCAGTGAAGGCCTCGGCCACCCGCTCCAGGGTATTGTCGGGATAGGGCAGGTCGGCCCCGAAGGCGGCGGTCAGGTCGGCCAGGTTGTCGCCGCCCACCTGCTGGCTGAGGAAGACGCCGCCCGGCTTGAGGATGCGGGCCATCTCGGCGGCCCGGAAACCCCCATGGCGATTGAGCACCAGGTCGAAGGCGCCGTCGGCGAAGGGCATGCCGGAGCCGGTATTGCCCTGGAACACCGGGACGCCCAGGGGCTCCAGGCGGCGCCGGGCCACCGGCAGGTTGGGGACAAAGCCCTCCACCGCCGTCGCCCGGGCGGGGAAGGGCGCGAGGCTGGCGAAGATCTCGCCGCCGCCGGTGGCCACGTCCAGGATGTCGAGGGCGGCCCCGGCCGCGGCCCTGGCGAGGGCGAGATAGTTCCAGGGCGGCTCGGCCTCCTCGAAGCGGCCCGCCAGATAGGAGAAGTCCCATCCCTCGAAGGGGGCGGCGGCGTCCTTGCGCCACTGGGCCAGGTGTTGATCGGCGGTCATGGCCAAGTCTCGCGGTCGCGGCGCGGATCCGCAAGGGGCGGCCGCCCTAGCGGGGGGCGTCCTGCGACTGATACATTGAGACCATGTGCCCATCCGGATCGGTGAAATCCGCCGTCCATCCGCCGGGCGCGTGGCTGACCGGCGTGACGATGGTGGCGCCCTGCTCGGCGAGGCCGGCGACAATGGTGTCGATGCCGCCGTCGGCGAGATCGAACACCAGGATCGGGGAATTTCCGGGCCGGCTCTCGGTCTGGAAGAAGATCAACTCGACGTCGCCGGCCGTCTTGGCCGAGAGCCAGTCCTTGCCGGACCCGTCGTCGCCCATGTTGGTGACCTCCAGGCCCAGGACGTCCCGATAGAAGGCCTGGGTGCGCGCGATGTCGGTGACGTAGAAGCAGACGCTTCCAATGCGTGTTTTGCCGAACATGTCTCTCTCTCCGTTTAGCTGCTGACCCCACCCTGTTGCCGCGGCCCGCCGAATTGTGAGGACAGGACGATCAGGTGGCCGTCAGGATCGTGCGTTCCAAGGGCGACGCCGTCTGACCGGACGAGCCGGATCAGCGCCTGGCGCAGAAGGCCGAAGGCGAGCTCGCCTTGCAAGGCGCCGTCGCCCGGCAGGGTGCGCAGCCCCGACCGGCGCCAGCGCTGGCGAATCTCGCTGATCCGCTTGCGGAAGGCGGCCTCCGACAGGCGCAGCAGCCAGGCGATCTCCGCTCGGGTGTGGCCGGTCACCACCAGCAGGGCCGTCGTGCGAAGGGCGGGCGGCAGGGCCGAGACGAACCCGCGCCACTCCGCCGGCGCCTGGGGATCCTGCACGGCGATGGCGGCGGCGTAGGCGGTGTCGCGCTGTCGCCGGCGCACCGCCGAGCGCGCCTCGCGCAGGGCGTGATTGCGCAGCACGCCCCCCAGCCAGCGGCCGTTCTCTTCGCGGGCCATGTCCGCCCGCCCGGCCTCCACCGCCGCCAGCAGGGCGGTCTGTAGGAGATCCTCCGCCTCGCCGGCCCGCCGCGTTCGCCGACGGGCGGCGCGCAGCCATCTCAGATAGGTCTGCCTGTCCATCGTCTCCCAGCCCCGATGAGGCGCGGCCGCCCCGCGGTCGGCCAGCCTGTTCTTAGAGCCTTTCGGGATCCGGTGGAGTCCCCTGACCCGTTCCGACCTCGGCCGTGTAATCTCCGCCCATGGACGGAATCATCGAGCCACGTCGCGAGACGGCCGAGCGGCTGCGGGGCTATTTCGAGGTTCAGCTGCGGTTCGCCGAGACGATCAGGGCGCGCACGGCGCGGCCGCTGGCCGACACGCTGCGGGAGGTCACCAACCTGCACCGGCGGTTTGGGCTGGGCCGGGCCCAGGCGGGGCCGGCGTCGGAGGGGTGGGCGCGCTATGCCGCGGGCCTGGCGCGGTGCGGGTCCGCCGCCGAGCGGCTGGACTGGACGGTCGGCTTCTTCGCCGACGCCCCGCCCGAACCGCGCGGCGCGCGCCGGTTCGGCTGCTTTAGCTATGAGCTGCAGGACGAGGATCAGGTCGTGCGCATCCATTTCAGCAACCGCGACAGCGGAGGCGATCTCGGCCCGCTCGCCCGGGCCAAGGCCGACCGGCGGAGGTCGGAGTTGCGGGAGATGTTCGGCCATGTCCGGGCGCACCATGAGCGGGCCCGGGCGGTGCGGGGTGGGTCCTGGCTCTATAACCTGGAGGCCTATCGCCGGCTGTTTCCGCGCGACTACGGCGCGTCGGCCTTCGAGCCCGAGCGGGTCCGGCTGGATGGAACCTCCAGCTGGGGCCAGCTGCTGGACTTCCGGGGGACCGTGAAGCCCGCGGTGGCGCAGGCCCTGCTGGACAATATCGGCCATGGGGACATCGCCGCGCCCTGGAGGGCGTTTCCGCTGCGCGCCCTCAGCGTGGAGAGCCCGATCGCGCCCTTCTACCGGCTCTACGGGGTCTAGTGTCGGCGCCGCACAGGTGCGCGCGCCGCCGGGAGGCGCTAGAAACCGGCCATGCTGCGGATCTCCGAACTCAAGCTGCCTCTCGACCATCCGCCCCAGGCGCTGCCGGCGGCCATCGCCGCGCGGCTGGGGGTGGGGGAGGGCGACCTGCTGTCCTGGTCGGTATGGAAGCGGGCCCACGACGCCCGCAAGAAGGCGGCGATCCTCAAGGTCTATATCGTCGACGTCGAACTCGCCGACGAGGCCGGGGTGGTGGCGCGGATGGCGGGGGATCCGCACCTGCGGCCGACGCCGGATACGTCCTACAGGCCCGTGGCCAGGGCGCCGGCGGGCGCGCCGAGGCCGGTGGTGATCGGCGCCGGGCCGTGCGGGCTGTTCGCCGCCCTGATCCTGGCGGAGATGGGGTTTCGCCCCATCATCATCGATCGCGGCAAGGCCGTCCGTGAGCGGACGAAAGATACCTGGGGCCTGTGGCGGCGCGGCGAGCTGGACCCGGAGTCCAACGTCCAGTTCGGCGAGGGCGGGGCCGGGACCTTCTCCGACGGCAAGCTCTACAGCCAGGTCAAGGACCCGCGCCACCTGGGCCGCAAGGTGCTAACCGAGTTCGTGGCGGCCGGGGCGCCGGCGGAAATCCTCACCGAGGCGCACCCGCACATCGGCACCTTCCGCCTGGTGACCATGGTGGAGTCCCTGCGCGCCAAGATCGAGGCCCTGGGGGGCGAGTACCGGTTCGGCCAGCAGGTGACCGACGTCGAGATCGAGGCGGCGGCGGACGGGACGCGGCGTCTGCGCGGACTGCACCTGAAGGGCGGTGAATTCGTGGCGGCCAGCCAGGTGGTGCTGGCGGTGGGCCACTCCTCGCGCGACACTTTCGCCATGCTCCACGACCGGGGCGTCCACATCGAGGCCAAGCCGTTCTCCATCGGCTTTCGGATCGAGCATCCGCAGTCCTGGATCGACAAGGCCCTGTTCGGGCCCTGCGCCGGCCATCCGGACCTGGGGGCGGCGTCCTATTCGCTGTCGCACCACTGCGCGAACGGCCGCACGGCCTACAGCTTCTGCATGTGCCCGGGCGGGACGGTGGTGGCGGCGACCTCGGCGCCCGGCCGCGTGGTGACCAACGGCATGAGCCAGTATTCGCGCAATGAGCGGAACGCCAATTCCGGCTTCGTGGTGGGGATCGATCCCGCCGACTATGGCAGCGACCACCCCCTGGCCGGGATCGCCCTGCAGGACGAACTGGAGCGCGCGGCCTTCACAGCCGGCGGCGGCGGCTATCACGCGCCCGGGCAGCGGGTGGGGGACTTCCTGGCGGGCCGGGCCTCGAGCGACCTGGGCAGCGTGGTCCCGAGCTACAAGCCGGGCGTGGCGCCCACCGACCTGGCGGCCCTGATGCCGGACTATGTGGTGGTGGCGATGCGGGAGGCCCTGCCGGTCTTCGGCCGCAAGATCCCGCGCTATGATGATCCCGACGCCCTGCTGACCGGGGTGGAGACGCGGACCTCCTCGCCGATCCGCATCACCCGGGGCGCCGACTTTCAGAGCCTGAACCTGGCGGGGCTGTTCCCGGCCGGCGAGGGGGCGGGCTATGCCGGCGGCATCCTCTCGGCCGCCATCGACGGCATCAAGGTGGCCGAGGCCGTGGCGCGGGCGATGGTGGAGACGAAGGCCTCGGTCTCCTAACCCAGGAAGTCGCCGGGCGGCGGCGGGGCGTGGCTCACGCCGGTCACCGTGATGTCGGCGGGTGGGCTAGAGTCAGGCTTAGGGTCGGGGCGCGCGCCGCCGCCGGCCAGGTGGCTGAGCAGGCCCGCGACGCCCGTGCCCGCCACTGTCAGGAAGCCGTCGCCCTGGTTGTCGCCGTCGAGGTCGACTTCCACGCGGAAGCCGGGGACTGGGGGCGGCAGGCGGCCGGGGAAGGTGAAGCCGCGCACGCTGCTGAGCACGTCGTCCTGGGCGGTGGCGTTGAGCAGGTTGATCGCGTGGCCGTTCGCGGCTGTCAGCCGGTCGCCGAGGGTGAAGTCGAGGATCGTGCCCAGCGAATGCTGCGGCGGCGCGGCCTCGGCCCTGGCCTCGCGCGGGACCTCGATGATGAAGGTGTCGTCGCCCGCGCCGCCGATGGCCACGACCTGGGCGCCCAGGTGGAGTTGGTCGTCGCCGGCCCCGCCCTCCAGCAGGTCGACCTGGCCCGCGCCCGCGCCGCCGCCTGAGAGGGTGTCGTCCCCGGCGCCGCCCTCCAGGTGGTCGGCGCCGCCGCCGCCATCGAGGCTGTCGTCGCCCGATCCGCCCGCCAGTTCATCGTTCCCGTCGCCGCCCTGAAGGGTCTCCTGGGCGGCCGCCTGCGCCACCAGGGTCGGTTCGGCGGTCCTGGTCGCCTCCGAGCCGGTGGGGATGTCGGTCGGCTTGATCTCGTCCTGGGACGCCTGGGCCTTGGGGGCGTCCTCCGTGGCGGTGACGGCCGCCGCGTCGCCGGGGGATGTGTCGTCGGCCGGGGCGGCCAGGCGCTCGAAGCGCTGGTGTTCCTCGGCGCTGGCGGCGGGGGCGACCAGGGTAGCGGCGACCGCGAAGGCGGCCAGCATGTCGGCCGGGGTGTCCTGCTGGCCCGCGTCCGGCGCGTCGTGGGCCTGGGCGGTCATGTCGAAGAAGGCGGCGGCCACCACCAGGGCGATGAAGGTCTGGGCCTGACGGGCCGCCATGGGCACCACCACCTCGCCCTGTCCGTCGCGCCAGTCGGCCCCCAGCAGGCGATCGACGGCGGTCCACAGGGTGTCGTCCGCCTCCACAACATCGGCGGCGGCGTCGTGGATGACGAATTGGCCGTTGATGCGGGCGACGTGGACCAGAACCTCGTCATTCTCGTCGGTGATCACGCACCAGGGGTCGCCGGCGTCGGTGGCCCCGTAGACCACGCGCACATGGATTCCGTCCGCCGCCAGCCGGTCAGCCAGTTCCGACAGCCGGGCGCGCTCTCCGGCGGACCAGCCGCCGGTGTCGGCGCGAGGCGTGAACGGAACGACGTTGCTCATGGGGCCAGGGCGGTCCTTCAGGTCCCGAAGGCGCGCTGGGCGTCGGGCGTGATCTGGGCGGCGTCCCCGAACAGCAGCCGGTTCAGCTCAGGCTCGTAATAGGCGAGCAGGGTGCGGGCGAAGTGGGCGGGATCAAGGCCGACCGCAAGGGCCCAGGCGCCCTGCATCTCGATCGGGACGCGGCCCAGGCCGCTCTCCACCTGCGAGACGAAGGTGTAATAACGCATGCCCACCCGCTCGGCCAGTTCGGCCTGGGTCATGCCGGCGGCCTCGCGCCCGGCCTTCAGCCAGCGTCCGGCTTCCTGCCGCAGGGCCTTGGTGGCGGCGGCGCGGACCGGATCAACCGCGGCTCTGGGCATCGAACTTCAACTCCTGGATTGCGCCATCTTGCGGCCGCAATCGGGCCGATATACAGTTCTTACGAAACACATTCATACGCGACGTATAAAGCCTCGTCGCTGACCATAGACGCCACCCGCCCTTTCGTCCTCTTTTTTCCGGAAACCGCATGTCGCTTCGTCACCTCCTGCTCGCCGCGGCCTCTCCCCTGTGCCTGATGGCCGCGCCCGCCTGGGCCGAGACCGCGATTTCCACGGCGGTGACCGCACCGGTCGCCACGGCCACGGCGGCCAGCGGCGCCCGGGACGACGTGAAGGTGACCTCGGCGGGATCGATCAAGGTCACCAGCGGCGCGGCCCTGACCCTGAACAGCAACAACAACGTCACCCACGAGGGCGCCCTCTCGATCTCCGACGCCAGCAACGCCACCGGCCTGGCGATCGTCGGCGGCAATACGGGCGAGGTGAAGCTGTCGGGGTCGATCGTCATCGACGACACCACCGAGATCAAGGACACCGACTCTGACGGGGACATGGACGGCCCGTTCGCGGTCGGCTCCAACCGGGTCGGCGTGCGGGTGACCGGGCCCGCCACCTTCCATGGCTCCATCACCCAGACCGCGGGCACGATCACCGTGGAGGGTAACGATTCAGCCAGCGTCGCGCTGGAGAGCGCCATCGACGGGTCCCTGCAGACCGCGGGGTCCATCTCGGTGATCGGCGACCGTTCCTATGGGCTGCACGCCCTGGGCACGGTCGGTGGCGACGTGGTGGTGACCGGAGCAGTCACCGCCCAAGGCAAGGACTCCGTGGGCGTGGCCCTGGACGACAATGTCGGCGGCAAGCTCTCCATCAACTCCGCCATCGGGGCTTCGGGCTACCGGTCCACGACGCGGGGGACCGACGCCGTGGTGGCCAAGCTGGACGCCGACGATCTGCTGATCGGCGGACCGGCGGTCCGGGTGCGCGGCGACCTGTTCGGCGGGATGCTGATCGGCGGCTCCGGCTCGGCCAGCGCCTACGGTTCTGCGCCGGGTGTGTTGATCGGGTCGGAGGCGCGCAATGTCCGCCTGGGCGTGCTGGGGACCGACGCCTTCGGTTTCATGAACAAGGGCACGGTCCAGGGCGCCGGCATCTATGACGGGGTGACCGCGGTCGGTGTGAAGTTCGGCGGCCTGGGCCGTACGGTGACGGTGGACGGCGGCATCTGGAACTCCGGCTCGATCCTGGCCACCGGGGTCAAGGCCAGCGCCACGGCCTTCTGGATGGGCGCCGGCGCCTCGAGCGCCAATCTCACCAACGCCGGGGTGATCAAGGCCAGCACGACGGCCACCGAGGCCAACGACATCGCCGCCATCCGCATCGACGCCGGCGCCTCGCTGCCCTATCTCGCCAACAGCGGCTCGATCAGCGCCGTCGTCAGCGGCTCCAAGGCCACCGCCACCGCGGTGCTGGACGCCTCGGGGTCGCTGCGGACCCTCGAGAACATCAATTCCATCGCCGCCACCGTCACCGCCACGGACACCACGGTCCCGGTCACCGGGCGGGCCATCGCCCTCGACCTGCGGGCCAATACCGCGGGCGTGACCCTGCGCCAGTACGCCAACAGCGACACCACCATCACGCCCACCATCACCGGCGACGTGCTGTTCGGGTCGGGGGCGGCGCGGCTGGAACTTCTGGCGGGCGTGCTGAACGGGGCCGTGGCCTTCGGCGCGGGCGCCGACAGCCTGGTGATCAACGGCGGGGCCAAGCTGACCGGCGCGCTCACCGACGCCGGCGGCGGCCTGACCGTCGACATCGTCAAGGGGCGGCTGACCGACACCAGCACCGCGACGGTCAACCTCACCAGCCTGAACCTCGGCGCGGCCGGCGAGCTGGTCTTCACCGCCGATCCCAAGACCGCCAAGTCCACCCAGTTCAACGTCGCCGGCGCCGCGACCCTGGCGACGGGGTCGAAGATCGGCCTGGGCTTCGCCTCGAAGCTGGAGGCGCCCGCCAGCTTCACCCTGATCAGGGCCGGCTCCCTGACCACCGGGACCCTGGATGACAGCCTGCTGGGGGACACCCCCTATCTCTACAAGACCACCCTGCGGGTCGACGCGCCCACCACCAGCCTGGTGGCCGATGTGCGCCGGCGCACGGCCGCCGAGGCCAACATGACGGCGTCGGAAAGCGCGGCCTATGACGCGGTGTTCGCCGCCTTCGACAAGGACACCGCCGTCCGCGACGCCCTGCTTGGCAAGACCACCCAGGCGGGCTTCCAGGCCCTCTACGACCAGTTCCTGCCCGACCACTCGGGGGGGCTCTTCCACACCCTGGCGGCGGCCTCCGACGCCGCGGGCCGGGGCCCCGACGCCGACGCCTCGCTGAGCGACGAGGGGGGTGGGCTGCGCGCCTGGACCCAGGAGATCGGGGTGATGATCAAGCGCGACGTCGACCGTTCCACCGCCTACGACGCCGGCGGCTTCGGCATCGCGGCGGGGATCGAGGCGCCCGACACCGCCCTGGGCGCCATCGGCCTGCAGACCAGCTTCCTGAATGTCGATGTCGATGAGGCCGGCGCCGCGGGCTCGGAGTCGCTCAGCGGCACGGTGCTGTCGGCCGGGGTCTACTGGCGCGAGAGCCTGGGCCAGCTGACGGTGGGGGCCGGGATCACCGGCGGCTACGCCAGCCTCAAGAGCGAGCGGGTGCTGAGCGACTCCGGCTTCACCCGCGCCGCGTCCTCCGACTGGAATGGCGCGACCGTGGCCGCCCACGCCCATGTGAACTGGCACCTGGAGGGTGACACCTTCTATGCCCGGCCCCAGGCCACCCTGGACTACTTCCTGCTGAAGGAAGGCGACCGCACCGAGACCGGCGGCGGCGACGCCGTGAACCTGGCCATCGACGAGCGTTCCTCCAGCCAGATCGCCGCCTTCGCCGGCGTCAGCGTCGGGGCGAAGTTCGGCGTGAAGGGCTATTTCCGCTGGGGTCCGGAACTGACCGCTGGCTGGCGGCAGGTCTCGGGCGACGGCGCCGACGCCACCACGGCCCGCTTCGTCAGCGGCGGATCGGCCTTTACCATCGCGTCACCGGAACTCTCGGGCGGCGGAGCGGTTGTACGCTTGGCCCTGCGTGGCCAGAGTGACTACGTCGACTTCGCGCTGGAAGGCGGCGGAGAGATTCGCGACGACTACGAGGCCTATGACGCCCGCATCGTCGCCCGCATGGTGTTCTGAAGGGCGCGACATGATCCATCTCGCCGGAGGATTGCTGGCCGTGGCGGCTGTCCTGGTCTGCATTGCCCGCCACACCGCCGGAAAGCCGCCCCTGTGGCGCTCCAAGGTGGCCTTCGCGGGCTCGGTGCTCTGCTTGATCATCGGCGGCGTGCTGGTGGCGTTGGCCCCTCGGGCGCTGGGCGAGACCCCGGTGGCCGTCGTCGCCGCGCTCTGCCTGTTCGAGGGCGGCATGGCGCTGATCAGCCTGATGGCGGCGGCCGGCGCGCGCCAGCCGAGGTGGCTCAGCTAGACGCGTTTCAAGTTCCCCCCCGGACCCTCATCCCAGATTTCTGGGATCCGGATCACAAAGCCCCCCCGCCGATGATCCGGGCCCTGGCGCAAGCCAGGGTGAGCGGGAGACCTACTTGGGGAAGAGCTCGCCGTTCCCCGCCGACGAGGCCGCTTCGGCCGCGCCCTTGCGGCTCAGCAGGAACAGCGCGGTTTCCGAACGCCAGTTCTCCAGAGCCCGGGTCGGGTCGATGGGCCGCGCGGGCTTGCCGGCGTTGAGCGCCGAGCAGGCCTCGATGCGCAGGTCCAGATCGTCGCAGAGTGCGGTGAAGTCGTGCAGGGTGCAGAGGTGGATGTTTGGCGTCGACCACCAGGGCTCGGGCAGGGCCTTGGTCTCGGGCATGCGCCCGTGGACCATCAGCGACCATCGCACCCGCCATTGGCCGAAATTGGGCAGGGACACCACCGCCCGGTCGGCGATGCGCAGCAGTTCGTTGAGCACGTGCCGGGGCTCGCGCATCTGCTGCAGGGTCTTGGACAGGATGGCGTAGTCGAAGGCCTGGGTGGGGAAATGATCCAGGTCGCGGTCGCCGTCGCCCTGAACCACCGCCAACCCCCGCGCCAGGCAGGCCGAGACGCCCTGGCTGGAGATCTCCAGGCCCTGGCCGTCGACGCCCTTCTCCCGGGTCAGCAGCTCCAGCAGTTCGCCCTCGCCGCAGCCGACGTCGAGCACGCGGGAACCCGGACGCACCAGGCGCAGGATCTCCTTGAAGTCCTCGCGGGTGGTCTTCACGCCAGGCCCCGCTTCTCGGCGGCCGAGGCCAGGAAGCCGCGCAGGGCGCTATCCAGGGCCGGCTCGTCCAGGAAGATGGCGTCGTGGCCCTTGTCGGTGGTGATCTCTGCGAAGCTGGCGCGGCAGCCGGCGGCGTTCAGGGCGCGGACGATGTCACGGCTCTCGGCGGTGGCGTAGAGCCAGTCCGACGAGAAGGACAGCACGCAGAACCGCACATTTCGGGCCCGCAGGAAGGCGTTGGCCAGCACCCCATCGTGGCCGCCGGCCAGGTCGAAATAGTCCAGCGCCCGGGTGATGTAGAGGTAGGAGTTGGCGTCGAAGCGGTCGACGAAGCTGGCCCCCTGGTGGCGCAGGTAGCTCTCCACCTGGAAGTCGGCGTCGAAGCCCCAGGACAGGCCGTCGCGCTGCAGCTCGCGGCCGAACTTCCGCTGCAGGGCGGTCTCCGACAGATAGGTGATGTGAGCGGCCATGCGGGCCACGGCCAGGCCCTTTTCCGGGCGCACGCCCTCGAGCTCATAGGCGCCGCCGCGCCAGTCGGGGTCGGCCATGATCGCCTGGCGGCCCACCTCGTGGAAGGCGATGTTCTGGGCCGAATGGCGGGCCGCGGCCGCCACGACGATCGCCGAGAACAGCCGCTCGGGATAGTCGGCCGCCCATTGCAGGACCTGCATGCCGCCCATCGAGGTGCCCACCACGGAGAACAGGGTCTCGATGCCGAAGGACTCCACCAGCATGGCCTGGGCGCGGACCATGTCGGCGATGGTGATCATCGGGAAGGCCAGGCCGTAGGGCTTGCCGGTCATCGGATCCAGCGACGAGGGACCGGTGGAGCCCATGCAGCCGCCGATGACATTGGGGCAGATGATGAAGTAGCGGGCCGGATCCAGCGGCAGGCCCGGGCCCACCACGGTGGTCCACCAGCCGGGCTTGCCGGTCACCGGATGGGTCGAGGCCACATACTGGTCGCCGGTCAGTGCATGGCAGATCAGCACCGCGTTGGATTTGTCGGCGTTCAGCGTGCCGTAGGTTCGGTAGGCCATCTCCAGGGGGGCCAGGACCGCGCCGGAATCCAGGCGCAGCGGACGGTCGGCCGGCGACCTCCAGGTCCCGCCGTCGGTGGGGGTGGCGAGGGTGGCGTGGCCGACGTCGCTCATGCGCCCGCTTGGACCGCCAACCACTTTCGCTGTCAACCGCTTCGCGTCGGCGGCGAGGCCCGCTATGAACCCATGCGTGATCCCACGCATGGGTGGGGCGACGGAGAGACCATGGACCGGCTGATCCTCCTGCGGCACGGCGAGGCCGAGCGCGACGCCCCGAGCGGCGACGATTTCGACCGCCGGCTGGTCCGGCCTGGGATCGCGGCCAGCGCCGCCATGGGCGAGACCCTGGCCGATCTCGGCTTCTGCCCGGACCTGGTTCTGGTCTCGGCCGCCGCGCGGACCCGCGACACCTGGGAGGCGCTCTGCAAGGCGTTCCCCAAGGCGCAGGCGCGGTTCGAGGACAGCCTCTATCTCGCCGAGCCCGAACGGGTCCGCGCGCTGGCGCAGGCCGCCGGCGCCACCTGCGGCACGGTGATGGTGGTGGGACACAATCCGGGCCTGCAGGATCTGACCGTTCAGATGCTGAAGGCGGGCGGCGCGCCCCCGGCCCTGATCGCCAAGGCCCAGAACGGTTTCCCCACCGCCGCCGCCGCGGTCTTCCTCTTCGACCACGCCGGCCGCCCGTCCTATGACGGCCTGTTCTTCCCGGGGCGGTGACATGACCCGCATCTACAAGATTCTCACCCGCGCCGAGTGGGCGGCTGCGGCGCGCGCCGGGAGCTTCCTGGGCTCGGCGGTCGACCTGGCGGACGGCTTCATCCACTTCTCCACCGGGGCCCAGGCCGGCGAGACTGCGCGGCGCTACTTCAAGGACCTGACCGACCTGGTGGTGCTGGAGGTGGAAGCCGACGACCTGGGGCCGGCCCTGCGCTGGGAGCCCTCGCGGGGCGGCGACCTGTTTCCGCATCTCTATGACGTGCTGACGCCCGGCCAGGTGCTGGCCGTGACCGAGGCGCCGCTGGGGCCCGACGGCGTGCCCGTGCTGGGAGACCTCGCATGATCCACGACCTCGCCGCCCGCGCCCTGTATGTGCTCGATCCGGAGGACGCCCACGGGGTCACGATCAAGGGCCTGGCCCTGGGCCTCGGCCCCCGCGCCCGCCGCGACGACCCGATCCTGGCCACCACGGTGGCGGGGCTGGCCCTGCCCAACTGCGTCGGCCTGGCGCCCGGCTTCGACAAGAACGCGCAGGTGTTTGGCCCCATGCTGGCCGCGGGCTTCGGCTTCGTGGAGTGCGGGACGGTCACTCCGCTGCCCCAGGCCGGCAATCCGCGCCCGCGGCTGTTCCGGCTGACGGAAGATCAGGGCGTCATAAACCGCATGGGCTTCAACAATCAGGGCCTGGAGCCCTTCGCTGCCCGGCTGGCCAGGCGCGGACCCGGGGTCATCGGGGCCAATATCGGCGCCAACAAGGACGCCACCGACCGCATCAGCGACTACGTCACGGGGCTGACCCGGCTGTGGGGCCTGGCCTCCTATTTCACCATCAACATCTCCTCGCCCAATACGCCGGGCCTGCGCGCCCTGCAGACCAAGGCGGCGCTTGAGGAGCTGCTGGGCCGCCTGGCCGAAACCCGCGATCGCCTGCCGGCGGAGGGTAGGGTTCCGATGTTCCTGAAGGTCGCGCCGGACCTGGAGGCGGGCGAGGTGGAAGCCATTGTCGAGACGGTGATCGCCAACGGCCTGGCCGGTATCATCGTCTCCAACACCACCATCAGCCGCCCGAACCTGCGCTCCAGCCAGGCCGGCGAGACCGGCGGCCTGTCGGGGGCGCCGCTCAGGGCCCTGGCCCAGCAGATGATGGAGACTTTCCATTCCGCCGCCGGAGGCCGGGTGGCCCTGATCGGGGCCGGCGGTATCGCCTCGGGCGACGACGCCTATGCCCGTATCCGCGCGGGGGCCAGCGCGGTGCAGCTCTATTCGGCCATGGTGTTCGGCGGGCCGGGCCTGGTCACCCGTATCAAGACCGATCTGGCCCGACGCCTGAAGGCCGAAGGCTTCGCCTGCGTGGCGGACGCCGCCGGGGCAAAAGGCTAGATTCGCGCGTGACGCGAACAGACGTCGCGTTGCCGAAAGCCCCACGGTGAAGTAGGGGGAAGGCTCATGGCGGACGCCCCTCAGCCTCAGGCGCCCCCGAGGCGAACCAGACGGCGGTTCTTCTGGCCGGGCGGCCTCTCCGCGCGTCTGCTGATCCTGACCATTCTGTTTGTCGCCTCGGCCGGCGCCCTGGCCCTGCCGCCGGCGCTCGCGGCCTTCGAGGAGCAGTGGCTGCTGGACCGGGTCCGCGCCGCCGAACTGGCCACCATCGCCCCCGACGTCGCCCCCGACCGGGTGGTGAGCGAGGCCTTGGCCGCCCAGCTGCTGGAGGGCGCCGGCGTGCAGCGGGTGGCCATCCAGACCGAGGGCATGCGCCGTCTGGTGCTGCAGGGGCCCAAGCTGGAACGCGCGCCCTATCTGGTGGACCTGCGCGACCAGGCCCCGGTCTCCTGGCTGGCGGCGCCCTTCCAGACGCTTCTAGGGGGCGGCGAGGGCCGCATGGTGCGGGTGATCGCCGAGCCGCGTATCCGCAAGGCCGACTTCATCGAGATCGTCGCCCCCGACGCCGTCCTGAAGCAGGAGCTGACCCGTTACCTCTGGCAATTGCTGCTGGTCATGGCCTTCGTGGCCATGGTGGCCGGCATCTTGGTCTATCTGTCCCTGGCCTTCTTCCTGGTGCGGCCGATGCAGCGGATCACCCACGCCATGGAGCGGTTCCGCGCTGATCCCGACGATCCCGCCTCGCACCTCGAGCCCTCCGGCCGCCGCGACGAGATCGGCCGCGCCGAGGTGGAGCTGGACCTGATGCAGGCCGATCTGCGGGTGGCGCTGAACTCGCGGGCCCGGCTGGCGGCCCTTGGCGAGGCGGTGGCCAAGATCAATCACGACCTGCGCAACATGCTCACCAGCGCCCAGATCGCCTCCGAGCGGCTGGCGGCGTCGCGCGACCCCAAGGTCGCCCAGGCCCTGCCGCGCCTGGAGCGCGCCCTGGACCGCGCGGTGAAGCTGGCCACCGATGTCCTGGTCTATGGCAAGACCCAGGAAGCGCCCCCCGACATCGGCGCCCTTGCCTTCGCGCCGGCCCTGGAGATGGCCGCCGAGGAGGCGCGGCTGTCGCCCGAGGGCGTGCGGCTGGCGACGGAGATCGACCCCGCCGACCAGGTCACTGCCGACCCCGACCACCTGCACCGCATCGTCGCCAACCTGCTGCGCAACGCCCGCGAGGCCATCGAGGCGCAGGAGGGGCGCACGGCGTCCGGCGTGGTCACGGTGTCCCTGACCCAGGCCGAGGGCGCGACCCTGATCCGGTTTTCCGACAATGGGCCCGGCGTCTCGAAGCGCGCCCAGGAAAAGATCTTCCAGCCCTTCGCGGGCTCCAGCCGGCCGGGCGGCGCGGGGCTGGGCCTCGCCATCGCCCGCGAGCTCGCCCAGGGGCACGGCGGCGACCTGGTGCTGGCCTCCACCGGCGACCAGGGTTCGGTGTTCGAGCTGCGCCTGCCGGGAACGCCGCCGCGGCTGAAGGCGAAGCGGGCAAGAGCGAAGAGCACTTAGATATCCTTCTCCCCTTGCGGGAGAAGGTGGCCCTGCGGAGCAGGGTCGGATGAGGGGTCGATAGGCCTATCGGGTTAGGGCGGTCGGACAATGGTCGGAGAGGGGAGCGTGACCCCTCATCCGACCGGTCTCCGACCGGCCACCTTCTCCCGCAAGGGGAGAAGGAAGCTTGTCCTAAGGCGCCTTCGCGATTCCCTCGCGCCGGGGGTCGGCGGCGCCGACGAGACCGTTCGGCGTCATGACGATGGCGTGGAGGCCGGAGTCCTCGCCGCCGCCGGGCTTCAGCGCCACGCCCTTGGCGGCCAGGCCGTCGACGACGCCCGGCGCGAACTTGGCCGGCTCGGAGGCGTAGGTGTCGCCGCGCGCGATCAGGTTGGGCAGGGCGATGGCCTGGTCGATGGGCAGCTTCCAGTCGAGGAAGGCCACCAGGGCCTTGAGGTTGTAGGCCAGGATCGCCGAGCCGCCGGGCGATCCCACCGCCGCCACGAACCGGCCCTGCCTGTCCAGCACCACGGCCGGCGCCATCGAGGAGCGCGGACGCTTGCCGCCGGCCACGGCGTTGGCGGCCGGGACGCCGTCCTTCTCCTTCGGCGCGAAGGAGAAGTCGGTGAGCTGGTTGTTGAGGAAGAAGCCGTTCACCATCCGGCCGTTGCCGAAGACGCTCTCCACTGTGGTGGTCATGGAGACCGCGTTGCCGGCCGCGTCGACGATCACCAGGTGCGAGGTGCCGCCGGGCTCCATCGTGGCGTCGGGCGCGCGGACGCCGGCGCCCTTGGGCTTGCCCGGCGCCGGGGCGGGGCCGGCGGTCTGCAGGTTGATCTGGGCCGCGCGGCCGGCGGCGTAGGCGGGGTCCAGCAGGCCGGCGGTCGGCACGTCCACGAAGTCGGGGTCGCCCATGTAGCGGTCGCGGTCGGCGTACATCAGCCGGCTGGCCTGGGAAAACAGGTACCAGCCCTGGGTGTCGTTCGGATGGGCCGCGATGTCGGTGTGTTCCAGGATGGCCAGGCCCTCCAGCACGGCCGGACCGCCGGACGGGGCGGGCGGAGTGCAGACCACATAGACGCGGAACGGGCGGCAGGTGGCGGCGGTGACCTTGGGCTTGTAGGCCGCCAGGTCGGCCAGGGTCATGGCGCCCGGCTGCTCGCCCTGCTGCAGACGCGTGACGATGGCGGCGGCCACCGGGCCCTCCAGGATCGCCTTGGGGCCCTCGGCGGCGATCTTGCGCACCGTGGCGGCATAGGCGGGGTTCTTCAGCGTATCGCCCGCCTTCATGCGGGTCCCGTCGGGATTGGTGAAGTAGGCCACCGCATCCGGAGCGCTGGCCTGGGGGAAGCGGCCAACGATCATTCGGGCCAGGCGGGGGCTGACCGTGAACCCGTCGTCCGCCAGCTTCTCGGCGTCGCCGAACAGGCTGTTCCAGGCGAGCTTGCCGTGCTGCGACTGGGCGAGCGACAGCATGGCGACCGCGCCGGGCGCCCCCGACGATCGGCCGCTCATCAGGGCGGTGACAAAGGGCAGGGGCTTGCCGGTCTCGTCGAGGAAGAGGGCGTCGGTGGCGGCGGCCGGCGCGGTCTCGCGACCGTTGTAGGCGGTCACCTTGCGGGTCTTGGCGTCGTAATAGGTCATGAAGGCGCCGCCCCCGAGACCCGAGCTCTGCGGCTCCACCAGGCCCAGAACCGCCTGCACGGCGACGGCGGCGTCCACCGCCGAACCCCCGCGGCGCAGCACATTGACGCCGGCCTCCACCGCCAGCGGATTGGCGGCCGCCACCATGCCGGAGCCGACGCCGGGCGCCGGGGCCGAGGGGGCGGGGTTGAGGCTGGCGCAGGCGCTGGCCAGGCTGGCCAGCAGGACGATGCTCAGGCGCTTGAATTGCGACACGGAAGGACCACGCGGAAATGAGGGAACTGGAAATGGAGCGGCGTCACCATAGCGAGGCCTACGTGGACAACAAACCGCAAGCCATGCTTCTGGTTCGATCATGAGCCAAAAGCCTCCCGCCGCTCCTGGAATGCGCAACCTGATCACCGATGTGCCCGGCCTGACCGTGGGCCAGGCCCAGGACCTGGCCGCCCGCACCGGCGTTACGGTGATCCTGCCCGACGACCGTGCGGTGGCGGCCTGCGACGTGCGGGGCGGCGGACCGGGCACGCGGGAGACCGACGCCCTGGCGCCGGAGAACCTGGTGGAGGCTATCGACGCCATCGTGCTGTCGGGGGGCTCGGTCTACGGCCTGGCCGCCGCCGACGGCGTGGTCTCCTGGCTGGGTGCGCGGGGCCGGGGCTATGGCCTTGTGAACCGTCCCGGCGTGCCCAAGTCGCCGGTGGTGCCCGGCGCGATCCTCTACGATGTCGCGAACGGAGGGGATCGGGATTGGGGCGAGGACCCACCCTATCGCCGCCTCGGCCGCGAGGCTGTGGAAGCCGCGGGGCTGGACTTCCAGCTCGGGACGACCGGCGCAGGGACCGGCGCCATGGCCGGCTCGCTGAAGGGCGGGACCGGCTCGGCCTCGATCATCGCCGCCGACGGGATCGCCGTGGGGGCGGTGGTCTGCGTCAACAGTTTCGGCTCGGTGGTCTCCGGCGACAACAGAACCTTCTGGGCCGCGCCCTTCGAGATGGGGGTTGAGTTCGGCGGCCTGGGTCCCGCTGGCCTGTCGGCGCGGCCCGACATCTGGGACCTGGCCAAGGCCGACCCGCAGGCGCGGATGAACACCACTATCGCCTGTGTGGCCACCGACGTGGTGCTGACCCCGGCCCAGGCCAAGCGGGTGGCGGTGATGGCCCAGGATGGCCTGGCGCGTTCGATCCGCCCGGTCCACGCGCCCTTCGACGGCGACGTGGTCTTCGCCATGTCCACCGGCCTGCGCCCCCTGGAGGGTGGCGACTTCACGATCGCCCGCATCGGGGCGCTGGCCGCCGACTGCCTGGCCCGCGCCGTGGCCCGGGCGGTCTACGAGGCCACGCCGTGGCCGGGGTCGGACGTACGCTGCTGGCGCGATCTCTGAGGACCTGCGCGAACGCAGAACGTGTCTTCATTATTGCCGAATGTCTTTGGTAAGCTGAGCCGTTAGGTCACCCGCCTTTCGAGGTTCAGGAGACGTCCAATGGCTTGGATTAAGACGACGGCGGCGGTCAGCGTGATCGCCCTCACCGCGGGCGCGGCCGACGCGCAGCAGAAGCAGGTCGTGACCGGCCCCGTCGCGACCTACTGGATGAGCGGCCAGACGGTGTCCGGCTTCGGCGCGGGCATGGGCAGCGGCAAGCCGTCCATGGGCCAGATGATGGCGATGGCGGGCGGCGGCGGCGGGGCCAGCAAGACCCTGACCTTGCAGCTGGGCTCCTCACGCAAGCCGGCGGGCGAGCCCAGCGCCGAGCACCTGCCGCCCCAGGGCCTGCGGGCCGGTCCGACCCTGCCGCTGACGACGCCGCGCGCCCAGCCGGTCCAGCGCACCGAGGAGACCCCGAGCTTCTCCCGCGACTATCAGAAGCCCAAGGGCAGGATGCTGATCTTCTGGGGCTGCGGCGAGCACGCCCGCCCCGGCCAGCCCATCGTCATCGACTTCGCCAAGATGGCCGACGGGAAGATGCCCCCCGGCCTGGAGGCGATGAGCCGAGGGCTCAACGTCACGCCGATGCAGCCGCCGTCCCCCAGCCGCAACACCACCTATGGCGAGTGGCCCAACGAGAAGAGCCGCGCCAGCGTGCCGGGCAATGGCTCCCTGTTGGGCGAGCACCTGATCCGCGGGACCTATTCGCCGGACATCCGCTTCAGCCTGAACGCCGCACAGGACTTCCTGGGGCCTCTGAGCCTGACCACCAACGCCATCGGCGCCACTGGCGCGGGCCAGCTCGGCTGGGGCGCGGTCGCGGGCGCCCAGGCCTATCTGGCGACCGCCATGGGCGGCGGCCAGGACGACACCGTGGTGCTGTGGACCTCCAGCGAGGTCCAGGCCTCGGCCTTCTCCCTGCCGGACTATCTCAGCAACGGCGACATCAGCCGCCTGGTGGCGTCGCGGGCCCTGATGGGGCCGCAGACCACGGCCTGCACGATCCCGCAGGAGGTGGTGAAGGTCGCGCCCCAGGCCATGGTGCAACTGGCCGCCTACGGGAACGAGACCAACCTCTCCTATCCGGAGCGGCCGAAGGACCCGAAGGTCGCCTGGAACATCGAGTGGGCGGTGAAGGTCCGCTACAAGTCGCAGACCGGCGGCCTTCTGGGCATGGAAATGCCGGGCGCACGTCAGCAGGGTCAGCGGCCGGTCATGCTCCCCGGCGGCCAGGAGGCTCCGCCGCCCACCCCGGCCGAGGCCATCGGCGGCGCCTTGCTGCGCGGTCTGGGAGGTCGTATTCCCCGCTTCTAATCGGGCGGGAACGGCCCTCTGAACATAGGGGCGGGCCTTTGGCGTCGCGATTGGCGATCTACCATCCGTCGGGCCAGTTCAATCTGGTCAACAACCCGTTCGGCAAGGACGTCGCCAACCTCGAGCTGTTCCGGGCGCTCGCGGCCCATGGTGGGTTCGACCAGGTCAGCTTCCTCAGCCAGGCCAGCCTTTCCGACGCCGACCTGCGCAAGGGCCTGTTGGGGGACTCAGCCGGTGGGGCGGCGCTCACGACCGGCAGCCTGCTGGCCCAGGGCGCCGTGGCCCAGTCCGGCGTCATGCTGCGCGGCACGCCGTCGCTGTCGGACATCTCCTGGCTGCGGCGCCGCGCGGTGGGAGACCGAGCCTACAGCCTGATGGGCCTGGTTCACACCCTCGCGCCGCCGGCCCTGCGCGCCGAGATGGCCACCGCGCTCACCTCCCCGATCCAGCCCTGGGACGCGCTGATCTGCACCTCGCCCTCGGTGCAGGACGCGCTCCATCGGATGTTCGATGAATGGTCAGGTTTCCTGGCCGACCGCTTCGGGGGCGCCGGGAACCCCAAGCCCTATCTGCCGCTGATCCCGCTGGGGGTCGACCAGCCGGTCATCGCGGCCCGCGCCGACCGCCCGCAGGTCCGCGCCCAGGTCCGCGAGGAGCTGGCGGTCGGGCAGGACGACATCCTGGTGCTGTGGCTGGGCCGCCTCTCCTTCTTCGAGAAGGCCGCGCCGCAGCCGATGTTCCGCGCCATCCAGGAGGCCGCCCAGGCCAGCGGCGTGAAGGTTCACTTCGCCATGGTCGGCTGGTTCCCCAACGGCGACCAGGACCGCGCCCGGTACCAGGCCGCCGCCCAGGCCTATGCGCCGTCGGTGGCGGTCCACTTCCTGGACGGCAACGACCAGGGCCGGGTGGGGTCGTTCTGGGCCGCCTCGGACATCTTCATCTCGCTGGTGGACAACATCCAGGAGACCTTCGGCATCACCCCGGTGGAGGCCATGGCCGCGGGCCTGCCGGTGGTGATCAGCGACTGGGACGGCTACCGCTACACCGTCCAGGACGGAGAGCAGGGCTTCCTGATCCCCACCCTGGGCGGACCGCCGGGCGGGGTCAGTGTCGCCGCCGCCGAACGCCATGTCCTGGGTCTGGACTCCTACCAGCTCTATGTCGGCGCCTTGGCCCAGCACACCGCGGTCCATGTCGGCCGGGCGGCTGACGCCATCGCCGCCCTGATCGCCTCGCCTGACCTGCGCCGCAAGATGGGGGCCGCGGGCCGCCAGCGCGTGCGCGAGGTGTTCGACTGGCCGGTGGTGGCCCGCCAGTACGCCGCCCTGGCTGACGAGTTGACCGCGATCCGCGAGGCCTCGCCGCCGGACAGCACCCAGGGCCGCTTCAACCCGGTGAAGGGCGATCCGAACCGCGACTTCGGGGGCTTCCCCACCGACGTTCAGAACCTGGAGACCCTGCTCCACGTCCGCCCGGGCGTGACGGCGGCCGATGTCGACCGCGCCATGGGGCTGGAGCTCGACCGCTTCGCCGGGTCCTGGCGCTGCACCGGGCCGGAATGCACCCAGGTGCTCGACATGCTGGGCGCCGAAAGCCGCTCGGTGAAGTCGGTCCTGCTGGCCTTCCCGACCGAGCGCCGCCGGCCGGTTCAGATGGGGCTGATGTGGATGTGCAAGCTCGGCATGCTGGACTGGCTGTAGGGCCGCCCGGGAGGCTAGCTAGTCGTTGTTCAGGAGCGCGAACGCCGGGTAGCCAGCAATCGTGAAATCCCGCCGACTGAGTTCTGGGAAGGTCTTGACCATCAGGTCCCAGCACCCTTCCAAGCCTTTGGAGTCGCGCACACCAGCTTGGTGCCGCCCTTCATCAGAGGTCCGGAGCGGGGAATAACGGCGACCGGCCGTAGGTTCTTCGAATTCTCCAGCCCGTCGATCACCCCCTCGGTGACATCAGGAAACCAGTCGTGGAGATAGTCGTCTATGACCACCACCGCCTCCTCCGCGAGATGCGAAGACACCAGGATCATGTCGCTGAGGACAGCGTCACGGGTGTGATCGCCGTCGATATGGGCGAAGCGCACCGGAGCGCCGAGTAGGCGGATCCAGTCGAGGGTCGGAATCTTGGTCGAGTCCGTCTTGACCAGCCGCACATTGGCGGGCTCCTCAGTCGGAAGCAGGGCCTTCAGCTGGGCCGTGAGGTCCTGGAGCATCGAACCCGGGAATATATCGACGCCGAGTACAGACTCCTGCGGCCGGGCGGCCAGCGCCATTCCAATGAAGGTCTTGCCCTGATAGGCGCCGATCTCCGCGAGCGATCCGAGAACCTGACGGTCCTTCTGATCGGTCAGGATGGCGGTAATCGCCCTGGCCGCCCGCCGCCAACGGCGAACCATTCTTCGTGCTGCATGACTCTGGTCCCTAGGCCGCGATCTTGCGGGCGTAGAGTTGCCGGATCGTCAGGTCATGCATCACTACCATCTTTTCCTGGAAGACGTTCAGGAAGCTGTCGATGGCGATCTTCGGCTGGTTCAGGATGTGCGGGTCCAGACGCCAGAGATAGTCGTCGAACATCATGATCCCGCCCACCTTGAGGACATGGAAGGCCATGATGGAGTCTGTCAACACGTCGGGCGCGTGGTGGGATCCATCGACATAGACCAGATCGAAATACGGCGCTCGCCGCTCAGCGATGACCTCGGCTAGGCCGAGATTGGACAGGTTCTTATACTTTTTGACCGTCACCTTGTGCGCGGCCTTGGCGCTGGCGATCGTGACGTTGCGGTCAAAGCGCCGCTCCACCTCCGGCATCGACGACTCGAAGCGGCCGCCCACCTGATGCTCGTCGCCGCCGCTCCAGCTGTCGACACAAGAGACCTCCAAGGCCGCGCGCGCGCTGAGGACCTCGATCATCCAGCAGGTCGACCGGCCCTCGTAGGAGCCGATCTCCAGGATCGTTTCGATCCGGTTTTCGGAGAAGATCTTCCGCCAGTTGGCGACGTTGTAGCGCAGCCAGTCGGTGGTGAACTCGTACGCGTCGCCGGCTTCGGGCGCCGAAGTGTCGGTCATCTGGATCGCCTCTTGGGCGGACTCCGGGCCCACCTCTTGTTTCGCCGTCCCGTATGTTTGCTCTCTCCTGGCGCGTCAAGTTGACGAAAGCCGCCGCGCCCACCGCGAAAGGTGCGAGATCGTGGTTGAATCGCGCCCGGCGAACCGCTAGATACCCGCCCTTCGCCGAAAGGCGATGTGCGCGCCCGTAGCTCAGCTGGATAGAGCATCAGACTACGAATCTGAGGGTCGGACGTTCGAATCGTTCCGGGCGCGCCAAACTTCTCCCCGCCATTGAAAACACTGCGGTTTCATCGATGGGAGAACCGTCTGCGGACGATTGCTACACAACTCCGCTACACAGTCTCGCCCGAGATGAGATGCTAAGCGCCTCTAAACGCTCAGGAAAAGGAGGATCGGACTGTTACACAAACGATCTACACGTTCGAACGAATCTCGTGCGCCGTGGTGCTCTCATCTACTACCGGCGACGCGTCCCGACGCTGCTAGTAGGGATAGTCGGCAGGGCTGAAATCTGGCGATCGCTGAATACGGACAGCCTCACCGTCGCGTTGCGCCGATCCTATTTGGTCGCGGCAGCTATTGAGCAAGCCTTCGAGGTGGCGCGTGCGGGTGCCGGGCTGAGCGTTGATGAAGTGGTCTATTCTGGAGTGATCCATCAGCCGGAGACTTCAGTTGAGACGCCACCTCCGGAGATGCCTTCTCGGTTTGTGGAAGCGGACCTGCCCGGCGGGGCGAGCCTCAAGGCGGTCTACGACGCCTACATGTCCGATCCCACGCGAAGCTGGTCGCCAAGGACACGTTTCGCATACTCGACTCCCCGTCGAGTTGCGCTCGCGGTCCTCGGCGAGGAGACGCCGGTCCGGGCCATTACTCGCGCGCAGTGTCGGGATTTCATTGAAACGCTACGCTGGCTGCCGCGCCACGCCTCCACCGGGACATACCAGCGGGACTGAGCGAGCCCCAGGGCTGAGACCTAGGGCTCTGCGGCGATCGATGCTCACTCGTCTCGGAAGTGAATCCATTCAGCCCCCAACGGATTTCCTGAGACTACGACTCTGAGGGTCGACGTTCGAATCGTTCCGGGCCCTCCAAATTTTCTGAGGCGTCGCCAATGTGTTGCGAAGCCCTGTTAGGCGGGGCCCGGCCGAGTCTCGCCGGAGTTCCCATGCGCCCAAACTCATCCCGTCGTCCGCTCGGTCTGGCTCTCGTCGCGGTCCTGTCCGCCTTGGGAGCGCCCGGCGCCACCAGCGCGGCGGGGCTCAGCGCCCGCCAAGTCGCCGATCCCGACTACAGGGCTTCGGACGCGGCCCTGCAGCAGGCCATAAGGGCGCCGGCGCCCGGGACCCGGGCGCGAAACGTCATCCTGTTCATTGGCGACGGCATGGGGGTGAGCACGGTCACCGCGGCGCGGATCTTCGAGGGCCAGGCGCGCGGCGTCGACGGCGCCTCCAACCGGCTGGCCTTCGACCAGCTCCCCTATGCGGCCTTCTCCAAGACCTACTCCCAGGACGCCCTGGTCACCGACTCCGCCAATGGCGCGACAGCCCTGCTCACCGGGGTCAAGACCCTGAACGGCGTGGTGTCGCTCGACGGCTCGGCCAAGCGGGGCGACTGCGCCTCGGCGGCGAGCGCCAGGGTCGCCACCCTGGCGGAGCTGGCCAAGGCCAGCGGGCTGGCGACCGGCGTGGTGACGACGACCCGGCTGACCGACGCCACCCCGGCGGCGGTCTACGCCCACGCGCCGCAACGCAACTGGGAGAGCGACGCCGACATGCCGACCGCGGCGCGGCAAGCCGGCTGCGTCGACATTGCCCGCCAGCTCATCGAGGCGGGGCCTGGCGCGCGGCCCGACGTGGTCCTGGGCGGAGGGCGGGGCAAGTTCACCCCGGTCGAGGCGGGCGGGGAGCGGAAGGATGGACGCGACCTGATCGACGCCTGGCGGCGCGGTTCGACCGGCCGGGTCGCGACGCCCAGAACCGGAGCGGAACTGTCCACCCTTGATCCGAGCGCCACCGACAGCCTGCTGGGAATCTTCGGCTCCGACAATCTGCCCTACGCAGGCGCCATCTCCGGACCGGAGGCGCCGCCGAGCCTGACGCAGATGACGTCGGCGGCGATCGCGGTGCTGGCGCGCAAGCCGCGCGGCTATTTCCTCGTCGTCGAGGGGGGCAACATCGACAAGGCCCACCATCGCAACGACGCCTTCCACGCCCTGGGCGAGACCGCCGAGCTATCGCGCGCCGTCGCCGCGGCGATGGCCAGCGTCGATATGACCGACACCCTGATTGTCGTGACGGCCGACCATAGCCACGGCCTGGTCATCTCCGGCTATCCGCCGCGGTCCGCCTCGATCCTTGGCGCGGTTCCCCGGGACGACGGCGAGGCGCGCGCGGGGGATGGCATTGTATTGGCGCGCGCCCTTGAGGCGGCGACGCACCAGGGCGACAATCCACTGACCACGGCTCATGCCCGTCGATCGGATGTGTTGGTCGAGGATCGCGTGTTCCGCCGGATCGAGCTTGACGAGGATGCCTTGCCAGTCGCCCTCGGTTCGGGACACCTTGATGGGCGGCGGCGGCAGGGTCACGCCATCCTGCTCCAGCGCCGCGGACATCAGGTCCCGGATCACCTTTGAGCGCCCGCCACGGGACGCCGCGTAGGCGTCGAACGCCTCGGCCAAGGCGTCGTCGATGCGAAAGCCAAACTGCCCCATCGCGCGGAACGCCCCGTACCTCTGTGGGAAGAGGGTATTCAGCGGCTTCCAAGTTCTTGGTCAATACTGTGCATGATCGAAGGGCAGATATAGGTGGCGGTTCGCGTGACTTATTGGCGTAAATTGTCAGAACGACATGACTTTAGTGTGACGGTGATGTTGAATTGTCGAAATTGACATCAATTCATCACGAAGCGGCGCGCGACATTCTTGGGCGACCACAGGTTGTTCAACTCTCCCAGATCCCCCGCGGCCTGGCGATATGATGTCGCTCAAGACGCCGCAAAGCGCGGCCCATTATACGGGGTCAAGTTTTCGCGCATGTGGGTGGAAGCAGGGGTGAATGACGAAAGCCAGTCTGACGTTTCTGGGCGGCGCCGTGACCGGTTCCCGCCACCTGCTCCGGCTCGGGAGGGGCCTGGTTGGCTGTGGTCTGTTCCAGGGCCTGAAGGCGGAACTCGGCTGGGACGGCGAGATCCCGGCTGAAGGTGACGAGCGGGGCCTGTCGTGACCGGCGGTCAAGCCACGGCTCTGCCCACCCTGACGGCTCGGCGCCTGGGGCTGCTGTCGCAACACGACGCCATTGTGCTGATGCGTGAAGATAGCCCTGTCTGCCGGTCGGAGGGGCATGCGCCGCGCTCGCAGGTGCTGCTGATGGCTCACGGCCGAGAGGTGACGGCGACGCTCTATCAGATCACCGGCGGCGATCTCGTGCAGGCGGACGAGGCGGGCCTCTCCGAGGCGGCCTGGGCCCGGCTTGGGGTTGTGGACGGGGATCATATCCATGTGCGCCATCCCTCCGCCCTGGCCTCGATGTCCAGCGTGCGCCGGCGCGTGTACGGCAAGCGGTTGGACGCCGGCGCCATGGTCGAGATTATCGCGGATGTCGCCGCCGGCCGTTACACCGACGTCCATCTGTCCGCCTTCCTCACGGCGTGCTCGGCTCTGCCGCTCGATCGCGACGAGGTGGTCCATCTGACCCGCGCCATGGTGCAGGCGGGCGAGCGGCTGACCTGGGATTCGCCGATCGTGATCGACAAGCACTCGGTGGGTGGGCTGCCCGGCAATCGCACCACGCCAATCGTCGTGGCCATTGTGGCGGCGAACGGCCTGGTGATCCCGAAGACCTCCTCGCGCGCCATCACCTCTCCGGCCGGGACCGCCGACACCATGGAGACCCTGACCAAGGTCGACCTGGATCTCGCCGCCATGCGTCGGGTGGTGGAACAGGAAGGCGGTTGCCTCGCCTGGGGCGGGGCCGTGCGGTTGAGTCCGGCCGACGATGTCCTCATCCGGGTCGAACGGGTGTTGGACATCGACACGGAGGGCCAGCTGGTCGCCTCGGTTCTGTCGAAGAAAATCGCCGCCGGATCCACCCACGTGGTGCTCGATATTCCGGTGGGGCCAACGGCGAAGGTCCGCTCGCAGGACGACGCCGACGCCATTTCGGACTCCCTTACCTATGTGGCGCGGTTGTGCGGCGTGGAGGTCCGATGCGTGCGCACGGATGGCGGCCAGCCGGTCGGCCGCGGCATCGGTCCAGCCCTGGAGGCGCGCGATGTGCTGTCCGTGCTTCGGGGCGCGCCGGACGCGCCGGCGGACTTGCGGCGCCGGGCCTGCCTGCTCGCCGGCGCGGCCCTGGAGCTGGCGGGGCGTTGCGGCGCCGGTGAGGGAACGCACCTGGCCGAGCGCACGCTTGCCGATGGTCGGGCCTGGGAGAAGTTCCAGCGGATCTGTGAAGCCCAGGGGGGCCTGAGGGAGCCGCCGCGTTCTACCGTCAGCCGGCCATTGGTGGCTCCGCGGGCCGGCCGCGTGGTGGCCATCAACAACCGAACCCTGGCGCGGCTCGCCAAGCTGGCCGGCGCCCCGGACGCCAAGGCCGCGGGCGTCGATCTGCACGTCCGCCTGGGCGACGAGGTCGCCGCGGGCGAGCCCCTGATGACCGTCCACGCGCAAGCTCCCGGCGAACTGGCCTACGCGTTGGACTATGCCGCCGCCAATCCCGACATACTGAGCCTCGAGCCCTGACCTTGCGACTCCTCGTGCCCCTCCCCGGAAGCGAAGCGTTCTCGGCCCAGGTGGCCGCTGCGGGTCGGAACGTCGAGCTTGGGAGGTTGGAGTTTCGGCGCTTTCCGGATGGCGAACGTTACGTGCGGATCGACGCCGACCCCAGGGGGCGGCCGGTCGATATCGTCTGCCAGAACGCCGACGAACACTTCCTGACGGTCGCGTTCGTGGCCGACGCCCTGAGGGAGCTTGGCGCTGGAGAGATTACGCTGGTCGCGCCCTATCTGGGCTATATGCGCCAGGATGCGCGTTTCCGTCCGGGCGAGGCGGTAACGTCGCGGACGTTCGCGCGGCTGGTCTCCTCGACGGTCGATCGGCTGGTCACCGTCGATCCGCATCTTCATCGGTTCGCAAGCCTCGATGAGCTTTACGACATCCCCTGCGTCGCGCTGCGCGCCGCGCCGCTGATCGGTGACTGGATCGTCCACGAAGTGGCCAATCCGCTCATTATCGGCCCTGATGCCGAGAGCAAACAGTGGGCGGCGGAGATCGCGGCGAAAGCCGAGGCCCCATTCGCTGTCCTTTCCAAGCGCCGGCGAGGGGATCGGGAGGTGGAGATATCCGTGCCGGATCTCGGGCGCCACCGCGGTAGGCAGCCCGTCCTCATCGATGACATCGCATCCTCCGGCCGCACCCTGACGGCGGCCGCCGAGGCGTTGGGCCTGCAGGGCTTCCCGGCGCCCGTTTGCGTGGTCGTCCACCCGATCTTCGCGGGCGACGCCTTCGCCAAGACCTCAGAGGTGTTCAGGCGCATCGTTTCAACCGACACCCTGCCGCACAGCTCGAATGCGATCACTGTGACATCGCTGATCGCCGCCGCCCTGGCGGGAGAGCGCCAGGTCTGAAAGGCGGCGGTCGGTTTCGCCGACTCGCCGGCGCGGGACAGGGCGAAGTTGAAGGATCATTTGAGTGACCTGCGTCAAAGCCGGCCGAGCCAAGGCCTGTGATGGTCTACTGTCTCGAGGCGGCCTCCGCTGAGGCCATTGGCGCGCCCCGGGCGCGCCTCGCCGGCATGAGGGAGGTTTCCACTGGCTCAGACCGGACAAGGAGAGCCGCCGACAGGGACTGCGGCGCCTGAGCGTCGCGCCGGCCGCGATTGGCATGCCCTGGCGATCGAAGACTCCCTCACAGAGCTGGACAGTACGGCCAAGGGCCTGTCGTCCCGAGAGGCTGAGGCCAGACTGGCGCGATATGGCGCGAACCTGATCCCGGAGCCCCAGGGACCCGGGTCGATCCGCCGCTTCCTCCAGCAATTCCAGAATGTGCTGATCTACGTCCTGTTGGCCGCCGCTGTCGCAGCGGCGCTCATGGAGCATATGAAGGACGCGCTGGTCATTCTGGCCGTCATCCTGGTCAACGCCATGGCGGGGTTTATCCAGGAGGGCCGCGCCGAGCGCGCCCTCGCGGGCATCCGGCGCATGATCGACCCGAATGCCTCCGTCCTGCGCGACGGCCTCCGGGTGACGACGCCTGCGGATCAGGTGGTTCCCGGGGATGTGGTGCTTCTGGAGGCCGGAGATCGCATTCCCGCGGACCTCCGACTGATGCGCGCCAGCAACTTGCGGATCGAGGAAGCGGCCCTCACCGGCGAGGCCGTCGCCGTTGAGAAGAGCGTGGCGCCCGTGAGCGCCGACGCTGTGCTCGGTGACCGGACCTCCATGGCCTTCTGCGGAACCCTCGTCGCGACCGGCTCGGCGCAGGCGCTTGTGGTGGCGACAGGCGCCGCAACCGAACTCGGCCGGATCAGCGGCCTGGTGGCGCAGGTGAAGCGCCTGCCGACCCCCCTCGTGCGCCAGATGGACCACTTCGCGCGCCAGTTGACGGTGGTCGTGGCTGTCCTGGCCGCTGTGACGTTTCCGGTCGCCCATTGGCTCCGCGACTTCAGCACCGTGGATTCGCTGATGATCATCGTGGGTCTCGCGGTCGCGATGATACCGGAAGGGCTGCCGGCGGTGATGACCATCGCCCTGTCCATCGGCGTCACCCGCATGGCCGGGCGACAGGCCGTGATCCGTCAGATGCCGGCGGTTGAGACGCTAGGATCGGTGTCGGTGATCTGTTCCGACAAGACCGGAACGCTGACACGCAACGAGATGACCGTGACGTCGGTGGTGCTTGCCGGCGGTGTGGTGATGGTCGGTGGCGTCGGCTACGCGCCGGTTGGCGACATCACGATCGACGGTGTGCGGCCCTCCCCCGACCAGTGCGCCATGCTCGCACAGGTGGCCGAGGCCGCCGCCCTCTGCAACGACGCCCGAATCGAACAGACGGCGGAGCATTGGGTCCCCCATGGCGACCCAATGGAGGCGGCGCTCATCGCCTTGGCCGGAAAGATCGGGGCTCTGTCGCCCGGCTTGACGCCCAGCGCGCGCCGGCTCGTCGAGATTCCGTTCGATTCCAGGCGCCGGTACATGGCGACGCTGCAGGAATTTGAGGATGGCGCGCGCGCGATCTTCGCCAAGGGCGCGCCCGAACGGCTGCTCCAGATGTGCAGCCGCCAACTCCAGGCAGGTGGCGAAGGCCCGCTCGACGCGACCTATTGGGAGAATGCGATCAACGACCTCGCCCACGGCGGGCGTCGCGTCCTGGCCCTGGCCTCCAAGGCCGCGACGGCGGATGCGATCGCGCTGAGCCCCTCCGACCTCGATGAGGGCCTCGTGCTGCTGGCGGTCGTGGGCATCATCGACCCGCCCCGCGAGGAAGCGCGCGCCGCGATCCTGGAGTGCCGTGAGGCCGGAATAGCCGTGAAGATGATCACCGGCGACCATGCCGCCACGGCGGTGGCGATCGCGCGCGAGCTCGGGCTTGCCGATGATCCCAAGGTGGTCTCCGGCGCCGAGATGGCCAGCCTGTCGGATGAAGACTTGGTCGGTGTCGCGCAGGACGCCGTGGTCTTTGCGAGAACCAGTCCGGCCGACAAGCTGCGCCTGGTCCAGGCGCTGCAGAGCCTCGGCCATGTGGTCGCCATGACGGGCGACGGCGTCAACGACGCCCCGGCGCTGAAGCAGGCTGACGTCGGCGTCGCCATGGGTCGGAAGGGCACGGAGGCGGCGAAGGCCGCCGCCCAGATGGTCCTGGTGGACGACAACTTTGCGTCGATCGTCGCGGCGGTGCGAGAGGGCCGCACCGTCTATGACAATCTGAAGAAGGTCATCGCGATGGTGCTGCCGACCAACGGCGGCGAGACCGGCGCGCTCCTCGTGGCCCTGGTCTTCGGATTCACCCTGCCGATCACCCCGATCCAGATTCTCTGGGTGAACATGGTGACGGGGGTGGCGTTGGAGCTGACGCTGGCCTTTGAACGCACGGAGCCGGGCGCCATGCGGCGATCACCGCGTCCGCGCGCGGAGCCGCTGCTCACGGGACAGGTCTGGTGGCAGTTTCTCTATGTGTCGGCGATCTTCGTCGCCGGAACCACGGGCGTCTTCTTCTGGGCGATGGGGCAGGGGGGCGGCGTCGAGCATGCCCGGACACTTGTCGTGAACACCCTTGTCGTGATGCAGGTCTTCTATCTTTTCTCCGCCCGCTACATCCATGGGGCCTCGATCACCTGGCGGGGCGTCCTGGGCGCCCCCGCCGTCCTCATGGGCGTCGCCGTGGTTGTCGTCAGCCAGCTGGTTCTGACCTATGCGCCCTGGTTCAATTCGGCCTTCGGCACCCGGCCGATATCGCTCGCAGAGGGCGCGATCGTCATCGGCATTGGCGTCGCGATGCTGCTGGTGACCGAGCTTGAGAAGGCGGTGCGCAGACGCATCCTCGCGACTTCGAGGGATGCGCGGGCGGGCGCCTCCCCCAGACCGGCGCCCCCTGGCCAAACCCGTTCGGTTCGCCTGTGAGCGCCCAACTCGGCAGACCGGAGACGCACCATGGCTAGGCAACCGTCAGCGGCCTGCGACCAGTGGAGGGGAGGCTATGGCGTCATCCAACACACGCCGCAGACCTGCGCCCGCATCGCGGCCATGGCCTCTCAGCTCGTGGCCGCCAACCATGCGCCGAGCGAGGACGCCGTCTACGCCACGCTGATGGCGGCCGATCGGATCGCCAGCGCGACCCTGTGGGTGGTGGCGCACATGACCTACGCTCACAGGGTCGACCTCTCCGGCGCCGCCTTGCTGGCCGACGACTTCAAGCCAACGCCCGAGGGGCATACCGGCGGCGCCTTGAACGTTGCGCCGGCCTATGTCGGTTACCTCACGGCCAACCTTCTCACGGCCAGGACGAGAGGCTGGCTTCTTGGCCAAGGCCACTGTGTCGCCGCCATTGAAGCCGCCAACTGCCTGATCGAAAACCTCTCGCCAGCGCAGGTCGGGCGCTACGGCCCGGACGAGGCGGGGCTCAGTCGGCTGTGCGCCGACTTCTACAGCTACGAGATCGACGCGGCGGGGCGCCCCGCCGCTCCGCTCGGGAGCCATGTGAATGCGCACACCGCCGGTGGGCTTTCGGAGGGAGGATACCTCGGGTTCGCCGAGATTCAGTATGTCCACATGCCGCTTCCGGGCGAGAGCCTGGTCGCCATCCTGAGCGACGGGGCCTTCGAGGAGCAGCGGGGGAGCGACTGGTCGGAGCGCTGGTGGCGAGCCGAGGACTGCGGCCTGGTCGCCCCGATGATGATCCTCAATGGACGGCGCATCGAGCAACGCACCGAGATCGCCCAGGATGGCGGCGCGGACTGGCTCAGCCGACACCTGGCCGTCAACGGTTTCGACCCCTTCGAGATCGACGGTCGAGATCCTGCCGCGTTCGCCTGGGCCATACTGGAATCCGAACGCCGGCTCGAGGAGGCCTCGCGGAGCATTCAGGACGGCGGGTCCGTCTATCCGGTGAAGCTTCCCTATGCGATCGCCGTCACCGAGAAGGGGTTTGGCTTTCCAGGCGCAGGGACGAACCGCGCCCACAACCTCCCCCTGGAAGGATCGCCGCACCGGGACGACCAGGCGCGCGCGGAGTTCAACGCGGCGGCTCAGGCGCTGTACGTGCCGGCCGACGCGCTTGCTGTCAGTCGGCAGAACTTCGCCGCCCATATCCGGCAAGCGCGCCCGAAGGAGCGGGACAATTCCCTGGCGTCGCGCCACCCGCCCTCGCCCGCATTGCCGCCTGTCACGGCGCCGCCGATGGGCGAGGCGGCCTCCTCCATGGCCGCCATCGACGCATGGTTCGTGGCCTTCGCCCAGGCCAACCCCTCCCACCGGTTTCGGATCGGCAATCCTGACGAGCTGAAGAGCAATCAGATGGGGGGAACGCTGGACCTGCTGAAGCATCGTGTGAATCGGCCCGAGGCCGGGGCCCCGGAATCGGTCCACGGGGCCGTGATCACCGCGCTGAACGAGGAAGCCGCGATCGGCGCCGCGTTGGGCAACAAGGGCGGCCTCAACCTGGCGGTCTCCTACGAGGCCTTCGCGGTGAAGATGCTGGGCGCGCTCCGCCAGGAGATAATCTTCGCACGCCAGCTCATGGAGGCCGGACGACCACCGCAGTGGATCGGCGTCCCTGTGATCGCCACATCCCACACCTGGGAGAACGGCAAGAACCAGCAGTCCCACCAGGACCCTACGATCGGCGAGGCCCTGCTCGGCGAGATGTCGGACATCTCCCGGGTCATGTTCCCGCCTGACGCGGCCACGGCGGCGGAGGCGTTGCGGCAGATCTACGGCGCGCGCGGCGTCATCGGCTGTGTCATCGCCGCCAAGCGGCCGACACCGTGCATCTTCGATCCCGCAGCGGCCCGGCGCGCCTTTGAAGCCGGCGCGATCACCGTCGACGGCGATTCAGACCCAGAGCTGCAACTCGTCGCCATGGGCGCCTATCAACTGGCGGAGGCGGCGCGCGCCGCTGCCCGTCTGCGCGAACGCGGGCGGCGCGTACAGGTCACCTGCATCGTGGAGCCCGGTCGTCTGCGCGCGCCGCGCGACGCCTTCGAGGAAGCGTTCGTGGTCGCGGAGGGACCGCTTCGGACACTCTTTCCGACGGGCCTTCCGCGCCTCCTCGTCACCCACACCCGACCGGAACCCTTGATCGGCATATTGCGCCGTATCGACGAAGGGCCGGGGCGCTTGCAGGCCCACGGCTATATCAGCCGGGGCGGGACCCTCGACGCCGCAGGCATGCTGTTCGCCAACCGGTGCACCTGGGCTCATCTGGTCGCCAGCGCGGCGGCGCTCTTGCAGACGGAGGTGGCACAGTTTCTGAGCGGGGCCGAAGCCGCAGCCGTCACCGGCGCGGGCGATCCGCGGGCGGTGCGCTGAGATCTCGCCCCGCTGAAGCCGCCGGGCCAGCCTTGATCATGTCAGCGCGACCTGGCTTGCCTGCGCCTGCTCATGCAGATGGCGCCTCGTCGAAGGCCCCGCTTGGCTCCAGCAGGCCGGCCACCCCGCGCGCGATGATCACCTGTTCGTCCGTCGGGATGACCAGCGCCGTCACGGCGCTCTCGGGAAGGCTGATCCGCCGCGCTCCGGCCGCGTTGGCCGTGTCGTCCAGGCGAACCCCCAGCCAGCCGCATTGCGCGATGATCCGCGCGCGGATCTCGGCGGCGTTCTCGCCGACCCCGGCGGTGAAGACGAGCGTATCGAGCCCGCCCAGGGCCGCGGCTAGGGAGCCGATCTGGCGCGCGATGCGATAGACGTACACCTCAAGCGCCTGGCGCGCGTCGGGCAGGGGGCTGGCCAGCAGGGTGACCATGTCGCCGCTCAGGCCGGACAGTCCGAGCAGGCCCGATCGATTGTAGAGCAGGTCGGTGACCGCCTCGACACTCATGCCCTTGGCCTGCATCAGGTGCAGAACGATCCCGGGATCCAGGGATCCGCTGCGGGTGCTCATCGGCGGCCCCTCAAGGGCGGAGAACCCCATGGTCGTGGCGACGCTCTGGCCGTCGCTGAGGGCGCAGAGCGATACGCCACTGCCGAGGTGGCAGACGATGGTGCGGCCGCCGGCCGCGGGCCCTTCCTGCGCCCGCAGGGCGCTGGCGATGTATTCATAGGACAGGCCATGGAAGCCATAGGCCAGCAGGCCCTCGGCGATGAGGTCGCGGGGGAGGGCGTACAGCCGCGCGACCTCCGGCTGGCCGGCGTGAAACGCGGTGTCGAACACGCCCACCTGGAGCGCATCGGGGAAATGGGCGGCGGCCATGTCGACGCCGCGCAGATTGAAGCCCTGATGCAGGGGTGCGAGGGGCGCCAGCGCTTCGAGACCCTGTAGGACGGTCTCGGTCAACACCGTCGGCTCATGGAAGTGCAGGCCGCCGTGAACGATCCGGTGCCCGACGGCGACGACACCCTCGCCCCACCCGGCGCCGTCCAGCCAGCCGAACGTCCGCGCCAGCACCGCCTCCAGGCCCCGCGTATCAGTCCAGGTCTCCGCCGCCAGCCGAGCCGGCCCGGCGTTGACCTTCAGGTGCGGCGTCCCGCCGAGCCCCGACACCTGCCCTGAGAGGCGGAGCGGCGTGTTGGCTTCGACCTCGTAGATCGCGAACTTCAGGCTGGATGACCCGGCGTTCAGCGTCAGCAGCCGCCGCCCGGTCATCGCAGGTATTTGCCGGGCTTGTGCTGGCTGACCAGTATGGCGAGCGCACAGGAGGCCAGGCGTGAGGCCTCGGGGTCGGCGCGGCTGGTCAGGATGATCGGGACGCGGGCGCCCATGATGATCCCCGCCGACTGCGCATTCGACAGATAGAACAGTTGCTTGGCGAGCATGTTGCCAGACTCAATGTCCGGGACGATCAGGATGTCGGCTCGCCCCGCAACGGCGGATTTGATGCCCTTGGCCTCGGCGGCTTCGAGGGAGATCGCGTTGTCGAAGGCGAGCGGCCCATCCAGTACGCCGCCGACAATTTGACCCCGATCCGCCATCTTGCAGAGCGCGGCGGCGTCGAGGGTCGAGATCATCTTCGGGTTCACGGTCTCGACGGCGGACAGGATGGCCACCTTCGGTTCGACGATGTCCATCGCGTGCGCGCAGTCGATAGCGTTCTGGACGATGTCCCGCTTGGTCGCCAAGTCGGGCGCCACGTTGAGGGCGGCGTCGCTGACCAGCAGGGGCCGGGGGTAGGTCGGCACGTCCAGGACAAAGACGTGGCTCATCCGCCGGTCGGTTCGCAGCCCGGAATGACCGGCCACGACGGCTTCCAGCAACTCGTCGGTGTGCAGGGCGCCCTTCATGATCGCCGCCGCCTCGCCCCTGGCGGCCAGTTCGCAGGCCCGCGCCGCGGCCTGGTGGCTGTGTTCGACGTCGATCAGCTCCAGTCCCTGCAGGTCCAGCCCCGCGGCCTGGGCCGCCGAACGAACCCGCGTGATCGGCCCGATCAGAATGGGGTCGATCAGGCCGCGCCGCGCCGCCGCAACCGCTCCGGTCAGTGAGAGGGCGTCCACCGGGTGAACCACGGCGGTTCGCAGCGGGGGCTGGGCCTCAGCCATCCGCATCAACCGCAGCAACTGGGTGCCTGCGGCTTTTGACCGTTCGGCGGCGTTCACTTCGTTCGTCACGACAGTCCTAACTCCGAGTAGGTCGGGTCGGCGCAGATCCGACCTTTCGGCCCAGGCGATCCTTACGGGGGCCTGAATTGGGCGCCATTGACGCCGATCAAGCCATCATCGCCCGTCGTCCATAGCTGGTCAGACTTCCTCGGCGTTTTAAATCCTGATGAGACGTTTGGCTCCGCCCCGGCCGCGGCTTCACCGCTTCTCGTCGCGAATTCTTGCGCCGGCCGGAGATCGCGACGAGGGTCAAGGTTCAGGAAGCGGGGACCCCCATGCCGATCCATTGCACCAGACTGGCCGCCGGTGTCGGCGTCTTGGCCCTGCTGAGCGCCTGCTCGCCGCAACCGGCCGCCAAGGCGCCTCCGGCGGCTCCAACCCCGGTCTCGGCCCTGCGTTCGGCGCCGGAGTTCGCGGCCTGCACGTGGCAGGAGGTGAAGGGCGCCAGGCTCGCCATGCAGGCCTTCGCCTGCGGGCCCGAGCAGGGTGGAGGCCACATCGAGGCCGACGACAGCCTGCCGGGCTTCCAGCTGGTCTATGCCGGCCCGCCGGTCGAGCGCCGTCCCGTGGTGCGGACCTTCGCCAAGCCGGCCAACGCGCCGTTGGAGGCGATCCTGCCGGCGATCCGCGCGGCGTCGGCGGGTCCCCACACCGCCACCTGCGCCTTCGCACCGGCCCGGGGCTATGACGCCCAGGGCAAGGACCGCTTCGTGCTTGAGCCCACCGGGGCCGCCAAGGCCGTCTGGGAGGCCAGTGAGGCGGTTGAACCCGGAGAGCCGCCCTGTGGTCCCATGGGGGTGTCGGCGGCCGGCGACCGCTACTTCAAGGTCATGCCGGGCCACCCTGAGCTCGTTGTCTACGCCGACATGGGCAGCGAGATTCAGATCTTCGATCCCGAGACCCTGAGAGTTGTCGCGCCCTGAATCCACCTGCGCCATCGCGCTTGACTCGCCATGTTTGTTCATCTTCTGTTCCGGAGTAGGGCAGGGGCTGAGGGGAGGGGCGCATGGGACTGTTCGATATATTGGGCGGCAAGGGCCGCCGGGACAGCTTCGCCAAGCGGGTCATGGAGCGGCTGCGGGAGCAGGGATGGCTCCAGCCGATCTCCTACGATCCTGAGGGGTTTACCCTCTGGCTGGGCGAGCCGGCCGGTGTGGTCGCGTTGCACCGCATCTTCCATGACTGGTCGAAACATCCGCGCCGCGCCGAGGCGGCGACCTTCGACGAAGCTATCGCCTTTATCCACGACCTGGGGCCGCCACCGCCCTTCGAGACGGCCGCTCCCATGCTTCGCCCCGCCATTCGCGGACGCGCCGTGGTCGAGGCGGTGCTTCGCGATCCCACCAACGCCGATGGGACGTCGGTCCCGACGTCCCAAGCCCTTGGCGAACACCTGACCTGCCATGTGGCCCTTGATCGCCCCAGCAGCCTGACGCTGGTGGATGGCGAGGCGCTGAAGGCCTGGGGCCGCACCTTCGAGGAGTGCCTGGAGATCGCGCTGAGCAATCTCCGAGCGTCCAATCCGGTCCGGTTCGAGCGGCACGAGCTGGGGTTCCTGTTCGCCATTTGCGAGGACCACAACGAGGCCGCGCGCTTGATGACGCCAGAGGTGTTCACGGGCCTGGAGTTGGAGGGCGATCCGGTGGTGGTCGCCGCGGCGCGCAACTGTGTTTTGGTCGCTGGGGCCAAGGACATCAAGGCGCTCACGCTGATCGGCGGGTTCGCGCCCAACTATCTGGAGGATCATGGCTGGCCGCTGTCCTATGCGCCGATGATCCTCCGGGAGGGCCAGTGGCGCGGGTTCAGGCCCTCGCATGGCCCGGTCGAGATCGCCGATCTTCATGTGCGGCAGCGGCTGTTCGACTACGCCGAACAGCGCCCCATGCTCGATATCTCCCTGGAGAACCGAGGCGTCTCCGAGGACGTCGCCGAACTCACCCTGTTTCCGACCGAGAACGGACTTGTGAGTCTGGTCCTGTGGAGCGCCGCTCGGATGTTGCTGCCAGAAGCTGATTTTGCGGTCATCCGCCTCGACAAGGGGCATGTGGTGGTTCGCGCCTGGGGTGATGTGGCGGCGGCGTGCGGCTTGGCGCCGTTCGAGTCGTCGACAGCGGCGCCCTATTTCCTGGCCGCAGCGTGGCCGGACGGCGAGGCCCTGGCGCGCCTTGAGGTCGCGCCGGAGCCGGAGTGGGCCAGGGGGCGCGGGCTTGGGATCGCGAACGGGCGTCTGACGGTGTTTGGCTAGTCAGCGAGGTCCCCGCGCTCCTCCCTGACCTACTGCGGCCCAGGCAGGCGGGTGGTCATCGGAATGTCTGGGTCGGTCGGCGGCGGGACGGCCGGGGCCGGCGCTGGCGGCGCGGCGACGACCGGTGGCGCGGCCAGCGGCGGCGGGGTGATCGGCGCGGGCGCCTCGGGCGCCGCCGCCGGGCGGGTCACGGGCGCCGACTCGGTCCTGATCGTGCGAACGATCGTGGTCAGTGGCGGCGCGACCGCAGGCTCGGCGATCGCGGCGGATGCGGGCTGGTCCGGCAGAGGCGCGGGCGCTTGCGGTGGGGCCACAGCAGCCAATTCCGGCGCCGGCGGCTCACGGCGCAGCAGCATCAGGCCGGCCACCACGATCGCGGCGATCAGCACTCCGATCCCGGCCACGGGCGGGAAGGGCAGGCCGCGGCCCCGCCCTTTCGGCGCCGAGCGGGCGCCGACCGGATCCGGGACGCTCACCAGGATCGGAGTAGGCGGCTCGACGGCCGGAACCGGTCCCTCGGGCGCGGGCGGCGGTGAGGGCGGTGATGGCGCGGGGGAGGGGCGCGGGACCAGTCCGCCGGTCAGGACATTGCGCGGCGCAAGGCTGGGCGCCGGCACGCGGATCTGGTTCGAGGGCCTGACGGGGCGCTTGACCGGCGTGCTGAGGCTAAAGGTGGTCGGCGGCTGCCGGCCCCAGGCGCCACGGGGCGTCCCGAACGGGTTATCGTCCTGGGCGGGCGGCATCTCATCTCCATCGGTCCCCCGACCTGCCGATGTCGTGCCTCGCGACTTGGACGGTTCTATGACGGGCGCGGTGCGAACAGCCTGCGGAATCGCTCCACCACCACCGGCGACATGGCCGCCAGCACACCGCCGGCGTCGGCCACCCAGTTGCGGATGGCCACCTCCGAGGACAGGCCGCGCGCATACTGGGTGGCCGCCAGGGTCAGGGCGAACGCCAGGTAGCCCATGGCGATCCTGCGGAGGGGGGTGCGCGGCATGGCCGCGAGGCCCGCGCAGGCCGCCACATAGAAGGCCGCGAAGTGCTCCAGATAGTGTGAGTGCAGCAGCTTGGGCGTCAGCCAGCCCGGCGCGATCGAGGCCAGGAAGATGGCCAGCAGGGTCAGGCCGAACCCCAGCCGCGCCAGGACCGCCAACAGGCCGCTGTCGGGATAGTGCGTCCCGGCGGGCTCGCTCACGCGGCAGCCGCCTTCATGCCGGCCGGCATGCGCAATCGATGGTAGGGCCGGTCGCCCAGCACCGTGGCGCGGTTCATGATCCGGCGGTGAGGCAGGTAGTCATTGACGGCGTAGTGCTGGGTCACCCGGTTGTCCCAGAAGGCGATGGCGTTGTCGCTCCAGCGCCAGCGGACCAGGAATTCCGGCTTCTGGATGTGCTCGAACAGCATGTTCAGGATCGCGTCGCTCTCCTTGCGGCGCAGGCCTTTGATGCGGTCGGTGAAGCCGTAGTTGATGAACAGCCCATCTTCGCCGGTCTCGGGATGCGTGCGCACGACCGGGTGCAGGACCGGCGGATTTTCGGCCAGGGCCTTGGCGTGCTTCTCGGCGCCGGCGCCCGCCGCCACGATTCCCTGCTGCGGGAAACCGCGGGCGAAGTCATGGACGGCGTCGAGCCCCGACAGGAACTCGCGGAAGGTCGGCGACAGGGCCTCATAGGCCGCCTTCATGTTCGACCAGATGGTGTCCCCGCCGCTGGGGGGCAGATGCTTGGCGTAGAGGATCGAGGCCATGGGCGGGGTCTGGATGAAGGTGACGTCGGTGTGCCAGCTGTCGTTGTCGGTGGGGTTGTCCTTGTGGTTGTCGAGGATGAACAGCTCCGGAGCCTCGGGAACGCCGGGATAGAGCGGGTGGGTATGCAGGGCCCCGAACCGCGCGGCGAAGTCGCGATGCTGAACAGGGGTGATGTGCTGATCCTCGAAGAAGATCACCTGGTGGGCCAGCAGGGCGGCGCGGACCTCGCCAAGTTGTTCGTCGTCCAGCCGCTGGGACAGGTCGATCCCGCCGATGACAGCGCCGATGGTGGGGGTGAGCGGTGTCACCTGGAACTTGGCCATGCTGGATCTCCCTGAGGGCCTTATCTAAGCGCGCCTTGGCCCGGCTTGCCAGGGTGGCCGGCGGGGAATCATGGCACCTTGCGGCGATGTCCAGCCCGCCCGGCCTTCCCGAGTTCGACCTGCCGATGATCTTCGCCGACAAGGTGGCGGGCCTGGGCTTCCAGTCAGGCGTGTTCCGGGTGGCCCTGGCGGCCAATGTCTCCAACACGCTGGGGGTGAGCGAGGTGGTGAAGTCCGGCTTCCTGATCCTCAGTCCCGAGGGCATGCTGGAGCTGCGCAGCCAGGTGGACCAGCTGCTGGGCGAACTGGAGCGACGGGGCTTGATGAACCTCAAACCCGACAAGCTGGACGGTTAGAGACCCTTTGCGGCCAAGGGCCGGCGATCCCGTGCCGCGCACTGCGGCCGGGGCCTATCTGCTGCGGGAACAGCCGCTGAGCGGCGGCGTGGGCGATCTCCGGGCGATCGCGGGCTTCCAGCGCCTGGGCGTCTCGGGCGGTGTTCAAGACAGGGTCGCCCCGCGCCTGATGCTGCAGCCGAGCGTCCAGTACGTGGTCCATCCCGGTGGGACTCGCGACGCTGGTCCGGTTGTGGTCCTCGCCCTGCGCGTGTCCATGGATTTGTAACCACTTGTCGTTAACCAGGATCGCATTGTTGGTGCGCGTCGGGCTAGGGACTGATTTTCATGGGCTTCATTTCCAATCTGCGTCTGTCGGCCAAGATCATGCTGATCGTCGCCATGCTGCTCAGTCTCACGGCCGGCATGACCGCATTCGCGGTGATCAAGGCCAACGGGATGGCCGCGGCCACCAAGCATCTCATTGAAGACCCGGTGAAGGGCAATGCGCTCGCCGCCCGCGCCGAGGGCGCCTTCACCCGCATGCACCAGATCGCCTACGAGACCGTGGTGGAGACCGACGATGGTCAGCTCCCCGAACTGCAGAAGGAATTCGACGCCCAGGTCGCCGAGGTCCGCGCCGCCCTGAAGGACATGAAGCCGCTGATCGAGGACGAGCACGTCGCGCCCTTCAAGGTCATGACCGACAGCCTCGAGACCTATGTGGCCTTGAACAAGGAGCTGCAGGAGCAGCGGATGATCCACCTGCTGTTCGACTGCGAAAGCACCCTGCAGGACAAGATGACCCCTGTGTACGATCAGGCGGACGCCGCGATCACCCTGCTCAACCGTCAGCAGCAGAAGGACATCGACCAGTCGGCGGTCGACGCGGCCAAGGATTCCCAGGCGGTGTTCTGGTGGCTGGTCGGCGTCGGCGGCACGGGCGCCCTGCTGCTGGGGGCGCTCTCCATCTACATCTCCCGCAAGGAAATCGCTGGTCCCATCGCCGGCATGACCCAGGCCATGGAAAACCTCGCCGGCGGCGACCTCACCATCCACGTCTCGGGCAAGGAGCGCCGTGACGAGATCGGCGCCATGGCGCGGGCGGTCCAGGTGTTCAAGGAAAACGGCCTGGCGCTCACCACCGCCGAGGCCGAGAAGGTCCGCATGGAGGCCCAGAGCGCGCAAGAGCGCCAACGCGCCGAGGCCGAGCGCGCCGCGCTCGCCGCCGAACAGGCCCATGTGGTGGAATCGGTGGCCGAGGGGCTGTCGCGGCTGTCCGATGGCGACTTGCTGCATCGTCTGCCCGACGACTTCCCGGTGGCCTACATCAAGCTGCGTGACGACTTCAACCGCGCCATCGGCGGGCTTGAGGAAGCCATGCTGGTGATCGCGGCCAATGCGTCCAGCATGCAGAACGGCGCCGGCGAGATCAGCAACGCCGCCGACGATCTGTCGCGCCGCACCGAACAACAGGCCGCCAGCCTGGAAGAGACCGCCGCCGCCCTCGACGAGATCACCGTCACGGTGAAGAAGTCCGCCGCCGGCGCCGAACAGGCCAATGACGTGGTTAACGCCGCCCGCGGGGACGCCGAACGCTCCGGCGTGGTGGTCAACGAGGCGGTCGACGCCATGGGTGAGATCGCGTCTTCGTCCAGGCAGATCAGCCAGATCATCGGCGTCATCGACGAGATCGCCTTCCAGACCAACCTGCTGGCCCTCAACGCCGGTGTCGAAGCCGCCCGGGCCGGCGACGCGGGCCGCGGCTTCGCGGTCGTGGCCTCCGAGGTGCGGGCTTTGGCCCAGCGCTCGGCGGAAGCGGCCAAGGAGATCAAGACGCTGATCGCGGCGTCCACCCGTCAGGTGGAGAGCGGCGTGCGCCTCGTCGGCGAGACCGGCACGGCGCTCGCCGGCATCGTCAACAAGGTCAGCGAGATCTCGGGCCTGGTCTCGGAAATCGCCGCCTCGTCCCAGGAACAGGCCACCGGCCTCAACCAGGTCAACGCCGCGGTCAACCAGATGGACCAGGTCACCCAGCAGAACGCGGCCATGGTGGAGCAATCCACCGCCGCCAGCCACAGCCTGTCACAGGAAGCCCAGGAGCTGAACCGCCTGGTGGCCCGCTTCAAGACCAGCGGCGGCCACGCCGCGCCCCAGGCCGCCCGGCGTCAGGCGCCGGCCCACGCCCCGCGTCCGCAGATGCGCGCCACCTCCCAGGTGGCCCAGCGCCCGGCCGACGACAGCTGGGAAGAATTCTAAGACCGAAATTCGACCCGCAACCTCCTCCACCGCGGTTCGTCAGCAAGGCCCTTCCCCTCCCCAGGGGGAGGGCTTTTCCTTGCTCGGATATTCACGGCCGAGCTTTCCCGCGCGACCCGCTTGCGCATATTTAGTTTGTCGAACATACTAATTGTCAGAACAACGGTTGAGCGATGGCTCCATCGGCCCGCACAAGACGGGACAACACGCCATGGGAGGGCGTCATGGGTATGAAGCGGTCAGTTTCACTGCGTCTCGGTGCGTCCATTCTGGCTCTGACGGCGGCGGCCGCAAGCCAAGCCTGGGCCCAGGAGGCCACCGAGGTTTCGGAAATTGTCGTCACCGGCACCTCGATCCGGGGTGTGGCGGCCACCGGGTCTCCGGTCACCGGCGTCGATCAGGAAGAGCTCAAGGCCTCGGGCGTGGCCTCGGCCAGCGAGGTCACCAAGCTGTTGCCCCTGGTGCTGAACCTCGGCGCCGATGAGGCCCGCAACTCCTTCACCGGCGGCGCCCAGGACGCGGCGGCCAACGGCACAGCGGTGCGCACCGTCAATCTGCGCGGCATCGGCCCGGAAGCCACCCTGCTGCTGTTCAACGGCCGCCGGCTGGCCCCCAACGGGGTGATCAAGGCGCTGTCGGACGTGGACCAGATCCCCACCGTGGCCCTGGCCCGCATCGAGGTCGTGGCCGACGGCGCCTCGGCCATCTACGGCTCCGACGCGGTGGCCGGCGTGGTCAACCTGATCACGCGGAAGAACTTCGACGGGGCTGAGACCGCCTACCGTTACGGGGCGGCCGACGACCTCTACCAGCGGGTCTATTCGCAGACCTTCGGCAAGACCTGGAGCGGCGGCAGCGCCTTCTTCGCCTACGAGCACAACGAGCGCAGCCACCTCTCCGGCGCCGACCGGCCCTGGGCCAGCCAGGATCGCCGCGCCCGTGGCGGCAGCGACGCCCGCCCCTTCACCGCCGCGCCGGGCAATATCGTGATCAGTGGCGTCCGCTACGCCCTGCCCAACACCAACGGCGTCGGCGTCAGCCCGGCCGCCTTGGTGGCCGGAACCGCCAACCGCTACGACGAGGCCGCCCACGCCGACCTGCTCCCGGCCCAGGAACGCGACACCATCCTGTTCAACGTCCACCACAAGGTCGATGACCGGCTGGAGCTCTGGTACGAGGGGTTCTATTCGCGCCGCAAGTTCGATCTGGCCGCGCCGCCGGCCCTGTTCAGCCTGTCGGTCCCCAACACCAATCCGTGGTTCGTCGCCCCGGCCGGCGTGACGCCGACGCCTACCAGCGAAACCGTCGAGTACCGCTTCCTGGACGACCGGCAGCCCAACTCCACCGGCTGGGAAAACTCCCAGCAGAACGCCGTCGGTTTCGTCTTCGACATCACCAACGATTGGCAGATGCAGGGGTCCTTCGACCACGGCGTGGACCGGGGCTTCCAGTCGCGGCAGAGCGTGCTGAACAACACCATCCTGACTGCCGCCCTGCGCTCGTCCAACCCGGCGACCGCCTTCAATCCCTTCGGCAACGGGACCTTCAACCGGGGCGCCAACGCCGCCTTGGTGGAGTTGATCGACGGCGAGCGCGACCAGTACGGCACTGCGATCAGCAAGAACTTCCAGATCAAGGCCGACGGCCCGGTGATGGATCTGCCGGCCGGTACGATGCGGCTGGCCGTGGGCGCGGCCTACAACAACAACAGCTTCCGCCAGTCGCTGTTCGCCACCAATGTCGCCGCCAACGGCAGCGTCACCTCCAAGATCGTGGTCAACCGCCGCAACGTGCGCGGCGTGTTCGGCGAGCTGTTCATTCCCCTGGTGGGGGGCGACAACGCCCTGCCGGGCATCGCGCGGCTGGACCTGTCCCTGGCTGGCCGGGTCGAGGAATATTCCGACTTCGGACGGACCTCCAACCCCAAGGTCGGCCTAGTCTATTCGCCCTTCGCGGGCTTAAGCCTGCGGGCCACCTACGGTACCTCGTTCCGCGCGCCCTCCCTGGTGGACGGCGCCGACCAGATCCAGAACATCTTCATCCAGAACCTGACCGATCCGACCTCGGGCACGGGCACGACCCGGGGCGTCTTCTACAATGGCGGCAACTCCAAGCTCGGCCCGGAGGAAGCCACCACCTGGTCCTACGGCCTGGACTGGAACCCGTCGTTCCTGAGCGGCCTGCGGCTCTCGGCCACCTACTACAAGATCGACTACACCAACCGCATCGACGTGGTGCCCAACTCCGCGCTCACCCAGGCTGCGGTCTACGGCGTCTACGCCCTGCGCCGTCCGGCGGCCTCCGATGTGGCGGGCAATGCGGCCTTCAACGCGCTCGTCGCCACCTTCATGTCGAGCCCCGACCTGCAGAACCCGGTGGAGGCGGTGACCAACATCAACGCCATCATCGACGGCCGCCGCCAGAACCTGGGCAGCCTGAAGCAGGACGGCCTGGACGTGAACATCGGCTACCGGATGGAGACCGGGGTCGGGGCCTTCGACGCCTCGGTGGACGTGGCCAAGATCTTCCACGTCAAGCGCCGCACCGCCGCCGGCGCGCCGGAGACCGACGTCAACGACATCTTCGGCAACCCGGTGGACCTGCGCGTCCGTTACGCCCTCGGCTGGAGCCTGGGGGGCTTCAGCGCCCACGCCTTCGCCAACTATGTGGACAGCTTCAAGAACACGGCGGTCACCCCCAATGTCGAGGCGCCCAGTCAGACCACCTATGACGCGACCCTGTCCTACGCCTTCCCGGAGACCGCGCCCTACCACCTGGACGGGGTGCGCCTAACCCTGTCGGCCCAGAACCTCACCGACGAGGATCCGCCGATCGTTCTCAACGGCACGGTGAGCTGGGACAGCCAGACCGCCTCGCCCATCGGCCGCCTGGTGGCCTTCGAAATCACCAAGAGCTGGTAGTTTCCTCTGTCCTTGGCGGCGCGGTTGTCCCCACAGCCGCGTCGCCGTCTTTTTGATTTGCGGAGTTCGCGATGCGCCTTTCAGCCCAATTGGCCTGGCTGGCCGCCGCCGCCCTCCTGATCCTAGGCTCGCCCGCCGCCGCCGCCGCCGCCGCCTTCGGCGAATACCACCCGGCGCCCCGCTACGACGAGGAGGTGGTCACCTCCCTCTACCTGCCCATGCGCGACGGCACGCGCATCGCGGTCTCCCTGCACCGTCCGTCCAAGGACGGCAGGCCGGTGGAAGCCCGCCTGCCGGTGATCTGGCACAATACGCTGGCCATCGACGCCGCCCGGACCGGCCCCCCGCCGCCTGGCCTCGCGAGCCTGACCCGCCAGGGTTATGTGGTCGCCGTGGTGGCGCGGCGCGGCAACGGCGCCTCCTTCGGGACCCGCCGGGGCTATGAGGACTTCACCGAAGGCTTCGACGCCTATGAGGTCACCGAGTGGCTGGCGGCCCAGCCCTGGTCGGACGGCAAGGTGGGGATGTTCGGCTGCTCCAACACCGGCGAGGCGGTGATGCACGCCATCGCGGCCCGGCCGCCGAGCCTGGCCGCCGCCTGGGCCGGCTGCTTCGCCTGGGACCGCTTCGACGGCCACACCCGCGGCGGGATCATCGCCCAGTTCGGCGCCGGCCCCAGCCGCACGGTGGAGCAGGACCTGCAGACCAATCCGGTCCAGGGCGACGAGAGCAAGACCCTGCTGCGCCAGGCCGCCGAGGAGCATCTCGCCTCCACCAACCTGCTGGAGCTGATGAAGGGCATGCCCTATCGCGACAGCTACTCCACCCTGGTGATGAGCCGCTTCTGGTACGAGGTCAGCCTGGGCGCCGTGGCCGACCAGGTGAAGCGGGCCAAGGTGCCGCTCTATGTCCAGGGCGGCTGGCTGGACGACTTCCGCACCCAGGGCCTGGTGACCATGGCCAACCTGCCGGGGACCCGGGTGGTGATCGGCCCCTGGCGGCACTGCCGCAACGAGGGGTTCGACCTGCAGTCCGAGCAGCTGCGGTTCTTCGACCATCACCTGAAGGGCATCGACACCGGCATCGCCACCGATGCGCCGATCCACTACTTCACCATGCACGGCGCCAAGGACGGCGCCTGGAAGTCGACGGTGACCTGGCCGCTGCCAGCCGCCCGGGCGACCCAGGTGTTCCTCGACGGCGGCAAGCTGACCGACCGGGCGGGCAGGAAGGCCACCACCTTCACGGTCACCTACGACGCCCCGTGCCCCGCCGAGCCGGTGGGCGCCTTCTCCGTCTCCTGCCATCCGGTGGGCGGGGTGAGCTTCACCAAAGGGCCTCTGAAGGCCGACACGGAAGTCACCGGCCACCCGATCGCCGACCTCTGGATCACCTCCAGCGCGCCGGACGCCAACCTCTTCGTGTTCGTGGAGGACGTGGCCCCGGACGGGACCATCACGGTGGTCACCGACGGCCGCCAGAAGGCCTCCCTGCGCAAGCTCAACCCCGCGCCGTGGCCGCTGCTGGGTCTGCCCTGGCATCGCAGCTGGAAGGAGGACGCCGCCGACCTGACGCCCGGCGAACCGGCCCAGATCACCTTCGACCTCCTGGCGGCCTCCTACGTCTTCAAGGCCGGCCACCGCATCCAGATCACCGTGGCCGGCGCCGACTACCGCGAACGCGCCCAGCCACGATTCACGCCCGCGCCCACCCTGACAGTGCTGGCCAAGTCGTCAGTGAGTTTGCCGGTTGTGAGGTGAAGGCGGCTTGACCCTCCCGTCGTGTCCGTAAATAGTATGTGGAACATACAAACGAACTTTTCGACCTATCTGGGAGCCGCGCCATGTTCATCCGCAATCGCTGGTACGTGGCGGCCTGGGACAAGGAGGTCAGCGCCAAGCCGCTGGCCCGCACGATCTGCGGCGAGAAGGTGGTGCTGTTCCGGCGCAGCGACGGGTCGGTCGCGGCCCTGGCCGACTTCTGTCCCCACCGCCTGGCGCCCCTGTCCCTGGGCGTGGTCGAGGGCGATGCGATCCGCTGCGGCTATCACGGCCTGCTGGTGGACGGGGCCGGCGCCTGCGTGGAGATGCCGGGCCAGGAGGATGCGCCCAGGCGGCTGTCGGTGACCCCCTATCCGCTGGTGGAACGCTACCGGTTCGTCTGGGTCTGGATCGGAGAGGCCGGCCAGGCCGATCCGGCCCTGATCCCCGACTTCTGGTTCTGCGAGGACGCCGGCTGGGCCTTCGACGGCGACGTCTATCCGGTGGCCTGCGACTACCGCCTGCTGGTGGACAACCTGATGGACCTCAGCCACGAGACCTATGTCCACCCGTCCTCCATCGGCCAGAAGGAGATCGTCGACAGCCCCATCGACACGCGGCTTGAGGGCGAGGCGGTGGTGGTGGAGCGTTGGATGCGCGGCATCGAGCCCCCGCCGTTCTGGCGCACATTCCTGGGCAAGGAGGGGCGCGTCGACCGCTGGCAGATCTGCCACTTCGCCCTGCCGTCGGCGGTGACCATCGAGGTCGGCGTGGCGCCCGTCGGGACCGGGGCGCCGGAGGGCGACCGCTCCCAGGGCGTGGAGGGCGTGGTGGTCAACTTCATGACGCCCGAGAGCGAGACCACCTGCCGCTACTACTGGGGCATGGCGCGGTCCTTCGGGGTTGGTGACGCGGGTCTGACCGAACGCATGCGCCAGAGCCAGGCCGGGGTCTTCGACGAGGACGTCGTCGTGCTGGAGGCCCAGCAGCGCAATATCGTCCTGCGCCCCGACCTGAAGCTGGTGACGTTGGCCATCGACGCCGGCGGGGCCCACGCGCGCCGGCTGATGGAGCGGGCGGCCCTGGAGTCCGCCAAGGCCCCGGCCTAGGCTCGCCGCATGACCCTGAGTCTGATGCTGGTGGGCGACCTCGTCCTTGACGAGCCCGAGGGCGATGTCTTCTTCGATCCGTCCCGCGCGGTGCTGGCCCAGGCCGACATCCTGGTGGGTCACGTCGAGGTGCCGCACACCGACCGCGGGACCGAGTCGGTCGGCGACATCCCGGCGCCCGGCGCGCCGCCGGAGAACCTGGCCGCCATCGGCCGGGCGGGGTTCAACATCGCCACCCTGGCCGGCAACCACATCCACGACCGGGGCGGCGAGGGCATCGCCGACACCATCGATGGCCTGGTGGCGGCCGGGATCGCCACCACCGGAGCCGGAGCTAATCTCGCCGCGGCGCGGGTCCCCGCCATCGTCGAGCGGGCGGGGCTCAAGGTGGGGGCGCTGTCCTACAACTGCGTCGGCCCCCGCGAGGGCTGGGCGAGCGAGCGCCGGGCCGGCTGCGCCTATCTCAAGATCATCAGCCACTACGAGCTGGAGGGCGCCAACCCCGGCGGCCCGGCCAAGGCCTATACCTTCGCCGACCCCGACACGGTCGAGGCCATGGAGGCCGACATCGCCGCCCTGCGGCCACAGGTCGACGTCCTGGTGGTGGCCTTCCACAAGGGGGTGGTCCATACGCCGTCGCACCTGGCCATGTACGAGCGCGCCGTGGCGCGGGCGGCCATTGAGGCGGGCGCCGACATCGTCACCGGCTCCCACGGCCACGTCATCCAGGGGGTGGAGACCTACAGGGGCAAGCCGATCTTCCACGGCCTGGGCAACTTCGTGGTGGTGACCAAGGCCCTGTCGGTGGAGGGCAATGACAGCCCCGAACGCAAGGCCTGGGCCATCCGGCGCAAGGCCCTGTTCGGCTTTGAACCGGACCCGGACTATCCGCTCTATCCCTTCCACCCCGAGGCCAAGAACCTGATCCTGGCCGACTGCCGGATCGGCGCGGATGGATCGGTCAGCGCCGGCTTCCGGCCGGGCTGGATGGCCCCCACCGGCCAGCCCGAGGTGCTGGGGAACGACGCGCGCGGCCAGGCGGTGGCCGACTATGTGGCGAAGATCAGCGCGGCGGTGGGATTGAAGACCAGCTTCGCCTGGGACGGCGACCGGGTGACCTTTTCCTGAGCGTTGACACGGCTCTCCGAAAACCGTTTACTCAACAAACGATATAATAGACAAACGAATTGGGAGGGCGTGGTGGAGAGTAGCGACAGGCTCGGTCGTCCGGCGGCTGTCTGCTTCGCCATTGGCGGCGTCGGCCTTTTCACCGCCCTGGCCGTCGACTTCCTCAGCGTCGTCGGCCGCCATTCCGGCCTGCCCTTCGCGGGCTCGATCGAGATCGTCCAGGTCTGCGTGGTGATCGCCACCTCAGCGGCCCTGGTGGGCGCCACCCTGGCCGGGACCCACGCCGCCGTCCACGTGATCACCGAACGCCTGGCGCCGGGGCCGCGCCTGATCCTGGCGCGGTTCGCGGCCCTGCTGTCGACCCTGTTCTTCGCCGCCCTGGCCATCGGGGGCTTCTGGCTGCTCGCCGACACCCTGCCGGGCGATGAGCGCACCGATCTGCTGCACCTGCCGCTGGCGCCGCTGCGGGTGCTCTGGTGCTCCGCCTGCGCCGTCGCCGCCCTGCTGTTCCTGGTTCAGGTGTTCCGGCCCAAGCTTCCGGAGAGCCACCTTTGAGCCCTGACATGATCGGCCTCGCGGGCGTCGCCGCCCTGCTGGTGCTGCTGGCCCTGGGCGCGCCGATCGCGGTGTCCCTGGGCATCGTGGGTCTCGCCGGCCTCGCCGTGGTGATCTCGCCGGAGGCGGCGCTGATCAAGGCCGGGGTCGTGGCCTTCGACATGGTCTCCAAGTACGAGCTGGGCGTCCTGCCGCTGTTCCTGCTGATGGCCCACCTGTGCTTCGCCGCCGGGGCCAGCCAGAACTTCTACGACTCGGCGGCCAAGTTCATCGGCCACAAGCCGGGGGGCCTGGCGCTCGCCTCCATCGTCGGCTGCGCGGGCTTCGGCGCGATCTCGGGCTCCAGCCTCGCCACTGTCGCCACCATGGGGCTCGTCGCCCTGCCGGAGATGCGCAAGCGGAACTACTCGCCGGCGCTGGCCACCGGCGCCCTGGCGGCGGGCGGCACCATCGGCTCGCTCACCCCGCCCAGCGCGGCCCTGATCGTCTATGGCATCCTCGCCGAGCAATCGATCGGCAAGCTGTTCACCGCCGCCATCATCCCGGCCGCCACCCAGGCCCTGTTCTACATGGCCGTCATCTGGATGCTCTGCAAATGGCGGCCGTCCCTGGGCCCCCCTAGCGAGCGCGTGCCATGGGGCGAGCGTATCGCCTCACTCAAGGGCCTGATCGATGTCGGCCTGCTGGTGGTGCTGGTGATCGGCGGTATCGCGGCGGGCTGGTTCTCGCCCACCGAGGCGGCCAGCATCGGGGCGGTGGGCGCGCTGGCCATCTGCGCCTGGCGGCGTCGTCTGTCGGTTCCGGCCCTGGCCAAGGCCGTCGGCGACACCCTGCGCACCACCGGCATGATCTACGCCATCATCATCGCGGCGATCATCTTCTCCACCTTCATCAGCGCCACCGGCTTTGGCGAGCTGATCAGCGGGGCCATCGCCGACGCCGGGCTCTCGAAGCTGGGGGTGATCATCGCCTTCGTCATCCTGCTGCTGGCGCTCGGCATGTTCCTCGACGGCCTGGCGATGATGACCCTGGTCATTCCGATCTTCCTGCCCATCACCCAGGAAATGGGTATCGACCCCATCTGGTTCGGCATCCTGATGGTGCGGACCATGGAGATCGGCTTCGTCCATCCGCCGGTGGGGATGAACGTCTATGTGATCCACAACCTGGCCCGCGACATCCCGCTGATGACCATCTTCAAGGGCATCGTGCCGTTCCTGATCTCCGACCTGGCCCATGTCGCCCTGATCGTCGCGGTCCCGGGCATGGCGCTGTTCCTGCCCAAGCTGCTCGGAGCCTGACGATGGCTGATGTCTTTGCGCCCTTCGTCGCGGCCCTCGAAGACCGCGAGGCCGCCGCCCGCGCCCACAAGGCCCAGGGCGGCAAGGTGGTGGGTTACCTCACCAACACCAGCCCCACCGAACTGATCGCTGCGGCCGGCGCCTTCCCCCTGCAGCTGGCGGCGGGCGCGGAGGCGACCCCGCTCGGCGACCGCTACATGGAGGATCTGTTCGACCCCATCGTGCGGGCCGTGTTCGAGGGCCTGCTGGCGGGCCGCTACGATTTCGTCGACGCCGTGGTCCTGCCGCGCACCTCGGACTCGGTGCAGCGTCTCTACTACTATCTCTGCGAGATCCGGCGGATGGGGGAGGCCAGCGTCCCCGAGCCGCTGCTCTTCGACCTGCTGCACACCCCCTGGTACTCCAGCGCCGAGTACAGTTTCAGTCGCATCACTGAGCTCAAGGCGGCCCTGGAACGAGCGACCGGGACCGCCGTCACAGACGCCGCCCTGACGACCGAGATCATCGCGGCCAACACCCGCCGGGCCGCGATGCGCGGGCTCGTCGCCCTGCGCCGCGCGGGCCGGGTGAGCGGGGTGCAAGCCAATCAGGTCTTCGCCGCCAAGGGCGCGATGGCCGGGGCCGACTTCGACGCGGCGCTGGCCGCTGTCCTGGCCGCGCCCGGGCCTGTGTCGGAGGCGCCCCGCCTGGTGATCGCCGGCAGCCCGCTGGACACGCCGGCCCTGCACGCCCTTGTTGAGGCCGCCGCCGGCCGGGTGGTGGGCGACTTCCATGAGTTCGGCGAGCCGATGATCGGACCCGACGTCGAGGCGGCCCCCGACCCCCTGCGCGCCCTGCTGGCCCACTATCATCGCGACGTGGCCTCCAGCCGCACCTTCCCCCAGTCGCCAAGGTCCCTGGTCGATTTCGCCCGCGCCTGCGGGGCGGCCGGCGTGATCTTCAACTTCTACGCCGAGGAGGAGGCGCTGACCTGGGAGTACCCGGCCCAGCGCCGCGCCCTGGAGGCCGAAGGGATCGCCACCCTCTGCTTTGAAGGCCAGCCGCACCGGGCCGACGGCGCCGCGCTCGCCGCGCCCCTCGCCGATTTCATCGGTAAGCTGATGGCCAAGGTCGCGGCGTGAGCGGCCTGCTCGCCGGCTACCGCGTCCTTGACCTGAGCGGCGCTCTGGGGGCTGCGTGTGGGCGGTTCCTTGCGACCCTCGGCGCCGACGTGGTCAAGGTCGAGCCCCCCGAAGGGGATCCCTCGCGAACCGACGCCCACGGCCGCCCCGATCCCGCCTGGATCGCCCGCAACCTCGGCAAGCGGTCTGTGGTGCTGGACCTCGACAGCCCCGACCTCAAGGCGCTCGCCGCCAAGGCCGACATCCTCATCGACGCCCTGCCGGCCTCCCGACGCGCGGCGCTGGGCCTGGACCACGCAAGCCTCAGCCAGGCCAATCCCGGCCTGATCGCCGTCTCCATCACCCCCTTCGGCTCCACCGGTCCCTATGCCGACTGGGCGGGTGGCGAGCTGGTCTGCTCGGCCCTGGGCGGCGCGCTCGCCGTGACCGGCTATCCCGACCGCGCACCGGTGAAGGAGGCCGCCGACGCCTGCGTCTTCCATGCCAACGGTTCGGCTGCCGCCGGCGCCCTGTTCGCGCTGGTTGAGCGGGCGACCTCGGGGCTTGGCCAGCACGTCGATGTCTCGGTCCAGGAGGTGGCGGCCAGTCGCAACACCAATGGCGTCCTGGCCTGGCAGTTCGACCGCAAGCTGCTGCCGCGAACCGGCGTTCAGATCGCCTATGGAATGGCCAAGATCCGCTGCATCTGGCAGCTGGCCGACGGCTACGCCTTCCACTCCCTGGCCTCTGGCCGCGCCGGCGCCGCGCCCAATGCGACCCTGTGCGCCTGGATGGTCGAGGCCGGGTTCGACTGCCCGATGGCCGGCGTCGACTGGCCCACCTACAACCGCTCCACCATCGCCCCTGAGACCCGCGCGCAGTGGGAAGCGGCGATGGACACCTTCTTCAGGACCCGCACGAAGGCCCAGGTCGCGGCCCGCCGCGAGATCAACGCCACCGTCGCCAACGAGCCCGGCGACGTCCTGGCCGACCCCCACCTGCTGGCCCGCGAGCTGTTCGCCAAGGCCGGCGACATCGTGGCGCCCAAGGCCTTTATCCGGGCCGGAGACCTCGCGGTCGGACCCGCGCCGGAGGTCGGCGAGCACACCGCCGCCGTGCTGGCGGACTGGCTCGCCGCCCCGACCGCTCCCCCCGTCGCCAGGCCCAGTTCCGAGCCCCCCCTGAAGGGCCTCAAGGTCCTCGACTTCTCCTGGGCCCTGGTGGGGTCGGTCACCACCAAGAACCTCGCCGACCATGGCGCCACGGTGATCAAGGTGGAGAGTTCGACCCGCCCCTGCCTGTCGCGCATCGATGTCCAGGTGGCGGCCTCCAAGCCTGGCCAGTTCGACGACAAGCCCTGGTTCATCCACATGAACACTTCCAAGCAGGGCCTGCGGATCAATATGAAGCACCCCCGCTGGCGAGAGGTGATCGACCCGCTGATCGCCTGGGCCGACGTGGTGGTGGAGAACTTCTCGCCCGGCACCATGGCCTCGCTGGGCATGGACTACGAGACCCTCAAGGCCCGCCGCCCCGACCTGATCATGCTGTCGGGCTCCATCTACGGCCAGACCGGGCCGCTGGCACGCACGCCGGGCGTGGACGGCACCGGGGCGGCGCTCTCGGGGCGCCTCTACATGACCGGCTGGCCCGACCGCCCGCCCGTCACCCCCAGCGCCGTACCCTATGGCGACCTGCTGCTGCCGCCCTACATGGCCGCCGCCGTGGCCGCGGCGATCGACCACCGCCGCCGCACCGGCGAAGGCTGCCACATCGATGCGTCGATGTACGAGGTCTGCGTGCAGCAGATGGCCGGCGCCATGCTGGAGGCCCAGATCGACGGCCCGCCCCAGCGCACCGGCAACGCCGACCGCACAGTCCTGTTGCAGGGTGTCTATCCCACCGCAGGCGACGACCGCTGGATCGCCATCTCGGCGGAGGATGAGGCGGCTGTCGCGCGACTCGCCGCCGTGATCGGCGCCGCGCCCACTGACGAAACCCTCGCCGCCTGGACGGCGTCCCAGGACGGTTACCTCCTGATGGCCCGCCTGCAGGCGGGCGGGATCGCCGCCGGCGTCGTCCAGACCTGCGCCGACCTGGTGGACCGCGACCCACAGCTCCGGGCCCGCGACTTCCTCACCTGCCTCGACAATCCGGTCCTGGGCGCCTTCGAGCACCAGAGCCTGCCCTACAAGCTTTCCCGCACGCCCGCTGTCATGACCACGGCGCCGGGCCTGGGCCAGCACAACCAAACCATCTGCCGCGACCTCATCGGTCTCTCGCCTGAGACCTATGCCGAGCTCGCCGCCGCCCAGCTCTTCGAGTAGCCGCCATGACCGACGCTTCCGACATCACCCGCCAGACCGGGGAACGCTCCTCCAAACGGCTGAACGCCACCGCGCTGGCCACCCGTTTCCAGCGCGAATTCGTCAAGGAGCTGCAGGAGCGGGTCGTCGAGAAGGGCGAACCCTTCGCCATCGTCCAGGCCGACACCCCGCATGAGATCTTCCACGTGATGGACATCCCCATGGTGACCAACCAGTGGTGGGCGGCCTACATCTCGGCCAAGCAGCTCTCGCCCTACTATTTCGAGGTGATGGAGCGGGAGGGCTTCCCGGCCTCGTCCTGCCGCTACTGCTCGCTGGGCCTGGCCTGCACCCTCGACAATGATCCGGAAAAGGCGCCCTGGGGCGGCCTGCCGCGCCCGACCGTGCTGGTGGCGCGGCTGACCTGCGACTGCATCCAGCGGGTCTTCTCGCTGTGGGCCGACGCCCTCGGCTCACGCTTCTATCCGCTGGAGGCGCCGGGCTGGGAGCACAAGGACGGCCAGTGGTTCACCAAGGGCAAGCTGGAGTGGGACGAGGTCTACACCGCCCAGCGCATCGACCTGCTGGTGGAGGAGATGAAGGGCCTGATCCGCTTTCTGGAGGCCGAGACCGGGCGGACCTTCGACAACGGCAAGCTGCTGGCCCTGATGCACAGGATCAACGAGCAGGAGGAGCTGATGGAGGAGGCCGCCCAGCTGGCCACCCGCACCCGCCCCTGTCCCGTCGGCATCGCCGAGCAGATGCCCAACGCCATGATCCCCCAGTGGCACCGCGGCGCCGACTGGGCCGTCGAGCACGCCCGCCTGTTCCGGGACGAGGTGAAGGCCCGGGTCGAGGCCGGCGCCTCGGTGGCCAAGAATGAGAAAATCCGGCTGATGTGGATCGGCGCCGGCCTCTGGCACGATCCCGGCTTCTATGACGCCCTGGAGGAGCGGTTGGGCGCCGTCTTCGTCTGGTCGATGTACCTGCCGTTCACCGGCGCCAAGTACATCCGCTACAATCTCGACGATCCGCTGCGCGCGCTCGCCAGCCGCATCTGCGGCATGAACGAGGTGCTGCACCTGCCGCCGTGGATGAACGACTGGATGGTCTCGGAGGCCAAGGCGTGTTCCATCGACGCTGCGGTGATCCTGCAGCCCACCACCAACCGGCTGTCGGTCTCGGGGACCAAGTTCACCAAGCTGGCTTTGGAAAAGGCCGGTATCCCGGTCTACGAAATGCCCGCCGACATGGTGGACGCGACGGAATGGAGCCACGAGAGAATGGTTGACGATGTCGCCCAATTCCTCAAGGAACGGACCGTCGCGCGGGAATAGCGCTGAAAGAAAACAACGCCATGCCGCCAGTTTCCCGTAAGGCCGACCCGATCATCGAAGCCCCGGCCGACGTCGATCTGGGCGTGCTGAAGGACGTCATCGGCTTCCGCATCCGGCGCATCCAGAACCACCTGTCGCGGGCCTTCATCGACCGGATCAACCGCAAGGAAATCCGGCCAGGCGTGTTCAGCGCGCTCGCCCTGATCGCCGCCAATCCGGGGCTGTCCCAGACGACGCTGGCCCGCGAGATCGGCTTCGACAAGGCCACCGTCGTGGCCCTGCTGGACAGCCTGGAGCGCCTGGGCTGGGCCGAGCGCAAACGCTCCACGGAGGACCGCCGCCGCCACTCGCTCTATGTGACGCCGCTCGGCGAAACCTCCCTGGAGGAGCTGCGCGAGGTGGCCGTGGTCAACGAGGCCAAGATCCACGTCGCCCTCGACAAGGACGAACGCGCCCAGCTGTTTGGCCTGCTGGACAAGCTCTACGTCGCCTGCTTCGCGGATGAAGAGATTTAGCAACCACACGTCATCCCGGTCGCAGCGTAGCGGAGAGCCGGGACCCAGGGGCGGTGCGCTGGGCCCCTGGGTCCCGGATCGGCCTGTCGGCCGTCCGGGATGACGAAATGGGTTACGCCTTGCCCACCAGCTTGGTCACTTCCGTCACCTGTTCGGGCGTCAGCTTCCAGTCGCCGGCCTTGGCGTTGGCGACGATCTGGTCGACCTTGGTGGCGCCGGCGATCACTGAGCTGACCACCGGATGACCCAGGATCCAGGCGAAGGCCAGCTCCAGCAGGGTGTGGCCATTGTCCCGCGCCCAGGCGTCGAGCTTCTCGATCTGGTCGAAGTTCTTGTCGTTCAGCGCCGCGGCGCCGCGCGGCCCCCAGGCGGCCAGGCGTGTGCCCTCGGGCGGGGCCTCGCCACGGCTGTACTTGCCGCTCAGCAGGCCCGATGCCAGGGGGAAGAAGGGCAGGAAGCCCAGGCCGAACTGCTCGCAGGCCGGCAGCACCTCGCGCTCCACATTGCGCTCCAGCAGGCTGTAGTTGTTCTGGGCCGAGACGAAGCGTTCCAGGCCTTGGGTCTTGGAGGTCCAATCGGCGTCGGCGATCTGCCAGCCGGAGAAGTTGGAATTGCCCAGGTACAGAACCTTGCCGTCGCGGACCAGGTCGTCCAGCGCCCGCAGGGTCTCGTCGATCGGGGTCTCCGGATCGGGGCGGTGCATCTGATAGAGGTCGATGCGGTCGGTGCCCAGGCGCTTGAGGCTGGCCTCCACGGCGCTCACCACATAGCGGCGCGAGCCGCCGGCGTTCTCGCCCATGGCGAACTTGGTGGCCAGCACGGCCTTGTCGCGCTTGCCCTTCAGGGCCGCGCCGAGGAATTCCTCGGACTTCGTGCCGCCATAGACGTCGGCGGTGTCGAAGAAGGTGATGCCATTATCGAGGGCGGCGTCGACGACCGTCTGGGTTTCCTCGATGCTGATCCGCATCCCGAAATTGTTGCAGCCCAGGCCGATGGCGCTGACCTTCAGGCCGCTGGTCCCCAATCGCCGCTGTTCCATGTCGCCGCTCCCAATGCATTTTGTTTGAATGCGGGGACCATAGGACGCGAAGGCGCGGCCGCGCTAGCTCAGGCGCAGCTGACGATGTCGAGTTGATCGGCGTCGGCCTCGTCCAGCACGGTCTGGATGGCGATCAGCAGGCGTTCTAGCTCGAGGGGCTTTGGCACCAGGACATCCATGCCGGCGGCGGTGTACTCGGCCGCGTGGTGGGCCATGGCGTTGGCGGTCAGGGCGATGATCGGCGTGCGGCGGCGGTTGTCGGCCTGTTCCCACGCGCGAATCAGGCGGGTGGCGGTGGGGCCGTCCATAACCGGCATCTGCACGTCCATCAGGATGGCGTCCCAATCGCCGCTGGCCGCGGCGGCGACCGCTAGCTCCCCGTTGTCGACGCAGGTGACCTCTATGCCGACCTGAGCCAGCAGGGTGCGCAGCACCAGCTGGTTCATGGGGTTGTCCTCCGCCGCCAGGATCCGAAGGGCCGAGCCGTCCCGCAGGGGCGGGGCCTCGAAGCTGTCGTCGCGCACGGCCTGGCCGTGGGCGTCGCCGATGCGGGTCAGCGGCAGGCGCACGGTGAAGACTGAACCGCGGCCCGGCACACTGGCGGCCTCGATGTCACCGCCCATCAGGGTGGCCAGTTCGCGGCAGATGGCCAGGCCCAGGCCGGACCCGCCAAACCGCCGGGTGGTGGAGGCGTCGGCCTGGACGAACTTCTGGAACAGGGCGCCCAGCCGGTCGGCGGCGATCCCGGGGCCGGTGTCGGAGACCTTGAACACCAGGTGCGGCTCGGCGACCGAAACCTCCACGCTGACCTCGCCCCGGTCGGTGAACTTCACGGCGTTAGAGACCAGGTTGTAGACGATCTGGCGCACCCGGGTGGGGTCGCCGGCCCACACCCCGTGGGCCTCCGGGGCCACGGCGACGGCGAAGCTGACGTCCTTCTCGGTGGCCAGGGTGGTGAAGGTGGCGTGCGCGCCCTGGACCAGCTTTTCGATGTCGATGGTCGAGTCTTCCAGCTCCAGCCGGCCGGCCTCGATTCGCGACAGGTCCAGCAGGTCGTTCAGCAGGGCTAGCAGGGTCTCGCCGGCCTGGCGGATCACCGTCAGCCGCTCACGCTGAATATCCGGCAGCTCGTCTCGGGCCATGGCCTGGGCCATCCCCAGCACCCCGTTCAGCGGGGTGCGGATCTCGTGGCTCATGGTGGCCAGGAAGGCCGACTTGGCGTCGTTGGCGGCATTGGCCTCGTCGCGGGCCCGCTCCAGGGTCACATTCAGTTCGCGTAGCCGCTCCTCGGACTCCTTCAGGTCCTGGATGGACTGGGTGATCACCACGCAGCGCACCGGCCCCTCGCCGGCGAAGCGCGCGGCGGTCATCCGGAACCACTCGCCGTTGACGGCCTGGTAGGCGCGGATGAAGGACTTGGCCTTGCCGGACAGGATGCCGCGCAGGCCCCTGTCCAGGGCCTTGCCATGATTGCCAGGCAGGTTGGCCAGCACGTCGAACAGGTTGCGGCCCAGCGGATAGACGATGGTCTCGGTCAGTTCCGCGCCGCGGGCCCGGAAGGCCTGGTTGGCCGCGAGGATGGCGCCGGTCTCGTCGATGACGGTGAGCATCGCCGCCACCCCGTCGATCACGCCCCGGCTGAAACGCTCGGACTCCAGCAGTTCGGCATGGGCCTGCCGCTGGGCGGTGATGTCCTGCATGGCGCCGTGGATGGCCACGCACTTGCCGTCCACCATCTCCGGCTCACCGACGGTGCGGAACCAGAGGTCCTCGCCGCCGGGGGTGATCATGGGGCTTTCGAACTCGATCCGCTCGCCGGTCTGCATGGCCTGGCGGATATAGGTCCGAACCCGGTCGCGCTCCGTCTCCGGGTAGATCTCCAGGGTGCTGCCGGAGCTCTCGACCCGCTCTGAGCGGCCCAGCATGTCCTGGACCTCGCGGCTCCAGCGCACCACGCCGTTGCGCAGGTCCACCTCCCAGCCGCCCAGGCGGGCCAGATGTCCGGCCGACCGCAGGGAGGTAGAGGTGGCCTTCAGCCGGGTCTCGAGTTGCTTGGCCGAAGTGACCTCGGTCTGGACCGAGACAAAGCCGTCATGGGCGCCGGCGGCGTCGTAGGTGGGCCGGACATCCAGGTCGATCCAGAACTGGCGCTGGCGCCTGTCCTGCAACTGGATCTCGGCCCGGTACCCCTCGCCCGCGGCGATGTGGGCGCGCATCGCCGCGATGGTCTCGGGATCGGTGTGGGGGGATTCCAGCAGGGCGCAGGGGGTCAGGCCGCGGCAGTCGTTCAGGGCATAGCCGGTGATGGCGGTGAAGCCCTCATTGACCCAGTCGATGCGGCCGGCGGCGTCTAGCAGGATCGTGCCGTTGGAGGTCGCCCGGGCGATTTGCGCCAGGCGGCGATCGAGGTCAGCCGCGGCCTGCGGCGGCCATCCCTCAGCCCTCACCCTGTTGATCTTGCCCATGCTTAACTTTGTTACGCCGGGAATGAACAAAGGGGAAAGCCAGCGCGAATATTCGCCGCAGTCTGGCCCGTGCGTCAGACCGCCGGCCGTGGGGCCAGGCTCCCGGCGGTCAGGCTGACCAGGTCACTCTCATCCTTCAGCGCCAGGCCGGTCAGGCCCAGCCGCCGGGCCTCGGCGACATGCCAGGCCAGCTTGAAGGCGGCCTCGTCATAGGAGAGGCCGTCGGCACGGATATTGGAGATGCAGTTGCGCTCGGCGTCGGTGCGGCCCACCTGCGGACCGTGGGTCAGATAGACCCCCAGGCTGTCAGGGCTCGACAGGCCGGGCCGCTCCCCCACCAGCAGGGCGACCATGGATGCGCCCAGGATTTCGCCGATTTCGTCGCCCAGGGCCACGCGGGCCTGGGTGGCGATCACCACCGGCCCGAGGCTCCAGGCGGCGCGGTCGACATAGGGCGCGAGCGCCGCCACCAGCGCAACCGCGTGGGCATGGACCGCGGCGCTGGAGAGGCCGTCGGCCACCACCAGCACCAGGTCGGTTCCATGCGGTTCGGCGGCCTCCAGGGCGGTCCGACCGGCGTCCGACAGCTTCCGGCCCAGGTCCGGCCGGCGCAGATAGGTCGCCCGGTCCGGCGCGGCGCTGACCACCTGGACCGTGACATGGCCGAGCGCCCGCAAGCCTGCCGCGACCGCATCCCCCTCGAAGGGCGCGTGCACCGCGTCGCGGGCCTGGGCATGGGCGAGGGACAGGGCCAGGACCTCGCGGGTCGGCAGGGCGGGGCCGGCGCGGCCGAGCGCGATCCGCGCCGGGGTCAGGCCGGTCAGATGCGTCCACGGATCACGGGCTGGGGACTTGCCCATCAGGCGCCGGTCAACAGGGGATGGCTCGCGGTGGGCGGCAGCAGCCGCCCGTCCCCGCCGGTGATCTTCAGCCGCGCCAGCCAGGCCTCGAACTCCGGGGCCCGCTTCAGCCCTAGCAACTCGCGGACATAGAGGGCGTCGTGGAAGGAGGTGGACTGGTAGTTCAGCATCACGTCGTCGCCGCCGGGCACCCCCATGACGAAGGTGACGCCGGCCGTGGCCAGCAGGGTCAGCAGGGTGTCGATGTCGTCCTGATCGGCCTCGGCATGGTTGGTGTAGCAGACGTCGCAGCCCAGGGGCGCGCCCAGCAGCTTGCCGCAGAAGTGGTCCTCAAGGCCCGCCCGGATGATCTGCTTGCCGTCATAGAGGTACTCGGGCCCGATGAAGCCGACGACGGTGTTGACCAGCAGGGGATCGAAGGCCCGGGCCACGCCATAGGCGCGGGCCTCCAGGGTCTGCTGGTCCACCCCATGATGGGTGCCCGCCGACAGGGCCGAGCCCTGGCCGGTTTCGAAGTACATGACATTGTCGCCCACCGTGCCGCGCTTCAGCGACAGGGCGGCCTCGCGGCCCTCCTTCAGCAGGGCCAGGTTCACCCCGAAACTGGCGTTGGCGGCTTGCGTCCCCGCAATGGACTGGAACACCAGATCCACCGGAGCCCCGCGCTCGATCAATTCAAGGCTGGTGGTGACGTGGGCCAGGACGCAGGCCTGGGTGGGAATTTCAAACCGCCCGATCAGTCCGTCCAGCAGGCGCAGAAGTTCGCCGGTCGCCGCCAGGCTGTCGGAGGCCGGATTGACGCCGATCACCGCGTCGCCGCAACCGTACATCAGGCCGTCCAGCACGCTGGCGGTGATGCCGGCCGGGTCGTCGGTAGGGTGGTTGGGCTGCAGCCGCACGGCGAGGGTTCCCGGTAGGCCGATGGTGTTGCGGAACTTCGTCGTCACGCGGCATTTCGAGGCCGCCAGGATCAGGTCCTGATTGCGCATCAGCTTGCTCACCGCCGCCGCCATCTCCGGGGTGATTCCGGGCGCGAGGCGGGCCAGGACCGCCGGTGTGGTGGTCTGGGCCAGCAGGACGTCGCGGAATTCACCGGCGGTCAGGGAGGCGAGGGGGGCGAAGGCGGCCGCGTCGTGGCTGTCGCAGATCAGTCGGGTGACCTCGTCTGTCTCATAGGGGACCAGCGGCTGGTCCAGCAGGGCTTTCAACGGCACGTCGGCCAGGGCCAGCTTGGCGGCCACGTTCTCCTGGGCGCAGGAGGCCGACAGGCCCGCCAAGGCGTCCCCCGACCGCAGCGGCGAGGCCTTGGCCAGCAGGTCCTTCAGGTCCGGAAAGGTCCAGGTGGTCGTGCCCACGACCTGTCGATAGCCCATGGCGCGCCCCGCTTGAGGTGGCGATCATGGCGCCTTCGGGCAAAGCTCCCAACCCCGCTCATCCCGGCGAAGGCCGGGACCCAGGTGAAGCCCACTTTGATTTCAGGACGCGCCCAATTGAGCAGCGAGATAACACCGCGCCTCAGATGAATCTGGGTCCCGGCCTTCGCCGGGATGAGCGGGTTATTACAGAGCTCTCGCCAGCCGCATCGTCTCGGCGTTCTCGGCGCGGGCGCGGCGGTCGTTGATCTCGACATCGGCGCTGAGGGAGTCGGCGTAGGACACCTCGTCGTCGAACGGCGAGACGATGGCGTCCGGCAGCAGTTCCATTTCGTTCGGCATCGGACGCTTCTCCAAGGTTAGCGCTCGCCTGTCGCGGGAAGGCCAGATTGCCGTTCATCCCTCGTTAAGGAAAGCGTCATGAGACGTCGGGGTCGGACTCTCACGCAGTGTTGACCCCGCCGGCTGCGTTCGGGTGCGGCGCCGATTTCAGTGATCGATGATCAGAAAGCGTATTGGCCTGGGCGTGGAACGGTATTTAGATGATTTCCAACGCCGCGTCGGGGTCGGCGAAACGCTTTCCTGCCAAGGGGAGAGCGCTTCGCAACTGCGAGAGTAGAGCGTTGCGGGAAGGAAATTGTTTTGCAGCGCACCAGTACCGATGGGCCTGACTATTTTCACAAGGTCGTCGATTGTCAGTGGGCCTGTCCGGCCCATACGCCGGTCCCCGAATATATTCGCCTGATCGCCGACGGCCGCTACTCAGACGCCTATATGGTCAACTGGCGGTCCAACGTCTTCCCGGGGATCCTCGGCCGCACCTGCGATCGCCCCTGCGAGCCGGCGTGCCGCCGTGGCCGGGTGGAGGACGAGCCCGTCGCCATCTGCCGGCTGAAGCGGGTGGCCGCCGACAACAAGACCGACATCACCGCCTTCCTGCCCCAGGTCGCGCCGCGCAACGGCAAGACGGTGGCCCTGGTGGGCGCCGGCCCCGCCGCGCTCACCGTGGCGCGAGACCTCGCCCCCCTCGGCTACCACGTCGTGGTCTTTGACGGCGACGCCAAGGCCGGCGGCATGATCCGCCGTCAGATCCCGCGCTTCCGTCTGCCGGAAGAGGTGATCGACGAGGAGGTCGGTTACATCACCGGCCTCGGGATCGACATGCGCCTGGGCCAGCGGATCGACAGCCTCAAGAGCCTGCTGCAGGACGAGACCTACGACGCGGTCTTCGTCGGCACCGGCGCCCCGCGCGGCCGCGACCTGGACCTGCCCGGCCGCAAGGAGGCCGCCGCCAATATCCATATCGGCATCGACTGGCTCTCCAGCGTCGCCTTCGAGCACGTGGAGCGGATCGGCAAGCGGGTGATCGTGCTGGGCGGCGGCAACACCGCCATGGACTGCTGCCGCACCTCGCGCCGGCTCGGCGGCGAGGACGTCAAGGTCATCGTCCGCTCCGGCTTCGACGAGATGAAGGCCTCCCCCTGGGAGAAAGAAGACGCCCTCCACGAGGATATCCCGATCCTCAACTTCCTGGTCCCCAAGGAATTCACCCACGACAATGGTCGCCTCACCGGCGTGATCTTCGAGAAGGTCGTGGCCCAGTTCGACGAGAGTGGCCGCCGCAAGCTGGTTGCCTCCGGCGAGCCCGACCAGCACTTCGAATGCGATGACGTGCTGGTGGCCGTCGGCCAGGAGAACGCCTTCCCCTGGATCGAGCGCGACCTCGGTCTCGACTTCGACGAGTGGGGCATGCCCAAGGTCGATGAGGTCACCTTCCAGTCCACCCTGCCCAAGGTGTTCTTCGGCGGCGACTCCGCCTTCGGACCCAAGAACATCATCTGGGCCGTGGCCCAGGGCCACGACGCGGCGATCTCCATCGACAGGTTCTGCCAGGACCAGGACGTCCGCGACCGGCCGCCGCCGGGCACGACGATGGTCAGCCAGAAGATGGGCATCCACGAGTGGAGCTATGACAACGACATCTCCAACGATCTGCGCCATCGCGTGCCGCTGCGGGGCAAGGACGAGTCCCTGAAGAACGTGAAGCTGGAGGTCGAACTCGGCTTTGATCTGCAGCTCGGTCTCGCCGAGGCTCAGCGCTGCCTGAACTGCGACGTCCAGACGGTGTTCGCCGAGCCGATCTGCATCGAGTGCGACGCCTGCGTCGATATCTGCCCGGTGGACGCCATCACCTTCACCGCCAATGGCGAGGAGGGTGACCTGCGGATGCGGCTCAGCGCTCCGGCCCTCAACCTCACCCAGGACCTCTACGTCTCCGGCGAGCTGAAGACCGGCCGGGTGATGGTCAAGGACGAGGACGTCTGCCTGCACTGCGGGCTGTGCGCCGAGCGTTGTCCCACCGGCGCCTGGGACATGCAGCAATTCACCCTTGAGATGACCCACGCGGGGGAAAAGCCATGCGCCCGCTAGAGGCCGTCAACGACTTCGTCGTCAAGTTCGCCAACGTCAACGGCTCGGGCTCGGCCAGCGCCAACGCCATGTTCGCCAAGTCCTTCCTGCGGATGGGCGTGCCGGTGGCGGCCCGCAACATCTTCCCCTCCAACATTCAGGGCCTGCCCACCTGGTACGAGGTCCGCGTCACCGAGGCCGGCCACCAGGGCCGGCGCGGCGGGGTGGACATGATGGTGGCCATGAACCCACAGACCTGGGACCGCGACCTCGCCGAGATCGAGCCCGGCGGCTACCTGTTCTACGACTCCACCAAGCCGCTGCCGCCGTCGAAATTCCGCGAGGACATCACGGTGGTCGGCGTGCCCCTGACCCGGATGTGCAACGAGGCCTATTCGGTCCCGCGCGAACGCCAGCTGTTCAAGAACACCATCTATGTCGGCGCGCTCGCCGCCCTGCTGGACATCGAGATCGCGGTCATCGAGCAGCTGCTGGCCGAGCAGTTCGCCGGCAAGGAACGGCTGATAGCCGCCAATGTCGCGGCCCTGCACATGGGCGCCGACTATGTGAAGGCCAACCTGCAGCCCCTGGGCCTGCGGGCGCGCCGCGCCGACAAGGTGGGCGACCGCATCTATGTCGAGGGCAACATGGCCGCCGGCCTGGGCGCCGTCTATGGCGGGGCCACGGTCTGCGCCTGGTATCCCATCACCCCGTCCACCTCCCTGGCCGAGGCCTTCACCGAATTCTGCGGCGACTACCGGACGGACCCTGCGACCGGCAAGGCGCGCTACGCCATCGTCCAGGCCGAGGACGAGATCGCCTCCATCGGCATGGTGGTGGGCGCCGGCTGGAATGGGGCGCGGGCCTTCACTGCCACCTCCGGTCCCGGCATCTCGCTGATGCAGGAGTTCGTCGGCCTGTCCTATTTCGCCGAAATCCCGGCGGTGATCTTCGACGTCCAGCGCGGCGGCCCGTCCACCGGCATGCCCACCCGCACCCAGCAGTCCGACATCCTCTCGGCCGCCTATGCCAGCCACGGCGACACCAAGCACGTCCTGCTGCTGCCGCAGGATCCGGGCGAATGCTTCGAGATGGGGGCTCTGGCCTTCGATCTCTCCGACCGCCTGCAGACCACCATCTTCGTCATGCTCGACCTCGACATCGGCATGAACGAGTGGCTGACCGAACCCTTCGCCTGGGACGACAGCCGCACGCTCGATCGCGGCAAGGTCATGACCCATGACGAGCTGGAGGCCGGCCGCGACTTCGGCCGCTATCTCGACGTCGACGGCGACGGCATCCCCTTCCGCACCTATCCCGGGACCCACCCCACAAAGGGCGGCTATTTCACCCGCGGCACCTCGCGCAATCCCTATGCCCGCTACAGCGAGGAGGGCAGCGTCTATGTCGACAACGTCCAGCGCCTGCTGCGGAAGTTCGAGACCGCCAAGGGCCTAGTCCCCGCTCCGGTCCGCCGCGACGCCGCCAGGCCCACCCGCACCGGAGTGATCTATTACGGCTCCACCGGCGCGGCCATGGACGAGGCCCTGCAGGTCATGGAAGCCCAGGGCCGCCACGTCGACGCCCTGCGCGTTCGCGGCTTCCCCTTCGCCGACGAGGTGTTCGACTTCATCGCCGCCCATGACGAGGTCTTCGTGGTGGAGCAGAACCGCGACGGCCAGCTGCGCACCCTGATCATGAACGAGGGCGGGGTCGATCCGGCCAAGCTCACCGCCGTGCTGCACTATGATGGCACGCCGATCACCGCCCGCTTCATTACCGGCGAGATCGCCGGGCGCCTCACCCCGGCCGAGCCGACGCCGGAACGCCGTCAGGTCCCGGAGGCCGCCGAATGACCTACATCACCAAGCCTCAGCTACATCACCCCCGCCTGGTGGAGAACGCGCTGGGCAAGACGCGGCGCGACTACGAGGGCTCGGTCTCCACCCTCTGCGCCGGCTGCGGCCACGACTCGATCTCGGCGGCCATCATCCAGGCGGCCTACGAACTGGACCTGCCGCCGCACCGGGTCGCCAAGCTGTCGGGGATCGGCTGCTCGTCCAAGACTCCGGACTATTTCCTGGGCGCCTCCCACGGCTTCAACACCGTGCATGGCCGCATGCCCTCAGTGCTCACCGGCGCCAACCTGGCCAATCGCGACCTGATCTATCTCGGCGTCTCGGGCGACGGCGACAGCGCCTCCATCGGCTTCGGCCAATTCGCCCACGCCATCCGGCGCGGCGTGAACATGACCTATATCGTCGAGAACAATGGGGTCTACGGCCTGACCAAGGGCCAGTTCTCCGCCACCTCCGACAAAGGTTCGAAGTCCAAGAAGGGCGTGGTCAACCACGACAGCGCCATCGACCTGGTCAGCGTCGCCCTGCAGCTGGGCGCCACCTTCGTCGCCCGCTCCTTCTCTGGCGACAAGGCCCAGCTGGTGCCGCTGATCAAGGCGGCGCTCAGCCACCAGGGCTCGGCCTTCATCGACTGCATCAGCCCCTGCATCCAGTTCAACAACCACGCGGGCTCCACCAAGAGCTTCGACTATGTCCGCGATCACAACGAGGCGGTGAACACCCTGGACTTCGTGGTGCCGCGCGAGGCGATCCACTTGGACTATGAGCCGGGGACCAACACGCTCGTCACCCAGCACGACGGCTCGGTGCTCAACCTGCACAAGCTGGCCGAGCACTACGATCCCACCGACCGCATCTCGGCCATGGCCTATCTCGCCGGCCGCCAGGCCCAGGGCGAGGTGGTCACCGGCCTGCTCTATGTCGACCCCAAGGCCACCGACCTGCACGAAGGCCTGGAGACCGTGGAGACGCCCCTCAACCAGCTCACCGACGCCGAACTGATCCCGGGCTCGAAAGTGCTGGAACGCCTGAACGCCAGCCTGCGCTAGCGCCACCCTGCCCTCTCCCCCTATGCGGGGGAGAGGGCAGGGTGAGGGGGCCTGTCGGCCATTCCATCGCCGCGCGAATTGCGCGATCCTCACCCCCATGACCGTGGCCCTCCGCGCCCTGACCCCCGACGACAGCGACCGCCTGCTGGCCTGGCGCAACCTGCCCGAGGTGGCGCGCTGGATGTATTCCGACCACGAGATCACGCGTCCCGAGCACGACCGCTGGTTCGCCGGCCTCGCTGGTGATCCGAGCCGCAAATACTGGATCATCGAACTGGACGGCGAACCCGTCGGCCTGGCCAACCTCGCCGACATCTCGCCCGCCAACCGCAAGGCCGCCTGGGCCTACTACCTCGCCAGCCCGTCGGTGCGCGGCAAGGGGGTCGGGGCCTTCGTCGAGGTCTTCGTCCTCGACCACGTGTTTCGGACGCTGGGCCTCAACAAGCTCTGCTGCGAGGTGCTGCTGGAGAACGAGGCCGTCTGGAAGATGCACGAGTCCTTCGGCTTCCAGCGCGAGGCCCTCTACCGCGCCCACGTCTGGAAGGCCGGCCAGCCCCACGACGTGGTGGGGCTCGCCATCCTCGCCGCCGACTGGGCCAAGGCCCGCCCGGCCAGCGTCGAGCGCCTGCGGGCGCGGGGGTTTGAGATCTGAGCCTGCCGCTCGAACAGTGGCTTCCAAGGTCAGAGAATTTGTTCTCTATTTGTTCTTGACAGAGCAGCCCTTCCGTGAGACGTTCGTCCGTGCGAAATCACTGCGCCTCGCCACCCGCCTCGGCGGACAATGGCTGCAGCAAGAACGCGCTTTGAATCCTGTTACTGCGCGTCGTTAGAGGCAGAGCCTCCGCCCGTTGAGGGAGGGGACGCGTGTGACCTCCATTCTCATTCACGGAGAAGAAAATGGCCCTCGCGCCACGCGGTCAATCGCGCACCGTGCCGGATCCCGCCGGCGATTTGTACGACCAGGAGATGGACAAGCTAAGGGCGAAGCGGGAGGCGGAAGATGGTGGCTTTCGCTCGCCACTCGACGTCGCCCAAGATGCATTTCACGACTTCCAGAACGGCCCGGAGATTCCGCGGCCAAACCTGGCGGAGTCGTTCATTCCGGTTGTCGGACCTGCCTGGGAAGCGGTCGCCGACCTTCAGGACGGGGACTATGGCGGCGCGGCTTTCAACGGGCTGATGGCGGTTACAGACGCCCTGCCCGTTGGTGTCGCCGTCAAGGGAGTCCGGGCCGCCAGCAAGGGCATTACCGTCCTCAAGAAGGGATCCGTCACCGCAGGCGCGGCAGCCAAAAAGATTCGCAGGGCTGGCCTAGCCACCAAGGGCGAAGAGATCCACCACACCATTCCGCTCAATGGGACCAGTCGGAGCGCTCAAGATTGGCGCAACCACTATGCTCTGCTGAAGACGCTTCCGGTGGAGCAACATCGTCGACTTACGGGCAGTTGGATGGGAAAGCCAAGGTACGATCCGGTCCGACAGTTCTGGTATGGAACGACCGATTGGATGAAGGCCCTGCCGACCGGTGTTGCTGGCTATGCGGCTGATACTTGGGACAATCTCAACCGGGCATCCGATCCGGCGAGTCCGAGGTCTTTCCCCAAACGCTAGGTCTCCCCTTGCGTGCTAGATCATTCCGGTGTTCACTATACGTTCCAGATCGGGGGCGCAGATGAAAGCGGCGGACGCGGGGCTTGAATTTCCGGTTCTGGGCTTCACACCCGACCTTGAGATCTGGGCGTTCCAAGACCTGAATATCCTCACATCGTGCGGGCCGAAGGCGCTCAAGGACAACATGCACGTCGGCATGGAACTTGTGGACGCCAAGGGTCGACGCTGGATCGTCCGGTCGGCAACCCGAACAGGACGAGCGGAATCCTGGTTCGCCTGGGCGATCTCAAGGTTGCTTTCCACACCGCAGTCCCGCGTCGAGCTCGAGCTGGAGACGCTTGAGCCCCTGTCGCTCAGGGAGGTGCAGGCGCGAGTCTGCGCCTCGTTGGAGGCCTTTCCCGAGGACTACGGTCAGTACGACGAGTCCGACAACGTTCTGGCGCCGCTGCTCGCGCAGGTTCGGGCCACCAAGGACATCGGCAGCCTCCCGGAGTTGCTGGGGCTGGACAGCTTCATGGCCTATTGAGGCGAGATCAGACGGCCTTGGAACTGTTCCAGTCCAGCGCCGCGATCTCCGCCATGCCGAAGTCGGGGTTGGCGGCGTGCAGCGTCCCGTAGACGTGGCGCACGAAGTCCAGGTCGTCCGGGTGGTCCACGGTCCAGCGCAGGTGGGCCAGGGACGGGGTCTGGGACAGGAACTCGAGCCGGAAGCGCCGGGGGTTCCGGTACAGGAACGGGGTCACGTGCTCGCGCTCATAGGGGTCGGTCGCCTCGAAGAGCGCGGTGCGCAGGGCCTGGGCGGTCATCACCTCGATGTCCAGGCCGTGGGGATAGGTCCGCACCTCCGGGGTATTGCTGGCATAGTCGGCGCGGGTCGCCGCCCGGTGGTCGATCACCGCGTCCAGCACCCGCCAATCCGTGAGCGGACAATCGGCGGTCATCCGCACCACCGTGGCCGCCTCCGGGAAGGCCTCCAGCGCCCGCCCGAACCGCCCCAGCACGTCGTCGAGGGCGCCGCGCACCACCGTCAGGTCCAGCCGCGCGGCATAGTCGGCCAGCGCGTCGTCGCTGGCCTGGTCGCTGGTGGCCAGCACCAGTTCGTCCATCCGCCTCGACCGCCGCAGCCGCTCCACCTGGCGGCCCAGCATCGGCATGCCGGCCACCTCGGCCAGCACCTTGCCGGGCAGCCGGGTCGAGCTCATCCGCGCCTGGAGAATGCCTAGGATCATTTCACCACCTTAACGGCGCCGCCCGCGTCGCGGTAGGCTGGCGGCCATGAACCTCTATGACCGCCTCATCACCGCCTCCGACGCGCCCTGCTTCCTGCTGCCGGACGGCGCGCAGATCACCTATGGCGAGCTCAATGCGGGCGCGGCGCGCCTTGCCGCCCTGCTCATCTCAAGAGGCGTGGTCCCGGGCGACCGGGTGGCGGTGCAGACCGAGAAGACGCCGGAAGCGGTGATGCTCTATCTCGCCACCCTCAAGGCCGGCGCCGTCTTCCTGCCGCTCAACACCGCCTATACCGCCAGCGAGGTGGACTACTTCCTCACCGACGCCGAGCCGCGGGTCTTCGTGCAGGACGCCGTCGCCCTGGCCGCCGAGGCCGCCGCCCACGCCCCGCTCGCCACCAGCGTCCCCCGCGCCGACGAGGATCTGGCCTCGATCATCTACACCAGCGGCACCACCGGCCGCTCCAAGGGCGCCATGCTGACCCACGGGGCGCTGTTCGCCAACGCCACCGCCCTGCACGAGGCCTGGGGGTTCACCCCGGCCGACGTCCTGCTGCACGCCCTGCCGATCTTCCACGTGCATGGCCTGTTCGTGGCCCTGCACTGCGCCTTCCTGTCGGGGGCGCCGATGGTCTGGCTGGCCAAGTACGAGGACGCTCCGCTGCTGGCCGGCCTGGCGAAATCCACGGTGATGATGGGCGTCCCCACCTTCTACACCCGCCTGCTGGCCAACCCTGGCTTCACGCGGGCCGCCGCCGCCCACATGCGCCTGTTCATCTGCGGCTCCGCCCCCCTGCTGGAGTCGACCTTCGCCGCGTTCGAGCAGCGCACCGGCCAGCGAATCCTGGAGCGCTACGGCATGAGCGAGGCGGTGATCATCACCACCAACCCCCTGGCGGGCGACCGCATCGCCGGCAGCGTCGGCTATCCCCTGCCGGGCGTGGACCTGCGCATCGGCGGCGGCGAGGAAACCGGCGTCATCGAGATCAAGGGCCCCAGCGTCTTCTCCGGCTACTGGCGGATGCCCGACAAGACCGCCGAGGACTTCACCGCCGACGGCTACTTCATGACCGGCGACGTGGGCCGCCAGGACCCTGACGGCCGCGTCTGGATCTCCGGCCGCGCCAAGGACCTGATCATCTGCGGCGGCTACAACGTCTATCCCAAGGAGATCGAGCTGATCCTCGACGAACTGCCCGGCGTCACCGAGAGCGCCGTCATCGGCCTGCCGCACCCCGACTTCGGCGAGGCCGTCGCCGCCGTGGTGATCGGCGCCGGCGACGAGGCCGCCATGATCGCCACGCTCCGCGAGCAGCTGGCCGCCTTCAAGGCGCCGAAACGCATCTTCTTCGTGGCCGACCTGCCCCGCAACGCCATGGGCAAGGTGCAGAAGAACCTGCTGCGCCAGACCTATGCGGGGACGTTCGGCTAACGCTTCGGCGAAGAAAACACCTTCACCACCTGGTCCTCGAAGCTCTCCAGGCTGTCGACGTCGAAGCCGGGGTCGAAGGCCGGCGCGTCCCAGCGGTCCACCAGCTTCTCGGCCATGGCGTACCAGCTCTCCTCGCGGAAGTTTTCCCGCAAGGTGCCCGGCTTGCCCAGGAACTCGTAGTAGTAGGCGCCCTGGAAATCCTGGTGCCAGTAGATGGCGTGATAGATGTCGTCGCTGACGTAGGGCTTCAGCATCTCGGCCGCGATCGGCCCGTGGTTGGGGATCGACAACACCTTGCCGATGTCGTGGCACAGGGCGGCCACGACCTCCTCGTCGGTGGCCCCGTCGCGGCGCGCCAGGGTCCCGGCCATCAGGCTGTGGGTCAGCTGGTTGGCGGCGAAGCCCAGCTCCATGGGCTCCAGTCGGCGCAGGGTGTCCATGATCTGCATCGGGGCGGTGGTCTGCTGATGGACGCGATGCCCCGCGCCGATCACCTTCCAGTGTTCCTGGGTCCCCTGGCGCATGTCGGTGAACATGGTGCTCTCCCTTTGATCTCGTTGGGATCAGCCTAACCCACGATCCTCCACACAACCAAGCGTCCTTCTCCCCTTGCGGGAGAAGGTGTCGGGCGAAGGCCCGACGGATGAGGGGTCGCACCGGTCTATCGGGTTGGGGCCGTGGGAAGCGCGCGGAGAGGGGAGCGTGACCCCTCATCCGACCGGTCTCCGACCGGCCACCTTCTCCCGCAAGGGGAGAAGGATCAGGGTTTCACCAGCCGCTTCGGCGCCGCCAGCCGCCAGCTGGTCTCCAGCCGCCCCGCCACATGGTCCCAGTCACAGTCGACGAGGCTCATCCCCACCCAGCCCGACGGCCACAGATAGGCCGGCTTGCTGAACAGCTCCGGATCGGCCTCGATCAGCATCTCGGCCTCGTCGCGGCCGGAGGTCTTCACGCAGACCACGGTCATGCCGTCCCCGTGATGGTCGTGGCGGAAATAGGCGAACATCTTGCCCGCCACCCGGAAGGCCGGGATGCCGTGGCTCACCACCTCGTCGGTCTCGGCGAGCGCCAGGGCCAACCCCCGCAGCCGGGCCAGCACAACCTCCGGATCGGCACTCAACATTCCCCGCCCCCACCACCGTCGTCTCGGCTTGTCCCGAGGACCCATGATCTCCGCTACGGATCAGATCGCAAGGTCTCCCCGCCTCACCTCGACCGGCGCGGGCGCGGCCGCGATTGCGCGGGCCAGGGCCAGGCCCGACAGCCAGGCGCACTCCACCCGCGGTCCCACCAGCCAGTCGCCGCAAACCCCCAGGCCGGTTTCCGGCGACCACAGGGCCTGCGCCCCGGCCGCCCCGGAGCGGGCGTAGCGCCAGCGGTGGGCGGCGAGCGACAGGGGCGCGGGCCAGTCGACCCCCGCCAGCTCGGCGAAGGCGCCCGCCAGCCGATCGGCCACCGCCTCGGCCGGCAGCTCCAGATGGGCCGCCGACCAGTCCGGGCTGGCCTGGATCACCCAGGCCTCGGGGCCGCCGCGCCCCGGCTTGGCGCTGTTGCGCGCGGCCCAGCCGATCGTCCCTTGGCTGCGCAGGATGTCGGCCGCCACCGGCAGCGGTTCGGCGAAGGCCGCCATCACCGTCCAGCAGGGTTGGGCCGGGGTCGCCCGGGCCAGGCTCGCCCCCGCCGCGTCGTGGCCGTCCAGCAGCACCGCGGCCTGCTCGGCGGGCACAGCCACGATCACCACATCGGTCTCCAGCGGCGGCGCCCCGTCGGCGATCAGGGTCCAGCCCGCCTCGCCCCGGACCATCGCCTCCACCCGGCGGCCCCACACCACGTCCAGGGGCTGCGCCAGGGCGCGGATCGGCGCGTTCATGGCCGGGGTCCCCACCCACGCCCCCTCGCCGGCCGCGGGCCAGGGCGCGCAGACCCCGGCCAGGGCCCAGGCCCGCACCTGGGCCTGAAATCCCGGGTCCCGGGCGGTGAAATACTGCGCCCCATGGTCAAAGGTCACCTGGCCCAGGGGCGTCTCCACCCGCCGCGCCGACATCCGCCCGCCCGGTCCGCGGCCCTTGTCGAGCACCGTGACCGCATGGCCGGCGCGGCTCAGGACCGTGGCGCAGGCCAGGCCCGCCAGGCCCGCCCCGATCACCGCGACGCGCCGCGTCACGTGCGCGCCCGGTCGCGGCCTCGGTCGTCGGGGCCGGGTCGGCGGGGGCCGCCCAGCAGGGCCTGCAGCCAGGGCCGGATCTTCAGGAAGCCGAGATAGAGACGCTCCAGCCGCGCCAGCACCCGCGGCGACCGCGCCATCTCCCCCAGGGGCCGCAGCGGCGGCACGGCGCGCCACATGGCGGCGAAGGCCTCGGCGCCCGACAGCAGCGGCCCGCCCGGCGCCTGGGCGTGGAACCGCAGTTTCATGGCCGCGCGGTCGATCGGGCAGGGCTCGCCGATCGACAGGTCGACGAAGGCGACCTTGCCGCCCAGGGCGCGCAGCACCGCGATCTCGTTGCGGCACAACGGACAGTCGCCGTCGTACCAGACCGTCACCTCAACCGGACCCGCCATCGCCTTGCGCCTCCAACGCCTCCGTCGGTACGGCGCCGCTTGGCGGAAGGATGCAGGTCGGCGGGCCTGATGGGCCCGGCCCTGTCACCGAATTCCCCGAGGACCCAGGGGCCCAACCCCTCAACCGTCATCCTCGGGCTTGTCCCGAGGACCCCCGCCTCGGATCAGAGGGCAGGGCGCCCGCCGTCCGGCCTCGCCGCGACCACGCCCCCTCAGTCCAGATACCGCTCGCTCACCGCCCCATCCAGATGCCGCACCCGCGCCGCGGCCAGAACCTGCAGGTCCATCAGCCGCGCATTCACCCCCATCCGGTTCACCCCCGGGTCGTTGGCGCTCTAGTGGGTGACGCAGCCGCAGGCGACGCAGCGATGAAACCCGATCGACCGGTCATCCCACTCATAGACCTCGGTCGCCCCACCCTCGATCCGCACCTGGGCAGGCTCGTAATAGGCCCACAGCACCCCATAGCGCCGGCAGATGGAGCAGGTGCACTCGGTCACCTCAACGGGCGCGGCCTCACAGGTGAGGCGGACGGCGGCGCAGTGGCAGGTGGCGAGGGTGGGCATGGGGGCTCAGACGGCCACGGGATCCCATGCCCGACAACTGGGCAGAGCGCGCCCGCATAGCCTACGACAAGATTGACGCTGCTCGGTCCACCTTAAGCGCTGGAACATGGCTCTATTCCGCGAGACGACGTCAATTGAAAGTTTGGCTAAGCTGGCGGGAACGTTAGGGCTCCCCCCCACATTGACCCCCACCCCACCTTCGCCCTAAACCCCCCCCTGCGACAGGTTCTCCGCGAGGAGATGAAAAGGGAACTCAGGTGAGACACCTGGGCTGCCCCCGCAACTGTAAGCGGCGAGCCCGCGCGCCATCAGCCACTGGGTCCTTCGGGGTCTGGGAAGGCGGCGCGCAATGGGCGTTGACCCGTGAGCCAGGAGACCTGCCTGACGCAGTCGTCCTTCGACCGGCCGGGGTGCGCCGAGCGAACGGGGATTAGTCCCGAGAGGCGACGTTTGTTGGGCCGTGGCCCGGCGATCGTGCGCCCTGATCCCCACCCCGGGGTCGTGACGTCTGTCGCCTGGTGGCGGCTCGTCGTCAGATGAAGGGGCAAGACCCGTGAAGACCTATCTCTACTCGACCACCGCCGCCGCCGCGTTCGCCGTGGCTGTTCTCACCTCGACCTCGGCCCTGGCCGGCGACAAGGCTCCCACCCCCGACGCCGCCGGGGCCGAGGCCGCCAATCCGGTCAGCGAGCTGATCGTCACCGCCGCCCGCGGGCCGCAGGACCCGGCCAAGGTCGGCCAGTCGGTGACCGTGCTGAACGCGGCCGTCATCGCGGCCAGCCAGCAGGTGCTGGTCTCCGACCTGGTCTCGCGCACCGTGGGCGTGGCCTATTCCCGCAACGGCGGGCCGGGCGGCATCACCACCCTGCGCATCCGCGGGGCGGAGGGCGACCAGACCGTGGCCGTGGTGGACGGGGTGAAGATCAACGACCCCTCGGCGCCGGGCGGCGGCTACAACTTCGCCAACCTGCTGACCGGCGACGTGGCGCGCCTCGAGATCCTGCGCGGCGCCCAGTCGACCCTGTGGGGCAGCCAGGCGATCGGCGGGGTGATCAACATCGTCACCGCCGAGCCGACCCGGGCCCTGGAGGGCGGGCTGCAGGCCGAGGTGGGCACGCAGAACAGTTCCTATGTGCGCGGCGCGGCCGGCGGGATCAGCGACCACCTGGTCTGGCGGCTGTCGGCCAGCCACGACCAGACCGACGGGGTGTCGGCCGTGGCCGGCGGGGCCGAGGATGACGGCCACCGGGTCACCGCGCTCAGCGGCCGGGCCCGGGTGATCGCCAGCGAGGCGCTCTCGCTCGACCTGCGGGCGGTCTATACCCAGAGCCGCAACGACTTCGACGGCTTCCCGGCCCCGCTCTACGCCTTCGCCGACACCGCCCAGTATGGCGAGATGGAGGAGCTGGTGGCTTACGCCGGCCTCAACGTCGCGCTGCTGGACGGCCGGTTCCGCAACCGCCTGGCCTTCGGCTACACCAATTCCGACACCCTGAACTATGACCCGGCCCAGGCGATGACGCCGGTCACCTTCGACTCCACCGGCCGCAACAGGCGCTGGGAGTACCAGGGGACCTTTGAGATCGCGCCCACCTGGACCGCCACCTTCGGCGCCGAGAGCGAGGCGGCCAGCTTCCGCACCCGCGCGCCCTCGGCCTTTGCGCCCAACCCGCCGACCGCGCGGGCGAAGGTGGGGATCGACAGCCTCTATGCTCAGGTTCGTGGGGACCTCGGCGATCACCTGTCGGTCAGTGTCGGCCTGCGCCGCGACAGCCACGACACCTTCGGCGACCACAGCCTGGGACAGCTGGCGGCCGCCTGGTCGGTGGGGCAGGGCACGGTGCTCCGCGCCAGTTTCGGCCAAGGATTCAAGGCCCCGACCCTCTATCAGCTCTACAGCGAGTACGGGAACCTGGGCCTGGCCGCCGAGCAGGCCGACGCCTGGGACGTCGGGATCGAGCACACGGTGGGCGAGGGTTGGCTCGTGGTGTCGGCCACCGGTTTCGCCCGCGAGACCGAGAACCAGATCGACTTCGTCTCCTGCGCCTTCGGCTCGCTGACGGCCATCTGCAACCCCGGCGGGGCGCCCCGCTTCGGCTACTACGCCAATACCGCAAAGACCGCTGCGCATGGGGTTGAGCTGGTGGCGGCGGTCGAACAGGGCCCCTTCAGCCTCGACGCCAACTACACCTGGACCCATACCGAGAACCGCTCGGCGGGCGCCAATCAGGGCAAACAGCTGGCCCGCCGGCCCGAGCACCAGGCCAACCTGGCGGCCACCTACGAATGGCCGGTTGGTCTCTCCACGACGGCCGCCATTCGGTATGTCGGGGCCAGCTTCGACAATGCCGCGGGCAGCTACACCCTGCAGAGCTTCACCCTGCTGGACCTGCGGGCGGCCTACCCGGTGAACGAGACCTTCGAGGTCTATGGCCGGGTCGATAACGTCTTCGACGACAGCTACGAAACGGCCCGGAACTACGGGACTCAGGGGCGCACCGCCACGGTGGGCGTGCGCGCCAAGTTCTGATGCGATAAGGGTTTGCGGCGGGGCAGCGCCCCCGCCGCGGCTCTGTCTGGAGGACGGGTTGGCCGCCCAAGGCCAGCCGGCGCCCCTGAGCGTGCATTGAGCGTCTGGCCTGCGCCCGGCGCGCCCGGCTATGGTCGGGTGATGAACAACTTCGAAACCGTGGCGGCCTGGATCAAGGCGAGGGTGGCCCGCGATCCGCCCCTGGCCAGCGAGCCCGAACTCGGCACGCTCCTGCGGGTCCTGGCCATCTGGCGATCGCGGCTGATCGCCGACGCCCTGCTGCGCCGGGAGGGCGCCAAGATCCTCAGCGGCCCCTTCGCCGGCATGGACTATGTCGGCGAGGCCACCGAGGGGGCGCTCGCCCCCCGCCTGCTGGGCTCCTACGAATCCGAACTGCACCCGGCCATCGCCCGGTTCGCCGGCGAGGACCTGGACTGCATCGTCGATGTCGGCTGCGCCGAGGGCTACTACGCCGTGGGCCTGGCCCGGCTGATGCCGCGGGTCACCGTCTACGCCTACGACATCGTGGAGAAGGCCCGGCGGGCCTGCGCCGAGCTGGCCGCCAAGAACGGCGTCGCCGACCGGGTGGTGGTCCGCGAGACCTTCACCCCCGAGGGCTTCGAGGAATTCGCCGACCGCAAGTGCCTGGTGATGATGGACGTCGAGGGCGCCGAGGACGACCTGCTGCGCCCGGATCTCTCCCCGGCCCTGGCGAAGATGAGCCTGATCGTCGAGACCCACGACGTCTATCGGCCAGGCGTGCTGGAACGGCTGCGGGAGCGCTTTGCCGCAACCCACGACATCCAGCGTCTGAACCCGCAGGGCAAGAGCGTGCCCCTGCCAGACTGGCTGGCCGCCCAGGGGCACCTGGACCACCTGATCGCGGTCTGGGAGTGGCGCATCCGGCCCACCCCGTGGCTGGTCATGACCCCCAAGGCGGCCGTCTGATGGCTCAGGGATTCCGGCTGGATGGCGGGGGCGAGAGCCTGGTGTTCCTGACCACGGAGGCGGGCGCCCCGCGGTTGGTCTATTGGGGCCCGGACCTCGGTCCCGCCGACCCGCTCCCGGCCCTGGCGCGGCTGTCGATCCGCGCCATCCCGCACGGCATGCTGGACGGCGGCGAGCGGCTGACCTGGCTGCCGGAAGCCGGGCAGGGGTTCACCGGCCATCCCGCCCTGTTGGCCCACCGCAATGGCGCCGAGCTGGTCAGCCAGATGACCTTGCGCGACGTCGACCTCGCTCCGGGCGCCGCGACCCTGGTGCTGGGGGACGCAGCCGCCGGCGTCGAGCTGACCCTGACCCTCACCCTGGAGGCCGCCACCGGCGTGCTCACCAGCCGGGCCAAGCTGCGCAATCTGGGCACGGAGCCCCTGACCGTGGACTGGCTGGCGGCCGGCGCCTTCGACAGTCCCCACAACGACCTGCTGCTGTTCGACGGCCGCTGGACCCGCGAATTCGCGCCGGTCCGCCAGACGATCTCCACCGGCCTGATCGCTAAGGAAAACCGCACCGGCCGCACCTCCCACTACGCCCCGCCCTTCGCGGTGGTGGGCGAGACCGGCTTCAGCGAGACCCGCGGCGAAGCCTTCGCCCTGCACCTGGCCTGGAGCGGCGACCACCGCATCTTCGCCGAGCGCCTGCGGGACGGCCGCATCCAGCTCCAGGCCGGCGAACTGCTGCACCCCGGCGAGGTGATCCTGGGGCAGGGGGAAAGCTACGAGACCCCGGCCCTCTACATGGCCCGCTCGGCGACCGGGCTGAACGGTCTCTCCGACCGGCTGCACCCCTTCGTCCGCGACGTCATCCTCGGCGGCCGGCTCCGGGGCAAGACCCGGAAGGTGCACTACAACGGCTGGGAAGCCATCTATTTCGACCACGACCTGGCCACCCTGAAGGGCCTGGCCGACCTCGCCGCCCAGGCCGGCGCCGAGCGCTACGTCCTGGACGACGGCTGGTTCAATGGCCGCCCCGACGACCGCTCGGGCCTCGGCGACTGGACGGTCGACCCGGCCAAGTATCCTGACGGCCTCACCCCGCTGATCGATCACGTCCGCGGCCTGGGCATGGACTTTGGCCTCTGGGTCGAGCCGGAGATGGCCAATGCCGAGTCCGACCTGCTGCGGGCCCATCCCGACTGGGTGCTGGGCGATCCCGGCCGTGACCAGCCCCTGGGGCGCGGCCAGTACGTGCTGGACCTGACTCGGGCCGAGGTGGCCGACAATATCTTCGGCCAGATCGACGCCCTGCTGCGCGACAACGCCATCGGCTATCTGAAGTGGGACATGAACCGCGACCTGACCCACGCGCTCAGCGGCGGGCGGGCGGCGGTCCACAACCAGACCCTGGCGGTCTATGCCCTGATGGACCGCCTGCGCGCCGCCCACCCGCACGTCGAGATCGAGAGCTGCTCGTCGGGCGGCGGTCGGGCCGACTACGAAATTCTCAGGCGCACCGACCGCATCTGGACGTCAGACTGCAACGACCCCATCGAGCGCCAGGCGATCCAGCGCGGCTTCTCGATCTTCTTCCCGCCCGAGGTCATGGGGTCTCACGTGGGCGCGGCCGCCAGCCACACCACCGCGCGCACCGCCAGCCTCGACCTGCGAGCCATGACCGCGCTTGGCGGGCATATGGGGATCGAGGCCGACCTGCGGGCCTTCACCCCCGAGGAGCGAGCGCAACTGGCCGCCGCCATCGCCCTGCACAAGACCCTGCGCGCCGACCTGCATGCCGGCCGCACCCTGCGCCTGGAACATCCCGACTGCCTGGCCTTCGCCAATGTGGGGGCGGCCAGCGTGCTGGTCTCCGCCGCCCAGGTGGAAACCTCGAAGGCCGCGGCCCTGGCGCCTCTGCGCATGGTGGGCCTGGAGCCCGAGGCGGACTATGAGATCACCATGCTCAACCCGCCCGAACGGCCCTTCGCGGTGATGAAGCGGCGCATTCCCCTGGTGAAGGGCGACACCCTGGTCGCCAGCGGCGCGATGCTGGCCGGGACGGGCCTCCCCCTGCCGGTGATGCGGGCCGGCGAGATCGCGGTCTTTCGCCTGACGCGGATCGCACCGTGAACCCTGCGACCCTGGCCGCCGACTTCCGCGCGCGCTTCGGCGCGCAGCCGCGCCTGTTCCGCGCGCCGGGTCGTATCAACATCATCGGCGAGCACACCGACTATTCCGAGGGATTCGTCCTGCCGGCCGCCATCGACCGCTGGTGCCTGGTGGCTGCGGCCCCCAACGGCCTGGCGCGGCTGCGCGCGGTCTCCCAGACCTTCGGCGAGGAGATGGAGGCCGACCTCTCGGCCCTGGCCCCGCGCGGAGACTGGGCCGACTATGTGGCCGGACCCGCCAAGACCCTGCTGGAGGCGGGCCTGGCCGTCGTGGGCGCCGACCTGCTGATCGCCTCGGACGTGCCGGTCGGGGCCGGCGTCAGTTCCTCGGCGGCCCTGCAGGTGGCGGTGACCCGCGCCCTGCTGGCGCTCTCCGGCCTAGAGGCCGATGGCGTCCAGGTGGCCTGCTGGACCCGGGCTTCGGAGAACCGCTTCGTGGGCATGCCCTGCGGGATCATGGACAGTTACGCCTCGGCCAACGGGATCGAGAACGGGGCCCTGATGCTGGACTGCCGCAGCCTGCAGGCCACGCCCGCTCCCCTGCCGGACGACGCGAGTTTCCTGTTGGTCAACTCCATGGTCAGCCACCGGCTGGTGGGCGGCGAGTACCGCCAGCGGCGCGAGGACTGCGAGGCTGCCGCCCGCACCCTCGGCGTCCCGACCCTTCGCGATTTGGCCGAGGCCGACCTGCCTGCCGCCCTGCGAAAGCTCAGCGGTGATGCCGCCAAACGCTGCCGCCACGTGGTGTCCGAGAACGCCCGGGTGGGCCGGGCCGAAACCGCCATGGCCGCCGGCGACCTCGCGGCCCTGGGTGCGCTGATGAACCAGTCCCACGCCTCCCTGCGCGACGACATGGAGGTCAGCCTGCCGGTAATCGATCAGCTGGCCGCCATCGCCCAGGCGACGCCGGGCGTGCATGGCGCCCGGCTGATGGGCGGCGGCTTCGGCGGCTGCGTCATCGCCCTGGTGGACAGCGCGGCGGCCGGCGACGTCCAGGCCGCCATCGCCGGGGCCTACGGCGCCGTGATCGGTGAAACCCCGGAGGCCTTCGTCTGCCGCGCGGTGGCCGGCGCGTCCGAGGTCTTCGCGTGAGCCGGCCCGAGAGGCGCCTCAACCTGCTGACCGGCGACTGGGTGCTGGTCTCGCCGCAGCGGGTCAGCCGGCCCTGGCAGGGGGCGGCCAGCGAGGCCGCGCCCCGCGAGCGGGTGGCCCACGACCCGGCCTGCTATCTCTGCGCCGGGGTGATGCGGGCGGGCGGGGTCCGCAACCCGAATTACGAGGGGGTCTACGTCTTCGACAACGACTATCCGGCCCTGTTGCCCGGCCTTTCCGAGGGCGTGTCCGACGACCCCCTGCTGGTGCGTGAGCCCGAGGCCGGGCTCTGCCGGGTGATCTGCTACAGCCCCGACCACAGCCTTACCATGGCGGGCATGAGCCCGCGCGAGATCGAGGCGGTGGTCGAGACCTGGACCGCCCAGTTCACCGAGCTCGCCGCCCGCCCGGACATCGGCGCGGTCACCATCTTCGAAAACCGGGGCGAGATGATGGGGGCCAGCAACCCTCACCCCCACGGCCAGGTCTGGGCCCAGCAGCACGTCCCCAACGAGCAGGTCCGCGAGGCCCAGCAGCAGCGTGTCTGGCTCGAGACCCACGGCGAGACCCTGCTGTCGGCCTACCTGGCGCGCGAACTGGCGGCCGGTGAGCGGATCATCTGCGCCAATGACGCCTTCGTGGCCCTGGTCCCCTTCTGGGCCGCCTGGCCCTTCGAGGCCATGGTCCTGCCGCGCCGGCCGGTCACCGGTTTGGACGACCTGACCCCGGCCGAGCGCGCCGGTCTGGCCGACATCCTCTCGCGCCTGACCAAGGCCTATGACCGGCTGTTCGACGTCGCCTTCCCCTACACCATGGGCTTCCACCAGCGGCCCGCCGACGGGGGTGACCACCCGCACCTGACCCTGCACGCCCATTTCTATCCGCCCCTCCTGCGCTCGGCCTCGGTGCGCAAGTTCATGGTCGGCTACGAGATGCTGGCCATGCCCCAACGCGACCTGACGCCCGAGGAGGCCGCGGCGCGTCTGCGGGACCTGACATGAACGCCCCCATCACCATGAAGCCGCTCAGCCATCTGCCCGATGGCCGGATGGTGGACGCCTATACGCTCAACAACGTCCATGGCGTCTCGGTGCGCATCCTCACCTATGGCGGCGCCATCCAGTCGATCCGCAGCCCCGACCGTGACGGCGAGCTCGACGACATCGTCCTCGGCTATGACCACCTGGAACGCTACCTGGAGAGCCCCCGCTATTTCGGCTGCCTGGTGGGGCGCTATGCCGGGCGCATCGCCCGCGGCCAGTTCTCCATCGACGGCTGTGACTACGACCTCGACCGCAATGAGGGCGGAAACTGTCTGCACGGCGGCCGCGTCGGCCTCGACAAGACGGTCTGGGCCGCCAAGGCCCAGGAGACCCGGGTCGGCGCCAAGCTCACCCTGACCCATGTCAGCCCGGACGGCGACATGGGCTTCCCCGGCGAGCTTGCGGTCCAGGCGGTCTACGAGCTGACCCGGGGCAATGAGCTGCGGCTGGAGATCTCGGCCACCACCACCGCGCCGACGGTGGTGAACCTCACCAACCACACCTACTGGAACCTGGGCGGGCTGAACTCGCGGCACGTCCGCGACCACGAGCTGCAGATCCTGGCCGAGGGGGTTCTGGTCACCGACGAGGCCCTGGTCCCCACCGGTGAGATCATGGCGGTCGCCGGGAGCGAGCTGGACTACCGCCAGCCCCGCCCGCTGACGGTCGACCTCGACCACACCTTCGTGCTCGCCGACAAGAAGCGCGGCGTCCTGGCGCCGGCCGCCTGCCTGACCCACCAAGGCTCGGGCCGGTCCCTGCAGATCGACACCACCGAGCCCTGCCTGACGGCCTATACCGGCTGGGGTGGCGTGGCCCTGGAGACCCAGCACGCGCCGGACGCCCCCAACCACCCCCACTTCCTGCCCACCCTGCTGCGCCCCGGCGTGGTCCTGAAGACCACGACGGTGTTCAAGCTGGGCTAAGTCCTACTCCGCCGCGACGATCCTCGGCACCCAGAGGTGGATCCACAGCAGGGCCAGCAGGTAGGCGGCCGCGACGATGGCGAACATCGGCAGGTAGCCGCCGCCATTGTCCAGGGTCCAGCCGGTGAAGGTCTGGATGCCCAGGCCTCCCAGCGTGCCCGCCGTCGCCCCGATGCCGATCACCGCCCCGATCACCTTGGCCGGGAAGACGTCGGCGGTGAAGGCGAAGATGTTGGTGGAGAAGGCCTGGTGGCCGGCCAGCGCGATGCCCAGGACAAGCGCCGCGATCCAGTAGCTCTGGGCGCCGAGCGCCAGCGGGATCGGCAGCACCAGCAGCGCCCCGCCCAGCATCACCCCCTTGCGGGCCAGGTTCACATTCACCCCGGCGGCCAGCAGCCGGCTGGCGATATAGCCGCCCGCGAAGGAGCCGCAGGCTGCCAGGCCGTAGACCAGGGCCAGCGGCGGGCCGAGTTCTCCCAGGCCCAGGCCGAACTGACGGTGGAAGAAGTCCGGCCCCCAGAACAGCAGGAACCACCAGCCCATGTCGGTGAGGAACTTGGCGCCCGCCACCGCCCAGGTGCGGCGGTCGCCGAGCAAGGACAGCCAGGGGGTGCGCGCGCCCTCGACGGCGGCGACGTCCACCTGGCCGGCCTCCTCCACCGCGTCGCTGCGCTTGCCCATCACCATCCAGGCCGCCAGCCAGACGAAGCCGATGCCGCCGGTGATCAGGAAGGCCGCCCGCCAACCCAGGGCCAGGGCGAGGGCCGGCACCAGAAGGGGCACGAAGATCGCCCCCAGGTTCGGCGCGGCGTTGACGATGCCCATGGCCAGGGACCGTTCCTTGGCCGGGAACCAGGCCGTGGTGGTCTTGATGGCGGCCGGCGTATTGACCGTCTCGGCCACCGCCAGCACCACCCGCGCGCCGGTGAAGTGGCCGATGGTGTAAGCCACGCCGTGGGCCATGGCCGCCAGGCTCCACACCCCGACCCCCCAGGCGTAGCCCTTGCGGACGCCGACCCGGTCGACGAACCAGCCCGCCAGCATCAGCGAGCAGGCCGTGGCCAGCTGGAACTTCTCGATGATCCCGGCATAGTCGCTGTTGGTCCAGCCGAGGTCCTGTTCGAGGACCGGCTTCAGCAGGGCGATGATCTGGCGGTCGGCGTAGTTGATCGCGCTGGCGAAGAACACCAGGCCCAGAACCACCCAGCGCAGGTTGGATGCGGCGGCCATCTCAGGCGCTGCGTTTCGAAAAAGGCATGGTCGCTATCCCCCGGGCGGCGTCGCCGAAATATTTGAATTTCGGCGCAGGAGGAACTTGCAGTTCCGCCCGCCGCCGATCATTGGTGCGCTTCGCAGCTATTGATCATATTTTTTATTTTGCGGCCGGCGTCCAGAACCCATGACCAAATTGTCCCTCGGAAAGAGCTCGCTCGCGGTGTCGCCCCTGGCTTGGGGGATGTGGCGCTTCAAGGGCTCGGACGTGAAGGCCGCCCGCGCCCGGGTGGAGGCCGCCATCGCCGCGGGGATGACCTTCCTCGACACCGCCGACATCTACGGCCCCGACAATGGCGAGCCCTTCGGCGCCGCCGAGGCTCTGTTCGGCCAGGTGCTGAAGGAGGCCCCCCAGCTCCGCGAGCAGATCGTGCTGGCCAGCAAGGGTGGCATCGTCATGGGCACGCCCTATGACTCCAGCGCCGGCTATCTGGAGAGCGCCGTCGAGGCCTCGCTGTCGCGCATGGCGGTCGACAGGATCGACCTCTACCAGATCCATCGCCCCGACCACCTGGCCCACCCGGCCCAGGTGGCCCAGGTGCTGACCCGCCTGCGTCTCGCCGGCAAGATCGGCGAGGTGGGGCTCTCCAACCACACGGCCGCCCAGGTTTCCGCCCTGCAGGCGCACCTGGCCTTCCCCATCGCCTGCGTGCAGATCGAGTTCTCGCCCCTGGTGGTCGGCCCGCTCTATGACGGGACCCTGGATCAGGCCCTGGAGACCGGTATGGGCGTCATGGCCTGGTCGCCCCTGGCGCAAGGCCGTCTGGCCGATGGTCCGTCAACGGACGAACGGGTGCTGGCGGTCCGCGCCGAGCTGGACAAGGTCGCCGCCGCCCACGGCGTCTCGCGCACCATCGCGGCCTATGCCTGGCTGCTGGCCCACCCGTCGAAACCGATCCCGATCATCGGCTCGCAGCAGCCCGCGCGCATCGGCGAGGCCACCCGGGCCCTCGATGTCGAGCTGACCCGGCCGGAATGGTACGCCGTCCTCACCGCCGCCCGTGGAGTTCCCCTGCCGTGACCCAAGCCCCCTGCGAAGTTTCCTGGTTCTCGGCGCTGTGTGACGACGACTATGAGTTCCTGGGCGTGCCCGACCCGCGCCTGGCCTCGAGCTGGGAGCATTGCCGCAACATCGCCCTGACGGCGGAGAAGGGCGGCTTCGACAATATCCTGCTGCCGTCGGGCTATGGCCTGGGGATCGACACCCTGGCCTTCGCCGCCGGCATCGCGCCGATGCTGCAGCGCATGCGCCTGCTGGCCGCCATCCGCTGCGGCGAGATGTGGCCGCCGCAGCTGGCCCGCCAGCTGGCCACCATCGACCAGATGCTGAATGGCCGGCTGACCGTCAACATCATCTCCAGCGACATGCCCGGCGAGACCCTGCCCAGCGCCCCGCGCTACCAGCGCACGGTCGAGACCATGCACATCCTGCGCACCCTGCTGAACGGCGAGGCGCTCGATTTCGACGGCGAGTTCTACAAGCTCAAGGTGGAGCCGCCGCGCATCCGCACGGTGTCGGGCCAGTCGCCGCAGTTCTATTTCGGCGGCCTCTCGGAGGACGCCCGCGAGGCGGCCGCCAAGGGCTGCGACGTCTATCTGATGTGGCCCGACAAGCAGGAGGCGGTGAAGGAGATCCTCGCCGACATGACGGCCCGCGCCACCAAACACGGCCGCAAGCTGAAGTTCGGCTACCGCGTCCACGTGGTGGTCCGCGAGACAGAGTCTGAGGCCCGCGCCGCGGCCGACCGCCTGCTGTCGCACCTCGATGCGCCGGCCGGCGACGCCATCCGCGCCAAGTCCCTGGACAGCCAGTCGGTGGGGGTGCGGCGCCAGGCCGAACTGCGCGAGGGCGCCTCGGACGACGGCTATGCCGAGGCCAACCTGTGGACCGGCATCGGCCGCGCCCGCTCGGGCTGCGGCGCGGCCATTGTCGGCGATCCGGACCAGGTGCTGGCCAAGCTGCAGGCCTACCAGGCCATGGGCATCGACGCCTTCATCCTCTCTGGCTATCCGCACGCCGCCGAGGCTGATCTCTTCGCCCGCCACGTCCTGCCCCGGCTGAACCACGGGCCCCTGCTGCCGTGACCCCGACCCCGAAGGAGCCCGAACAGCACGAGTTCGCCTTCGCCTCCTTCGACTCCCTGGAGGGGGTGCCGGTCCTCAGCTCCGCGCCGGCCGGCACGCCGGGCTATCTGCGCCTCTACCGCGCCGCCCAGGCGATCCTGCCCGGCGGCCTGATCGCCGTGGTGGTGGCGCTGGCCGCCTCCTGGCTCTCCGACCACTACGGCGCGCCGGTCATGCTGTTTGCCCTGCTGCTGGGCATGGCGGTGAACTTCGTGGGCCAGGACCCCCGCTGCCGGCCCGGCATCGACTTCATGGGCCGCACGGTCCTGCGCCTGGGCGTGGCCCTGCTGGGGGCCCGGATCACCCTCGATCAGATCAACTCCCTCGGCGGCCAGGTGCTGGTGATCGCCGCCGGAGGTGTGATCGTCACCATCCTGGCCGGCTGGGGCCTGTCGCGGGCCTTCAAGCTGAAGCCCGACTTCGGCATCCTCACCGGCGGCGCCGTGGCCATCTGCGGCGCCTCGGCGGCCCTGGCCCTATCGTCGGTCCTGCCGCCCTCGCCGACCCGCGAGCGGGACACCACCCTGACCGTGGTGGGGGTCACCACCCTGTCGACCATCGCCATGGTGCTCTACCCGCTGATCGCCGCGGCGCTGGGCCTGACCCACACCCAGACCGGGGTCTTCCTGGGCGCCACCATCCACGACGTGGCCCAGGTGGTGGGCGCGGGCTACGGCGTGTCGAAGGAGACCGGCGACACCGCCACCATCGTCAAGCTGTTCCGCGTCGCCCTGCTGCTGCCCACCATCGTGATCGTCGCCCTGATGTTCCGCTCCAGGATGGTCGCCGGCCCCTCGGGCAAGCGGCCGCCGCTGGTGCCGATGTTCCTGCTGGGCTTTGCGGCCCTGGTGGCGGTCAATTCCTCCGGCGTGGTGGCGGCCGGCGTCATGGAGCAGACCAGCGAAGCCTCGCGCTGGTGCCTGGTCACCGCCATCGCCGCCCTGGGCGCCAAGACCTCCCTGGGCGAGCTGGCCTATGTCGGCTGGAAGCCGGTGCTGCTGATCGTCGCCGAGACCGCGGTGGTGCTGGCCTGGGTGCTGGCCTTGTTGCTGCTCAGCTAGAAAAGTCCCGCGCCAGCTCCGCCCGCGTCGCCGGGCTGAGCAGGGCCAGGTGACCGTAGCCCTCGTGGGCGCAGCCGATGGCCACGGTCACCGCGGGGTCGCGGAATACCGCCAGGTGCTCGGGCTTCAGGCCAAACCGCAGGAAATGCACGGAGGAGGTCTTTCCGTCCTCCCGCGTCCGTTCCACGTCGCCCTCGGGGACGCCCATCACCCGGTCCTCGCCGACCTGGACAAAGAAGTGGTCCTCCACCCCGCCCAGGCGGGCGAGCGTCGCGGCGCGGCGCACCTCGTCCTCGATCTCGAACATCACCGTGGCCACCAGTTCGCGCCCCTGCGGGATCAGCGGATTGTAGGCCGCCAGCTCGTCGGCCAGCTGGGCGTCGCCGCCCTTCTCGATCAGCAGCATCTCCTGGACCTGGAACAGCATCGTCTCGAAGCTCTCGAAATAGAACGAGCAGATCGGCCCCAGGTCGATGCGGCGCAGGCGCTTGGTGGGCAGCAGGGCCTTGCGGCGCTCGGCGCGGACCTTGGCGAACTCGGCGTCGGGGAGCAGGTCGGCCTTGGTGATCTGGCGCTGGCTGAGGGGCATGGGTTATTCCTGGAGGCCGTAGGCGCGGGCGAAGATCTCGATGGGGTGGGACTGGCGCGGCTGGGCGGCGTCGCCGGTCTCGGCGATCAGCATCTGGCCGATGTGCTTGCAGGCCAGGGGGCAGTCGGAACAGAGCTCAGCATTGGCCTTCTGCGCCACCTGCCGGGTTGTGGGCTTGCCCACCTTCAGGGCGGCGGGCCGGGTTTGCTTCATGATCCCGAAGGTGCCGCCATGGCCCGAGCAGCGCTCCACCACATCGACCTTGGTGCCGGGGATCAGCCGCAGCAGGTCGGCCGACTTCTGGCCCATATTCTGGGCCCGGGCGTGGCAGGCGTGGTGCACCGTCACCCCGCCCTCGACGGTGCTGAGGCCCGGCGTCAGGCCCTCGGTGCGGGCGATGTCGAGGACGTATTCGCTGATGTCCCGCGTCGCCGCCGCCAGCCGTCCGACCTCGTGGTTTCCGGGGTGCATCAGCGGCCATTCGAACTTCATCATCAGGCCGCAGGAGGCGGTCAGCGCTACCACGTCATAGCCCTGGGCGATCCAGGGCGCGAAGGCCCGCGCGATGCGCTCGGCGCGGCCGGCCACGTCCTTCAGGTCGCCGGCCTCCAGCTGCGGCATGCCGCAGCACTCCGGGTAGATCGCCACCGTCTCGACGCCCTGCAGCGCCAGGACGCGCGCCGCCGCCACGGCGGTGTCGGGCTGGTTGTAGTCCACGAAACAGGTGGCGTAGATCACCGCCTTGCGCAGGCCGAAGGCGGGCCCTTGCGGGTTGGCCGGCACGGGCGCGTTCAGGAGGTCGGTGGCGGTCTTGGCGTGATATTTCGGCAGCTCGGCCTCGGCGTCGATCTGCGCGATGGCGTCCAGCAGCTTGCGCAGCGGGGTGTTCTTGCGCGCCGTGGCCCAGTTGGCCAGGCCGGCCACCGGCTTGGCCAACTTGCCGTTGCGGTCGGTGTGGCCCAGCTGGTCGCGGATGAAGTCGGTCTGCCCGGCCCGCCGCTTGGCCGCCCGATAGCGCAGGATCAGGTGCGGGATATCGATGTCGAATTCGTGCGGCGGCACATAGGGGCACTTGGTCAGGAAGCACATGTCGCACAGCGTGCAGGCCTCATCGACCTTGGCGTATTCCGCCTTGGGCACGCTATCGAGCTCGCCCGTGGGCGCCTCGTCGATCATGTCGAACAGCCGCGGGAAGCTGTCGCACAGGTTGAAGCAGCGCCGGCAGGTGTGACAGACGTCGAACTGCCGCTCCATTTCCTTCTCGACGGCGGCCAGGTCGTAATAGGCCTCGTCGCGCCAGGCGATGGGATGGCGGAACGGCGCATCGAGGCTGCCCTCCCGCGCGGTGGTTTTCGGGCTCTCGTCCACCAGGGACCTCCAATATCGGAGTCCTTCTCCCCTTGCGGGAGAAGGTGTCGGGCGAAGGCCCGACGGATGAGGGGTCGCGCTTCCCCATCCGCCTGAGCTTTCGATACGCTAGCTGGAGAGGTCTGCGCGACCCCTCATCCGACCCGGCTCTGCAGGGCCACCTTCTCCCGCAAGGGGAGAAGGAACTGCGCCCTAACCCAGCGTCTCAAGCGCCCGCTGGAAGCGACCGGCGTGGGACTTCTCGGCCTTGGCCAGGGTCTCGAACCAGTCGGCGATCTCGTCGAAGCCTTCGTCGCGGGCGGTGCGCGCCATGCCCGGATACATGTCGGTATATTCGTGGGTCTCGCCGGCGATGGAGGCCTTGAGGTTCAGCTCGGTGCCGCCGATCGGCAGGCCGGTGGCCGGATCTCCAACCCCCTCCATGAACTCAAGGTGCCCGTGGGCGTGGCCGGTCTCGCCCTCGGCGGTGGAGCGGAACACCGCGGCCACGTCGTTATAGCCTTCGATGTCGGCCTTCTGGGCGAAGTAGAGATAGCGGCGGTTGGCCTGGCTTTCGCCGGCGAAGGCGTCCTTGAGGTTCTGCAGAGTCTTGCTGGTGGCGAGGGTCATCTGGTCATCTCCCTATGAGTCGAAGGGTGTCCGGGCGTCGAGGCCCAGCCTTGCTCACCGGCCACTATGGGCGAATTGCGGCATAGACCTAATCGAATAAATCTATCCACATCATAGAGATGCTCGATGTATTCCGGCGCGCGCCGGATCGGGCTTTCATTTGTGATCGGTGATAAGTTATCTTGATCTTGATCAAGGCCGGTCCGTTCGCGGACCTGAACCTTGGCGATGAGGAAACCGCGCCCCGGCGCCATGGGATCAGAGACATGTCCGAAGCCGCCACCCTGACGCGCACCGCCCAGAAGACCGAGCATTTCGACGTCCTGATCGTCGGCGCCGGCATCTCCGGGGTCGGCGGCGCCTATCACCTGGCCAAGGAGCGGCCGGGAACCAGCTTCGTGGTGCTGGACAACCAGGACAAGTTCGGCGGCACCTGGACCACCCACACCTATCCCGGCATCCGCTCCGACAGCGACCTCTACACCTTCGGCTACCACTTCAAGCCCTGGGTCGGCGCCCCCATCGCCACGGCCGACGAGATCCTGCGCTACATGGGCGAGGTGATCGAAGAGAACGATCTGGACCGCCACATCCGCTACAAGCACCGCATCGTGAGCGCCGTCTGGTCCAGCCAGGACAACCTCTGGACCCTGGAGGCCGAGCGCACCGACACCGGCGAGCGCCTGCGCTTCACCACCAACTTCCTGTGGATGTGCCAGGGCTATTTCCGACACGCCAAGGGCTACACCCCCGAGTGGGAGGGGATGACCGACTACAAGGGCAAGATCGTCCATCCCCAGACCTGGCCGGCCGACCTCGACTACAAGGGCAAGAAGGTCCTGGTCATCGGATCGGGCGCCACGGCGGCGACCCTGGTCCCGGCCATCGCCGGCGACTGCGAGCACGTCACCCTGCTGCAGCGCTCGCCCACCTATTTCATCCCCGGCCGCAACGCCAACGAGCTGGCCGACACCCTGCGCGAACTGAAGATCGACGAGAAGTGGATCCACGAGATCGTCCGTCGCAAGATCGTCCATGACGGCGACGCCTTCGCCCGCCGCGCGGTGGAGGATACCGAGGCGGTCACCGCCGAGCTGCTGGGGGGCGTGCGCGCCTTCCTCGGCGAGGACTTCGACGTGGCCAAGCACTTCACCCCCCGCTACCGCCCCTGGCGCCAGCGCATCGCCTTCATCCCGGACGGCGACCTGTTCCGCGGCATCGCCTCGGGCAAGGCCTCGGTGGTCACCGACGAGATCGACCGCTTCACGGAAAAGGGCATCCTGCTGAAGTCGGGCCAGGAGCTGGAGGCCGACATCATCGTCACCGCCACCGGCTTCGAGCTCTGCGTGCTGGGCGACATCGACTTCACCATCGACGGCAAGCAGCTGAACTTCGCCGACACCGTCACCTATCGCGGCATGATGTTCACCGGCGTTCCCAACATGGTCTGGGTGTTCGGCTATTTCCGCGCCTCCTGGACCCTGCGGTCCGACATGGTGGCCGAGTTCGTCCTGCGCCTGCTCGATCACATGGACAAGAAGGCCGCCAAGAAGGTCGAGGTCGCCCTGCGTCCGGAAGACAAGGACATGCCGCTGCTGCCCTGGATCGACCCGGAGAACTTCAACCCCGGCTACCTGATGCGCGGCATGCACCTGCTGCCCAAGAGCGGCGACAAGGCCGAATGGCGCCACAGCCAGGACTACCTCACCGAAAAAGAGCAGTTCCCCGCCATCGACCTCGACGACAAGGCCTTCGCCTATAAGTAGCCGTCAGCAGACGAGGACCGGGGTGCGGATACCCCAGACCCCGCGGGCCTCGATCTGTTGAAGCTGGGCCTGGACGTCGTGCAGCAGCACGGCTCGCGAGACGATCACCAGGTCGACGGCGGCGCGCTCGATATATTGGGCGGTCGCCTCGTCGAGGCCCACGGCCTCGAGAATGAAGGCCTCGGCGTCCTCCGACGGCAGGCTGGCCCGCGCCCAGCGCAGCTTTTCCGAGGCGTCCTGGCCGGGCGGCTGGATGACCGCCAGGTCGATGTCCAGGTCTGAGAGACCGGGATGGGCGGCGAGGAACTCCACCGACCGGCGATGGCTCATATCGGCGTCCAGCAGCACCAGGGCGCGGGCGATGGGCAGGAAGATCTTGGAGGTCAGGCAGACCGGCCTGGCGGTGGCGCGGATCACCGTCTCCACGCTTGATCCGAGGGTCGCGCGCTCGTCGTGGCTGTGTTCGCCGCGCTTGCCCATCACGATCAGGTCAGCGTCCTGGGCCGCCACATAGCTGGCGAACTCGCCGCGCACCTCGGCGGCGGTGGCGTCCAGAGCGCCTTCGCCGTGCAACCGGTCGAGGGCGTGGTCCAGTCGCGCCTTGGCCCTTGGCGGGGCGTGGGCCGCGCGGTCGTCATCGACGTGAACCGCTCGGACCGTGGCGTCCAGGCGGCCGGCGAACAGGCCGCGTGATCGCACACGCTGTTGGAATAGACGGACCTGTCGATGCAGGCGAGGACATCGGACATCGCGGCGCTTTCGTTGGCGGCCTGGCCTGCGGCCTAGTCGCGCCACTCGCTGAGGGTTTCGCCGGTGTCCCCGTCGAGGAAGGCGACCCGGTCATAGGTCACGGCGTAGAGGCAGATTGGCCGATGGTCGGGCGACTCGCTCCAGCAGTGGCTGGCGCGGCCGTCCTGGAACCCCACCAGGCGGCCCTCCAGCCGCAGCCGATAGCTGTGCGAGAGGATGGCGGTGTCGGCCTTGTCGACCTTGCGCACGTACTCGTAGGGCCGCGCCCCGCGCTGTTGCAGGCGCGAACTTCCCGCGTCGAACAGCTGGACGAGCGCCAGGGTCTGGGCGGCCGGCGGGGTCGGGGTGGCCGGAAGCTCGGTCTTCCGTTTGGGCGGGCAGGACTCCGACATGGCCCAGGGCCGCGGCGCCCAGAAGCCTTCCACGGCCTCGATCTTGGACGCCTCCGGCAGCGCCTTCACCAGGGGCAGGGTCGACAGGTCCACGGGCCGGGCGACCAGCCGCAGCGCGCTCTTGTCGATGTCGTATTCCGCGAACGCCTGGGCGCCGTCCGCCCCCGTGCGGGGCCCGTCGCAGCCAAAGGGGATGTCCAGGCGGAAGGTCCGCCCCACCAGGGGTGAAGTGCCTGTCGCGGGCTTCGCGCCGGTCGCGAAGGCGTTCGCGGCCAGATTGGCCGCCTCCACCAGTTCGGTCCGAGTCAGCGCCGGGGGCGGTTCCACCACCGGGTTGGCGGGCGGGGTGACCGCGACGGGTGGCGGGGGCGTGGGCGCAGGCGCCTCGGGGCGCCACAGCACCGCATAGAGCAGAATGGCGGCCAGCACGCCGGCCATGATCAGGGGCGCGATCAGCGAGAGTTTGCGGCGGGGCGTCGCCGGTCTATGATCGGACATCGGTCAACCTTAGCAGACGGCGGCGGCGTTTTGACAGTTCCTCAGAGATTTCTGAGCGCATGGCTCAGAAATGGGGGGCGGCCGTCACTGTTGGCCTGTGGCGCGGCCAGGCCATGACCGCGAATCAATTGATCGCACTCACTGTGCTGATCTCGGTGGTGGTCGCCCTCATCTGGGGCAAGCTTCGCTCCGATGTGGTGGCTCTGGCCGGCGCCGCCGTCCTGCTGGCCACCCGGACGATCCGTCCCGTGGAGGTCCAGGGCGCCTTCGCCAGCCCGGCCATCATCGCCCTGGCCAGCCTGTTCGTCATCGCCTACGCCATGGAGCTGTCGGGTCTGCTCGGGCTGGTCATCCGGTACGCCACCCGCATGTGCGCCAGGCTGGGGGCTCTCGGTCTCTGGCTGATGATCGCCGCCTGCGGGGTGGCCTCGGCCTTCCTGAACAATACGCCCATCGTGGTGCTGTCGGCGCCGGTGGTGCGCGACGTGGCCCAGTCCCTCAGCCTGTCGCCCAAGCGATTCCTCATCCCCCTGTCCTACGTCACCATCATGGGCGGGGCCTGTACCCTGATCGGCACCTCGACGAACCTGCTGGTCAACGACATGGCCCGCAGCGCCGGACAGCCCGGCTTCGGCATGTTCGAGGCCACCCCCGTGGCCCTGATCGTGGCGGTCGTGGGCGGGGTCTACCTCTTCCTGTTCGGGGGCCGGCTGCTGAGCGGGGCCAGTGAATCGGACACCCCGGAGGCGCTTCCCGCCAAGGCGGCGCAGGCCGCGGGGGATGATCCGGATCTGGTGCCCACCGGTCGCGAATTCCGGCCCTTCGAGGCGATCACCTCGCTCACGGTCTTCGTGGCCGTGGTGGCGGCGGCGGCCTTCGGGATCGCCCCCATCGCGGCCTCGGCCTTCGCCGGCGCCGTGCTCCTGGTCCTGCTGCGGGTGATCAGCGTGGATGACGCCTACAAGGGGCTGCGGCCGGAGATCCTGCTGCTCATCGCCGGCATGGTGGTGGTGGGTCTGTCCCTGGAGGTCACCGGCCTCGCCTCCCTGGCCACCAACGCCTTGGTGGGCTGGGTCAAGGTGCTCGGGCCCGGCCTGGCGCTCGTCCTGCTCTACGGCGCGACCCTGCTGCTCACCGAGATCCTCTCCAACGCCGCCGTCGCCGTGCTGCTCACGCCCGTGGCCGTCGCCCTGGCCGAGAGCCTCGGGGTCAGCCCCAGGCCCTTCCTGGTGGCGATCATGATGGCCGCCAGCGCCGCCTTCGCCACCCCCTTCGGCTACCAGACCAACGTCCTGGTCTTTCAGCTCGGCCGCTATTCCTACATGGACTTCGTGAAGATCGGCGTGCCGCTCAACCTCCTGACCTGGGCGGTCGGTGCCGCGGTCATCCCGCTGTTCTTCCCCTTCTGAGCGCTTTCAATGGCGCATTATATCAGCAACTTGCGACCATCACGCAATTGTCAAGCTGCGCAGGGCGCCGCATCGACGGTTTTCGCTCTACTATCGCTTCGTCACGTGAAAAAAGTTGGGGCCTGTATGCTGGATATGACCTCCGAAACTGTTCTGGTTGTTTGCAATGATTCAAAACTTGCAGACGAATTGCTGGAAGCCTTGTTCCGGAATGGCGTGGATGCTGTCGGCCCGGTTGACAGTGCGAGGATGGCGCTGGCCGTCGCCACCCACGGCCAGCCGACCTTGGCGGTGATCGCCAATCCCCCCACGGGCCGTCGCGGCGCGGTGGAACTGGCCCAGGCCCTGGAGCGCGACTGGGGCATCCGATCCTGGATCCTGGACGACGCGGTGTCGGAGCGCGACCGGACGGCCGGCGACCTCGCCTGGTCGGCCAACCCCCGGCAGATCGAGGGCCTGCGCCGCGTCCTCGGACGATCCGACGAGATCGACGCAGTCTGCCTCTAACCCGAGTTCCTCAAGCCCGCCGCCACGCCGTTGATGGCCAGGTGGATGCCCTCGCGGACCTCGGGCGTGTCCTCGCCCGCCCGGCGGCGGCGGATCAGTTCGATCTGCACGTGGTTGAGCGGGTCGATATAGGGCAGGCGTGAGCGGATGATCGCCGCCAGGTCGGGGTTGTTCTCCAGCAGGGACGACTGGCCGGTGATGGCGAGCAGGGCGTTGGTCGTCCGCTCCCACTCGGCGCTGATCTGGCCGAAGATCTTGTCCCGCACCCCCGCATCCTCCACCAGGCACGAATAGCGCCGGGCGATGGCGATATCGGCCTTGGCCAGCACCATCTCCATATTGGCCAGGGTCGTGGAGAAGAACGGCCAGTTGCGGTGCAACTCGGCAAGCTGTTCGAGCGGGATGCCCGCGGCCTCCACCGCCGAACCGAAGCCGTACCAGCCGGGCAGCATCACCCGGGCCTGGGACCAGGAGAACACCCAGGGGATGGCGCGCAGGCCCTCGATGGTCCGCGTCGCTTGGCGCGAGGTGGGCCGGCTGCCGATGTTCAGATCGGCGATCTCGGCGATCGGGGTGGCGGCGAAGAAGTAGTCGGCGAAGCCTTCCGTCTCGTAGACCAGGGCCCGGTAGGCGCGGAAGCTTTCGTCCGACAGCCGGCCCATGATCACGCCATAGGCCTCGCGGGTGGAGACGTCGCGCTTGCGCAGCGAGGCCAGCACTACCCCGGCGGTCAGGGTCTCCAGGCTTTGCCGGGCAAGTTGCGGATCGGCGTACTTGTTGGCCACCACCTCCCCCTGCTCGGTGATGCGGATGTGGCCGTTCACGGTCCCGGCCGGCTGGGCCAGGATGGCGTCGAAGCTCGACCCGCCGCCGCGCCCCACCGTGCCGCCGCGGCCATGGAACAGCTGCAGGGATAGCCCCGCGGCCTTGGTGGCCGCCACCAGGGCCGTCGAGGTCTGGTGCAGGGTCCAGGTGGAGGTGAGGTAGCTGCCGTCCTTGTTGCTGTCCGAATAGCCGATCATCACCTCCTGCCGCCCCTTGCCCGCCAGCAGGGCGCGCACCAGGGGCAGGGCGAGATAGCGGGTCATGGTCTCGGGCGCGTCGCGCAGGTCGGCGATGGTCTCGAACAGCGGCTCGGCGAAGATCCCCGTGCCGGCCGGATCCTCGGGCCTGTAGAGGCCCACCTCCTTCAGCAGCAGATAGACCTCCAGCAGGTCGGAGACCGAGGTGGTGTTGGAGACGATATAGGCCTTGATGGCCTCGGGGCCGTAGAGGCGCACGGCCTCGGCGGCGGCCTGCAGCACGCCATGCTCCTGGGTCGTCTCCTCGCTGTAGGCGGCGTAGGGCGAGTGCAGCAGCCGCCCGTGCGAGAGCTCCTTGACCAGCAGGTCGCAGCGGTCGGCCTCGGGCAGGGCCTCGTAGTCGGGGCAGACCCCGGCCACCTTCAGCAGCTCGGCCGCCACCCGGGCGTGGACCGCGGAGTTCTGGCGCATGTCCAGGGTGGCCAGGTGGAAGCCGAAACAGTCGACGGCGCGGATCAGGTCGGGCAGGGCGCCCTCGGCGAACACCTCCCCGTGCTGGGCGATCAGGCAGTCCTGCAGCACCAGCAGGTCGGCTTTCAACTCGTCGGGGCTCGTATAGGGAGGGCTGAGGAAGGGCGTCGGCCGCGGGGAGCCCCCCGTCAGGCCGGGATAGGCCGCGGCCAGGCGGGCATAGATCCCGGTGAGCGCCCGGCGATAGGGCTCATCAGCCCGGTTGAGGGACCTGTCGGGCGAGCGGTCGGCCAGGGCCTGCAGCTCCGGGGTGATCTGGGCCAGGCTGGCGGAAATGGAGAGCTCGGCGCCGAGCGCGTTGATCCGCGTCAGGTGGCTGTCCAGCGCCGCCCGCGCCTGCCGGGCGAAGGCGTGGCGCAGGATGTCGGCGGTGACGAAGGGATTGCCGTCGCGGTCGCCCCCCACCCAGGACCCGACCCGCAGGAAGCTGGGCAGGGCGGTGTCGGGTGTCAGGTGTCGCCAGTGGGCGTAGAGCCGGGGCAGTTCGGTCAGGAAGCTGCGCTCGAAATAGGAGACCGCGTTCTCGATCTCGTCGGTGACCCCCAGCTTCACGCCGCGCAGCAGCCGGGTCCGCCAGATGATGGCGATCTGCCGGACCAGCTCGCGCTCGTGGGCCGCGCGGGCCGCCTCGTCGGGGGTGTCGTGGGCGTCCAGGGCCTGGGTGATGGCCCCGGCGCGGTCCAGCAGGCTCTTGCGGCGCACCTCGCTGGGGTGGGCGGTGATCACCGGGGCGATGACCGCGTCGGCCAGCAGTTCGGCGACCTTGTCGGGCCCGACGCCGGCCTCGGCCAGGGTGCGCAGGGCGCCGGCCAGGGTGTCGGCGCGGCCATCCCCCTCGCGGCTTCGACGGCGCTGGATCTGGTCCTCGGCGATGTTGGTGATTTGCAGGAAGCAGGCGAAAGAATGCGCGAACCGCACCGCATCCGGCAGCGGAAGGGCGCTCAGACGGCTTTCCACGCCCTTTTCGCCAACCTCCGGCCCATTCCTGTGCAGGGCCACGGAGGCCTGGCGGATCTGCTCGATCTCCTCATAGACCGCCAGCCCGTCCTCCGAACGGATCACGTCCCCCAGGATACGCCCCAGGAATCGCACGGTGGCGCGGAGCTGGACGGGCAGGGAATGGGGCATGGCGACCTCTCGACAAACGCTTATGACACCGGTGTCAACGGTCCCGCAAGCCGGGGGAACAACTTCATGCGGCGCCCAAACCTCAACGCCCCGGCCGGTAGGTTCGCTCCGTGTGGCCGGCCAGTTGCTCGGGATAGAAGTAGACCTCCCGCAGATCCCCGGCGGCGTAGCGGCCGGCCTGGTCGTTGAAGTGAGGGGAGGCCGGATCGCCGCTCTCGCCGCCGGCCGTCACCGCCCGGGCGCGCACCCTGTCGCCGAACTCCACCACGGCCACGAAGCTGTTGCCGCTGGTCCCGTAGTACCGCCGGGTCCCCGGCTTGCGGCCCGCCCCGAAGGAGGCCAGCGACCCCCACTGGGCCGAGGCGAAGGGCACGGGAATGCTGGGGGCGGCGTCGCTGAAGGGCTGCACCAGGTCGCCGGTCAGGCGCTGGAAGCGGTTGATCTCGCCCCAGGGCGTCTTCCAGTTTCCGAAGTCCGCGGCCAGCCGATCCGAGGCGGTGGCCAGGGCGGCCAGCTTCTGCTCGGCGGTGGTCCGGCTGACCATGTCGTCATAGACCGGCCGCCGCGCCGCGCGGGCGGCGACCGCCACCTCGCTCCACAGCTGCTCGCCCCAGAACACCGCCAGGGAGGTGGCCTCCGACCCTGCCGAGGACCGCCGGTCCCAGGCGCGGAGCAGGGCGATCTGGTCGGCCAGCCTGGCCTTCAGCGGGCTCGCCGCCGGGGTCCCGTCATAGGCCGCCAGCAGGGGCGGGATCAGCTGGTCGAAGGCGGTGAGATGCGGATCATAGGCCGCCGAGATCAGGCCCGGCAGGGTGAAGTCCTTGCGGTCCCTCAGCACCGCGATGGCGTGGATCCCGCGCGGGTTCTCGCCGGCTGAGTCCATGTAGCGGGGGAAGTCGGCCTTCCGGGGGCTCTCGGCGCCGGCCGCCGAATAGGGCCAGTTGTTAGTGTTGGTGATCCAGCCGTTGGCCGGGTTCAGCAGACGCGGCGCCTCGTCCAGCGCGTGCAGCCCCTTCCAGTCGGTGGCCGGGTCAGCGCCGTCCACCGGCGCGGTGTAGTCGAACTGGTCGTCTCGCCGGGGGATGAACTGCGGGTGCAGATAGGCCACCGCGCCCTTGGCGTCGGCGAACAGGGTGTTGTTGGACGAGTTGGCCTGCAGGGCCATGACCTTCATGTAGCCGGCATAGTCGCTCGCCTTGGTGCGCAGGAAGGACTGGCTGAGCGCGGCGATGGGCCGGTGCATCAGGGCCACGCTGATCGCCTTGCCGTCGGCCTCGCGGACGATCGGGCCATGGTGGGTGCGGTAGGTCGTGAAGGTCTTGGACTTCATCGCGCCGTCGGCGGCGCGGTAGGGGACGGTGATGAGCTTGCTAGTGACCGGGCGGTTCTCGGTCCCGTAGCGATAGGTGAGCTTGTCGCCGGATAGGGTCTCGGCGAACTCGTCGATCACGTCCACGCCGCTGGAGGTGTGCATCCAGCCGGCCTTGGCGTTGAAGCCCTGGTAGATGAAGAACTGCCCCCAGGTCGCGGCCCCGTAGACGTTCAGCCCCTCGTCGCTGGTGACCTGCTGTTCGGAGCGGAAGAAGAAGCTGGTGTGCGGGTTGATCAGCAGCAGGGCGTGACCGGCCGTGGTGTTGCCGGGCGCGATGGCGAAGCCGTTGGAGCCGGAGGGCTCCCTGAACCGGGCCAGCGCGAACTGTTCCTGGGCCATGGAGGTCTGGCGGCCGCCGTAGAAGGCCTCGAGCTGGCTGAGCGAGATGCTCTCGATGTCCCCGCCGATGCTGCCCTCGGTGAAGGACAGGGCCATCCAGGGCTCGAAGTGGGTGATCACCCGCGGGGTCACCTTCGGGTGGGTGGCCAGGTAGTAGTTCAGGCCGTCGGCCCAGGCGGTCATCAGGGTCTGCAGCCAGGCCGGGCTTTCCGCGTACTGCGCCTTCAGCTCCGCCGGATCGATGAACATCTTCATCCGCAGGTCCTGCCAGACGGCCTTCTCCCCCTCGGCCTCGGCCAGTCGGCCCAGGGCGTTGAGGTAGTTGGTCTCCACCCGGTTGAAGTCGTCCTCGGCCTGGGCGTAGATCATCCCGAACACCGCGTCGGCGTCGGTCTTGCCGTGGACGTGGGCAATGCCCCAGTCGTCGCGGGTGATGCTGATCCCAGCCGCCTGCCTGGCCCATCGAGCGCTGTCGCCGGTGGCGGCCGCCGCGGGCGAAGCGAAGACGATCAGGGCGACAAGGGCGAGGGCGCGAGGAAGCATGTGCATCCCGCGACGCTAGGGTCTGGGCCCGGCCACCACAACGTCGGTGGTGCGGAAATCGGCGCGGGCCGATCCAGCGCTAGCCGATCAGGCGCCGCGCGGCCGCCTCGAGCACGGCCTGGGTCTGTTCCGGGGTGAGGCCCTGCTCCTCGCGCAGCCGCGACCACGCTTCGAAACTCAGCAGCAGATCCAGCGCCTCGAGGATCTGGACGTCGACCTCGTCGCCCACCACCCGCTCGAGGATTTCCCGGAGTCGCTGGGACAGCCGGTTGGCGTCGTCGCCGAGGAACCGCGACCGGTGGCGGAACGCGTCCGAGGCCCTCCGGAAGGGGCCGATCTTCTCGAAGGCGACGCCACGCCGTCCGGCCAGTTCGACCACCCGGCCGCGCCAGTCCGTCGCCTTGAAGGGCTGGTCGGCCACGGCCTGGACCTCGGCCTCGATGGCTTCGGACATCTCGCGGTAGAGGCTGTCCATGTCGCTGAAATGCCTGAAGACCGTGCGCAGGCCGACGTCGGCCCTTGCGGCCACCTGTTCGGCGTTGGGGGCGATCTCGCCCGACTGGACGATCTCCAGCATGGCCGCGACGATGCGGGCGCGGTTGTCCTCGCCGCGCCGCCGCCGGCCGTCGGACGAGCCCCCCGCCGCGTCAATCTTCAGGTCCGCAAGGTCCGCCACGCGATCTCACTCATCCAGCCACAACCGGTGATTAAGGCCGCTCGCGCCGTCACGCCAGTGCTCAGGCGAAGAGGGCCATGCATCCCGTCGTCGCAAGCACGGCATCGACCCGTTCGCGGGCGCCTGCCTCCAGGTCCGCCCGCGACTGCCGCAGCCATTGCAGGCACTTGGCCTGGTAGGGGAAGGGCTGCTGGGTCCAGGCCTGGCCGTCCACCACCGCCTCGACCTCAGGGGCGCCGGCCATCACCGCCCGCGCATTGGCCAGCATGACCGGCGGATAGACCCGGCCGATCTCGGTCAGCAGGGCGGTCAGGGTCTGGGGCAGGTCGGCGATGTCGTTCCAGCCGTCCTGCGCGGGTTCGACCCCGGACTGGTCCTCCATCATCCCGACCCAGGCGGTGACGCGGGGCGCGGTCTTCAGGGTCAGCGCCATCGGCGTCGGGTCAAACTCCGCGAGCTGGGTCATCTGGCCGAACACGGCGAAATCGGCCGACGAAGGCCGCTGGCCCAGCAGGTAGGGCTGGCGCGTCAGGTGGGCGTCGAAGGCCTTCAGGAAGCGGACATAGGCCGCCTCGATAACCGGGCCGGTGACGGGGTTGGAGCCCACATAGCGCAACCGCCCGATCTGGCGCTCGGCGAACATCGCGCCTCGCGCGGCCAGCTCCTCGTCGGGCACGCAGAATCCGCGCCAGCAAGGCAGGATGGCAGCCGCCTTGGCGATGTCGGCCTGGTAGGCCCAGCGGTAGTGGAACATGGCCTTGGTCAGCCACTCGTCCGCATAGTCCTCGATCAGCTCGTTCAGGAAGGCCAGGGCCGGGTCATCGGGGATCAGGCTGCGGCCTTCGTGCTCCCGCTCCAGCCGCCGGATGATCGGGGTGGAGTCGGTGACCGCCTGCAATTCTCCCTCTTCACCGGGCAGGTAGAAGGTCGGCAGCAGGGCGACCTTCGGCTGCGGAAGGCCAGACAGGGCCGGGCCGCTGGGCGGCAGGAAGCGGTAGGGGATGCGCCGATAGCGCAGCACCGCCAGCATCTTGCGAGTGTAGGGCGAACCGGGCGCACCGGAGAGGGCGATGGGGTCAGACATGGGAGACATCCTCAGCGGAAGGTCATCAGCCGGTTGGAATGGGTGATCTCCGTGGAGCCGGCCGGCAGGCTTGCCAGGTCGCCGTCGTGGCCCACACGGATCTCGCCCTTGAAGATGTCCCGTGACTTGCCGAGGAACGGGCCCTCCAGGGCGCGGACCGGCAGGGGCGGGATGACGTGGGTGAACAACAGGGACTTCACCCCGGCCCGCTGGGCGATGCCGGCGGCCTGCTCCGGGGTGGTGTGGTAGCTGAGAATATCGTGGAAGATGGCCGCCAGGTTGGCGCGGCCGTCGGCCAGGGCGGCCTTCCGCTGCAGGCCCACCAGCTCCGGCGACAACCCCTCGTGCACCAGCAGGTCGGCGCCCTTGGAGGCCGCCTCCAGGCGCGGCGAGGCCGCGGTGTCGCCGCTGATCACCACCCGGCGGTCCTTGTAGATGAAGAGGTAGCCAACCGCCGGCTCCACCGGATTGTGGTGGACCGGGAAGGCGATGACCTTGAGGTCCGGCTCGTCGATCACCGTCACGTTGGGCAGGTCGGGCCGGGCCTCGAAGGGATGGGCCGCGCCGCCGAAGCCGGAGGGGGGCACCACGGTCGCCCCGTGGTGGGCGACGCGGTAGCCGCTGTCGAGGACATAGGCCGCCTGGAACCCCGCCACCACCTGGTCCACCCCGGTCGGGCCATAGACCGGCAGCGGGCTGGTGTTGGGCCCGCTGGCCCAGCGCTGCAGCATCAGCTCCCCAAGGCCGTCGATGTGGTCGGAGTGGAAGTGGGTCAGGAAGACCGCATTCACGCGGGCCGGCGGCAGGTTCATGAGGGAGAGGTTCTTGGTGCTGCCGGCGCCAGCGTCGATGACGAACAGCTTCTTGCCGGCCAGCACCACGGTGCAGGGCCCGGCCCGGGTAGGATCGGGCATGGGCGAGCCGGATCCGCAGAGGCCCACGTGCAGCCCGTCCGGCAGCCCGGCATAGGGATCGGCGGCCATGACCCGCAGATAGGTCCGCTCCATCGCCGCCGTGGCCAGCTTGCCCCGCATCAGCCAGGCGCCTGCCAGGACCACCGCCGCCACACCCATCAGAACCAGGGCTGCTGTCCGCCGCTTCGACATATCTTGTCCTCCCACCCGCTTGACCCGGGAATGTATTGGCACTCATATTGCCACTAGTTTTGATCAAGGGCCAGAGAGAACTGGCGAGAGGATTGGCATGCAGGTTCTGAGGACCCCGGACGAACGCTTCGAGCGCCTGGCCGACTGGCCCTTCGCGCCCCACTACGCGCAGATCAAGGATGCCGACGGCACGGTCCTGCGGCTGGCCTATGTGGACGAAGGTCCCCGCGATGGGGCCGTCGTGCTGCTGATGCATGGCGAGCCGTCCTGGTCCTACCTCTACCGCACGATCATCGCCGCTCTGGCGGCCAAGGGGCATCGGGTGATCGCGCCCGACCTGATCGGCTTCGGGCGCTCGGACAAACCCACCCTGCGCACCGACTATACCTATGCCCGCCACGTGGATTGGATGAGCCAGTGGCTGACCCAGATGGATTTGAAGCAGGTCACCCTCTTCTGCCAGGACTGGGGCGGGCTGATCGGCCTGCGGTTGGCCGCCGCCTTCCCCGAACGGTTCGCCGGGCTGGTGATCGCCAATACCGGCCTGCCGACCGGATCGGGCATGACCGAGGGCTTCAAGGCGTGGCTGGAGTTCAGCCAAAGCATCCCGGAAATGCCGATCGGCATGATCGTCAACATGGGGACCGGCCGCGAGCTGACACTGGCAGAGATCGCCGCCTATGACGCGCCCTTCCCAGACGAGACCTACAAGGAAGGCGCGCGCCAGTTCCCGACCCTGGTGCCCGTGACGCCCGAGCACGGCCAGGTGGCGGAGAACAAGGCTGCCTGGGAGATTCTGGAGCGGTTCGACAGGCCCGTGGTCACCGCCTTCAGCGACGGCGACGCCGTCAGCCGCGGCGGCGACGCCGTCTTCCAGACCCGCGTCCCCGGCGCCAAGGGTCAGCCCCACGTCACCACCAAGGGCGGCCACTTCCTGCAGGAAGACTGCCCAGACGACATCACCGCCATCATCGACACCCTGATCCGCGCCCGGAGCTAAGCCCCATGAACGTCGTCAACGCTGTCCTGCCCCCCATGCAGCAGGCCATGGAATTCTTCGGGGCGCCCGAGGAGGGGCCCTTCGTCATGGTCAACCTGTTGAAGTTCAAGCCGAAGGCCGAGTATGCCGACGGCAGCGACGCTCACCTCAGCGGCCGCGAGGCCTATGCCCGCTACGGCGAGGAGGTCGCCCGGCTGGTGGAGGGGCTGGGGGGAAAGATCCGCTACAGCGGCGAGGTCACGGGCCTGATGATCGGTGAGGTGGAGGACCTGTGGGACATGGTGGCGCTCGCCGAATACCCCTCCCTGGCGGCCTTCCGCGAGATGGCGATGTCGCCGGCCATGCACGCCATCGAGCATCACCGCGTCGCGGGCCTGGCCGGCCAGCTCAATATCAAGACCAAGCCCGGGGGATAGGGGCGTGATCTCGGAGCTGTTTCTCTAGCGGCGTTCCGAGCGAATCTGGACGCCCACGAAAACCAGCGAGGCAAAGACTGCGATGGCGCCACGGGCTGTGAGGTGTCCAGCAGGCCCGCGAAGGTTATTCAGGTCGCCGTGGGAGGGCATGCCCTAGCCCGCAACTTCGCCCACACAATCTGTTGCTCGGCCCGGCGGCGGCGGGCGGGCCTGGCTATTCCAACGCCATTGGCGCTCTTCAGCCTCGACGCGGACGCAGGGCCAGAATTAGGAACACCAGGGCCAGGGCCACAAACACGGGGCTGCCATAGTGGGCAGGAGGGTGGTGGCCGCTGACCGGTGGCGACAGCACCCAACCGTGCAGGCTCATCAGGCCGCGCTCAACGATCACCAGGGCCAGGAACAGCGCCGTGAGGGTCTGATAGCGCAAGGCCACCGCCAGCAGTCCCATTCCCAGCGCCAGCTGGGTCGCGCCCTCCCATCGGAACAGACCGATCACCATGTCGCGCCTGTCACCCATATCCAGGCCCCCGATCACACCAGCTCCGCCGTCGGGAAGAAAGCTGTGGATCAGACCGGGGACCAGGGTCAGGACCGCGGACAGTCCCAGGAACCAGACCGAACTCCGAGCCCCGAGGTACTGAGAATTGGTCGAGGGCGGAAAGAAGCTCATGGCTGGGCCTTCATCTGTTCAAGCACGATCTCGGCGATCGCCTCGCCGTGCGTGTCTTGGAGAAAGTGTCCGGCGTCGGGCAGCAGGTGGAAGCTGGCCTGGCTGTAGTTGGCCGCCCAGGCCCGGCCCCAGTCCTCGGTAAACACCGCGTCGTTGCCCCCCCAGATGAAATGGATTGGCTTTGGCCAGTCCAGCAGTGTTGCAAACCATTGCGCCTGGACCTCAGCGGCTCCGCCCACCGGATTGTCGAAGGGCAGGCTGAGGGGAAACCGTCGCGGACCGGCATGGCCAGCACGATCAAGGCCGACAAAGGGCGCATCGTAGCCGCGACGGATGGCCTCCTGTTCCGCCGTCAGGGTGGGATAGGTCCCAGTGGTGATGATGCCAAACAGGTCGGCCGGCTTCATGCAGCCGAGCGGCAGCATCATGAACCAGCCCAGGGACAGCTTTGCCGGGATATTGATTCCGAACAGGCCGTCGGTCTGCCATTGGGCGTTCCACTGCCTCAGGGCGTCGGTGTAGGCGTAGGTGGCATGGTGCAGCCAGGTGTTCATCACCACCAGGCGGGAGAACCGCTCCGGGTGCTCGGCGGCCTGGGCCAGGCCGATCGGGCCGCCCCAGTCCTGGCAGAACAGGGTGACGCCCCTCAGGTCTAGGGCCTCGATCAGCAGCTGGTGGGCCGCGACGTGCCGCGAGATCGAGTACCAGGCGTCGTCCGTCACCTTATCCGATCGCCCGAACCCAATGTGGTCGGCCGCCACGCAGCGCCAGCCGGCCGCGACCAACCGGTGGATGATCTTCCGGTTCAGGTAGCTCCACGTCGGCATACCGTGCATCAGCAGCGCAACCGGGCCGTCGCGCGGGCCTTCGTCCACATAGTGAAGCCGCAGTCCCTCGAAGCTCAGATAGTTGGGCGCGAAGGTGTAGTCGGCCAAGGCTTCAAAGGCCCCATCTGACGACCGGATGAAAGGCACGCCGGCCTGAGTCGCGTGGATCTGCGGCATATCAATTGTCCCAGAGGATGTATTCCTCGCCCGCCTTCTGCGGCTGGCCACTCGGGTGGTCGATGAAGACCGGACCCTGGAGCAGGGACGGCCACATGGGCTTTTTCGTCTGCGCGTCCTGGGCCTTCAGCAGGGCCTTCAGCGCCGCCACCTTCTCTGGATTGGTCTTGGAGAGGTCGCGCTGCTCGGTGGGGTCGGCGGCCAGGTCGTAGAGCCAGACCTTGTCCCGGGCGCCGCTGACCTGAAGTTTCCACTCGCCGTCTAGAACGCTGCTGTATTGGCCTGAGCGCCAGAACAGAGTCTGGTGCGGGCGGCCCGTGGCCTTGCCCTGCAGATAGGGCGTCAGGTCGACGCCATCGATCACCCGGTCGGTGGGGACCGCCGCTCCGGCTGCCCCGGCGGCCGTGGCGAAGATGTCGATGTGGCTGACCGGGCTGGCGTAGCGGGAGCCCGGCGCGATCTTGGCGGGCCAGCGCATGAAGAAGGGCGCGCGGATGCCGCCTTCGAAGAAGGTCGACTTGAAGCCGCGATAGGGGCGGTTGATCTCCGGCAGGCCGACATAGCCCGCGCCGCCGTTGTCGCTGGTGAAGATCACCAGGGTGTTGTCGTCCAGGCCCTCGTCCTTCAGGGTCTGCAGCACGCGGCCCACATTGCGGTCCAGGTTGCGGACCATGGCGGCATAGACCCGCAAGCGGTGATCCTTGATCTGGGGCAGGGCGTCATAGTCGGCCTTGGTGGCCTGCAGCGGCGTATGGATGGCGTTCGGCGCGTAGTACATGAAGAATGGCCGGTTCTTGTTGGCCTTGATCGCGCTCACCGCCTCATCGGTGAGGTAGTCGGTCATGTAGCCCTTCGGCGCGAACATGGCCGAGTTGTTGTACTGCACCTGATAGGGAAGGTTCGGCCACAGGAAGCGGTCGATGGGGTCCCAGGGCTGCTTGGCGTTGACCACGTCAGGCGCCTTTTCCGGCAGGTACATCGAGCCGCCGGCGATAAAGCCCAGGCTCTCGTCGAAACCCTGCGCCTCGGGACGCGACCCTTCCGCCCCGCCCAGGTGCCACTTGCCCAGGTGAATGGTGTGGTAGCCGCGGGTCTTCAGGACCTCAGCTATGGTCACTTCACTGGCGGGCACGCTCAGGGTGTTGACGGCGGTGGGCGACGGCGCGGTGCTGCCGGGGGGCATGTCCTTGACCCGGTCGCCGAAGAACTTCGGTTTGACGATGGAGTCCGGCTCCGCCTCGGTGCCCACCAGCTTGGCGAAGCCGACGGGGGCTGGTGTGAATTCGAAGCCGAAGCGCGTGGGGTAGCGGCCGGTCATGATGGCCGCCCGGGACGGGGCGCAGGTGGCGTTGCCGGCATAGCCGTTGGTGAAGTCGACCCCGTCGCGACCGATGGAATCGATGTTCGGCGTGGGGACGACGCCACCCGCCACCCCCCCGCCGTTGATGGTGATGTCGTTGAAGCCCATGTCGTCGACGAGGATGAAGACCACGTTCGGCGGCGCTTCGCCGGGCGCCGGGGCTGTTGGGCCCTGGGCCCAGTTCACCGGACGGTTGGGTTCGATGTGCGGCAGCCTCGCACGAGCGATCATCCCAATGATGGCCGGCTTGTTCATCGACGCGACGCCGACGCCGGCGGCGATCACCAGGGCGGTGGCGCCCAGCCAGATGCGCTTCTTCATCGGTTTCCCCTACGACGATCAGATCGCTTTTATATATTGGCACTCAACGTGTCATTATATTCCGACCGTGTCCAGGCTCGACGGGCGCCCCCGGCGCGTTGATCTCGGTCAAGGCGCCGGCTCGGTTCCCCCTGGATATTTCGCATTCGAGAGAATGGGCTGCGGAGCGCCTTTCCGAGCGCCAACGGAGGATCGATGGGATGACAAGGGTGCTGAGGATTCGCGCCATTGGCCGGCTCTGCGCGCCGCTGTTGCTTGTCGCGGCCTGCGCCAGCGCCGCCGCATCGACCCCGTCGCCAAGCCGACCTGCCGCGGATGTGGCGGTCGAACGCGGCCGAGACCTGGCCGAACTCCGTTGCGGCGGCTGTCATGGCCTGGGCCTCTACGGCGAGAGCCCCCGGTCCCCCTCAACCCCGTTTCGCGACATGCGGCGGGGCATGACCGCCCTGAGCTTCCAGCAGCGCATGGAGAACATCGCTGAGGGCCGCCACTACGACATGCCCAAGATCGGTCTGACCGCCGGCGAGGCCGATGACATCGCCGCCTATATCGAGAGCCTCGAGCTCCCCTGAGGTCATCGCCGCGATGATAGGCGCCCGGACCCGCCACTGCCTAGGAGACGGGCGCCGGACGAGTTGATGTCGTTGGTGACGTATTACGATTTGAGCGGATCGTAATACTGACCGCACATCGGCGCATGAACGTCGAAACCCTTCCCCTGGCGCGATTGAGTCTGAGCATGCCCGCCGAACTGGTGGCCCAGCTCGACGCCATGGTCACCGAACGCGGCCTGCCCAGCCGGTCTCAGATGATCGCCGAACTGATCCGCCACGAACTGGCCGAGCATGGCGAGACCCGGCCCGCGACGGTCCTGGCGGGCGCCATCACCCTGATCTACCGCACTGAGAGCGGCCGGGTCCGCCAGGCGCTGGCCCAGGCCCAGCAGGCCTATCTGGAGGAGGTGATTTCCTCCCAGCACGTCTTCCTGGAGGACGACCAGTCCCTGGAGGTGCTCCTGGTCCAGGGGCCGTCGGAGCGCCTGCGGGACCTCTGCGACGAGCTGCGCAAAATCCGGGGCGTGCAGCAGCTGAAGCTGGTGACCACCACCGCTCTGCTGCCGCCCCTGCATGCCCTGTTCGATCCCGAGGACGCGACATGACCGACACCGCCAACCCCTATGCCGCCCAGGCCCACGCCCGGGCCATGGCCGGGACGCAGGTCGAGGCCATGCCCACCGTGCCCGCGAGTTCGGCGACCGACCTGCCGGTCGAAGTGTCGCCGGCCGACATGCTTTGGGCCGAGACCGTCGCGCCGGGTGGCTACGCCGCCAAGCGCCTGGACCGCGGCGCGCGGCTGCAGCTCACCGACCTGGCCGGCGACGCCTGCGCCTCGATGCTGGTGTTCAACGCCGAGCGGCCCATCGAGCGGCTGAACGTGGCCGACACCCTGAAGGTCCAGTGGAACGCCTATCTGGGGGCCGGCAAGCTGGTCCTGTCGGACATGGGCAAGGTGATGTTCAGCGTGCTGGAGGATGGCGCGGGAACCCACGACGCCTTCTGCGGGGCTTCCAACCAAATGACCAACGCCGCCAGGTACGGGACCGGCGACAACTGGGGGCCGCACCCGAATGCGCGGGACCGCTTCAGTCTGGCGCTCGCCAAGTTCGGCCTGGGCCGCCGGGACATCCACCCCTGCCTCAACTGGTTCAAGGGCGTGAAGGTGGAGGCCGACGGGTCGCTGACCCCACAACATGGCCCCTTCGCCGGCAGCCGGAGCCTGACCCTGCGGGCCGAGATGGACCTGATCGTGGTGCTGGCCAACTGCCCCCACGTGTTGGACGCGCGGTCGGACTACAGCGTCACGCCCCTGCGGGTCGCCGCCTGGCGCGGCCCGGTGACCCCGGCGGACGACCCCATCCGCAACGCCACCCCGGAGGGCCAGCGGGCCTTCCTGAACGTCGAGGCCGAGTACAGCCGATGAGTAGCCCCCTGGACGGCCTGACCGGACCCATCGCCCGGGACGACGTCGTCCCGGCCCGCGCGCCCTGGGACGCTGTGGTGCGCAAGGGCCAGACCCTGCGCATCGTCGACCTGGAGGGCAACCAGGCCGTGGACTTCCTGATGTATGCGCTGGCCGACGACGCCGAGCGCTACTCGGCCCAGGACACCATGGCCGCGCAGGGGAACATCTTCCTGCGCAACGGCTCGGTGCTGCTGTCCAATGAGGGCAATGCGATGGCCACCGTCACCGCCACCTCTGTGGCCTATCACGACACCATCGGTGGCGCCTGCTCGTGCGAGAGCAACACCCTGCGCTATGGCCACCACACCAAGAGCCAGCACGCCTGCGTCGAGAACTTCCTGCAGGCCAACGCCAAGCACGGGCGCGGCAAACGCGACATGGTCTCCAACATCAACTGGTTCATGAACGTGCCGGTGGAGGCCGATGGGGCGCTGGGCATCGTCGACGGCATCTCGGCGCCGGGCCTCTATGTGGACCTGCGCGCGGAGATGGACCTGGTGGCCATCGTCTCCAACTGTCCGCAGATCAACAATCCCTGCAACGGCTTCAATCCGACGCCCGTGCGCATGATCATCGCGGGGTAGGGCGGTTGTTCACCAAGGTCCTGATCGCCAACCGGGGCGCCATCGCCTGCCGGATCATTCGTACCCTGAAGACCATGGGGGTTGGCTCCGTGGCGGTGTTCTCCGACGCCGACGCCGGCAGCCTGCATGTCTCCCAGGCCGACGAGGCCGTGCACATCGGCCCCGCGGCCGCCGCCCAGTCCTATCTCGACATCGACGCCATCCTGGCCGCGGCCCAGGCCACGGGCGCCCAGGCCATCCATCCGGGCTACGGCTTCCTCAGCGAGAACACCAATTTCGCAGAGCGCTGCGAGGCGGCGGGGATCGCCTTTATCGGCCCGACCCCGGCCAATATCCTGGCCTTTGGCCTCAAGCACACCGCCCGCGACCTGGCTCAGGCCCAGGGTGTGCCCCTGGCGCCCGGCACCGACCTGCTCACCGACGCCGAAGTGGCCCGCGAGGCGGCCGAGCGGATCGGCTTCCCGGTGATCCTCAAGGCCACGGCCGGGGGCGGCGGCATCGGCATGCGGGTCTGCGAAACGCCAGAGGCCGTGGCCGAGGCCTTCGCCGCCGTGGCGCGGCTGGCGGGCTCCAACTTCTCCGACGCCGGGGTGTTCCTGGAGCGATATGTGCGCAAGGCGCGCCACATCGAGGTCCAGGTGTTCGGCGACGGCGCCGGCAAGGTCGTGGCGCTGGGCGAGCGCGACTGCTCCCTGCAGCGCCGCAACCAGAAGGTCATCGAGGAGACGCCCGCCCCGCACCTGCCGGTCGCCACCCGCGCCGCCCTCATGGCCGCCGCCGTCCGTCTGTGCGAGGCCGCCGACTATCGCTCCGCCGGCACCGTCGAGTTCCTCTACGACGCCGAGCGGGACGACTTCTTCTTCCTGGAGGTCAACACCCGGCTGCAGGTCGAGCACGGGGTGACCGAGCAGGTCACCGGCGTCGATCTCGTCGAATGGATGATCCGCGGGGCGGCCGGCGACTACGCCTTCCTCGACAGCTTCGACGGCGCCGCCAAGGGCGCCTCGATCCAGGCCCGGCTCTATGCCGAGGATCCGGGCCAGGACTACAGGCCCTCCTCAGGCGTGCTCACCAAGGCCAGCTTCCCGGAGGGCGTCCGGGTCGACACCTGGATCACCGACGGCTCTGAGGTCAGCGCCCACTACGACCCCCTGCTGGCCAAGCTGATCGTCACTGCCGACGACCGAGAGACGGCCGTCCGCGCCCTGCAGCAGGCCCTGGACCGCACCGCCCTCTACGGCCTGGAGACCAACCTCGAATGGCTGCGCCAGGTGGCGCGCAGCGAAGCCTTCGTCAGCGGCGAGGTCTCGACCCGTGCTCTGGCCGACATCGTGTTCAAGCCCCGCACCATCCGGGTGCTGAGCGGCGGCCCGGCCACCACGGTCCAGGACTATCCGGGCCGCCTCGGCTACTGGGACGTGGGCGTACCGCCGTCGGGGCCGATGGATGCGCTCGCCTTCCGGCTGGGCAACAAGCTTCTGGGCAATCCGGAGACTGCGGCGGGGTTGGAGATCACCGCGCTGGGCCCCAGCCTGATCTTCAACCACGAGGCCGTGGTCTGCCTGACCGGCGCCGAACTGGAGGCCCGTCTCGATGGCGAGCCGGTGGCCACCTACGCGCCGTTTGCCATCGCGGCGGGCCAGACCCTGAAGATCGCCCGGGTGAAGGGCGCGGGCCTGCGGGCCTATCTGCTGGTGCGCGGCGGGCTGGATATCCCGGCCTATCTCGGCAGCCGCTCGAGCTTCACCCTCGGCGGCTTCGGCGGTCATGCGGGGCGCACCCTGGCGGCCGGCGACGTGCTGCACCTGGGCGACGCGCAGGTCGAGGATGTCGCCCAGCCGCTGGCGCCGTCCGCGCGGCCCAAGCTCGGCAAGGCCTGGGCGATCCGGGTGCTGGCGGGACCGCACGGCGCGCCGGACTTCTTCACCCCCGGCGACATCGCCATGGTCCGCTCGGCCGAGTGGAAGGTGCACTACAATTCCAACCGCACCGGCGTGCGCCTGATCGGCCCCAAGCCGCACTGGGCGCGGCGCGACGGCGGCGAGGCGGGGCTGCATCCCTCCAACATCCACGACAACGCCTACGCCATCGGCGCTGTCGACTTCACCGGCGACATGCCGATCATCCTGGGGCCGGACGGGCCGTCGCTCGGCGGGTTCGTCTGCCCCTTCGTGGTGATCCAGGCCGACCTGTGGAAGGTGGGCCAACTGGCGCCCGGCGACACCGTCAGCTTCGACGTGGTGGACGACACCGCCGCCACCCTGGCCGAGGCCGAGCTGGACCGGCTGGTGGCCAGCCTGGAGCCCGGCCCGCCGCCGACTCCTGCGCCGCATCGCGAACTGCCCGGGGGCGACATCATCAATCCGGTGCTGGCGGTCATCGAAGCCACCGGTCACCGGCCCCAGGTGGTTTACCGCCGCCAGGGGGACCGGCACCTCCTGGTCGAATACGGCCCCATCGTTCTGGACCTCGAACTGCGCCTGCGCATCCACGCTTTGATGCTGGAACTCCAGGCCAAGGCCCTGCCCGGCGTCATCGACATCACGCCCGGCATCCGCTCGCTGCAGGTCCACTATGACAGCCGCGTCCTGCCCCAGGTCGGCCTGCTGCAGACGCTCGCCGACATGGAAGAGCGCCTGGGGGGGCTCGACGACTTCGAGATCCCCAGCCGGGTGATCCACCTGCCGCTGTCCTGGAAGGACCCGGCGATCTACGAGACCATCGACAAGTACATGGCCTCGGTGCGCGACGACGCCCCCTGGTGCCCGGACAACATCGAGTTCATCCGGCGCATCAACGGCCTGGAGAGCGAGGACGACGTCCACCGCATCGTCTTCGACGCCCGCTACCTGGTGATGGGCCTGGGGGACGTCTATCTGGGCGCGCCGGTGGCCACCCCGGTCGATCCGCGCCACCGGCTTGTCACGACGAAGTACAACCCCGCCCGCACCTGGACCCCGCCCAACGTGGTGGGCATCGGCGGGGCCTATATGTGCATCTATGGGATGGAGGGGCCGGGCGGCTACCAGCTGTTCGGGCGCACCATCCAGGTGTGGAACACCTATCGCCAGACCAACGCCTTCACCGAGGGCAAGCCCTGGCTGCTGCGGTTCTTCGACCAGATCCGGTTCTTCCCCGTCAGCCACGAGGAGCTCACCGAATGGCGCCGCGACTTCCCCCTGGGCCGCCGCGAGATCCGCATCGACGAGGAGACCTTCCGGCTTTCCGACTACCGCAGGATGATGGCCGACAACGCCGAGTCCATCGAGGCCTTCCAGGCGACCCGCCAGGCCGCCTTCGAGGCCGAGCGGGCCGATTGGGAGGTGAAGGGCGAGTTCGCCCGGGTCGAGGCGCTCTCCAGCGAAGCCATCGATGACGCGCCCGCCGCCGCCTTCGAGGCGCCCGGCGGTTCGGAATTCGTCGAGGCGCCCCTGGGCGGCAGCGTCTGGAAGATGCTCGTCGAGGTGGGCGACCACGTGGAGAAGGGTGCGATCATCGCGGTCATCGAGGCCATGAAGACCGAGTGCGACGTGGCCAGCCCCAGCGCCGGCGTGGTCCGCCAGGTCTATGCCCAGGAACGCCAGCCCATTGCGCCGGGCGCCCCGATGATCGCCCTCGAACCGGCCTGAAATCCCATGACCCGTCTCTCCATCGCCGCCATCGCGTCCGACGTCTCCAGCGGCAAGCGTTCCGCCGAGGCCGTCATCGCCGAGGCCCTGGACTCCATCGCCGCCTATGACGAGGTTCAGGCCCACGCCTGGATCATGCGGCCAGATCCGCAAGTCGTCCTGGCCCAGGCCCGCGCCATCGACGCCCGCGTCGCGGCGGGCGAGACGTTGCCCCTGGCCGGCGTGCCCTTCGCGGTGAAGGACAATATCGACGTGGCGGGCCTGCCCACCACGGCGGCCTGCCCCGCCTACGCCTACGAGCCGCAGGCGACCGCCACCGTCGTCGCCCGGCTGCTGGCGGCGGGCGCGATCCTGATGGGCAAGACCAACCTGGACCAGTTCGCCACCGGCCTGGTGGGCGCCCGCAGCCCCTATGGCGCGCCGGCCTGCGTCTACAACCTGGCCTATGTCAGCGGCGGGTCGAGTTCCGGGTCGGCGGTGGCCGTAGCGGCGGGGCTCGTGGCTTTCGCGCTGGGCACCGACACGGCGGGCTCGGGCCGGGTGCCGGCGGCCTTCAACGGCCTGATCGGCTTCAAGCCCACCAAGGGCCGCTGGAGCACCTCGGGCGTTGTGCCGGCCTGCCGCTCCCTCGACTGCGTCACCGTGCTGGCCAACGACGTCGCCGACGCGGCTCTGGTGGACAGCGTCGTGGCGGCCTTCGATCCCACCGACGCCTATTCGCGGCCCGCGCCAGCCGCGCCCGCCCTGCTGGGGCCGAGCTTCCGGTTCGGGGTTCCGAAGGCGGATCAACTGATCTTCATGGGCGATGACCAGGCCCAGGCCTTCTACGCCAAGGCGGTCGAACGCCTCACCGCCACCGGCGGCGTCCCGGTCGAGATCGACATCGAGCCCCTGCTGGAGGCGGCCAAGCTGCTCTACAGCGGCCCGTGGGTGGCCGAACGCACCGCCGCCACCGAGTCCCTGCTCCGCGAGACCCCGGCGGCCGTGAACCCCACGGTCCGCGCCATCCTGCAGGGCGGCTTCGGGGTCACAGGCGTGGACACCTTCCGCGGCCTCTATGCGCTCGCCGACCACGCTCGGGCGGCTGAGGCGATCTGGCCCCAGGTCGACGTCCTGCTGCTGCCCACCACGCCGACCATCTACCGCCTGCGCGAGGTCATGGCTGAGCCCTTCGCCCTGAACGGGGCGCTCGGCCTCTACACCAACTTCGTCAACCTGCTGGACATGAGCGCCATCGCGGTCCCGGCCGGGTTCCGCGACAACGACACCGGCTTCGGCGTCACCCTGGTGGGTCAGGCCTGGGCCGACAACCTCCTGCTCGACCTGGCCCGCCGCTACGAGGAGATCTCCCCCATGCCCGACGCCCCTGTCCTCGACGCCACCGGAAAGGCCCAGACCGTGAAGCTCGCCGTGGTCGGCGCCCACCTGGCCGGCATGCCGCTGCACTGGCAGCTCACCTCCCGCGAGGCCAAGCTGATCAGCCGCACCAAGACCGCCCCGGCCTACAGGCTGTTCGCCATGACCAACACCACGCCGTTCAAGCCGGCTCTGATCCATGTGGGCGAGGGCGGCGGGGCCATCGAGGTGGAGGTCTACGAGATGGGCGTCGAGGCCTTCGGCAGCTTCGTCGTCGAGGTGCCCGCGCCGCTCGCCATCGGCACCGTCACCCTGGAGGGGGGCGGCTCGGTGAAGGGCTTCGTCGCCGAACCTCGCGCCATCGTCGGCGCAGAGGACATCACGGCCCTGGGCGGCTGGCGCGCCTATATCGCCAAGCTGCCGGCCTAGCGGATCACAGCGGAGCCTTGATAGAAGGGAGCCGACGCTCCTCTCGACAACAAGGCCGCCATGCTGAGCTGGATCCATTCGACCCTGGGCTACGCCTGGGGACCTCTGCGGCTCTTCGAGTCCTTCTTCTTCCTGGCGGGCATCGGCTTCGCGCTCTGCGCGCTCTCCACCTGGATTCTTCTGCCCAGGCTCTGGTCGCGCCTGCCCACCGACCGGGGCCGCGCCTTCGCTGTCAACGCCGAGATGAGCGTGGGCAAGCCGATCAGCGCAGGCCTGATCTTCGTCAGCATTTTCTGCCTGGCCTGTCTGATCTTCGTGCCCTTTGGCGCGCGATGCCTCCTCACCCTGCCGTTGATGGTGGCGGCCATGCTGGTGGGCTATTTCGACGATCGGCGCGGCGGTTTCTCGGAGTACCAGCTGGCCCTGATGGACGCGGCCATCGCAGTCGGCGCGGCCATGGTGATCTGCGGCTTTGAGCCCGTCACCATCTGGCTGCCGATCTGGAAGGGGACCCTCATCCTCGGCCCCTGGCTCTCCATTCCGCTGGCCTCGGGCCTGATCTGGCTTTCCATCAACGCCACCAACTGCTCCGACGGGGTGGACGGGGTGTCGGGCAGTCTGACCGGCACCGCCATCCTGCTGCTGGGCGGCCTGCTCTACGCGGTGCTCGGCAACGAGGTGGTGGCCGGACACCTCAACGTCCCCTTCACCCGCGAGGGCGCCAACTGGGCGATCATGGCCTTCCTGATGGTGGGCTGCGTGGCCGGCTACCTCTGGTACAACGCCGCCCCCAGCCTGGTGCTGATGGGGGATGCCGGATCGCGGCCGCTGGGTCTGCTGATCGGCATGCTGGTGGTGGCCACCAACAACCCGCTGTTCCTGCTGCTGGTGGGCTCGGTGATCCTGATGAACGGCGCCACGGGCCTGGTGAAGGTCGCCCTGCTGCGGTTCTTCGGCCTGAAGATTCTGGCCGGCATCCGCTTCCCCCTGCACGACCATTGCCGCAAGGAACTGGGCTGGTCCAACACCCAGGTGCTGGTGCGCTTCATGCTGGTGCACCTCGGCCTCTCGGCCCTGCTGGTGATCCTGGCCCTGAAGGTCCGTTAAGTGCTCACGAGGCCCTTCAGAACCGGCGGCACGGCGCGGCTCTTCTTGTCGTCCAGCGGGAAGTCGTAGACCGCGGTCGAGCCGTAGCGGTGCGGCGCCTGGGGATCGTGGCGGCGCTTGTCGAAGGCCACCACGCGGGTGCCCAGCTTGAAGGCCTCCTTGATGTCGTGGGTGACCATCAGGATGGTGAGTTTGTGCTCGGTCCACAGCTCGGTGATCAGGGCGTGCATGTCCAGGCGCACGCCTGGGTCCAATGCGCCGAAGGGCTCGTCGAGGAGCAGGATGCGCGGCCGGGTGATCAGGGCCTGGGCGAGGGCCAGCCGCTGCTGCATGCCCCCCGACAGCGCGCGCGGATAGGTCTTGAAATTGTGCTCCAGCCCGACGCGGGCCAGCAGGGCCTTGGCCGCCTCGCGGGCCAGTTTCTTGTCCTTGCCCCCCAGCCGACCGCGCAGGGGGGAGCCCGCGCAGTCCAGGCCGAAGGTGACGTTGTCGAGGGCGTTCATGTGCGGGAACACCGAGTAGCGCTGGAAGACCACGCCACGGTCGGGGCCGGGCTCGGGCGACAGCGGCTCGCCGTCCAGCAGAATCGAGCCCCGCGTCGGCGCCTCCTGGCCGAGCGCCAGCCGCAGGAAGGTGGACTTGCCGGCGCCAGACGGCCCGATGATGGAGACGAAGGCCCCGTCGGCGACCTCCAGGTCGACCTTCTCCAGGACGATCTTCGAACCGTACTCGACCCAGACGTTTCGGAAGGCCAGCTTGCTCATCGGACGTTTCGCGGCGGATGGGCCCAGGCGAAGCTGGTGCGGCTCCAGGCCTGCAGGGCCAGGTCCATGATCACCGCCAAGAGCGAGATCCAGACGACGTAGGGCAGGATGATGTCCATGGCCAGGTACCGGCGGACCAGGAAGATCCGATAGCCGAGGCCGACGTCCGAGGCGATGGCCTCGGCGGAGATCAGATAGACCCAGGCGGGGCAAAGGGAGAGCCGCAGGGAGTCGATCAAGCGCGGCAGGGCCTGGGGGAGGGCGACCCGCAGCAGGGTCAGCCAGGTCGAGGCGCCGAGCGTCTGGGCCTTGACGATCTGTTCCTCGGGGATGGCCGCCACATGGGTCGCGAGGTCGCGGACCATGACCGGGGTGATGCCGACGAAGATCAGCACGATCTTCGAGGTCTCCCCCAACCCGAAGACGATGAAGAGTATGGGCAAGACCGCGATGGGCGGGATCACCGAGATGGTCGCCACAAGGGGGCCGAGGCTGGCGCGCACATAGGGGAGCAGGCCGATGGTGAGGCCCAGGACCAAGGTGGTGGCCGCCGCGAGCCCGACGGCGATCCCAAGCCGGCTCAGGCTGGCCTTGGTGTCGGCCACCAGCGGCACCTCGCCGGTGCGGGGATCGGGCTCGAAGGCCATGGTCTGGATGCCGGCGGCCATGGCGGCCGGGATCGGGGTGATCTTGTCGCGGGGGTTCTCGGTGTGCCGCGCAGTGGCGATCACCAGGTAGAGCAGGACCAGGGCCAGGATCGGCAGCAGGCCCAGAAGGAGGCGACCCCCGACACGCGGCCGCGCGTTCAGCAGACGGCGCATCGGAAGGTCACCTCCAGAGGGGTAAGTGAGTACTTGGAGCGCGGGGCCTAGAGCTTGCCGTCCGCGGCCATCTGCACGTAGGTCGGGTCGAAGCGCAGCTTCACGTTCTTCGGGTCGCCGAGGATCTTGCCGCCCGGGAACTCGATGCCGATGTCGTCCACCGACTTGGCGCCCTGGCCGAACAGGCCGGCGGTGAAGCTGAACTTGCGCACCTTGTCGTTGGCGGTGACCAGGTCGGGACTGGTGGTGGCCGCCAGCGCCGCCTTGGGATCGTAGTAGAGGTAGGTGGTCTTCAGCTGGCTTTCGTAGCCGGCAAGGTCGGTGCCGGAGATCTTGGCCATCGCCTCGCGGGCGGCCTTACCGGCGGCGTCCTGCTGGTTCATCAGCATGGTGGTCTCGTACCAGATGCCGGCCAGGGCCTTGGCCAGGTTCGGGTTGGCCTTGGCCACCTCGGTGGAGATGATCATGCCGTCGAGGATCTCGCCGGGGATCTTGGACGAATCGAACACTTCCTTGGCCCCGGCCATCTTCTTGATTTCGGTGAGCTGCGGGTTCCAAGGCACCACAGCCTTGGTCTCCGGCGCGCCGAAGGCGGCCACGATGTCGGCGTCGGACGTGTTGACCACCTTCACGTCGGTCATCTTCAGGCCCGCGCTCTCCAAGCCCCGAGCCAGCAGGTAGTGGGAGACGGAGTTTTCCACCAGGTTGACCGGACGGCCCTTGATGTCGGCCAGGGTCGCGCCGCCCTTCAGGACGATGCCGTCATTGCCGTTGGAATAGTCGCCGATCATCACGAAGGTCGTGTCCTTACCGGCGGCGGCCGGAATGGTCAGGGCGTCCATGTTGGTGGAGGTCACCGCGTCCAGCTTGCCGGCGGTGAACTGGTTGAGGCTTTCGACATAGTCGTTGATCTGCACCAGCTTGATATCGACGCCGTACTTGTCGGACCACTTCTTCACGATCCCGGCCTGCTCGGCATAGGGCCAGGGCATCCAACCGGCATAGATGGTCCAGCCGACGGTGTAGGTCTTGGCGGCCGGCGCCGCGGCGCTCTCGGTCTCCGTCTTCGGGCTGCAGGCGGCGAGCGCCAGGCCGACAAGGGCCGCCGTGGCGGCGACTTTCACTCCGGTAAGCCACTTGGTCATCTCGATCCCCTGTTCCGCAGACCGGCCTCGCCCGTCTTTCGAGCGATATTACTGAGTGCGCAGATCGTAATAATCCACGGCTCCGGCGTGCGCGGCGCGGAGAGGCGGAAAGGCGCCGCAAAACGAGGCAGGGAGGCGGCCGGATGACCGTCCAGGCGTCAATCGAGGGGGCCGTCGCGGCCGCTTCGCGTCGAGGGTGACTGAATACGAACAGTTCAATTGGTAATACGTGCGACGCCTGGGAGACCGCTCGTGACCCGCAATTTCCAGTCTGTGCCGGTGGTGGATATTGCCCGCCTCGGCTCGCCCGACGCGGCTGATCGCCAGGCCGTGGCCGAGGCCCTTGGCCGCGCGGCGCGGGAGGCCGGCTTTCTCCACGTCACCGGCCACGGGCTGAACCCGGCCCTGATCGACGATCTGCTGGCCGCCGCCCAGCGCTACTTCGCCCAGCCGATGCCTGTGAAAATGGGGTGCTATATCGGTGGCTCCACCAACCACTCCGGCTACGTCCCAGAAGGTGAGGAGGTCTTTCCGGGCGGCAAGATCGACAGGAAGGAGGCCTATGACATCGGCCTCGACTGGCCGCACGGCGATGACCGCGCCCCGATGATGGGGCCGAACCTCTGGCCCGACGACGCGGGCTTCAAGGCCGCCGCCGAGGCCTATTATTCCGCGATCTCCGGCCTGGCCCGGCGGCTGTTTGGCGGCTTCGCCCTGGCGCTGGGTTTGCCCCAGGACGCCTTCGAAGCCCACCTGACCTGCCCGCCCAGCCAGCTTCGCGTCATCCACTACCCCTTCGATCCCCATGCCGAGCCTGACCAGCAGGGGATCGGCGCCCATACCGACTATGAGTTCTTCACCCTGCTGCACGGCACCGCGCCGGGCCTGGAGGTGATGAACGGGGAGGGGCGTTGGGTCGACTGCCCGCCGATCCCGGGCGCCTTCGTGGTCAATATCGGCGACATGCTGGAGGCCTGGACCAACGGCGAGTTCGTCGCGACCTCGCACCGGGTCCGCAAGGTCGGCGAGGAGCGCTACAGCTTCCCCTTCTTCGCCACCTGCGATTACTGGACGGTGGTGGCGCCGCACCCGGCCTTCGTCAGCGACGAGCGTCCTGCCCGCTATCGGCGCCTGGTGTCGGGCGACCACCTGATGGCCCAGACCATCGCGACGTTCGGGTATCTGCAGGACCGTCGCGACGGCGTGTCGGCGACCCTGGCCTTCGGACAGGAAGCGAAGGTCGTCTAATTCCTCCCCTCCGGGGGAGAGGGACCGCGAAGCAGTGGAGGGGGTTAGGGCCGTAGGGTTCCCAGCGTCCGAGCCCCCTCCGTCTCGCGGCCTTTGGCCACGATCCACCCCCCCGAACCGGCCTGCGGCTTGGGGGAGGAATTTGGGCGGCGCTGCCCTGTATCGGCGTGTTCGGACGATTTACTGCTCAGGCATTGGGCAGGCGCGTTGAGTTCGCTGAGTCCTGGCCGCGCCGCCATATCCGCCGCCCGCGCCGCGCCTACCCTCGAACCTCGCCTGGAGGTTCCCATGACCCCTCGAAAGATCACCCCGAAAGCCACCCAGCCCCTCGCCGCCGTCCCGTGGGTCGTGCTGCTGCGTTCGGCCCTGTTCCAGGCGATGACCGTGCGGGCCGACAGACTGGGTTAGCGGGCGCCGGCCCGGCGGCGCATGGGCGCCACGGGCTCGGCCGCCCCATGAGCATGCAGCGGCGGCAGCAGGGAGCGCGTCGTCACCAGTTTCAATTGCTGAACCGCGCGGACCCGGCGCAGCCGGTCGCAGAGCTGTTGCAGACGCTCGGCGGAGCCCTGGACCAGCAGCACTTCCAGCGAGCGATCCTCTTCCAGAAAGACGTGCTGCGAGGAGATCACCTCGGGGAGGTACTCGGACTGGACGCGGGCGAGCGCATGACGCACCCGGCCGCTCTCGGCGCGATAGATCAGGGTGATGGTGCCGGCCATGACGCCGTCGGCCAGACCGTCCTCGGTGTCGGCCAGTTCATGGCGGATCAGTTCGGCGATCATCTGCGAGCGACTGGGAAGGCCGCGGCGCGAGACCATGGCGTCCAGTTGCGTCAGCAACTTGCTGGGCAGGCTGATGCCGATGCGGGCGAGTTGCGGGAGCAGGTCCTGGGCCACGGCGTAATCCAACTATGACTGACGGCTCAGCCGCGCATAACATTCGCATGGTGCGTATGCGGCGATCAACGCGCCAGGGTCGATTTGGCGGAGTCTTGGTTTGTCGCCTCAGGAGAGGGCAGGCGCCGGGACGTCGCAGTCGATCAGCGTCCACTCGGCCGGGTCCACCGCGCCCAGGTCGGTCCCCTCCAGCCAGGGATAGGACGACAAGGTCACCTGACGCGAGGCGCCGTCGATCTTGCCATGACAGAGCCGCATGGAGAGCGCGGCGATGGCGGCCTCGCGCTTCCCGGCCGCGAGCGCCTCGGTGACATAGGCGGTGAGCGACTCGGCCGGCGCCAGGGGTGTCGCCCGGTCGCGGATTTCCAGGAAGTACTCGCCCGCGATCACCAGCAGGCCCTTGGCCTCGCCGGCCAACCTGTAGGCCGCCAGAGGGGTCGCGCTGAGCGCCTCCTGACGCCAGATTTCCTGGTACTCCGAATGGATGCCGTCCTCGATCATGACGCCGTCCTTCACCGCGAAGGTCGCCTCATCCACCGAGTCGTTGGGGGGCTGGTAGTCCAGGTCGCGGCGCCACAGGCAGACATTCCCGGTGGCCGTCAGCTCGCCGGCGAACCCCTGCACGGCGGCCATCTGGATCAGCTCGGTGTCGGTATAGTCGGCGAAACCCAAGGCGCCGTCGCGCGTGGGCCGATCGGCCTTGACCCGGATGTCGGCGTACCAGGACCGGGTCTGCAGCCACAGCACCCGGGTGGTCTCGTCGCGATAGCCCTTGGGTGTGGTTATAACCTCGCGGCGCCACAGGCCGGTGAGGTCTGGGGGGACATGGGCCGACATCGTCTTACGCCTCCAGGGGCCGGTGGCGGCCCATCAGCTTGGGCAGGTCGCCGATGGCGGCCAGCAGGCTGAAGGCGGCGAAGCCCAGCAGGATGAAGATCACCGCGCCCACGCACATGGTGGGTTCATAGCCGGAGCGCAGGCTGGTGAACACGCGGATCGGCAGGGTCTGCACCGAGAAGCCGGCCACCATGTAGGCGATCAGGTACTCGTTCAGGCTCAGCACGAAGACATAGACCAGCGCGCAGAGGATGTAGGGGGTCATGGCCGGCCGCACCACCATGCGGAAGGCCTCGGCGTCGCCGGCCCCCATGGTATGGGCGGCCTCGATCAGCGCCTTCTCGATGGACTGGAAGCCCACCGACAGCATGGCCACAGGGATGCCCAGCAGGATCACCGAGTGGCTCAGCACCACGTTCTCGATGCGGCCCACATGGCCCATAACGCCCCAGAAGGCCGAGAACATCAGGGCCGTCACCACGCCGGGCAGCAGGAAAAGTCCCGAGCCGACTCCCGCCAGGGCCTTGGCTGCCTTGGAGTTATACCGCCAGACCGCGTAGGCGATCGGCAGGGCTACGGTCACCGCGATCACCGAGGCCAGCGTGCTGATGGTGAGCGAGGTCTCCAGCGACTTCATCCAGCCGGCGTCGGTGAAGAAGGCTCTGTACCATTTCAGGCTGAGATCGCTGGGCGGGAAGGTCATCCGCCGGCCCTCGTTGAAGGAGACGCCGATCACCACCACCAGGGGGGCGGCGATGAACAGGGCCACCAGGCTGAGGAAGCCGCGGCGCAGGATCGTGGCGAGCAGGCCTTCGTTCATGACGCGGGGCTCCCGGCCCGGCTGAGCAGGCGCACCAGGCCGAGCAGGCCCACCATCAGCGAGACCAGGGCCACGGCCTGGGCGGCGGCCAGGGGCAGGTTGCCGGTGGTCATGGCGCCGTTGGAGATGAGGATGCCCACCGTCCACTGCTGCGGTCGTCCCAGCACCAGCGGGGTCAGGTAGGAGCCGACGGTGAAGATCACCACCAGCAGGCCCGCCGACAGCAGCGGCCCCTTCACCATCGGCGCCACCACGGTCAGGAAGGCCCGCGCCGGCGAGGCGCCCATGGTGGTGGCCGCCGCCGGGATGTCGTCGTCCAGCTGCGACATGGCCGGGTAGAGGAAGAGGATGATGTAGGGCAGGACCAGATAGACCAGGCAGACCATGACGGCGGCGAAGTTCGGGTAGAGCGAGTGGGCCTGCTCCATGACCCCCAGCGCCACCAGGGTCTTCACCAGGCCGCCGCTGCCCGACAGCAGCACCTGGAAGGCAAAGACGATCAGCACCTCCGACAGCGACAGCGTCGAGAGCAGGCCCACCAGCCAGGTGATCTGGGCCCGGCGCTTCATGCGGCTGATGAAATAGGCGACGGGGAAGGCCAGGGCGACGCTGATGACGGCGGTGGTCAGCGCCAGGGTGAAGGAGAACAGGGCCACCTTCAGGAACTGCGGCGTCATCAGCTGGCGGTACTGGGTGAGTTCGAGACCGGCCCGCCACAGGCCGCCATCCTCTCGGTGCGCGAAGCTCAGCTGGACCAGCAGGAACAGCGGGATCAGGCACAGCACGATCAGGAACAGGGTGGGCAGGGAGAGCAAGCCCGCCAGCACGACCGGGTCGCGGTCGGGCGCCTCGGCGTCGGTCTTCAGCGGGACGGCGAGGTCGGTCATGCGGCGAGCACGCGGCACTGGTTCTGCGGCAGGCGCAGGTGGGCGATGTCGCCGGTCCCCGCCCCCATCCAGTCGCGGGGCTGGACAACGCTGAGCACGTCGCGGCCGTCGCAATCCAGGTGGACCTCGACGCTGGAACCCATGTCGCGAATGAAGGTGATCCGTCCAGAGACTGTATTGTCGCCCGCGCCGTTGGCGGCGGTGAGCTGGATGTCCTCTGGCCGGATGGAGAGCGTCGCCAGACCTCTGGCGCTGGTGGGCTGTGTCATCGGCGCGACCTTGAGAATGTTGGCGCCGAACCGGACAGTTTCGTGGTCCAGAACCTCCACCGGCAGCAGGTTGGACAGGCCGATGAAGTTGGCGACGAAGGTGTTGGCCGGCGCGCGGTAGATCGACAGCGGACTGCCGTACTGCTGGATCTTGCCATCCCCCATGACGGCGATGCTGTCCGCCATGGACATGGCCTCGCGCTGGTCATGGGTCACCAGGATGGTGGTGATCTGCAGGCGCTTCTGCAGCAGGCGCAGCTCGATCTGCATTTCCTCCCGCAGCTTGGCGTCGAGAGCCGAGAACGGTTCGTCCAGCAGGAAGATCGGCGGCTCCTGGGCCAGAGCCCGGGCGATGGCGACGCGCTGGCGCTGGCCGCCGGAGAGCTGGCTGACCGCCCGCTTCTCCATGCCGGGCAGGCGGACGAGTGTCAGCAGTTCGTCGACGCGGGCCTTGCGCTGGCGGGCGTCCTGCCCCTGCAGGCGCAGGCTGAAGGCCACGTTCTCGCCCACGGACAGGTGGGGGAAGAGGGCCAGGGACTGGAAGACCATGCCGAACTTTCGGACATTGGCCGGCTGCCGGGTGATATCGCGGCCGTTGAGGGCGATCGACCCCTCGCCGGGCTGCTCCAGTCCGGCGATCATCCGCATCAGGGTGGTCTTGCCGCAACCGGAGGGGCCGAGGAAACAGACGAACTCCCCCTGCGGAATCGACAATGACACGTCGTCGACAGCGAGGTGGGCGCCGAAGGCCTTGGTGACCTTGCTGATCTCAAGTCCGAACATGGCGGAGCCCCTCAGCTCGAGATCATCTTGGTGAAGTTGGTCGCCATGAAATCCAGGTGCCGGGCGCGGGCCTCATAGTTGGTGGTGATCGGCGGGATCTCGCTGGAGACCCTGTTGAACTCCTCCGACGTCAGGTCCAGCAGTTCGCGCCGGATCAGTGGTGGGGCGTTCACCTTGCGGGCGATCAGGTTCTGGGCCTGCGGCGAGCACATGAAGTTGATGAAGGCGTCGGCCTCGGCGACCTTGGTGGAGGCGGCGGGCTGGCACCAGGAGCCGAAATCCATCACGGCCCCCTCCTTGGGGAAGACGATGGAGAGCGGCGTGCCACTGGCCTTCAGGGTGGCGGCGACGTCGGCGAAGTAGACGCCGCCCTTCACCTCCCCATTCTCCAGGGCCGTTTGCATGGTGCCCTCCGACTCCCACCACAGCTTGGTGTTGGGCTTCAGCTCGGCGATCTTGTTGATCACCTTCAGGATCCCGGCCTCGGTGTCGAGGGTCGCGGGGCCGTCGAAATAGGTCTTGGCGGTGATGTCGAAGATCGGCCCCGCCCCGGCGCCGGCCAGGCCCCAGGCGTCGCGATAGGCCGGTTCCCAGAGGGCGGTCCAGGTGTCGATGGGGGTCTTGATCTGGTCGGGATTGACCACAAGGGCCAAGAACCAGCCCAGGGCGCCGACGCCGTCGATCCCCTTGGGGCCTGACAGTACGTATTGCCAGGGCAGGTTTCCGAGGTTCGGCAGGGCCTTGGGGTCGCGCTGGCGCCACAGGTTGGCTTTACGGCCGCGGTTCACGTCCACCGCCGTCGAGATGCAGAGGTCCATGGGGGCGATGCCGGCCTTGTTGGCCTCGATGAGCTGAAGCAGGAACTGCAGACCCGCCGGCTGGGCAATGGATTCCACCTTGATGCCGGTGGCCTTCTCGAACACCGGATAGACGTGGGCCGACATCGCCTCCTCGAAGTTGCCGCCGTAGCTGGAGACCTTGAGGGTGTTGGCGCCGCCGCCCGAGGCTTTGGGCGAGCAGGCCGCCAGGGTGAGTCCCGCGGCCCCCATCAGCAGGCCTCGCCGGTTCAGGAAGCCGGGTCGTCGGCCGTCTTGGTCTGCGTCCATAGCCACGCTCCATCGGTGCCCCCTGACAGTCGATCCGCGCCGGAGGGCTTGCAAAGCCTGGCCGACCTGGCTGGGAGCACCTGTCCCGTTTGCCCTGAACCCGTGCAAGGAAGGGGCGCCTGGAGACTACGTTTCGAGCAGTTCGTACTACTGGGCAGGCGCCGCGCCACAGACTCCCGTTCGATGAGCCACCGTGGGCGGCGCGGGGACGGGAAGCGGGGAAGTATGGCGGCGGTATCCAAGTTCCAATGAGGCCCGGCCCATGCCCTTTGACATCGACATCGACGCCGCCGACCGGCCGCTGCTGATCGATAATGTCTGGCGCGCGGGCGGGGGCGGAGAGTGGCTGCCGATCCTCAACCCGGTGGACGAGAGCTTGCTGGGGCGGTTCGCGGTGGCGACGACGGCAGACCTCGACGAAGCCCTGGCCAGCGCGCAGGCGGCCTTCCTGACCTGGCGCGATGTCGGCCCCTTGGCCCGCGCCCAGGTGCTGCGCGCCGCCGCCGCCCTGATACTGCAACGGGCCGATGCCCTGGCCACCGCGCTCACCCGCGAACAGGGCAAGCCGCTCGCCCAGGCGCGGATGGAGATCGAGGGGTGCGCGCGCGCCTTCGACTGGGCCGCCGAGGAGGGCCGCCGCACCTATGGCCGGGTGATCCCCTCCAACACGCCGGGCCTGATGTGGACCACCGGCCGCTTCCCGGTCGGGCCGGTGGCGGCCTTCACCCCCTGGAACTTTCCCGCCTCGCAGGCCGCGGCCAAGATCGGCAGCGCCATCGCCGCGGGCTGCTCGATCATCCTGAAGGGCCCGGAGGACGCGCCGAGCGGCTGCGTGGGTCTGGCTCAGGCCTTGGTGGACGCGGGCCTCCCGCCCGGCGTCCTCACCCTGGTGTTCGGCCGCCCGCCGGAGATTTCCGAGCACCTGATCGCCTCGCCGATCATCCGCAAGGTGTCCTTCACCGGTTCGGTCCCGGTGGGTAAGCACCTTGCGGGCCTGGCCGCGGCCCAGATGAAGCCCTGCACCATGGAGCTCGGCGGCCACGCGCCGGTGCTGGTGTTCGGCGACGTCGATCCGGTGGCCGCCGCCAGGACCTTGGTGACCGGAAAATTCCGCAACGCTGGCCAGGTGTGCATCTCGCCCACCCGCTTCATGGTCGCTCAGTCGATCTACGAACCGTTCGTCGAAGCCTTCACGGAGGGCGCAAAGGCCCTGGTGGTGGGAAACGGCCTGGAGCCCGAGACGGAGATGGGGCCCCTGGCCAACGACCGCCGCCTAGCCTCGGTGGAGGCCATGGTGGCCGATGCGGTGGCCAAGGGCGCGACCCTGCGCACCGGCGGCGAACGGATCGGCAATACCGGGTACTTCTACAGGCCCACCGTCCTCACCGACGTGCCGGAGACTGCGCGCGTCCTGCATGATGAGCCCTTCGGCCCCCTCGCGGTCCTGACCCCCTTCGCCGACCGGGAGGAAGCCATGGCGCGCGCCAACGCCACCCCGTTCGGCCTGGCGGCCTACGCCTTCACCCGCAGCCAGGAGGACGCCGCCTTTGTCGCCCGGCGCTTCGAGAGTGGCATGGTGGGGATCAACACCTTCATGATCGGCGGCGCCGAGGCGCCCTTCGGCGGGATCAAGGAAAGCGGCTATGGCCGTGAAGGCGGCATGGAGGGCATCGACGCCTATCTGACCACCAAGGTCGTCGCGCAGATGCCCGCCTAGGGCGCGGCCTCGACCTTCGGGGCGCTGGGGAACTCGTTCACGGCCTTGCGCTTGAACGGGTTCTCCTTGTGGATCGGGAAGTCGATCTTCAGCTCGCCCAGGCAGATCTTCTTGCGCAGGTGCTTGGCGCCGTTGACGCTGAAGCCGGCCAGGTGGTCTCCGGCGACGATGCGGTTGTACTTGGCCGGAACCTCGCCGGAGACGAACTGCGGCAGGGGTTCGATCACCGTGTGATAGTCGACGGCGAAGAACAGCGGCATCGAGAAGCGCTCCTTGCCGGTGTTCACCACCCGGTGCTGGGTGGCTTTGAACCGGCCGTTGGTCCAGCCCTCGATCAGGTCCCCCACATTGACGATGAATGTGCCGGGGATCGGCGGCGCGGCGACCCATTCGTCGGCGGCGTTCATCACCTGAAGGCCGGGACCGCCCTGGTGCAGGATGGTGAAGCACTCGAAGTCGGAGTGGGCGCCGATGCCCAGGTTGTCGTTGTCCATCGGCCGGTCATTGGGCGGATAGTGCAGCAGGCGCAGTTGCGACGGTGGCTTCTGGGTAAGCTTGGCGAAGAAGTCCTCGGGCAGGCCCAGCGCCACGGTGAAGGCGTGGAACAGGCTGTCTCCGACCGCCGTCACCGCGTCATAATAGGCCATCACCTCGTCGCGGAATCCGGGGATGAAGTCGGGCCACTGGTTGGGCACCAGCATCAGGTTGCCGGCCAGGAAATCAGGGTCGGTCTCCGGCAGTTCGATGGAGACGTCGAAGGCCGCGTGCAGGCGCGGCTTGGTCAGGTAGTCGTGGTCGGGATTGGGCTCCACCAGGCGGTAGAGTTCCGGGTCGCCGTCGTCATCCTTGTCACCGTCCGGAATCCAGCCGCGGGTGCCTGGCGAGTTGGAGATGTGGACCTGCTGCTTCAGGTCCTTGGGCGAATAGTGGAACTGGCGCGAGAGCTCATAGGTGCGCTCGATCAGCGCCTCGGGGACGCCGTGGTTCTTGATGTAGAAGAAGCCCACCGTCTCGCAGGCCCGGCCGATTTCCGCGGCCGTGGCCTCCAGGGCCTCGCGGTCCGTCCCGCGCAGGGCCGAGATGTCGATCACCGGAATAGACGAGAAGGCCAGCAGCTTGGCGCCCATCTCGGCGGTGGCCGGCTCGGCCTCGGCTTGGCGGCTCGCGGTTGTCGACTGGGGGCTCATCACCGGCTCCTGGCGCACTGTCCAAGGGACCCTAGGCCTCGCGGGCCGTCTGTAACCTCAAGACTGCGCGAGGCCGAGGTTTCACCGTCATCGTAACACGTTTTGCTCAGGTCGTACTCAGCGGCGCCCCTGTGGCGCCCAGGATTTCCGAGCGTCACAAACAAGAACCCCGACCCGGGCCTGCAGCCTGAGTCGGGGCGATAGCGCGCCGGTATGTGTGTGGAGCCCTTAGAAGCTCCGCTCAAATCGGATGCCGATCCGGCGGGGCGGCAGGACGGCGTAGAAGAAGCCGCGCTGGTAGACGTTGGCGCCGGTGTCGTCGCTGACCACCTGGTTATAGGCCGGCGTATTGCGCACGCCGGTCTTCACGAAGGTGTCGAACAGGTTGTCGGCGTAGAGCGTCGCCTTCCACATCTCGGCCTGATACTCGACCGACATGTTGTGGATGGCGTAGGCGGGCAGGGTGACCCCGCCGCCCTTGTTCCCGGCTCGGGTCAGGACGTCGCCGGCGGCGGTGACGCCATAGCCGAAGGCCAGGTTCCCCTCGAAGATCGGCATCTCGTAGCGGGCATAGAGGCTGCCCTGGTCCTGCGGAGAACCCGGCAGGCGGTCGCCGGCCGCGCCGGCGGCGTATTGCAGGGTGCCCTGGAAGCCTGGTGCGGTGATGTAGGGGATCAGGTTCGGCGTGCCCTCAGTGAACTCCGTGAGGTTGTGCATGTAGCTGCCGCGCAGGGTGAAGCCCTCGAACAGGTCGGCGGCGAAGTTGACCTCGACCCCCTTGGACTCCGCGTCGCCGCCGTTGATCGTGATCGGCTGCAGGCCGTTCTGAGTGGCGGAGTCGACCTGCGGCTTCTTCCACTGGATGTAGTAGAGCGCGCCGTTCAGGGTCAGGCGCTTGTCGAACCACTGGCTGTGGAGCCCCAGCTCGTAGTTCAGGGTCTTGTCAGGGTTGTACTCGGTCTCGTTGGGCAGGGCGCAGACGATCTGGTTCACGGGCAGGGGGTTGGGGCAGGCGGCCACGCCGTTGTCGCTGCCGATCCGATACCCCTCGCTGATGGTCAGATAGGTCATCACATCGTCGCTGAACTTGTACGAGGTGTTGAACTTGAACAGCCAGCCCTTGTCCTTCTGGCTGACCGTCGAATAGTTCACAACCAGGGCGTCCACCGGGGTCCGGCCGCCTACCGTGGTCGCCCAAAGCGGCAGATCGACACCGCTCTCGACCTCAAGATCATAGGTGTAGTAGCGCCCGCCGACGGTGACCTGGAAGGCGTCGTTGAACTGGTAGCTGAGCTCGCCGAAGCCCGCGGACTCGGTGAGCTTGCGGTTGGTGACGCTGTAGTACTCGACCGAGTCGGGCCGCAGCGGGCCGGTGGCGAACACCGACTTCAGGTAGGCGTCGTAGAAGGGGGTGAACTCCTTGCTGAAGCCATCCTCGGTCTTGCGGTTGTAGTAGGCCCCGACGATCCAACTCAGGGGGGAGTCGCCCTTGGACACCAGGCGCAGTTCCTGGGTGAAGCCCTTGTCTTCCCGCTGCTCGTTGGTGAAGGCGGTGAAGCTCGGGAAGGCCTCGTAACTGTACTCCAGGCCGATCAGCAGGTCGGTTTGATCGCGCCGGCCGTCAGCCTCGTACCGCGAGACGCCTGTCGCCGAGGTGAGCTCGGCGAAGCCGAGATCGAAGGAGCCCTCCAGGGCCAGAAGCTGGTTGGTCACTTCGTTGGGCTCGGTCACCCGCATCAGCGACGACCACTTGTCGACCTTGACCGGGAAGCTGGTGACCCCGGCGCCGCTCACCTGGCGGCCGCCCACCTGGGCGTTCTGGTAGTAGTAGGTGAGGTTCAGGTCGATGGCGTCGGTGGGCGCCCAGCGGAAGCCCAGGCGGCCGGACAGGGTCTTCTCGGTGTTGACGTCCTTCTTGCGGTGCAGGTTGGCGCGGACCGCCGCGGGATTGGTGAAGTCGGGGTCGGGATCTGAGACCCCTACCTGGTTCACCAGGAAGGGCTGATCGATGAAGCCCTGGTCGTTCAGCCAGTCGAGGTTGAACCGAACCGCGAAGGTGTCGCCGATCGGCGCGTTCACGGTGAACCCGAAGTCGGTGCTGGGGTTGCGGCCGTGGGTGTAGCCATAGGCGTCGCCGCGGACGCCGCCTTCCCAAGATCCCAGGCGCGGCCGGGTGGGGATGTAGCGGATCGCGCCGCCCAGGGTGCCCGCGCCGTAGAGCGTGCCCTGCGGACCCAGCAGGAATTCGACCCGTTCGATGTCGTTCAGCTTCAGGTCCACGAACAGCGGGATGTCGCCCACATAGGTGGCCACCGTACCGCCGCCGTCATTGTTGTTGTCGTTGGAGCCCAGGGCCGTGGCGTTCAAGCCGCGCACGATGATGTTGTTACCCTGGCGGGCGCCCTGGTCGACGATGAAGATCCCCGGCACGAAACGGGTGATCTCGGCCAGGTTGTCGAATCCCTGCTCCTTGATCTCCTCGCCGCCCACCGCGGCGATGTTTACCGGCGTGTCCTGAATCGTGGTGTCGCGGCGGGTGGCCGTGACGATAAGCTCCGAAACACTCGCCGCATCACCGGCGTCGGCGGCGAAGGCGGCTTGGGGCGCGAGCGCCACCAGGGGCAGGGCGAGCGCGCTGATCGAGCTCAGCAGCGCTGTTCGCGATATCGATCTTAGGAACATATTCCCCTCCATATACAGATTGAGGAGAGGCTCGGTTGACGGGGTCGGTCGTCTCAAGTGCAATGTTGCGGTGCAGCGTGGTTATGCCCATTCTGGACAAAACGTATGCGCTCGGCGCATGGAAAGAGGGCGTGCGACGTGGCTGAAACGCCCAGTCTGCTGGATTTGGCTGAGGGGCTTATGTCCCGGGGCGCCTATGAACAGGCGCACAAACTTTGTCTTTCCGCGCTTGGCGAGGACGCCGCCGACGGTCGCGCCTGGTTCCTGTTGGGGGTGATCGCCGCCGATCATGACAACCCGCTTCGGGCCGCTGAACTGTTCGCCAAGGCCGTGGACCTGGCGCCCGGCGCGGCCCGTCACCACGCCTATCTGTCGCGCACCCTCATAGCCTTGAACCGACGCCCCGAAGCTCTTGGCGCTGCCGAGCAGGCGGTGGCCCTGGCCCCGACGGATGCCCTGACCCTGGACACCATCGGGGTGGTCTTTACCCGGGCCGGCGATCATGCCCGGGCCCTGCCGTTCTTCGAGACCGCCGTGGCTGCGACACCGGACAATGCGAGCTTCCTCTACAACCTGGCCGCCTCGCGCCAGTTCGCCGGCGACTTCGAGGGCGCCGAGACCGCCTATGCGCGCGCCTTGAGCCTGGCGCCTGGCCTCTACCGCGCCTGGTCCTCGCGGGTGCAGCTGGCCCGCCAGACGCGCGAGCGCAATTTCGCGGCCGAGCTCGAGGCCCTGTTCGGCCAAGGTTCGCCTGATCCGGACCGCGCCCTGCATCTTGGCCACGCGCTCGCCAAGACCCACGAGGATCTCGGCGATCATCCAGTGTCGCTGGAGTGGCTGAAGAGGGCCAAGGCGGCCAAGCGCCAGGTCATCGGCTACAGGCCAGAGCACGACGCCGCCCTGTTCGAGGCCGCCGCCCGGACCTTTACCGCGGGGACTGTGGCCGAAGGCGATCCTTCGCAGGAGCCGATCTTCGTGGTGGGCCTGCCCCGCAGCGGCACCACCCTGATCGACCGCATCCTCTCCAGCCACCGCGACGTCGCCTCGGCGGGCGAGCTCAGCAACTTCGCCCTGCTGCTGAAGCGGGCGGTCGGGACGCCGTCGAACCTGGTGATGGATGTGGAGACCTTCCAGGCCGCGGGGGCGGTCGACATGGCCCGCCTGGGCGCCGACTACCTGGCCAGCACCCGGCCACTGACGGGGAGCACGCCGCGCTTCACCGACAAGATGCCGCTCAACCTCCTCTATGCGGGCCTGATCCACCAGGCCCTGCCCAATGCCCGTATCGTCTGCCTGCGCCGCGATCCGATGGACGTCTGCCTGTCCAACTTCCGGCAGCTCTTCGCCACCACCTTCTCCTACTACAACTACGCCTTCGATCTGGAGGATGTGGCCCGGTACTATGTCGACTTCGACCGCCTGGTGGCCCACTGGCGGGAGGTGCTGCCGGCCGACCGCTTCACCGAAATCGCCTATGAGGACATCGTCGCCGACCAGGAGGCGCAGACCCGGCGTCTGCTGGCGTTCTGCCACCTGGCCTGGGACCCGCGCTGCCTAGCCTTCCACGAGAACACCGCCCCGGTGGCGACCGCAAGTTCCGTCCAGGTGCGCCAGCCGCTCTACGCCTCTTCCGTGGGGCGCTGGCGGCGTTACGGCGAGGGCCTGGCTCCCATGCGGCGCATCCTGGCCCAGGCCGGCCTGGTCGGAGACACGCCATGACGCTGCCCATCGCCGCGCGCTGGTTCGAGCGCCGCGACATCGACGCCGATCTGACGCTGATCTGGGAGCCGCACGTCCACCCGCTGCTTCGCTGCAACATCTGGCGACTGCGGGGGCGGGACGCCGACCTGCTGGTGGATACCGGCATGGGCATCGCCAGCCTGCGCGAGGCCGGGGCCGACCTGTTCGAGAAGACCCTGCTGGCTGTCGCCACCCACGCCCACGCCGACCATGTCGGCGGCCTGCACGAATTCGACTGCCGCCTCTGCCACGGCGCCGAGGCCGAGGCCCTGAGCCAGGGGCGCGACTCCTATTCTCTCGACCTGGCGGACTTCAGCACGGAATCCCAGGCCCGGCTGGCTAAGGCCGGCTACGATATTTCCGATGGCCTGCTGACCGCCGTCCCCCATGCCGGCTACCGCCCCGCCGCCCATGTGCTGAAGGGCTGCGAGCCGACCCGCGTCCTGGCCGGGGGCGATGTGGTTGACCTGGGCGACCGGGCCTTCGAGGTGCTGCACCTGCCGGGCCATTCGCCGGGCAGTATCGGCCTGTGGGAGGCGGCCACCGGCATGCTGTTCTCCGGCGACGCGATCTATGACGGACCGTTGCTGGACGAGATCTCGGGCGCGGACATACCGGCCTATCGCGCGACCATGGAGCGGCTGCTCGGCCTGCCGGTGCAGGTGGTGCATGGCGGCCATGACGACAGCTTTGGCGCCGAGCGCCTGCGGGAGATCGCCCTGGCCTACCTGCGCAGGACCGCTTCCTGAGCGCTGCTCGCACTACCCTAGTGTGCGGCCGCGCGGGCTTACCCGGACCCAGGGATGCAGCGCCTTGCCAGATGGTTAATGAACTCCTTACGGTCAGGCTTCGCGCCTTGCGGCCATGGTGCTCCAAGGTCGGCAGCTGGCGCGAACACGGTCTCGTCTCGATCTGGGGGTTGCCTTGAAGTACATACTGATCGCTGGCGTGGGTGCGCTTCTGATGTCCGCCGGCAACGCTGGCGCGCAAGACCGCTACGGCTATGACCGTCCGCAGATGGTTCGAGATTGCCCCGACGAATCCTATCATCGCCCCGAGGATGGCTGCCTCTGCGACAAGGAAGCCGTCTTCTATCGCCCGACCGGGCCGTGGGCCGACATCCGCGTCCAGAGCCCCGGCGTCCGCGTCTATGGCCGTCCAGTCTATGTCGCCTCGGGCCGCATCGATATCCAGGGGCCGCCGGTCTATGTCGACGCGCCGCCGGTGCGTATCGCCGCGCCGCAGATCTATCTTCACCGGCCCCAGGTCTATGTCCGGCCTTCGGACGTGACGGTGGAGCCGCCGCAGATCCACTATTCGGGCTGCGAGGATGGCACGACCTGCGGGCCGGCGCCTGCGCCGCGCCGCTAGAGCCAAGTACCGAAACGCACATGGGCCGGGCGTAAGCTCGGCCCATTGTCATGTTTAGGGCGTGCAGAATTCCCGCGCTTCTCGCGCGAGGGGCATGTCGCCGGCCGCCAGGGCGGTCTTCACCGCCTCCGGGCACCTGTTCTCACTCAGCAGATGCGAAACCTGGGTTCGCAGGGCGGCGCTGGCCGTCGCGGCGTCCTTCAGCCGGCGGGCTTCCCGGCGGTCCTGGGGCAGGCAGAGCGACATCCAGCCCGCATCCGCGCAGTTGGCGATGAGCCGGGCCTGTCGGCTCGCCTCCGCGCTGTTCGGCGCGGCGGGCCTCGGGGCGGTCGCCGAGGGCGGAAGGGTCGGACTCAGGGTGACGATTGGCGGCGGCGCGTTGGCTGCCCCCAGCAGGGTGACAGCGGGTATGGTGTAGTGGCAGACCCACCCGCTGGACGTCATTTCGCAGGCCTGCAAAGTCGCATGCTCGCCCTCGGGGGGCGGGGCCCCTGCAAGGGCCAGCAAGAGCGAAATCATGACCATCTGCGTCCGGCTCGTCCTCCAGTGCTCACCATAGCCGATGCCGGCCAGCGACCAAAGTCGGTCAGGCGGTCGCCATGTAGACAAAGCGGGCGATGAACAGACCGGCCAGGACGAAGAGCAGCCCGTCGGTCTTCTCGATCCGCCGGGCGGCCAGTTTCAACACCGCATAGGCCACCACCCCGAAGGCCAAGCCATTGGCGATGGAGAAGGTCAGCGGGATGGTGATCAGGGTCAGGAAGGCTCGAATGGCGATCACCGGGTCGTCCCAGGCGATCTCCGACAGCGGCCCCATCATCATGGCGCCCGCCAGGACCGGGGCCGGGGCCGGGGCGGTGGCCGCCGCCGGAATCACCTGGGCCCAGGGGGCGACGAACAGGGTGGCCAGGATCAGCAGGCCGGTGGCGATGGCGGTAAGCCCGGTGCGGCCGCCGACCGAGACCCCCGTGGCGCTTTCGATATAGCTGACCATGGTCGAGGCGCCGGCCAGAGAGCCCACCACCGTCGGTGCGCCGCCGCCTTAGCTGGCGTCGAGGCGGTCGGTGATGGCCCATAGGCCATCGACAACCGACTTCAGCTGTTCAGCGTCCTTGTCGTCCTTGCTCCAGATCAGGCGCAGAGCGTTCACGTGCACGCCGACCGAGCCCCAGTCCTGGCGGTCCTTGGTCCGCAGGCGGTCGGTCAGTTCGCACAGGCTGTAGGAAGCGTCGCACAGGGTGCGCATGTCGAACATGCCGGCGATGTCGAGAACCACCGCGCTCTCGACATAGATGTCGTCGGCCGAGGCGGTCTTCTCGGCGCACATGGCTTCCATGCGGCCGATGGTGACCCCCAGCGACTTCTTGGCGTCGCCGGCCTGAGCGGCCAGTTCGCGGCGCGCGCGCTGGGTGGCGATGTCGGCGGTCATGCCGCCCGGTTTGGCCAGCTGCTGTGACAGGCGGTTCTGGACCTTGATGAACTCGGTCTTGCTCAAATTTGCACCCGTGCAGGCTTCATAAGCATGTCGACTTCGTTCTGATCCATGTTGGGATCGGTGGCGGCGCCGACGTGGGTGGACAGATCGTCCTTGCGGCGGCCCTTGATCCCAAGGGGCGGGCCGAGATTCTTGAAGCGGCGGTCGGGCCCGACATAGTTCGTGGCCTTGACCATCTGGCGTTCGTCCCGGGCCACCCAGAAGATCCGCTGGAGCAGGATCTCGGGGGTGAACGGGCGTGTGAGGATGAAGTTGGCGCCGGAATCGCGGCTCTTCTCGACCATGCTGCGCGGGGCGTGGCCGGTGAGCATGATGACCGGCGTGAAGATCAGCTCGGGTGGCGCGTCGCGGCGCAGCCAGCGGACGAAGTCGTAACCGTCCATGTCGGGCATCTGGGCGTCGGTGATGATCAGGTCGAGTTCCTGATTCTTCACGTAGTGCATGGCCTCCGCCCCCGAGCCGCACTTGAACTGCTTGCGAACCCCGAACCCACGGACCATCGCGCTCAGGGCCTCGAGCGCTTGGGGATTGTCATCCACAAGCAGCACGACCGAGCGGTCGAGGTTGATCCGGATGTTGGGGTCTAGGGCCATGGCGTTCGGGGGTTTCGCTGTGGGGACTTAGAAGAGGTCGAGGTCGCCGGACTCGGCGGCGGAAAGCGCTTCGGCTTCACGCGTCACCTGGGCAAGGCGCATGGCGAGGTCGCCAAGGGTCACGCCGGCGATGGCGTCCGACAGATCGTATTCGCCGCCAGCATGGGCCTGGGTCGAGAGCCGGCGGGTGAAGGTGGCCAGGGCCGCCAGATGCTGGGTCAGCACATCGACGGTCTGGGCCTCATGCAGGGCGATCTCCAGCGTCTCGCCGCGGCTGGCGCGGACAAGCTGGGTGACGAGCATCTCCAACCGGTCGCAGAGCGCGCCGGCGTGTTCCAGCTCGTCGGCCAGGGAGGCTAGGACCCGAGGGGTCTGGGCGGCGGATTGGCTCATCAGAACAGCTCCAGATCCCCATCGTCCTCGACCACCGGAACGGGTTTTGGCGGCGTCTTCAGGCGCGCCACTTCGTTGGTGTCGGTGACGGTGCGTTGTTGTGCGCGGCCGGTGGTCGGCCAGTATTGGACTCGTCGGGCGCCGAAGCCCCCCAGGCTGCCGCCCACCACTGGAATGCCCTCGTCGCGGAGGAATTTCTCGGCGAAGGCGGCATTGGAAGCGCCGACGTCGGAGAGGCCGCCGAACATGCGGGCGCCGCCGAACAGCTTGGCCTCCATGCGCTCGCGCCGCCCGCCGTTGCGCAGCAGTTCGTTGATCAGCAGTTCCATGGCGAAGGCGCCGTAGCGGCGGCCCTCGTCGAGGCCCTCGGCCTTACCTTCGGGCAGCAGGAAATGGTTCATGCCACCGAAACCGACCGCGGTGTCGCGCAGGCAGACCGCGACGCACGAGCCAAGAATCGTCGTCAGCATGACGTCCGGGTCGGAGGAGACATGGTGCTCCCCCTGGACGACATGGACCCGTTTTCCGGGACGATTCGAGACGTTCTCAACGATCATGAAAGGGGCCCAAACACCGCTTCGATTTTTTCTTTTAGGGTCTGCGTCGTGAACGGTTTGACCAGATAATTATTGACGCCGAATTGAACCGCACGCTGAACCAGTTCGCGATCAGCCCGGCCGGTCAGCATGATCACGGCCACCTTCGAGGTGGGGCCGTGGGCGCGGATGGCGCGCAACAGGCCCAAACCGTCCAGCTTGGGCATGTTGAAGTCGGTGATCACCAGGTTCACCGGCAGGCTCAGCATGGCCCGCAGGGCCTCCTCGCCGTCGGGCGCCTCCCGCGTCTGGGTGATCCCAAGCGCGTGCAGACTGGTGCGGATCAGCGACCGCATCGTCTGCTGGTCGTCGACAATCAAGGTTTTCAGGGCGGACGCGGCAGGCATCACACGCTCCTTTGAGACTCGGCCGCGGCCGAGCAGACATTGAGAATGGCCGGGCCCATGCGCGACAGGCCGACCTGCTTTTCCACCGCCCCGATCTCAAAGGCCGCCTTGGGCATGCCATAGACCACACAGCTGGACTCGTCTTGACCCAAGGTGCGGGCGCCGGCCTTGCGCATCGCCGCCAAACCGGCCGCGCCATCACGGCCCATGCCCGTTAGGATCACGCCGACGGAGGGCCGATTCAGTTTCGCCACCGAGTCGAAAAGGACGTCCACGGACGGACGGTGACCGTTCACCGCCTCTGACTCCCGCAAGCGGCAGACGGGATGGGTCGAGGAGACCACCTCCAGGTGGGACGCCCCGCCGGGGGCGACATAGACGTGGCCCGGCAACAGCCGCGCGCCGTCATGGGCCTCGGCCACGATGGCGCCGGAGATACGGTTCAGGCGCTCGGCGAAGCTCTTGGTGAAGGTCGCCGGCATGTGCTGCGTGATCACCGTCGGGGGGCAGGTGTCGGGGAAGTTGGCCAGGATGGTCATCAGGGCCTCGACCCCGCCCGTGGACGAGCCGATCGCCAGGATCAGTTCGCCCCTGGCGGCGTAGTTCTTCTCGCGATCCACGGGGGCGACGGGTCCGGTGTAGGGCCGCACCCGCGCGCGGGCCGCGGCCTTCACCTTCTCCGCCAGGTCGGCGAAGGCGTCATGCGGGCTCACACCGTCGCCTGGCACCGGCTTGCCGACGCAGTCCACCGCGCCCAGCTCGAGGGCCTCGATGGTGATCTCCGCGCCCTTCTGGGTCAGGGTGGAGACCATGACCACCGGCGTCGGACGCAGGCGCATGATCTTTTCCAGGAACTCGATGCCGTTCATATGCGGCATCTCGACGTCCAGCGTGACCACGTCGGGATTGAGCTTCTTGATCTGCTCGCGGGCTTCCAGCGGATCGTTGGCGAAGCCCAGGACCTCGATGTCCGGGTCGCGCTTCAGGGCCGCCGCGATCAGGCCGCGCATGGTCGCCGAGTCATCGACGACGAGGACTCCAACTGTCATCGGCCGCTCCTCAGCGAATAGGTGGTGAGACCCGTGGTCTCGAAGATGTTGGTGGCCGCGCCGGTCACGCGCTCGGAGTGGCCGATATAGAGCGTACCGCCGGGGTTCAGCATGGGCGCAAAGCGGCTCCAGATGCGTTCCTGGGTCGGCTCATCGAAATAGATCACGACGTTGCGGCAGAAGATGGCGTCGAACTTTCCCTTCATCGGCCAGTCGCCGATCAGGTTGAGTTCGCGGAAGGCCACCAGGGCGCGCAGCTCGTCGGCCACCTCCCAGCGGCTGTCCTGGCCGCCCGTGGCGGGCTTCTTGAACCAGCGGCGGCGTAGCTCCACCGGAACCGGGGCGACGGCGTCCTCGCGATAGATCCCCGCCCGGCCTTCGGCGACCATGTTCGGGTCGATGTCGGTGGCCAGGATCTTGACGTCGAGGTTGGCGGCTTCCGGCAGGGCCGAGAGCACCGTGATGGCCATGGAGTAGGGCTCCTGGCCGTTGGAGCAGGCCGCCGACCAGAGGCGAATCTTGCCACCCTTGCGGGCGCGCTCCACCAGGGGCGGCAGGACCACATCACGCAGGTGGTCGAAGTGGTGCGGCTCGCGGAAGTAGCGGGTCACGTTGGTGGTGAGCGCGGCCATCATGGCCTGGCGTTCGTCCACCTCGCGGACGTCCTCCACCAGGGCGCAGTACTCGCGGAAGGAGCGCAGACCGAGCGAGCGCAGGCGCTTGGCCAGGCGCGAATAGACCAGCGCCGCCTTGCCCTCGGCCAGAGCGATACCCGCGTGGGAGTGCAGGATCTGGGCGATCTGCTGGAAGTCCTCGTTGGTAAAGAGGAACTCGCCCTCGACGAGGTTTCCGGTCTTGCTGGGGAAACTGCTCATGCGGCCTCCGCTTCGATTTCCGGCAGGACACGATCCAGCGAGATCAGGCTCACCATGCGGCCCTCAATGGCGAACAGGCCTTTCACGAAGGTTTTCACCTGGTCGCAGGCCACGTCCGGGGTGGGCTGCACCATGTCCTCGGTGACATTGATGATGTCGCTGACCGCTTCCACCAGCAGGCCGAGCGTCCGGTGGCCCTGGTTGACCACCATGATCACGTGACGGGCGCTGGGTTCGGCGGTGGTCAGGCCGAGGCGCGCACCCAGGTCGACGATCGGCAGCACCGCGCCGCGCAGGTTGATGACGCCCTTCATGTAGGCCGGGGTGCGGGGCAGGGGCGTGGCCGTCGTCCAGCCGCGGATTTCCCGCACCTGCATGATGTCGACGCAGAATTCCTGGTCGCCGATCCGGAAAGCGATGAGCTCCCGGGACGGTCCGGTTGAAGTTGTGACGGGCGCGGTCATGCTCAGCTGGCCATTCGCTTTTCGCTGGGACGGGCGGCCGGCTTGCGGCGCTGCGTGGTGACGAGGGCGTCGACGTCGAGGATCAGGGCCACACGACCGTCACCCAGGATGGTGGCGGCGGCCACGCCGTCGATCTGTTGGTAATTGGCTTCCAGGCTCTTGATGACCACCTGGCGCTGGCCCTGGATGGCTTCCACCAGCAGGGCAGCCTTGCCGCCGCCTTCGCTCTCCACCAGGACCGCGACGCCGGAGGCAGGGTCGATGGCGGTTTCGCGGAAGCCGAGGGCCACGCCCACGTCGATCAGGGGCACGAAGGTGTCGCGGATGCGGATCACCGCGTCCTTGCCGCCGATGTAATGCACATCTTCGGTGCGGGGGGTCAGGCTCTCGACGATGGCCGACAGCGGGGCCACCAGGGTCTGCTCGGCGGCGGTCACCACCATGCCGTCCAGGACCGCCAGGGTGAGTGGCAGGGACATGGTGAACTTCGAGCCCTTGCCGGGCTCCGACGAGATGGAGATGCGTCCGCCCAGGCCCTGGATGGAACGGCGAACCACGTCCATGCCGACGCCGCGGCCGGAGATGTCGGAGATCACCTCGGCGGTCGAGAAGCCCGGCAGGAAGATCAGGTTGTCGATCTCTTCGTCCGACAGCACCTGATCCTCGGTGATCAGGCCCCTGGCGACGGCGATGCCACGGACGCGGGGGCGGTTGATGCCGCGACCGTCATCCTGCAGTTCGATGACGATGCGGCCGCCGCGGTGGAGGGCGCGCAGGCGCACGACGCCCTCGGCGGGCTTGCCGGCCTCGGCGCGGCCCTCAGGATCTTCCAGGCCGTGGTCGATGGCGTTGCGCAGCATGTGGGTGATCGGGTCGGCCAGGCGCTCGATCACGGTCTTGTCGACCTCGGTGCCTTCGCCTTCCATCACCAGCTTGACGCGCTTGCCGGTCATGTCGGCCACTTCGCGGGCCAGTCGCGGCATCCGCTGGAACACCGATTTCACGGGCTGGGCGCGGATCGCCATGACGCTGTCCTGGATCTCCCGGGTCAGGAGCTCCAAGTCTTCGAGACCAAGCGCGACGTTGGACGATCGCGCCAGGCCGCTCTCCAGCACCCGCTGGGAAAGCATGGCTTGCTGGATGACCAGCTCGCCGACGGCGTTGATGAGGCGGTCGACCCGGTCCAGGTCGACGCGAATGGTGACGCTTGCGGCCGCGGCGGGCGCGGCGTTTGCGGCTGCTGCTGCCGGCGCTGCGGCTGCGGCCGGTGCGGCTGCGGCTACAGGAGGGGGCGTCGGGGCCGGCGTGGGGGCCTTCGCGGCGGGCGGGGGCGCCACGCTCTGGGCGCGGGCGATCAGCGCCGCGACATCTTCCGCCGGGGCCTCAGGAGGCGCCTCGGCGACGATTTCGGGCGCGGCTTCGGCCGGTGCGTCACCGCCGCCGACGCGGGCCAGCAGCGCGGCGATATCGAGATCGGCGTTGGCCGAGTCGGCGGCGGCGCGGTCGTCGTCGCTCAGGCCGTCATCGGTGGGCGCGGCGACCGAGGGCTCGGCGCCGTCGCGGGTGATGATCAGGTTGCAGTCATCCTCGACGAATTCAAAGACCTCGCGGATGGAGGCCTCGTCGGAGTCGGTGAACAGCTGGATCCGCCAGCTTACATAGGCCTGCTCGGCTGAGAGCTGGTCGAGAGGCGGCAGGGTTTCGTCAATCAGGGTGACGCGGGTCTCGCCGAGGCGGGCCAGTTCGCGCAGCACCAGGCCGGCTTCGTTGGCCTTGGCGTACATCTCCGACTTGGGGGAGAATTCCACGGTCCAGGAGGCGAGCTCGTCCTGCGGCGCTTGGTCCGGGGCCGGAAGCTCGACGCCGGCCTCGGCGTTCTGGGCGTCCAGGTCGATGAAGCCGCCGGGGGCGTCTTCGCCCTCGATGCTCAGGGTGAGGGGGACGAAGCCGAAATCCTCGTCGCCGCCGCCCATGGCGTCGTCGTCTTCTTCCTCGCCGCCGATCAGGCCGCGGAGTTCGCCGTAGGCGCCTTGCGACCGGCCTTCCTCCACCTTCCCGCCATCGCGGGCGGCGGCCACGTGGTCGGCCAGGACGTCAAAGGCCCGCAGCAGGGTCTTGGCGACCTCGTCCGTCAGCTCCATCTTGCCGGAGCGGATCTCGTCCATCACCGTTTCGAAGACGTGGGCGAACCGGATCAGGTCTTCCAGCCCGAAGGCCCCTGCGCCGCCCTTCACCGAGTGGACGGCGCGGAAGACGGCATTGATCGTCTCGTCGTCAGCCTCGCCCGATTCCATGGCCAACAGGCCCTGTTCGGCGTCGGTCAGGAGTTCATCGCACTCCTGGAAGAACGTCTGTTTGATGCTCTCGAACGGATCCAACGGAACGCTCCGAAACGGCTTCTAGAGGGTCAGGCGGCGACGCGGCGAACGGCGTCGACCAGCTTCACCGGGTTGAAGGGCTTCACGATCCAGCCGGTGGCGCCGGCCGAACGGGCCCGCTCCTTCTTGGCCGCATCGCTTTCCGTCGTCAGCACCAGGATCGGCGTGGCGCGGTGCTCGGGATTGGCGCGGACGCCCTCGATCACCCCGAAGCCGTCGAGGCGGGGCATGTTGATGTCGGTGATCACCACGTCCACCTGGCCCGCATTGGCTTGGAGGACTTCCAGGCCGTCCACGCCGTCCACGGCCTGGATGACGCGGTAGCCCGCCTCGACCAGTGCGTGGTTCAGCATCTCCCGCATGGTGCGGCTATCGTCGATGGTCAGTACAGTCTTGCTCACGAAAGTTCCCCTTCCGGCTCGGATTGAAGCTCGGGTCCACCGAACGCAGCCAATTGCTCTGAAAACGCCAAAGACGGTTGATCCACCGTTAAGCAGACGCCGTCCTCGGACCAGATTTTACGCGCAGACATCAAAACCTGCAGGCAGAGGCCACCCATGCGCGTGACCTGCGACGCATCGAGGTCCAGCGGACGGCCGCGCAGGGCCATCAGTTCGGCCCGCAGCGGCTCGGCCGCCTGCAGGTCGAGGACCGGCGCCAGGCTGACCGTCGCCCGGTCCGCGGTCGTTGCGGTATCCGTGGACATCAGAATTCTTCCCATTCATCGGCGCCGGACTGCGGCGCAGGTTTGCGGAGCGCGGCGCCGTCGCGGGCCGAGGTGCGGACCTGTGGCGCGCCGTGTCGGGCGGCGAAGGCGGCGGGCGGCGGACGGCGGGCGGGTGTGGCGGTGGTGGCGTTGCGAGCGACGGCAGGCGGCGGCGCGAGCTGCGCGCCGATCTGGAACAGGGCGACGGACCCCGCGAGGCCTTGAGCTTCCTGGGCCAGGTTGTGGCTGGCGGCGGTGGACTGCTCCACCATGGCCGCGTTCTGCTGGGTCACCTGGTCCATCTGGTTGACCGCGGTGTTGACCTGGGCGAGGCCGACGGACTGCTCCTGGGCGCTGGCGGCGATCTCGCTCACCAGGCCGTCAATCTCGGCGACACGACTGACGATGCGCTGCAGGGCCTCGCCGGTCTGGCCCACAAGCTGCACGCCCGAGCTGACCTGGGCGGTGGACGCGCTGATCAGCGCCTTGATCTCCTTGGCCGCTTCCGCCGAGCGCTGGGCGAGCGCCCGGACCTCCGACGCGACGACGGCGAAGCCGCGGCCGGCCTCGCCCGCACGAGCGGCTTCAACGCCGGCGTTCAGGGCCAGCAGGTTGGTCTGGAAGGCGATCTCGTCGATGACGCCGATGATCTGGCTGATCTGCTGGGCGGAGCTCTCGATCTGGCTCATCGCCGCGACGGCCTGTTGCACGACGTCGCCGCTGGTCTGGGCGTCGCCGCGGGCGGACAGCACCACCTCGGCGCAAGCCTTGGCGCCGGTTGCGGTCTTGCGGACGGTGACGGTGATCTCGTCCAGGGCCGCCGCGGTTTCTTCCAGGGTCGCGGCCTGCTGTTCGGTGCGGCGCGAGAGATCGTCGGCGGCGGTGCTGATCTCATCGGCCCCGGCATGAATGCCGGAGACGTTGCCGGCGATCGCCCCCATCACCTCTTCCAGGTGGCTGATGGCTTTGTTGAAGTCGGCGCCGAGCTTGGCGTACTCGCCGGCGAAGTTCTGCCCCATGCGGTGGCGCAGGTCGCCCTCGCTGAGCGCCTGCAGGGCGCCGGCCAGGCCGTGAATGGCCTTGCGCTGGTCGATGTCCATCTCACCCCGCAGGCCGGCGGCCTCCAGGTGCTGGTGCTCGACGATTTCGTTCTGCACCGACAGCAGCAGGTCCATGTCCAGCAGGGCGGCCTTGATCACCGCGCCGATGGCGTCGCCGGCCTTGTCGCGCTGGCCGGACTGGCCACCGAAGCCCTTGGGCCAGTGCGCCGCCAGGATGGCGCGCACCAGTTCCTCCAGGATGCGGGCATAGCCGCCGATGGCCCATTCGGGCCGGAAGCCGATATTGACGTGAGCCTCGCCGATGGCGCGGACGTCCCTCAGATAGGCCTCGTCATATTGGGCGGAGAGCACGCCACCCCAGCGGCCGATCTGCCGCTGCTGGGCCTTGGCCATGTGTTCGGGGCCTCCGAACACGCTGCGGGTCTCGTCGTGGCGGCCGAGCTGTTCGTAGAAGGCGGCGATGGCCATCGGCAGCGCACGCTCGACGACGGGCTTGGCGTCCACCAGGGCCGCGCGGGCCTTAGCGTCCAGGCCGATGAAGTCGAGGCGGTGATCGAGGGCGATAGCCTTGGTGTCAGCCATGCTGGCGCCCGGCGTTCTGAGCAGCCGCGACGGGCCTCGGTTCGGGGTTGAGTCGGAGACTCGGCGAACGCGACTCTTCGAATCGGGGGAGACTCGTGGGCGACGCCGTGATGCTGTCGCAGAGCGAGGAATACTTTGATGTACTTTGAATGATCATCGTAAGCCCCCTCGTTATCTACTCGTCTGCATCGATTTCTGGGGCGACAGCGGGCGCGCCAAGGCGAGTTCGATCAGACGTCTCAATTGGGTACGGTGTTTGGCTTGAAGAAATGGTTACCAGAATCTTGGCCCGCCTTGGCCGTAGGGGCGGTTCCCCAATAAAAGCCGCGACTTGATAGTGGCCGCGACAATCTGGCGCGCGTGATCGGGCTAAGTCTTGCGAAGTCGGGGTTCCGCGAGGTCAGACTTGCGAACAGGCTCGGACGGTGCTCGCCTGTCCGGAGACAAGAAGCCGCCGGAGGAGGACGCCATGGACCTGAGGCTTACGCCCGAAATGGAGGCGTTCCGCGACGAGGTGCGCGACTTCCTTGACCAGCACAAGGATCGGTATGCGCCAGGCGCCGGCGTTGAGCGCCCCCGGGAAGCGGCCATGGAATGGCAGGCCCTGCTGATCGACAACGGCTATGCGGCCCGCACCATCCCGAAGGCCTATGGTGGTTATGGCGCGGAACCCGACATTCTGAAGTCCCGGATCATCGCCGAGGCGTTCACCGCCGCCGGCGCGCCCCGCGGCTTCGCCAACCAGGGCATCTCCATGTTGGTCCCGACCCTGCTGGAGGTGGGCTCAGAAGAGCAGAAAACCCGCTGGATCGCGCCCACCCTGCGGGGCGAGGTGGTCTGGTGCCAGGGATACTCCGAACCGGGCGCGGGCTCGGACCTCGCCAACCTGCAGACCAAGGGCGTTGAGGATGGCGAGGACTTCCTGATCTCGGGCCAAAAAATCTGGACGAGCACCGCGGCTCAGGCCGACATGATCTTCTGCCTGGTGCGGACCGAGCTGCAGGCGCCCAAGCATGACGGCATTTCCTACATCCTGTTCCCCATGACCACGCCGGGGATCGAGGTGCGGCCGTTGAAGACCATGACGGGGTCGGCGGAGTTCAACGAGGTGTTCTTCACCGATGTCCGGGTTCCTCAGAGCGCGGTGGTGGGCGGTCGCGGGCGGGGTTGGTTCGTGGCCAATGCGACCCTGAAGCATGAGCGTGGCATGCTGGGGGACCCCAACGCCACCGAGGCGCGGTTCGCCGCCCTGATCGACCTGATGAAGAGCGAGACGGTGGACGGCCAGCGGCTGATCGACAATCCGGTGATGGCCGACCGGCTGATGCAGCTTCAGGCGCGGCTCATGACCATGAAATTCAATGGGTTAAGGACTCTGACGGCCTCGCTGAACGGAGAGGCGGCTGGGATGGCCGGCATGGTGGTCAAGCTGCAGGGCTGCGAGCTGAACCACCAGATCGCCGCGCTGGCCATCGATGCGCTGGGCGAGCTGGGGGTGCTCTATGAGGATGGGCCGCATCTGCGCGCCAAGGGGAGCTGGCAGCGGAACTACATGTTCGACCTGGGGCTGATCATCGGCGGGGGCACCGCCCAGATCCAGAAGAACATCATCTCTGAGCGGGGGCTGGGCCTGCCGCGCGAACCCAAGCTGGCGGTGGTCTGATGGATTTCTCCCTCACCGAAGACCAGCGGATGATGCAGGAAAGCCTCAGCCGCACCCTGGCCGAGGCGGCCTCCCTGGACCGGATACGCAGGTTCGCGGGCGATCCCGGCGACCGGGGCGCCGATGTCTGGGCCGCGCTCACCGATTTCGGCCTGCCGGGCATCGTGATCGCCGAGGAGTATGGCGGCCTGGGCCTGACATTGCTGGACGCCGCCCTGATGTCCGAGGCGCTGGGACGGGCGGTGACGCCGGTTTCCTTCCTCGGCGCGGTGCTGGCGCCGCTGGCCCTGCGGCTGGCGGGGTCGAGCGAGCAGCAGAGCCGGTGGCTGCCAAGGCTGGCCTCGGGCGAGGTGACGGCGGCGGTGGCCATCTCCGAGGCCGTGGCCGGGGCAAGGGATGGCGCGGGGGTCACGGCGTCCGGCGGCAAGCTGTCGGGCAAGGCGTTGTTCGTGCCCGGCGGATTGGGCGCGGAGCTGCTGATTGTCGCTGACACCAGTGGCGCCCTGCATATCGTCGAGGGCGGCGCGGCGGGCCTGACCCGCGAGATCATGACCGGCATCGACCTGACCCGCCGGATGGCCGAGCTGACCTTCGACCAGGTCGCCGCCGAGCCGCTCACGGGCGGCCAGGGCGGCCAGGGCGTGCTGGCCCGGCTGCGCGACGCCGGTTGGGTGCTGTTGGCCGCCGACACCCTGGGCGCCTGCGACCTGATGATCGAGAAGGCGGTCGCCTACGCCAAGGAGCGCAAGCAGTTCGGCCGGGTGATCGGCTCGTTCCAGGCGGTCAAGCACCTCTGCGCCGAGATGGCCGCCGAGCTGGAGCCCTGCCGGTCGCTGGTCTGGTACGCCGGCTACGCCTTCGACGCCGCGCCGGAGGAGGCCTCGCTGGTGGCCGCCCACGCCAAGGCCCACCTGTCGGAGGTCTCCCGCTTCATCGCCCGCACGGCGACCGAGGTGCACGGCGGCATGGGCATCACCGACCTGCTGGGCCTGCACTTCTGGTTCAAGCGGGTGGGTCTGAACCGCCAGCTGCTGGGCGGTCCGGAACGGGTCCGGGCGCTGGCCGCCCAGATGCAGGGGCTGACCGCTTAAGGAACGCTGAGCCCCTCGCGCATGTCAGGATGCACCAGGTCGTGCAGCTCCGGCCGCTTGGCGATGTAGGCGTGGAAGAAGGCGCAGGTGGGCTTCACCCAGAGCTTGTTCTCGCGGGCATAGGCCAGGCCCGCCTGGACCAGCTTGCCGCCGACCCCCTTGCCGCCGAAGGCTTCGGGCACGACGGTGTGCGGGAAGGTGATGGTGTCGCCCGCCAGCTGGTATTCGGCGAAGGCTGTCTCCGCGCCGAGCTTGACCTCGAAGCGATGCGTGTCGGTGTTCATGGTCACGGTCAGGTCATCGTCGGCCATGGGGCTCTCCCGAAAGGGGTTGTCGGCGCAACCAAACACGGGGACCCGGGCGGCGGCTAGGCCCTCTCCTCCGTTTCAGCTCTGTTTCAATCCCGAGTTTGTGACTGACATCAAGGCGCGCCCCGGCCGTGCGAGCTTGGATGCAGGTCTCCAAGGAGGAATTCGATGATCAGATCCGCAGCCGCCGCCGCTATCGGCCTGTTCGTACTCGCCGGTCCCGCCGCCGCCCAGCCGCCCGGCCCTCCGCCCGGCATGGGGCCAATGGGTGGGATGCACGCCATGCATGGCATGGGCGATCCCGGCGCCATGAAGGCCAAGATGGCCGAGCACATGGCCCAGATGGACAAGGACATGCACACCATCCTGCGCCTGCGTCCCGACCAGGAAACCGCCTGGCGCGCCTTCCGGGACGCCATGCATCCCCAGGCCATGCCGATGGCAATGGCCGCGCCCAAGCCCGGCATGACCACGCCGCAGCGGCTGGACGAGATGGACAAGAAGGCGGCTGAGCGTCAGGCCGGGCACGACAAGATGGAGGCCGCCACGCGGGCCTTCTACGCCGCCCTGTCTCCCGACCAACAGGCCGTCTTCGACGCCCTGCACCGGATGCATGGCGCCGGCGCCATGATGCACGGGCCGGGGCCGATGATGGGCCGGCAGGTCATGATGATGCACGGCGGCTCCGGCGGTCCGCCCCACGACTGACGGACGCGGCGGGGCGACGAATTGTGGCGGGCGTGCGATAGAGCCGCCACTTTTGGCCTGCACTGACGCTTGCATGACACCCGCCGCCAACGCCTTTGCCGCCCCGCAGATCCTGGTCGTCGACGACGACGTGGCGCTGCGGGGCGCGATCGCCGACTATCTCTCCCAGCATGGCTACGAGGTCATCCAGGCCGGCGACGCCACCGCCATGGAGCGGGCGCTGGCCGTCGCCTCCATCGACCTGATCGTTCTCGATCTGATGCTGCCGGGCGAAGACGGTCTCTCCATCTGCCGGCGGATCGCCGACGGTGGCGGTCCGGCCATCATCATGCTGTCGGCCATGGGCGAGGAGATCGACCGCATCCTGGGCCTGGAGCTGGGGGCCGACGACTATCTGGCCAAGCCCTGCAGTCCTCGCGAACTGCTGGCCAGGGTGCGCGCGGTGCTGCGCCGCCGCGAGGAGGTCCGCACGCCGGGTCCGGTGAAGGGCAAGGCCTGCCATTTCCTGGGTTTCACCCTGGACCAGGTGCGCCGCCAGCTGCGCGCGCCCAACGGGGTGAGCATTCTGCTGACCGCCGGTGAGTTCTCCCTGCTCAGCGTCTTCCTCGACCATCCGCAGCGGATTCTCTCGCGGGACGAGCTGATCGAGCGAGCCCGCGGCGGCGAGGCCGATGTGTTCGACCGCGCCATCGACGTGCAGATCAGCCGCCTGCGCCGCAAGCTGCACGACTGCGCCCCCGATGAAGTGATCAAGACCTATCGCGGCGCCGGCTACCTGTTCGACGCCAAGGTGACCCGCTCGTGAGCGGGGGGGGGCGCACCCGCGCGCCCATCGCCCTGCAGCTGGTGGCCCTGCTGGTGGTCAGCCTGATCGCCGCCCAGGTGATGACCTTCGCCGTCGTGGTGCTGATGCCGCCGCCGCCGCGGGCGGTCTACCGGATCGAGGACGTGGCCCAGGCCCTGAAGGGCGGCTCGCTGACCCCGCGCTTCGGGCGGCCCCTGTTGCGCCAGGTCCAGGCCGCGCCGCCGCCCGAGCCCGCCAGCCAGCCCTTCCCCCGCGAACACGGCGCCTCGCTGCTCGCCGCCCTGCTGGGGGTGCGGGAGGCCGATGTGCGGCTGGCGCAGCATCTGGACTTCCCGAGCCGCCTGCACCGCAGCCTGGGGATTGTGGGGCCTCACATGAACATGCGCCGCCAGGTCCTCGAGGGCCCGGGCGGGCGGCCGCCGCCGGGCGAAGGGCCGCCCCCGCCGTCCGGCACCCGGCGTGACGTCTTCTTCGCGGCGGGGCCGGGCCAGCCGGCCCAGATCATGACCTTCCACGATATGGGGCCGCCGCTGTTGGGGGAGTTCAGCGCCGCGGTGCGCCAATCCGACGGCCGGTGGCTAGTGGTGCGTCCGCTGCCGGAACCCATTCCCAACGACTGGCAGCGCCGGGTCTTGCTTTGGCTCGGGGGCTGCCTGCTGCTGGTGGCGCCGCTGGGCTATTTCTTTGCCCGCCGGATCACCGCGCCGCTGGAGCAGTTCGCCCGCGCCGCCGAGACCCTGGGCCGCGACCCCAGCGGGCCGCTGATGGCGTTGTCGGGGCCTGCCGAGGTGGGCGCCGCGGCGCGCGCCTTCAACGACATGCAGGTCCGCCTGAAGCGGTTCATCGACGACCGCACCGCCATGGTGGGCGCCATCTCCCATGACCTGCGCACGCCGCTGGCCCGAATCCGCTTCAAGCTGGAGGGGGCGCCGGGGCCGGTGAAGGACGCGGTCCTGGCCGACGTCGCCCAGATGGAGGCGATGATCTCCTCGGTCCTGGCCTTCATCCGTGACGCCAGCGCCGCGAGGCCCCGCGAGCGGCTGGACCTGCTGTCGCTGCTGGAGTGCCTGGTGGACGACGCCGGGGGCCAGGATCTGACCGTGGTGGAGGACAGCGCCCCGGTGACGGTGGAGGCTGATACGCTGGGCCTGCAGCGGCTGTTCGGCAACCTGCTGGACAATGCGGTGAAGTACGGCGCGCGCGGCCGGGTGCGGGTGTTCCAAGAGGACGGGCACGCGGTGGTGGAGATCGCCGACGACGGACCGGGCCTGGCGCAGAGCGAGTTGGAGCGGGTGTTCCTGCCCTTCTACCGCGCAGAGGCCGCGCGGACCCTGGACGGCGGCGGGGTGGGCCTGGGCCTGGCCGTGGCGCGGTCCATCGCCCGGGCGCACGGCGGGGACGTGGTGCTGGTGTCCACGGCGATGGGGCTTGTGGCGCGGGTGCGGCTGCCGTTGTCGGCCGCCTGACGCGCGCGACCCCAAGGTTGACACTAGCGAGGTCTAGGCTCGGTAGCGACACATGGGACTGATCGCCCTGTACGGAAGCGCACTTCATCAAGCGGCATTGATTTGAGACGAGGCTGCGTCAGAAGTCGGTTTGGCGCCAGCAGCGGTACGAGGACATGACCAGCCCAACTCGAGTTAGGGTCGTTCTGCTGTCGCCGAGTGCTCGGGTCCTGTTGATCAAGTACCGGAACGTGGGGCCATCCGGCCAGCCGAGACCATGCTGGACGCTCGCGGGTGGCGGTCGCGAGGACGGCGAGACGATCGAACAAGCAGCCGTGAGAGAAATCGCGGAAGAGACGGGGATGGCCGAGGTCCGGCTTGGGCCGGTCGTCTGGTACGGCGAAGACAGTCATCGCAGCGGTGATTGGAAGGTCGTCTTCAAGGAGCATTTCATCCTCGCCTTTGCAGCAACCGAAGCCATCGACCGAAGCGGCTGGACCGACCACGAGCGGCGAGAAATCCTTGAGACGCGCTGGTGGTCCGTCGAGGAACTCCGCATGTCGAACGATGCCGTCTACCCTTTCGAACTGGCGGCCTATCTGGAGCCGCTCCTCGCGGGCGACTACCCCGCAGGGATTTTGATGCTTCCAAAGATTTGAGGGGCTCGCACCAAGTGAACCTCCGCTAACCGACCCGGGCGCCTTGCCTCCGCGCCGAGCGCCCGACATGGTCCGCCCAAGCCCTGGAGAATCCCCCATGAAGACCCGCGCCGCCGTCGCGTTCCAAGCCAAGCAGCCGCTCGAGATCGTCGAGGTGGACCTGGAGGGTCCCAAGGCCTTCGAGGTGCTGGTGGAGATCAAGGCCACGGGCATCTGCCACACCGACGCCTACACCCTGGACGGGCTGGATTCGGAGGGCATCTTCCCCTCGATCCTGGGCCATGAGGGGGCGGGCGTGGTGCTGGAGGTCGGTCCCGGCGTGACCAGCGTGAAGCCCGGCGACCACGTCATCCCGCTCTACACGCCGGAATGCCGCCAGTGCAAAAGCTGCCTGTCGCGCAAGACCAACCTCTGCACGGCGATCCGCAGCACCCAGGGCAAGGGCCTGATGCCGGACGGCACCAGCCGGTTCTCCTACAAGGGCCAGGCGATCGCCCACTACATGGGCTGCTCGACCTTCGCCAACCACATCGTCCTGCCCGAGATCGCGGTGGCCAAGATCCGCGACGACGCCCCCTTCGACAAGGCCTGCTACATCGGCTGCGGGGTGACGACCGGCGTCGGCGCGGTGGTCAATACGGCGGGCGTGGAGCCGGGCGCCAATGTGGTGGTGTTCGGCCTGGGCGGCATCGGCCTGAACGTTCTGCAGGGGGCCCGGATGGTGGGCGCCGGCATGATCATCGGGGTCGACATCAATCCCGACCGGGAGGCCTGGGGCCGCAAGTTCGGCATGACCCACTTCGTCAATCCGAAGGACATCGACGGCGACATCGTCGCCCACCTGGTGGCCCTGACCGACGGCGGGGCCGACTACACCTTCGACTGCACCGGCAACACCACGGTGATGCGCCAGGCCCTGGAGGCCTGCCATCGCGGCTGGGGCGAGAGCATCATCATCGGGGTGGCCGAGGCCGGCAAGGAGATCTCCACCCGGCCGTTCCAGCTGGTCACCGGCCGGGTCTGGAAGGGCACCGCCTTCGGCGGCGCGCGCGGCCGCACCGACGTGCCGAAGATCGTCGACTGGTACATGGACGGCAAGATCGAGATCGATCCGATGATCACCCACGTCATGCCGCTGGAGGACATCAACAAGGCTTTCGACCTGATGCATTCCGGCGAGAGCATCCGTTCGGTGGTGGTGTTCTAGGGTGGAGATCGTCAAGTCGCACAGGGTCCACGGCGGGACGCTGAGCTATTGCCGGCACGCCAGCGAGGCCACCGGCACGCCAATGACCTTCTCGATCTTTGTGCCCGGCGGGGCGGGGCCGTTCCCGCTGCTGGTCTGGCTGTCGGGCCTGACCTGCACCGAGGACAACTTCACCACCAAGGCCGGCGCCTATGGCGCGGCGGCGGCGGCCGGCCTGGCCATCGTGGCGCCCGACACTAGCCCGCGGGGCGAGGGGGTGGCCGACGACCCGGCCTATGACCTGGGCCAGGGGGCGGGGTTCTATGTGGACGCCACCCAGGAGCCGTGGGCCAGGCACTTCCAGATGGAGAGTTACATCACCGGCGACCTGCTGGCGGTGGTGGGCGACGGGTTCCCGGTAGACCTCGCCCGCGTAGGGATTTCGGGCCATTCCATGGGCGGGCATGGGGCGCTGACCCTGGCCCTGCGCCATTCGAACCTGTTCAAGTCGGTCTCGGCCTTTGCGCCGATCTGTTCGCCGAGCCGCTGCGACTGGGGCCGCAAGGCCTTCACCGCCTATCTGGGCGCGCACGAAACCGCCTGGATGCCCCACGACGCCTGCGTGCTGATCGAGGCGGGCGCGGCGAAGTTCGACGACATCCTCGTGGACCAGGGGACGGGGGACGACTTCCTGGTGGGCCAGCTGAAGCCCGAGCTGCTGGAGGCCGCCTGCAAGGTGGCAGGCCAGAAGCTGACCCTGCGGATGCAGCCGGGCTACGACCACTCCTACTTCTTCATGGCCAGCTTCATCGCCGAGCACGTGGCTTGGCACGCCGCCCGCCTCTGAGGCGCGAGACACCGGTGTCAGGTGGGGTTTATCCTCTCGGGAAACGCGGGAGGATGAAGCCTTGCGAGACCTGTCTCGACGCACGCTGATCGCGGCCGGCGGTCTGGTGTTGGCGCCTTCCGGAGTGTTCGCCGCCGGCGCCTCGCCTGTCGCCAAGACCACCAATGGCCCGGTGCGCGGCTACGTCGACCAGGGGATCAAGGTCTTCAAGGGCGTCCGCTACGGCGCCGACACGGGCCCGCGCCGCTTCCGTCCGCCGCGGGCGCCGACGCCCTGGACGAAGGTTCTGGACGCCACCGCCTATGGCCCGAGTTCACCGCAAGGGTCGCGCGACGACGAGCGCCAGAGCGAGGACTGCCTGTTCCTGAATGTCTGGACGCCGGGCCTCGGGGGCAAACGGCCGGTGATGGTCTATCTGCACGGCGGCGCCTATTCGAACGGATCGGGGTCGTCGCCGCTCTATGACGGGGTGCGTCTCTGCCGGCGCGGCGACGTGGTGGTGGTGACCATCAATCACCGGCTCAATGTCTTCGGCTATGGCTTCCTGGCGAAGCTGGCGGGGTTCGCCGACAGCGGCAACGCCGGGATGCTGGACATCCTGCTGGCCCTGCGGTGGGTTCGCGACAACGCCGCCGCCTTCGGGGGCGATCCGGGCCGGGTGATGGTGTTCGGCCAGTCCGGCGGCGGGGCCAAGATCGCCACCATGATGGCCATGCCGGCCGCCGCGGGCCTGTTCCACGCCGCCGCCACCATGAGCGGCCAGCAGGTGACCGCCTCGGGGCCCCTGCACGCCACCGAGCGGATGACCCTGTTCCTGGACGCCGTCGGCCTGACGCGCGAACGGGCGGGCGAGGCCGCGACCTTGCCGATGGGCAAGCTGCTGGAAGGGCTGAGCGTGCGTGATCCCTTCACGCCGGGCGGGCTCTATTTCGGGCCGGTGCTGGACGAGCGGTCCCTCACCCGCCACCCCTTCTGGCCCGACGCCGCGCCCCAGGGGCTGAAGATTCCGATGATCATCGGCAACACCCATGACGAGGCCCGCGCCTTCGTGGCCAAGAGCAAGCCCGACCCCTTCGAGATGGGCTGGGACGAGGTGGCGGCTCGCATCGCGCCGGAGATGCGGGTGGATATCGACCCTGACCACGTGGTGGCCGAGTACCGGAAACTGTACCCGGACTATTCCCCCAGCGAGGTGTTCTTCGCCGCCATCACGGCGGGCCGCTCCTGGCGCGGGGCGGTGATCGAGGCGGAGGAACGGGCGCGGGCCGGGGCGCCGGCCTTCGTCTACCAGCTCGATCTGCCGAGCACGGTGGAGGGCGGCCGCCTGCGGGCCATGCACACCACAGACATCCCCCTGGTCTTCGACAACCTGGCGGCCAGGGGCTCGCCGGTGGCGCCGTCGCCGTCCGCGCAATCGGTGGCCGACAGGATGAGCGAGGCCTTCATCGCGCTGGCGAAGACCGGGAACCCGAACCACCCGGCGATCCCGGCCTGGACGCCCTACGACCTGACCCGGCGGGCCACCATGGTCTTCGACGCTGACACCCGGCTGGTGAACGACCCGCGCGGCGCGGAACGACGGCTGTTCGCCAAGGTCCCCTACATCCAGCCCGGGACCTGATCCTATTTTCCTGCCCCGTTTACGGGGAAGGGGGACCGCCCGAAGGGTGGTGGAAGGGGCGAGACCGGGCGCTGAGCTTGAGGCCGCCCCCTCCACCATGCTGCGCATGGTCCCCCTCCCCCGCTGCGCAGGGGAGGAAAGACTTCAGATCGCCCGGCGGAACGGCACCACCACGTCGTCGGCCTCATAGGCCTCCATCGCCACCGGCGGCGGGGCCATGTCGGGCACGCGCAGGATCAGGCCGTTCATGGCGAAGGCCTGGGCCACCAGGCAGGCGGCGGCGGGGAAGGGCGGCTGGCAGGCGTCGGCCAGCAGCCAGGCCAGGTGGGCCTCCATCCGGGGATAGTCCTCCATCTGGGCGGCCGCGAAGATCGCCACGATCAGCTGCTCGTCGCGGCTCAGCCGATAGGAGCCCGGGACGCTGAGGGTGACCTTGCGCCGGCCGCGCCGGGCCAGCTCGCGGACGAACACCTCCAGCGCGTTCAGGGCCTCGAACCCCACCACCCCGCAGGCCCGCTCGAACTGACGCCGCACCAGCGGACAGGCGCCGACCTCGAAGGCCATGGCCCGCACCCCCCAGACCAGCATGTGCTCGCCCTGGCTCAGGTCGCGGAGGTGGGCGGGGGTGGTTTCGCAGGGCATGGGCGCGACTCCTTGAGGAGCACCCTAGTTACTGCTCTTAAGAATTACTCGCAACTACGGTGGTCGGCCAAGAGCCTGGTGAAAGCGCGCAGAGCGCCTCGATTCCGGAGGTTGAAGCCTAAGCCGCCACGGACCGCCGTTCGTCCGCAAACTCGTAGCTGGCTTCGTCCCAGAGGGAGTCCCATTCGGCGAAGCGGGCGTTGGCGTCGCGCAGGCGGGCGTCGTCGCGGACGCTGACCACCTCGCCCTGGGCCTCGTCCCAGACCACGGTGAGGTCGGCCAGGCGGTGGTCGCCGGAGGCCAGGCGGCCCTGGATCTGGAGGCGTTCCACCATTTCCTCGGAGACCCGCAGCTTCAGGCGGCCGCCGGCCTGGCGCACGGCGACGTCGGCGTGGGTGATGACCTTGGCGATCATGTCGGCGTTGGCGGCTTCCACCGGGCGGCGAACGTCGAACAGGAACAGCGGTTCTGATCGCACGGCGCGGGGGCGGCGGAGTTGAGCGACGTTGGGCATGTGTGGCTCCTTTCGTTTCGGCATCATCAAGGTAGGATGTCGGTGCGTCAGAAACGGACGTACAAAAATAGGGGCCGACTTTGCGGCACGAAAAGGCGACTCGGTTACTCGAACTGGCGCGTCTCCTGGCGTCTTCCGCCGAAGGCATGACGCTCGACGAGATGGCAGGTTCCATGGGGGTGGGGCGACGCACCGCCGAGCGCATGCGCGACGCGGTCCGCGACGCCTTCCCGCAGATGGAGGAGGTGGAGGATCCGCCTACCCGGCGGTTCAAGATTCCCTCGGGCCTGGACGGCATCTTCCAGGCGCCCACCGCCGACGAGTTCGCCGCCCTGCACGCCGCGGCCGAACAGTTCCGGGCCATGGGCGCAACCGGGCGGTCGGCTGCCTTGTTGAACCTGGAACAGAAGGTGCTGTCGGCCATGCGGGCGGGCGTGCGCCGCAAGCTCGCCCCGGACCTGGAGGCTCTGTTGGAAGCCGAGGCCATCTCCATCCACGCCGGGCCCCGCCCTTTCGAGGACGAGAGCGTGCTGGGCGCCATCCGCGACGCCATCAAGTCCCTGCGCCGCCTGCGGTTCAAGTATCAAGGCGGCTCGACCCCCGGTCGGGTGCGGGAGATCACGCCGTTCGGGGTGCTGTTCGGGCGGTCCAACTATCTGGTGGGCGCCGAGGGGGACTCCACCGAGCCGCGTACCTGGCGGCTGGACCGGGTGGCCGACCTGGAGGTCACCGAGACCTTCGGCGCCAAGCCCGAGGACTTCACCCTGCAGGCCTTCGTCGAGCGCTCCTTCGGCATCTATCAGGACGCGGTGGAGGAGGTGCGGCTGCGCATCCTGCCCCATGGCGCCGAGGAGGCCATGGGCTGGCGCTTTCACCCGACCCAGAGGCTGGAACCCCTGCCGGACGGCGGGGTGCTGGCGACTTTCCAGGCCGGTGGCATGCGGGAGCTGGCCTGGCACCTGTTCACCTGGGGCGACAAGGTGGAGATTCTGGGGCCCGAGCGGCTGAAGCAGATCATGCGCGACGAACTGGCTGTCGCGCTCGCCGCCCATGGCGCGTCGTGCTGACCCCGCGCCCCGACGGGCGGGTGGAGAGCCAGGTCCCGGTACTGCTGCCGATCATGGGACCGCGGCTGCAGGGGGAACTGCACGCGGACGGCCGATTGGAGCTGGCGCTGTGGGGCGCGGGCGACCTGGGACGGCTGCGGTTCTCAGCCCTGACCGGGCCCTATGTCCACGCGCCGAACCTGGTGACCACGCCGGACGGGGGCGCCTATGCCGCCCAGTCCGATCCAGTGCTGGTGCTGAAGGGCGTGACCTATCGCGGCTTCACGCCGGCGCGGAGGTGCGCGTCGTGGGACCGCACGGCGCATCCGAAATCCAGGGTCAGCCGCAAGGGCGGGCGGCGGCGGATCGACCTGCCCTGGGCGGTGGTGCTGCTGGAGACGCGGGGGCCGGACCTGGTGGTCTCGGCGGGCGCGGATGTGGACGAGGCCGAGCGCGGCCTGGGCCTGTCGGTCGAGACCATCGTCACCGAGGCCGAGCACTACGCCGTTCACTGCGACCAGCTGCCGGAGGCCGATCCGGTGCTGCGTTCCATGGTCATGCAGGGAACCCACGCGGCGCTTTCCTCGGTGCGCCGTGACGAGCGTGGGCGGTTCGACGGCCTGGCCGCGGGCCTGGCCTATAGCGCGCCGGCCCGGACCTATTACCGCGACGGCTACTGGACTTTGCAACTGCTGCTGAAGGCCGCGCCGGCCGTGGTCCACGCCCAGATCGATTTGCTGGCGGCCGGTATCCAGCCCGACGGCGAGGCCCCGAGCGGGGTGATCGTGTCCGGCCCGGAGATGGCCCAGGCCTGGGAGGCGCTGCGCACCACGGTGTTCGGGTTCGACTGGATCCACAAGCGCCGCGCCGACTGGTGGAGCGACCACTTCGACTCACCGCTGTTCTTCGTGTTGACGCTTGGCGACTACGTCCGCGCGACGGGGGATGTGGAGCCGGTGGACCGAAACTGGCCCTTCGTGAAGGCGATCTACGAGCGCTACGTCGCCCTGTCGCCGGACGGCCTGCCGGTGAAGCCGCGCCACGACCGCGACTGGGCCGACAATGTCTACCGCTCGGGCCTGGTGAGCTACGACATCGGCCTGTGGGTGGGCGCCCTGGACGCGCTTGTCGAACTCGGCGCGGCGCAGGACCCGGAGCTGGCGGCGCGGGCCAAGGTGACGGCCGCGGAAGCCCGGGTCGCGGTGGCGGCGCAGATGAAGCGGCCCCACGGCGGCTATCCCGACTATCTCGACGTGCCGGCCGGCGTCGCCGAGGACCACCTGACCCTCGACAGCCTCACCCTGCTGCGCCACGACGCCTTGCCGGAGGCCGATGCGCTCGCTGTGCTGGAGCGCGTGCGCCGGGCCCTGGAGAGCCGGCACAACTCCGCCCAAGGCTTCGGCGACTGGGGCATGCTCTGCGCCTATCCGCCCTTCAGCCGGCGCGGCGACCTGAGGTCGAAGACGGTGTTCCCGTTCCGCTACCACAACGGCTCCGACTGGCCCTGGCTGGACGGCCTCTATGCCGACGAGCGGCTGCGGCGCGGCCTTCCGGGCTGGCGCTATCCCATGGTGCGGTGGTGGGAATATTGCTTGAGCCAGGGCTGGATGGGGGCGGTGGAATACTTCTCGCCGCCCTGGGGGCGCGGTTCGCTGCTGCAGGGCTGGTCCAGTATGCCGGCGGCGGTGGCCCTGGCGCACCGGGAGACCGTGCTGGCGGGCGATCCGGACTAGCGACTGACCGCCAGGGCGAAATACTCCCGGTCGAACAGGCGGTAGTAGAGCCAGGCGGGCACGCGGTCGTAGCCGGGCTGGACGTCGGCGATGACCTTGGCCTGGCTGGCGTGGACGTCCAGCAGGCGGCGCTTGGTGGTGGCGAAGCGGGCGATGGGCACGGCGACGGTGGGGGCGGGGAGACCGGCTTGCGGGTCGCTCGGATAGTTGTCGCGGAACGCGGCCACCAGCTTGAGGGCCAGCTGGATCAGCGCCTTGGGCAGGGTCGCCTGGTAGAGGCGGCGGACCGAGTTCTCTTCCTGGGCAAGCTCACGCGCCCAGCGGCCGACGGCCACGTGATCGGGGTGGCCGTAATATCCGATCTTCTCATCGAAGCTGATGAGCACGCTCGGCTTCCAGTGGGCGATCCGTTCACGGATCACTGCATTCACCGCGTCGCCGTCGGCGGTGGCGAGGCCGCCGTCGGGCCATTCGAACACCTCGACGGCGTGGGCGCCGAGCGTGGCGCCGGCGGCCTCGGCCTCCAGGCGGCGGACCTGCGCGAGGTCCTCGCGGCTATAGCCGGTGTCGCGGGCGGCCTCTCCCCGCGTGAGGTAGATCAGGATGACCTGGGCGCCCTCGCGCGCGAGGGCCGCGAAGGTCCCCGCGCTGGTGATCTCGTCGTCGGGATGGGCCCAGATCGCCATGACGACCTTCGGCGCGCCGGCGACCAGCAGGCTGCGGGCGGTGGGCACGGCGCTGTCGTTCAGCCGCCTGCGCACGAACAGGAAGGCGCCCGCCAGCAGGATCAGCAAGACAACGGCGAGACTCACGGCCGGAAGCAGTCCACCAATTCGGTCAGCCAGGCCTTGAGGTCGTCCTTCTTCTCGCTGGGGGTCTTGCCGTGGCGGACCACCACCAGGTCTAGGTCGGGAACCACGACGGTGAACTGGCCCTCGTGGCCGTTGGCGGAGAAGGAGCCGGGGCCGCCGAGGCCCAGCCACCAGTGGGCGCCGTAGGCCCCCTCGGTCACGCCCTCCTGCTGGAAGGTCGGCGTGCGGGCGTAGTCGGCCCAACCCTCGGGCAGCAGGCGCTGGTTCTCCCACACACCGCCGCGCAGGTAGAGCAGGCCGAAGCGGGCGAAGTCCTGGGCGGTGGCGAAGCAGTAGGACGAGCCGATGAAGGTCCCGACCGGATCGAACTTCGGGACCGGACTGGTCATGCCGAGCGGCGCAAACAGCCGCGTGCGCATGAAGGCCTCGAAATCGGGGCCGTAGGCGTCAAGCGTCCGGGCCAGCACCCGGGCGACGATGTTGGTGGTTCCGCTGGAATAGGACCAGTGGCGGCCGGGCGCATAGAGCAGCGGCTTGTCGGCGGCATAGTGGGCGACGTCGGCCTTTCCCGAGCCCCACATCATCTCGATGGTGTCCGAGGGCTTGTCCGGCTCATAGACCTCGGAGAACTCCAGGCCCGAGGACATGCGCAGCAGGTGATCGAGGGTGATCGCGCCGCGCGGGTCGCCGCCGTCGCGCCACTCGGGGACATCGGCGGGCGCGTGGATGTCGAGCTTGCCGTCCCCCACCAGCAGGCCGGCCAGCGCGTGGGTGATGCTCTTGGCCTTGGACCAGGACAGGCAGGTCTTGTCGGCGTCGTGGTCAGGACCATAGCGCTCGAAGATCAGCCGGCCGTCCTTGATCAGCACCACGGCGTGAGCCTCGCCGAAGGCCAGTTGGTCGAACTGCTCGGCCATCAGGTCGTCGAGGCGCAGGCGGTCGAAGCCCGGCGGGAAGAGGCCCAGCGGCCATTCTTCCGTCGGCCACGGGGTTCCGGCGGGCTGGGTGGGGAAGGGCGGCAGGCTCATGGCGTGAGACTGGCCTGAAGGGGCGGCCTTGTCATCCACCCACCGTCATCCCGGAAAGCCCGCAGGGCTTGTCCGGGACCCAGATGCGCGGCGCGTGCCGGAGAGATCGGCGCGTCTGGTGGCTACTTCGCGCCGCCGCTTCGCGGTCCCGGTCTTCCGCTCGCGCGGAAACCGGGATGACACCGGGGGATCTAGAACTGCATCCGCAGCTTGATGGCCGCGGTGTCGTCCCGGTAGCGGTCGCCCTGGCGGGTTTCGTACTCGACGCGGATCGCGCCCCTCTCGAAGTCGGCCTCCAGGCCGAGGGCGGCGCGGGTGAGCTGTTGCGGCAGTTCGGTCTTCACCGTGAAATCGGGCGCGGCGGCGGGGGCGCTTTCCAGCCGGGCGGTGACGTCCCAGCTGCTTTCCGAGAAGCGGGTGATGCCGACATTGGCGTAGGGCCGCAAGACCAGGCCCTTGGCGGTGACATGGGTGCCGCCGATCTCCAGGTTGGCCGTGCCGGAGGTGAAGGACTGGTCGCCATCCCTGACGATCAGGTTCAGGCCCGGCGCACCGCTCTCGCGATAGCCCTTGAGGCCCAGGTGATAGGCCTCCCCCTCAAGGGAGGGCCGCACATAGAAGCTCTGGCCTTGGGCGGTATAGGCGGCGCGTAGGCGCAGGGAGGCGAGGTTGGTCACCGGATGGCTGCCCGCCGACACCTGGTCGATGGGGAAGTTCACGGCGCGGGAGAGGTCGGCGCGGCTGTACTGATAGCTGCCGGCGGCGGCCAGCAGCAGGGGGCCCATCTCGCGCTTGATGACCGCGCCGGCCTGGATGCGCCGGGCCCGCGAATGGGCCGGGGCGCCGCTGTCGAACTGGCTGTCCTCCAGGCCAAGCGACAGCCCCCCGAACCAGCCGGGCTGGCTGAGCGCGAACTGACCGCCGGCCTGCAGGCGCATGGCGTGCTGCTGGTAGCCGGGTTCGGTGGCGCCGGCGGACCTGCGGCTGGAGCCGCCGCCGGCCTTGGCCCAGTAGCAGGCGCCTTCGTGCAGGACATCGGTCGCGCCCTCGCCGCCCGGGCAGCTCATCAGCCCGCCGACGAAGGTGAGGGACGACATCAGCGGCGCGACTCCCTGGGTCGGTCCGGCGCCGGGGTCCAGGGTGTCGACGCGGGCCACATAGGCGGCCCGGTTCTTCTGATAGGCCAGGTCGTCCAGCAGCGGTTCCTGGGCGGGCGTGCCGCCGGCGGCCCAGCTGGCCTGGATGTGCCGGGTGATGGCGACCTGATTGGGGCTGAGACCCGCCAGCACGAAGTCGACCTTGTCGGTCCCCACCTGCAGCTCGGTGGCCGTGGCCCGAAGGCCGTAATCGATCACCAGGGTGTCGCTGGTGTTGGCGGAGATCCCGGTGTGGGTCAGCGACGCCGCGCTCAAGGCGGTGACGTACTTGCCGGGGATGAGGTCAAGCACATGGTAGGGCTCGAGGATCACGTGGCCCGCGAGGGCGGCCGCGCCCGAGACATCGATGCGGTCTGCGGCGCCGGCGTGATAGCGGGCGTCGATCTTCAGGGCGCCGGTGGCGCCTTGCGTGAAGTTCCCCAGCAGGGCGGTGGTCGCCAGGACGCCCGCCCCGCTAGGTGAAACCAGGCCGGCGTTGGCGAAGATCCCGCCGTTGAGGGCGATGACCTGGGCGCTTTCCACCACGCCCGCGGCGCGGTTGGTGAAGCTGTTGGCGCCGCCCCCCAGACCGACATTGCCGATGACCCGGCCTGAGTTGTCCACCGCGTCGTCGCCGTCGGAGCCGAGGATGGCCAGGTAGGATTTGGCGGTGACCGAGCCGCCGCCGATGGTCAGGTGGTTATCGCCCCCGCCGGCCATGAAGATGCCCGCCCCGCCGTTGGCGCCACCCGCGATTGCGCCATTGACGGTGATGTTGATGTCGGCGCCGCGGCCGTTCGAACCCGCGCCGCCGACGCTCTGGGCCAGGATGCCGTGGGCGCCGTCCCCGAAGGCCTTGATGTCGCCGGCGTGGGCGATGGTGATGGCGCCCGCCACGCCCTTGTCGCCGTTGGAGCCCGACAGCGCGATGGCCGCCGGGAAGGAGTTGGCGCCGGTGCCGCCGATGCCGCCGCCGCCGCCGATGGACTGGGCGTAGACGCCGTGCGCGCCCTCGCCGGTGGTGGTGATGGCGCCGGTCGTCGTGACCTTGATGGCCCCGCCGTTCCCGCCCTTACCGCCGCCGCCGCCCATGCCGAGGCTGGCGACGGAATAGGGGACGCCGGTGTCGATCTTGACGAGGCCCAGGGGATCGACCCCGAACACCAGGGTGGCCGGGACCACCCCGCCGCCCAGGCCGCCGCCGCCGCCGACGCTCTGGGCCAGGACGCCATAGGCCGCCTTGCCGGAGGTGGCGATGGCGCCCTTCACCGAAACCTCGACGTCGCCGCCGTCGCCGCCCGACGTGCCCGAGCCGCCCAGGGCGACGTTCAGATAGTTCGACGCATTGGCCGCGCCGCCGATGCCGCCGCCGCCGCCGACGGACTGGGCCAGGACGCCTGCCGAGCTGGCGCCGAAGGTGACCACGTCACCCTCCTGGGCGACCTTGACCGCCCCGCCGTTGTCCACCGATCCGCCCTTGCCGCCGATGGAGAGCGAGAAGGAATAGCCGCCGCTGATCTCGCCGGCGCCGGTGCCGCCGATGCCGCCGCCGCCGCCGACGCTCTGGGCCAGGACCCCGTAGGAGAGGTCGCCCAGGGTGGAGATCGCGCCCTCGTTGGTGACGGTCACCGAGCTTCCCGCGCCGGAGGACCCGCCGGCCCCGCCCAAACCGCCGCCGATGCTCATGTCGCCGGTCGCGCTGCCGTCTCCACCGCCGCCGGAGCCACCGCCGCCGCCCACGCTCTGGGCGAAGACCCCCGAGGACATGAAGCCGGCGGTGACGATCTCGCCGGTGCTGGTGAGCGCAACCTCGCCGCCCTTGCCGGCCGCGCCGCCATAGCCGCCCACGCCGATGGAGATGGCGATGCTGTCGGGGGCCTTGCTGGTCTTCTTGCCGACGTCGCGGGCCAGGTTCTTCCCGAAGGAGCCGGGGTTGGAGAGGATGCGGGAGAACTCACGCTTTAAGGTGGCGTAGCGGTCGGTGGCCTTCTGCTTGAGGCTGGTGTTGTTGTCCTCGCCCTTGCCGTCGGGGAGCACGGTGGGGATGTCGATCCCCTCCAGCAGGGAGCCCATGGAGCCTGCGCCGCCATTGCCGCCGCCGCCGCCGACGCTCTGGGCTGTGACCCCGTTGGCGCTGGCGCCCAGGGTGACGATGGCGCCGGTATTGACGACCTTGACCAGGGCCCCGTCGCCGGCCGCCCCGCCGTGGCCGCCGACCGCCACCTTGATCTCGGCGCTGCGCACCTGGCCGCCGACATTGAAGGCCGCCGTGGTGGCCGAGGCGTCGCCGCCGGCCCCGCCGCCGCCGCCGACGCTCTGGGCGAAGATGCCGGTGGAGCCGTCGCCATAGGTGGTAATCAGGCCGCCGTTGTCGACATTGACGATGTCGCCGGCCCCGCCCTTGCCGCCGGAGCCCCCCACGGCGACTGAGACATTGACCTCGGTCCCCTTGCCCGCCGCCGCGGTGATGGCGCTGGCCGAGGCGTCGCCGCCCCGCCCGCCGCCGCCGCCGACGCTCTGGGCGAAGACGCCTGAGGCATTGAAGTCGTAGGTGGTGAGCGCGCCGGTATTGGTCACGTCGACCCGCATGCCGGCCCCGCCGTCGCCGCCGGAACCGCCCACGGAGACCGAGATGGCGACCGCCACCTTGTCGCCGCCGGCGATGGCCACGGAGGTCGCCTGGCCGCCCGCGCCGCCGCCGCCGCCGACGCTCTGGGCGAAGATGGCGTTGGCGAAGTCGCCGGCCGCCTCTATGGCGCCGGTGTTCTTCACGTTGACGGTGGAGGCGTCGCCGCCTGCCCCCCCGGAGCCGCCCACCGCCACCGAGGCCGAGACGAAGGCCCCGACGCTGATGGCTGTGGCCGAGCCACCCTTGCCGCCGCCGCCGCCGATCGACTGGGCGAAGATCGCGTCGGCGCCGAGGCCCGAGCTCTTGATCAGGCCGTCGTTCTGCACGACCACCGCGCCGCCCTTGCCCCCCGCGCCGCCGGCGCCGCCCACGGCCACCGAGGCGAAGGCCCCGGCCCCGAAGGCGTCGCCGCCGTTGCCGCCGCCGCCGCCGACGCTCTGGGCGAAGATCGCCGAGGCGCCCTGGCCCGAGGCCGACAGGGTCGCGCCCTTGCCGTTGATCGCGGTGACCAGGCCGCCATTGCCGGCGTCGCCGCCGGAGCCGCCCGAGACGCTGATCCAGCCGCCGGCCGAGCCGCCGTTGCCGCCGCCGCCGCCGATGCTCTCCAGGAACAGGGCGTGGGCGCGCGCGCCCTGGGTGGTGACCGAGCCCATGTTGCTAAGACTGACCGCCCCGCCGTCCGGGCAGACGAAATAGATCCGGCAGCGGGCCGACTCCGCGGTGCCGCCGTTGCCGGCGTCGGAATAGAAGATTCCGTCCGAGGAGCCGCCGTCGCCGCCGACCCCGCCCAGGCTCTGGCCGAACATGCCGTAGGACTCCAGGCCCTGGGTGGCGATGGTCCCGGTGTTGGTCATGGTGATGACGCCGCCCGGCGCCGAGGCGCCGCCCTTGCCGCCCTGGCCCACGAAGATGGAGTCGCCGTCGCCGCCGTCGCCGCCCTTGCCGGCCAGGGACTGGCCCAGCATGCCATAGGCGCGGTCGCCCGAGGTCTTCAGCGTCCCGGCGTTGGTGAGGGTGACGTCGCCGGTCAGGCCTCCGTCGCCGCCGGTGGCGCCGGCATAGGCGTTGTTGCCGCCGCCGCCCTGGCCGCCCTGGCCGCCGAGGCTGAAGCCCGCCACCGCATGGGCGCCCGCGCCCGAAGTGGTGATGGCGCCGCCGGACGCGATATCGACCCGCACCGTGCCGGCGTCACCGCCGCGGCCGCCGGCGTTGGAGCTGTCGTCGACGCCCGATGCGCTGTCGCCCCGCGAGCCCTCGCCCCCCAGGCTGCGGGCGAGCACGCCATAGGCCTTGGCGCCGGTGGTGACGACGGCGGACTTGATGGTGACCAGGATGCGGCCGGCGACGCCGCCGGTGACGCTGGGGCTGTCATTGATCGACCGGCCGCCCATGCTCTGCGCCAGCACGCCGTGGGCGCCGGACCCGGAGGTGGTGAGGGCGCCGGTGGTGGTGACGGTGACCTCCCCGCCCCGGCCGCCCTGGACGCCGAGACCGCCAACGCTGAGCGCGGCGATGGCGGGGGAGCTGATCCCGGTCGTGGTGATCGCCCCGCGATTGTCGACGGTCACCGGGCCGGCCGCGCCGCCGTTGGTGTAGACGGGAAGATTGAAGAGCCCGAGGTTGACGTTCCAGACCCCCGTCCCGCCCACCGACTTGGCCAACAGGCCCGCCGCGTAGTCGCCGGTCGATCCGACGGCCGCGGTGTTGGTCAGGGTGACGGTCCCCCCGGGCTCTCCGTCGCCGCCGGCGAACGCCCCGCTGCCCTGGCTGATCGCGCCGATGGTCCCGGTCAGGGTGTCGAGCATCTCCTCCGGCTGCGGCGGCGCGTCGAGATAGGTCAGGGCATTGGTCTGCAGGGCGATATAGCCCAGCACCTGGGGGGCTAGCCTGGTCTTGTCCGGGACGCCGCCGCCGAAGATGCAGGCGCCCAGATTGACCTGGCAGTGGAAGCTGAACAGCGCCGCGGTCGCCGCCGGGCTGGTGTCGCCGTTGATGGCGGCCAGGGCCTGGGTTCCGAAGGTCAGGCGGCTCTGGGCAGTGTTGCGCTCGCCGACCCGGTTGAAGGTGACGGCGCGGGACTGGGCGATGAGGCCGCTGGCGGCGGTGGCCGGGGTTGCGTTGGTGATGTCGAGATTGACGCCAGGCGCGGCGGCGGCGGTCAGGGGGCTGGCGGCCTCGATCAGCAGGGCCACGGCGGCGGCGCGGGCGATCAGCCGTCGCGCGGTCTCGTCGAAGCGCCGCGCGCGGCGGGCGGCTGGCCGGGAGATGGCGATGACATTGGTGACCGGAAGGCTCTGGGCCGAAAGTTCCAGGGCCTCCAGGGCCAGGTAGAGCCGTCGGGTCGCCTCCGTCGCCGGGCTGTCGCCCACCAGCCGACGCAGGGCCGACAACTCCGCCAGGGTCCCGGAAAGCTGCTCGCGAAGGGCGGCCGCGGTCGTGGGATCGACGGCGTCGGCCAGCAGCCGTTCGCGCAGGATCTCAAGCGCCTGCGCCAGGCGCAGCAGCTTCTGCGTCCGTTCCGACATGAAGTAACCCCCGACACACCGTCTCGCGGGAGTCCCCAAGACGGCTAAATCTACCCGTGTTATTCAAGGGCCTGGCTTCGCAACCGGCAATTGGCGAATTTTGGGAAGGGATTCGCGCGTCAGCGTTGCGAGCGTTCGCCTAACGGGCGAGTGGAGTGGGTGGGAATGTCGACAAGCAATGTCTTCGAGGACCCGTTCGACCTGGGCGGATGGCCGCCGCGGCTAAGCGTCGAAGAGATCGCGGAGATGCGGACGCACCCCAATTTCCACGCCGCCTTCCTGGCCGCCGAACAAACCGCCCAGCCGGCCCTGACGCTGGGCTCCCTGCGCAGCCTGTTCAAGGATCGCGGCAGCCAGACTATCGGCACCCTGGCCCTGTGCCTCTACGACACCGAGGAGGGTCTGACCGCGGGCCGCCTGACGCGGATGTGCGTGGAGTCCGGCATCTGCAGCGCGGGCCGGGTGGAGAGCTACCTCGCCCTCATGCGCCAGCGCGGCGCGCTCCTTCCCCTGGCCAAGACCTCAGGCCTGTCGGTCCGCTACGGATTTAGCGAGGACTATCTCACCTGGTTCCGGGACTATCTGCGCCACGGGCTTCGGGCGCTCGCCCTGGTCGATCCAGCCTCCGCGGCGGTGCTGCCACTGATGGCGGGGGCGGACTTCTTCCACTTCACCCGCCGCACCCTGGCCAGCGCCAGCGTCAATCCGCCCCTGACCTATCCGGGCCTGGGTCCCGAATTGCTGCTGTTCGCGCAGCGGGACGCGGGGCTGGCGATCCTGTCGGACCTGGTGGCTGAACAACTGGCCACCGAGACCGGATCGGCGCCGGTCTCGGTGGCCGATCTGGCCCGGCGGCACGGCGTCTCGCGGGCCCACGTGCTGAAGCTGCTGCGGGACGCCGATGAGGCCGGGGCCTTCGCCTGGGAGCCGGACAAGCGCACCGTCACCGTGCCGGCCTGGCTGCTGGACCGGCTGGAACATGGGGTGGCGGTGACCCTGCTCAACCGGCGCTACGCCGCCCGCGCCGTGCTCGCCGCGCCACGCGGCGCGCTGGCCATCCGCTCTGCGACGGCAGCCGACGTCGAGACGCTGCGGGCCCTGATGGAGCAGGCGATCCGCATTCACCTGGCGGCCTATCTGCCGCCGGAGGGGGTGGCGGCCTCCTTCGAGATCATGGGCCTGGATACCCAGCTGATCGAGGACGGCACCTATTTCGTGGTGGAGGCTGACAGCCAGGTCGCCGGCTGCGGCGGCTGGAGCCGGCGGGCCACCCTGTTCGGCGGCGATCATAGCGCCGGCCGCGATTCAGGCCTGGTGGATCCCGCGACGGAGCCGGCCCGCATCCGGGCCATGTACACCCATCCCGACTTCGCTCGCCGGGGGGTGGGTAAGCTGATCCTCGACACCTGCGAGGCCGCCGCCGCCGCCGAGGGCTTCAGCCGCTGCGAAATGGCCGCCACGCTCTCGGGCGAGCCGCTCTATCGCGCCACAGGATACAGGACGATCGAGCCCTTCGAGGCCGACACCTCGACGGGGTTCAAGGTGCCGCTGATCCGCATGGGCAAGATGCTGGCCTGACGCTCCGCCGCCGCGTCCGGCGCAACGAAAAAGGGCGGCCCCTGAGGGCCGCCCTTCCACGCTCTCCGAACGTCTTGGTTAGAAGGCGTAGGTCACCCGGCCGTAGTAGTAGCCGCCGTTGATGCCGAAGGGGGAGTAGGTGGGGTATTGCGCCACGCAACCGCCGCCGGAGGCCACGCAGGCGGCCTGGTACTGGGCCGACAACTTGTCCGGGTACTTGTTGAACAGGTTGTTGGCCCCGATCGAGACGGTGACCGCGTCGAGGAACTTGTAGGAGACTTCCAGATCGGTGATCGCCGTCGAGCCGATGGAGGTCTGCAGCAGCGGACCCGTGCCGGGGTCGGCCAACGCCGAGGATTTTCCATAGACGGTCTCGGTCAGGTTCACCGTCAGAGCGCCGAAGCTGTAGAGCGCGTTCAGGCCAAGCTTGAACTTGGGCGAGGCGGTTTCCAGCAGCGATCGGGCGTTGCCGGCGAACAGGCTCTGTCCGCTCGGATACGGGACGCTGGGTGTGGTGAGCGGCGCAGGCGGCGCCTTCACCTTGGTGACCTTGGTGGTGTTGTAGTTGCCGCTGAGGCTCCAATCGATCCGGCCATAGTCGCCCAGGTCGGTCGGGTAGGAGATCACCAGGTCGACGCCGCGCGAGCGGGTGTCGAGGCCGTTCGAGAAGATGTTGATCCCGGTGGTGGTGACGGTGGGGTCAAGCACATTGCCGTTGGCGATGATCGCCGCCAGCACCTGGGGAGAGGCCAGGACCCCGCCGCGGGTGCCGTAGAGCGAGCTGGAGCCGAAGATGCGGTCGGTCAGTTCGATCTGGTAGGCGTCCAAGGTCAGGGTCATGGCCGGGATCGGGTGGGCCACGATGCCGACGCTGTAGTTGGTGGATTCTTCCGGCTTCAGGGCGTCGATGCCCAGCAGACGAGCGGCAGGCGAGTTGGGCGCCAGCTGCACGAAGGCCGAGGTCGGGGACACGTTGGTGGCCGAATAGAAGGATTCCGCCAGGGTCGGCGCGCGGAAGCCGGTGCTGGCCGTCCCGCGAACCGCGATATAGTCGTTGAAGTCGTAACGGCCGGTCAGCTTGGCGACGGTGGTTTCACCGAAGTCGCTGAAGTGCTCATAACGGACTGCGACGTCGAGCTGCAGGGCCTCGACAGGCGAGACCGCCAGGTCGGCATAGACCGCCCAGCTGTCACGGCTGTGCTTGCCGGCATCGGTGAGCGCGAAGCCGGGATAGGACTGCGAGCCTTCCTTGTAGCGCGAGGCGGGTTCACCGGCGCCGATCTCGTAGGTTTCGTGGCGGTTCTCGAAGCCGAAGGCCGCGGCCAGGGGGGTCGCCAGGCCGACCTCGAACTCTTTGGAGAGGTCGAGGTTGTTGGTCAGCTGGGTGGTGGTCCAGGAACCGGCGTGGAACGAGGTGGGCGAGAAGCCCTTGGCGGTCAGGGTCGAGGTGTCGGCGTAGAGGCTGGCGTTGATGGAGTCCTCGACGCGGACCTCGATCTCGTCGACGCCGTAGGTGGAGCTCAGGTCGAAGTTCCAGCCGCCGACGGCGCCGGAGATGCCGAGGGTGCCGGCATAGTCGTCTTCGATGATGCGCTCACGCGGGCTGAAGCCGGCGGGGTAGGGCCGGTCGGCCGCGCCCTGCTTGCCCTGGACGCGGTTGTAGCGGCGGTAGTTCTCGTAGGCCGAGGCGTCCTTATGGCCGTAGGAGCCGAAGGAGTAGATCTCGAGGTCGTCGGTGACCGAGACGCCGCCGTTGTAGCCCAGGTTGCTGAGGCGGTATTCGGCGTCGCCGGAGATCAGGTTGAAGTTAGGGAAGCCCGGCAGGGTGCTTTCATAGGCGAAGTGGGCGGCCGAGTAGGACGGGCTGGCCGGATTGGCCGAGCGCTGGTCAGCCAGGCCGCGGTTGCTGAAGCCGTGGTACTTCGTCTCGGCGGTCAGGTTCAGGTAGCTGTTCTCGGTGGGCGCGACACCGATGTTGAAGGAGACGGCGGCCGTCTTGCCACCTTCGTCCATGTACTCGCCGCCGGTGGCCGAGATGGAGCCGCCTTCGCTGTTCTTCTTGAGGATGACGTTGATGACGCCGGCGATGGCGTCGGTGCCGTACTGGGCCGCCGCGCCGTCGGTCAGGACTTCGATCCGGCCGATGGAGGCCATGGGGATGAAGCTGAGGTCGGTGGCCGCCGCGCCCTGATAGGCGCCGGACAGGACGGCGAAATTGGCGGTGGTGTGCCGGCGCTTGCCGTTGATCAGCACCAGGGCGTGGTTGGGCGAGAGGCCGCGAAGGCGCGCCGACAGGGTCAGGTTGGCCGTGTCGCCGCCGAAGGCCTGGGCGTTGAAGGATGGCACCAGGTTCGCGAGGCCGACCCGCAGGTCGGTCTGGCCGGTGCGGGTGAGGGCGGCGGTGTCGACCACCTGGACCGGGGCGGCGCTGTCTTCGACCTTCAGGCCGGTCTGGCGCGTGCCGGTGACAATGACTTCATCGACCTCGGCCGCAGCAGCGGCCAGGGTCTGGGCCGAGGCGGCCCCTGCGATCAATACGGAGGCGAGCGAGACGCTCGCCAGCCATGCGTTGCGGGTGGTGGATTTCATCTTGGTAGGCCCCCTCATCAGTCACGGCGCAAAGCGGCCGCAAGGTTCCCCGCGCGCCTCTGTGCTCAGGCGGCGGGATGTTGACGGACGATCCAGGGATGGGCTGTGGCCCTTAGTCCCAGGTATTCGTCCAGAAATGTTGGATTTTTTACTCAATATCCGCGTAGAAGGCCGCGAGACGCCTGGCCTGTATGGCCACATCAGAGTGATAAGCTATGAGATAGGCACTCATACGATGAACTCGCGCGAAAGTTGAGATCGCTCGACCCGTCCATTTCCTACCTGTTGCTGGTTTCTTATTATTCGCTGGAAAAAAACCCCTGAAACGTCTTCAGAACCATTGACCAGATAGTAAGAGGTCCACACGAATCCTTTTTCATGTCAACGCGACGAAGCGATGGCGTCGTAATGTCGTCAAAGTGTGGGTGTTCGACGCAGGAGGTGCGCGATAATCGGGCATGACATTGGGCAAGTCCCCAATTCGTCCGATCATCGACTCGTCGGAGACATGGTGAGTGGTCGTCTCATCTCGCGATGACTGCCAGAGAACTGGGCGCTGGGCGCCCGCAGATTAATCAGTCAGGACGATTTTCGGGCGATATGGCCTCGTCGGCGCCGTCGGAGCGCGCGGCGGCGCGAACGGCATGGCTTGAACATCCCCGCCCGCCTGACCCAAGGTGGAGATGCCTCGCCGACCGCCGGCGCCCACATGAAGGAAGACCTCCCGATGCGCAGACTGATCCTGGCCGCCCTCCTGCCCGTGTTGGCCGCCGCCGCCGCGCCTGCCGCCGCCGCCGACGGCATCGTTCGGGTGGGCGCCCCCACCTCCGCCATCCTGCAGGGCGCGGTCGTGCCGGCCGGCTATGACATCTTCTATGTCAGCGGCATGACCCCGCCGCCGCTGAACGCCGGCGCGCCCGCCGGGACCCCGGTGCAGTTCGGCGACACCAAGACCCAGACCATCGGCGTCATGAAGCGCATCGAGGAGGTCCTGAAGGGCCAGGGCTACACCATGGGCGACGTGGTGATGATGCGCGTCTATCTGGTGGGCGACCCGGCCAAGGGCGGCGGCATGGACTTCGCCGGCATGATGGAGGGCTACAAGCAGTTCTTCGGCACGGCCGAGCAGCCCAACAAGCCGGCCCGGGTGACCATGCAGGTCGCCGCCCTGGTGGCGCCGGGCATGCTGGCCGAGATCGAGGTCCAGGCCGCCAAGAAGAAGTAGGCGCCCAACAACAACCCAGCGCCGCCCGTGTCATGCGGGCGGCGTTTTGCTGCGCGCTAGACCGCGCCGCCGGCTTTCAGGGCGGAGATTCGGGCTGAGTCGTAGCCCAGCCCCTTGAGAATCTCGTCGGTATGCTGGCCCAGCGTCGGGGGTGGGGCGACGCGGTCGCCTTCGGGCCGGCCCAGGTCGAAACCGAGATTGAGCGTGGCGGCCTGGCGGTCCGTGCCGGGCAGGTCGAAGGCCGCGCGCAGACCCCGGCTGGCCACGTGGGGGGTGTCGGCGATCTGCGGCACGGTGCGCACCGCCCCGGCCGGCACGTCGGCGGCGTTGAAGGCCAGTTCCCAGGCCTCCGCCGTGCGGCCGGCGAACAGCGGATGGAGGATCGCCATCAGGGCCTGCTCGTTGTCGATGCGGACATTGGGATCGGCGAAGCGGGGATCGGCGATGAGCTCGCCGCAGCCCAGAACGGCGCACATCTTCTCGAACTGCCTTTGGGTGTTGGCGCCCAGCAGCAGGGGGCCGTCGCTGGCCTGGAAGGTGGCGGCCGTCGGGCTGGCGTTGAAGCCGCGGTTGCCAACCCGGGCCGGCTGGTCCCCGGCGATCAGATAGGGGCCGATCATCGAGATCATCAGGATCAGGGAGGAATCCAGCATGGCCACGTCCAGGTGGCGGCCGCCGCCCCCGAACCGCAGCCGCTGCAGGACCGCCGACAGACAGGCGAAGGCGCCCGCATAGCCGGTGAAGGTGTCGATCATCGGGAAGCCGACCTTGGCGATGTCGCCCTCGGGATCGCCGGTCAGGGACATGACCCCGCAGACTGCCTGGACGATGTGGTCATAGGCCGGGTTGTCGCGCATGGGGCCGGTTTGGCCGTAGCCTGACAGCGAGCAATAGATCAGCTCGGGATTGGCGGCCTTGGCGTGCTCATAGCCAAGCCCCAGCTTGGCCAGGACGCCGGGCCGGTAGTTCTCCACCAGGATGTCGGCCTTGGCGATCAGGTCCAGGACCACCTGGACGGCCTGGGGGTTCTTCAGATCCAGGGTGATGGACTTCTTGCCGACATTGACGGTCTGGAAGGCCGGCGCCATGCCGACGAACTCGGGGCGGCGGTCATAGTGGCGGAACACGTCACCCTCGCCGGGGCGCTCGATCTTGATGATCTCCGCGCCCAGCAGGCCCAGCACGTGGGTGCAGAAGGGGCCGGCCATGACGTGGGTGAGATCCACCACGGTCATTCCCGCCAAAGGCCCGGCCATCCTGCTACGCTCCCGCACGTCTCTGTCGTTATTGGTGATTAGCCACGTATTGTTTAATTTGCAAACGATTGAGACTTGAACCAAATTAGATCGACCGACGCGGGCCAACCGCGCGCCTGGAGGGAATGCGATGAGGGCCTGGAAGCTGATCGGCGTGGCCGCCGCGCTCCTCTTGCTCGCCGCCTGCGCGCCGGCCGCGTCCCCCGCCGGGGTCGAGGTGCTGCGCTACGCCTCGCCCTACTCCCCCAACCATCCCTTCAGCCGCGCCGATATCGCCTGGATCAGGCATGTGGAGAGGGTCTCCGGCGGGCGGCTGCAGGTCCAGCCCTTCTGGGGCGGGGCGCTGATCAGCTCCGACCAGAGCGTCATCGAGCTGCGCCACGGGGTGGCCGACATCGCCCTGATCACGCCGATCTACATGCGCTCGGGCATGCACGTCATGAAGACCCAGGCGGGCTTCTACGGCGGGGTCACCACCATCGAGGATCAGGTGGCGGTCTATCGCTGCATGGAGAAGGCCTTCCCGATCTTCGGCGAGGAGATGGCCGGGGTTCATGTGCTGGCGATCCAGGGCGGCAACCTGCCCAACGTGCTGACCCGCGACAAGCCGGTGCGCGGCCTGGCCGACCTGCGCGGCCTGCGCCTGCGCGCGCCCAGCGAACTGACCCCGGTGCTGCAGTCCTTAGGCGTCGACGTGGTGACCATGCCGATGGGGGAGGTCTATTCCGCCATCTCCAAGGGCGTGGTGGACGGGGTCGTGGCGCCCGCCGACGCGGTGAAGTCGCTGCACTTCAACGAGGTGGCCCGCCACCTGTCGCTGCTGCAGGTGGCCCGCGGGGCCTATCCGGCCCGGGCCATGTCCGACACCCGCTGGAACTCGCTGAGCCCAGATCTGCGGCGAATTCTGACCGAGGCGATCCCGGTCTGGGAGGCGGCGCTGGCCCATGAGGTCCGCAAGGCCGAGACCGAGGGCATGGCCATGGCCAAGGCCGAGGGGATGTCCATCCTCACGGTCGATCCGGCCGAGCAGGCGCGCTTCGACGCCGCCTATGACGCCGAGGCCCTCAAGAACGCCCGGCGGCTGGCGGAGTACGGCGCGCCCGGCGAGGCCATCTATCGCAGGGCCCGCGCGGTGATCGCGCAAGGGACGCCCGTCAAGGCTTGCTAGGCCCCGCGCCGCAATGTTAGGCAGTAGTAGAAACCATTTGCCTAACTTACAATAAGCGACCCTGGGGAGCCTCCATGAGCAGCACCGTCAGCTTCGACGTCCGTGGCGACGTCGGCGTGATCGTCATCGATCGTCCGCCGGTCAACGCCATCGACGTGACGGTTCGCGATGGGGTCTGCAAGGCGCTGGACCAGGCGCTGGCCTCTCCGGCGGTCAAGGTGATCCTGCTGGCCTGCGCCGGCCGCACCTTCCTGTCCGGCGCCGATCTCAACGAACTGAACGGGGCCATCGAGGCGCCGACCTATTACGACACCCTGGACCGGTTGGAGGCCTCGCCCAAGCCGGTGGTGGCCGTCCTGCACGGCACGGCCATGGGCGGCGGACTGGAGACGGCGCTGGCCTGCCACTACCGGGTGGCGGTGACTGAGGCCCGCATGGGCATGCCGGAGATCACCCTCGGCATCGTCCCCGGCGCCGGCGGGACCCAGCGCATGCCGCGCCTGATCGGCGCGCGGGCGGCCCTGGAGATGATGATCGCCGGCGCTCCCATCGACGCCGGCAAGGCCAAGGACCTGGGGGTCATCGACGCCATTGTCGAGGGCTCGCCCATCGAGGGTGGCCTGGCCTACGCCCAGACGCTCGCCGACGCGGGCGCGCCGGTTCGGCGCACCGGCGACCGCGCGGTGGACACGGCGGGCTTCTCCGACCCCGAGATCGAGGCCTACCTCGCCAGCCAGGCCCGGGCGCTGAAGGGCCGCACGACCCAGTTCCGCACCCTGGAGGCCATCAAGGCCTCGACGAAGCTGGCGCTGGCCGAGGGCCTGAAGGCCGAGGACGTCATCTCCCAGGCCTCGCTGAAGGACCGTGAGGGCCTGGCCCTGCGCCACATCTTCTTCGCCGAGCGCGAAGTGGGGAAGATCCCCGGCCTGCCGGCCATGGAGCCGGAAGCCATTCGCGCCGCCGCCGTGGTCGGGGCCGGCACCATGGGCGGCGGCATCGCCATGAGCCTGGCCAATTCGGGCGTTCCCACCGTGCTGATCGACGTCAGCCAGGAAGCTCTCGACCGCGGGCTTGGTGTGGTTCGCGCCAACTATGAGGTCACCGTCCAGCGCGGCCGCATGACGCCGGCCGAACTCGAACAGCGCATGGGCCTGATCACCGGCGCCGTGGGCCTGGAGCATGCCCGGAACGCCGACGTGGTGATTGAGGCGGTGTTCGAGGACATGGACCTCAAGAAGAAGATCCTCGCCGAGCTCGACAAGGTCACCCCGCCCCACACCATTCTCGGTTCCAACACCTCGACCCTGTCGGTGACCGAGCTGGCCTCCGTCACCGGCCGTCCGGAAAAGGTGGTGGGCCTGCACTTCTTCTCGCCGGCCCACGTCATGCGGCTGCTGGAGATCGTGCGGGGGGGCAAGACCTCGTCCCAGACCCTGGTCACCAGCCTGGAGATCGCGCGCAAGCTGAAGAAGATCGGGGTGGTCTCAGGCGACGCCTTCGGCTTCATCGGCAACCGGATGATGCAGGAGGGCTATTTCCGCGAGGCCGAGCAACTGCTGCTGGAGGGGGCCGGCGCGGCGCAGATCGACTCCGCTGTCGAGGCCCTGGGCTTCGCCATGGGTCCCAACAAGGTCAACGACATGGCCGGGGTGGACGTCGGCTACAAGGTCCGCGAGGAGCTGTTCAAGCACCAGACCCGGCCCGATCCCTACTTCGCGGTGTCCGACGCGCTCGCCTCCCAGGGCAAGTTCGGTCAGAAGACCGGGGAGGGCGTGTTCCTCTATCACCCAGGCGACCGCACCGCCCATCCCAACCCGGCCACCGAGGCGCTGATCGCCCAGCTGGCCGCCGACCGGAAGATCGCGCCGCGCCAGATCGCCGACGCCGAGATCCAGGAGCGCTGCATGCTGCCCCTGGTGAATGTCGGCGCCCAGCTGCTGGACGAGGGCATCGCCTACCGGGCCAAGGACATCGACGTGGTCTGGACCTCCGGCTACGGCTTCCCGCGCCATCTGGGCGGCCCGATGTTCTTCGGTGACACGCTGGGCCTCGCTCATGTGTTGGAGCGGGTGGAGCACTATCACAAGCTGCTCGGCCACTACTGGAAGCCCGCCGACCTGCTGGTGAAGCTGGCCCGCGAGGGCGGCAGCTTCGAGGCCTATGACGCCCGCCAGAAGTAAGGAGGTCAGGCTGCCTGCGGAAGAAGAGCCGTGGCGGCGTGGTCGATGGAGACGGTCACGCCGTTGACCGACTGAACCTTCATCGTGGCGCCCAATTGCTTGACCAGGGCGTCGACGATCACCGTGCCCAGGCCGCCGTGCTTGCTCGGCGACAGGTCGGCGATCTTGCCGATCCCGTTGTCGGCAACCGTCAGGCTCCAGCTGTCGTCTTCGCCGCCGAAGAAGGTGATCAGCACACGAGCGTCGCCTCTGGGCGTCGGAAAGGCGTATTTCACGGCGTTGATCATCAACTCGGTGACGATCAGGCCGATGCTGACGGCCTTGTCCGACCCGATCTGGCTATGGTCTGCGACAACCTTGAGCTCGATGGGCTGATCCTCGCCGATCATCGACTTGGCCAAGCTACCGCAGAGCTTGGTGAGGTAGCCGCCCACCTCGATCCTGTCGACGCCGCCCGAGGCGTGGAGGTGAGCCTGGACTTCGGCCACCGACATCACCCGCTGGTGGGCGTCGCGAAGGTGCTGGCGCGTTTCCTCGGAGGCGACGGCGCGGGCCTTGATCATGAGGATGCTGGCGATGATCTGCAGGCTGTTGGCGACCCGGTGCTGCATCTCCTGCAACAGGGTCTGCTGTTGGGTCAGAAGCTCCTCCGTGCGTTCGAGCAGTTCCTCCCTCTCCCGCTCGATCACCCGCCGGGCGGTGATGTCGGTGAAGGCCAGCAGGATGGTGGTGTTGGCGCTGCGCTCATAGATCACTTTGCGGGCGTTCAGCAGCATGGTGCGGGCCCCGAGCCCCGGGAAGTCGTGCTCCACCTCGAACCCGTCCATCGACGTGCGCTCGGGGATGATGGTCTCCAGCAGCAGGCGCAGGGCCGGGATGTTCCACTGCCCGTCGCCCAGCGAGTAGAGCGGCCGGCCCATGGTGTGCTCGGGGTCAACCTGGAAGGTGGCGTAGAAGGAGCGGCTGGCCGCCAGCACGTGGAACTGCGCGTCCAGGACCAGCAGGGGCTCATGGATCGTGTCGACAATCGCCTGGGCGAGGGTCTGTGCGTCTTCGATTCCCTGCAGGGAGGTCGGCATGGGCGGAAACATGTCCGATCCCGAACGCCAGGATTCTTTGCGTTTGGCCGCGTAGGCAGGCCAACCCAGCAACCTGTACGCTCGATATTGAGCAGTGTCGTGATCTCGTTTTGTCTGTCGGCTGTGAGACTTACACGCCGAGGCCAGATCCGGGCGCCTGCGGCCCTGCGACGCTGCACTGCAAACAATCGTTTGTCCTACGTCGTTTGCCCGGTATCGTTGGGGCATGAGCGATATCGACCTTCTCGCGGCCGAGTCGGGCCTGGCCAACGATGGCAAGCTCGACCTGGACGGCCTTCCGAACCTGCTGGGCTTCCACCTCCGCCTGGCTCACGTGGCCGTCTATCGGGACTTCACCAGCGCTCTGGCCGGCCTGGACCTGACCCAGAAGCAGTGCGCGACGCTGCAGCTGATCGGCGCCAACAAGGGCGTCAGCCAGGTGGACCTGGCCGCCACCCTGGGCACGGACCGCGCCACCATGATGGCCATGATCGACCGCCTGGAGCAGCGCGGCTTCCTGATCCGCCGCCGGTCCACCGAGGATCGCCGCCGCCAGGAACTCTATCTCACCGAGGACGGCGAGAAGATGCTGGCCGCCGCCAAGCAGGCGATCGATGAGCACGAGCGCGGCTTCAAGGCCCGCTTCACCGCCGCCGAACTGAAGACCCTGGTGGCGGCGCTGAGCCGGATCCACAAGCAGGTCTGATCAGGCGCTCAGCGCCAGCAGGGCGAAGCTGGCCAGCCAGTGTTCACCCATATAGTCGCCGGCCACGTGGGGCAGGCTGGCCGCCAGGTGGTGGTCTGCCGCCGCATGGGCCACGGCACGCAGCGGATCTCCGGGCGCGAGGCTTTGCGAAATCGCCCGCCAGCACCAGGCGCGGCTGAGGTTGAGGCCATCCAGGTGGGCGATCTTGCCGTCGCTGCGGTCGCTGACCGTGGCTGGCGTGAACAGGCTGGCGGGCAGGCCCTCGGCGGCCCGGGGCAGGAAGGCCGCGAACCACGATTGAAACTCCGCCACCGGCAGCAGCCGGCGCATGGCCTCGGCCTCCATCAGGGTCGGCGACAGGAAGTCGTCGCCGGAGGGCTCCCAGGCCGCGGCGTCGCGGTCGCCGATGTACCAGGCCCTGGCGGTCTCCCGCAGCAGACCTTCGAGGCCGGCGTCCTCCACGCCCTTCGCATAGTCGGCGGCCAGGGCCAGGGCGAAGGCCGTGGAGCTGTGGACCCCGGTGCGCACCGGATAGGTGGCCTTGGGCAGGTAGCTGCGGAACCGTTCGGCGAAGGCCTGCGCCAGGGGCGCCAGCCGCCGGGCCCAGGTCTGGCCGTCGTGGCGCATGAGTTCTGCCTGCAGCATCAGCAGCCAGGCCCAGCCGTAGGGGCGTTCGAAACCGCGGCTGGAGGCGCGATCCAGATAGGCGCGCTCGGCCTCCACCTTCTCCGCCGTGAAGGCCCCGGCGAACAGGTCGTCGATGGCGGCCGCCTCGGGGATCTCGGGATGCAGCCGCCGCACGGTGGCCAGCGTCCAGTAGCCGTGGACGCAGGAGTGCCAGTCGAAGCTGCCGAAGAAGATCGGATGCAGGTCGCGGGGGCCCACCGCGTCACCCGGCCCATCCAGGACGTGGTCCATCTTGTTGGGATATTCGCGGGCGACATGGCCCAGGGCGATGCGGGCGAAACGCGACGCAATCTCCGGCGTCAGCTCAGCGGAAGGCGAGGACATACATCAGCACCATGTTGGCCAGCAGCAGGGGCGCCGCCGTGGGGATCTGGGCGCGGATGACCGCGTGGCGGTCCTTCAGCTCCAACAGGGCGGCGGGCACGATGTTGAAGTTGGCCGCCAGCGGCGTCATCAGGGTGCCGCAGAACCCCGACAGCATGCCGATGGCGCAGACCACGGCCGGATCGCCGCCGAACTTGACGATCAGGAACGGCAGGCCCACCCCCGCCGTCATCACCGGGAAGGCCGCGAAGGCGTTGCCCATGATGATGGTGAACAGCGCCATGCCCAGGCAGTAGACCGCGACCGCCGCCAGGTGGCCGTCCATTGGAATCGCGGTGGTCACCAGATCACCCACCACCTTGCCGACGCCGGCCAGGGCGAAGACCGCCCCCAGGGCCGCCAGCATCTGCGGCAGCAGGCCGGCCCAGCCGACGGTGTCCATCAGGCGGCGGCCCTCCTGCAGCGGGCTGATCACCGGCTGGCGCAGCAGCACCAGCGCCGTGATCACCGCCAGGACAGCGCCGAGCGCCAGGGAGATCAGGGTCGCCTGCTTGGCCTGGAACAGGGGCGTCCCGCCGATGGAGACGTGCTGGAGGGCGAGGGTCCCGATCAGGACGGTGGCCGGGATCACCAGGGCCGGGATGAAGAGCCGGTTCCCCCACCTTTCGGCCGACAGCTTGCGGGCCTCCGGCGAGCCGTCGGACTCGCCGCGGCCCAGGCCGCCGATGCCGGAGATCAGGGCCATGCACAGCACCAGGACACCGTTGCCAAGGTCCCCCAGCCAGTCTCCGGCCAGGAAGCTGACCGCGAACAGCCCCCAGAAGCCGGTGTTCATCCAGCGCTTGGGATTGGTGGCGTCGCGGGCGCTGAGCACCGCGAAGGCGGCGAACACCAGGCCCGCCAGGAGGTAGACGACGCCGAGCTTGATCATGCGCCCGGCCCCTTCAGCTTGCGCTCGAACAGCACCAGGCGGACCGAGTGGATCGCGAAGGCGACGATGGCCGTGGGGATCGCCCAGATCGACAGCTGCAGGGGCTCAATGACGATGCCGCTCTGGGCGAGGAACCCCACCATCAGCAGGATCGATCCGATGGCCAGGAAGATGTCCTCGCCGAAGAAGAGGCCGATGTTGTCGGTGGCGGCGGTCATGGCTCGCACCTTCTGGCGGGTCTCGTCGGGCAGTTCGCCGGTCTCGCTCTCGGCGGCGGCCTCGGCCATGGGGGCGACGATGGGCCGGATGGTCTGGGCGTGGCCGGCGATGGAGGTCAGGCCGAGGGCCGCGGTGAGCTGGCGGAACAGCAGGTAGCCGATCAGCAGCCGGCCCAGGGTCACGCTCTTGAAGCCGGAGATCAGGGTCCGGGCCCGCTCCTGCAGGCCCGCCCGCTCCAGCACCCCGATCACCGGCAGCACCAGGAGGGCGGCGCTGACATAGCGGTTCTCGTTGAAGGCCTTGCCGAAGGCGGCCAGCACCTCGACCGGGGACAGCCCCGCGGCCATGCCCGTCAGCACCGCCGAAACCATCACCACCAGCAGCGGATTGAAGCCGGCCGCGAAGCCCGCCACCACAACCGCCACCCCCAACAGGATCAGCATCAGCCCCTCCGTCGGCGACTCAAGGTTTAGGCGCCGGATGAAGAGGTAAACCTAGTCTGAGCAGGGCGCTGCGTCTCTATGGTCCATATATTGGACTATCTGGCGGAGACCTCCACCACCACGGCCATGGAGCTGTCGCCGGCGGCGCAGCCCTGGAACAGGCCCAGGCCGCCGCCCTTGATGGCCAGCTCCTCGATCAGCTCGACGATGGCGCGCAGGCCGGTCGGCCCCTGGGGGTGACCCCAGATCAGCGAGCAACCGTAGTTGTTCATCCCCATGACATCGATCCCCATGGCCTTGGCGAAGGCCAGGTCGTTCACGGCGAAGGGGTTGTGGGACTTGATGGCGGCGATGTCGGTGATCTTCACCCCGGCATGGTCCAGGGCGCGCTGGCTGGCGGCGATGGGGGCTTCGGGCATGAACTTGAGGTCGGCGCGCGATTGGCCAAAGCCGCGCAGGGTGACCTTGATCGCCGGGTCCTTGGAGAGCTCCCGGGCGCGGTCCGGCGTGGTGAGGATCAGGCCGACATTGCCATCGGCCGGGTGGGTCTGGCTGCCGAAGGTGACCGTGCCGCCCTCCTGGGTGGGGCGCAGCTTGGCCAGGCCCTCGGCGGTGGTGGCGAAGACGCCCTCGTCGCCGGCCATCACCGCGTCCTCGCCCCTGAAGTTATGCTTGGGCACAGAGAAGGGCAGGGTCATGTAGCGGCGCTGGAAGGCGTGGTCGTCGGCGAGCGCGTCCTGATACTGCGCGTAGCGGCGCAGGGTGACCTCGTCCTGCTCTTCCTTGGTGATCTGGAACTTGGCGGCCACGTTCTCGGCGGTGTCGAGCATGGAGTGCCCGGCGATGGCGTCATGCATCATGTTGTAGGTGACCTGGTCCTCCGACTGGCCATAGCCGCCGGGGCCCTTGGGGGCGGGATAGTAGATGTGCGGGCCATTGGAGCAGCGGTCGGCGGCGATCAGCAGGGCCTGCTCGGCCAGCCCCAGCTGGACCTCCGAGGCGCCGGCGAACACCACCCGGGCGCCGGTGGCGCAGACCTGGGTGATCATGTGGCCCGGCGTGTGGGTGGCGCCCAGGTCGTACAGCGGCCAGGGCGCGCCGTAGAAGGACTGGTACTGGGTGTTGGTCATGCCGAAGACACCGGTGTCGAAGCTCTTGGGATCGATCTCGCGCTCGGCCAACCAGCCCTTGGCCACGTGGGCGGCGAACTTCATGGCGTGCAGATGCTGCAAGGAGCCCTGCCACTTGGCGAAGGGGGTCGACCAATAGGCGCCATAGGGGATTTCGACGCGATCAAAGCTCATAGGGACTCCGGTTGGCTGTCGGCGAAGGCGCGCCGAAGGATGTCTTTCTGGATCTTGCCCGAGGCGGTGCGGGGCAGTTCCGGGATGAAGCGGACGTGGGCGGGGCGCTTGTAGCGGGCCAGCCGGCCGTCGCACCACGCCATCACCGCGGCGGGGTCACAGGGGTTTCCGGGGCGCAGGACGACATAGGCGCAGCCGGCTTCCCCCCAGCGCGTGTCGGGCACGCCGACCACGGCGGCCTCGGCCACCAGGGGCATTTCGGCCAGGGCCGCCTCGACCTCGGCGGGGTACACGTTCTCGCCGCCGGTGATGTACATGTCCTTCCAGCGGTCGACGATGAAGTAGTAGCCATCCTCGTCCTGGCGGGCGGCGTCGGCGGTCTTGAACCAGCCGCCGGGGGCGAAGGTCTTGGCGGTCGCCTCGGGCTGGTTCCAGTAGCCGGGCATGACCGACGGCCCGCGCAGCCAGACCTCGCCGGGCTCTCCGGCTTTCACATCGACGCCGTCACGACCCACCAGGCGCACCTCGATGGCGGGGGACGCGATGCCCGCGGACCCCACCTTGGCCCGGGCGATCTCCGGGTCCAGGGGCACGCCCAGGACGGTGCCGTTCTCGCTCATGCCGTAGCCGTTGGAGGGCCGGACGCCGGCGTCGAGGAAGGCGAGCGTCACGGGCGCCGGCATGGGGGCGCCGCCGGTGAACAGCCGCAGGCCCTGCAGATTGGCGTCCTTGAAGCCCGGATCGTCCAGCAGGGCCTGGGCCATCTGGGGGACGCAGAAATAGTGGCTGACGCCGAGCGCCGGATCGGAGAGGCGCTGCAGGGTCTGGGGGGCCGCGAACCGGTCCGACAGATGCACCGTTCCGCCGGTGAAGAAGCTGCCGTGCAGGATGGCCAGCAGGCCCACCACATGGAACAGCGGCACATCGCACAGCATGGCGTGCTCGGCGCAGAGCTCGCCGACCTGGCTGTAGTTCATGGCGGAGAAGAAGGCGGTGCGCGGGGTGACGATCACCCCCTTGGGCCGCCCGGTGGTGCCCGAGGTGTAGAGCAGCATGGCCGGCGCCGAGGGGTCGATGGCGCCGGGTTCAGCCACGGGCTTTGCGGCGGCCAGGGCGGCGGCGAACCGATCTTCGCCCGGTGCGATGCGCAGGACGTGAGCCACGGGAACCTTGGCCAGGGCGGTCTGCGCCTCGGCCTCGAACTCGGCCTCATAGATCAGCAGTTCCGGCGCGGCGTCCTCCAGCAGGACCGCCAGTTCCGGCCCCGCCAGGCGCCAGTTCAGAGGCTGGAACACCGCGCCCGCCCGCGGGCAGCCATAGAAGAGGGTGATGTGGTGGATGGAATTGCGCGCCAGGATCGCCACCCGGGCGCCGGGGCCGCTCAGCGTGGCGCGCAGATAGGATTCGCACCGCCGGAGTTCGGCTTCCAGAGCGGCGTAGGACAGGGCGCGGCCGAGGGCCAGTTCCTGCACCGCCAGCTTTCCGGGCCGCGTCCGCGCCTGGCGATGGATGAAATCCCGGGCCAGCCAGCCGTCTTGACCGCTCAAGTCCTCCCCCTTCGTCACCGCTTCCCACCTCTTTTTTCAACCGGCTCTGGACGCGGGGCCACTGAACCGGCAAATTGTTTGCAACACATACTACTTGAGAGAGCCCTGCGCAAAGGGGTCTTCGGGGAAACGCCATGACAGACCGCCCATCCGACTTCGATCCGCTGGCCCCGGAGACCTTCGACAGCCCCTATCCGATCTATGCGGAGCTGCGCGCCAAGTGCCCGGTGGCGCACACGCAAGCCTGGGGCGGGTTCTGGGCCCTGACCAAGTATGACGACGTCCGCAACGCGGCGTCGGCCTTCGACACCTTCATCACCTCGGTGCAGAACGTGGTGCCCAAGGTGGCCTTCACCGGACGGCGTCCGCCCCTGCACCTCGACCCGCCGGAGCACACGCCTTACCGCAAGGCGCTGGACCCGCTGCTCACCAAGGCCAAGGCCGAGGCGCTGGAACCCACCGTGCGGCGGATCGCCGTCGACCTGCTGGACCCGCTGATCGCGCGGGGCTCAGCCGACATCTGCGCCGACTTCTCCAGCCACCTGCCGATCCGGGTGTTCGCCGAGTGGATGAACCTCTCGGAGGCCGGCGTCGCGGCGCTCAGTGAAGTCGGCCGCGCCTATAATGTGGCGGTCCAGGCGGCGATCGACGACGTGGTCAAGGTCACCTCCCTGCAGCTCTACGACATGGCCCGCGACCTGATCGCCGAGCGCAAGGCCAACCCCCAGGACCCGAAGATCGACCCCACCAGCGCCCTGCTGGCGGCCCGCGCCAACGGCGAGCCCCTGCCCGACGAACTGATCATCGGCACCGTGCGCCAGGTGCTGGTGGTGGGGATCATCGCGCCGACGGTGATGATCGGCTCCATCGCCGTCCACCTGTCGCGAAATCAGGATCTGCAGTCGCAGCTGCGCGCCGACCCCTCCCTGATCCCGGCGGCGGTGGAGGAGTATCTGCGCCTCTACACGCCCTATCGGGGCTTCGCGCGGACCGCCAACAAGGAGGTCCAGATCGGCGGCCAGACGATCCGTCCCGGTGAGCCCATCGCCCTGGTCTACGCCTCGGCCAACCGCGACGAGGACGTGTTCGAGAACCCGGACCAGTTCATCCTCAATCGCCCCAACATCAACCGGCACCTGGCCTTCGGCATGGGCCCGCACGCCTGCGCCGGCTCGGCCCTGGCGCGGGTGGAGCTGCGGGTCTCGCTGGAGGAACTGCTGGCCCGGACCAAGCGGTTCGAGGTCAACGGCGAGATCAAGCCCACCCGCTTCCCCGAGATCGGGGCGCTCAACGTCCCCCTGAGGTTCGAAGCCTGATGCGCACCCAGGTCGCCATTATCGGAGGCGGTCCGGCGGGCCTCCTGCTGCAGCAACTGCTGCACGTCGCCGGCATCGAGAGCGTGGTGCTGGAGCAGCGCAGCCGCGACTATGTCGAGGCCCGCATCCGCGCCGGCGTGCTGGAGATGGGCGCCGTGCGCCTGCTGGAGCAGGTGGGGGTCGATGCACGGATGAAGCGCGAGGGTCTGATCCATGACGGCTTTGCCTTCGCCGTCGACGGCGAGATCCACCGCATCGACCTGAAGGGCCTGACCGGCGGATCGACCGTGATGGTCTATGGCCAGACCGAGGTCACCAAGGACCTCAACGACGCCGCCGCCGCCCGCGGAACGCCCGTGGTGTTCGAGGCCGACGGCTTGGCCCTGCACGGCCTGGACACCGAGTCGCCCTTCGTCACCTACGCCAAGGATGGCGTGGCGCAACGGCTGGACTGCGACTTCGTGGCCGGCTGCGACGGCTATCATGGGGTCAGCCGCACCTCGATCCCGGCCGACATCCTGCGGACCTATGAGAAGGTCTACCCCTTCGGCTGGCTGGGCATCCTGGCTGACGTGCCGCCCTGCGATCACGAGCTGATCTACTCGAACCACGAGCGGGGCTTCGCGCTGGCCTCCATGCGGTCGAACGTCCGCAGCCGCTACTATATCCAGACGCCGGTCGACGAGGACCTGGCCAAGTGGCCCGACGAACGGATCTGGGACGAACTGGCCCTGCGCCTGGGTCCCGCGGCGGCGGCGGGCATGACGCGGGGGCCCTCCATCGAGAAGTCCATCGCCCCCCTGCGCAGCTTCGTCGCCGAGCCGATGAGCTGGGGCCGGCTGTTCCTGGCCGGCGACGCCGCCCACATCGTGCCGCCGACCGGGGCCAAGGGGCTGAACCTGGCGGCCTCGGACGTGCACTATCTCGCGGAGGCCCTGACCGCCTTCTATGCGAACGGCGCCGCCGACGGCCTCACCGGCTATTCCGCCAAGGCGCTGTCGCGGGTCTGGAAGGCCGAGCGGTTTTCCTGGTGGTTCACCGGCCTGACGCACCGCTTCCCCGACTCCGACGCCTTCAGCCGGCGGATGCAGCGGGCCGAGATCGACTATATCGTCGGGTCCCACGCGGCCCAGGTCACGGTCGCCGAGAACTATGTGGGCCTGCCCTACTGACGGGGGCCAGGATGCACCAACCAGAACAAGCATTTGGGTAGGACCGGAAGATGGCGATCGTCGTTCGAAACATCCCGCGCGCGGATTCCGCGGCCATCGACGCCCTGGCGGAGTACGGCGTCGCCACGACCCACGAGGCCCAGGGGCGGATCGGCCTGCTGGCCTCCTATATGCGGCCCATCTATCGCCCGGCGAAGATCGCGGGCTCCGCGGTGACCTGCGAGGTGGCGCCCGGCGACAACTGGATGATCCATGTGGCGGTGGAGCAGTGCAAACCCGGCGACGTCCTGGTGGTCTCGCCCACCTCGCCTTGCGAGGACGGCTATTTCGGCGACCTGCTGGCGACCTCCCTGCAGGCCCACGGGGTGCGCGGCTTGATCATCGACGCGGGCGTCCGCGACATCGCCTATCTTACCGAGATGGGCTTCCCGGTCTGGTCCAGGGCGGTGTTCGCCCAGGGCACGGTCAAGGAGACCCTCGGCAATGTGAACACGCCGCTGGTCTGCGCTGGCGCCCTGATCAATCCGGGCGACGTGATCGTAGCCGACGACGACGGGGTCTGCGTGGTGCGCCGCGCCGCCGCCGCCGCCGTGGCCGAGAAGGCCCGCGTCCGTGAGGCCAATGAGATCGACAAGCGCGCACGCCTGGCCGCGGGCGAACTGGGATTGGATATCTACAAGATGCGCGAGCGGCTGGCCGAGAAGGGCCTGGTCTGGGTGGACCACGCCTGATGCAGACCGCCATCCCCTGCACGGTGATGCGAGGCGGGACCTCCAAGGGACTCTACTTCCTCACCCGCGACCTGCCCGCCGACCTCGCCACCCGCGACGCCGTGTTGCTGGCGGCCATGGGATCGCCGGACGCGCGCGAGATCGACGGAATGGGCGGCGCCCATCCGCTCACCAGCAAGGTGGCGGTGGTGGGCCCCTCCACCCGGTCCGACGCCGACGTGGACTACCTGTTCCTGCAGGTGGTGGTGGACGAGCCCCGGGTCGATGCGGGGCAAAACTGCGGCAACCTGCTGGCCGGCGTCGGTCCCTTCGCCATCGAGACCGGGCTGTTTCCGGCCAAGGACGGCGTGACCGAGGTTCGCATCCACATGGTCAATACCGGCGCCATCGCCGTGGCGGCGATCCAGACGCCCGGCGGGCTGGTGCGCTATGACGGCGGGGCCCGCATCGACGGCGTGCCCGGCACGGCCGCGCCGATCCCGACGGACTTCCTGGACGTGGCGGGCTCGAGCTGCGGCGCCCTCTTGCCCACAGGCAATGTCCGCGACGTGATCGACGGGATCGAGCTCACAGCCATCGACAACGGCATGCCCGTCGTAGTCATGCGCGCCGCCGACTTCGGCAAGACCGGCTACGAGAGCCCCGAAGAACTGGAGGCCGACGCCGACCTCAAGGCCCGGGTCGAGGCGATCCGGCTGCAGGTCGGGCCGCTGATGAACCTGGGCGATGTGACCAAGAAGACGGTGCCCAAGATGTGCCTGGTGGCGCCGCCCCAGCGCGGCGGGATCATCTGCACCCGGAACTTCATTCCGCACCGCGTCCACGAGGCCATCGGGGTGTTCGGCGCGGTCAGCGTGGCGACCGCCTGCGTGGTCCCCGGATCGGTGGCCGCCGAGGTGGCCGGGATCGACGATGTCGAGGCGGTCAAGGCGCTGGAGGTGGAGCACCCCACCGGCTTCTTCACCGTGGCCATGGACGTCGCCGTGGTGGACGGGGTCGTCAGCGTCAAGCGCTCGGCCCTGCTGCGGACGGCGCGCAAGCTGATGTCCGGCGACGTCTATGTGCCGGCCAGCGTCTGGGGCGGCCCATGACCCGCATCTGTCTCATCGGCTTCGGCGAGGTCGGCCAGATCCTGGCGACGGATCTGGCGGGAAAGGCTGAATTGACCGCCTATGACCTGCTGTTCGCCGACCCGTCGAGCCCCCCCAGCCGCGCCCTGCCGAACCACGCGGTGCGCGCTGGCGCCAGCGCCGCCGAGGCGGTGGCGGGCGCCGACCTGATCCTCAGCGCGGTGACCGCCGCCCAGGATGTCGAGGCCGCCCGCGCGGCGGCGGGCGTCATCGGCAAGGGCTGCTTCTTCCTCGATCTCAACTCGGCCTCGCCCGGCATGAAGCAGGCCTCGGCCCAGATCATCGACGCCGCCGGCGGTCGCTATGTCGAGGCCGCGGTCATGGCGCCGTTCCCGCCCAAGCGGCTGGCCTCGCCCATGCTGCTGGGCGGGCCGCACGCGGGCGCCTTGCTCGAGCTGGCCGCGCCCCTGGGCTTCACGGGGCTGACCGTCTTCTCCGACCAGGTGGGCCAGGCCTCGGCCACCAAGATGTGCCGCAGCGTGATGATCAAGGGGATCGAGGCCCTGCTGACCGAATCCATGCTGGCCGCCCGCCACTACGGGGTGGAGGCCACGGTCCTGGCCTCGCTGTCGGACCTGCTGCCACTGCCCGACTGGGAGGCGACGGCTCGCTACATGATCAGCCGCGCCCTGGAGCACGGCGTGCGCCGGGCCGAGGAGATGCGCGAGGCCGCCCGCACCGTGGAGGAGGCCGGCGTCGCCCCCACCATGAGCGCCGCCATCGCGCAGCGGCAGGACTGGGCCGCAGGGTTCAAGGCCGCCCACACGCAGACCGACCTGGGCGCCATGCTCGACCACATCATCAGGAAGACGGCATGATCATCGACTGCCATGGCCACTACACGACGGCGCCGGCCTCGCTGCAGGACTTCCGCGAGCGGCAGATCGCCTGCAACTGCGACGCCCATCAGCTGGCCCGCCTGACCCTGCCCAACATCTCCGACGACGAGATCCGCGAGAGCCTGGAGGGGGCGCAGCTCAAGCTGCAACGGGAACGCGGCACCGACCTGACGATCTTTTCCCCCCGCGCTTCCGCCATGGCCCACCACATCGGTGACGAGGCGGTCAGCCTGCAGTGGTCTCAGGCGTGCAACGACCTGATCGGCCGGGTGGTGGAGCTCTATCCGGAGAACTTCGTGGGGGTCTGTCAGCTGCCGCAGTCACCCGGCGTGCCGGCCGCCCATTCCGTGGCCGAGCTGGAGCGCTGCGTCACCGAGCTGGGCTTCATTGGCTGCAACCTCAACCCCGATCCCTCCGGCGGTCACTGGACCGCGCCGCCGCTCACCGACCGCCACTGGTATCCGCTCTATGAGAAGATGGTGGAGCTGGACGTGCCGGCCATGGTCCACGTCTCGGCCTCCTGCAATCCGGCCTTCCACGCCACGGGCGCCCACTACATCAACGCCGACACCACGGCCTTCATGCAGTTCATCCAGGGGGATCTCTTCAGGGACTTCCCGACCCTGCGGATGATCATCCCGCACGGCGGCGGGGCCGTGCCCTATCACTGGGGCCGCTACCGGGGCCTGGCCCAGGACATGAAGCGGCCGCCGCTCAGCGAGCTGGTGATGAACAACGTCTTCTTCGACACCTGCGTCTACCACCAGCCGGGCATCGATCTGCTGCTGAAGGTGATCCCGGCCAAGAACATCCTGTTTGGCTCGGAGATGGTGGGGGCGGTACGCGGCGTTGATCCCGAGAGCGGCCAGTTCTACGACGACACCAAGCGCTATATCGAGGCCAGCGCCATCCCCGACGCCGACAAGACGGCGATCTTCGAGGGCAACGCCAAGCGGGTCTTCCCCCGTCTCGCCAAGCGGCTGGCCACGGCGTGAAGCTGATCGGCCAGCTCTGGGTCCAGGTGCTGGCGGCCACCGCGGCCGGCGCCCTGCTGGGCCATTTCTGGCCGGACCTCGGGGCGGCGATGAAGCCGCTGGGGGACGCCTTCATCGCGCTGGTGAAGATGATCATTCCGCCGGTGATCTTCTGCACCGTGGTTCACGGGGTGGCCGGTATGGGGGACTTCGCCAAGGTCGGCCGGGTGACCGGCAAGGCGCTGGCCTATTTCCTGGCGGTGACCGCCCTGGCGTTGGTGTTCGCCATGACGGCGGCCAATGTCTTCCAGCCGGGAGCTGGCCTGAACGTCGACCCGGCGGCGCTCAACACCGGCCTGGTCGCCGACTACGCCAGGCAGGCGCAAGCCCAGACCGTGCCGCAGTTCCTGGCGGCCGTGATCCCGACGACCTTCGTCTCGGCCTTCGTCCAGCCCAACGTGCTGCAGGTGCTGTTCGTGGCCCTGCTGTTCGCCTTCGCCCTGGCGCTCACCGGCGAGCGGGGCAAGCCGGTGCTGGACCTGATCGAGCGGGTCGCCGAGGTGTTCTTCAATGTCGTCGGCTTCATCATGCGCGCCGCGCCCATCGGCGCCTTCGGGGCCATGGCCTTTGCGGTGGGAAAATTCGGGTCTGCGGCCCTGCTCTCGCTGGGCGCGCTGATCCTGGAGTTCTGGATCGTCTGCCTGGTCTTCGTCTTCGGGGTGATGGGCGCCATCGCCTGGGCGGTCGGGGTCAACATCTTCCGGTTGCTCGGCCTGCTGAAGGAGGAGATCGCCATCGTGGCGGGCTCAGGCTCCACCGAGGCGGTGCTGCCCCGGGTGATGCAGAAGCTCAAAGGGCTCGGCTGCGACGAGGGGGTCGTCGGGCTGGTGGTTCCCACCGGCTATTCCTTCAATCTCGACGGCACCTGCCTCTACCTGGCGACGGCGGCGATCTTCCTGGCCCAGGCGACCAACACCCCCATGAGCCTGGCCGACCAGGCGGGTCTGATCGGGGTGATGATGCTGACCTCGAAGGGCGCGGCGGCGGTGCCAGGGGCGGCCTTCGTGGCCCTGGCCGCGACGCTCGGCACGGTGGGGACGATTCCCGTGGCCTCCATCGCCCTGGTGCTCGGCGTCCACAAGCTGATGGCCGAGGCCCTGACCTTCGTGAACCTGGTGGGCAACACCCTGGCCAGCATCGTGGTCTGCAAGTGGGAGGGCGCCATCGACCGCTCCGTCATGGACCCACAGATCGGCTTTGCATCGCGGTCGGAAATTAGTAAGTAAGACATACAATGGATGCTGACTGGCTACCCTTCCATCCGAACCCCACCAGGCCGGCTTATCGGCCGCCGGCCGGCGCGGTCGATGCGCACTGCCATGTGTTTGGGCCTGAGGCGCAGTTCCCCTATGCGCCGGAGCGCAAGTACACCCCCTGCGACGCGGGCAAGGATCAGCTGTTCGCCCTGCGCGACTTCCTGGGTTTCAGCCGCAACGTGGTGGTCCAGGCCACCTGCCACGGCAAGGACAACCGGGCCCTGGTGGACGCGCTGAAGGCCTCCAACGGCCTGGCCCGCGGCGTCGCCACGGTGGGGGAGGAGATCACCGAGGCCGAGATCCAGGCCCTGCACGACGCGGGCGTCCGGGGCGTCCGGTTCAATTTCCTCAAGCGATTGGCCGATTTCACGCCGCACGACGTCTTGCAGCGGATCGCCGCCAAGGTGGCCCCCTTCGGCTGGCACGTGGTGGTCTATTTCGAGGCCCCCGACCTGGTGGAGCTGCAGCCGCTGTTCACCAGCCTGCCCACCCGGGTGGTGGTGGACCATATGGGCCGTCCCGACGTGGCGCTGGGGGTCGAGCATCCGCAGTTCCAGCGGTTCCTCCAGTGGATGAGCGAGGACCCGGATGTGTGGTCCAAGGTCTCCTGTCCGGAGCGGTTGAGCCTGGCCGGCCCGCCTTATGACGACGTGGTTCCGTTCCAGCGGGCCATCGTCGAGTGCTTCCCCGACCGGGTGCTGTGGGGCACCGACTGGCCGCACCCCAACCTCAAGGGCCACATGGCCGACGACGGCGTGCTGACCGACCAGATCCCCAAGTTCGCGACGACCGAAGAGGCGCGCCGCAGGCTGCTGATCGACAATCCGATGGCCCTCTACTGGGGAGACGACCGTGGCTGAGAACCCGTTCAAGGACATCCCGGGCACGACGCTGTTCGACGCCGAGCAGTCGCGCAAGGGCTACCACCTCAACATGTTCTGCATGTCGCTGATGAAGGCCGAGGGCCGTGAGGCCTTCAAGGCCGATGAAGGCGCCTACCTCGACCGCTGGCCGATGACCGCGGAGCAGAAGGCCGCCGTGATCGCGCGCGACTGGAACGGCATGCTGGCGCTCGGCGGCAACATCTATTTCACCTCGAAGATCGCGGCCACCGACGGCCTCTCGTTCCAGCAGATCGCCGCCATGATGTCCGGGGTCAGCCAGGCCGACTACGCGGCAATGATGCTGGCTGGGGGGCGCTCCATCGAGGGCGTGCGCAGCAAGAAGGGAGACGCCTGATGGCGCGTATCACCGCCGGCGTCGCCACCAGCCACGTGCCGGCCATCGGCGCGGCCCTGGATAACGGCCGCTCGGGCGAGGACTACTGGAAGCCGGTGTTCGCCGGCTACGAGACGTCCAAGGCCTGGATCAAGGACGCCAGGCCCGACGTGGTGATCCTGGTCTATAATGACCATGCCAGCGCGTTTTCGCTGGAGCTGATCCCCACCTTCGCCATCGGCTGCGCCGAGAGCTTCGCGCCGGCCGACGAGGGCTGGGGGCCGCGGCCGGTGCCCGTGGTCCAGGGCCATCCGGAGCTGGCCTGGCACCTGGCCCAGTCGCTGATCCTCGACGAGTTCGACATGACCATCGTCAATCGGATGGACGTCGACCACGGCCTGACCGTGCCCCTGTCGCTGATGTTCGGTCAGCCGGACGCCTGGCCCTGCAAGGTCATTCCGCTGGCGGTCAACGTGGTCCAGTACCCGCCGCCCACCGGAAACCGCTGCTTCAAGCTGGGCCTGGCCATCGCGCGCGCGGTGGCGAGCTTCCCCGAGGACCTCAACGTCCAGGTCTGGGGCACCGGCGGCATGAGCCACCAGCTGCAGGGGCCGCGCGCCGGCCTGATCAACAAGGCCTTCGACACAGCCTTCCTCGACCGGCTGGTGGCCGACCCCGAGGGCCAGGCCGCCGTCCCCCACATCGACTATGTCCGCGAGGCGGGGTCGGAGGGGATCGAGCTGGTCATGTGGCTGGTGATGCGCGGGGCCCTGACGCGCGAGGTGCGCGAGCTGCGCCGCTTCTATCACGTGCCCGCCTCCAACACGGCGGTGGGCCACCTCATCCTCGAGCCCATCCCGGAGCAGCCCCAATGAAGATCGTCATGGCCGGCCAGGGCGCCTTCGGCATCAAGCACCTGGAGGCGATCGAGAAGATCGACGGGGTGGAAGTCGTCAGCCTGGCCGGCGGCAGTCCCGACAGCACCAAGGCCGTCGCCGAGCGCTTCAGGATTCCCCACTGGACCACGAACCTCGGCGAGGCCTTGGCCCAGCCCGGCGTCGAGGCCGCGATCCTGGCGACGCCCACCGGCCTGCACGCGGCTCAGTCCATCCAGTGCCTGGAGGCCGGCAAGCATGTGCAGGTCGAGATCCCGATGGCCGACAACCTGGCCGACGCGCAAGCCTTGGACGCCGCCCAGAAGAGGTCCGGCAAGATCGCCATGGCCGGCCACACCCGGCGCTTCAACCCGTCCCACCAGTGGATCCACAAGAAGATCGCGGCCGGCGAGCTGAAGGTCCAGCAGATGGACGTCCAGACCTATTTCTTCCGCCGCACCAACATGAATGCCCTGGGCCAGGCGCGAAGCTGGACCGACCACCTGCTGTGGCACCACGCCTGCCACACGGTGGACCTCTTCCAGTACCAGACCGGCGAGACCGCCAGCGTGGCGCGCGGCGTCCAGGGGCCGATGCACCCCGACCTGGGCATCGCCATGGACATGTCGATCCAGATGAAGGTCCCGGGCGGGGCGATCTGCACGCTCAGCCTGTCCTTCAACAACGACGGGCCCCTGGGGACCTTCTTCCGCTACATCTGCGACCAGGGGACCTATATCGCCCGCTATGACGACCTGGTGGACGGCAAGGAAAACCCCATCGACGTCAGCCAGGTGGACGTCTCGATGAACGGCATCGAACTGCAGGACCGCGAATTCTTCGCCGCCATCCGCGAAGGGCGGGAGCCGAACGCCAGCGTCGCCCAGTGCCTGCCGGCGATGGAGACGCTGGACAAGATCGAGAGGAGCCTAGCCTAGCGACTTGGCGCGGCCGCAGGGAGGGCTTCGCGCAGCGTGGGATGGTGGCGCTGAGGGAGTTCCACGGGCGCCGGGGGCTCATGTCGCGGGGTTAAGGCGTAATTTATGTCCGACGGCGTCACGTGACTTCCGCCTGCCCACAAGCGTCCGCAGCTACCGCCACCCATCCCCCTGATCGAGCCGGTCGAATGGCACGGCGGGATGAAGTCCGGGTGGGTCCACATGAACACCAGCATGGCCGCGGCGAAGCCGAACACGATGTAGCCCGCCCAGGCCCAGAAGATGGCTCTGGGATCCTTCTCGACTTCATCTTCCTTGCGGCGCCATTTCATAGCGCGGATTGTTTCTTGGATGCGGGTCGGATCACGGTGCTGCGGAATGTACACACCCCGCCGGGCCGGCAAAGCTAAAGTGGCGGTCGTGTCGCGAGCCGGGGCGCATGTCTTTGAGGTCGGGGCCGCGCCGCAGGCGAGCGCGCCAGCACCTTATTTCATCAGGCCAGCCTTGCGCAGCGCGTCTTCTATCACAGTGCCGATGGCCGAGACCTTGGACAGGGCGGTGTGCGCCGGCGGCAGGCGGATCGCGCCGGGCTCTTCGGCCAGTTGCGTGGCCAGCGGAACCTCGACCTCGTGGATCAGCCCCCAGCCGGCGGCGATGGCGCGGGTGGAGGCCAGGCCAACGTCGAGCATATAGGCGCCGCTGACGCCGCCTCCGGCCGACCCGTCCGGCTTCAGCGGCACGCCGTGGCCCATGCCGGCCACCAGATTATGCTCCAGCAGGGCGCGGCCCTTGGCGTCGCGCCAGGTGCGGCGGGTGTGGCCGCCTTCGGTCTCCGTGTGGCTGGGGTCGGCGTCCAGGCCATGGACGCCGCGCCACTGGGCCAGCACCGCCTCGCCGTTCGAGGCGTTGACCGTGTGATCGGCCGAGCCATGCCAGACCGAGACGCTGGGCCAGGGCCCCTTGTGTGGGCTGGCCTTGCGGATCGCGGTCGCCAAGGCCGCTGGGTCCGGACCGCCATGGCCGCGCATGGCGTCGAAGGCCTCGGGCACGGAGGTCGCGACTCCGAAGGGCAGGCCCGCGATCACCGCGCCGCCCGCGAAGACCTCGGGATAGGTCGCCAGCATCACGCTGGCCATGGCGCCGCCCGCCGACAGGCCGGTGACGAAGACCCTGCGGCGGTCAATGCCGTGAGCGGCGATCATCGCCTCGGTCATCTGGCGGATCGAGGCAGCCTCACCCCGGCCGCGGCGGGTGTCGCCGGGCTCGAACCAGTTGAAGCAGAGGTTGAAGTTGTTGGTGCGGACCTGCTCGGGGAACAGCAGGGCGAATCCAGCCGCGTCGGCCAGGGCCGACCAGCCGGAGCCCAGGTCGTATTCCGCGGCGCTCTGGGTGCAGCCGTGCAGAACCACCACGAGCGGCGCGCCCTTCGGCAGATGTTCCGGGACGTAGGCGAGGGCGCGCAGGGCGCCGGGATTGCCGCCGAAGCCGGTGAGCTGCGTCAGGCGCTCGGAGCCCTCTCGGGTTCCGATGGCGGCGGCGGCGTCGCGGAAGGCGGTCATCCGCATCACGGTGTCGGAGAGGGAGCGCATTGGGAGCCTTTCGAGCCAGGGCCGAAGGGCGCTGACCTAGCGGAAACGCACATGCAGCATAGATCGTTGCTGCGGTGCAGCAAAGACTCCTGTTCGACGACCCTAGAGCCCCGTTTCGAATGAATCGAAACGGGGCTCTGGATTCCTAACTTGGTCGCTCTTCCTGATCGCCTGACTTGATCCAAGTCAGGCGGGGAACGCTCTAGCGCCCGGCGCGGCGCGCGGCGAGGCGGGCCGGGTCCAGGCGGGAGATCAGCAGATCCACCTCGGTGCCGTCGCCGGGGCGGCCGGGTCCAGGGTGCGCCGAGCGGTGGCGGCCGACCTCCTGCTGGATCAGGGAGACGAACTCCTTGAGCGCGTCCTCGGCCACCAGGGCCAGTTCGGCCTGTTCCGCGGCGCCCGCCTTGGGCAGGCGCAGGGCCACGTGGTGGGCGGCGATCAGCTTGTCGAGGATCTGCGGGCGGCGCCCGCGATAGGCGCGCGGCTTCTCCTGGCCGAAGCGGCCCGCCGGCTGATTGCGGAAGAACAGGCGGCCCTGCTCGGTGAGCACCGAGGTTGCGAAGACGATCTCCGTCAGGCGTTCGCGCGCGGCCTCGGCGGGGATCTGGTCGGTGCGCAGGCTGGTGAGCAGGACCAGGGACTGCAGGGCCTGGATGGCGCGGTCGGCCCAGCTGTGGACGTCGTCGCGCCGCAGGGTCTCGGCCCGCCAGCGCAGGGCGCCGCCCATCAGGGCGAGCAGGGCCAGGATGGCCGAGGCGATGGCGGCCAGGTCCTCTCCGGACAGCGTGTCGATCATGGCGGCCCCCGCAAGCTTGGCCGCGATCAAAGCCGGGATCGCCGTGGCGCGATAGGGGCTTCGCCTGGAGGGCTACTCGGCCTCTCTCAACCGGTTGTGCAGGGCGGTGGCGGCGATGGCGGCCTCGCCCTGGGCGGTGCTGATCTGGTTGAGGCCGCGGACCAGGTCGCCGGCCGCGTAGAGGCCCGGCACGGTGGTCTGCTGGTGGTCATCGACGATCAGACGCCCGTCGCCGCAGCGCCGCGCGCCAGCCTGAACCGCGAGATCCGTACGCGGATCGACGCCCAGAGCCGTGTAGACCGCGTCGAATTCCAGGCGGCCCTGGTCGGTGAAGGCGAGCGCCGTGAGCCGCTCGTGGTCGAGGACCACCTCCTGGAGGGGAGCCTCGATCAGCCGGATCCCCGCCTTGACCAGGCTTGCGCGCTCGTCGTCCGGCAGGGCCTCGGCGGTCCCCGTATGGATCAGGCTGACCTTGTCGCTGTAGGTCGTCAGGAAGAGGGCCTCGCGCACACCCAGGGGGCCGTCGCCGATCACCGCCAAGGCCTGGCCCGTCACCTCGAAGCCGTCGCAGATGGGGCAGATGCGAACCAGGGACCGGCGCACCGCGGCCTCGACGCCGGGCAGGTCGGGCAGGCGGTCGACGACGCCCGTGGCGAGGATCACCGACCGGGCGGAGAGGGTGCGGTGGCCGGTGATGATCTTGAAACCGTCGCCCTCGACCGCGAGACCGGTGACCTGGGCCTCTTCGACCTTGGCCCCGAACGCCTCGGCCTGGCGGCGGGTGCGCTCCAGCAGGTCGGTACCCACGATCCCGCCCGGAAAACCCGGATGGTTGTGGCTGCGGGGGATCCAGGCCGCGCGGCTGTCGCCGTCGTGCAGCACCAGGACCTGGCGGCGGAAGCGGGCCAGATAGATGGCCGCGGCCAGGCCGGCGGGCCCGGCGCCGATGACGATGGCGTCCAGACGCTCGGCCATGGCTAGCCCTTGGTCTTCTCGATGGTGAAGCTCTGACTGACCAGCTCGGCCTTGCCGAAGATGGTCATGAAGGCGATGTCGGCGGCGTCCAGGCCGGTGGCGACCCGGACCAGGCCGTCGATGGGCGCCAGGCCGGTGGCGTCGATCAGCCGCCAACGGCCGCCCAGATAGACCTCGGCCACGGCGTGCAGGTCCGGCGGCTCCAGCTTCCAGGCATAGGCCGAGACGGCGCGGGCCGGGATGTCGGCGGCGCGGCACAGGCTGATGGCCAGGTGGGCGAAGTCGCGGCAGACGCCGGCGCGATCCACGAAGGTGTCCATCGCGGTGGTCGTGGCGTCGCTGACGCCGGCCTCATAGACCAGATGCCCGCCGATCCATTCGACGATGGCGGCCACCTTGTCGCCGCCCTTGAGCGTGCCGAACTCCTTGTCCACAAAGGCCTCGAAACGGTCCGAGGGACAGTAGCGGCTCGCGCGCAGATAGCGCAGGGCCTCGCCGGGCAGGTCGCGGATGGCGGTGGCGGCGCAGCCCTTCAGGTTCGCGTCCCGGGCCAGCAGTTCGACCTGGGCGGTATAGGCGATGGCCACTTCGCCATGGGCGGTGAAGACCGCGCGGCGCTCGCCGGTGACGGAGTCGTCCAGGCGGGCGATCTCGGCGGCCGGCGTGAGGGTCAGGCGCTCGGAATGGATCGCCTGGTCCGGCGCACGGGCGGCCTCAAGCAGCAGCAGAACTTCGCACGGGTGCTCGAAGCTGTAGGTCAGGTCGGCCTGGATCGACAGTCGCATGAGAGCCCTCCGCGCGGCCCAACGCGCGGGAGCGGCGGACGTTGCCGAGCGCTTGTATCAGGCGTTCGCGCCTTGGCCCCAGGCGGATCAGGCGGCCGCCTGGGTTTCCATCTTCAGGCGCGATCGATGGCTGACAGCTAGGTGTCGGTCTGTGGTTCGCCGCCTTCGCGCATCAGGAAGGCGAGGATCTCAGCCACCGCCACGAACAGGCGCTCCGGGATTTCCGCGTCCAGCTCGACCTTGGAGAGCGCCTCGGCCAGCAGGGGGTTGTGCTCCAGGGGGACGCCGTGCGCCTCGGCCGCGGCGATGATCCGTTCGCCCACCCGTCCACGGCCGGCGGCCACCACGCGGGGCGCGCCCGGGGCGTCGTACTGCAGGGCGACGGCGAGGCGGCGGTCGTTGCTCATGCCGACTGGTCCAGCAGGCGGCCCGCGGGTGTCGCCGGCGCGGGCGGCGGGCCGGAGTGCACGACCAGTTCGAGCTGCAGGCTGGCGGCGGCGAGCGCCCGGGCCAGCATCGGCTGGGCCGCGCGCAGGCGCTCGGCGGTGTCGGCGCGCAGCACCCAGAGGCTGACGCGGGCCAGGTCGCCGTCGAAGGCCACCTGGGCGTCCACCGGGCCGACGGGCTCGAAGTCGACGGAGAAGCGGGCGCGCCACAGGGGCTCGCGGTCTTCGTCGCGCGCGCGACCCTGGCTGTCGCGGCTGATCTCGAACTGGGCGACGCCGGGACCCTGGGGGGTCTGGAGCGGGGTCTCGAACCACCAGCGGCTGGGGTCGTCGGGCCTCTCCGGCTCGGGCAGGGAGGCCATCTGCAGCAGGTCGATGTGGGCGAGCGCGCCCTGGGTCTCGGCGGCCAGGGCCTCGCTGATGGCGCCGGCGGCGGCGCCCAAGGGCAGGCTGGGCATGGCCGCCTTCTGGGCCGAGGTGGGGGCGCCGCCATAGGGTGGCGGGGGCGTGGCGCCGGGAGGTCGCCGGGTGGCGGGGCCAAGCGCCTGGCGCAGCACCAGGAGGGCGGCCTTGAGGTCGCTGCCGAGCGGGGAAGTCTCGGGGTCGGCGGCGAGGTTGGCCTCCAGAAACAGGCCGGAGGTCTTCAGCGCCCGCTTGATGTCCGCGCCTCGCACCGCCGGGTCCAGGGGGATCAGCTGGGCCAGCATCTGCAGGGCCGCGGCCCGGGCGGGGGGCGACAGGGCCTGGGTGCGAAGGGCCTGGCTGAGATCTGCCATCAACGGGGCCAGGCCGCTCTGGCGGGTCAGGGCGCTGCGCAGGGCCTGGGCCATGGCCTGGGCCGGGGTCTGGGGCAGGAGCGGCGCGAGGCCCGGCTGGGACGAGGTCTTTGCCGCGCCGACCCGGGTCAGCGACTCGACCGGCTGGGACGGATCGACCGCGTCGGCCTCCACCGCCCGCTGCATCTCGCGCAACAGCTGGCCGCCCTGCACCCGGGTGACGGGGCGCACGGGGGCGAGCGCCGGCACCTGTGCGGCGGTGGGGATCGTCCCCAGGGGGGCGACCTTCATGGCGCGGCCTGTCTGGACACGCCTTGATTCTAGGGGCGCGGGGTGAAGCGGTCCTTAAGGGCCGTGGCGGCGTGGGCCAGCTAGGTCGCCGGCGCCCGGTAGGGAAGGTAGCCGCGCTCCACCATGCGACGCATGGCTTCATAGGCCTCGGCGAGTTCCTCATAGGCCTGGCGGAGCCGGCCCAGGCGGGAGATCTGCTCGTGGCTGGGGCTGATGCCGTCGCTCAGGGTCAAGGCTTCCTTGACCCACTGGGCCCGGGCCATGGCGGCGGCTACCGCCATCCGCTGGAACTTCTGGGAATCGGCGTGGCCCAGCACCGCGCCGATCACCTCCTTGTTGGAGGCGAAGGCCGTGTAGTCGATCTGCTCCAGCTGACCGCGCATGCGCCGCTGGGCGTGGGGATCGTCGCTGGTGTCCTGCGGCTCGAAGTGATCGATCGCGTGCCTGTGGAAGCTGGACGTACGGGTCGCCATGGCGGCTCCCTTTCCTGTTCAGCCTTCACCCTAGGCGCCTCAGGCCTTCGAAGCCGTTAAGAGCGAAGTCTACGACATAAGACTACTCGCTCTTTAAGGGTGTTTGGAAAGCCTTGCTTCAACCTGTCCGGGCAAGTTGCGCCACAGCGTCACGGGCATGGGTCCGCTGGCGCTCCCAGAAGGGGAAGGTGTGCATGACCCAGTTCCTGAAGAACTTCATCGCCGACGAGTCCGGCGCCACGGCCATTGAGTATGGCCTGATCGCGGCGTTGATCGCGGTGGTCCTCATCGCCTCCATCTCCGTGCTGGGGGAAAAGGTCGGCGGCACCTTCGACAAGGTCGGGACCGAGATGCCGCAATAGCGGCCGGATTTCTGTCCCAGAGCGTTGGAGCGTGACGGTGGGCTCCACCATCCCGTCGCGCTCCAGGCCGGAGCGGCCCCCCCGCCGCTTCGGCCACCTCTGCGGCCTCGCCGACACAGGGCGGTCAAAACACGACGCCTGATCAATCGTTAGTCTCACTAACCATTGACGAAGCCAAGCACCTCTCCCAATCTTGATGTCGATCGAGGCGGCGACAGACCGCGTCACGACCCTGGGGAGGGACTTTTCCGATGCCGACTTCCAATTCCGCGCGCGCCAAGCTGCTGATGGCCACGACCGCGCTGGTGCTATCCTTCGCCGGCCAGGCCCTGGCTCAGACCGAGGTCGCCGAGGTCGTGGTCACCTCCGAGCGCCGCGAGACCAAGCTGCAGGACACGCCGGTCTCGGTGAGCGCCTTCTCCCAGGAGACCATGGCGGCGCGCGGCGCCACCAACCTGCAGGACCTGGGCAACTTCACCCCGAACCTGGAACTGCACCAGACCAACCGCCCGGCCGGCGGCGGCTCGGCCTATGCCGGCTACATCCGCGGCGTCGGCACCGGCGACTTCCAGTTTCCCACCGATCCCGGCGTCGGGGTCTATGTCGACGACGTCTATCTGGCCCGCGCCGTGGGCGGTCTGATGAGCCTGGACGACATCGAGCGCGCCGAGGTCCTGAAGGGTCCGCAAGGCGCCCTGTTCGGCCGCAACACCATCGGCGGCGCCATCAACATCGTCACCGAGAAGCCCGATCTCAGCGAGGTGAGCGGCGTCCTCAAGGCCCGGGTGGGTTCCTACGGCCGCACCGACTTCGGGCTCGCGATCAACGGGCCGATCATTGAGGGAAGGCTGGCCGGAAAACTCTCGGCCTCGTTCCTGAATTCCGACGGCTGGTCGAAGCGCTATGACGGCCAGAACGGCAACAACGAGCACCGGATCGTCTTCCGCACCGCCCTGCGCTACGTCCCCGCCGACAATCTCGATGTGCAGTTCAACGCCGACTATTCGGAGCAGAACAATGTCGGGCCGCAGGGTTATCTGATCCGCTACCTGACCTCGCCGGCGCCCTTCCCGCCGGCCAAGGCGGCGCGGTTCAACACCTATGCGGCGGCGGCGGAGAACCAGCGCCTGGGTCTGCCGGCGGGTTCGCTCTACGACAACCGCTGGGCCTCGAGCGATCCCTACCAGAGCAACGCCCTGCAGGGGGGCTATGACAACTACCAGATCGGCGGCGCCTCGGTGGTGGCGACCTGGGATGTCAGCGAGGCCCTGACCGTCAAGTCGGTGACCGCCTTCCGCGGCGTCTCGGCCAAGATCGGGGTGGACGGGGACCAGACCCCCTACTCGATGCAGACCTCGCAGACCGAGCTCTATGATCACCAGTATAGCCAGGAGCTGCAGTTTTCCGGCAGCGCCCTCGACGACCGCCTGAAGTACCTGGTGGGCCTCTACGCCTTCCAGGAAAACGGCTCGTCCAAGCTCTACACCGAGAGCTTCCACGGCATCTGGGAGAACGTGCCCCTCGCCCTGCGGATCAATTCCGACGCCGCCGACACCTTCACCTACTTCTATATGAAGGCGAAAAGCTACGCGATCTTCACCCAGGAGAGCTTCGCCCTGACCCCGCAGATCGAGCTGACGGTGGGCGGTCGCTATAACTGGGACGAGAAGGACTACGCCTTCTCGGTGCGCTTCACCCAGCGGGGCGTGGCCCAGGTGCCCTTCAGCCGCGACAATCAGACGTGGGAGAGCTTCACGCCGAAGGCTGGGATCAACTGGCGCCCGGCCGACAATATCCTGATCTATGCGAGCTATCAGGAAGGCTTCAAGTCGGGCGGCTGGGGCTCGTCCAACAGCCCGCTGTCGCCCACCCCCCGTTATCAGCCTGAGACCATCTCCACCTGGGAACTGGGCGCCAAGACCGACTGGTTCAATCGCCGTCTGACCGCCAACGTCGCGGTGTTCCAGAGCGACTACAAGGAGATCCAGTTCACGGTCCAGAAGGTGGACCCGGTGACCGGAGCCAACCTGCGCACCACCCAGAACTCAGGCGACGCCGACATCCAGGGCTTCGAGGCTGAGTTCGTGGCCGTGCCCACCGACGGCATGACCCTGAACCTGGGGGTCGGCTATGTGGACGCCAAGTTCAACCGCCTCACCCCTCAGGCCCGGGCCATCCTCGATCCCTTCAACCGTCCCAACGCGGTGAAGATCGGCGATTCGCTGCCGCAGGTTCCCGACTGGTCGGTGAACGGCGGCGCCCAGTATGTCTTCCAGCTGGCCGCCGGCGACCTGACGGTGCGGGGCGACGCCTCCTACAAGGGCGACCAGTTCCTGACCCTGGGCGATCCGACTTCGTTCCAGGCCGGCTACACGCTCTACAACGCCGCCATCACCTTCGCGCCCAACGCGGTCCCCGGGCTGGAGCTGTCGCTGAACGGCACGAACCTCAGTGACGAGGTCTACTACGCCTATCACGCCACCCTGCCGCCGACCGGCCAGGAGGTGGGCCTGCCGGTGCAGCCGCGCCTGGTCTACGCCACCGCCAAGTTCCAGTTCTAGCGCGCCGGAAAGAGAGCGACCGCCATGGAGGACGTCGCCGCGGGGATCCGCCGCAAGCTGATCCCGCGCCTCCTGGCGCCCGTCGTCCTGCTGCATTTCTTCAACGCGCTGGACCGGTCCAACCTGTCCTTCGCCGCCATCAGCATGAACCCGGAACTGGGTATCGACCCCAAGGCCTATGGCTTTGGGGCAGGCCTGTTCTTCGTGGGCTATCTCGCTTTCCAGGCGCCGCACGTCTGGCTGCTGACCAGGATGAGCGCGAGGTGGTGGATCTTCGGCACGGTGCTGGTCTGGGGGACCGTCGCCTCGTGCATGAGCCTGATCCACGACGTGGCGAGCTTCAATCTCCTGCGGTTCCTGCTGGGGGTGGCGGAGTCCGGCTGGGCTTCGGGGATCATCCTCTATCTCAGCCGCTGGATGCCGCGACGCTATCGGGCCGGCGCCTTCTCGGCCCCGATGCTGGCCATCCCGCTGTCGGTGGTTGTCGGAGGTCCGCTGTCGGGCTGGCTGCTGTCGATGGACAACCCGCTGGGTCTCTCCGACTGGCGCTGGATGTTCCTGGCCGAGGGCCTGCCCACCGTGGTCCTGGCCTTCGTGGCCCTGGCCTATTTCAAGGACGATCCCCACCAGGTCAGCTGGCTGAACGATGACGAGAAGGCCTTCCTGGTGGAGGACGCCGCCGCCCAGGTGGGGCAGCCTCAGAGCGTGGCGTCCTGGCCGGCCCTCTTCTCCAGTCCCCGCGTCTGGGCCTCAGTCGGGCTGTGGTTCACCCTGCTGACGGGCGCCTATGGCCTGATCTTCTGGCTGCCCCAGGTGATCAAGGCGGCGGGCGGCGGGGACCCCCTGCGGGTCGGCATCCTCTCGGCCCTGCCCTGGGTGGGGGTGGGGGTGGGGATGGCGGTGAACGCCTGGCATTCCGACAAGACCGGCGAGCGCTACTGGCACGTCGCGGCGCCGGCCCTGCTGGCGTCGGCCGGGTTCGCCGGCGCGGCCTATGTGGGGGCAGGCGGGCTGGCCCTCGTGCTGCTGATCGCGGGCGGCGTCGGCCTCGGCGCGGCCCAGGGCGCCTTCTGGGGCGTGCCCTCCACCTTCCTGACCCCGGCGACGGCGGCGGTGGGGGTGACTCTGATCAACATCGCCGGATCGACGGGCGGCCTGGCCGGGCCCAACATGATCGGGACCATTCGCCAGGCCACCGGCTCCTTCGCCCTGCCGGTCTATGCCATGGCCGGCCTGCTGGTGGCCGGCGCCCTGCTCACCTGGGCGATCGCGACCCTCAATCGCAAGGCGGCGGCTTGATCCCCGGGTTCGGAAGATAGTATATAACACATACAAAATATAAGGGGAGGCGGATGAGACTGTTCCTGCGCTTGAGCGCCCCCCTGGTTCCTGAGTCCAAGACGCCGCCCCCAGGCGCCCGCGACGGCGGATCGCCAACTTCTCCACTGGCGTGGAACGAGACCTTGAGGCCTTCTGCGCCCGGGGAACAATCACGGGGGAATCGGCCATGACCACCGCCAAGCGTCTCAGCCCAGGCTTCATCGTCGCCATCTGCTTCTGCATCGCGGCCCTGGAAGGCTACGACATCCAGGCCTTCGGGGTCTCGGCGCCGCACATGGCGCCGGAGTTGGGGCTCAATCCCGGCCAGATGGGCTGGGCGGGCAGCGCGGCCATGATCGGCCTGGTGATCGGCGCGCTCACTGGCGGCTGGTTCGCCGACCGGGTGGGGCGCAAGCCGGTGCTGGCGGTCTCGGTGGCGGCCTTCGGGGTGTTCTCGGTGGCCACGGCCTTCGCCAACAGTTTCGAAACCCTCACCCTGGCCAGGCTGCTCACCGGCATCGGCTTCGGCGGGGCCATGCCCAACCTGATCGCCATCGCCACCGAGATCAGCACACCGTCGAAGCGGGCGGCCACCACCACCAGCATGTTCTGCGGCCTGCCGGCCGGCGGGGCGCTGGTGTCGCTGCTGGCCAGCAACGCCGGCGACGCTCTTGACTGGCGAACTGTCTTCCTGATCGGCGGCGCCCTGCCGCTGCTGCTCGTCCCCGTGGTGCTGTGGCTGCTGCCCGAGACCCGGCCCGACCATGATCCAGACGCCGACCGCGGGCTAGCCCGGGGCCTGTTTTCAGAGCGCCGTGCGCTCACCACCTTCCTGATCTGGGTGGTGTTCGGCCTCGACCTGCTGGTCACCTACCTGCTGCTCAACTGGCTGCCGACCCTGGTGGTGGCCAAGGGCTTCACCGCCGCCGACGGGGCCGCGGCCTCCCTTTGGTTCAACGCCTTCAGTGTGATGGGCGCCCTGATGCTGGGCTGGATGGCCGACAGGATCGGGTTCCGCTGGCCGCTGCTGGCGGTGTTCCTGGTGCTGGCCGGCGCGATGTACGGCCTGGCCCAGGCGACGGCCTTGCCGGCCATCTACGGCTTCGCCGCCGCCGCGGGCTTCACCGTGGTGGGGGGGCTCTACGTGCTCTATGCGCTCGCGCCGATCTACTACCCTGCCCAGGTCCGTGCTGCGGGCGCCGGCGCCGCCATCGCGGTCGGGCGGCTGGGATCCATTGCGGGTCCCCTGATCGCCGGTGAACTGCGCGGCGCGGGCTACAGCGCCGGCCAGGTGTTCCAGTCGATGGTGCCGGTGGTGCTGGTGGGAGCGGTGGCTGTTTTCGCGCTGATGAGCGTGGGCAAGCCCGTGAAAGATTAGCCTCTGATCGCCGCCATCGCCGCGCGCTTCACCTCGTCCGGCAAGGTCGTGAACCAGGCCTGGGGCGAGAGCCGCTCGGCCACCATGCGGCGACCGTTCTCGGCCAGACGGCGGCCGAGTTCCGGCGTGGTGCGCAGGCGCTGCAGGGCCTCGGCGGCGGCGGCGGTGTCGGGCTCGGCCCAGGTCTGACCGGCATAGATTCCCTGGCTGTCGCGCACCGGAATCGGGTGGAAGGGGATCAGCAGGGCGCTGCCCGCATCCATGAAATCGAGATTGCCCGACCAGCCGGTGGCGATCACCGGCGTGCCCAGGGCCATGGCCTCCGCCGGGGTCAGTCCGAACCCCTCGGCGCGGTGCAGGGAGATCAGCACATCGGCGCCGGCGATCAGGCTCTTGACCTGATCATAGGGCCAGACGGCGTCCTCGATGGTGACGTTGGCGGGCGCCAGGCGGCGCAGGCGGGCCAGGTGCTCGGGGAAGAGGTGGCCGTTCTGCGTCTTCATCAGCAGGCGGACCGTGGGTTCGTCGCCAAAGGCCTGGGCGAAGGCCGAGATCACGCCCTCGGGGTTCTTGCGGGCCGCGGCGGAGTTGAAATCGAACAGGCTGACCGCCTGGAATTCCGCCGTGTGCGGGGTGGGGACCACGTCGCGGTAGTCCTCGAGGAACAGCGGGTGGGGAACGACGCGCACCGGGGCGGCCGCGCCGGCCAGGGCCTGGGCGGTATAGGCGCTGGGCGCCCAGACGCCGTCCACCAGGGCCGCGTCCTTCAGCCAGAGATCAGGCGCCCTGGGCAATTCCCAGGCCCAGTAGCCGTAGCGGGGACCCAGCACCCGCCTGGGGCCGAGATAGGCCAGCGCGGCCAGAAGTTCCGGCGCATTGAGGTGGAATATCCAGGGGCCCGGGGCCGGCGCGGGCCCGGCCTTGCCGATCCAGTCGAGCTGGGCGGCGGAAACGTCGATGGTCTCCACCGGGACGCCAAGCGCCTCGAAGGCGCGGACGGCGAGGCGGGCCGAGGCGGCGATGCCGTGTGACCCTTCGAAATAGCCCACCACGCGGATCGGTCCGCCCACCGTGCCGGCGGCGTGGGGCGCCCGGGCCGACGACCGGACATAGGCCGACAGCGCCCGCGCCAGCACCGGCTGGGCGGCGCGGCGCAGAGGTTCGGGGATCAGGCCGCGCCAGAGGCGCCGCGCGCTGGCGACCGGGCTCATCGCCGCGCCGAACGCCAGGACACGCCGTGGGCCAACAGGGCGATGGCGTCGGCCGCGCTGAGTCCCGGTGCGGTCTGGAACACAACCTCACCCACCTGGGCGGGCGGCGGGACGACCTCACCGGAGGCGGCGCGGAAGCAGGTGGTGGCGCTCTCGAAGACCGGGGCGGCGGCGGTGTCGGTCCATCGTTCCATCACCATCAGGGTCTCGCAGGCGCCGGTGGCGGCAATGCGGCGCGGGACCAAGCCCGCATGGCGCACGCTGAGCCGGGCCAGGCGGAAGAGCGGGTGGTTGCGAACGGCGACGGGGAGGGCGGCCAGATCGACGCCCACCTCGGCCAGGCCGCCGCCGATCAGCCAGCGCAGGAAGGCGAAACGCTGGTGGAAGCTCGTCAAGGGAAAGAGCCTCTGCAGGTCGCCGCGACCCTCCCAGATGCGGAGGAAGAGGCGCGGGAAGGGCAGTCCCCGGGCGAGGTGCGTGACAGCCGCCTCAAGCGTGGGATCGACCAGTCCTGCCGGCCACCCGGCGCGGTCGGCCAGGCCATAGGCCGCGATCGCGGACGCCTCGCCGACCGCGTAGCGGGTTGCGCGGGCGACGACCTCGGGACCGGCGCCGGCCAGCAGGCGCGCGTCGAAGCGGCCGGCCAGGGCCTCGGGGCCCAGCAGCCAGGCCTGGAGGCCCGCGGGGTCGGTGGCGAAGCGGTCACGCAAATCCCTGCGGGCGGCCAGCATCGCGGCCACGGCCGCGGCCGGGTTGGCGTTCAGCCACGTCGTCAGGTCGCTGGACGCGGCGAGCCAGGGTCCCTCCGGCGGCGCCAGCGGCTGGCGGGCGTCAGCCTCGCCCGGGGCGTCCAGCCAGGCCTCGGCCGCTCGGCTCAAACCGCCGCCGAAGGCCTCGCCCGCCCGCGCGGCGTCCAGCATCCGGCGGCGTTCCTGAGGCGTCACCAGCCGGCCCGAGGGGAAGGCGCGGTGGCCGTAGGGGGTCTCCCGGGCCTGCGCATGGCCGTTGCGCAGCATGGCGGCGGCGTAGACCTGCAGCAGGTCGGCCAGGGCCGAGCCCGGGGCGACCTTGATGCGGTCCTGGTGCTTGGAGAGCAGGTCGGGTCGGGCGGGGTCGAAACCGGAGAAGTGGAAGAAGCCCAGGCGCTCCCCCTCTACCCGCCAACCGTCGGCGCCTTTGGAGAGCTCGCGGCCTTCCAGGTTCCAGTAGGCCAGGTTGAGGGTTGGCGTGCGCAGCAGGGCGAGATCGCTCACCAGGCCGGGCGCGAGGTCCATCCACTTCTGGTCGGTGAACAGGCCGGCGGCGAAGTCGACACGACAGTCGAACCTTAGCTTCTCCGCCCACCAATCCAGCAGGGCTTCGATCTGCGGCTCGTTGCGCACCGCCATGAAGCCGAGATTGTAGGCGCCCGAGGTCAGGATGACGTGGTCGTTGGGATTGGCCTCGCCCCGCAGCGGCCGGGTCAGGTGCGGCGTCAGGACCAGGGGCGCGCGGGACAGGCCCTCGCGCACCTCGGTGAGCGGCCGATAGACGAAGATGTCAGGGTCCAGATAGACCACCGAGCTCACGCCCGGCTGCGCCAGCAGGGCGCGGAAGGCATGCGGCTTGACCGCCGTGTTCAGTTCCAGGGCGTCGTAATAGGCGCACAGGTTGGCGAAGTCGGGGACGAGGTCGCCCGCCTCGATCACCCGGACGCCCTTGTCGGCGAAGGCGATGGCGCCGTCGGTGGCGATCACCACCCGGGCGACATCAGGCTCGGCCACGCCGAGGCTCTCCATCAGCGTCGCCGCCTGGGCCGCATAGTTGCGCGAAACGATGGTGAAGACGACGTCCACGGGGTCTCGCGCCTGTCTCTGGGATCGTTTGTCTAGCAGCCCGGGGCCGCGGCGTCAGGCGTCGGCGAGCAGGTCGTCCAGGTTCTTGACGCTGGTGACCGCAGAGGCGACGCCGCCCTTCATCACCATGACCTTGTTGCAGTAGAGGCGGATGAGGTCGATGTCGTGGGAGGCCAGGACCAGGATGCCGGCCCGCTCCATCAGCGACAGCAGACGCGCATGAGCGATCTTCTGGAACTGGGCGTCGCCGACGGCGATCCATTCGTCCATCAGCAGCACGTCGGCCTCGACGGCGGTGGCCACGGCGAAGGCGAGCCGCGCCTGCATGCCGGCCGAATAGGTCTTCAGCGGCATGGCCAGGAAGGGGCCCAGGCCGGTGAAGTCGCCGATCTCCTCCAGCTTGTCCTCGATCTCGCGGGCGGTGAGGCCGGCGATGCGGCCGCGCAGGCGGATATTGTCGTAGCCGGTGGCCGAGGCGTCGATGCCGAGGTTGAGGTCCAGCAGGGAGGCGATCTTGCCGTGGATCTCGATCTGGCCCTCGTCGGGCTCATAGGCTCCCGACAGCGCCCGCAGCAGGGTGGTCTTGCCCGAGCCGTTGTGGCCGATCAGCCCCAGGCGGTCGCCGGCCTTGAGCTTGATATTGACGCCGGAGAGCGCGGTGACCTCAGTGGCGCCGGTCAGGGACGAGCCGAGACGGCCGCCCACGGTGACCGTGGCCAGGCTCTTCTTCAGCGACTTGGCGTCCACCCCATAGACGGGGAAGCGCATGGTCAGGTCGCTGACCATGATGGAGACCTGGGGACCCTTCATAGGTAGTGCACGATCCGGCGGCGGGTGAGAGCGAAGGCGCTGAAGGCGCCGAGCCAGCCCAGCAACGCCAGCAGGGCCAGGACTGGATAGGTCCCCGATCCCGACTGGCCGCCCATCAGGGGCGTGCGGATGCCATCGATCATGTGGAAGAAGGGGTTCAGCACCAGCAGCGCATGGCCCCGGCCGCCGCTCATCCGGCCCGGCTGCCAGAAGATCGGGGTCATGAACATGGCGAACTGCATGATCGAGCCGACGATCTGCGGCACGTCGCGGAAGCGCGCCGAGGCGATGCCCACCGCCATGCTGACCCAGGAGACATTGAGCATCAGCAGCGCCAGGCCCAGCAGGGCCATGGGGATGTTGGACACCTTCCAGTAGCCGAACCAGATCAGCACCACGACCACGATCACCAGGTGGTGGGCGAGCGTGATCAGGTTGCGCAGCACCGTGCGCCACACGAAGGTGAACATCGGCAGGGATGTCTGGCTGAGCATGCCCGAGGCGTGGACGAAGGTGTCGCAGCCCTCGGTGATGACCCCGACGATGACGCCCCAGAAGACGATGCCCAGGGCCACGAAGGGCATGTATTCCTGGATCGGGACCTTGAAGATCTCGGCGTAAAGGAAGCCCATCCCCAGGACCATCAGGCCCATGGAGAGCGTGATCCAGAAGGGGCCGAGGATCGAGCCGCGATAGCGCGAGACGATGTCGTGCCAGGCGAGCGACCAGGCGAGGTCGATGCGTTTCGTCGAGGCCTTGAGGTCGGCGAACGCCATGCCGAATTCGTGCACGGCGCCGCGACGGCCCGTGCGCAGCATGTGTTCCGAGGTTTGCATCAACTCTCCCGACCGGGGCCGCTGGTAACAGGTCGCATTTTGCGGCGCAAGCGTGGCGCAGGGCGGCGAAACGCTCGGAAATCGGTGAATTTGCGGGCTGCTGCCTAGAGCTCGCTCTCGTCCTCGAAGGGCGGGGGGCTGGTCTTCATGTGGGCGTGGTCGGCGCGGTACTGGTTGAAGTGGCGGCGATCGGCGGGGCTGGGCTGGGCGGTGTCGCGCACCATGCCGCCATAGGCCAGTTCGCGGGCGGTGCGTTTGCGCACCACGAACTCGATGCCGCACTCGCCGATCGGGGTCAGGGTCTGGTCAAACCGGGGCAGGTCATAGCGGAAGGTGGCGTTCAGCAGGGCCAGCCGCTCGATATCGGCGGCCTCGCCCAGGCCCGAGAGCAGGTCCACCAGGTTGATGGACCTGTCGCTCCAGGAGCGGGCCTTCAGGATCGTGAAGGTCCACTTGTGGTCGCGGTTGTGGGTCGAGGGGAAGACGCCCTGCTCATAGAGATCCTCGTCGGGCACCGTCACCACCAGGAAGCCGCCGGGCTTGATGACCCGGAACCAGGAGGCGAGGCCCTCCTTGGGGTCGATCAGATGCTCGAGGCAGTGGCTGGAATGGACGAAGTCGAGGCTCTCAGGCGCCAGGCCCGCCAACTGCTGGGCGTCGCCGTCCTCCCAATCCCAGACCCGCACCGCGGTCAGCGCCGGGAAGAAGCCGGCGTACAGGGACAGGGGATCAGGCTTGCCGCCGATGTCGAGGCCGTCGCCCACGAACCAGCGCCGGGCGAAGTTGGGGTCGGCCATGCGCCGGACGATGGATTTCGAGAGCTCTTTCACGCCTTGGCTCTAACCGTTTTCGCCGCTCACCGCACCACCCAGGATTCGGCGCCCGCGCCGGTGAAGCGCGCCGACTGCGCCGCGCCGCCGAAGTTGGTCAACAGGCGCTTGAGGCCATCGCGCTTGGTGGGGTCGATCAGGAACATCATGAAGCCGCCGCCGCCGGCCCCGGAGACCTTGCCGCCGAAGGCGCCGAAGGCCTTGGCTTCCGCATAGACTTCATCGATCCGGGTCGAAGACATCCGGGTGGCGGTCAACTTCTTCGACGCCCAGCCGCTATCGAGGAGTTCGCCGAACCGCGGCAGGTCGCCGGCCAGCAGGGCCTCGCGCATGGCATAGGCGCTGGCCTTGATGTCGTGCAGGGCCTGCAGCGAGGCCGGCGCGTGGGCGCGCATGTTGGCGGTCTGCTCCTCGATGATCGAGGCCGACTCCCGCGACACGCCGGTGAAGTAGAGCACCAGCGAGGCCTCCAGCTCCTTCATCACCGTGGGATCGACGGCGACCGATTCGACGTCCACGCGGTCCTGGTCGTGGAAGTGCATGACGTTCAGCCCGCCGAAGGCCGCGGCGTACTGATCCTGGTGGCCGCCGGCGAGGCCGAGGTCGCGGCGCTCGATGTCATAGGCCAGGGCGGCCACCGCATGGGGCGTCATCTCGATGTCGAGGAACCGGCGGAAGGCCTCCACCATGGCCACCACAAGGGCCGAGGAGGTCCCCAGGCCAGAGCCCGGGGGGCAATCGGCATAGGTGGTGAGCGTGAGCGGGATGGCCTGGCCGCCGGTGTGCTCGGCCATGAAGCGGTTATAGACCCCCTTCAGCAGCCGCAGGGGCTCGTCGGTGGGCAGGGGGCTTGTGGCCGCGCCGTTCCAGAAGTGCTCGCGGTCGGCGGCCACCAGCCGGACCTGGCCGTCGGTGCGGCGCTCCAGGCTGACATGGGCGAACAGGTCGATGGCGGCGTTCAGCACCACGCCGCCATGCTCATCGCAATAGGGGGAGACGTCGGTGCTGCCGCCGCCGAAGCCGAGCCGGAGCGGTGCGCGGGCGCGCACCAGATCGTGGGGCATGAGTCTCGCCGGTTGGTGGACGTTGGCCCCTCGGGGTAGTCGCAGGCCGGGCGCTTTGCAACCTGCCAGGAGCCGTGTATCCGACCGGGTGAGGAAACCCCTGATGCCGCCGACAGACTCCGACGCCACGATGGTCCAGGCCCGCTCGGCCCGACCCCTTGGCGCGCCTGTGTCGGGCCTGCCCAGCCTGGAGGACTCCGGGACCTGGATCATCATTCCCTGCTACCGGGTCCGCGATCACATCCTGAAGGTGATCGCCAAGATTCCTGCCTGGGCCGAGGGCATTGTCTGCATCGATGACGGGTGCCCTGACAAGTCGGGCGATTTCATCGAGGCGGCCAAGGCCGACCGCCGTGTCGTCGTTGTGCGACTGTCGAAGAATCGCGGGGTCGGCGGCGCCGTGCTGGCCGGCTATGCCGAGGCCATCCGCCGGGGCGCCCGGGTGCTGGTCAAGGTGGACGGCGATGACCAGATGGACCTGGGCTACATCCCGCACCTGGTGGCGCCTATCCTGCTGGGGGAGGCCGACTACACCAAGGGCAACCGCTTCACCTCCATCAGCCACCTGAAATCGATGCCGGGCGTCCGCGTGTTCGGCAATGCGGCGCTGAGCTTCGCCGCCAAGGTCTCCACCGGCTACTGGAACGTCTTCGACCCCACCAATGGCTTCACCGCCATCGAGGGCTGCGTGGCCGACCGGGTGATGGAGAAGCAGATCTCGCAGCGGTTCTTCTTCGAGACCGACCTGCTCTACCACCTGGGCACGCTGAGGGCGGTGGTGCGCGATGTGCCGATCCCCGCCCGCTACGGCGAGGAGGTCAGCAACCTGCGGATCGGCGCCATCGTGGGGCCCTTCGCCCTGAAGCACTTCACCAACTTCTGCCAGCGGGTGATGGGCCAGTACTTCGTGCGCGACTTCCATGCCGCCACCCTGGAGCTGATCTTCGGCGCCATCTTCCTGGCGTTTGGCGGGACCTACGGCATCCACTGGCTGGCGACCCGCGACCCGCACCAGACGGCTTCGGCCGGCGTGGTGATGGCCGCCGCCCTGCCGGTGATCGTCGGCACCCAGATGCTGCTGCAGGCGATGAACTTCGACGTGCTCAACACCCCCTCGCGGCCGATCCACCCCTATCTGCGCACCATTCGCCAGATGGAAGCCGCCGAGCACGCGCCGTGAAGGCGGTCGACTACCTGCTATGCGGCGGCTTCGCCGTCGCCCTGCCGATCGGCCAGCTGCTGTTCAAGTGGGCGGCGCTCTATCAGGCCCAGATCGCCGGGCCGATGCCCTGGAAGCTGCTGAAGAACTTCCCGCTGATGGGCGCCTTCGGCTGGTACGGGCTCACGGCCCTGGTCTGGTTCTACATCCTGACCCGGACGCCGCTGTCGACCGCCTACGCCTTCTCGATCCTGGGCTCGGCCCTGGTGCCGCTGATGGCCTGGGTGATCTTCAAGGAGCCGGCCAGCTGGAAGTTCGCGGTCGGCTACGGCCTGATGCTGGCGGGCTTCCTGGTCATTCTGCAGGCCAGGCCGTCCTGATCGAGGCCGCCACCTCGGCATAGGTCACCCCATACATCCGCTCATAGAGGAGGGGCCCCGGATGGGGGCGCTGGCTGATGCGGATCGGGTCGAGGGCCTGGTGGGCGAAGCCTCTGCTCAGATAGGCCGCGAACATCACCGGCCAAAGGCCGAGCCAGGTCTTGGCCTGCGACGGGAAGGCACGGACCCCCACAGCGAAAGCCAGCCACTCCGCGCGCGACATCCGCGTTCGGACCAGCGGTCCGTTGTCGGCCAGCGGAATCCCGGCGCGAAACAGGCGGCCGGGCAGGCCGGGACCGTTGTAGAGGGTGACCTGATCAATGGGGGTCGCCCCCGCCACCTTCACCGCCAGCGCCGCGCAGGCGTCGTGGTCCATGTGGCCGCCCTCCCAGGCGGTGACGACGAAGCGCTCGACCGGTCCGATCCGCGCCAGCTCGGCGGCGAGCCGGGGCAGCAGGTCGGGCAGGTGGCGGTGGACCTGGCCGTCCAGGGCGCCGGAGCCGGCGCCGACGTGGATCACCCGCTCGGCCGGCGCCCCCAGTCCCGCCAGATAGGCCCGCGACTCAGCCAGGCGGCGGGCCGACAGCGCCGGCGTCGCGTAGTCGGCGATGTAGAGGAACCATTGATCCTCACCGGCCCGCGCGATCAGCGGCGTGGCGAAGTACTCATCGTCGAAGTGGGCGAGGATGTAGGCGACGGCCATGGTCAGTAGGGGTCGAAGTCGAGGAAGCCGATGGCCGTGCGCGCGGCATCCAGGCTTTGCGGCGCAGGATCTCCCAGGCGCCTGTAGATCAGGTTCAGCGGCGACGGCCGCAGCTGCCGAGGCAGCCGCAGGAAGCCCAGGGTGGCAAGGTCCACCCGCGGCTCCAGGCCGATGAACAGCGAAGCCAGTCCCGCGGCGCCACCAGGCTCGGTCAGGCCCTCGCTGACGAACCCCACGCAGCGCACCAGGGGCAGGTGGGTCGGCGCCGAGATCACCGTCAAGCCGTCGCGGTCGCGCACGCCGTAGGCGCTGGCGGGGTTGGCCAGCCGCCAGGCCAGCCGGCGCGGGGTCCAGTCGATGCGGAAGTCAGCGCCGGCGGCCTCGAACCGCCGCGGCCGGCGCAGCAGGACCCCCGCCTCCAGCGGCGCGACGAGTTGGAAATCCAGCTTATTGAGGAAGCCCGGCGTGGAGTTGGCGTTGGCCACCCCCATGACGAAGCCGTGGCCGCCCGCGGCGCCGGCCTCATAGGTCGCCTGGGCCAGGCGGGTGAACAGGCCCTGGCCGCCATAGTCCGGGTCGGTGACGGTGTTGAGCGACAGCAGTCCCCGCACCGAGGCGCCGCCGATCCGCGCCGTGGTGGGGCAGGTGACGTAGTGGGCGGCCAGCCGCTCGCCGTCCCAGGCGTCGAAACCCACCACCAGTCCGTCGGGATTGTCGCGATAGCGCCAGGCCAGGGCCTGCGGCGTGAACTTCGGCGCCTCCCCGAACACCTTGCCCAGCAGAGCCGAGTAGGCGTTGAGCTGCTCGGAGCTCGCCCCGGAGGCCCGAATCTGAAGGTTTGGCGCGGTGGTCATCTGGCGGCGATCATGGAAGCGTCGCTGCGTCGCGGCAACGGCGGCTTTTTGCACCTTCTCAGAGACCGCTGCCCGCCCTACCTCTCAAGGTGGATGGGGAGCGGGCGCATGGCGCGACGGGGACTGGATCTGACCGCCGACGATGTGGTGCGCGGCCTGCTGATCGCGGCCTTCCTGGTCATGCTGGGCGGCGCCATGCCGGGGCACCTGTCCCCCGATTCTATTTCCCAGCTCTATGAAGGCCGCATGGGGACCCGGGAGACCTGGGGACCGGCGGCCTACGCTGCGGTGCTGGCCGCCTTCGACTCGCTGGTGCCGGGCACGGCGCTCTATGTGGTGGGCAGCGGCTTCGTGTTGTTCGCCAGCCTCCTGGGTCTGCGCGGGTTGCGCCCGAAGGCGTCCTGGGCCGCGGTTCCCGTGGCCCTGTTGTTCCTGGCCTCCCCGATCATCCTGGTGTTCCAGGGCATCGTCTGGAAGGACGTGCTGTTCGCCAACCTGGCCGTGGCGGGGTTCTTCCTGCTGGCCCGAGCGAGCGCGAGCTGGCCCGTCGGCCGGCCGCCGTGGATCGTGCTCGCCGGCGCCCTGCTGGCCTTGGCGCTGGCCGCCCAGGTCCGCCAGAACGGCGTCATCATCGTCCCCTTTGCGGCCCTGGCCCTGGCCTGGACCGTGCGCGGGGAGGGCTGGCGGCGCAGCCTGATCTGGGGCCTGGGCGCCCTGGTGGCCATCATGATGGCGTCCCACCTGATCGGCGTCGCCTCCCAGCCGGCCAAGGCGGGGCCCGACAAGGCCGGCGGCGTGGGTGTCCGTATTCTGCAGCATTACGACATCATCGGCGCGGCGGCGCACGACCCGAGCCTGAGGCTCACCGTCTTCAACGCCGCCGATCCCGAGGCCGAGACCGTGATCCGCACCCGCGGCGTTCCGATCTACACGCCCGTCCGAGTCGACTATCTCGACCTGGATCCGGCGGTGGGGGGGGTACTCTGGCGTCAGAGCGACGAACTGGTCCGCGCCCAGTGGCTGGACATCGTGCTGCGCCATCCGGGCGCCTATCTCGCCCACCGGTTCGACGTGTTCCGCTGGGTGTTCCTGACGCCCATGATCGACTCATGCCTGCCCCTGTTCGTTGGCGTCGACGGGCCGCCCGAGACCTTGAAGAAGCTGCAGATCGCGCCGGGGAAGGACGCGTCCGACCTCGCCCTCTACAATTACGGGACCTGGTTCCTGGACGGGCCGCTGTTCTCGCACCTCAGCTATGCGGTGGTGGCGATGCTGACCGCCGGCGCCCTGCTGCTGCGGCGCGATCGGGCCGACGCGGCCATCGTCGCCCTGCTGGTCGCCGCGCTGGCCTTCACGGCGAGCTTCTTCGCCATCTCCATCGCCTGCGACTATCGCTATCTCTACTTCCTGGACCTGGCGGCCATGACCGGCCTGCTCTACCTGGCCCTCGATCCGCCTGTGGCCCAGGTTCGCCGACTGCTGAGACGCTGACATGACCGCTCCGCGCCTTCTCTCCCTGGCCCTCGTCCTGGCGCTCGCCGCCTGCGACCAGCCCGCGCCCCGCACGATGAAGCGGGCGCCGGTCCCGCAGCCCAGCCTGCCGGTGGAGAAGCCGGTCGCGCCGACCACGCGGGTTCAGCCGATCACCTGGGACGCCGCCGGCGAAACCTTCCGCCTTGGCGCGACTCCCTTGAAATCCGTGCGGATGTGGACCTTCGACGGGGCCAGCGACGGCTTTGTTCTCACCGGCGGCCTGACCGGCCTGGCCCAGAACGCCGGGCTGCGGCTCTCCAACCAGGCGCCCGATCCGGCCCTGCGGTCCCCCAGCGGTCTGGAGATCAACGGCGCGCGGGGGTCTCTGGTGCTGGTGCGCCTGACCCGCAAGCAGGCCAGTCCCGCCTGGGACGGCACGCTCTACTACACCACCGCGGGCCACGGGGAGGGCCAGGGGTTCTTCGCCAAACCGGTGATGGGCGGCAGTCCGGCGGTCAACGAGACGTTGATCCTGGCCTACGACATGGCTCATCCCATGGGCGGCGGCGACGACTGGACCACCTCGCTGATCAGTCAGATCCGCCTCGACACAGACGATTCGCCGGGCGGCGCCTTCGTGATCCGGCAGATCGCTGTGACGGAGAATCCTGGGCGGGAAGCGCTTGGTCTGGCGCCGCCGCCCAAACCGAAGCCGGCCGCTAAGCCCTAGCCAGCTCGTCCAGGCGGGCGGTGTAGCGCAGGCCCACGGCGCGGGCGCTGAAGTTGGTTCGGATGTGCCGGCTGGCGCGGCGACCCAGGGCGCGAGCCTCGGCCGGATCGTCCAGGATGCGGGCCATCAACTGCACCGCATGGTCCACATGGGCGTCGGCCCAGACTTGCCCCTCCGGGAAGAGATAGGCGTCGTCGGGCACCGGGATCAGGTCGCAGTCCACCAGCAGGCTGGCCTGCGGCGTCATGAAGTCCAGGTTGCCGGAGTAGTTGGTGGCGATGGCGACGCGGCCCAGGGACATGGCCTCGGCCGGCCCCCGCCCGAACCCCTCCGAGCGATGCAGGGAGACGAAGGCGTCGGCGCAACGGATCAGGTTCTTGTTCTCGTTGTCGCTCAGTTGGCGGGTGATCCCCTGGGCGCGGCCGCCCAGGGCGGCAAGCCGGGTCTCAAGCGCCTTGCGGGCCGGGTTCGTGTCGTCGCCGCCCTTGTACTTGACGATGGCGTGCAGCGGCGCGGCCGGCCGCAGGGCGCAGAGCCGTTCGAAGGCGTCCAGCATGGCCAGCGGGTTCTTGCGCTCCGAGAACGACGAGAAGTCGAAGGAGAACAGCACCACGAAGGCGTGTTCGGGGATGCCGAAGGCGCGACGCCCCAGGAAACTGGAAAGGCTCAGCTCGACCGCCAGCGGCAGATGAACCACCGGCTTGCTGACGGCGGGCGCGATGGCCTGGGCGATGAAGTCCGAGGGCGCCCAGACCTCGTCGAAGCGTTCCAGAATGCGCGCCCAGGGCTCGGGATATTTCGAAAGCTCCCAGGCCGGATAGATGATGTTGTAGGCGCTCTCGAAGGCGGGCTTCGACCCCGTCGCCTCCAGCACGCCCATGGCCTGCTCCACCTCGTCGGCGTTGATGCAGAACAGGTTGGTCCTGGGGCTGAGCTTCGGGACCACCTGCGGCCCGAACTCGCGTTCGAAATCGGGGTCCTTGTTGCGGTCCATGCCGTAGATGTCGATCAGGCCGGAGACCACCCCGGCGGCCTTGAAGGCCCGCCAGGCCGAGCGGACATGCTCGGCCATGCCGATGGCCGAGAAGGGATGGCCGATCAGGACGAGGTCGTCGCTCATGACTTGTCCAGCAGGTCGGCGTCGGCGGCGTTCTTCACCGCTTCGAGCCAGCCGTGGCCGAAGCGCTGGTCGGGTTCCAGGTGCGCGCCCTCGGCCCACTCGTTCCAGGCGTTGATGAAGACCAGGCGCTCATCGCCGAAGTTCTGCCGCCGGGTTTCGGCGAACATGGCTTCCAGCCAGGCCTGGAAGGCGCCCGGCGTGGCGTGGTGGTGCGACCAGCTGTTGTCCTGCCGGCGGGCGGTATTGTCCCAGCCCGGCATGGCGCCGCGGAAGCGGGTGTGGGGCGGGGTTGGCTCGGCCATGTAGCGGCGCACGATCTGGCGGTAGTCGTTCACCCGGCCCTCGAAGCGGGCGTTGTAGAGCGGACCCGGCGGATGGATCAGCGCCTGGGACCCGGCAGGGGGGAACTCGACGCTGGCGTCGAAGCCGAGGCTCGTGGGATCGGTCGCCCCGCCAGCCATCTCAAAGCCTTCGACATAGGCCAGATAGATCTCGCCGACGCCGTTCTTCGCGCACCAGTCGCGCCAATGGGCCGCCCACAGTTTCGCGTCCGGCAGCAGCCCCGGCCGATAGAGCAGCACCAGAGGCTTGCCGTTCACCCGGATGTAGTTGGGGCGCTTCAGATAGGGGCCCATCTCGGCCATCAGGGCCTCGGCGTCGCCTTCCTCGTAGGTCTGGGCCAGCAGCACGTCATTGGACTGGCCGTCCCAGGTGCGGGTCCAGTTCTCGTTGGCCCAGCAGAGGCAGAACGGGAAGTCGCCGGCCGCCCCGGTCAGCAGGTGCTCAAGCGGCTTTTCCAGCACCCGCCGGCCGCCGGAGAACCAGTAGAAATAGTGGCAGAAGCCGCCGATCCCGTACCTGGCGGCCAGTTCCCCTTGCCGCTGGAGGGCGCTGGGGTCCGACAGGTCGTAGAAGCCGAGGTCGGCGGGCAGGTGAGGTTGGTAGTGGCCGCGGTAGTTGGGCAGGGCCCGGGTGACATTGGTCCACTCGGTGAACCCCGCGCCCCACCAGCGGTCGTTCTCCGGGATGGCGTGAAACTGCGGCAGGTGGAAGGCGATGGTACGGACGGTGTTGAGCGCCTCCAGGCGTTCGCTCCAGCGCTGGACGAAGGCCTGCTGGTTGCGGGTCGCCAGCCGGTGCTTGTAGCCGACGTCGATGGAGTTGGCGGTGACCGACAGGTGGTGGACAATCTCCGAGGTCGGCTCGTAGAGGATCCGCAGGCCGCGCTCGCGCAGGCGGAAGCAGAGGTCGGCGTCTTCGCAATAGGCCGGCGCGAAGGTGATGTCGAAGCCGCCCAGCTCGGCGAACACCTTGCGGCGCACCGCCAGGCAGGCGCCCGAGGCGTAGTCCACCTCGCGGCGCACGTTCCAGCGGGGCAGGGACGGATCGTCGAACAGACCGATCATCTCCGAGGCGCCGTCGACTCCGATCCGCGCGCCGGCCTCCTGCAGGCGGCCATCGGGGAACAGCATCTTGGGCGCCGTCGCCCCGACACCGGTTTCCTCATCGAAGGGTGAAAGAAGCGCCGCCAGCCAGCCGGGCCGGGCCTGAACGTCGTTGTTCAGGAAGATGACGAACTCGCCCTTGGCCGTCTCCGCCGCCCGGTTGCAGGTGCGGATGAAGCCAAGGTTCTCCGGGTTGGTCAGCAGCTTGAGGCCCGGGACCTTGGCCAGCACCGCGGAGGTCGCGTCGGCCGAGGCGTCGTCGATGACGATGATTTCGGCGTCCTCAAGTCCGCCCGCCGCCTGCAAGGCGGCCAGGCATTCCAGGGTGAACTTCAGATTGTTGTAGGCTGGGATCACGATGGAGGCCCGCGGCTTTGCGGGCGTTGCGAAGGCGAGCGTGGCGGCGGTCTTGTCGAGGTCCTTCTCGCCCAGCTTGATCAGCTTCAGCGGCTTGACCTTCACATTGGCCTTGCGGGCCTCGTCCATCCGCCGGCGCTCGGCGGCCAGGTCACGATAGGCCTGGACGTCATAGAGGCTGGCGTCCTTGGCGCGGGCGGCGCGGAGCTGTTCGAACAGGCCGGTGTCGGAGCCCCCGGCGCGGACATGGCCAGCGCCAGGCTCGGGCTTGGGCGCGCGGCTGAGCGCCCAATGCTCCAGGGCCGAGATCGGCGCCTCGGCGGCCTTCGGGTTGGCGGTGAGATAGGCCAGCTCGTCGAAGTCCGGGGCGGGCGAGGCGCCCTCGAAGGCGCCCTCGCGCAGATAGTGCAGGATGGCGTGGACGTCCTCGGGCGCCTTCGGATTCTGCTCCAGATAGAAGGCGGTGTCGAAGTGCAGGCTGGGGTTCCGTCGGCCCTCCAGGCCGTGGGCCAGGAAGTCGGCCAGCGGGCTGGCCCCCAGGGCCGTGGCGTCGCGATAGCGGTCGGCGTACCAGCCGGTGTCGAACAGCGGATGGGGCGGGCGGCCCTCGCCGGCGCCTGAGGTGACGTAGTGCAGCAGGGGCGGGATACCGCGCTCGGCCACGTCGGGGTTCTGTTGCAGATACCAGGCGCCGGAGAACAGCGGGTGGGGCTCATAGCCCAGCCGCCAGCCCTCGCGCAGATAGTGCAGCAGCGGGTTCTCGCCGGACTTCGCCACCTCCTCGGCCTGGCCGACATAGTGGCGCAGATCAAACAGGGGGTGAGGATTGAAGCCCTCGCGGGCGCCTGTGAAGACGAAGTGCTGCAGCGCCGTCAGGCCGCTGGCGGCGATCTTGACGGCATGGCGCGAGCGGTAGTCGGCCAGATCGAACAGCGGGTGCGGATCGCGGCCTTCCTTGTCGCCGGCCACCAGATAGTGGGCCAGCGGCGCCCAGGCGGTGCCGGCCAGGTCGGCGTTCTTCTCGACGTACCAGGTCTGGTCGAAAAGAGCCTTGGGGTGTGCGTTGGAGTCCGGGCCGGCGCGGACATAAGACACCAGCCCCCGGGTCTCCCCGCCCTCGCGCCCGACGCCCTTGTCGAGGCCCGAGGTCCAGAGCCCGGAGCGCAGCACCAGGGCCACACGACCGGGCCACTTGCCCCGCGCCAGGGTCAGGTCGAAGCGCTGTTCGAGGCGGTCGCGCCGGCGGTCCCACTGGCGCCTGGCGGCGGCGGCCTGGAAGCGGACCCAGCGGTCCTGGGCGAGGGCGACATGGGCGGCGTGCAGCAGCTGGCGGCGGGCCAGGAGCTCCGTGGCGACGAGGGCGGTATCCGCCTTTTGCTTGGTGGGGCGTTTGGTCAAGGGATCAGCGGGTGGCCAGCATGGCGTCGACCTGACCCTCGATTGCGGCGCGTTCACGGCGCAGCAGGACGAGCTCGGTCTCGATCTCTTGGGTGTGGAGGCGTTCGCGCTGGCGTTGCTGGCGCTCTTCGTCCAGCTCGGCGCTGACCGCCGACAGGGCTGAGGTCACCGGTGAGACGAACACGCCCATCTTCGCCTTCAGTTCGGCGATCTGCACGGCGGCGGCCTCCAGCGGCGCCAGGGGCGGATGCGGCCCGACGGCGGCGGCCTCGAACCAGTCGTGGACGGTCTTGGCCAGGGGCCCGACGATCGGTACGGCGGCCAGGTCCCCGCCGCCGGCGTTGTGGCGCAGGTCGCCGGTGAGGAACTGGTCGATCTGCGCCTCGGCGTGCGGGCTCATCCGGGGCAGGGGCGCGCCGTGGGCGGTCTCGATGCGGCCGACCTCGCCGCGCCAGTCGGCCAGCAGGCCGTCATAGGAGACAAAGGCGCGGGGCAGGTCTCGGGAATAGAGTTCGGCGGCCAGCATGTAGACGCACCAGAGCAGGACAGACTTCTCCACCGGAAAGCGATCGCGCCGGGCCAGCGACCCAGCGACGGCGAGCGGCGACCGCACCGGAATCACCGCCCGGGCCGGCAGGCCCACGGTCTTCAGGACCTGACGCCACATGGGCGCCAGGACCGAGACCCGGGGATCCTTCAGCAGCGGGAAGCGGGCATCGCCGAACTCGTCGCGATAGAGGGCCAGGGCGCGCGCGGTCCACGCCGCCTCGTCGGCCTTGGGCAGGGCTGTGTAGGGCAGGGCGAAGACGTCATCCCAGGCGCTGCCGGCGGCGCGCAGGCGGGCGTCGTTGAACAGCGCGATCTTCCAGGGCTCGAAGTAGCCCTTCGCATTGTGCTCATCGCCGGGCATGACGTTTTGCGGCAGTTCGGCTCCGGCCAGGGCCAAGAGCTGGGTCACGGCCGAGGTGCCGGACCGGTGCATGCCCAACACGAGGTAGGCTGCGGACTTGGCCGGTCGGGTTGTCGTTCTCGCCATCGGGCCCCATCTGGCGCCTTGGAGGCGCGCGTGACCCTTGCCTCTATGACCGCAGGCGCGCGTGGGCAAGGGCGCGGTTGATCGGGGCGGTGTTCTGCGGCACAGGTCCAGCCTCGCGGAGTGTTTCGTCCCATGGCCGTCGGCCCCGATCGTAGCCTGCTGGTGCTGGGCCCGGCTCTGGACGCCGACTTCTACCGCGCGATCTACCCCGACATAGCCGACGCCGGCCGTGATCTGGTGACTCACTTTGCCGACGCTGGCTGGCGCGAGGGGCGCGATCCCGCCCCGTGGTTCTCGACCACCGGCTATCTTGAGCGCTATCCCGACGTGGCGCAGGGTGGGGGAAACCCCTTCTATCATTACCTTTCGGCTGGCCGCCGCGAGGGCCGCGAGCCGGTCGCTTCGGCCCAGGCCCTGGACTATCTGGTGGCGCTCAAGCTGGCCCGGGATGGGAAGGCCGACATTCCGGTGACCGCCGCCGACCGGGCGCTGGCCGCCACCGAGTTCGACGCGGCCTACTACCTGTTGAACAATCCCGACGTGGCCGCCTCCGGTCACGATCCGCTGGACCACTTCCTGGTGCGGGGCTGGAAGGAAGGGCGCGATCCTTCGCGGGACTTCCATCTGGGCGACTATCTTGAGCTCAACCCCGACGTCGCGGCGGCGGGCGTGCAGCCCTTCGTGCACTATCTGGCGCAGGGCCGCGCCGAGGGCCGAATCGGCCGGCGCCGGTTGGGGTTCCGTCACGATGCGGTCGCCCGCCTGCGGCCCCTCCAGGAACGACTGGCCGATTGCGAGGTCTGGGCCCGCGCCGTCGACCTGAACGAAGCCGCCGACGTGGTCGAAGGCCTGGCGCCGTCGCGCTCGGGCCGCCGCGACCTGCACGTGACGTTCAGCCACGACAACTACGCCGCCGGGGTGGGCGGGGTGCAGGCCAGCGTTCAGCGCGAGGCCGCCCGATTCGGCGAGCTGGGCCGCGACCACCTGCACATCTATCCGGCCTCTCCCTGGCCCATCGTCTCCACCGGCCTCGACGGCCCGCCGCTGGGGGTCCTGTGGAACGGGGCGCAAGTGGGCGCCTTCCGCCCGCGGACGCTGATCGAGGGGCTGCGGGCGGCGCTCGCCGACTGGCGGGACGGCCAGCGAAGCTTCGCCATCCACTCCATGCTGGGCCATTCCAGCCGCGAGGTGATCGACGTGGTGCGGATCGCCGGCGCCAATGCCGGCCACTACTGGACCCACGATTTCACCAGCCTCTGCGCGGGCATCCACCTTCTGCGCAACGACATCGCCAACTGCGGCGCCCCGCCGCCCGGCAGCGCCGCCTGCGGCATCTGCGTGTATGGCCCCTATCGGCAGCTGCACATCGACGAGCACACCCGGCTGTTCCGCCACCTGGACCTGACGGTGGCGTCCCCGTCGCAGGTGGTGATGGACACCTGGCGCGGCGCCGACTGGATGGACCCGGTGGACGCCAGGATTGCTCCGCTGGCCCGCCTCACACCCGCCCGGGCCAAGGCGGCCCCGCCCCGCGAGGGGCCGTTCCGGTTCGCCTTTCCGGGCGCACCCTCCCTGCACAAGGGCTGGCCGATCTTCGCTGACCTGGCGATCCGCTTCGAGAAGGACCCGCGCTACGCCTTCCTGCACCTGGGCAAGACCAAGATCCCGGGCCTGCCCCTGGAGCATCACCCGGTCTCGGCGACGGCGACCAAGCCCATGGCCATGCGCGACGCACTCAAACGCCTCGATATCGACGCCGCGATGATATGGTCCCTGTGCCTGGAGACCTTCTCGCTGACCGCCTACGAGGCGGCGGCGGCCGGCGCGGCCATCGTGACGGGACCCGACTCTGGCAATATCGCCGCCTTCACCCGCCAGGGCGGTCATGGCCTGGTCCTGCCACACGAGGCGGCGCTGAGCGCGATGTTCGAGAGCGGTGAAATCCTGAGCCTGGCGCGCGCGCGTCGCCGCCCGGCTCTGTATAATCTGGAGTTCAGCAACCTGACCGCCGATCTCATTTCGGAGCCTGCCTCGTGAAGGTCGTCTGCTTCTCCAGCTTCACCTTCTCCTACCTGAACCGCGCCCGGGTGCTGTTCCAGACCCTCAAGGCTCACCAGCCGGACTGGGAGCGGGTGGCCCTGATCACCGACGCGCCGCCGCCGGGGTTCCGGCTCGATCTGGCAAGCGAGCCCTTCGACCGCGTGGTCTACGCCCAGGACCTTGGCATCCCCGACTTCCAGGCCTGGCTCTTCAAGCACGATGTGGTGGAGGTCTGCACTGCGGTGAAGGGTCCCTTCCTGCACCAGGCGCTGGCCGCCGGCGCGGACGCGGTGGTCTATCTCGATCCCGACACCGCCCTCTTCACCAGCCTGGCGCCGTTGGAGGAGATGCTCGGCGTCGATGACATCCTGCTGACCCCGCACCTGCTCGACGCCAATGACGAGCTGGAGGCGATCCTCGACAACGACCTCTCGGCCTCCAGGACCGGGATCTTCAACCTGGGCTTCGTGGCGGTGAAGGCGGGCGGGGAGGGGGCCCGGTTCGGCCAGTGGTGGAACGACCGGCTGCTGAGCTTCTGCTACGATGACATCCCCAACGGCCTGTTCGTCGATCAGCGCTGGTGCGACCATGTTCCGGCCCTGTTCGACAAGGTCAAGGTGGTGCGCGACCCTGGCTACAACGTCGCCAGCTGGAACCTCTCCAAGCGCCAGGTCGCGGTGGGAAAGGACGGGGCGATCACCGTCAACGGCCATCCCTTGCGCTTCTGGCACTTCACCAAGCTGGGCCCCACCGGCGACGCCATGACCAAGCGATATGCGGGTGACAACCACGCGGTCTACGAGATCTGGCGCTGGTACAAGGAGGAGGTGGCCAAGACCACCGATCCAGTCATTCCCGAACGCTACTGGGCCTACGACGCCTTCAGCGACGGGACCAAGATCGCCAAGCCTCATCGGGTGCTTTACCGCGCTCGTCCCGACCTGCAGGCCGCCTTCCCCGACCCCTTCGAGGCTGGCGGCTATCTGGCCTGGCTCGCCAACGAGGGCCTTGCGGGATAGGCGAGCCGTCAGCTTGCGCGCGTCATCCCGCTTCCCTACCGTGCCGCTCCCTTCCCGCTAGGCTTCTCGATGCGCATCCTCGTCACCATCGCCCACTACTTCTCGGCTGAAGCCAACTCCCAGCACGGCTCCACCAGCGAGCGGAAGCGGCAGGATCGACAGCGCGCCATCGAGGAGGTGATCTGCGCCTATCGCGGCCAGTTCGGCGTCTCGTCCACCCTGGACGTGGGAACCCGTAGCTTCCAGACCGCTCCGGGGTCGGACGACGAGATCGATATCGTCGCGGTGACCACCAGCGAGAAGCACCTGCTGACACCGGAGTTCTGCACCCGCTACGGGGTGAGGGTAGCCAAGCTTGAGCTGGAAAACCCGCGGATGCTCGGGTTCGGCGCTCAACATATCATGGCCCAGCAAGCCAACAGGTACGACCTGTTCGTCTTCAGCGAGGACGACTTGCGGATCAACGATCCCAGCTTCTTCTCCAAGCTCGCCTGGTTCAATCAGACCTATGGACCCAAGCGGGTGTTGTTCCCCAATCGGATCGAGTGGAGCCGCCGCGCCGCCACCCTGAAGACCTATATCGACGGTGACCTAAATGCGGCGGCCGCCGACCGTATGGTCGCCCATGTCGAGGACGACGACGCCCTCTACGGTGCGCCCCTCGGTCGCCACACGGTGTTCCGCAGGGCGCGTAATCCGCACGCTGGCTATTTTGCCGTGACCCGGGATCAACTCAATTACTGGATGCGCCAGCCGCACTGGCTGGACCGCGACACCAGCTTCGTCACGCCGCTGGAGAGCGCGGCGACCCTGGGGGTCGCCAAGACGTTCTCGATTTACAAAGCGTTCGGCCGCTCGGCGGGATTCCTGGAAATCGAGCACATGGACAGCGCTTTTTCCGACCTGAAACTGCCCGTCGTCTCCACGCTCTGACGTGACCGGTTCCGCCACATCCGCCGCGGACGGCCCCGAACTCTCCGCCAAGGTCGAGAGCCTGGCCCTGCGGCACGCGGCCCTGCGCGAGGAGGTGCAGCGGGCCCAGGCCGCCGAGGCCCTGACCCGCTCGCGCCTGAGCCAGGCCCTGGCCGACGCTCTGCTGGCGGTGGCCCGCGCCGAGGCTGATGGCCGCGCCGCCGCGGCCAAGGCCTATCGCGCGGCGGCCGAGCCCACGATCCGCAATCGTCGCCGCAACCGCATCAAGCGCCGCCTCGACCGCGCCCTGGTCCGCCTGCGCTCGGTGGGCGGGGCCCTGGTGATCGCGCGCTCAGGCCTCTGGGCCAGAACGGGGGGCGGGTTCGCCGCCATGGCCGCCTATGCGCGGCGCGGCGCGGATCCCACAGCCCAGTCCGCCGCCCTGCTGGATCAGGCCTGGTACCTGGCCGCCTATCCCGACGTCGCGGCCGGGCGGCTTGCGCCGCTGGTCCACTACATCTCGCGCGGCTGGGCCGAGGGCCGCTCCCCGCATCCGCTGTTCGATCGCGACTTCTATACCGCCCGCAACGCCGAGGCCCTCGCGGCCACCGGCCTCTCGCCCCTCGAGCACTTCGTCCACCTCGGCGCGGCCCAGGGCCGCGATCCGCATCCGCTGTTCAGCATCGACCACTATGTCGCCCAGGCTCCGGAACTGGGCCAGACCGGCGAGAACCCGCTGGCGCACTATCTGCGCGAAGGCTGGCGGCGGGACCTCAGCCCCCATCCGCTGTTCCAGGCCGCGCGCTATCGCGGCGGGCTGGTCGAGGCCGAAGCGCAGCTTCCAGCCCTGGTCCACTATGTGACAGTGGGCTCGGCGCGCGGCTTGAAACCCCACCGACTGTTCGATCCGGTCTGGTATCGCGCTCAGTATCCCGACGTCGCGGCCTGCGGGTTTGAGGCTCTGAGCCACTATGTGATTGCTGGCGGCCATGAGGGCCGCAATCCGGGGCCTTGGTTCGACGCCGCCCGCTACATGGCGCTGCGAGGCGATGCGTTGCGCGCCGACGTCGATCCGCTGACCGACTACCTGCAGGGGGGGGCCTGGACCGTGGCCCAGCCCCTGGTCAGTGAGACGGCGGACCCGCGCCTGACCCCGCTGGAAAACTGGGCTTCGCTCTCCGACGACGCCTGATCGCGTTCTAGAGACCCAAGGCCCTGAGCTGGCCCCAGATGTCGCGATAATAGTCGGCGACGTAGTGGAAGGGGCTCAGGCCCCAGCGATGGCAGACGTCGCCAACCATCAGCCCGGGGTCGGCGCTCACCCGCGCGGCGCCGGTGAGGTCGGCGAATCGCTGCTGGTAGCTGCGCAGCAGAGCGTTGTGGGCGTCGAGGCTTCCGACATTGCCATCGAAGATCATCACATCAGGGTCGAAGTCTTGGAGCTGGCCGGCGCGATCCAAATAGCGCCCCGCCCATTGCGACTCATGCAGAATGATCCGGGCGTCGCTCAGGGGCGTTGTGCTCAGGAAGGCCGCGGTTTCAAGGGCGGCCTCGCGCCACAACTGGTCGCACTGCGCCGAGGCGCGCGGCACGATCCGTGCAGAGGAAAAGGCCGGTTGATCCAGGTAGCCGCTGACCTCGAGCTCCCAACTGTGCGTGACCAGCGTGTCGCGCGCCGCCAGCAGATCGAAGCGTTCGTCGATGAAGTCGAAGATGAGATGGGTGGGACGGTGAGCGACCAGGGCGGCCAGGGCCGATTTCTTGAGATCAGCGCGCAGGGCGTTGTGCTGATGGCGCGCCAGACCTGGCGGCGGGTCGTCAGCCAGCTCCACGCCGGCGAGCGGCCGCGCGAACAGGCTGGGCAGGCTGGTGCGCGAAATGTAGAGCAGATCGGCGGGGGCCTCGCCAAGGATCGGCCACAAATCCCGCGTTATGCAGCTGCCGATTATCGCCACCCTGGCCACTCGGGCACGCCTCCCATCAAACCGATTTCCTCCGTTCCTTACCACAGCTCGCTTCGCCGCCACCCCGGGCAGGGCGAAACGCCCGCCGCGCCCGCCCGCCGGGGGGGTGTGGCATTGACATCACGAGGGGCGCCGATCATCTCTCGCGCGCTCATGCCGCCTTCTGTCGTAACAGTTGGCGTATACGACCCTATTCGGCGCAGCGATCCTTCGCCCGCAAGCAACGAGACGGCCTGGCGCCCATGAAGATTTTCAAACTGCTGTCGGCGGACCAACCGGACAACCCGCTCACGCGCGCCATCCGCGAGGGCTATCCGTCCCTGTCCGTCGCCGCGGCGTTCAGCCTGGTCTCGAACCTGCTCTACATGGCGCTGCCGCTCTACACCTTCCAGATCTACGGGCGGGTGATGAGCAGCGGCAGTATTCCCACCCTGCTGGTGCTGACATTCGGGGTGCTTTTCACCTTCGCCGTCTCCGGGGTCATCGACCACTACCGGTCCAAGGTGCTGGTCAGCTATGGCACAGTCATGGACCAGCGGGTCTCCGGCCACGTGTTCTCAGCCCTGTTCGATGGGGTGACGCGGGGCAATCCGGGGCTGCGCTCCCAGGCGATGCGCGACCTTGACGCCTTCCGCCAGATGCTGACCGGCCCGACCTTCGGCGTGGTGTTCGACCTGCCCTGGATGCCGGTGTTCCTGGTGGTGCTGTGGGTCATCGATCCCCTGGTGGGAGTCGTGACGCTGGTAGGCGCGGTTGTGCTGATCGCCATCACCCTGATCCAGGACCGCGCCACGCGGCCGGCGCTGGCCGAGGCCAATGACGCGGCCCTGCGCAGCTATGCGTTCACCGATGCGGCCCTGCGCAACGGCGAGGTTGTGCGCGCCATGGGGATGGTGGAGACGCTGGGCGGCCGCTGGGCCGGATTCCGGCGGACCACGATGGACCGCAGCGCCGACGCCAGCACGGTGGCGAGCGCCTATTCCAACGTCAGCAAGTTCTGGCGCCAGGCGATCCAGGTGCTGATTATCGCCATCGGCGCCTATCTGGTGGTGAAGGGCACGATCCATGCTGGCCTGCTGTTCGCCAACATGATCCTGGCCGCCCGCGCCCTCCAGCCCATCGACCGCCTGGTGGGTTCTTGGGACGGGATGCTGCAGGGCACGAGGGCCTTCGATCGGCTGATGCTGGTCTTCGGTGACTACAAGCCCGCCACGCCGGTCACCGGCCTGCCGCGCGCCACGGGCCGCCTGTCGGTTGAGGGCGTCAACTTCGCCCCTGCCGGCGCGGAGAAGTTTGTCCTGCAGGGGATCAACTTCAAGATCGAGCCGGGCGAGATGCTCGGCATCATCGGCCCCTCCGGAGCCGGCAAGTCGACCCTGTCGCGGTTGATGATGGGCATCTGGCGGCCCAACAATGGCAATGTCCGCCTCGACGGCGCCGACGTCTTCACCTGGGACCGGAAGGATTTCGGCCGCAACGTGGGCTACCTGCCGCAGGACACCGAGCTGTTCGCCGGGACGATTCGCGACAATATCGCCCGCTTCCAGCCTGAGATCACCGACGCCGAGGTGATCGCCGCGGCGCAACTCGCCGGGGTCCACGAGTTGGTTCTGCGTCTGCCCAAGGGCTACGACACCGACCTTGGCCAGAACGTCCATGTGCTGTCCGCGGGCCAGCGCCAGCGCATCGGCCTGGCGCGGGCCGTGCTCGGCCAGCCGCCGTTCATCGTCCTCGACGAACCCAACGCCAGCCTGGACGCCGAGGGCGAGGACGCCCTGATGAAGGCTCTCGACACCCTGAAGGCCGCCGGAGTGACCATCGCGGTGGTCTCCCACAAGCCCAACCTGTTCCGGGCCGCCGACAAGATCCTGGTGCTGCGCGACGGGCGGATGGAGCTCTTCGGGCCGCGCGACCAGGTTCTGGCCCGCTTCACCCAGCCGGCCGCCGTGCAAGCCATAGGGGCGGCCCGATGAGCCACGACGTCACGCCGATCAAACCTTATGTGACCCCGACCTTCAGCGGTCATGACGAGGCCCTCGATCCCGACCTGAAGCGCAAGCTGCAGCAACCGATGATCATCGGCGGTCTGATCGTCGCCGTCTTCGTTGTCGCTGTGATCCTCTGGGCGGCGGTCTCGCCAGTCCGCAGCGCCATCATGGCCCCCGGCCTGGTGCGGGTTGAGGCCAACCGCAAGATCATCCGCCACCGCGAGGGCGGCACCGTCAGGGCGATCCCCGTGCGCGAGGGCCAGCATGTCGCCATGGGCCAGCCGCTGCTGATTCTCGACGACGTGCAGCCCCGCGCCGCCGTCGATGTGTTCCAGAATCAGACCGACGCCCTGTTGGCCCAAAGCGCCCGCTTCGAAGCCGAGGCGACCGGTCGCCGGGTCATGAACTTCCCCGCGACCCTGACCAGCCGGATCGCCGATCCGCGCGTTGCGGGCCTGATCCAGGACCAGCAACTGCTGTTCTCCACCCGTCTGCAGTTCTTCGACAGCCAGGCCGACGTGCTGAACCAGCGCCAGAGCCAGATCGAGTCGCAGATCTCCGGGGTGCAGGCCCAGCTTGACGCGCTGGAGGAGAGCGTCCGCCTGACCAAGGAGGAACTGGCCGGCTATCAGACGCTTTATGAGAAGGGCTACGCACCCAAGACCCTGATCCTGCGCTACGACCGGACCCTGGCCGACCTGGCCGGCCGCCGCGGCGCCCTGAACGCCGAGATCACCCGCCTGCGCCAGCAGAAGGGCGAAACCCGGCTGCAGCTCAATTCCCTTCGCGACCAACGGGTCAGCCAGGCCGCGGACGGCCTGCGCCAGATGCAGTCGGGTCTCTCCGACGTCTCGCCGAGGTTAACCGCCGCGCGCCAGACCCTGAACGGCGCGGTTATCCGCTCCCCCGCCGACGGCTATGTGCTCGATCTCAGCCAGTCGACCGTGGGCGGGGTGATCGGGGCGGGCGAGGTGTTGATGAACATCGTGCCGGCCAATTCGCCGCTGATCGTTTCGGCCAAGATCAAGCCGTCAGACATTGATGATGTGAAGATCGGCATGAAGGCCCAGGTGCGCCTGACGGCGTTCAACTTCCGCAAGGTCTCGCCGGTGATGGGTGACGTGGTCGCGGTCTCCGCCGACCAGCTGAGCGACGCGAAAACCGGTGAGGGTTACTTCCGAGCCGATGTCCGGATCCCGCCCAAGGACCTTGCCAGCCTGCCAAAGGGCGCCAAGCTCAGCCCCGGCATGCCGGCGACGGTGTCGATCGTGACGGGGACGCGGACGATTCTGTCCTATGTCGTCAGCCCGCTAACCGACACCATCAAGGACTCACTCAAGGAAGAGTGATGAGGGGGCGAACCGCCCTCCCCAAGCGCTGTCAAAGGGGTGGGTTTCGCGCCGTTTTTACTGTTGCGCATTTTCGACGGTTCCGATACGTCTTCCTCGGGCTCGTTTAACCTTCGCCACGACCACGTTATGGCGGACGGTAAGGACTTCCTGGGACCGCGCCATTCGGCAAGGGTGGCCAGGCGTTTTCAGGCGGTCCGTGTGACACATGACTGGAGAGACTCATGGCGACTTATAATTTCGACTCGATCACGGCGACGCAGGCTGCGGCCTTTACGCCGGCCGACACGCTGAACTTCCCGACCGCGGCCACGGCGCAAGCCGTTTCCGTCGTCTATGTCGCGGCGGCGGGCGCCAGCCCTTCGCGCATCGACGTGACCTATGCCGGCAAGACCATCTCGCTGGGCATCAACGACGCCAACTTCACGGGCGGCGCCAACAACCTCAGCTTCTTCAGCGACGGCACTGTGCTGGTCATCGGTTCCAACAGCGGCGACGCCACCGGGATCACCGGCCTCGCGGGTCGTGACGCCCTCTACGGCGGCGGCGGCGCTGACACCCTGATCGCTGCTGATGGTGCGAACTACCTTCAGGGCAACCAGGGCGCTGACACGCTGATCTCCGGCACGGGCGCCGACACCGCGCTCGGCGGCCAAGGCGATGACAGCATCTCGGCTGGCACGGGCGCCAACTACGTTCACGGCAACCTGGGCAACGACAGCATCCTGGCCGGCGCCGGCACCGGCGCTGACACGATCCTGGGCGGCCAAGGCAACGACAACATCAGCGCCCTTGACGGTGCGAACCTGCTGTTCGGCGATCTGGGCAACGACACCATCGCCGCCGGCACCGGCGCTGACACGATCACCGGCGCCGACGGCACCGACAGCCTCGTCGGTGGCGATGGCGCGAACCAACTGTACGGCGATGCCGGCAACGACACCCTGACGGCGGGCACCGGCAACGACGTGCTCTTCGGCGGCGACGGCGATGACAACATCTCCGCCGGCGACGGCACCAACTCCGTCAACGGCAACATCGGCAACGACTCCATCACCGGCGGTCTGAACAACGACAGCCTGCTCGGCGGTCAAGGTAACGACACCATCGACACTGGCGCGGGCTCCAACTACGCCCACGGCAACCTCGGTGATGACTCGGTCCTGGGCGGCGCGGACACCGACACCATCCTTGGTGGCCAAGGTTCGGACACCATCAACGGTCAGGGCGGCAACGACCTGGTCTTCGGCGACCTCGGCAACGACTCGCTCGTGTCGGATGCCGGCAACGACACCGTCTATGGCGGTGACGGTGACGACGCCCTCTCCAACGCTGGCGGCGGCAACGACATTGCCGACCTGGGCAATGGCAACGACGCCTACACCGGCGGCGCCAACAACGACACCGTGACCTCGGGCGCCGGCAACGACGCCGTGAACCTCGGCGACGGCGTCAACTACGTCACCGGCGACGCTGGCAACGACTCCATCACCGGCGGCGCTGGTGGTACGGGTCGTGACACGATGTTCGGCAACGACGGCACCGACACCATCACGGGCGGCAACGACACCAACTACGCCGACGGCGGCGCTGGCGCTGACAGCATCCTGGGTGGCACGGGTCTCGACACCATGCTCGGTGGCGACGACGCTGACACCCTCGCGGGTGGCACTGGTGGCACCAACCTCGCCGACGGCGGGGCCGGTGCTGACCAGATCACCTTGCTGGCCGGCAACGACACTGTCACCGGTGGCGCCGATAACGACACCATCGACGGCGGCGCCGGCAACAACAACGTCTCCGGCGGCGCGGGCAACGACTCGATCACGGTCGCGGCGGGTGCTCAGACGATCACGGGCGATGATGGCAACGACACCATCAGCAGCACCGCGGCCGGCACGGGCAGCCTTTCGGGCGGAGCCGGCAACGACTCCATCCTGGCCAGCACGGGCGTTGAAACCCTCAGCGGCGGCGCGGGCGCCGACACCATCGCCGCTGGCGCTGGTGGTGACGCCGATCGCTTCGTCTTCGCGGCGAGCGACTCGGCCACCGGCACCCCGGACCTGATCACCGGTGTGGTGGACTTCGCCGGCAGCGACACCTTCGCTCTGGGTGTTGTTGGTTCGGCGTCGAACTTCCTGGTCGGCACTTCGGCGACGAGCTACGCGCAAGCGCTGCAAGACGCCACGTCGCTGATCGGCGGCGGCTCGCGCGACATCGTGGTGATCACGGTGACGGGCACTGACGCGGGGACCTACATCTTCGCCGACAGCGCTGGCGCCAACACCGTGACCAACGCGATCAAGATGACCGGAAACACCGGCACCATCGATCACACCGACTTCGTCGCCTAAGACTGACGACGACGGACCAAGGTTTGGGGCCGCCCTTCGGGGCGGCCCCTTTCTTTTGGGCGGATTTGTGGAGCCGCTGAATATCCGCTACGGCCTAGGGCGATGAACAACGCGGCGATCTATTTTCACCCCGATGGCTACGACACCACCGGCGCCCAGCTCATGGGCCGGCACTCGGCGGGCGAGAGCTTCCTGCGAGGCTTCCTGCGCCACGCGCAGATCGACCAGCTGCACCTGCTGAACGCCAGCAGCCGACCACCCGACCAACTTCAGCCGCTTCTGAACCGGATCGAGACCAGTCCCCGGCCCGTGAGATGGCTGGACAGGATGTCGCGCGCGCAACTCGCCAACCCCGGTTGCCTTTATCTCCCGCAGCCTACCCTCGGACCAGAGGCCTGGACCCGGCGTGCGCTCGGCCGCACGCGCTACAGCCTGTGCGGCATCACCCACACCACGGCGACCCATCGCGCCAGCGATCTCATCGCCGATATGGTGACGGCCCCCGTCGAGGCCTGGGATGCGCTGATCTGCACCTCTGACGCCGTGAGATCCGGGGTCCAGGTCGTTCTGGACCGGACTCGCGAGGATCTACGGTCGCGCCTGGGCGCCACGCGCTTTCCCGATCCCCAGCTGATCACCATCCCCTTGGGCGTCAACGTATCGGACTTCACCCCCTCGCCCGACCAAGGCGCGGAATGGCGGGCCCGGCTGGACATCCCGCAAAACGCCGTCGTCGCCCTCTACCTCGGTCGCTTCCACGCCACCGCCAAGATGAACCCGGCGACCATGGCGCTCGCCCTCGAGGCCGCCGCCGTGGCGACCCGCAAGCCCATCTATTGGATCGTGGCCGGCTGGTCCGCCAACGACGAGACGACAGCCAGCTTCCACACGCAGACCCAGGCCTTCTGCCCCAGCATCCACTACCGGGCCGTCGATGGCCGCGCGCCGGAGACCCGGTTCTCGATCTGGTCGGCGGCGGACTTCTTCATCTCGTTTTCTGACAACGTTCAGGAGACCTTCGGTCTGACGCCGGTCGAGGCGATGGCCGCCGGCCTGCCCTCCGTGGTCACCGACTGGGACGGATACCGAGATACCGTTCGGCACGGCATTGACGGCTTCCGCATCCCCACCACGGCGCCACGTCCGGGACTGGGCCGCGATCTGGCCTATCACTTCGCCAATGAGTGGATCACCTACGAGACCTACCTCGCGGCGGGCGCGCAGGTGACAGGGGTCGATCACGGCGCCGCGGTCGCGGCGATCACCGCCCTGGTCACCAATCGCGACCTCCGTCGGTCCATGGGCCAGGCGGCGGCCCGGCAGGCCCAGCACCACTTCGACTGGTCCGCCATCATCCCGCGCTATCAGGCGCTGTGGACCGAACTGGCGGCCCGCCGCAAGGCCGCCGCTCCGGAAGCCCCCGACGCCGCGGCCATTGTGGACAATCCCCGCCGGCTCGACCCTTTCCTGGTCTTCGCCACCTATCCCACCGCGTTGCTGACCTCATCGACCCTGCTGCGGGCGACGAAGGGCCTGAGCCGCGAGGCGATCCGCGCCCGCCTGTCCGAACACCTGGCCGCGCTCGGTCGCTGGGCGTTGCCGACGGAGGCCGAGGCCGGGGTGGTGCTCGACCATCTGGCCAATGCGCCTCAGGCCAGCGTCGCCGAATTGGTCGCGCTCTTCCCTTTCCCGCGCCAAGGGTTCCTGGAGCGCGGCCTTCTGTGGCTGGTGAAGTTTGGGGTCGTTGAGCTGGTCTCGCCACCAGAGGTGTCAAATCGCACCGAGGCCTGACAGCCCAGGGTTCGCCGCCCGCGAGGGCTTGGCGTAGACAACGCTGTCGGAAGAAGCGAGAGGCCGGGCGGCAAACCCTGGGGCTGACCGCCCGGCCAAAGCGACACAGCCTTGGAGAGCTAGGCTGACAAAAAACTGTAATCCAATTCAACGGGAGACGAAAGAAAATCCCGCCCCACGCGAAATCAACAGTTCGAGAGGACGGGTTTGACGATGGGTCTCTGCAACGTGCGCTGGCGCCAACCGGGGCGCTAGAAGGTCAAGCGGTACTCCCGCTGCACCGCCGGGGCGCCGCCGCGGATCACAGTGTAGCGCGCTGTGTAGGCCCCCCTTGGCCAGCCCGACGCGGGGCGTTTCTTGCCGACATAGACGAGATACTGGGCCTTGTCCCGGTCGAGCGGAGGTAGGCGCGACTGGGCCAGGACCTCGCCGCCCGGACCTGTGAGGGTGACTTCCTGAGTGTCGCCGCTCTTCAGGCCGATGGCGCGCACATAGGCGATCAGCATCGCGCTGTCGGGAGTCGGGGCCGCGATGCCGCCGGCCTCCACCGCCTCGTTTGCGACCGGTCCGGCCGCGAAGCCGCCGTTCATCACCGCGCCGGTCTGGTAGGCCAGCGTCTCGCCCGTCGCGCGATCCCAGAGGCTGGAGCCCGGGCCGGACCGCGGGTCGCAGCTCGCCCCGGGGGTCGGTGCGAAGGGGTCGATGGCGACGCCGTTGTGGCGCACGGTGAGGTGCAGGTGCGGGTACTCGGTATTCCCCGACAGCCCGACCTTGGCCAATGGCTGGCCGGTCGTGACAGCGTCGCCAGCCTTCACGATGATGCTGCCCTTGGCCAGGTGACAGTATTGCGTTTCCCAGCCGGCGCCGTGATCGACCACAACGCCGTTGCCGCACTGCCGGTTGGACACGTCCACGCCGGCGGTCCGCACGGAGATGTCCTCCACGCCGTCGCGCAACCGGCTGACTGTGCCTGGGGCGGCGGCGAGGACCGCGACGCCGGCCCGTTGCGCGGCCATGTCGGGAATGCGGAAATCGATCCCCCCGTGGGCCTCATAGGTGCGCTCGCCGCAGCGGTAGTCCTGCACGCCGCCGCCCGGATCGCGGTCCAGGTAGTTCTGAATCTCGCACGTCACACCGATCTTGCAGGCGATCGGCAGGGCCAGTTTCGGGGCGTCGACGGGGGGCGGGATCACCGGCGCGGCGATAGGCGTCGGCTGCGGCTTGGGTTGGGTGGCGGCCGGCGATCCGCGCCCGCACGCGGCCAGCAGGGCCAAGACCGAGAGGGTGGCGAAGCGGGCGATGGTCATCGGCAAGGCTCCCATGTCCGATGATGCTCGGCGGATCCTGAGACTGAACTAAGGCCGGTCAGAAGACGATCCCCGTGAGGTCCTTCAAGCGGCCCAGGTCGCGCGCATAGATTTCCTGCAGATGAGCGATGTCTGCCGGCTGGAGACCGTCCATCTCCTGTCCGACATGAATGGCGCGCGGGGTGGTGGGCGGAGGCGCGGGCGCCCCCAGGAAGGCGCAGATGGAGGCCAGGACGGTGTTGGGGTCGGTGCGCAGATCATCGGCCTTGAGGAACAGGACCTGATCGCGCGGAAAATGTTCGAACAGGCGCGCGACCTGCTCCGCGTAGAAGCCCCGTTCGACATAGGAGAATTCCCGGTGATGCCCCCAGGGTTCGCTGGCGAACAGCCGCTGCCGCCCCTGGCGGATGCACCAGCTGAAAGGCTCGCGCTCGACGCCGCGGGACGTCTCCATCCGCCACTGGGACCAGGCGCGTTCCACCGGATCGCGCAGCATGACGATCAGGCGCATGGCCGCGTTGTAGGCGGCGATGCGCTGCAGGACGTTTGGCCAGTAGAGGTAGATCGGTGTCGCCTCGCCGACCACCGCGCCTTCGATGGATGCGAACTGCGCCTCGTAGGCTCCGTAGTCAGGCCGGGCCCAATCGATGCTCTCATCATCGAAGAAGTGCACTTCCTTGGTGGTCGAAAGCGCCACGCCCGGCAGGTCGCCCAGATGGTCGAACAGAGCCGTGGTGCCGGCCTTCTGGAAGCCCGGGATGATGAAATCGACGCGCGGCATGGTTCCTCTTCGGTTCACCCTGGACGCGAGGGGCCGGGCTGCGACCTACGCCTAGCGTGGATACGACTTCATGCGCGCGACGACACGCGATATTAGGGGAGGGACCGCGCCGACCGGCTCCCAAAAGTCTCCGGCGACGCCATTCCAGAACGGGTTTCAGAGCCTTGATCGCCACCTTCGACCCCGCCGCGTCCGTCGGCCATGCCCCCGCGAGCGCCCGATGAAGGCCGTCATCCTGTGCGGCGGGCTCGGAACCCGCATCTCCGAGGAAAGCCACCTCAAGCCCAAGCCGATGATCGAGATCGGCGGACGGCCGATCCTCTGGCACATCATGAAGCTGTTCTCCCACTACGGGTTCAACGAGTTCATCATCTGCCTTGGCTACAAGGGCTATGTGATCAAGGAGTACTTCTCCAACTACGTGCTTCACAACGCCGACTTCACGGTCGACCTGGCCAGCGGGTCGATGGAGTACCACGCCACCAATCACGAACCCTGGAAGGTCACCCTGGTGGAAACCGGGCCCGACACCATGACCGGCGGTCGCCTGAAGCGGGTGGCCAAGTACCTGACGCCGGGAGAGTCCTTCTTCTTCACCTATGGAGACGGTGTGGCAGACGTGGACCTCAAGGCCCTGGCCGCCTTCCACAAGTCGCACGGCAAGCAGTCGACGGTGACGGCGGTGTCGCCGCCTGGCCGCTATGGCGCGCTCGACATCGTCAACGGCGCGGTGGAGCGGTTCATCGAAAAGCCGCCCGGCGACAACGGCCTCATCAACGGCGGCTTCTTCGTGCTGCAGCCTGAAGTCGTGAGCCGCATCGCCGGCGACGAGATCCCGTTTGAGTCCGCGCCCCTGGAGAGCCTGGCGGCCGACGGTGAACTGATGGCCTGGCGCCATGAGGGCTTCTGGGCCGCGATGGACACCCTGCGCGACAAGAACCAGCTCGAGGCGCTGTGGGCCTCGGGCAAGGCGCCGTGGCACGTCTGGAAATGAGCCGGCCCGATCCCGCCTTCTGGTCGGGCAAGCGCGTCCTGCTGACCGGCCACACCGGTTTCAAGGGCTCGTGGGCGGCGATCTGGCTGGCCCGTATGGGCGCGCGGGTCACCGGTCTGTCCCTGGACCCTGACCAGACGCCGGACCTGTTCGAGCAGGCCGGCGTCGGCGATCTCATCGACTCCCGCATCGCCGATCTGCGCGATCCGGCGGCGGTGGACGCGGCCCTGGCGGACGGCGCCTTCGACCTGGTGCTGCACATGGCCGCCCAGCCGATCGTGCGGGCCTCCATCGAGGACCCGATCGCCACCTTCTCCTCCAATATCCTGGGCACAGCCCACCTGCTGCAGACCCTGCGCCGGCAGAGCGCCCTGAAGGCGGTTCTGGTGATCACCTCGGACAAGGTCTACGCCAACGCCGAGACGGGCCGGGCCTTTACTGAGACCGACGCCCTGGGCGGCAAGGATCCCTATTCGGCCTCCAAGGCGGCCGCCGAGATCGTCACCCAGAGCTTCGCCCGCAGCTTCTTCGACAAGGCCGGCGTGCCGGTGGCCACAGCGCGCGGCGGCAACGTCATCGGCGGTGGCGACTATTCCCGCGACCGGATCGTCGCCGACATTGTACGGGCCGGCCAGGCCCAGGGCGTCACCGTCCTGCGGCATCCCGAAGCCACGCGCCCCTGGCAGCATGTGCTGGACTGTGTGGCCGGCTACCTCGTCTATCTTGAGCGCCTGGCCACCGATCCCGCCACGCCGCGCGCCATGAACTTCGGGCCGCGTCCAGGTGGGCCTGAGGTGACGGTGGGGGAGCTGGCGACGACGGCGGTGAAGGCGCTGGGCGCCAAGCCCTGGCGGCATGAACCCGACCCCAATTCCCTGGAAGCCAAGTCGCTCGGCATCGACGCCAGCCAGGCCAAGAAAATCCTCGGCTTCGAAAGCCGGCTGGACGCCCCCGTCGCGGTCGAGTGGACCATGGACTGGTATCGCCTGCAGGCCGACGGCGGCGATGCGCTCACCCTGTGCCGGGACCAGATCTCGCGTTACGAAGGCCTTTGATGACTGTTCCCACCTGCCGCTTCTGCCGCGCGCCGCTCACCCAGAACTTCGTGGACCTGGGCTTGCAGCCGCTCGCCAACTCCTACCTCACCCCGGCCCAACTCGCCGCGGGGACGGAGAAGACCTACCCCCTGCACACGCGGGTCTGCGGGACCTGCTTCCTGGTCCAGGCCGACGATCCCGTCGCAGCCGACGCCATCTTCGACGACGGCTACGCCTATTTCTCCGCCTATTCCGCCAGCTGGGTCGCCCACGCCAAGCGCTATGCCGAGGCGATGGCCAAACGCTTCAGCCTGGGTCCCCAGTCGCTGGTGATCGAGGTAGCCTCCAACGACGGCTACCTACTGCAGCATTTCAAGGCCATGGGCGTGCCGGTGCTGGGAATCGAGCCCACCGCCAACACCGCGCAGGTCGCCGTCGAGGAACGGGGCATTCCCACTGAGGTCTCGTTCTTCAACGACGCCACCGGCCGTGACCTGAAGGCGCGTGGCATCGCCGCCGACCTTATGGCCGGCAACAACGTGCTCGCCCATGTGCCGGACATCGGTGACTTCGTGGCAGGCTTCCAGCATGTGCTGAAGCCCGAGGGCGTGCTGACCTTCGAGTTCCCGCACCTGCTCAACCTTATTGAGCTGGTGCAGTTCGACACCATCTATCACGAGCACTACTCCTACCTGTCGTTGCTGGCGGTGGAGCGGGTGCTGCGGGCCAATGGCCTGCGGCCCTTCGACGTCGAGCTGCTGCCGACCCACGGCGGGTCCCTGCGGCTGTTCTGCGCCCATGAGGCGTCGAGCCATCAGGAAACTCAAGGACTCAAGGACCTGCGGGCCCGTGAGCACGCCGCGAACCTCGACAGGCTGTCGGGCTATGAGGGCTTCACCGCCCGGGTGGAGGCGGTGCGCGCCGGCTTCCTGGCCTTCCTCGCCAAGGCGAAATCCGAGGGCAAGACGGTGGCCGCCTATGGCGCGGCCGCCAAGGGCAACACCTTCCTGAACTATGCGGGCGTGGGGACCGGCGACATCGTCGCGGTGTTCGACGCCAATCCGCACAAACAGGACCACTGCATGCCGGGCAGCCACATCCCGATCTACGCGCCGGCCAAGGTGGACGAGATCAAGCCGGACTACCTGCTGATCCTTCCCTGGAACCTGAAGGACGAGATCATGGGCCAGCTGGCGCACATCAAGGGCTGGGGCGGCCGCTTCGTCACCGCCTCGCCGGAGACGAAGGTCATCAGCTGATGCGGTTTGCGGCCACCGCCATCGACGGCGTGACGATTGTTGACCTCGATCCGTCTACGGACGAGCGGGGCTCCTTCGCCCGGCTCCACTGTCCCGACGCGTTCGCCGCGGCGGGCCACCCCTTCGTTCCGGCCCAGACCAGCCTGTCGCGGAACACCGCCGCCCGGACCCTGCGCGGCCTGCACTACGAGGCGCCGCCCCGCGCCGAGGTGAAGTTGGTGCGGGTTACCCGGGGCGCGATCTTCGACGTGGCCGTGGACCTGCGGCCCGACAGCCCGACCTATCTGAAGTGGACGGGCGCCGAGCTCTCGGCAGACAACGGCCGCGCCCTGCTGATCGGGGCGGGCATGGCCCACGGCTTCATCACCTTGGCGCCCGACACCGACGTCCTCTACCAGATCGACAAGATGTTCGAGGCCGGTCACGGGCGTGGCGTGCGCTGGAACGACCCGGCCTTCGGCATCGTGTGGCCCGAGCCCCCCGTGGTGATCTCGGAGCGCGACGCGACCTACCCGGACCACGCCTGAGATGGCCCGGGTCCTGCTGACCGGCGCGACCTCCTTCACCGGGGTCTGGATCGCCCAGGCCCTGGCCGAGGCGGGTCACGAGGTCATCGCGCCCTTGAAAAGGTTGGAGGCCGACTATGACGGCCTGCGGCGGGACCGGGCGGACAAGCTCAAAACCGTCGCCCAGATCGCCTTCGACACGCCTTTCGGATCGCCCGCCTTCCTGGATCTGCTGAAGACCGCCGGGCCGTTAGATGTCCTGGCGCACCACGCCGCCGACATCCCGGGCTACCGCAACGCCGACTACGACGTGGCCGCCGGGGTGACCCGCAACCTGACCGGCGCCGGCGTGGTGTTCGAGGCGGCGGCGACAGCGGGGGTGCGCGGCGTGATCGCCACCGGCACCGGCTTCGAGGACGCGGCGGGCGGTCTGGCGGTCTCGCCCTATGGCCTCTCGAAGAAGCTGACCAATGACGGCTTCCGGCACCTGGCCCTTTGGCGGGGCCTGGCCTTCGGACGGTTCATGATCAACGGGCCGTTCGGGCCTCTGGAGGAGGGCCGGCTGGTCTGGTCGCTCTTCCAGGCCTGGTTCGCCGGCAAGGCGGGCATTGTGCGCACGCCCGCCTATGTGCGCGATAACATCCCCGTTGTGTTGCTGGGCCGCGCCTATGCCGCGCTGGTGGACGAGATGCTGGCGAACCCGAAGCTCGACCGGGTCTGCCGTCCGGCGGGCTATGTCGGCGCCCAGGGCGAGTTCGCTCAGCGGGTGGCCCGCGAAGCCTCCGCCCGGCTGGGGCGGGACTGCCCGGTGGACTGCCTGGAGCAGACTGCCTTCCCCGAACCCCGGGTGGTGGCCAATGACGAGCCGACGCTGGATAGGCCGTGGGATGAGACCGGTTTCTGGGACGCCTATGTCGACTACTACCGCGAGGTGGAGCGGCGTGGCCTGCTGGGCGCGCCCGCCTAACCCGTCACGGCCTTCTCGATCAGGCCGAAGAAGTCGTGGGCGAACTGGGTTGTCTGGCCGATGGGGCTGGCGCGCATGCGTTCCCGCAGGCCGGCCCGCAGTTCTACGATCCGGTCAGGGTCTGTGCCCAGTTTCACCGCGGCGGCGATATAGCCTTCGGTGTCTCGGGCGCAAAGCTCGGGCAGGCCGCCGTTCATCAGGCTGGAATAGCTGAGCCGCTCGAACAGGGTTTCGCCCACCAGGGTGATCACCGGGACGCCCATCCACAGGCTTTCGCAGGTGGTGGTGCCGCCCGTCTGGGGGAAGCTGTCCAGGGAGATGTCCATCTCGTTGTAGAAGGGCAGGTGGGCGCCGCGCACCGCCTCGAAGCGCAGCCGGTCGGCGCTGACGCCCTCCGACGCGAACAGAGCCGCCAGGTTGTTGCGGAAGCTCGCCGAGCCGCTCTCAGGCCGCACGAACATGAACTTCGAATTGGGCACCTGGGCAACGACCTTGGCCCAGGTTCGCACCATGTCGCGGCTGTACTTGTAGGGATTGTTGGCGGTGCCGAAGGTCACATAGCCGTTGCGCGCCACGGGCGCGGGGTTCTGCACCGCGACTCGCTCGTTGAAGGCCCCTGACGACAGGGCGAACCAGCCATGCGGCAAGACCAGAGGCTTCTCGATCAGCAGGCCATCGCGCTCGGGCAGCATGAAGGGGTCGACGATCAGGTAGTCGATGGCCTTGAGGCCGGCGGAGTGTGGGTAACCCAGCCAGCTCGCCTGGATCGGGGCGGGCTTGTAGCCCATCACCGTGATCTTGTTCATGTGGGTCGAGCCGCCAAGCTCGATCAGCATGTCCAGTTGGTCGTTGGCGATGAGCTGGGCCGCGTCCCGGTCGTTGATGTCGGGGTTCCAGCGGAAGCCCTCCACCATGTCGGTGATGCGCTTCTGGGTCTGGTCTTCCTGGCCCGTATAGTAGGAGTAGCAGTAGACCTCGAACTTCTCCCGATCGTAGTGCTCGAAGAGCGGCAGCGAGAAATAGGCGACCGGGTGCGAACGCAGGTCCGAGGACATGAAGCCCACGCGGATCTTGCCGTTGGGCGTGCGCGGCGCGGGGTGCGTGATCGGCCGCCGGGCGACGGCGGCCTCCACCAGCTCGGCCCAGATGCGGTGCTGGTGGACCAGTTCGTCGCGATCCTGCGAGGTGCGCACCCGGGCCAGGTGGGAGAGCAGGGCGGTGTGGCGGCCATTGGAGGCCCAGAGCCGGCCGAGGTGCTGGAAGTCCCCCAGGGCGTCGGCGGCGTCGTAGTCGGCGACCCGGACGAAGATGTCGCTCGCCACCTTCACGGGACCGGCGCCCCCGCCCACCTTGTCGATGATGGGCTTGAGCAACTGATAGGCCCGTTCGAGATTGCCCGCCTCGTCGCCGCTGCGGGTGCGCGAGTAGCTCTCGGCGAGGGCGAGCTGGAAATCGGCATTGTCAGGCGCCAGTTCGTGCGCCTTCTCGAAGTGCCGGTTGGCCTCGTCCCGGTCGAAGTCGGCGAGGGTCAGGCCGAACTGGTAGTGGATCCAGGCTTGCTCGCCGAGTTCTGTGAGCAGGTCGGCGAAGTAGGTCTCGGCGTCCTTGTTGCGCCCCGCGCGACGAAGCATGACGCCCAAGGATTCGCGCATCCTCTGGTCGTTCGGCAGGGCCCGGACGGCGCGCTCCAGGATCGGCAGGGTCTCGACCGGTCCCTTGGTTTCGGCGGACAGCGAGGTCAGATCGAGCCAGGCGTCGACATAGTCGGGCTTCAGCTTGACGGCCAGGTTGAAGCGCATTTCCGCCTTTTCCAGATCGCCGGCGAACCAATAGGCCCGGCCGAGGGAGCGCTGGTGTTCGGCGTTGGTGGGTTGCTGGCGGATGATCTTGGTGAAGACGTCAATGGCGGCCGGGCTCTTCAGATCGTTCAGGATGTTGCCGCGATTGATCTGAGGCGCCAGGTTCTTAGGATCGATCTTGATGGCGCGATCCAGGGCCTTGAGACCCTCGGCATGGCGGTCGAGCCGGCGCAGGGCGACGCCCAGGATGTTCCACAGTTCGAGGTCGCGCGGATACCGGTCGGTGGCTAGTTTCGCCCACTGCTCGGCCTGATCGTACAGCTTGTGGCGGACCAGCATGGCCGTGAAGTTCTGATAGACCCGGGCCGGAGCGTTCGGATCGAGGGTCAACTGTTCCGCCGTGAGGCGAAGGCCCTCGTCCCGATTCCCCGCCTTGAGGGCGGCATCGGCGGGAGCAAAGCGTTCCATCGACATCGGGCGTCCTGTCACGCGTGAGGGCTCGGGGATCCGAGGCGCCGTCCGCGGCGATTGGGGGTTGGTCATGTGCGGGCGAACGCCCGCGGTTGGCGGGCAATCTAGTGCGCGGCGGGGGCGGCGCCAACCGGGGCGGCGGTCAGGCGTGGTATTCGCGGAACCGCCACTTCAGACCCAGAATCGCACCCGACAGGATCAGACAAACTGTGTTGGAGGCGGCGACGGGCCAGCTCTCGATCAGAACGCCGTAGCCGATCCACAGCATGAAGCCAGTCACCGTCACCACGTACATGCGCAGCGACACCGACGTGGCGTCCTTCTCGCGCCAGATCTTGGCGATCTGAGGCACGAAACTGGCCATGGAGCACAGGGCGGCCAACGTACCTACGAGGTCGGTCGGGGAGAGATTGGTCATGGTTCGGGCCCTCTTCGACGCCAGGAAACGGACGTCCCCTGCCTCGGGTTGCGAGGTGCTCACAAGAAAGAGGTGAAGGGCGTGCCGCCGCCGGACGCCAACACGCCGCGGCGCGTTGGCGTCTTGAAGTCTTCACTCTTTGAGGCCCGGTTCGAGGGCGGCTTAGAACGCGACCTGCGACCGCAGATTGAGCGCGCGGTAGTCCTGACCGATGGCGGCGCCGGCGGTGTTCTTCCGGTCCACGCTGACGTCGTAGTAGTCGAGCATGAACTTGACGGCCGGGTTCGGGAACCAATTGACGCCCAGGGTCCAGATGTCCTGCTCGCCACCGCGGACGCGGTCTGCCGCGATCAGACTGTTTTCCGAGTAGTTCAGGTCGATTGTGGAATATCGCGCCGCCAGCTCCCAGGCGCCCCACTGGCCCTTCGACGGGTCGAAGGGCTTGTCCACACCGGGCGCGTCGAAGGCCGCCGTGCCGATGTTGTACTTGCGGCGCTCGCCCGTCAGCACCCAGCTGCCTTGGGCGTACCAACCGTTGAAGCTGGGATCTGAGGCTCCGGGCGCCGGGTTGCGGCGGTCGATGGAAATGTCGAAGTACTCGGCCTGGACATAGAGGTTCTGCTTCTGGGCCGCGAACTCCAGGCCATAGGCCCGGGCTCCCTTGGCGTCGATCTGGCCGGTGTCCACCAGGCGCGCGCCATCAACCCGCAGCTCGGGACGCTCGCGCACCTGCAGGGCGTAGCGGGTCGCCGCGGCGGCCCCCAGGTCAGTCGGCTGGGCCACGATGCTGGCGTTGGCGCCGACATGGACCATCCAGTCCAAGCCATAGAACGGGGCGCCGGCGACGCGCAGGGCGTAGCCTTGCTGTTCGTCGAATATCGGGGCGTTGAAGGCCGTTGCGCCGGAGTTCAGGCTCTGGACCAATGGGCCGGTGGCGATGGCCGAGGCAAACCAGTGGTCGCCATTGCCGATGACGCCGCCGCCGATGCGGGTGTCGCCGCCGGCCAGGCCACGGGCGATGTCGGCCGCGGCCGGACGTTCGGGGAAGAGGGCGCCGTTGGTGGAGGCCGCGTCCTCAAGGCCCAGGGGCGGGGCGAAGGCGCCGACCCGGAAGCGCAGGGGCTTCAGGCCGGAGTACTGGACCCACATCTCCTGCACGCGACCGGAGTCCTCGGCGCCGGAGCCACCGAAATCGAAGAGGATGTTGTAGTCGAAGTTGCCGAAGACCTTGCCGTCGACGCCGATGCGGGCGCGGCGGAAATTGGCGCCGCTCGACAGGTCGCGGGCCGTGACGGCGGCCGGCAGGCGGTCGTCCTGGTCGTATTTCGCGGCGTCGAGCTGCATCACGCCGTGCAGGGTGGCCGCGAACTTGCCGTCCGAGGTGGCGATGCTCGGCTTGCCGCCAGCGATCGAGGCCGCGGCCGTGGCCGAGGGGGCGGCTGGGCGCAGGGCTGCCAGACTGGCGCCGGTGGAGACCTTCAGGTCGGCGATCTGGGCCTGAAGCAGTTCCAACTGTTCCTGCAGCGCGGCGATCTTGGCGTCGGTCGCCGGATCAGCCGCGGCCAGACCCGGCCAGGCCAGGGCGAGACCTGCCGCCCCTGCAAGTAGTTTCGATTTCCAAGCCATTTGGCTCTGAGCCCTTCGACTGTTGGAGTTTTTCAAACTCACGCCCACAAAGACCCGATAAATCCTATGGGAAGAATAGATATTGATTTGAGGCGGTCACCGATTTCCTGGCAGGCCAGCCAACGCTGGCCGTTGTCATATCAGTGTCATAAGTCTCGGGCCTGCTTAGATTTTGCAATCTGGGAGATTCGCCTTGTCGCAGACGCCGCGTGGATGGCCCTGGCTTTCGGGCCCGGCGCTGATCACGGGTGGCCTAGGCGTCCTGGCCCTGCTGGTTCTGGCGCCGCAGGCGCCCGGCGCGGTCTGGATGGCGGGGTTCTTGGCGGTGCTGGTGCTGGCTGTCGCCTGGCGCGCGGGGCGGACCGCTGACACAGCGGGAGAGGCGCCGCTCGCACCCACGCGACCGCCGCACGAGAATGCGCCTCCCTATGTCAGCATCATCAACGCGCTGCCCGATCCGGTCCTGGTGATCGCCGCCCATGAGCCTGATGACCTCACGGGTCGGCGTTTCGTGATGGTCAACGAGGCGGCCCGCGACCTCCTGCGGATTCAATATGACGCAGGCCTGCTGGTGACCGCGATCCGCGATCCCCAGGTGCTGGAGGCCGTGGACGAGGCCCTGTTCGGCGGCTTCGACAGCCAGGCGGTCTATGAGCTGGGCGGAACACAGGCGCGGGTCCTGAAGGCCTTCGCTAAGCCGCTGGGGACGGCGCCCGATGGTTCGCGTCTGGCCCTTCTGGTGCTGCGAGACGAGACCGACATCCGCCGGGCCGAGCAAACCCGCGCCGATTTCCTGGCCAACGCCAGCCACGAACTGCGGACACCGCTGGCCTCCCTCAGCGGCTTCATCGAAACCCTGCGCGGCCATGCCCGCACGGACGAGGGCGCGCGCGAGAAATTTCTGACCATCATGTCCACCCAGGCCGAGCGGATGGCCCGGCTGATCGACGATCTGCTGTCGTTGTCTCGGATAGAACTCAATGAGCACATCGCGCCCCAGGGCGAGGCCGATCTCGCCTCGGCGGTGATGGATGTGGTGGACGCCCTTGGGCCGCTGGCCCGCGAGCGGGGTGTGATGCTTACGCCTTGCCTACCGACACGCGGCGAGGCCCTGGTGTCCGGCGACCGTGACCAGATCGTTCAGGTGGTCCAGAACCTGGTGGACAATGCTCTGAAGTACGCGCCCCGCGGCAGTTCGGTGAAGATCGGGCTCGCCAGCGGCCTGACCGCCGAGGCCGCCGCCGCCCCGCTGCGGCCTCAGGCGGCGCGGTTGTCCTTGCTGACCCCCGACCACGGCCAGGGTGTCTACGCGGCCCTGCGGGTGAGCGACGAGGGCCTGGGCCTGAAGCGCGAGCACCTGCCCCGGCTGACCGAGCGGTTCTACCGGGTCGAGGGCCAGAAGAGTGGTGAGCGGTCCGGGACCGGCCTGGGTCTCGCCATCGTCAAACACATCATGAACCGACATCGCGGTGGCCTGGCGGTGGAGAGCGTAGAGGGCGAGGGGGCGACATTCAGCGCCTATTTCCCCCTGGCGCATCAATCTGTGACGCTTCCGCAAACGCCGCGCCCGGAGGCTGTTGCAAAACCGTCGTAGAAATGTCGTAAGCCGACAGCATTGCGCAGGCAGGTTCCGCGCGGCGTAGGACGACCCTCGTTCACGCACCTTGTTCTGGCTTGGGAGCCCCGATGCTCACCTGGATCGCCCTGCTGGCGCTCTTCCTGTTCTCCGGCGCGACCTATGCCTTCGGCCGTCGCAAGGCCCAGGGCCTGGCCGCGACAGGCAAGGCCGGCGCTCTTCATTCCCTGCCGGGCTACCACGGCGGCTATGTCGCCCTCTGGGCCGGCCTGCCCGCGGCTCTGATTGTGCTGGCCGCCGCCCTGTTTGGCGGCCGCATGGAGGCGGCCCTGTTGCGCGCCGACACGCCCGCCGCCGTTCAGGCCCTGAGCGCCCACGGCCAGGACGTCTTCTTCGACGACGCGCGAGCCATGGCGCACGGCGGCCAGGCGAGTGAGACGACCTATGAGGGTGATCTCAAGACCGCCATCGACGACAAGGCCGTCCAGGCCAAGCGCCTCGAGCAGCTCATCCAGTACGGCGCCCTGGCCGCCGGCGTGGTGGTGGGCCTTGCAGGCCTGGCGATCGCCTATCCCCGCATCAGCCCCACCTTCCGCGCCCGAAACCGGGTGGAGGGATGGATCGCGGTGCTGTTCATCGCCTGTGCGGTCACCGCCATCCTGACCACGGTTGGCATTGTCGCCTCCCTGGTCTGGGAAAGCTGGCGGTTCTTCCAGTCGGTTTCACCCTTGGACTTCCTGTTCGGGACCGACTGGGACCCGCAGATCGCCATGCGCAGCGACCAGTACGCCTCCAAGGGGGCGTTCGGCGCGGTTCCGCTATTCGCCGGCACCTTCCTGATCATGCTGATCGCCATGCTGGTGGCCGCGCCCATCGGCCTCTACTCGGCGATCTATCTCTCTGAGTACGCCCGACCGCTGACCCGCGGCGTGGTCAAGCCGCTGCTGGAGATCCTCGCCGGTGTGCCCACCGTGGTCTACGGCTTCTTCGCCGCCCTGACCGTGGGGCCGATCTTCCGCGAGGGCTTCAACAACCTGGGGGCTCTGCTGATTGGCGGCCCCTTCGACGGCCTCGGGATCTATCTCAGCCAGGTTCAGAACCAGATGGCCCTGGTCGCCGGCGCGGTGATGGGGATCATGCTGATCCCCTTCGTGTCCTCGCTCTCCGACGACATCATGAACGCGGTGCCGCAGTCTCTGCGAGACGGCAGCCTGGCCATGGGCGCTACCCGCTCGGAGACGGTGAAGCAGGTGGTCCTGCCGGCCGCATTGCCAGGCATCATGGCCGCCCTGTTGCTGGCGGTGTCGCGGGCAATCGGCGAGACCATGATCGTCACCATGGCCGCCGGCCTGCAGGCCAAGACCACCCTCAATCCCCTGGATACGGTGACCACAGTGACGGTGCAGATCGTCACCCTGCTGACCGGCGACCAGGAGTTCGACAGCCCCAAGACGCTCTCGGCCTTCGGGTTGGGTCTCACCCTCTTTGTGGTCACCTTCATCCTGAACGTGATCGCCCTGCGCATCGTCCAGAAGTACCGGGAACAGTATGACTGACGCCGCCATTCCTACGGACAAGACCGCCTTCCGCCAGGGGCTGGAGACGCGTCTGAAGAAGCGCTACGCCCAGGAGCGGCGCTTCCGCCTGTACGGCCAGTTGGCCATCGTCTTCGCCCTGGGCTTCCTGGTGCTCCTGGTGGGTCGGATCGCCCTGCAGGGCTACTCGACCTTCATCGACTATGAGGTCACCCAGACCATCTATGTCGACCCCGCCAAGGTCGACGCATCCGATATCGGCGGCTCCAATTTCGACCTGCTGGTCGCCGACCAGATGCTGGCCAAGCTGGGCGAGGCCGACGACGAACTGGGCGAGGCTTCGGGCAAGATGATGGACATCATCTCCAACGACTTCGGCTTCCAGCTGCTGAAGATGGTCCGCGAAGACCCGACCCTGATCGGGAAACAGGTGACTCTGACAGGCCCGGTCAAGGCCGACGCGGCCCTCTACTACAAGGGGGAGCTGAAGCGCTCGACGCCGCAGGACGAACGCAAGCTCGATGATCGGCAGCTCAATTGGCTCGACAAGATGCAGGCCTCCGGCGCGGTGTCGAAGGGCTTCAATGTGGGCTTCCTCACCAAGTCGGACTCCACCGAACCGGAACAGGCTGGCGTGCTCGGCGCGGTGGTCGGCTCGGCCATGATGCTGCTGGTCACCGCCGTCCTCGCCGTGCCTATCGGGGTGCTCGCGGCGACCTATCTGGAAGAGTTCGCGCCCAAGAACCGCTGGACCGACCTGATCGAGGTCAACATCAACAATCTCGCCGCGGTGCCCTCCATCGTCTACGGCCTGCTGGGCCTGGCGGTGTTCATCAACTGGCTGCACGTGCCCAGGTCCTCGCCCCTGGTGGGGGGATTGGTCCTGGCCCTGATGGCCCTGCCGACCGTGATCATCGCCACACGCTCGGCGCTCAAGGCGGTGCCCCCTTCGATCCGTGAAGCTGCCCTCGGCGTCGGCGCGTCGCGCACCCAGACGGTGTTCCACCACGTCCTGCCCCTGGCCATGCCAGGCGTCATGACCGGGGCGATCCTCTCGCTGGCTCACGCCCTTGGCGAGACCGCGCCCCTGCTGATGATCGGCATGATCTCCTTCGTCCCCGGGGTTCCCGAGGGCTTCACCGGGGCGGCCACCGTCCTGCCCGTCCAGGTCTTCATCTGGGAAAACGCCTCGGAGCGCGCCTTCCACGAGCGCACGGCCGCGGCGATCCTGGTGCTTCTCGCCTTCATGATCGTAATGAACCTGGCCGCGATCCTGCTTCGCCGTCGCTTCGAACGCCGGTGGTAGTCCGATGATCCCGCGTCAAACCCCAAGGTCCCCCATGCCCGCTCAGCGTGACGACAGCCAGGCCCGCGGCTCGGCGCCCGTCCAAATCGCCGTAGACCGCGCCCACACCGGCGGACCGCAGCACGCGATCAAGATCCGCGCCCGCGACGTCAACGTCTTCTACGGCGACAAACAGGCCCTGTTCGATGTCTCCCTGGACGTCCCGGAGAAGGCGGTCACCGCCCTGATCGGCCCCTCCGGTTGCGGCAAGTCCACCTTCCTGCGCTGCATCAACCGGATGAACGACACCATCCCCGGCGCCACCGTGCGCGGCCGGATCGAGTTGGACGGGGAGGACGTCAACGACAAGGCCATCGACCCGGTCATCCTGCGCGCCCGGGTCGGCATGGTGTTCCAGAAGCCGAACCCCTTCCCCAAGACCATTTTCGAGAACGTGGCCTACGGCGCCCGCATCCATGGCCTGACCAGCAGCAAGGCCGAGCTGGAAGCGGTGGTGGAATCCTCGCTGAAGCGCGCGGGCCTGTGGGGCGAGGTGGCCGACCGGCTTCACCAGCCTGGCACGGGCCTCTCCGGCGGCCAGCAGCAGCGCCTGGTGATCGCCCGCGCCATCGCCGTCTCGCCTGAGGTCATCCTGATGGACGAGCCCTGCTCGGCGCTGGACCCGATCGCCACAGCGCGGATCGAGGAACTGATCGACGAGCTGCGCAACCAGTACTGCATCGTCATCGTCACCCACTCCATGGCCCAGGCCGCGCGGGTGTCGCAGAAGACCGCCTTCTTCCACCTGGGCAAGCTGGTGGAGGCCGGTCCCACCGGCGAAATCTTCACCAACCCGCGGGACAGCCGCACCCAGGACTACATCACCGGCCGGTTCGGTTAGGGAGTTCGACATGAACGAGCACATCGTCAAATCCTACGAAGACGAGCTGAACACGCTCACCGCCGAGTGCGCCCGGATGGGCGGCCTTACCGAGGCCCAGGTCGGCGACGGCATCGACGCCGTGGTCCGCCGCGACACCGCGCTCGCCGAGGCCGTGGTCGGCCGTGACGAGCGGCTGGATGTCCTGGAGGCCGACATCGAGCGCAAGGCCATCCGCCTGATCGCCCTGCGCCAACCCATGGCCAACGACCTGCGCAAGACGGTGGCGGCGATGAAGATCGCCATGAACCTGGAGCGCTGCGGGGACCTGGCCAAGAATATCGCCAAGCGCACCCTGGTGCTGACCGAAGCCGAGCCGCTGACCCCGCTCACCCGCTCCATCGAGCGGATGGGCAAGCTGGTCCTGGGCCGGCTGAAGGACGTGCTGGACGCCTATACCGCCTCGGACCTCGACCGGGCGCTGGCGGTCTGGTCCCGCGACGACGAGGTGGACGAGCACTACAACAGCCTGTTCCGCGAGCTGCTGACCTACATGATGGGCGATCCGCGCACGATCACCGCCTGCGCCCACATGCTGTTCGTGGCCAAGAACCTGGAACGGATCGGCGACCACGCCACCAACATCGCCGAGATCATCCACTACGAGATCACCGGGGCCGAGACGATCGGATCGGCGCGGCCCAAGACCGACGCCCTGGCGCGGGAGGTATGAGCATGATTCCCCACATCCTGGTGGTGGAGGACGAGGACGCCCTGTCGACCCTCCTCCAGTACAATCTTGAGAAGGAAGGCTACGACGTGGCCGTGGCCATGGACGGCGAGGAAGCCCTGACCCAGGTCAGCGAGCGCCTGCCCGACCTGGTGGTGCTGGACTGGATGCTGCCCAAGGTCTCGGGGATCGAGGTCTGCCGCAGGCTTCGCCAGCGCAGTGAGACCCGCAACATACCGATCATCATGCTGACCGCGCGCGGCGAGGAGAGCGACCGCATCCGCGGCCTGGACACCGGCGCCGACGACTACATCATCAAGCCCTTCGCCATGAGCGAGCTGTCGGCCCGCATCCGCGCCGTCCTGCGCCGCATCCGGCCGGGCCTGGCCGAGGATCGGGTGCACATCGGCGACCTGGTGATTGACCGCGTCGCCCACCGGGTGAAGCGCGCGGGCTCGGAGATCCACCTGGGCCCCACCGAGTTCCGCCTGCTGGACTACCTGATGCAGCACCCGGGCCGCGTCTTCTCCCGCGAGCAACTGCTGGACGCCGTCTGGGGCTCCGACGTCTATGTCGAGGCCCGCACGGTGGACGTCCACATCGGACGCCTGCGCAAGGCCCTGAACCGCGACGAGGCCGAAGCCGACCCGATCCGCACGGTGCGCTCGGCGGGCTACTCCCTGGACATGGACACCTAGGCGCCCTGGTGCAGGCGCTCAATGTGCGCCACCTCGGCGCGTGATCCCAGCATCACCGAGATGCGCTGGTGCAGGTCGGTGACCTCGGCGTCGAGGATCGGGCCGCGGCCGTCGAAGGCCGCGCCGCCGGCCTGTTCCACCAGCAGGGACATGGGGTTTGCCTCGTACATCAGGCGCAGCTTGCCCGCCCGGTCCGGCTCGCGCTTGTCCCAAGGATAGAGGAAGACGCCGCCGCGCATCATGATGCGGTGGACGTCGGCCACCATGGAGGCGATCCAGCGCATGTTGAAGTTCTTGCCCCGGGGGCCGGTCTCGCCCGCCAGGCAGGTCTCGACATAGCCACGCACCGCCGGCGCCCAGTGGCGCATGTTCGAGGCGTTGATGGCGTATTCCTTGGTCTCGGCCGGAATGGTGATTGCGGCGCCGGTCTGCAGCCAGTCACCCGTGTCGGGGTCGAGGGTGAAGGCGTTGACGCCCTCGCCCAAGGTCAGGACCAGGGTCGTCTGCGGGCCATAGACCACATAGCCGGCGGCGACCTGGGCGCGACCCTTCTGAAGGAAGTCTGCGAGCACCGCGGGACGCGGCATGTCGGCCTTCGGGGCGGGCAGGACTGAGAAGATGGTGCCGATGGAGACGTTGACGTCGATATTGCTGGACCCGTCCAGGGGGTCGAACAGCAGCAGGTAGCCGCCCTTGGGGCCCGCTGCGCGGACGGGGTGGATGTCGTCCATCTCCTCCGAGGCCATCGCCACCAGGGCCGGTGACGCGGCGCAGCGCTGCAGCAGCATGTCGTTGGAGATGACATCGAGCTTCTTCTGCACTTCACCCTGGACGTTCTCGCTTTCCAGCGCCCCCAGGACCTCGCCGAGCGCACCGCGGCGGACCAGGGCGCTGATCTCGCTGCAGGTCTCGACCACCGTGACGATCAGGTCGCTCAGGGCGGGCTCAGCCTCGGTGGTGGCAAGATAGTCGCGTAGGTTGGTGGGCATCGATCGTCCGCTGGAAAGCGCCCGCCGGGGGCTTGCGGACCTAAGATCACAACCGGGTGCGCCGGGACAAGCCCTGGCGGCTTGACCGGGGTGGCCTGTCGGGCGAAAGCGCGGGTCATGAACATCCTCCTCGTCGGTTCCGGCGGGCGTGAACACGCCCTGGCCTGGAAGATCGCGGCCTCGCCGCTCCTCGGGCGCCTGGTGATCGCGCCCGGCAATCCGGGCATGGCCGCTCTGGGCGAGCTGAGGGCCATTAAGGCGACCGACGTTCCGGCCCTCGTGGCCCTGGCCCAGGAGATCACGGCCGATCTGGTGGTGATCGGACCCGAGACCGCCGTCGAGGCGGGGCTGGCCGACGCCTTGGCCGAGGTCTCCATCTCGTGCTTCGGGCCGACCGCATTCGCCGGGCAACTGGAAAGCTCTAAAGCCTTCACCAAGGCCTTCTGTGACCGCCATGACCTGCCGACCTCGGCCTATGGCGTCTTTGACGACGCCGCCGCCGCCAAGGCCGCCCTCGACCGCTTCAGGCCGCCCTATGTAATCAAGGCCGACGGCTTGGCGGCCGGCAAGGGCGTGGTTATCGCCGAGGACCGCGCGACCGCCGAGGCCGCCATCGACGACACCCTGGGCGGCCGGTTCGGCACGGCCGGGGCGCGGGTGGTGATCGAGGAGTTCCTGGTGGGGGAGATCGGCTCACTGTTCGCGCTCTGCGACGGCAAGACCTCAATCCTGTTCGGTGGGGTGCAGGACCACAAGCGCGCCTATGACAACGAGCAAGGCCCCAACACCGGCGGCATGGGCACCTATTCGCCCGCCCCAGTCTTCACCGACGAACTGATGGACCTGACCCGCGAGCTGCTGGCCGAGCGGGCCTTCAATGGCATCGCGGCGGAGGGCGCGCCCTATCGCGGCGTATTGTTCGTCGAGCTGATGGCGACCGCTGACGGTCCCAAGCTGGTGGAGTTCAACGTCCGTTTCGGCGATCCTGAATGCCAGGTGTTGATGCTGAGGCTGGAAAGCGACCTGATCCCCTACCTGCTGGCCTGCGCCACCGGGACGCTGGATCAGATGCCGCCGCCGGTTTGGCGCGACGAGGCCGCCGTCTGCGTTGTGATCGCCGCCGAGGGCTATCCCGACGCGCCGAAGACCGGCGCCGCCATCATGGGCGCCGAGCAGGACTTCGGCCCGGACGTGATGGTCTTCCATGCCGGAACCACCCGCGACGCCGACGGAACTCTGCGCGCCAGCGGCGGCCGGGTGCTGAACGTCTGCGCCCGGGGCGCGACCCTGCAGGCGGCGCGCGACAAGGCCTATGCGGCGGTGGCGAAGATCGATCTGCCCGGCGGCTTCCACCGGCGCGACATCGGCTGGCGAGCGCTCGGCAAGCCCACCTGAATTTTCGAAGTTCCGGTACGAAGATCGCCTCTTGCCTTGCCGTGAGGGCAGGGGGGTCGGTATGGTGTTTTCAAACACGCGTAAGAGAACAAGGGGAACGCCCATGGCCGAAGTCACCGAACAGGCGCGCGAGCAGCTCAACACCGGCACCAAAGAGGTTGTGGAGAGCCACAAGTTCGACGAAGCCGCCCTGGCCGCCTGGATGGAAGCCAATGTCGAGGGCTATTCCGGTCCCCTCGAAGTCCGCCAATTCAAGGGCGGGCAGTCGAACCCGACCTACCAGCTGGTGACCCCGAACAAGAAATACGTCCTGCGCCGCAAGCCGCCGGGCAAGCTGCTGCCCTCGGCACACGCGGTGGACCGCGAATACAAGGTGATCACCGCCCTGCACACCACCGGCTTCCCGGTGGCCAAGTCCTGGGGACTCTGCACCGACGACAGCGTCATCGGCACCATGTTCTACGTGATGGACATGGTGGAGGGCCGCATCCTCTGGGATCAGAGCCTGCCGCAGTACGAGCCGGCCGAGCGCCACGCCATCTACATGGCCAAGCTCAAGACCCTGGCTGACCTGCACAACACCGACCATGAGGCCATCGGACTGGGCGACTATGGCCGGCCCGGCAACTATATGGGCCGTCAGGTCGATCGCTGGACCAAGCAGTACAAGGCCAGCGAGACCGAACACATCGAGGAGATGGAGCGGCTGATCAAGTGGCTGCCCGAGAGCCTGCCCGAGCAGGAGCGCACCTCCGTCGTCCACGGCGACTACCGGCTGGACAACATGGTGCTGCACGCCACCGAGCCGCGCGTGGTGGCGGTGCTGGACTGGGAGCTCTCCACCCTGGGCGAACCCCTGGCCGACTTCACCTACCTGCTGATGAACTGGGTCAATGGCGGCATCTCGGCCATCCCTGACCTCAAGGCCCATGGCATTCCGACCCTGGACGAGTACGTCGCCGAGTACTGCCGGCTGACCAACCGGGAGGCCCTGCACGACCTCAACTGGTTCTTCTCCTACAATATGTTCCGGCTGGCCGGGATCTGTCAGGGGATCGTGGGCCGGGCCCGCGACGGCACGGCCAACAGCCCGCAGGCCGCCGCCATGGCCCTGCGCGTGCCGCAACTGGCCAAGGCCAGCTGGGCCTATGCCCAGAAGGCCGGCGCTAAGGTCTAAGCGCTAGGTCGAGCAGCGCTTCGAGGGCGGTATCGTCCTCGAAGGCCGCCGCTACAGGCCAGGCGGTGATGCGCGCACGCCATGCGGCGGGGAGGCGCGCCCAATCCTTCTCGGTGGTCACCAGGCCGGCGCCGAAGTCCGCGGCCCGGTCGGCCAGGGCCTGAAGGGTCGCCTCGTCATAGGCCATGTGGTCAGGGAAGGGCGCGAAGTCCTTCAGGTCGCAGCCGGCCGCCTGCAGCGACCGCTCCACCTTCCACGGCTTGCCGACCCCGGCGAAGCCCACCTGTGGCCCTGAGGGCGGCGGAGCCACGGGTGCGAGCCGGGCGACCAGAACGGGTTTGCCGGGGAACAGGGCCACCAGTTCCGGATCGGGTGCGTCGAGGTCGGACGGCATCATCAGGATCACCGCGTCGGCGCGGGCGAGGCCTACGTCCAGGGGCTCGCGCAGGGGGCCGGCGGGAAACACCGATCCGTCCCCCAGCGGCCACTCGCCGTTCCGCGTCTCGCCGTCCACCACCACCAGGGACAGGGTCTTCCGCACCGAGGGGTTCTGGTGGCCGTCGTCCATCACCAGGGCCTGGGCCCCGGCCCAGCCGGCGGCCAGCGCGCCCTTGGCCCGGTCGCGGGAAATCCAGATCGGCGCGTCGGCGGCCAGCATCAGCGGCTCGTCCCCCACCTCGGCGGCGGTGTGCCTGGCGGGGTCGACCTGGATGGGTCCTGCGAGCGAGCCGCCATAGCCTTTCGAGAGACCGTGGGCGTCGACATGTCGCGCGCGCAGGCGCTTCAGAAGTTCGCGCACCACCGGGGTCTTGCCCGTGCCGCCCGCGGTGAGATTGCCGACGCAGATCACCGGCACCCCAGGATCAATGGGGACTGTGTGGGCGATCCTCCGCGCCGTCACGGCCGCCCAGATCCAGGAGATTGGCGTCAGCAGGGCGCGCGATACCGGCGCCGGCGCGCCATCGCGGACATACCACCAGCGGGGCGTCGACAACTTCATCGGGGCAGCAGGGGTTCGAGCAGAGCCATCGCCTGGTCCAGGGCGCCACCTTGCCGCTGAGCGTAGGCGAGGGCGGCCTCCCCCATGCGGCGGCCGATGTGAGGATAGTCGTTCAGCCCCTTCAGGTGGCGGGCGAGGGCCGCGCTGTCAGCCGCTTCAATGGCGGCCGCGTCGGCAAACAGATCGGCGTAGAGGGCGGTGGCGTTGAACGTATGCGGCCCGGTGAGGATCGGACGCTCCAGGCGGGCCGGCTCCAGCGGATTGTGGCCGCCGATCCCCGGCAGGAAGCCGCCGCCCATCACCACCACGTCGGCCAGGCTGTAGAGCAGGCCCATCTCGCCCAGGGTGTCGGCGACATAGGCGGTGGTCCTCGGGGTCAGAGGCTGGTTGGCCGCGCGGCGGGCGACGGTGAAGCCGCTCAGCAGGTCCGCAACCGCCGCGCCGCGCGCCGGATGGCGGGGCGCGATCACCAGCAGGGTGTCGGTGAGGCCGGCCCGCCGGAAGCCCTCGATGACGATCTCGTCCTCGCCGGGATGGGTGTTGGCGGCTAGTACCACGCGGCGCCCGCCGACAGCAGTTCTCAACCGCGCCAACTCCAGGGCATCGAAGGGCAGGGACTCGCCGACCGTCTTCAGATTCAGCAGAGGGCCGGTACGGGCGCCGAGGCTGCTCAGCCGCGCCTGGGTTCCCGCCTCTTGCGGCAGGATCAAGTCAAAGGCGTCCAGTACGACCTTGGCGGCGGCGGGCACGCGCGACCAGCCCCGGGCGCTGCCCTCCGTCATCCGCGCCGACAGGAGAGCCAGCTTCACCCCGCGCTCATGGGCGCCGAGGATCAGGTTGGGCCAGAGTTCGCTCTCGACCAGGACGCCGAGGTCGGGTTCCCAGTGGTTCAGGAACCGGGTCACGGAGCCCGGCGCATCCAACGGAGCGTACTGGTGGATAACGCCCTCGGGCAGACGCCGGGCCAACAGGTCGGCGGAGGTGCGGGTGCCCGAGGTGACGATCAGGGCCAGGTCGGGCCGCCGGGTCTTCAGGGCGCCGACCAGGGGCAGCAGGGACATGCTCTCGCCGACGCTGACCCCGTGCAGCCAGACGAGCGCGCCTTCGGGGCGGGGGACGGTGGAACGGCCCAGGCGCTCATCCAACCGCGCGGGGTCTTCCTTGCCCGCCTTTACGCGACGCTCCAGCAGGGGCCGGGCGAGCGGCTCCAGAAGACCGAGGGTGGAGGCGTAGAGCTTGAGAGAGAGCGGGCGTCTCACACGGCTTCCGCGGGCGAGAGCCGGCAGACCTCCGCCCCGCCGGTCTCCACCTGCAGGGTGCAATGGCCGATCTTGAACCTTCTCTCCAGGCCCTCGCATGCGGCATGCAGGAAGGCGTCGCAGTCCGGATTGTCGGGCCGGGTCACGTGGGCGGTCATGGCCGTCTCGGTGGTGCTCATGGCCCAGACGTGCAGGTCGTGGACATCGGTGACGCCGGGCAGGGCGTTGAGCCAGCCCCGCACCTCGCCCACGTCGATCCCCCTGGGCGCGGCGTCGAGGGCCAGGTTCACGGAGTCCTTCAACAGGCTCCAGGTCCCCAGGACGATGACGAGGGCGATGACCAGGCTGAGCGCGGGGTCGATCCAGCCGAAACTGGTGATGGCCATCAGCCCGGCGCCGACCACCACGGCCAGGCTGACGGCGGCGTCACTGGCCATGTGCAGGAAGGCGCCGCGTACGTTGAGGTCGTCGTGACCGCGCATGAACATCAGGGCGGTGGCGGTATTGATCACCACCCCGATGGCCGCGACGATCATCACCGGGGCGGTGGCGACATCGGTGGGCTCGGCGAAACGGCGCACAGCCTCAGAGACGATCACCCCCACCGCCACCAGCAGCAGGACGGCGTTGGCCAGCGAGGCCAGGATGGTGGCCTTGCGCAGGCCGTAGGTGCGGTTGGCGCTGGGCGCCCGGCGGGCCAGTATCGTGGCGCCCCAGGCCAGTAGCAGGCTCAACACATCGGAGAGGTTGTGGCCGGCGTCGGCCAGCAGGGCCAGCGACCCGGACCAAAGACCCGCCGCCACCTCAGCCAGGACAAACGCGAAATTCAGCGCCACCCCGATGGCGAAGGCGCGGCCGAAATCCTTCGGCGCATGGCTGTGCCCATGGCCACCGTGGGCGTGGCCGTGCCCGCCGTGATCGTGGTGATCATGATCATGGTCGTGGTGGGCGTGATCGTGATGGGCCATGACCCTATGTCTCACCGTGGGCGCGCCGGATCAATCCGCCGCTACCCGTCCTTCGGCCTTGCGGGTCGCCGCCGACAGCCTGGCGGCCCAGTCTGCAGTCAGGGCCTCGATGGCGGCGTCATCGGCGTCGGCGGGGACGTAGTAGGGGCCTTCCCAGATCGCCGAGCCCCTGCCGAAGGGCGCGGCGACCATGGCGGTATCCCAGCTTCCCAGCCGCTTGGCGGGGGAGGCGGCCAGGCCCACCAGCAGCACCGGCGCGCCGGTCCGCTTGGCGATCTGCAGGGCCCCGGGGGCCATCACCTCGTTGGGCCCCCGCGGGCCGTCCGGCGTGACGATCAGCACCCCGCCGCCTTTCACCCAGGCCATGGCCTCGCGGAAGGCGGCCACCACGGCGCGGGCCTTGGCCGAGTCACCCTTCTTGGCGGAGGAGGCGCGGATCGACGGGAAGCCGTTGTGGGCCATGGCCTGGGCGAAGAATTCGCCGTCGGCCGAGGGCGACACCAGGCAGTGGGCGAGCTTGGTCTGTTTCAGGATCGGCGCGACGGTAAGCGCCACCGGGATGCGACCGTGCCAGAGCAGGGCGATCACCCCCGGCTCGGCGGTGAGCACGGCGTCGGCGCCCTCCAGGCCCTCGTGCCGCCAGCGGACGCTATGGCGGATCAGGCTCATATATCCGGCCAGGATCCAGCCCAGGAAGGCCTGCACGGCCGGACGGCGGATGAACTTCTTCACGCGGCGGTCTCGGCCTCAAGGTCCTGGCTGCGGGCCAGCCGGGCATAGAGGCCGCGCTTCTTGATCAGCGAGTCGTGGTTTCCGGTCTCCACCACCTGGCCCTTGTCGATCACATAGATGCGGTCGGCGCCGCGCACGGTCGACAGGCGGTGAGCGATCAGGATGGTGGTGCGGCCGGTCATCAGGCGGGCCAGCGCGGCCTGGACCTGGGCCTCGCTCTCGGTGTCGAGCGCGCTGGTGGCCTCGTCCAGCAGCAGGATGGGGGCGTCCTTCAGGAAGGCGCGGGCGATGGCGATCCGCTGCCGCTGACCGCCAGACAGGCGTGCGCCGGCCTCGCCCACCAGGGTCTCGTAGCCGGCGGGCAGGGACAGGATGAAATCGTGGGCCGCGGCGGCCCTGGCGGCGGTCTCGATCTCGTCCTGGCTGGCGTCGGGCCGGGCATAGGCGATGTTGGCGCGGATGGTATCGTCAAACAGGAAGGGCTCCTGCGTGACCAGCGCGATCTGGGCGCGCAGGGACGCGAGCGTGACCAGGCGGATGTCCACGCCGTCGATGGTCACCCGGCCGGCGGTGGCGTCATAGAAGCGTGGGATCAGGTTCAGGATCGTGGTCTTGCCGCCGCCCGACGGGCCCACCAGGGCGACAGTCTCGCCCCGGCGGACCTCCACGGTCACGTCGCGCAAGGTGGCCGGTCCGCCGGCATAGGCGAAGCTGACCTCCTCGAAAGCGATGGTGGTCTCGCCGTGGGCCAGGGGGGCGGCGCCCGGCTGCTCGCGGACCTCTGGCTCCACGTCCAGGGCGGCGAACAGGCGGCGCGCGGCGCTCATGCCCTCGGCCATCACAGTGGCCAGGTTGGAGAGCTGGCGCAGGGACTGGGAAGCCAGGCCCAGGGCCAGGATGAAGGCCATGAAGGCGCCGACGTTCATGGCGCCCGACTGCGAGCGCCAGCCGGCATAGGCGATGACGGCGGCGGTGATCAGGGTCATCACCAGTTCGGTGGCCGGTGCGGCGCGGGCCCGGGCGTTGGCGCCCTTCACCAGGTGCTTCTGGCGGCGCTGCACCACCTCGGCGACGCGCGCCTCTTCATAGGACTCGCGGTTCTCGATCTTCACCACCCGGACCCCGTCGAGGCTCTCCATGATCGCGGTGGAGAGCGCGGAGGTCTCGGCCATGGCGCCCTTGGCGGCCTTGGTGGTCTTCTTGGAGAACCGTCGCATGATGAAGCCGGTGATCGGCGCGGCGGCCACCAGGGTCAGGGACAGCAGCAGGTCGTTGGACACCATCACCGTCACCGCGCCGATCACCGTCAGGGCATGCTGGGTGTAGTTGATGACGCCCGAGGTCGCCGCCTCGCGGATCAGGCTGGCGTCGTAGAGCACCGAGGAGACATAGGCGCCGGAATGCTGGGTGCGCAGGTGAGCCAGGTCGGCGCGGACCAGCTTGCCGAACAGCTGCACCTGGACATCGCCGACCACGGCGTTGCCGATCTGGTTGACCAGGGAGGCCTGGATCACCTGGGCCAGCGCCCGGCCGATGGCCAGGGCGCCAATGGTCAGGGGCACCATCACCAGGGCGCCGGGCTTGTGGTTCACCAGCAGGTCGTTGATGGCCGGCTCGAAGATCTGCACCAGCTTGGCCGACAGGAACGCCACGGCGATCGCCGCCAACATGGCGCAGGACCAGGCCTTCCAGCGGGGCCGCATATAGACCCCGGCGATCCGCGCGATCAGGGCGCGGGCCGAAAGCTCGGGCTCGGTGGTGGGGCCGGTCATCGTCCTGGGGTCGGCTGTCAGGGGCGGGAAGTCAAGCTTCCGGCGATGCGCTAGGATGCGACGCCGCCTGGTGGAGGGAGTGCGCCACATGAAGATCTACGGACTGCGGATCTGGGTCGATGACATAGCCGCCGCCAAGCGATTCTATGGGGAGACCCTAAGTCTGACGGCCAAGTGGGACATGGAAATGGCCGTCGGCTACGACCTTGGGATCGACCTGATCGTCGAGCGCGACGATGGGAGCCACGAGGGCGAGACCCTGGTGGGCCGCTTCGTCGGGGCCTCGATCCAGGTGGACGACATCCAGGCGACCTATGAGGCTCTGAGCGCCAGGGGCGTAGCCTTCCTGGGGCCGCCGGAGAAGATGCCATGGGGTGGAACCTTGGCCCACTTCAAGGACCCGGCCGGCAACACGCTCACCCTGCTGCAATAGCTGGGACGCGCCGCCGCGCTTCCGTTTGGCGGCGTCACGTCCTAGTTAGGGGCGCAACACCTCGGAGCCCCCCTTGGCCGATTTCGATCTCTCCACGCCCGGCGGGCGGTTTTCCACGACCCTGAACTACCTTTGGAACGACCACGCCTATCTGCGGCTGGGCTTCTCCAACGCCCACTGGATCAGCGATGAGCTGGTGCGCACCAACCAGCCCTGGCCCTTCCAGCTCGCCGAGTGGAAGCGCCGTGGGGTCAAGACCATCATCAACCTGCGCGGCGGGTTCGACGCCAGCTTCCACGCCCTGGAAAAGGACGCCTGCCAGCGCCTGGGCCTGACCATGGTGGACTTCACCATCACCAGCCGCGAGGTCCCCAGCCGCGCCCGGGTCCACGGCGCCAAGGCGCTGTTCGAGACCATCGAATACCCGGCCCTGATGCACTGCAAGTCGGGCGCGGACCGGGCGGGGATCATGAGCGTCTTCTACATGCACTTCCGGCAGGGCAAGACGATCCGGGAGGCTCTGGAGCAGCTCTCCCTGAAGTACCTGCACATCAAACAGGGCAAGACCGGGGTGCTGGACTACACCTTCGAGCGCTACCTGGCGGAGGGCGAACCGGCCGGCCAGACCTTCCTGGAATGGGTCGACAGTCCCGCCTACGACGAGGCCAAAATAAAGGCCGATTTCCGCAGCCAGATGTGGGGCCGGCTGCTCACCGAGGGCCTGCTCAAACGGGAGTAGGTCCATGTCCACACGCCGCGCCCTGATCGGAGGCCTGATGGCCGCGCCGGCCTGGGCCCTGGCGGCGGGCAGTCCAGGCGACGTCCTGGCCCGCGCCGCCCGCGCCCAGGTGGGCGTCACCACCGATTACGATCCGGCCTATGTGCGCCTGGCCTATCCCGGCGGCGATGTCCCGCGGACCACTGGCGTCTGCTGCGACGTGGTGATCCGGGCGGCGCGCGACGCCTGGAAGGCGGACCTGCAGCGGCTGATCCACGAGGACATGACGCGCCATTTCGGCGCCTATCCCCAGGCCTGGCGCCTCGCCAAGCCCGACACCCATATCGATCACCGCCGGGTCCTGAACCTGGAGACCTATTGGGCGCGGATCGGCGCCCAGGTCTGGCGCGCCAGGGGGCCGGCGTTCGGCCAGGGCGTCCCCGGCCCGCTGGCGGCGGGCGACATCCTCACCTGGCGGCTGTCGATCGGCGATCGGCCGCATGTGGGGATCGTCGTGACCGGCGGTGACAAACCCCGCGTGGTCCACAACATCGGCCAGGGCGCGCGAGACGAGAGCCTCGCCGACCTGTGGCAGCTCAAGCCGGTCGGCCACTACCGCTGGCGGCCGACAGCCTAGTGCTGGTGGTCGTCCTTGTCGGGGTCGAGCAGCTTGTGCGCGTGGATGATGAAGTAGCGCATCAGGGCGTTGTCCACCGTCGACTGCGCCTTGGTGCGCCAGGCGGCGACCGCCTCGGCGTGGCTGGCGTATGCCCCCACCAGGTCGACCTTGGTTAGGTCGCGGAAGGTGTTGTGCTCGAGGTCTTCAAGTTCGCCGCCGATGACGAGGTGCAGGAGCTGCTTGTCGGGCATGGCTGAGGTTTCCGAAGTGAATCAACTCCTCAAGGCGATATGCCCGACACGGTTAAGGATCAATGGCGCCAAGCGTGGCGCCGCGCAGACAAGGCTCGGCTGCGACGGATTGGCCTGGTTGTAGGCGAAGGGCCGGCCCAGGTGATCGCCGCAATAGGCGCCGGCCTCGCGGGCGATCAGGTCGGCGGCGGCCAGGTCCCAGTCGCTCTTGGCGACAATGGCGATGGCCGCGTCGAAGGTCCCCGCCGCCACCAGGCACATGCGATAGGCGGTGGAGTTGCGCGCCTCGATCCGCATGGCGGGCCAGGGTTGCGGCCAGGAGGGATGCTCGAACATCCGCTGGTCGCCGATCATCCCGCAGCCGTGCACCAGGTCGCAGTCGCTGGCGCGGATGGGTTCGCCGTTCAGGAGGGCCCCCTGGCCGGCGATGGCGGTGTAGGTCTCCTCAACGTCCGGGGCGAAGACCACGCCGGCGATGGGCAGGCCGTCCTCCACCACGGCGATGGAAACGCCCCACCAGGGACGATCGCGGATGAAGGCGCGGGTGCCGTCGATGGGGTCCACCACGAACAGTCGGCGGTTGGACAGGCGCTCGGCGTTGTCGGCGGTTTCCTCCGACAGCCACCCATAGTCGGGCCGGGCAGCGCGCAGGCGTCGGGTCAGCATGGCGTCGGTGGCCAGGTCGGCGTTGGTGACCTGGGTCCTGTCGGGCTTGATCTCGACGGTCAGGCCCTCGTCGCGCATCCGCACGGCGAGCTGGCCGGCCTCCAGGGCCGCGGCGACGATCAGGTCGAGATCGGCGCCCGCATCGGTCATTTCCCGGCTATGGCCAATCCGTCCACGAGGATCGACGGCGCATTGGCCGAGCCCCGGAACTCCAGGTCCGATCCGGGGATCAGGCGGGCATAGATGTCGATCAGGTTGCCGGCCACGGTGATCTCGGCCACCGGGTAGGCCAGCACGCCACCTTCGAACCAGAAGCCGGCGCAGCCGACCGACCAGTCGCCAGTGTTGGCGTTCAGCGACGGGCCGAACATCGAGGTGATCAGCACACCGGTCCCGGCGTCGGCCATCAGTTCGGCCTGGGTCTTGGTTCCGGGCAGCAGGGTCAGATTGGTCGTGGAGACACCGGGGGGGCCCGCAAGGCCGCGCGAGGCATGGCCCGTGGTCTCCAGGCCCAACTGGCGCGCAGAAGACGAGTTCATCAGCCAGGTGGTCAGCATCCCGTCGTCGATGATGCTCCAGGCCCTGTTGGCCACGCCCTCATCGTCGAAGGGGGAGGAGCCCAGACCACGCACCTTGTGCGGGTCGTCGGTGACATTGATCCCCTTGGAGAAGATCTGCTGGCCCAGCTTGTCCTTCAGGAAGGAGTTGCCCCGCGCGATGGAGGGGCCGGAGATGGCTCCGATCAGGGGCCCGATCAACGACATGGCCAGGCGGTTCTCAAAGATCACCGGGGCGGTGGTCGAAGAAATTTTTCGCGCGCCCAGGCGGGCGGCGCCCCGGCGGCCGGCCTCTGCGCCGATGCTCTCGGGCGCAGGCAGGTCGGCCTGCCAGCGGGTGGTGCGGCCGTCATAGCCCCCTTCCATCTCGTCGCCGTCGCTGGCGATCACCGAGACGCCGATGGAATAGCTGGACGCGCGGTGGACGCCAGAGAAGCCGCCCGAGGTCACCAGGCGCCACTGGCCCGAGGAGGTTGAGGCCGAGCCGCCGTCGGAGTTGCTGATGCGCGGCATGGCGCGGCCGGCGTCCTCGGCCGCGCGGGCGCGGTCCTCGAGCTGCTCGGGGGTCGGCTCGGCGCCGTCGTACAGGTCCAGGTCGGGGAGGGGGCCGCGGGCCAGGCGCCTGGAATCGGCGAGGCCGGCATAGGGATCCTCCGGCGCCAAACGGGCCATGGCGACGGCGCGTTCCACCAACTTGGCGCGCGCGTCGGCCGAGATGTCGGAGCCCGAGACCGTGGCTTGCTGCCTGCCGACGAAGACCCGAAGCCCGAGATCGCGCGACTCCTCGCGCTCCACCTCTTCCAGCTTGCCCAGACGGACATTTATGCCAAGGGCGGCGCGCTCGGCGCCAACGGCTTCGGCGGCGTCCGCGCCGGCCTTAAGGGCGGCGGCGACGACATCGGCTAACAGGGTCTCTTCCATCCCGTGGATATGGCCGGGCGCGGGCGCGGGGGCAAGTGCGGCGGCGGCGCCTGCCGTTGATCAAGCATGACCTGGCGTATCGCTCTATGATCCCGCCTTCGTACACCTTTTCGAGTCAGAGCCCGTTCCCCCGACATGTTTGAGAAGCTTATTTCGTGGGGCGCGGTGCGCTGGCCCGACGCTATCGCCATCGCGACGCCGAGCAGGTCCCTGACCTATGGGGAGTTCGCGCGGCAAATCCGCCGTTGCATCACGGTGCTTGACGACGGGCGCTTCTGGCCCCGCAAGCGGGTGCTGGTCAATGTCGCCGACCCCATGCTGCACTGGGTGTTCACGGCTGCGTTGGAGGAACTGGGCTGCATCCCCGCCGCGGTGAACGGAGCCCGCCTGGGCCCGGGCAGCGCGGACTATCTGGGCGCGGAGATGATCATCTGCGACGCGGCCCTCGATCCCTCGGTCGGCTGGGCGCCGCAGCTGGTTGTGGACCAGGCCTGGCTGGACGCCATGGCCGCCGCGCCTGAAGCCGGCCCGACCCGCCATGTGCGGGAACAGACAGACGGCGTGCGGATCGTCGCCACCTCGGGCACCACGGGGACCAACAAGAAGATCCTGCTGACCCGCCAGTCGATGGACCTGCGTGTCATGCACACGGTGATGTCCCAGGTTTTCCTGAACCCGCGCCCCAAGCTGCTGTCGATCATGGGGCCGGGGTCCATTGCGGGATACACCCTGGGCTACTCCGTCTGGGGCGGCGGCGGCACACTCTGCTTCCACGACCCCGCGAAGGGCATCATGGAAAATCTGCGGCGGCTGGACGCCGACACCGTGGCCCTTGCGCCCTTCCACCTGCAAATCCTGCTGTCGAGCTTGCCGGAGGGGTTCAAGGCCAAGCCGGGGTTCTCGGTTTTCCTGGTCGGGGGGTCCCTGTCGAAGGTTCTCGCCGAGGAGACGCGTCGCCGGCTGACCGCCGATGTGATGGTGCTCTACGGCTCGACCGAGACCGGCGCGGTGACGCAGGGTCATATGGACATGCTCGACGGGGCGGAGGACTCCACCGGCTACGTGCGCCCGTGGGCCGAGGTGCAGATCATCGGGTCGGACGGCAGGGTGCTGCCCCACGGCGAAGTTGGCGAGGTCCGCGTCCGCAGCGACGAGCTGATCTACGGTTATCTCGACGACGAGACGCTGGACGAAAGCTGCTTTCGCGATGGCTGGTTCATGCCGCGCGACCTGGGCGTGCTGTCGGCCGGCGGCATTCTGACCATCCTGGGCCGGACAGACGACCTGATGAATATCGGCGGGGCGAAGGTGCTGCCCTCCCGCGGGGAGGCGCGGGCGTTGGAGTTTCCGGGCGTCATTGACGCGGCGATGTTCGCCGCCCCCGATGCCCAAGGCATCGATACGCCCTGGATCGCTTTTGTGGGCGCCGCGGACCTGGACGCCGCAGCCTTCATGGCGTCGATGACCGCAGCCCTGGGCCGGCCGCTGAAGTCGATGCAGATCGGCCAGATTCCGCGCAACGCCCTGGGCAAGATCGAGCGGGCGACGCTTCGCGCCCTGACGCTCGCGCAAGCGCCGGTGGAAACCTAGGCTATGGCGTAGAACAGCAGCGCCACGCCGATGAAGACATAGGCCACCCAGGACATCAGCACGCCGATCACGCGGGGGAACGAGGTCCCGCCGCTGTTGGAGAGGCCGACGGCGTGCAGGCAGCGGCCGGTAAACATCACGAAGCCGGCCAAGTGAATGGCCAGGCTCGGCGCGCTCACCAGGGCCAGGACCGCGAGCCCGCACATGGCGGCCGGAACGTATTCGGTGGCGTTGCCGAAGGCGCGGATCGCCTGGGCCAGTTCGGGGATGCCTTCGTCGCCGAGCGCCACCTTGTGCTTCTGGCGCTGGCGCACCACCAGCAGGGACAGGACCAGCAGCAGGAACATGTGCAGGCCGACCCAGAGGGCGGCGGCGTTGCCGGAGAACGAAGTTACGGCGTCCATGGTGTCACTTTCCCGCTAAGCGGCGGCAGTTGGGGTCGAAATCCGGAAAAGGGCAACCCCCGCCGCTATTTGACCGGCGCGCCGCCCCCCGGCAGACCAAGCTTCGACCACTTCTCGGTGACGAGCTTCACCGTCGCCTCGTCCATGCCAAGCTTTTGGCCCCACTCCCGATGGGTCTCGGGCGGCCATTTGTTGGTGGCGTCCAGGCCGATCTTCGACCCCAGGCCGCTCTCGGGCGAGGCGAAGTCGAGATAGTCGATGGGCGTGCCCTCGACGAGGGTGATGTCCCGGGCCGGATCCATGCGGGTCGACAGCGCCCACATCACGTCCTTCCAGTCCCGCGCGTTGATGTCGTCGTCCACGACGATCACCCACTTGGTGTACATGAACTGCCGAAGGTAGCTCCAGACCCCCATCATCACGCGCTTGGCGTGGCCGGGATAGGCCTTCTTCATCGAGACCACGGCGATGCGGTAGGAGCACCCCTCGGGCGGCAGCCAGAAGTCCACAATCTCCGGGAACTGCTGGCGCAGCAGGGGGATGAAGACCTCGTTCAGCGCCTCCCCCAGCACGCTGGGCTCGTCCGGGGGACGTCCGGTGAAGGTGGTCAGGTAGATCGGGTTCTTCCGCATGGTGATGGCGGAAACCTTGAACACCGGGAACGGCTCGACCGAGTTGTAGTAGCCGGTGTGATCGCCGTAGGGGCCCTCATCGGCATATTCGTCCAGCATTACGTGGCCTTCGATGACGATCTCGGCGTTGGCCGGGACCATCAGCGGGACGGTCTTGGCGGGGACCAGCTCGACCTTGGCGCCGCGCATCAGGCCGGCGAACTGATACTCCGACAGGGTCTCGGGCACCGGGGTCACGGCGGCCAGGATGGTGCCGGGATCGGCGCCGATCACCACGCAGGCGGGCAGGGCGTCGGGCTTGCCGGCCGCCTTCCAGCGGCGATGATGCTGAGCGCCGCCGCGATGCGCCAGCCAGCGCATGATCGTCTTGTCCTTGCCGATCACCTGCATGCGGTAGATGCCGAGGTTGTAGTCGTCCTCGCGATCCTCCGACGGGCCCTTGGTGACCACCAGCGGCCAGGTGATCAGGGGGGCCGGTTCGCCTGGCCAGCAGGTCTGGATCGGCAGCTTGTTGAGGTCGATCTGATCGCCGGTCCAGACGATCTCCTGCACCGGCGCCTTCTTCACGATGGCCGGCCGCATCGACATCACGGTCTTGGCCAGCGGCAGCATGTCCCAGGCGTCCTTGAGGCCGCGTGGCGGTTCGGGCGCGCGCAGGAAGGCCAACAGTTCCCCCACCTCGCGGAGTTCGGCGGCGGTGGTGCGTTCCTGATTGTCCAGGGTGACGCCCATGGCCACCCGTTTCACGGTGCCGAACAGATTGACCAGGCAGGGCATGCCCGAGGGTTCGCCATCGGCTCGGGTGACGTTCTCGAACAGCACCGCCGGTCCGCCGGTGGCCAGCAGGCGGCGCTGAATCTCGGTCATTTCAAGCACAGATGAGACGGGCTCGACGACGCGCACCAGTTCGCCGGCGGCTTCCAGCTTGGCGATGAAATCCCGCAGGGACCGATAGGCCATGTGCTCTCCGAAAACAGTTGGCCGGAAGCTAGGGCCGCCCCCTGCGTCTGTCACCCTTTGCGGCGCGTCGGGAGCGGGGTAAAATCAAAGCCATGAAACGTCTCGACCTCGACGATCTGTCCCCCAAGCTTGCCCAGCTGCTCACCAGCCTGGAGGAGGGCGAGGAACTGCTGCTGGTTCAGGACGGCATGGTCGCCGCCCGCCTGACCGGCGGCGCGCCGGCCCCCAAGGCCGCCGATGACGAGCCCGAGCGGCCGCCCGAGGAACAGGCCAAGGAAATCTTCGAGCAGTTCCGCTCGTTGATGGAGGACGAGTTCTAGGTCTTCGCGGCGTCGAATTCCTTGACCCACTTCTTCGGGGCGATCTCCCGCCACTTGCGGTCGAGGAAATTGCGGAACGATCCAGGGTGCAGGCTCTCGATGCGGGCCAGCACGCTGGGATAGTCCTTGTAGTGCGCGGTGATGTGGAAGGTGGCGGGCTCGGCCTCCATCAGCATCTCGCGCTCGTCCATGCTGATCCCGGTCAGGACCACGCTCTGATCCTCGCGACGCAGGCGGGTGAAGAACTTGCCGTTCACCTTGTAGGCGGGCGCGCCGTAGGACACGCCCTCCTCTGCGCCGGGAAACGACAGAATGATTTCACGCATCTCGTCGGGGGTCATGGGTCCTCCGTCTATTTGGTGGGCGAGCCGAGTTGGCGGTCTTCCGCCGAGGCTTCGATCAGGATGCCCAGGCGCTTGGTCCGGGTCGGCTGGGTCTTGGCGCTGGTCACCCGATGGACGGCGACCTTGCGGTACCAGGCGGGAAAGGCCTGGAAGCCCGCCCAGGCCTTGGCGTCGGCCTGGAACTGGGCAAGTTCGGCCTGGGTGAAGACCTCAGCGGGCTTCTCATAGGAATACTGGTTGGTCCTGGCCTTGCCGGCCTCGTAGGCCACGCGGCCGGCGGGCTCGATCAGACCCTCGGCGTCGAGCTCGGCGTAGCGCTTGAGGTTGACCTGGCTCCAGATGCCGGTGGCTTTGCGCGGCGTGAAGCGGATGCGGTAGGCCTCGTCGTTGATCCGGTGGCGCACCCCGTCGATCCAGCCATAGGCGAGCGCCTGGTCCACTGACTGCGGCCAGGTCATGGAGGGCTTGCTCGAGCCGACCTTGTAGAAGCCCACTGAGAGCTCGGTCTCGCTGGCGTGGCGCCGGGCCAGCCAGGCGCGAAAGTCGGCGGGGGTTTCGAAGAACAGCGGGTCCATCAGTAGCCCAGCGCCACCCCGTCCTTGCGCATCTCGGTCGCCGCGGCATACCGGCCGGGCCAACGCTCGATGGCCTGGTAGCCGCCATAGCCGCCCGGCTCCGGCGCCATGATCCAGCCGATCTTGGCCAGCGCCTGCTTTGTCGCCTCCGGCACGCCGGTTTCCAGGTTGAGCACGCCCACCCCCTGCTGGGCCTCGCCGGTGGGTTCGGTGGAGCCGCCGTGGTGCCAGCGGGGCGAGTCGCCGGCCTCCTGAACGCCAAGGCCGAAGTCGATCATGTTGGAGATGATCTGCGCCTGGCCCTGGGGCTGCATGTCGCCGCCCATGACCCCGAAGGACAGCCACGGCTGATCCCCCTTCGTCGCAAAGCCGGGGATGATGGTCTGGAAGGGCCGCTTGCCGGGCGCGTAGAGGTTAGGGTGGCCGTCGGTGAGGGCGAAGAGCTCGCCGCGGTCCTGGAACATGAAGCCCAGGCCGTCGGGCATCAGCCCTGAACCCATGCCGCGATAGTTGGACTGGATGATGGAGACCATCATGCCGTCGGCGTCGCTGGTGGTGAAATAGGTGGTGTCGCCTTGGCTGGGCGCCTGGCCCGGATTGACCGGGGTCAGGATGCGATCGGGGCGGATGAACTTCGCGCGCTCCTTGGCGTAGGCCTTGGAGATCAGCCACTCGGTGGGGATCTTGGCGAAGTCCGGATCGGCGTAGTAGCGGGCGCGGTCCTCGAAGGCCAGGCGCTTGGCCTCCACCCCATGGTGGATCGCGGCGGCGGACTGGAAGCCCATCGCCTTGATGTCGAATTCCTCCATGATGTTCAGGGCTTGCAGGGTGGCCAGGCCCTGGCTGTTGGGGGACAGGCCCCAGACGTCCACGCCGCGATAGTTGACCTTGTGCGGCGGGTCCCAGCGGCTGTGGTGCGCGGCCAGGTCGGCCTTGGTCATCCAGCCGCCGATGCGCTTGAAATAGCGCTCGATGCTGGCGGCGATCTCGCCCTCGTAGAAGCCGTCGCGGCCGTCCTGGGCGATCAGGCCGTAGGTGCGGGCCAGGCCTGGATTGCGGAACACCTCGCCCTCGACCGGGGTCCTGCCGCTGGGCGCCCAGACCGACTTGAAGTTCTCCACCTCCTCCAGGCCGGCGCCCGGCCTGGTGAAGTTCTTGAGGGAGCGTTCCAGGTAGTAGGCGACGTTCTGGGTGACCGGGGCGCCTTCTTCGCAGTGCGTGATGGCCGCCTTGAACAGGTCCTTCCACTTCAGCTTGCCGTAGCGCTGGTGCAGGGCCCACCAGGCGTCGACGGCGCCCGGCACACTGACCGAGACCGCGCCGTAGGAGGGGATCAGGCCGTTCTTCGATCGCGCACGCACCGTCTCCAACGACAGGCCCTTGGGGCTGCGGCCCGAGCCGTTGAGGCCCACGACCTGCTTGGTCTTCGGGTCCCACAGCATGACGAAGCAGTCGCCGCCGATCCCGCAGGCGATGGGCTCGACAAACCCCAGCACCGCATTGGCGGCGATGGCCGCGTCCACCGCCGACCCCCCGGCCTTGAGGATCTCGATGGCCGCCAGGCTGGCCAGGGGGTGGGCGGTGGCCGCGGCGCCGTGGACCCCCCAGGCGGCGCTACGGCTGGCGAAGGTGGCGCCGTCCACGCGGTCGCCGCCGCGCACGTCGGGGCGGTTGCGGTTGGGATTGTCTGAGCGCGCGTCGGCCAGGGCGCGGGTGGCCAGGGCGGCGGCGGGGAGGGCGGCGAGGAAGGTGCGGCGGCGCATGGGGGCTCCAAGACTGGACGTCGCGCACTATGGCTCAGGCGTCGGGGCCCGCGTGAAACTTTCCTCGGAAACGCCACCGAGCGTCATTCTCGTCTCAGGGAGCCGGTTGCAGGTTGAGCGCCGTCAGGGCGTCGGCGATGGGAATGAAGAAGTTCAGGCCCATGGGCGCCGACCCCTCGAACATCCCCGACACCGCGATCGCCACCACCTGGCCCTTCTCGTTCACCAGCGGCCCGCCGCTATTGCCGTGATTGATGGAGACATCGCTCTGAATCAGGCGCTGGCCCTTCTCAGTGCGCAACGCCGAGACGATGCCCTTGGTGACCGAGCCCTGCAGCTTTTCCTCCAGGGGCGCGCCGATGGCGAAGACGGTGTCCCCGACCGACGGAATCCCGGTGTGGAGGCCCAGCGGCGTGCGGCCGTTCGGGTCGGTCTTGATCAGCGCCACGTCCCGGGCGCTGTCGGTGCGGATCACATCGCCCAGGGCCTCTGTCCCGTCGGGCCAGCGCACCTTCACGAACTTGGCGGCGCCCACCACGTGCTGGTTGGTGATCACGTAACCGTCGCGGGAAACCAGGAAACCGCTGCCCATGCCATCGCCGGAGAACACGACGGGCGCGACCGCGACCGCCTGGGCGATGGAGCGGGGCGCTGTGGATGCCGCCCCCGGCAGCAGAATCTGCGGGCCCTTGGGTGGGGCGGGTGCGGAGGTCGCCGTGGGGCCGCCGGTGACCAGCGCCCGGAACTCAGGACTGATCAGCAACTGGCGGGCGTTCTCGCGGAACGCTTCCATGGTGATGCGTAACCGATTGCCGGTCTGGGATTTGCTGGTTTCATAACCGCCAACCGTCTGGATGCGGGCCACGATCTTGCGGTCCAGGGACGAATAGACCTGCCACTCGACAGTCATCAGAACGGCGCCGCTCTCCAACGAGTAGCTTTTCAAGAGGCCGCACCCGACACAGAATCGCCCCTTCATGTCGCTGATGAGCGCGCCGATTTGGAGGTCCGCCGCCGAACCCGTTCCAAACAGGTCAGCGGTGTCGGTCTCAAGTCTGAAACCACTGTCGCGGAATTCGTCGGACAGAACCCGCGCAAAGGACCCCGGCTCGAGCTCGCTCTTGCCGGCGTTCCAAACCAAGGGTGGGGCAGACAGGAATAGCTCGCTATACCGTACGGAGGCCCACTGCTGACCGTCGGGAAGCTGAATGACCACCCGCGCGAGCTTCACCGCGCGCCTCGCCTCGCCGGGAGCAAGCACCTGCATGGGAGCCGGCGGCGGCAAGGTGAAGGCCCCCACACGCTCCGCAGCCTGGGCCACACCGCCGGCCAACAAGGCCAGAACCAATCCGGCGAACACCACGCCACGCATCGTCAGCCCCCCAGCTATCCGTCAGGAATTACAGCACGCGCCAGGCACCCAATTCAATCCTCGGTAAAGACCGCCAACTCGTTCCCGCTGGGGTCGCGGAAGTGGAAGCGGCGGCCGCCGGGGAAGCTGAAGATCGGCTTGACGATCGTCCCGCCGGCGGCGCTCACCTTGGCCAGCATGGCCTCGATGTCCGTGGTGAAGATCACCACCAGGGGCGCGGCCGGAACCTCGGCCGGATCGGCCTGGAAACCGCCGTCCAGGCCGCTGTCGCCGAAGGCGGCATAGGTCGGACCATAGTCGGTGAAGGTCCAGCCGAAGGCCTGGCCGTAGAAGCTCTTGGTGGCGGGCAGGTCCGTGCCCGGCAGCTCCACATAGTCGATCTTGCCGTCTTCGCGCATTTCGGTCGCCGCTTTCTGTTCTGTATTTGTTCTTTTGTAAAAGCTCAGGCCAGGAGAGTCCAGACCGAGGTTTTCTTGACCTCCTGGTCCTCCAATTCTCGGGTGGTGGCCACCTGGTATTCGGCCAGCTTGGTGAGGCCCGAGCGCGGGAAATAGGAGCGTCCCGGATCGCCGATCAGGACGGTGGTCCCGCGCGCCCGGGCGTCGGCCAGCCAGGCCATGACGGCGTCGGCCATGGGCTTTTCGTAGCAGATGTCGCCGGCCAGGATGACGTCGGCGGCGGGGGCCGGGGCATCCAGCAGGTTGGCGTCGGTGAAGTCCACGCTGACGCCGTTGGCTAGGGCGTTCAGCGACAGCGCCGCGCCGCAGAAGCCGTCGATGTCGGCGGCCAGGACGTGGGTCGCACCGGCCTGCATGGCGGCGATCCCGACGATCCCGGAGCCGGAGGCGAAGTCCACCACCCGCTTGCCGGCGACGACCTGCGGATTGTCCAGGGTGTAGCGCGCCAGGGCCTGGCCGCCGGCCCAGGCAAAGGCCCAGAAGGGCGGGGGCAGGCCGATCTCGGCCAGGGCCTCCTCGGTCATTTTCCAGATCGGGGTGATCTCGTCGGCGAGATGCAGCTTCAGCTCCGGCGTATGGGGCGGGATCTGCAGCCGGGTGTTTTCGAGGATGAAGGCGCGGCGGCCCTCAAAGCTGGGATCGATCATCCCCCCGCTTAGAGGCTTTAAGTCGAAAACTGAATGCCTCTAGGTCGTTTGCTTGGTCGCGTCACGGGCGCCTGAACCGGCGGCCACTTCAGGCTGTCACGCTCGCGCTGTCAGCCTTGCCCGCCGCCAGCGACAAGACCTTCAGATAGCCGCCGGGTTCGATCAGCATGCCCTCGGTCACGCCCGCCTTGGCCAGGGCCCGGTGCGCGCGGGGCAGCTGGTAGCAGGGCAGGTGCATGAACATGTGATGTTCGCAGTGATAGTTCACATAGTAGGGGGCCAGCAGGGCGCGCTCGAGTAGGTTGGCCTTGGTGGTCCGGGCGTGGCGCAGGGGGTCGGGCTCGTCCTTGGCGATGCAGGCGTGCTCGGCGATGTTCCTCAGGCGGGTGATCATCGGATACCAGGTGGCCTGGGGCAGGACCCACAGCACCGGCCAGGCCCACCAGGCGCCGAAGGGGGCGCCGATCGCAGTGATCACCACGCCCCCCAGCAGCCAGCGGCGCTTGCGGCGGATCTCCTCGGTCAGGATCGGCAGCAGCGGCTCGCTGGTCTTGCGGGCCTTCAGCCGGGCGACCAGGTCGCCGAACCGCTGCTTGAAGAAGGTCTGGCCAGTCAGGTCGCGCACCAGCTTGCGGCGCAGGGACAGGCGGGTGATCGGGAAGGGCGCCGACAAGCCGAGGTCCGGATCCTCCGCCTGCTGGGCGAAGCGATGGTGGGTCAGGTGATAGGGACGGTAGCGGGCGAGGCCTCCGCCGGTCAGCCACTCGCCGGCGAAGTCGTTGATTTTGAGGTTCTTGTGCAGGGCGCCGTGGGCGGCGTCGTGCATCAGGATGGCGAGGCCCAGCTGGCGGCCGCCGATGATCATCACCGCCAGTGGCAGGGTAAGCGGCCAGATCACCACCATGGCCCCGGCCGCCAGGATCACGATCCAGGCGTGGGCGACGAGCGCCAGGCCGCGCCAGTTGGAATGGGCGGCCAGACGCGCCCACTGCTCGGGCGGGAAGTAGGTCTTGGGGTCAATGCGGGCTGCGGCGGCCATGAAGGCATTGTCCCACAAAACATCGTGACGAAACAGCGTGACCCGAGGTCACGACAGGTCTTGGGGAACAATACGGAGCGCCCTAGGTTGGCTCCAGGACTTCCCTCGGAGACCCGAATGCACCCGCCGTTCCGTCTTGCTCTGCTGGCCTTGGCCGCAACCTTGATGGCGGGGAGCGCCCAGGCGGCCAGCTTCAACTGCGAGCGGGCGCGGACGGCGGATGAACTGACCATCTGCGCGACCCTGAAGCTCAATGACCAGGATGTCCGCATGGCCCAGCTCTACGACATCGCCCAGCATCTGGTGGCCATGGGCGGGCGCGCGGCGATCCAGGACGATCAGCAGGCCTGGCTGAAGACGCGACGGGCCTGCGGCGCCGACCGCACCTGCCTGGCGCGCGCCTATACGCGGCGCATCGCCGACCTGAACAAGGTGCTGGAGCGAGTCTACAGGCAGGGCCCGTTCTAGGAGCCGTTTACGGGTCGCGCCTTCCGGGCGGCGAACCGGCTTCCACTTCGCCTGAAAGCGCTCAGATACTCGACGCGGGGCCCGACCACATGCCGGCGGCCATGGCGATCACCAGCAGCAGGCCCGCCAGGCTGTTGGACTTGAAGAGGGCGAGCGCGCCCCTGCCGTCCTTCACATCCAGCCGCGCCGCCTGCCGTGAGAGGTGGACGCCGAACAGGGCGGCGGGCGGCAGGAAGAGCGGGCCAAGACCCCCGACCCAGGCGGCGGCCAGGGCCAGGACGAAGGCCGTCACATAGAAGGCGAGCACCGCCTTAGGGGCTGAGTCGCCCAGCCGCAGTGCCGAGGACTTCACGCCAGCGAGCGCATCGTCCTCCAGGTCCTGGACCGCGTAGATTGTGTCGTAGCCGAGGGTCCAGAAGACGCCCGCGGCATAGAGCAGGACGGCTGGCCAATCGATCCGGCCGGTGGCGGCGGCATAGCCCAGCAGGGCGCCCCAGTTGAAGGTCAGGCCGAGCCAAGCCTGCGGCCACCAGGTGATCCGCTTCATGAAGGGATAGGCGGCGACGAGCGCGAGCGAGGCGACGCCGAGCGCGATGGCCACCGGGCCCATGGTCAGCAGGATGACCAGAGAGATCAGGGCGCAGGCGACCACGAAGGCCCAGGCCTGTTTGACGCTGATCTGGCCGGACGGGATCGGGCGGGCGGCGGTGCGCGCCACCTTGGCGTCGAAGTCGCGGTCGACGATGTCGTTATAGGCGCAGCCGGCCGCCCGCATCAGGGCCGCGCCGGCGAAGAACTCGGCCATCAGCAGGGCGTTCGGCCACTGGTGTTGCATGGCCCCGGCCAGCGCGATCCCCTGCCAGCCGGGCAGCATCAGCAGCCAGATGCCGGTGGGCCGGTCGAAGCGCCCCAGCTTCAGCCAGGGGCGAAGGGCTGCAGGGGCATAGCGGTCCACCCAGTTGGTGGCGGCGGCGTCGGGGAGGGGCGTCGAAGCGGTCATCTTGGCCCCTGCATAGCAGCACCGTGGCTTTCGCGCCGCAGTCAGAATTTGGCGTAACGCGGTCGCTTGACGGGCGAATCTGAGCCGCATAGCTTCCGGCCTCCAACACGCGACCGGAAAGGAGGGTCAGCAAAGATGAAAGTCACCGCACCGACCGCCCTCCGCCGACGCGCCGCCGGGTCCTCCTGCTGACCTGAGAGAATTCCCCGGCTCGCGCATCCTTTGCGCCCGCCCCAAGGAATCTCTCCCGTGTTCGCCGATCCGCGCTGGAAGCTCCAGCCGCTCCCCATTTTCCATGACGTCGATGATGCGCGCGCCGCATGCCCCGCCGTCATCGCACTCCGACGGCTCCAATGACCGCAGCTTACGACGATGAGGACGAACACCGTCCCCGCACCCTGACCAACAGCCAGGTGATCGCCTTCATGGCAGGCCACTGGATGGGCGAGCCGCGCCGGTTCGCGCTGATCGCGTGCCTGATGCTGGCCTCGACCGCCTGCGACCTTTCGATCCCCTGGGCGACCCGGGCCCTGATCGACGCGGTGGCGACGCCGACTTCGCCCAGCGACAAGGCCTGGATCGCCTGGGCCAGCCTGTCGGCCCTGTACCTGGCCTTCTACAGCCTGCGCAGTTCCATGTTCCGCCTGTCCAACGGCTACTATTCGCGGATCATGGCGCGGATGGTCACCCAGGCCTTCGGTCGCGTTCAGGCCTTTTCCGCCGACTGGCATGCCTCCAACTTCGCCGGCGCGACCGTGCGCCGCGTCAGCCGCGCCATGTGGGGCTATGACAGCGCCTCGGACGCGCTGTTGTGGATGCTGACCCCGACCCTGGTCGTGCTGTCGGGCCTGGCGATCTCCATCGGCCTGAAGTGGCCGGCGGCCGGCGTGTTCGTCGCGGTGCTGGTGATCGCCTTCGCCATCTTCAACATCGTGGTTTCGACCCACTACATCCGCCCAGCCAACCTCGCCTCCACGGCCCTGGACTCGCAGATCGGCGCCAACCTGGCCGACGCCATCGGCGGCAATCCGGTGGTGAAGGGCTTCGGCGCGGAGGCGCGCGAGGAGAAGCGCTTCAGCGATCACGTGAACACCTGGCGGGCGGCTCAGCACAAGACCTGGAACCGGTTCAACACCGTCAGCTGGGGGCAGAACCTGTTCCTGGTGGTGCTGCAGGCGGGCCTGACGGGACAGCTGGTCTATGCCTGGAGCCACGGCGACGCGACACCCGGCGACGTGGCCTTCGGCATCACCTCCTTCATCGTCATGGCCGGCTACATGCGGAACTTCAGCGAGATCACCCGCATGCTGCAGAAGGGCCTGGACGACATGGTGGACGTCGCCACCTACATGCGCACCGAGCCGCAGCTGGCCGACAGGGCCGACGCCGCGCCGTTCCGCGGCGAGCTGGGGGAGGTGGTCTTCGACCGCGTGACCTTCGGCTACGAGAACGCCGCGCGGCCGCTCTATCAGGACTTCACCCTGGTGGTGGCGCCCGGCGAACGGGTGGCCCTGGTGGGGCCGACGGGGGCCGGCAAGTCGACCTTCGTCAAGCTGCTGCAGCGGCTGTACGACGTGCAGTCGGGCCGCATCCTCATCGACGGCCAGGACATCGCCCATGTCAGCCAGGGCAGCCTTCGGCGCGCCATCGCCGTGGTGCCTCAGGACCCGGCCCTGTTCCACCGCACCATCGGCGAGAACATCAGCTACGCCCGGCCTGAGGCGACCGAAGACGAGGTGATCCTGGCCGCCAAGCGGGCCCGGGCGCACGACTTCATCGCCAGCCTGCCGAAGGGCTACCACACCCTGGTGGGCGAGCGCGGCGTGAAGCTGTCGGGGGGCGAGCGCCAGCGGGTGGCGATCGCGCGCGCCTTCCTGGCCGACGCCCCGATCCTGGTGCTGGACGAGGCGACCTCGTCCCTGGACGTGGAGACCGAGCGCCAGGTGCAGGCGGCCATGGAGGAACTGATGGTAGGGCGCACCACGGTGGTGATCGCTCACCGGCTGTCGACCATCCGCGGCGCCGACCGCATCCTGGTGTTCGAGGGCGGACAACTGGTGGAAGAGGGCCGCCATGCGGACTTGGTGGCGAAGGGCGGAGCCTATGCCCGGCTGCACGCCGTGACGGAGGCGGGCGCGTGACCGAGCACTACGAAGAGATCGACGAGTCCGCCAACCGGGTGCTGAGCAACCGCAAGGTGCTGGGCTTCGTGATGGCCTACTGGCTGCGCAGGCCCTGGCTGCTGGCCGGCACCCTGGTGGCGACCCTGGCCGGGATCGGATTCGACCTGGCCCTGCCCTGGGCCTCGGGGCGGTTGGTGGACGCCGTCGCCGCCGGCCCGTCGTCGAAGGACCTGGCCTGGGTCGCCTGGGGCCTGTTCGTGGGCGTCTATCTGGTGGGCTCCCTGATGCGAAACCTCGCGCCGCGGTTCTGGATTCCGCTGGCCGCCCGCAACATGCGCGAGATCACCGAGGAGGGATTTTCCAAGGTGCAGTCCTTCTCGGCCGACTGGCACGGCGACAACTTCTCGGGCGCCACGGTGCGCAAGCTGAGCCGCGCCATGTGGGGCTATGACGAGGTGTCCGACGCCGTGGTCATGTGGCTGGGCCCGGCGCTGGCGGTGCTGCTGGGCCTGTCGGTGATGATGATCCTGCGCTGGCCCCTGGTGGGCCTGTTCTCGCTGGCGACCGTGGTCTTCTACATCGCCTCCAACATCTTCCTGACCACCACCTTCGCCCGGCCCCTGAACCTCAAGTCCGTGGGCCTGGACAGCCGGATCGGCGGTGCGATCTCCGATTCCATCGCCTCCAACGCCACGGTGCGCGGCTTCGGGGCCGAGGACCGGGAGGCGACCCGCATCGCCGGGGTGACCGCGCTGTGGTCCACGGCGGTGCAGCGCACCTGGACCCGGTTCACCGACATCTGGCTGATCCAGAACCTGCTGCTGGTGGTGCTGCAGGCGGGGCTGACCGGCCTGTTGCTGCGGCTGTGGGCGCGGGGTGAGGCGACCGCCGGCGACGTGGCTTTCGGGGTCACCTCCTTCATGCTGATGAGCGGTTACCTGCGCAACATCGGCGACAATATCCGCATGCTGCAGAAGGGCCTAGACGACGTCGAGGACGTGGCCCGCTACCTGACGCTCGCGCCCCAGGTGGCCGATGCGCCCGGCGCCCCGGCCTTCGCCGGGGACCTGGGGGAGGTGGTCTTCGACCGCGCCACCTTCGGCTACAAGTCGGCGGAGACGGCGCTCTATCGCGACTTCTCCCTGACCATCGCGCCGGGCGAGCGGATCGCGCTGGTGGGGCCGACGGGGTCGGGCAAGTCGACCTTCGTCAAGCTGGTGCAGCGGCTCTACGACCTGGACTCCGGTCGTATCCTGATCGACGGCCAGGACGTGGCCAAGGTGACGCAGGGCTCCCTGCGGCGGGCCATCGCCGTGGTGCCGCAGGACCCGGCCCTGTTCCACCGGACCATCGGCGAGAACATCAGCTACGCGCGGCCCGGCGCCACCACCGACGAGATCGAACTGGCCGCCCGCCGCGCCCGGGCCCACGACTTCATCACCCGGCTGCCCAAGGGGTACGAGACCCTGGTGGGGGAGCGGGGGGTGAAGCTGTCGGGCGGCGAGCGGCAGCGGGTGGCGATCGCGCGCGCCTTCCTGGCCGATGCGCCGATCCTGGTGCTGGACGAGGCCACCTCATCCCTGGACGTGGAGACCGAGCGGGAGGTGCAGGCGGCCATGGAGGAGCTGATGGTGGGCCGCACCACCATCGTCATCGCCCACCGGCTGTCGACCATCCGGGGCGCCGACCGTATCCTGGTGTTCGACAACGGCCAGGTGATCGAGGAGGGCCGCCACGCCGAGCTGGTGAGCAAGGGCGGGGCCTATGCGCGGCTGCACGCGGTGACGATGGGGGCGGTTTAGGCGCCGCGTGAAGTGGTCTCGCCACCCCCCGAAACTGGTTAGGTTTCCGAACTAGTTTTGGGCCGCGGCGAGGCGCGGGGCCAGGTCGCCCTTGGGTTCGACGCGGACGGCGTTCAGGCCGAGCCAGCGCGCCATCAGCTGAAGTTCGGTCATCAACTGGCCCGGCGTCGCCGCATCGGCCCAGGGTTCGGCGTGGGCCGACTGCACCAGCAGGACGCCGGCCTTGCGGTCGGCCTTGAGGTCGACGCGGGCGGTGATGGCCTCGCCCTGCAGGAAGGGCAGGACGTAGTAGCCGTGCACCCGCTTCTCGGCCGGGGTGTAGATCTCCAGCCGCACGCGGACGCCGAAGATCCGCTCGGTCCGCTCGCGGAACCAGATCAGGTTGTCGAAGGGCGAGAGCAGGGCGCCGACGGTGATCTTGCGCGGCCGCCGGGCGGCGGGGTCGAGATAGGCCGGCGGGTCCCAGCCCTTCACGGACACCGGCAGCAGGTCGCCAGCCTCCACCAGCTCGGCGATGCGGGCCTTGGTGTCGGCCACCGGCATGCGGAAATAGTCGCGCAGGTCGCGCTCGGTGGCCACGCCCTGGGCGCGGGCGGCGATGCGCAGCAGTTGGCGCTGGGCCTCGTCCCGGGGCGGGGTGGGGGCGTCGCGGACCGACTTGGGGTGGACGTCGTCCGGCAGGCCATAGACCCGCTCGAAGGTGGTGCGCCGGGTGGCCGTGGTGATCTCGCCGGCCCAGAACAGGCACTCCATGGCCCGCTTGCCCTCGCTCCAGCCCCACCAGCCGCCGCGCCCCTTCTCGCCGATCTCCAGCTCGCCGGCCGAGATGGCGCCGCGGGCGTGGATTTCGGCCAGGGCCTTGTCGATGAAGGGGCGGTTCTCGCGCAGGAAGCGGGCGACGCCTTTCCAGAGGCCGACGCCTTCGCGGGCGTCGTCCATCCGCCAGCGCATCAGGGGCTGCAGGGCGTGGGGGGCGAGCGAGGCCTCATGCATCCAGTACTCGAACAGCACCGGCTTCCGGCCCCAGGCGATCTCCTCCAGCAGCGGCCGGGGATAGGCGCCAAGCCTGGAGAACAGCGGCAGGTAGTGGGTGCGGCTGACCACATTGACCGAGTCGATCTGCAGCAGGCCCAGCCGGTCGATGGTCTTGACCAGGTGGCGCTTGCCGGGATCGGCCGGGCGGCGGTCGGCGAAGCCCTGGGCGGCGAGCGCGATCCGCCGCGCCTCCTGGGCGGTGAGGGTCTGCGTCATGCCGTCCGTCAGCGTTCCAGGCGTCCGTCGGTGAGGGCCTCGATCTCAAAGGGGAAGACCACCTTGGGATCGGGATCCTTGATCTTCTTGGCGATGTCCTTGGGCGCCATGGCGTTGACCAGGTAGCGCAGGACGTTCAGCCGGCCTTCGGTCTTGTCGTCGTTGCGGACGCAGACCCAGGGGCTGCGCGGGGCGTGGGTGCGTTTCAGCATCTCGTCGCGGGCATTGGTGTAGTCGTCCCACTTCGATTGCGCGGCGGCGTCGAGCGGGCTCGACTTGAGCACCTTCAGGGGATCGGTCCGGCGTTCCTCGAGGCGCTTGGCCTGCTCCTTCTTGGAGACGTCCAGCCACAGCTTCACCAGGGTGACGCCGCTTTCCACCAGCATGGCCTCGAAGGTGGTCACGTCGCGCAGGAAGCTCTCATGCTCTTCCGGCGTGCAGAAGCCCATCACCGGCTCGACGCCGCCCCGGTTGTACCAGGAGCGGTTGAAGATCACGACTTCGCCGGCAGCCGGCAGGTATCCGACATAGCGCTGGAAGTACCACTGGCTGCGTTCGCGGTCGGAGGGCTTGGGCAGGGCGATGACCCGGGTGGCGCGCACCGAGAGGTGCTCGATGACCCGCCGGATCGTGCCGTCCTTGCCCGCCGCGTCGCGGCCCTCGAAGATGATCAGCACCTTGGCGCCGCTCTCCATGGCCCGCTGCTGGCTGCGCACCAGGGCGAGCTGGGCCTGTTCGAGATCGTTGAGGTCGTCAGACTTATCGGATTTGGACATGGGACGAGCCTAGTCCGTATGGCGGGGGGCGCGCCAGGGGGGTCGAAAGTGGGAACCCGCGCCACCTATCCGGGGCGTCAGCTCCGACCCGTCAAGTCGTGCGTGTCCCCACTTTCCGGTGCGGACGGCTCCGTCCCGCCTGCTGCCCCGATCAGCACCAACTGGCTTGTTCGGTCTGGCGCGCGCGCAGAAGTTCGTGGATGTTGGCGTCGAGGATCCTGAAGCCGACGTTGCCAAACAGCTTCTGCCGACCCTCATTGAGCACGAAGCTTGGGCTGCCCTGGATTCCCATGGCGGCGGCGTCCTGGTAGTCCGAGGCCAGGGACGCGAAGGCGGATCCGTCATCAATCAGGGCCTCGATGTGGGCGATGTCGACGCCGCAGCTTCGGGCGACCGCGCACTGGACCTCCCACCTTGCGATATCCTGCGCCTCCTCGAAAAACGCCTTGCGCAGTCCGCGGACGGTCCTCTGGTAGGTTTGCGGCGCGCAACCCCCTGAGCCCTCGTCCAGTTGTACCGCCTTTGCGAACAGATGTGGGCCTGTGGATGAGGCGGGCCGCGCGGTCAGCCAGATGTCCGGGTTCACCCGGACCTCAGGATAGTCTGAGGCGGCGTGCCGCAGATGTTCATTGAAGCCCGCGTATCCGCCACTGTCGCCCCAGCCGTCGGCGATCTTGCGGGCGGTGTCGCCGAACACCGAGCAGAACCGGTATTCGAACCGGACCTGTTCGCCGTAGGTCGCCATCGCCGCGTCCACGCGAAGCTCCGAAATATGCGCCCAAAGGCACAGCAGATCGGAGAAATAGACAATCGGCACCCGTTTCACGCTCGATCTCCCAGCCGCCAACTCCTCGATTACCCGCAAGACGGTTGCGCGGTGGAATATCCCATGAACCGCTGCCCGACGGAGCTTCGTCTGAATCAGGCGGAGACTTCGCCGGTCACGGCATGCCGCAGAGGCTTTTGTCGGCCATGACGCGCTGCTCGGGGGTCAGGACCCGGTAGAGGCCCACGACCGCCGTCCGGGACTTGTGGAGCGCCTTGAGGTGCGCCTTCATCATCGTTTCGTGGTGTGCGAGGCGTTCGGGGAGCGGCTTGGCCATCATCATCGCCATCATGCCGTCGCCGGCCGGCTTGGCGTCGGACTTCATAGGCATCGGCATGGTCATGCCGGCGGACATTGGGTGGGGATCGGCCTTCGCCGCCTCCGCAAAGGTGTTCCACGCTCCGAGCTGCCGGTCGGTGATGTTGAGCTCGGCCTTCAGACCTGACAGACGCGGCTCGGACAGGCCCATGCAATGCATAGGCGCCATCTCCATCATGCCCCCCTTCATCCCGCCTTTGGCCATCATGCCGCCCTTCGCGGCGGGCGTGGCGGGCGCGGCGGGCGTGGCTGGCGCGGCGGCCCGGTCAGGCGCGTGGCTGTGGTCGTGGGGTGGCGCAGGCTGTTCGGCGGCGTAGGCCGGGGCGCCCAACCCGAGGGCGGCGGCGAGCAGCAGGGACTTGAAGGACATGGGCATGGCGTTTGGCTTTCTGGATCAGGCAGATCCGTTCAGCGCAGTATTCACCGACCTGTCCCCGGCATCCTTGATCTGCCACAAACACGGCGCCCCTCGTTAGGTTCCGGTCCCGGCCGATTGTCCGCTCCCCCCTGAACGCCCGTCGGAGGGTCTGCTATCCAGCACCGAGCCGGAACGTCTGCTTCCGGGCGTCGATCTTCAGGCAGGTTCCGACCCATCTGGGACGTTGGGGACGTTAGCAGACTTGCACGGATTATTTCTCAGCCGCGCGCTGCGAATGGAAAAAGTCGATTTTCCAGCTCCCGTCCTGACGAACCAGTACGGCGGACTCTAGCCAGCGGACAGGTCGGACGTCAGGTGGGATACCGGCGCTGCCCACGTTCTCCCATGCGGACCATGCCACTTCGCAGCGGAGCTTTGTGTCTAATGGGCCTACCGACCAATTGAGTTGCACGCCTCGAGAGTGAGCATCCCGCACTACGTTTACTAATTCGGTCCCGGCGAAACGCTTGCCAACATCGAATGAGTAAAACGAAGCGGTAGTCAGGCGCTGGAACGCGACCTTATCTTCCTTCTGAAGCGCATCGAAAAAGGCGTGGACGGTCTGCTCGATTTCGCCACTAGCCCCGGGCGGGGCGGAGCAGCTGGACTGACGGGCATGAGCGCACCCCGTAAGCATGACGGCCGATACGAACGCGAGAGAATAGGTGAGCGCCTTCATACCCGAAAATTAGGCTCATTCTTCCTTGGGTCAATGTGCGCTTCCCACCCTTCTCGGAAGTCGGGAGGGTCTGCTATCGGGCATGTTCCTGCTGCTGTCCCACTAGGAGCCCCCGCCCATGTGCAACGAGAACCAGCAGCGGGTGAAGCGCGGCCTGAACGACGACGCCTTCTCCCAGATCAAAGTCCCCCTCACCTGGACCGACCCGGAGCCCAACGAAAGTGGGGACGCACACGACTTGTGTGGGGCGTCAGGTTCGGCCGGTTAAGTCTTGAGGCCCCCACTGTCGGCGTCCGGGTCTAGACCACCGGCAGCGGTTCCATGCCCAGGGCTCGCCGGAAAGTGTTGTGGTAGTGGTGCAGGGGCGGCTCGTTGCGGCCAAACAGCAGCTGGTCCTGCAGGCCGGCGGCCAGGGCGCGCTGGGTGGTCTCGGCGGTGGCGTAGTCTTCGGCGGCCACCACGGCGGTGAAGCCCTCGGCGAACAGCATGGCCATCCCCGGATTTTCCGCCAGAATCTGACGGTCGAAATAATAGCTGATCTGCGAGATGGAGCGGCCGGGGTTCTCCGGGTCGGGATAGACGCGCACCACGGCGATGCGCTTGTTGCCGACGTTCACCACCACATTGGGGAACAGGAAATAGACCGGGAAGCCGCCCTGCTCGATGGTCCAGTCGGCCTCGGGCTGGCCCCGCAGCTCGTCGATCCCCTTCAGGCAGAGCACCATGCGGTGGTTGCGCTGGTAGGAGCGGTAGGACAGCACGTCGCCGTGGAAGTTGTTGGCCAGGGTGTCCTTGTGCAGGCGCTTGAAGTGATAGGTTTCGCCGAAGGTGTCGGTGGCGAGTTTCCAGTTCAGCTTCATGTCCAGGGTCTGTTCGTGCGCCAGGACATAGCGGCCCCAGTCCCAGTGCTGGAGATCGTCGGCGACGCCCTGGAAGAGGGCGTCGGGGTCGATCGTCCCCTTCGGATCGGGATGGACCAGCAGGAAGCCGAACCGCTCGGCGGCCGGCAGTTCGATCAGGCCCAGGCAGCTCTTGTCGATGGTTCCGAACTGTTCCTCCTGCGGCACGCCGATCAGGGCGCCCGTGGCGTCATAGGTCCAGGCGTGGAAGGGGCAGGAGAACCGCGACTTCAGGCCCCGGCGCGCCTGTTCCACCATCGGCCCGCGATGGCGGCAGGAGTTGAGGAAGGCGCGAACCTGGCCCGCCTTGTCCCGGGTCAGCAGGATCGGGATGCCGAGGTCGTTGCAGGTGATGAAGCTGCCCGGCTCGGGCAGGTCGGCGGTCATGCCGACGATCTGCGGATGGCCCCGGAAGAAGGTCTCCCATTCGCGTTGGGCAAGGTCGGGACAGGTGTAGGTGCTGGCGGGACAGGACATCACCCCGCCGGCGTCGGCGTTCACGCCCGCGTCGAGCTGGGTCATCAGTTCGCGCAGGACTTCGATCTGGACGGCGGGTTTCATGTCGAGGCTACCTCGGTGGGGATGGCGGCGCTGAGGACGCGGAAGGTGGTGGCGATCTGGTCGCGGCGGGCCTGGAGGGGCTGGGCGCGGCGGCTGGAGACCCGCAGGCCCTGGTTGACCAGCATCAGGAAGGCGGCCAACTCGTCGGCCTGGGCCGGCGGGCATCCGGCGTCCCGCAGGCAGGCCTCGAACCCGGCCTGAACCTCGCCCAGCCGGGTCGCGGCGTGGGCGCTGAGCCCGTCATCGACGTCGGCCATTTCCAGCACGGTGTTCACCAGCAGGCAGCCCCACTCCGGCTGACCGCCCGGCGGGTCGACGACACTGCGGTCGAAGAACTGGCGCAGGGCCTCCAGGGGCGGCTGGGCGGCGCGGGCGCGGGCCAGGATCTGCAGGGTGCGGGCGGCGAACAGGTCCAGGCATTCGGCCATCAGGCCGCGCTTGTCGCCGAAGGCGGCGTAGAGGCTGCTGCGGCTGATCGCCATTGCGGTGAGCAGGTCGGGCAGGGAAGCGGCCTGATAGCCCTGGCGCCAGAACACCCGCATCGCCCGGTCGAGGGCGGCGTCGCGGTCGAATTCCAGAGGGCGGGCCATGTGGACATTCTGGATCAATCAGTCCAGAACGCAAGGGTGTTTGCGTATCAGAGGGGGCGGGAGGATGGTCTGGACCCGACCTGCCTGCCACGCCAAACACGGCAAGCCTGACTGTCTTGTGAACCCGAAAGACGCGAATGACGCCCAAGCCGAACCCGGACGCCCGCCTTCGGTGCCAATGCGGGGCCGTGGAATTCAGGGTCTCCGGCCCGCCGATCCTGGGCGCGGCCTGCCATTGCAGCGACTGCCGGGCGGCGGCGGCTCAGCTTGAAGGCCTCAAGGGCGCCGGCGACCTGCGCGATGCGGAGGGGGGGACGCCCTGCATCCTCTTCCGCAAGGACCAGGTGGTGTGTGTGAAAGGCCAGGACCAGCTGCGCGACCATCGGCTCTCTCCCGAGGCGCCGACCCGCCGGGTGATCGCCTCGTGCTGCGACACCCCGATGTTCCTGGACTTCGAGAAGGGCCACTGGTTCTCGGTGTACCGCGCCCGGCTGGGGCCAGAGGCGCCGCCGCTGCAGATGCGGATCAAGACCGGCGCGACCCGGCCCGCGGGTCCCCTGCCCAGCTTCGCCGGCTATCCGCCAAGGTTCATGTTCAAACTGATGGCCGCTCGTCTGGCGATGATGATCGGCCGCTGATCGCTGGCGGGAGCGGCAGATGTCCGACCTTGAAATCACCCTGGCCCAGCCGCACGAGCGGGCGGCGCTCGAGAACCTGATGCAGCTCTATGTCCACGACTTCTCGGAGCAGTGGTCGGACCAGGCGCGCGGGGAGGTGGGGGCGGATGGTCGATTCGAGGCCTATCCGCTGGACGCCTATTGGGCTGAGCCGGAGCGTGTCCCGCTGCTGATCCGGCGCGGCGGCCATCTGGCGGGCTTCGCCTTGCTGAACACCCACAGCCATTCGGGCCGGGCGATCGACCGCAGCGTCGCGGAGTTCTTCATCCTGCGGAAGCACCGGCGCGGTGGGGTCGGCCTGGCCGCGGCCCGGGCGATCCTCGCCCGCTATCCGGGGCTCTGGGAGGCGGCGGTGGCGCGGCGCAACACCGGGGCCCTGCCGTTCTGGCGCAAGGTCGCGGCGGCCTATGCGGAGGTCGAGGAGATCGACGTGGTCAGCGAGGACTGGAACGGCCCGGTGCTGCGCTTCCGGGTCTAGGCCGGCAAGCGCGCGGTTTTCAAAGCGGCGTCTGGCGGCCTAGAACCCTCCCATGATCCGCCTCTTCGTGCCCCACGATCTCGCCGCCACCCTCGCCCTGCCGCTGGACGACGGGCAGAGCCGCTATCTGGCCGCGGTGATGCGCCAGGTCGTGGGCGACGAGCTGCTGGTGTTCAACGGCCGCGACGGGGAGTGGCGGGCCAGCATCATCGAGACCGGCAAGCGCCGGGTGATTCTGCGGGCCGACCGGCTGGAGCGGCCGCAGGCGTTTGGTCCAGACCTCGACCTGGTGATCGCGGTGGTCAAGCGCGGGCGGCTGGAGACCATCGTCGAGAAGGCGGCCGAACTGGGGGCGCGCCGGGTGCGGCCGGTGCTGACCGAGCGGACCAACGCCGACCGGGTGCGGGTGGACCGGCTGCAGGCCATCGCCGTGGAGGCCGCCGAGCAGACCGGCCGCCTGGACGTGCCCGAAATCCTGGAACCGGTGAAGCTGGCCAGGCTGCTGAAGGACTGGAGCGGCCGTCGGCTGCTGTTCTGCGACGAGGCCGGCGACGCCAAGCCGGTGATCGAGGCGCTTTCCGATGTGGCTTCCGCGCCATGGGGCATCCTGATCGGGCCCGAAGGCGGGTTCTCTCCGGCCGAGCGCGAAGGCTTGCGCAGCCTCGATTTCACGGTCCCGGCGACGCTCGGCCCCCGGATCCTGCGGGCCGACACCGCGGCCATCAGCGCCATGACCCTGTGGCAAGCGACCCTGGGGGACTGGCGAACCTCTTGAGCTTTGAAGAATTGCGCCCACCTGAGTGAACGGCGTAAAGATCGCCGCCGCTTCGGGATCGATGCCCGTTGGGCGTGTTTGTGTGGGTTGGGGAGATACATATGGCCGACGTCCTGGGCGACGACCGACCCCTCACGTTCGAGGATCTGGTCCACTGGTTCGAAGAAGGCGAGAAGCCGGCCGACCAATGGCGGGTGGGCGCCGAGCACGAGAAGTTCGTGTTCCGCCTGGGGAGCCACGAGCCGGTCGCCTATGACGGTCCCAAGGGCATCAAGGCGCTGCTGGACGGCCTGACCCGCTTTGGCTGGAAGGGCGTCTATGAGGGCGAGCACATCATCGCCCTGGAACGCGGCAAGGCCAATGTGAGCCTGGAGCCCGGCGGCCAGTTCGAGCTTTCCGGCGCGCCGCTGGAGACCATGCACGACATCTGCGAGGAGACCGGGACCCACCTGCAGGAGGTCAAGGTCGTGGCCGACGAGCTGGGCCTGGGGTTCCTGGGCCTTGGCCACACGCCGATCTGGAAGCGTGACGAGGTGCCGGTCATGCCCAAGGGCCGCTACAAGATCATGCGGGAATACATGCCCAAGGTCGGCGGTCTGGGCCTGGACATGATGTTCCGCACCTGCACGGTGCAGGCCAATCTCGACTTCGGCTCCGAGGCCGACATGATCGCCAAGTTCCGGGTGAGCCTGGCGCTGCAGCCGATCGTGACAGCCCTGTTCGCCAATTCGCCCTTCGTGGAGGGCAAGCCGTCGGGCTGGCTTTCCAGCCGCGCCCGCATCTGGACCGACACCGATCCCGACCGCACCGGCATGCTGGGCTTCGTCTTCGAGGACGGGTTCACCTACGAGACCTATGCCCGCTATGCGATGAACGTGCCGATGTACTTCGCCAAGCGCGACGGCAAGTACATCGACCTGGCCGGCAAATCCTTCGTCAAGTTCATGGCCGGCGAGCTGCCGGAGATGCCGGGCCAGCGTCCGAGCCTCAAGGACTGGGCCGACCACACCACCACCCTGTTCCCGGAAGTGCGCCTGAAGCAGTACCTGGAGATGCGCGGCGCCGACGCCGGGCCCTGGGGCCGGCTCTGCGCCCTTCCGGCCCTGTGGACGGGGATCTTCTACGACCAGGCGGCCCTGGCCGCGGCCTGGGACCTCTGCAAGGACTGGTCGGTGGACGACCACGAGCGCCTGCGCGCCGACGTCGCCCGCATCGGCCTGAAGGCGCAGGTCAATGGCCGCAGCGTGCAGGACGTCGCTCGCGACATGGTGGCGATCGCGCGAGCGGGCCTGAAGAACCGCAACCGCCTGAACGGCGGCATGATCGACGAGACTGGCTATCTCACCGAACTGGAAGAGATCGCCGACAGCGGCGTGACCCCGGCCGAACGGCTGCTGGAGCTGTACAACGGCCCCTGGGCCGGCGACGCCAGCAAGGTGTTCGAGGCGTTCGCTTACTAGCAGCGCGCACCTTTCTCCCCTTGCGGGCGTAAACAACCCCCGTCATCCCGGGCGACCCACAGGGGAGACCCGGGACCCAGGGGGATTGAATGCGGCCCCTGGGTCCCGGCTCTCCGCTTCGCTGCGGCCGGGATGACGGTTGAATTCTAGCGCTTCGCGCGGTCCCCCTCCCCCGTGAACAGGGGAGGAAAGGTGGGCCGGCGCTAAACTCGCTCCGCCCCTGGCCCATCATCGGTGTTGGCCGGCCAGTGGTCCTTCTGGCTGGCGCCGGAGCCTGAGTCGGTGTGCTGGACCGCCTCGTCGATGGCGCGGCGTTTGGTGTGGACGTGAGTCGGGTCGACGGCGTCGTCGTCCACCGCGTAGATTTCGAACCTGTCGGGATAGAAGGCCAGCCGTCCGCGGATCTGCTCCATGGCCGGGAAGGGCTCCTCATAGGTCCAGACGCCGTTCTCGGCGAAGTCCCCGTCCATCAGCACCGTGTAATAGGCCGCGTCGCCCTTGTAGGGGCAGTGGGTCGTGCGGTCGGTGCGGGAGAAGTACTCCATGGAGACGTCCTCGCGCGGGAAGTAGATGGCCGGCTTGTAGGCGGCCTCCTTCAGAACCACCGCGTCGCCCGAATCGGCGATGACGTGGCCGGCGAACTTCACCCGCCAGCGGCCTTCGCCGGGGCTGATGGTGATGGGGTGGTCGGGACCGGGAATTTTCATGGGATGCGCCTCCTTGAGCAGACTCAACGCCTGAGATGGGGGCCTGGGTCCAGGGGCGCCATGGAGGGGGTGGCCGCTTGCTTGTGCTGACGAGTTCGCCGTGATCTTCTCGCGCCAAACAAGCCCGGCGGGGGTGAAACAACCCCGATAGCTGCCGGCCTCCCAAGGATTGGAAGACCGACTTCATGTTGAACCTCGTTGTCATGCTCGGGATCGTCGTCACGTTGGTGACCGGCCTGCCCGTGCTCCTCCAGCTGCTCAGGAACCACCCACGCGGGCTGATCATCCTGTTCTTCGCCGAGATGTGGGAGCGCTTCTCCTATTACGGGATGCGCGGCATCCTGATCTTCTACCTGACCCAGCACCTGCTGTTCGACCAGGCCACGGCCTCGGCGCAGTATGGGTCCTATACCGCCCTGGTCTATCTGCTGCCGCTGCTGGGCGGCCTGCTGGCCGACCGCTATCTGGGCACTCGCAAGGCCGTGGCCTTCGGCGCCCTGCTGCTGGTGGCCGGTCACGGGATGATGGCCTATGAGGGCAAGCCCGCCACCCAGAACCTGGTCTATGCGGGCCAGAGCTACGAGGTGGCCGCCACCGGCCGCGTCGACACCCGTCAGGCGCACCTGATCGTCGCCGGCAAGCCCTATGAGTTCGGGCCGGCCGAGGGCGGCGGCCTGGAGATCAAGGGCCTCGGCGACGCCGGCCCGCTGCCGCAGGTCCTGCCCAAGGACAGCTTCAAGATGGAGACCACCCAGGACCAGAGCGGCGTGAACGCCTTCTACCTGGCGGTCTCCCTGATCATCATGGGGGTGGGTTTCCTGAAGCCCAACATCTCCACCATCGTCGGACAGCTCTATCCGCAGGGCGATCCGCGGCGGGATTCCGGCTTCACGCTCTACTATTACGGCATCAATCTCGGCGCCTTCTGGGCCTCGATCCTGTGTGGCCTGCTTGGCCAGACGGTGGGCTGGTGGGCGGGCTTTGGCCTGGCCGGCGTCGGCATGGCCGCGGGCTTCGTGGTCTTCGTGCTGGGCAAGAAGCATCTGGAGGGCAAGGGCGAGCCGCCGAACCCCGAACTGCTGGCCAAGCCCGTCCTGGGGCCCATCAACCGCGAATGGCTGATCTACGGCGCCTCCATCCTCGGCGTGGGCCTGGTCTGGCTGCTGGTGCCGCACAATGACATCGTGGGCCTGGCGCTCTCGGTCTCCATCGTCGCCTCCCTGGCGGCGATCGGCTGGATCTTGATCTTCGCCTGCAAGACCTGGGTGGAGCGTCAGCGGATGATGCTGGCGGTGATCCTGATCTTCGGGGCGGTGGTGTTCTTCACCCTGTTCGAACAGGCCGGCACCTCGCTGAACCTGTTCGCCTCCACCAATGTCGACATGACCATCACCCGCCAAGCGGTGACCTTCCTCGGCATCCCCATCGGGACGCCCGAGCAGATCGCGGCCATCGGCCTGAACCCGGCCAGCGACTTCTTCATCGACTCCACCATCGGGGCGGCCCAGACCCAGTCGTTCAACGCCGGCTTTATTCTGATCTTCGCCCCGATCTTCGCGGCGCTGTGGGCCTATCTGGCCCGCAGAAACCTCGACCTGAACCCGACCATGAAGTTCGGCTTGGGCCTGCTACAGGTGGGCTTCGGCTTCCTGGTGGTGGTCTGGGGCGCGGGGCTGGCCGACAACAGCTTCCGGGTGCCGCTGATGCTGCTGGGCTTCCTCTACCTGCTGCACACCACCGGCGAGCTCTTCCTGTCGCCCGTGGGTCTGTCGGAAATCACCAAGCTGTCGCTGCCCTCGGTGGTCAGCTTCATGATGGCGGTGTGGTTCCTGTCCTCCTCCATCGCCCAGTTCGTCGGCGGCAAGATCGCTGGCCTGATGGGCACCGAGAGCATCGGCGGCCAGGTTCTCGATCCGCAGGCGGCCTTCGTGGCCTCGATGGACGGCTTCACCAAGCTTGGCTGGGCCGGCGTCGGGTGCGGGGTGTTCTTCGTGCTGATCAGCTTCCTGGTCCGCGGCTGGGCGCACGGGGTCGAAGCCTCGGCCAAGCCGGAACTGTAGGCCCGATCTCCAAACATGACGAAGGCCGGACGCCCGGGCGTCCGGCCTTTTTCATGTCCGCGCCGTGTCAGAAGGTCTTGCGGATCCGCAGTAGGAGGGTGCGGCCAAACTGGATGTCGCTGTCGTCGATGTAGGCGATGGGGGAGGTGTTGCGCGGGCCGCCATAGCCCGTGTCGATGTGTCGGAAGCCACGCTCCGTGGCGTTGCCGAGTTCCGTGCGCACGGTCAGGTCCGGCCTGGGTTTCCACTCGGCGAAGACAATCACATAGGTCTTGAGCTTGTCGGTGTAGATCTCGTCGAACCGGTAGGAGGTCTGGCGCCAGGCGCCGTAGACGTCGACCCCCCAGCTGGTGCGGTACTGCGGCAGGTCATGGGTGAAGTGGGCCTCCCATTCCAGGGGGCGCAGGTTGGAAATCTCCCGGTCCTCGTGGGTGGTGGGGTCCTCGACCTCCGAGCGGCGCCAGGTGGATTCGCCGCGCAGCTGGGCGCCCTTCAGGATGGCGTCCAGGGGCAGGGTGGCGTTGAGGATCAATTCGTCCTTGGTCCCGTCGCCGATATTGCTGGGGGCGTCGAAATAGGCGCCGCCGGCGAAGATAGGCGCCCGGTCGATGACGTCGGTGAGCTTGGAGTGGCGTACGGTCAGCACGACGGCGCCCTTGGTCCAGAAGCGGCGCTCGATGGCGGCTTCGGTAACCCAGGCCTGTTCCGGCGAGAGGTCGGGGTTGCCCACCGCCAGGCCGCCGCGGTTGGGGGAAGAGTCGGCCACGAAGTCGGCGAAGTCGAGTTGGCCCACCATCCGCTCGTAGCGGAAGCGGACCTGGGTCTTGGCGTCGGGCGCCCAGGTGGCGGCGAAGCGCGGCTTGGCGAAATAGAGGGTCTTCTCGAGGCTGACGTCGCCCCCGGAAGACAGGTCCGTGCCTTCATATCGCAGCCCACCCTCAAGGGTCAGGCTGGCGAAGGGCTTCCAGACGGCCTTGCCGAACACCTCGCCACGCTTCTCGGTCACCTTCACGTCGGCGGCGGGCAGGTCCACGGGGACGCCGTTGGCGAGGATGTCAGTCTCGCTCTCCAGGATGTTCAGGGCGCCCTCGCCGCCGGCCTCGAAGGATAGGCTGTCGCTCTGGCGGAACTTCAGCACGGCCCGGCCGATGGTCTCGCTGGTCTTCTGATCGAGGAAGAAGTCGGAGTTGGAGCCGGTCGAGCGGAAGGGCGACACGATGTCATGGCCGGCCAGCTTCTGCAGGCCCACCAGCTCCAGGTTTGTCCTGGCGCCTAGGCCCCGCTCGTAGCGGCCGCCGAACTCGGCCTGGTACTCGTCGTCGCTGTAGTGGCGGGACTCCAGGGCCGGCGCCGGGAAGCGTATCCAGTCCAGTTGATTGTAGTCGTACCAGTTCCAGAAGCCCCGGACGTTGACCCGCAGCTTGCCGCCGGCGAAAGGGGTCTCGTAGGCCGCTGTGCCGACCCAGGCTGCGCCCGCGCCGTGGCTGTCGATCTCCGAAAGGATGAGGGGCGTCCCGTTCGCCGCCAGACGGGTATGCGGGCCAGGCCCTGCGCCATCGTCCAGGCCCTGGCCGTAACGCAAGCTGCCTTCCCATGAGCCCGGGCCCGCCTGCCCGGACCCCTCCAGGCGTACGCCCCAGCGGTTACGGCCGTCGTCTATGACATGGTTGTTGGCCATCTGGATCAGTCCCTGGAAGCCCGATCCCTTCACCTTGACCACATTGGCCAGGATCGACTTGCCCTGCATGTCGATGCCCGGCGCGCCGCCGCGGATCAGCTCGACGTGGTCCACCTGGGCGGCGGGGATGCGGCGCAGGATTTCCTCGATGTCGTCGGTCTTGGAGGTGGGCCGCGCGCCATCGATCAGGACGTTGGCGGCCGCGCCCTCAAAGCCGCGCACGTCGTCGCCGCCGTCGATGGAGAAGCCGGGCAGGCGCTGGACCATGTCGAGGGCGGTGGAGGGCCGCTGCTCGGCGAAATAGGCCGGCGGATAGCTGATCACGCCCTGGGTAGTGGGCTGGGCCTGCGCCAGGGCGAGGGTCGGGACCGCGGCCGCGAGGACGGCGGCCAAGCTCAAGGCATGTATCATGTGACGGCTCCCCAAGTGCCCGCGCAAGTGGCCTGCGCCCAGGGAGTCACGCCAATTAAATGCCCGTAACCTGGATTAAATCGCCGAAAGGTTCGCGGGCCCGCGAGAACTACGCCTGTAATTCACGAGGAAATTACAATCGTAGTCTGCAATGTCAACCGGCGTTGTGTGAATTCGCCGGCATCCTGGCGAGCGTCAGACGCTGGTGCCGCCCACGGTGAGGCCGGTGATCTTCAGCGAGGGCTGGCCGACGCCGACCGGCACGCTCTGGCCCGACTTGCCGCACACGCCGACGCCGGGGTCGAAATCGAAGTCGTTGCCGATCATGGTGACGCGGGTGAGCGCCGAGGGACCGTCGCCGATCAGGGTGGCGCCCTTCACCGGGCTGGTGATCTTGCCGTCCTCGATCAGGTAGGCCTCGGTGCATTGGAAGACGAACTTGCCATTGGTGATGTCCACCTGCCCGCCGCCGAAGTTGGCGCAGTAGAGGCCGCGCTTGGTGGCCTCGATCATCTCGGCGCGCGGGGTGTCGGTCTTGCCGTTGTCCATGCCGGTATTGGTCATCCGCGGCATCGGCATGTGGGCGTAGGACTGGCGGCGTCCGTTGCCGCCGGCCTTCATGCCCATCAGCCGGGCGCTCATGCGGTCGTGCATGTAGCCCACCAGGATGCCGTCCTCGATCAGCACGGTGCGTTCGGTGGGCGTACCCTCGTCGTCGACGGTGAGCGAGCCGCGGCGGCCCGGCAGGGAGCCGTCGTCGAAGACCGTGACGCCGCGGGCGGCCACCTGCTCGCCGATGCGGCCAGCGAAGGCCGAGGTGCCCTTGCGGTTGAAGTCGCCCTCCAGGCCGTGGCCGACGGCCTCGTGCAGCAAGATGCCGTTCCAGCCGGCGCCCAGGACGACATCCATCTCGCCGGCGGGGCAGGGGACGGCGTCGAGGTTGGTCAGGGCCTGGCGCAGGGCTTCCTCGGCCTGCTCCTGCCAGTTGGCGGCGCTGATCCAGTTCTCGAAGCCCGCGCGGCCGCCGGCGCCGGTGAAGCCGTTCTCGCGGCGGCCGTCCTTTTCCACCGTGACCTGGACATTGATGCGCGAGAGCGGGCGCACGTCGCGGATCAGCCGGCCATCGGCCCGCAGGATCTCCACCGTGCGGCGCTCGCCCGACATCGAGGCCATGACCTGGACCACGCGGGGGTCGCGGGCCCGGCACCAGGCATCGATCTCCTGCAGCAGGGCGACCTTCTCGGAGAAGGCGGGAGAGGCGGTGGGATCATCCTCGCCGTAGAGCTTGGTGTTGGTGGCGCGCGGGGCTTCATCGGACCCGGAGACACCGGCATAGCCGCGTTTGGCCAGGGAGGCCGAGGCCGCCGCCCGGCGGATCGAGGCCTCGGAGATCTCGCTGGAGTGGGAGTAGCCGGCGGTCTCGCCCGCCACCACCCGCAGGCCGAAGCCCTCCGACGAATCATAGGCCGCCGATTTCAGCCGCCCGTCGTCGAACAGGAACGATTCGCTCTCGGAGCGCTCGACGAACAACTCCCCATCGTCGGCGCCCTGCAGCGCGTCTCCCAGGATTTCGCGCGCCCGTTCGGGGGACACGCCGGCGGAATCCAGGATCGAGGGAGCGGGGGAGTGGGCGTTCATGAGCGCATTGCCTTGACTGACTTGGCTTCAGAGATAGGGGCTCGCGGGGCGATCGTCACCCCAAACCGCGCCTGCGCGCCATTCCGGGGCCCTTGCGGGGCCAGGCGCCCATTCGCCGAACGGCGGTCGCGGCCAGGTGCGTCACATCGTCCGAAGGTCGCAGGCCCAGACGGAAATCAAGCCTTCGTGCGGGGGGGCGTCACCCCAGCCGGCGACGGCCGTCAAACCCGGCCTTGATTCGCCTCAATCATCCTTGGCAAGGCCACGGCGAGCGCGTATGCACCCCGTCGAAGGGCCGGGCCGCGTGAGTTTGCGGGGCGCGTTCCTCTATGACGGCGGGCGGGGGCGATCGTTTCGGCGAGGCGCGGCCGGCCAAGCAGACCGAGGGGACATGAAGTCGAGGTTTCAAGGTATGCGAGCGCTGGCGGCAGGCGCCGCTGCGGGCGCAATGACAGCGTTCTGGGGCGCCAGCGCCCTGGCGGCTGAGGAGCTCGTGGGCCAGCCCACGCCCGGCGCGATCAATCTGCAGCCGGGGGTCACCCCGCTGCGGGCTGACGCCATCTTCTTCCACGACATCATCCTGCTGCCGATCATCACGGCGATCTGCCTGTTCGTGCTGGGCCTGCTGATCTGGATCGTGGTGCGCTACAACAAGCGTTCCAACCCGATCCCGGCGAAGTGGAGCCACAACACGCCGATCGAGATCATCTGGACCGTGCTGCCGGTCCTGATCCTGATGTTCATCTCGATCTTCTCTTTCAAGCTGCTGTTCGCCTACCACGACATGCCCAAGCCCTACATGACCGTGAAGGCCACGGGCTATCAGTGGTACTGGGGCTATGAGTACCCCGACCAGAAGATCGGCGAATTCGTCTCCAACATCCTTCCCGAGGACGAGGCCAAGGCCAAGAAGGTCCCGTACCTGCTGGCCTCCACCGAGCCCCTGGTGGTCCCGGTCAACCAGGTGGTCCGCGTGCTGGTCACCGGCGCCGACGTGATCCACGCCTTCGCGGTTCCGTCCTTCGGCGTGATCACCGACGCGGTTCCGGGCCGGGTCAACGAGACCTGGTTCAAGGCCGATCGCCCGGGCATCTATTACGGCCAGTGCCGCGAGCTGTGCGGCGTCGATCACGCCTTCATGCCGATCGAGGTCCACGTCCTGAGCCAGGTTGATTTCGACGCCTGGGTCGCCAGCAAGGGCGGCTCGGCCGTCGGCGCCGCGCCTGCCGCGGCCCCGGCCGCTGCGGACGCCGCGGTTCCGGTCTCGGCCACCGCGCCGGCCCCCGCCTCGCCGACCAATCCCGCCGCGCCGGCTCCGGCCGCGGCGACGCCGACTTCCACGCCGCCCGCGCCCGCTCCGGCGCCGGCCGCGCAATGATCTAGGACACGCGTACGATGGCAAACGCCGCCGCTCACGATCATCACGACGATCACGACCAGCACATTCCCGGGTTCTTCACCCGCTGGTTCCTGTCGACGAACCACAAGGACATCGGCACGCTCTACCTGATCTTCGCCATCATGGCGGGTCTGGTGGGCGGCGCTCTCTCGGGTCTGATCCGCTGGGAGCTGTTCGAGCCGGGGATCCAGGTCTTCCGTCCGGGCTCGCTGCTGGACAGTCTCGGCGTCGTCGAGGCCTCCAAGCACGGCTACAACGCCGTGGTCACCGCCCACGCCCTGATCATGATCTTCTTCATGGTCATGCCCGCCATGATCGGCGGCTTCGGCAACTGGTTCGTGCCGCTGATGATCGGTGCGCCGGACATGGCCTTCCCGCGGATGAACAACATCTCCTTCTGGCTGCTGGTGGCGGCCTGGGTGATGCTGCTGGTCTCGATGTTCGTCGACGGCGGCCCGGGCAAGGGCTTCGGCGGCGGCTGGACCCTGTATCCGCCGCTCTCCACCACGGGCCACACCGGTCCGGCCATGGATTGCGCCATTCTCTCGGTCCACCTGGCCGGCGCCAGCTCCATCCTCGGCGCCATCAACTTCATCACCACGATCTTCAACATGCGCGCGCCGGGCATGACCCTGCACCGCATGCCGCTGTTCGTCTGGTCGATCCTGGTGACGGTGTTCCTGCTGCTGCTCTCGCTGCCTGTCCTGGCCGGCGCGATCACCATGCTGCTGACCGACCGCAACTTTAACACCCACTTCTTCGACGCCGCCGGCGGCGGCGACCCGGTCATGTACCAGCACCTGTTCTGGTTCTTCGGGCACCCGGAAGTGTACATCCTGATCCTGCCGGCCTTCGGCATGATCAGCCACATCGTCTCGACCTTCTCCAAGAAGCCCGTCTTCGGTTACCTCGCCATGGCCTACGCCATGGTGGCCATCGGCTTCATCGGCTTCGTCGTGTGGGCCCACCACATGTACACCGTGGGGATGACCATCAATCTGCGCGCCTACTTCGTGGCCGCCACCATGGTCATCGCCGTGCCGACCGGGGTGAAGGTGTTCTCCTGGATCGCCACGATGTGGGGCGGCTCCATCGACTTCAAGACGCCCATGCTCTGGGCGATGGGCTTCATCTTCCTGTTCACCGTCGGCGGCGTCACCGGCGTGGTGCTGGCCAATGCGGGCGTCGACTACAGCCTGCACGACACCTATTACGTCGTGGCCCACTTCCACTACGTGCTGAGCCTCGGCGCCGTGTTCGGCATCTTCGCGGGCTTCTACTACTGGTTCGAGAAGATCTGGGGCGTGAAGTACCGCGAGTGGCTGGGCGCCACCCACTTCTGGATCACCTTCGTGGGCGTGAACCTGATCTTCTTCCCGCAGCACTTCCTCGGCCTGCAGGGCATGCCCCGCCGGTACGTGGACTATCCCGAGGCCTTCACCCTCTGGAACCAGGTTTCCTCCATCGGCTACGCCGTCACGGCGTTCGGTGTGCTGGTCTTCCTGGTGCTGCTCGCTGAAGCCGCCATCTCGCGCCGCAAGGGTGAGGCCAATCCCTGGGGCGAAGGCGCCACGACGCTGGAGTGGACCCTGTCCTCGCCGCCGCCGTTCCACCAGTTCAGCGAACTGCCGGTGATCAAGCCCGACGCGCACTGAGGCGCCGCGCTCACCAAAGACTTCAGAGGGGCGCGGGCTGGAACGATCCGGCGCGCGCCCTTCGACGTATGAGAGTAGAACCATGACGATGTCGTCAGCCCTTCCCACGAGCCGCGCCCCCGCGCGCTGGCAGGATTTCCTGCAACTGCTCAAGCCGCGCGTGATGTCGCTGGTGGTGTTCACCGCCATCACCGGCATGGTGTGCGCGGAAGCCCCGATCAATCCGATCCTGGGGGCCATCGCCATCCTCTGCATCGCCGTCGGCGCCGGGGCCTCGGCCTCGCTGAACATGTGGTTCGACGCCGACATAGACGCCAAGATGCGGCGTACCCGTGGCCGCCCGGTGCCGGCCGGGCGGGTGCAGGGCGCCGACGCCCTGGCGCTGGGGATCGTGCTGTCGATGTTCTCCATCATGCTGCTGGGCATGACCGTGAACTGGCTGGCGGCCGGCCTGCTGGCCTTCACCATTGTCTTCTACGCCGTGGTCTACACGATGTGGCTGAAGCGCTCGACGCCGCAGAACATCGTCATCGGCGGCCTGGCCGGCGCCCTGCCGCCGGTCATCGGCTGGGCCGCGGCCACCGGCACGGTCCCGTTCAACGCCTGGCTGCTGTGCGCCATCATCTTCATGTGGACCCCGCCCCACTTCTGGGCGCTCTCGCTCTACACCAGCGAGGACTACGAAAAGGCCGGCGTGCCGATGATGCCGGTGGTGGCCGGCGCCAAGTCGACCCGCAAGCAGATCCTTATCTACAGCCTGCTGTTCACGCCGCTCTGCCTGGTCCCGGCCTTCACCGGCCTGGGGGGCATGACCTATCTGGCGGTGGCCGCCGGCGGGGGCCTGATCTTCCTGGTCCTGGCCTGGCGGGTATTCAAGAGCCGGGCCGGTGACGCCGCCGATCCGCGCCAGGACGACGGCCTCTATGACGTGAAGGCGGCGGCCAAGGACGCGCGCAACCTGTTCGCCTTCTCGATCCTCTACCTGACCCTGCTTTTCGCCACCCTGCTGGCCGAGCATCTCCTCGACCTGCCCGTCTTCGGAGGTTTTTGATGAGCGACCCGCAGAACGAAGGTCCGGTCGACGCCAAGGCGCGCCGCGGCCGCAACATCGCCCTGGCGCTTGGCCTGGCGCTGTTCATGGTGCTGGTCTTCGTGGTCACCATCGTGCGCCTGGGCGCCAGCACCGCCAATGGCTAAGCCGCAGCTTTCCCCCCAGGCCCGTCGCAACCGCAACCTGGGCGCCATCTGCGCCATCGGGTTCCTCGGCATGGTGGGCGCGGCCTACGCCTCGGTCCCGCTCTACAAGGCCTTCTGCCAGCTCACTGGCTTCGACGGCGTGGTGCGCAAGGCCGAGGCCGCCCCCGACACCGTCCTGGACCGCCAGCTGCTGATCCGCTTCGACACCAATGTCCGGGCGCTGCCCTGGACCTTCAAGGCCGAGCAGACCAGCCAGAGCGTGCGAATCGGCGAGACCGGGCTGGCCTATTTCAAGGTCACCAATAACGGCTCGGCGCCGATGACCGGCCGGGCCATGTACAATGTCGTGCCGGAGTCGGCCGGCGCCTATTTCCAGAAGCTGGAATGCTTCTGCTTCTCCGACCAGACCATCGCGGCCGGAGAAACCATCGAGTTTCCCGTGGTTTACTTCGTCGACCCGAAATACGCCGACGATTTCGAGACCAAGGGCAAGCCCGAGGTGACGCTGTCCTACACCTTCTTCCCGTCCGTCGACGCGGAGAAGGCGAGCCGGCGCGCCGATGCATCGCAGGCCAAGGTTCCTTCGGCCCTTGGCGGACACACCAACGCGGGGCTATAGCCTCCGCCAATGCCTTTGCTTCCGTGAAGCAAGGGCGGCGATTAAAGTTAGAACGTGACGGGCGCCGAAACCGGTTCCCACTTTCGGCTGTCACGTTCTAGGACGGTTGTGGGACGCGGAGAGGCGCCCACGGCTTTGAGATTTGAGAGGGGTTAGGACCGACTATGTCTGCCGGCGACGTCAAGCACGACTACCATCTGGTGAATCCCAGCCCCTGGCCCCTCGTCGGGTCCATCTCCGCGACGGTGATGGCGCTGGGCGGCGTGATCTGGATGAAGGGCCTGTTCGGCCTTCCCGAGGGCACGCCGTGGGTCTTCTACGCGGGCTTCGCCGGCGTGCTCTACACCATGCTCGGCTGGTGGATGGACGTGGTGAAGGAAGCCAATGCCGGCGACCACACCCCGGTCGTGGCCATCGGGCTGCGCTACGGCATGATCATGTTCATCGCTTCGGAAGTGATGTTCTTCGTGGCCTGGTTCTGGATCTTCTTCGAGATGGCCCTGTTCCACGAGGCGCGCACGCTGTCCTCCATCGAGGAAGTCCGCACCGCCTGGGCCACCTGGCCGCCGGCCGGCGTCGAGCTGGTCCCGGCCTGGAACCTGCCCCTGGTCAACACCCTGACCCTGCTGCTCTCGGGCACCACCGTCACCTGGAGCCACCACGCCCTGCAGACCGGCGACCGTAAGGGCGCGAAGATTGGCCTGGCCCTGACCATCGTGCTGGGCGCGATCTTCACCGCCATCCAGGCCTACGAGTACCACCACATCCTGGAGCATAAGTACTTCTTCAGCGAAGCGGCCACCAACGCCGGCCTCTACGGCTCCTCCTTCTTCATGGCCACGGGCTTCCACGGCTTCCACGTGCTGATCGGCACCATCTTCCTCGCGGTCTGCCTGATCCGCATGATGGGCACGGGCCTCACCCCCAAGCAGCACTTCGGCTTCGAGGCCGCCGCCTGGTACTGGCACTTCGTGGACGTGGTCTGGCTGTTCCTGTTCGCCTTCATCTACGTCGTGTTCGGCGGAGCGGCGGGCGCCCACTAATCCGATGAGTAGTCACAATCCGCTGCTGGCGGGGCTTGCGGGCCGCTGTCCCAACTGCGGAGAAGGACCTCTCTTCTCGGGCTTCCTGAAGGTGGCCGCACGCTGCGAGGCGTGCGGCTACGATCTGGCCAAGGCCGACTCCGGCGATGGGCCCGCGGTCTTCGTGATCCTGATCGCCGGGTTCCTCGCCTGCTTCGGCGCGCTCTACACCCAGTTCGCCTTCGATCCGCCGATCTGGCTGACGATGGTGATCTGGCTGCCCATCACCCTCTTCCTCTGTCTGGGCCTGCTGCGTCCCTTCAAGGGCGTGATGCTGGCCGCGCAGTTCGCCAACAAGGCCTCCGAGGCGCGGCATGACGGCGAGCACTGACACACCCTCCCGCAAGGCCTTTCCCCTCGGCCTGACCATCCCCACTCTCATCGCGGCCGCCATCCTGGTCTGGCTGGGCGCCTGGCAGATGCAGCGCCTGGCCTGGAAGAGCGACCTGCTGGCGCGCGTCGCGGCCCTGCAGGCCGCCCCGGCCCGTCCGCTTGGCCCCGTCCTCGACAGCCTGGCCGATGGCGGGCAGGGCGATTTCATCCGGGTGACGGTGGACTGTCCGGGCCTCGGCGCGGCCCCCTATCTCGAGCTCTATTCGGTTCGCGAGAGCGGCGCCGGCCTGCGGCTGATCTCGGCCTGCGCGGTGCGGAGCGCCCGGTACCGCACCATCCTGGTGGACCGCGGGTTCGTCGCCGACATCATTTCGGTGCGGCCGCCGGTGAACTCCGACGACAAGACCCCGGTCGCCCTGGTGGGGGTGCTGCGCGCGCCGGACAAGGCGACCTTCGTGACCCCGCCCAACGACCTTGAAGGCAATCACTGGTACTCGCGCGATATCCCCGCCATGGCCGCGCGCCTGAATGCGCCTAGCCCCGCGCCGATCATCCTGGCGGCGGAGACCAGCTCCAACCCCGGCTGGCAGGCCCTGAAGCCCGAGCCGCTCCCGGCGGAAATCCCCAACCGCCATCTCGAATACGCCCTGACCTGGTTCGGCCTTGCGGGGGCCTTGGTCGCCGTCTATGCCGCCATGCTCTGGCGATGGTGGAAGGCTTGATGCGGTACGTTTCTACGCGGGGGCAGTCGCCCTCGGTCGGCTTTGTCGATGCGATCCTGGCGGGCCTGGCGCCCGACGGCGGCCTCTATGTTCCGGAGGAATGGCCGAGCCTGACCCACAGCGAGCTCGCCGCCTTCGCCGGCAAGCCCTATGCCCATGTGGCCACCGAGATTCTGACCCGCTTCGTCGGCGACGAGATTCCGCGGGAGACCCTGGCCGAGATGTGCGCCGAGGCCTACGGCACCTTCACCCACGCCGCCGTGGTGCCGGTGAAGCAGCTCTATCCGGGCGGGTTCATGGCCGAGCTGTTTCATGGCCCGAGTCTGGCCTTCAAAGATGTTGCGATGCAGCTGCTGGCCCGGCTGAGCGACCACGTGCTGTCGGCCCAGAACCGCACCCAGACCATCCTCTGCGCCACCTCGGGCGACACCGGCGGGGCGGCGGTGGAGGCCTTCCGCGGCCGCGCCAACACCCGCATCGTGGCCATGTTCCCGGACGGCCGCATCAGCGAGGTGCAGCGCCGCTTCATGACCACGGCGGCCGAGGACAACGTCCGCTGCGTGGCGGTCTCGGGCACCTTCGACGACTGCCAGGCGATCCTGAAGAACGCGCTGGGCGATCAGAGCCTGAAGCAGTCGGTGGGCCTGTCGGCGGTAAACTCCATCAACTTCGCCCGCATCGTCGCCCAGGCGGTCTACTACTTCACCAGCGCCGTCGCGCTGGGCGCGCCGCACCGACCGGTGGCCTTCGCCGTGCCGTCGGGCAATTTCGGCGACGGCTTCGCGGGCTTCATGGCCAAGCGCATGGGCCTGCCGATCTCCAAGATCATCGTGGCCACCAACTCCAACGACATCCTGGCGCGCGCCTTCCAGGACGGCCGCTACAGCCGCGGCGCGGTGGCCCAGACCCAGTCGCCGGCCATGGACATCCAGTCGGCCTCCAATTTCGAGCGGCTGTACTACGAGGCCGTCCGCCGCGACGGCGTCGAGACCGCGCGGGCCTTCAAGGCCTTCGGCGACACCGGGGTGATCGACATCCCGCCGGGCGCCCTGGCCATGATGCGCGAGACCTTCGTGGGCGTGACGATCAACGAGCGCGAGACCAGCGGCTCCATCGTCGCCACCCTGAACGAGACCGGCGAGCTGATCGATCCGCACACCGCCGTGGGCATGGCCGCTTTCCGCCGGGCCCGTGAGATCACCGATCCCATCGTGGTGCTGTCGACGGCCCACGCCGCCAAGTTCCCGGAAGCCGTCAGCGCCGCCTGCGGCGAGACCCCGGTGATGCCGCGCAGCGCCCAGAACCTGGCGGGCAAGCCGGAGCGCTTCGACCGGCTGCCGGCCGACGCCGAAACCATCAAGGCCTACGTTCAGGCCTTCGCGGAAAGCTGATCCTGGCCACCCTGCACACCCTCTCCAACGGCGTCCGCGTCGTCTGCGACCCGGTCCCGGGACTTGAAACCGTGGCCCTGTCCGTCGTCGCCGGCCGCGGCGCGCGGTTCGAGGACGAGGCCCGGTCGGGCTGGTCGCACCTTCTTGAGCACATGGTGTTCAAGGGGGCCGGAGATCGCTCGGCCCGGGAGATCGTCGAGGTGGTGGAGGCCCAGGGCGGCTCCATCAACGCGGCCACCGGCTATGAGCGCACCAGCTTCCAGATCCGCGCCCTGGCCGGCGGCCTCGACCTTGGCTCGGCGGTGCTGGCCGACCTGATCCAGCGGCCGGCGATCGAGCCCACCGATCTCACCCGCGAGAAACAGGTGGTGGGGCAGGAGATCGCCGAGGCCACCGACACTCCCGACGACGTGGTGTTCGAGATGGCCCAGGGCGCGGCCTTCCGCGACCAGGCGCTGGGCCGGTCGATCCTCGGCACCGACGCCTCCATCGCGCCCGCCACCCAGGAGACTCTCGCCGACTGGCGCGCGGCGCTCTACGCCCCGGAGACCCTGATCTTCTCGGCCTCGGGCGCGGTCACCGAGGACGAGGTGCTGAAGCTCGCCGAGCGCGACTTCGGCGGGGCGGTCGGCAAGCCGATCACCGACGCCGCGCCGGGCGTCTTCACCGGCGGGACGCAGACGGTGTCGAAGTCGCTGGAGCAGGCCAACCTGGTCTTCCTGCTGCCCGCCGTCGGCGTTCGCCATGACGACTATTTCGCTCTGCGGCTGTTCGCCGAGATCCTCGGCGGCGGCATGGCCTCGCGGCTGTTCCAGGAGGCCCGCGAGAAGCGCGGCCTGGCCTATGCCGTGGACGCCTATTCCGAGACCTATGCCGACACCGGCGTACTCGGCGTGTTCGCCGGCTGCGCGGCCAAGGACGCCGCGGAACTGGCCAAGGTGGCGGCCGGCGAAATCCAGGGCCTGGCCCAGGGCGTCGAACCCGCTGAACTGGCCCGCGCCAAGGCCCAACTGAAGGCCGGTCTGTTCATGGCGCGCGAGTCGCTGCAGTCGCGCACCGAGCAGGCCGCCGGCCAGGTGCTGCTGTTTGGCCGCCTGCTGTCCACCGCCGAGATCGCCGAGCAGATCGACGCCGTCGAGGCGGGTGACCTGGCGCGGCTGGGCGCGTCGCTGCTGGCGCCCGGCAAGGCCGCCGTCAGCGTGCTGGGACCCAAGGCGGCCTTGAAGGCGGCCGATGCATTCCAGAAGGCGCTGTTCGGGTAGCAATACCTAGGTCATCCCGGGCGACCGCAGGGAGACCCGGGACCCAGGGGGTTTGAACGCGGCCCCTGCCTCCCGGCTGTCCGCTTCGCTGCGACCGGGATGACGTGGGGGGCATCCCCCCACTTGACGCCCCCCGCTCCAAGTCCGACCCTCCCCCCATGGCCCTGCTGGACTGGATCGCGCCGGAAAGCGGCCTACGCGTCGAGGGCGAGGGGGTCTTCCTGCGGCCGGCCCGCAACGCCGACTTCGAGGAATGGCGTGAACTGCGGTCGGCCTCGCGGGATTTCCTGCAACCGTGGGAGCCAACCTGGCCGGTCGATGATCTGAGCCGCGCGGCGTTCCGACGCAGACTGACCGCCTATGCCCGTGATCGCGAGGCGGGTTGCGCCTATCCCTTCTTCGTTTTCCGCTCGAGCGACGAAGCCCTGACCGGCGGCATCACGCTGTCCAACGTCCGCCGGGGCGTCGCCCAGATGGGCTCGGTGGGCTACTGGTGCGGTCAAGCCTTTGCCCGGCAAGGACAAACCCTGGCCGCCGTGCGGGCGCTGACCCTATTTTCCTTCCGCACGCTGGCCCTCCATCGCCTGGAGGCCGCCTGCCTTCCCACCAACGAACCCAGCCGGAAACTGCTCAACCGTGCCGGGTTTGGCGAGGAAGGATATGCGAAGGCTTATTTGAAAATTAACGGCGTTTGGCGAGATCATGTCCTGTTCGGGCTTGTCTCGCCGCTTCGCGCGGCGCTGGAGCCTGATCAGGGAGTGTCGGTCTAGCCGGCGCGTGGCCAGAGTTAAGTCGAGGCGATGCCGAACGACCGTTGGATCTGGGACGCCACGACGACGCTTGAGGCGTTGGGCGCCGCCGACGTGGCCCTCTGGCTATGGGAGCCGGAACGCGACCGGCTGCGCATCACCGGCGCGTCGCGCGCCCTGGGCCTTGGCCCCCTTGCCCCTGAATGTTCGTCGGCCGCCATGCGCGCGCTGGCCATGCCCCAGGACCGGGCCCTGGCTGAAGACGTGCTGCGCGTGCAGGAGCCGGGCAGCGAGATCGCCGTACGCCTGCGGATGCGCTCGGGTGGCATCTGCATCTGGCGCGGTGTCTGGCTGGAGGAAGGGCTTCGCGCCGCCGGCGTCGTGGCGCCGGAGACCAAGTTCGCCGCCTCCGACGTCGACAAGCTGACCGGCCTGCTGGACCGCAAGAGTTTCATCGCCCAGGCCCGCGAGCGCCTGCAGACCCCGGGCCTCCACGAACTGGTGGTGGCCGACCTCGACCGTCTGCGCCGCCTGAACGAGGCCCTGGGCCACGAGCGCGCAGACCTGGTGCTGGCGGCGCTGGGCTCACGCATGGCCGCGGCCTTCCCGCCCGGCGTGCTGATGGCCCGGATCGGCGAAGACGAGTTCGCCCTGCTGACCCCTATCCGCGCCATCAGTGCGGCCGAGACCCTGCGCAAGGCCCTGGAGCAGCCCCTGCGGGTGGCCGGCTTCGATATCCACCCCACCCTCTCCATCGGCGCCGTCGAGGCCATGGGCGGCGACGAGGCGCCCGAGGCCGCCGAACTGCTGCGCCGGGCTGAGTTGGCGGTGGAATCGGCCAAGAGCAACGGCCGGGGCGGCGGGGCCGCCTATGGCCGCACCATGGAGACCGACGGCCTCTCGCGCCTGGCCCTGGAGAGCGACCTGCGCGGCGCCATCGGGCGCGGCGAACTGACGGCTTATTACCAGCCGATCGTGCGCCTCTCGACCGGGGCGCTGTCGGGCTTCGAGGCCCTGGTGCGCTGGAAGCACCCGCGCCTTGGCCTGCTGACCCCCGATCAGTTCCTGCCGCTCTGCGACGAGATGGGGCTGATGAGCGAGCTGGGCGCCCTGATGATGCGCCAGGCCGCCGAGCAACTGGCCGTCTGGCGCCGCGACCACCGGGCCGCCGGCGACCTGACCGTGGCGGTCAACCTTTCCACCGGCGAGATCGACCGGCCCGACCTGGTGTCCGACGTCATGCGCATCCGCCGCGACACCGGCCTTCCGCCGGGCGCGCTGAAGCTGGAGGTCACCGAGGGCGACGTCATGCGCGACCCCGACCGGGCCGCGGTGATCCTGGGCAACCTGCGCGAGGCCGGGGCGGCCCTGGCGCTGGACGACTTCGGCACCGGCTTCTCGTCGCTCAGCTACCTGACGCGGCTACCCTTCGACACCCTGAAGATCGACCGCTACTTCGTGCGCACCATGGCCACCAACGAGGGTTCGGCGAAGATCGTCACCTCGGTGGTGAAACTGGGCCAGGACCTGGACTTGGAAGTCGTCGCCGAGGGCGTGGAGAACGCCCAGATGGCCAAGGCCCTGCTGGCGGTGGGCTGCGACTACGGCCAGGGCTTCGGCTACGCGCCGGCCCTGTCGCCGCAGGAGGCCGAGGTCTATCTCAATGAAAGCTATGTCGACGGCGCGGCGCCGGTGAAGGCGCGGGGCTGATCCCCGAGTGTCATCCCGGTTTCGCGCAGCGAAGACCGGGACCCATACTCATTGATCTTTCCGGCACGCCCCGTGCGTCTGGGTCCCGGACAAGTGCTACGCGCTCTCCGGGATGACACCTTTGGTGCGCGCTACGCCCGGCCCGCCTCCGCCGTCAGCAGGCTCGCATCGACGCCCAGCTTGGCCAGGGCCTTGGTCCATTTTCGGTCGTGGTCGGGGTCGAAGATCAGGCCTTCGTCGGCGGGACAGGTGAGCCAGACGTTTTCGCGGATCTCATATTCCAGTTGGCCTGCCCCCCAGCCGGCGTAGCCGAGCGCCAGCAGGGCGCGGCGCGGGTGATTCTCGGCGCCCATGGCCTCCAGGGCCTCGCGGGTGGGGGTGAGCGCGACGCCGCCGCCCAACTCGATGCTGTGGTCGCCGGCGCTGTAGTCGTCGGTGTGGACCACGAAGCCGCGCTCGCGCTGCACGGGCCCGCCGATCAGCACCAGGTCGGGCGGGATCTCGATCTGCGCCTTCACGTCGAGGCGTTTCAGCAGGTCGGGCACGGTCAGGCCCTCGACGGGCCGGTTCACGGCGATGCCCATGGCGTGGGTCTCGTCGTGGGCGCAGACCAGCACCAGGGCGCGCTCGAAGCGCGGGTCGCCGATGCCGGGCATGGCGATCAAGAGCTGGCCGCAAAGGAAGGTGGCGTCGTCCATCTTCCCTAGTTTGAAGGCGAACGCGGCGCTTTCAAGTCTCGACCCCAGAAGTTCTGCGTTGAACGCCGCCCTGGCGGGTTTATCTGGTTTCCAACGCCATCACGGGAGAGAGACCATGACCATCAAAGTCGGCGACAAGCTGCCCAGCGCCAACCTCATCGCCGGAACCGCCGAAGGTCCCAAGCCCACCACCACCGACGAGATTTTCGGCGGCAAGAAGGTGGCCTTCTTCGCCGTCCCCGGCGCCTTCACCCCCACCTGCTCGGCCAAGCACGTGCCCGGCTACAAGGACCTGGCGGGCGACATCAAGGGCAAGGGCGTTGACGCCATCGTCTGCCTGTCGGTGAACGACGCCTTCGTCATGAAGGCCTGGGGTGAGAACCAGGGCGTGCTGGACACCATCCAGATGATCGCCGACCCGGCCGGCGACTTCACCAAGGCCGTGGGCCTGGACATGGACGGCTCCAAGTTCGGCCTGGGCCTGCGTTCGCAGCGCTATTCGATGATCGTCGAGGACGGCGTGGTGAAGGAGCTCAACGTCGAGGCGCCCGGCGAATTCAAGGTCTCGGCCGCCGACTACCTGCTGGCCCAGCTCTAGACCGACTTCGGGAACGGCCGGCTCAGGAATTTCGAGCCGGCCAGACCGTAGCGCCAGGGGGTCTGCACCCCCTTGGTGAGGCCGATCCGTGGGCCCACCACGATCTGCCAATCCTGCATCGAAGGTTCCAGGGCGAAGGGCGGTTTGTCCAGCGGCGCCTCGTCGTGCTCACGGGAGATGGCCAGGGCCTGGCACAGGCGTCCCGGCCCGGCGCAGAGCAGGCGCGCGGCTTCGGCACCGCGCCGTTCACGCATCAGATCGAGGCCGCTCATCGGCTCCAGGGCGCGGATCAGCACCGCGCTGCCCGGCGTGTCGCCGCAGACGAAATTCAGGCACCAGTGCAGGCCGTAGGCGCGGTAGACATAGGCTCGGCCGATGGGACCGAACATGGCGGCGTTGCGCGGCGTCGGGCCATTGAAGGCGTGGCTGGCGGGGTCCTCGTGGTGATAGGCCTCGGTCTCCACGATGCGGCCGCCGACCCCGTCCACGGTGAGGATCGTGCCGATCAGGTCCCGCGCCACGGCCGCGGGATGCCGCGCGAACAGCTTGACGCCGGGTTCGCTTGGGTCCGAACTGGGGACAAGAAAAGAACTCATCAGGGAAGAACGCCATGCCTTATGTTGAGGGCCAGACCATCCACGACGCCGACAGTCATGTCATGGAGCTTCCCGGGGCCATCCTCCCCTATGTGGAGGCCAAGCACCGCGACGAATTCGCCGCCAAGACCGCCAAGAAGAACACCCTCGTCGAATGGTCGGCCAAGGCCCAGGCCCTGCACGACGACCCGGAGTTCCGCGCGGGCGACGAAGCCAACCTGCTGCTGCGCAAGAACTTCCAGGCGATGGGGTCGTTCCGCAACGCCGACCGGCCCAAGGCGCTGGACCTGCTGGGCTTCACCAGCCAGCTGGTCTTCACCACCGCCGCGCTCGGAAACTACGGGCTGGAGGAGATGGGCGAGGTGGAGCTCGCCGTCGCCGGCGCCCGGGCCCACAACCGGATGATGACCGACTTCTGCGCGGTGGACCGCCGCCTGCTGGCCACCGGCTATGTCACGCTCGTCGATCTCGACCGGGCCGCCGACATCGCCCGCGAGGCCATCGAGATGGGCTGCAAGGGTCTGATCATCCCCTCGCGCCACCCGCCGCACCATTCCCCCAGCCACAGCGGCCTCGATCGCCTGTGGGCGGTGGCCCAGGAGGCCGGCGTGCCGATCCTGTTCCACGTCGGCGGCGAGGAGAAGATGCACGAGGCCTATCTGGAGAACGGCGGGGCCCGCGTGCTGGACTTCCACGGCGGGGCGGAGAACTTCACCTCGCTGACCTTCATGGCGATCCCGCTGTCGGTCTGGCAGAGCCTGTCGGCCCTGGTGATCGACGGGGTGTTCGACCGCTTCCCGAACCTGAAATTCGGGGCCATCGAGCTGGGGGCCTCGTGGCTGCCCAGCCTGATGCGGTTCATGGACTCAGGCGCCGCGGCCTTCGGCAAGGAGGAGCGGCTGCAGAAGCTTTCAGGGAAACCCAGCGAAATCCTGCGCCGCCAACTGCGGGTGACCCCCTATCCGCACGAGGACACCGCCTGGATCATCGCCAATTCGGGCCCGGAGATGTGCCTGTTCTCCTCGGACTTCCCGCACATCGAGGGCGGCCGCAATCCGCTGAAACGGTTCAACGATGCGCTGGAGGGCGCCTCGGACGCCGCCAAGCGTGGCTTCTACCGCGACAACTTCATCGACCTGATGGGCAAGGGACTCGACCCCAGCCTGCGCGATCACCCGGCGCTGATGGCCGCGGAGTAGGCCGAGGCCGCGGGCTCCGCTAGGCTGGCGTAACCAATCCTCCCGGCCCTGCGTACCTGAGACGACACGTGGACCAGACCGAAGCACGACTGCGGGCCTTGATGCTCGCCGGCCTGGCCGGCGACGCCGCGGCGCATCGCGCTCTGCTGGCCGAGCTGGGCCGGCTGCTGCGGCGCTACTATGCGCGGCGGCTGGGCTTCGGAGCGCCGGAGGCCGAAGACCTCGTCCAGGAAACCTTGATCGCCGTGCATACCCGTCGCGCCACCTATGATCCGCAGCAGCCCTTCACCGCCTGGGCCTATGCGATCGCGCGCTACAAGATGATCGACCATCTGCGGCGAATGAAGGTGCGGCCCTCTTCGCCCCTGGAGGAGGCCGGCGACCTGTTCACCGACGGCGGCGCCGAGGACCTGGTGGTCAAGCGCGATCTCGACCGCGTGCTGGCGCAGGTCTCGGCCCGCACCGGCGCCCTGATCCGCGACGTGAAGGTCGAGGGGCTGTCGACCCGCGAGGCCGCCGAGAAGCATGGTCTGTCAGAGACCGCGGTGAAGGTCGCCGTCCATCGCGGCCTGAAGGCGCTGACCTCCAAGTTCGGAGGCGGCCGTGAAGACTGACGACCTGATCGAAAAGCTGTCGGCTGGGCTGGAGCCCGCGTCCCCTTGGTGGGTGACGCGGCGCATCCTGATCGGCCTCGGTTGCGGGGCCTTGTTCTCGGCCCTGCTGATGATCGTCTGGCTGGGGGTGCGGCCCGATCTGATGGACGCCATGACCGGGACGATGTTCTGGATGAAGTTCGGCTACACCCTGGCCTGCTCGGCGGTGCTGGTCGCGGCCCTGATCCGGGTGGCGCGGCCGGGCGGATCGATGGGCTCGCTGGCCTGGGCCCTGGCGGCGCCCTTCGCCCTGGTGGGGGGCATGGCGCTGTGGCGGCTGGCCAACGCCGAGCCGGTCATCCGCTATGGGATGCTGATGGGGGATTCCGCCGAGGTCTGTCCCTGGCGGATCGCCGTCCTCAGCCTTCCGATCTTCGCGGGCGCGGTCTGGGCGCTGCGGGGACTGGCCCCCACGCGACTGGTGCTATCGGGCTTCGTGGCCGGCGGCTGCGCCGGGGCCATGGGCGCCTGGATCTACGCCTTCCACTGCAACGAGAGCGCCGCGGCCTTCGTGGCCCTCTGGTACACGGCGGGTATGGCTGTGGTGGCGTTGCTGGGGGCGCTGGCGGGGCGGCGGTTGCTGCGGTGGTGAGCCAACTCGCCCCCCGTTGACCCTCCCACGGCGACGCCGTAGCCTCGCCGCATGTCAACCATTGCGTGACCCTGACGCCGTGCTCCGCACGGTGTCGCCAGCCTCCATCGCGGACCGCGCAAGCGGCCGCATTGCTGCGTCATGCCCGTTGAAGGACTTCCCCATTGAAAACCAGCCCACCGTCTGGCGTGGAGCGCCTGCGCATTGAGCCCGAGCGTCCCGGTGACGCGAACGAGATCAGCCAACTCACGACCACGGCCTTCGCGCCGATGCCGTTCAGCGACGGCGACGAGGCCCGCGTCATTGACGACCTGCGCGCGGCCGGGGCCCTGACCATCTCCCTTGTCGCGGTCACCGCCGAGGGCGAGCTGGTTGGCCATATCGCCTTCTCTGGTGTCCGTATCGACGGCCAACCAGGCGACTGGTACGGGCTCGGGCCGGTCTCGGTCGCGCCGCCGATGCAAGGGCAAGGGGTCGGCAGCGCCCTGATCGCCAACGGATTGGATCGCCTGAGAGGCTTGGACGCCGCGGGATGTGTTCTGCTGGGAAACCCGGACTACTACCGCCGCTTCGGGTTTCTGAGCGACCCCACGCTCACCTATCAGGGCCAACCCAATCGGTACTTCCAGCAGCTCGCCCTGAAGGGCCCGCCCGCGAGAGGGGACGCCAGCTTCCATCCCGCGTTCGATCCGCCCTGATGGGTCTCGCCGGATCGTGAGTCCGCCCTAGCCGCCCAGGGCATGCGCGCTGACCGCCTCATAGTCGGCCGCGCCTTCCATGACCCCTTCGGCCAGGCCCGGCGCCTGGGCCAGGACCTGGGCTGAGTAGACGCGGGCCAGGGCGGCCTTGCTGGCCGACCAGTCGTCAGTGGCGTCCACGAGGGCGAGGGCCTGGAGGCCCAGCATCCAGCCGCCCAGCACATCGCCGGCCAGCTTCAGATAGGGCGTGGCGCCCGACAGGGCGTTGGGGCCCTTGTTGGCGAGGATCCAGTCGGTGGCGCGTTCCAGGGCCGCGACGCCGGCCTCCAGACGGGCGCCGACGGTCTCGAGACCGGGCATGCCGGACAGCGCGTTCGCGGTCTCGTGCATCTCGGCGGCCAGGGCGTCCATGACGCCGCCGTTCTCCATCGGCGCCTTGCGGCCCACCAGGTCGATGGCCTGGATGCCATTGGTGCCCTCGTAGATCGGGGCGATGCGGGCGTCGCGATAGTGCTGCGCCGCGCCGGTCTCCTCGATGAAGCCCATGCCGCCGTGGATCTGCACCCCCATGGAGGCGACCTCCACGCCGATATCGGTGGACCAGGCCTTGGCGATGGGGGTGAAGAGTTCGGCGCGGGCCTTGGCCACGGCGCGGGCGGCCTCATTGGGCGCCAGCCGGGCCACGTCGTTCAGCACGCCGGTGGACAGGCAGATGGCGCGGGCGGCCTCGATCTTGGCCTTCATCAGCAGCAGGGAGCGGCGGATGTCCGGGTGGCCGTAGATGGCGCCGTCGGACGTCCAGGCGGCGCGGCCCTGCTTGCGTTCCTGTGCGAAGGCCAGGGCCTGCTGGAAGGCGCGCTCGGCGATGGCCACGCCCTGGACGCCCACCTGCAGGCGGGCGGCGTTCATCATGACGAACATGTGGGCGATGCCATTGTTGAGCTCCCCCACCAGCTCGGCCTGGGCGCCTTCGAACAGCATGACGCAGGTGGGCGAGCCGTGAATGCCCAGCTTGTGCTCGATGGAGCCGGCCCGCAGGTCGTTGGGATCGCCGAGGTTCCCCTCGTCGTCCACCAGCCGCTTGGTGGCCAGGAACAGGCTGATGCCCTTCACCCCCGCAGGCGCGTCGGGCAGGCGGGCCAGGACCAGGTGGCAGATGTTGTCGGCGGCGTCGTGGTCGCCCCAGGTGATGTAGATCTTCTGGCCGTGCAGGCGGTAGCCGCCCTGGCCGTCGGGCTCGGCCCGGGTGGTGACGGCGGCGAGGTCGGAGCCCGCCTGCGGCTCGGTGAGGTTCATGGTGCCGGTCCACTCGCCGGAGACCAGCTTGGGCAGGACCAGACGCTTCTGCCGCTCGGTGCCGTGCAGGGCCAGGGCCTCGATGGCGCCCTGGGTCAGCATCGGGCAGAGGCCGAAGGCCATGTTGGCGGCGTGGACCATCTCGAAGACCGCCAGGCCGAGCGCGCCGGTCAGCCCCTGGCCGCCATATTCCGGATCGGCCGACAGGGCGTTCCAGCCGCCGGCCACAAAGGCCTGATAGGCGGCGGCGAAGCCCGGCGCGGCGGTCACCTTGCCGTTGGCGTACTTGGCGCCCTGCGTGTCTCCCGTGCGGTTGAGGGGGGCGAGCTCGCTCTCAACGAAGGCGCCGGCGGCCTCCAGCACGGCGACAACGGTGTCCTCGTCCAGGTCGGGGAAGGCCTCCCCCATCAGGGCCGAGTGACCCACCGTCTTGAGGGCGAAGGCGAGGTCGCGGACCGGGGCGCGGAAGGTCATGGGCGGCTCCTGAGAAGTACGGTGGGTGTCTACCCCGATGCCCTGGGGTGCGCCAAGGCGGAGGTGTCACGGCTTCGTGAGGCCCGCGCCGCTTTTCAGCCGCGCTCGGCTCGGACCATCCTCTGGGCTGGCAAGGAAAACGCGATGATCCCGGTGACGCCTTCGATCTGCTGTTCGAGGTGGGGTTCGTGAAGACCCAGGATCGCTACAGAACCCCCGCCATCGTCCTGCACTGGCTGATCGCCGCGGCGATCCTGTTCCAGATGCAGCTGCCCTGGCGCTTCCACGGCCTGAAGACGCCGGAAGCCTTCGCGCTGATCCAGCTCCACAAGTCGGTGGGGATCACCATCCTGGTGCTCAGCCTGGCGAGGCTCGGCTGGCGCCTGGCCAACCCGCCGCCGCCGGAGCCGGAGACCCTGGCGCCCTGGGAGCGGTGGCTGTCGCAGACCGTCCACTGGGGCCTCTACGTCCTGATGATCGGCATGCCGATCACCGGCTGGATCATGGTCTCCACCAGCAAGACCGGCATTCCGACGGTGCTGTGGGGCGCGATCCCCTGGCCGCACGCGCCGGGCTTCGCCGCGATGGCGTCTGCGGGCCGCGAGGTCTGGAACGGCGTCGCCCAGGAGACCCACGAACTGCTGGGCTGGGGCTTCTACCTCCTGATCGGCCTGCACGTGGCCGGCGCCCTGAAACACCAGCTGTTCAGCCGCGACGAGCCGGTCCTGGCCCGCATGGTGCCGGGCGCGGTGGCCGGCCGCTGGCTGGAGCCACGCCTGGCGCTGATCGCTCTGGGGGTCGTCTTCGCCATCGGCGGCGCCTGGCTGATCCATCCGAAGCCCACCGCCTCCGCGCCCCTGCCGCCGCCTCTCGTCCAGACCGCCGAGCCGGTGACGCCCGTCGTCACGCCGGCCGCGGTTCCGGCGCCGATCGCCGAGGTGGCCGCAGCGCCGGCCGAGGCTTCGAAGTGGACCGTCGCCAAGAGCTCGACCCTTGGCTTCTCCACCTCCTGGGGCGGCCAGGCGCTGGAGGGCCGGTTCGACCAGTGGACCGCCGACATCGCCTTCTCGCCGGACGCGCTGGACCGCAGCCACGTCAAGGTGACCATCGACCTGGCCTCCGTCGCCACCGGCGATCCGCAGCGCGACGTGGCCCTGCCGGGCGCCGACTTCTTTGACGTGGCGCAGCATCCCAGGGCGATCTTCACCGCCGACCGGTTCGAGGCCGCCGGTCAGAACCGCTATGTCGCCCACGGCAAGCTCGCCCTGCGCGGGGTCACCAAGCCGGTGCGGCTGCCCTTCACCCTGAAGATCGACGGCGACAAGGCGCGCATGAGCGGTGTAACCAGCCTCGACCGGACCGCCTTCGGCGTGGGGCAGGGCGAGTGGCAGGCGACCGATCAGATTCCAGCTCAGGTGAAGGTGAGCGTGCAGCTCACGGCGACGCGCTAGACGCGGCGCTCGCGGCTTTGCGCGCGGGCGCGCTGGTCATCCTGCCCACCGAGACCGTCTACGGCCTGGGCGCAGATGCGGCCAACCCCGCCGCCGTGGCCGCCATCTATGAGGCCAAGGGCCGACCGCGGTTCAATCCGCTGATCAGCCACGTGGCCGATCTCGCGACAGCCGAGCGGCTGGCGGTGTTCGACGACCGGGCGCGCAAGCTGGCGGCGGCCTTCTGGCCGGGGCCGCTGACGCTCGTCTTGCCCATCGCGACCGACACCGTGGTCTGCGACCTGGCCCGCGCCGGGCTGGAGACCGTGGCGATCCGCGTCCCCGCCCATCCGGTGGCCCGGAAGCTGCTGGTTCGGTTCGGTGGCCCGGTGGTGGCGCCGTCGGCCAACCGCTCCGGACGGCCCAGTCCCACCACCTTCGCCGACGCGGTGGACGAGACGGGCGACAAGGCCGCCGCCGCCCTCGATGGCGGTCCCTGCGCCGTGGGTCTGGAATCCACCGTCGTCGCCCTGCTGGACCGGCCGCGCCTGCTGCGGCCGGGGTCGGTGACCCGCGACCAGATCGAGGCGGTGATCGGGCCGCTGGCCGAAGCGCAGGACGACGCCAAGCGCTCGCCCGGTCGGATGGCGCGGCACTATTCGCCGGAGGCCCCGGTGCGCCTGAACGCCGACGCGCCCGCGCCGGGCGAGGCCTATCTCGCCTTCGGGCCCACGAGGGCGACCGGCAATGTCCTGAACCTCAGCGCCTCGGGCGACCTGCGCGAGGCCGCCGCCAACCTGTTCGCCTTCCTGCGCGCCGCCGACCGCACCAAGCCCGCGGCCATCGCCGTCGCGCCCATCCCCGCCGAGGGCCTGGGGGAGGCCATCAATGACCGCCTGATCCGCGCGGCGGGCTTTGTCGGCTAGGGCCTTCGGGAGTAGGCTGAGCGCCATGACCATCTCCGTTCCTGCCGATGTCCTGTCCCGCCTGAAGGCCGTGCTCGGCGAGGGCGGGTGGAGCCAGGACCCTGAGCGCCTGGCGCCCAAGCTGCTGGAATGGCGCGACCGCTGGAAAGGAACCACGCCCTTCCTGGCCCTGCCGAAAACCACGGCGGATGTTTCTGCGATCGTCGGCGTCTGCCATGAGGCGGGCGTGCCGATCACCACCCAGGGCGGCAACACCGGTCTGGTGGGCGGCCAGATTCCGCAGGGCGAGATCCTGCTCTCCACCGAACGGCTGTCGACCATCCGCGATGTGGACGCCTTCGACGACGTGATCGTGGCCGAGGCCGGGGTGACCCTGGCCGCGGTGCATGAGGCGGCGCTGAAGGTGCGGCGGCGGTTCCCCATGGGCCTGGCCTCGGAGGGCACGGCCACCATCGGGGGGATCGTCTCCACCAACGCCGGCGGCACGGCGGTGCTGCGGTATGGCAACACCCGGGACCTGGTGCTGGGGATCGAGGCGGTCCTGCCCAATGGCGAGATCTGGAACGGCCTGAAACGGCTGCGCAAGGACAACACCGGCTATGACCTGAAGCAGTTGTTCATCGGCGGGGAGGGGACGCTGGGGGTCGTCACCGCAGCGTCCCTGAAGCTGTTCCCGATCCTGTCCAGCCGCGCCACGGCCGTGGCGGCGGTGGAGTCGCCGGAGGTGGCGATCCAGCTGCTGGTGCGCGCGAAAGAGGAGGCTGGCGGCGCCGTCGAGGCCTTTGAACTGATGGGCCGGCGCGGGGTGGCGTTCGTGCTGAAGAATATTCCGAACCAGCGCGACCCGCTGCACCGCGAGTATCCATGGTATGTGCTGATCGAGATCGCCTCGGGCGAACCCGGCGCGGCGGAATCGGCCATGGAGCGGCTGCTGGGCAAGGCCCTGGAGGACAGCCTGATCCTCGACGCCGCCATCGCCCAGAGCGAGGCCCAGGCCCAGGCCTTCTGGTCGGTTCGCGAGAACCAGTCGCCGGGCCAGAAGCCCGAGGGCGCGACCTGGAAGCACGACATCTCGGTCCCCGTCAGCCAGGTGGCCAAGTTCATCGGTGAGGCGACGGCGGCCATGGAGGCCTTCGCCCCCGGCTGCCGCATCACCGCCTTCGGCCACGTCGGCGACGGCAACATCCACTACGACGTGATCCGCCCCGAGGGCGGCGACGACGCGGCGCACTCGGCCAAGCGCAATGAGGGCTCGCGGATCGTCCACGATATCGCCGCGGGCATGGGCGGCTCGATCTCCGCCGAGCACGGGCTGGGGGCGATGAAGACCGAGGAGGCCCGGCGCTACAAAAGCCCGGTGGAGGTTGCGGCGCTGAGCGCGATCCGGCAAAGCCTGGACCCCAAGCGGATCATGAATCCCCGCGTCTTCTTCTGAGCCGCCATGCTGATTGTCCTGTCCCCCGCCAAGGCGATGAACTTCGCCGCGCCGGACAAGCCCCTGCCGATGACCACGCCGCAGATGGGGGAGGATATCGCCCTGCTGTCGGAGACCACCCGCAAGCTGACGGTGGCCCAGCTGAAGCGGCTGATGAGCCTGTCGGACAATCTGGCCGAGCTGAACCGCGAGCGTTTCCAGGCCTTCGATCCGGCCATGGAGGAGGGGCTGCAGGCCGCCTTCGCCTTCAACGGCGACGTCTATATGGGCTTCAAGGCCCGTGAGTTGGACAAGAAGGCGCTGGCCTTCGCCCAGAACCACGTCCGCATCCTGTCAGGACTTTACGGTCTGCTGCGGCCCCTCGACGGCATCCAAGCCTACAGACTTGAGATGGGGACGCGGCTGAAGACCCAGCGCGGTCCCAGCCTCTACGCCTTCTGGGGCGACAAGGTCGCCCTGGCGCTGAACGAACAGTCCGCCGGCCACCGGGATCCGACCCTGGTGAACTGCGCCAGCCAGGAATATTTCGGCGTGGTGGATATGAAGGCCCTGACGCTGCCCGTCGTGAATGTCCGCTTCGTGGAAGAGAAGGACGGTGAGTCCCGGGTGATCAGCTTCTTCGCCAAGCGGGCCCGCGGCGCCCTGGCGCGCTACGCGGTCGACCACCGGATCACCAAGGCCGCCGACCTGAAGGCCTTCGACACCGACGGCTACAAGTTTCAGCCTCAGGCCTCCAGTGAGGCTGAGTGGGTGTTCGCCCGCCCGCAGCCGCCGCTGGTCAAGGCGAAGGCCACCGCCGACGCTTGACGCAGCGTCCGGCGCGCCGGATGTTCTTTCTAGGGGGCAGTATGGCTCCCGAAGGGGAGAACGCCATGAGTAAAGCCGCCACGCTCGACGCCACGGTCAAGACAAACGCCGGCTGGGTCGAGGGGCTGACGCGCGGCCGACACATGGCTTTCTACGGCATCCCCTATGCCGCCGCGCCCACCGGCCAGACCCGGTTCCGCGCGCCCAAGCCGGCCGGCGCCTGGGCGGGCGTGCGCAAGGCGACGGAGAAGGGCTATGCGGCCTTGCAGACCGCGCACTTCATTCCGGGCTTCGCGGCCAGCGGACCCCAGGATGAGGACTGCCTGAACCTCAACGTCTTCACCCCGGCGGCCGACAGCGGCAAGCGGCCGGTGATGGTCTGGATTCACGGCGGCGGCTTTACCCACGGGGCGGGCTATGAGCCGCTCTATGACGGCGGCCCGCTGGCCGAGCGCGGCGACGTCGTGGTGGTGTCGCTGAACTATCGCCTGGGGGCGCTGGGCTTCCTGTCGATCCCCGAGGCGGGCATTCCCGGCAACGCCGGCCTGCTGGACCAGGTGGCGGCGCTCAAGTGGGTGGCCGACAATGTCGCCGCCTTCGGGGGCGATCCCGACCAGGTGACCATCTTCGGCGAGTCGGCGGGGTCGGCGGCGGTGGCCTGCCTGGTGGCCATGCCGGCGGCCAATGGGCTGTTCAAGCGCGCCATCCTGCAGAGTGGCGTGGGCCGTGCCGGTGCGCCCGAGGTCGCCGCCAAGGCGGCCGACAAGCTGCTGGCGTGCCTGGGGCTGGACCGCAGCCAGGTGGTGGACCTGTTCGAACTGCCCGCCGCCAAGATCCTGGAAGCTCAGGCTTCCGGCGGCTTCGGGCCTGGCATGGGCTTTGGTCCGACGCGCGATCCGTCCACCCTGCCGCAGGACCCGATGAAGGTGGTTCGCGACGGCGGAGCCGCCGACATCGGCCTGTTGATTGGCTCCAACCGCGACGAGGTGAAGCTGTTCGTGCCCGGCCGGCGTGAGCCGCTGACCGACGAGGCGCTGGCGGCCGCTGTGCGTGTCCGTCTCCCGAAGGCAAGCGAGGATCAGGCTCGCGAGCTGATCGAGGTCTACCGCGCCTCTCGCCAGACCAAGGGCCTGCCCGCCGACAATCTCGACCTCATCGACGCCATCGGCAGCGACCTGCAGTTCCGCATCGCGTCGACCAAGTTCGCCGCGTCCCAGACGCCGCACAACCCGGCCTGGCTCTATCTCTTCACCCATGTGTCCCCGGCCCGCCGCGGCGCGCTCGGCGCCTGTCACGCCCTGGAGATGCCCTTCGTGTTCGGCACCACCAAGATCGAGGGCCAGGTGAATTTCGCCGGCGCGGGCCCGGAGGTTGAGCGGCTGGAGGGCGAGATCATGGACGCCTGGATCGCGTTCGCCCGCACCGGCAATCCCAACCACCGGGGCCTGCAGGCCTGGCCGGCCTACGACGCCGCCACTCGGGACACCATGGTGTTCGACACCGCCGCGGCCACCGTGCAGTCCGATCCCTTCGGGGAGGAGCGCAGAGCTCTGGAGGCGCTGCTCTAGCCGCGCTAGGGTTCCCCCCGCGTGGCCGAACCGAGCCGCCGAGGGGGATATCAGATGGCGAAAGACAGCAGCGGACCGGTGGTGCTGATCACCGGGACCTCCACGGGCGTGGGCCTGCACACCGCCATCGCCTTCGCCCGCGCCGGCTATGTGACCATCGCCACCATGCGCGACACCTCCAAGAAGAAGGCGCTGCTGGCGGAGGCCAAGGCCGCCGGGGTGAAGGTCAAGGTGGAGAAGCTCGACGTCCAGAAGAGGAAGTCCATCGAGGCCTGCGTCGAGAAGGTGATCCGCAAGCATGGCGGCATCGACGTCCTGGTGAACAACGCCGGGGCCGGCTTCCTGGGCAGCCTGGAGCAGACCACCGACGCCGACCTGGAGCGGACCATGGGGGTGAATTTCTTCGGGGTCTGGCGGATGACCAAGGCGGTGTTCCCGCACATGCGCGAGCGCGGTTCGGGGCGGATCATCTCGGTGACCAGCGTTGGCGGCCTGATCGGCCAACCCTTCAACGACGCCTACTGCGCCGCCAAGTTTGCCGTCGAGGGGATGATGGAGTCCCTGGCGCCCCTGGCGCGGCGCCTGGGCGTGCAGGTCAGCCTGATCGAGCCTGGCCCCATCAACACCGAGTTCGTCAACAGCGTGCGGTCGGTGAGCGACCTTTCGGCCTATGCCCCGCCCTATGACGCCATCGTCGCGAAATACATGGGCGCCAGCACCGGAGTCTTCGCCCAATACGGCCAGACGGGCGCCGAGGTGGCCGAGGTGATCCTGGGCGCCGCCACCGCCGAGACGCCGGACTTCCGCTACATCACCTCGGACTTCGCCAAGCAGGTGGTGGGGCCCAAGGTCGTGGACCCCACCGGCAACACCGTGGTCGAGGCCTTCGCCAGCAGACTGTAGACTATTTCTTCAGGCCATCGACGGCCGCCAGAACCACGTCGACCGGCGGACGAGTCTTGTAGCCTTCCTCGGCCAGCTTGGCCTGGACGACACCGCGCGGTGAGATGACGAAGATCGCCGGCACGGGCACGCCGTAGGCGAAGCTTTCGGGCTTGTACTGCGGGTCGCGCAGCTTGAAGGCGTCGATGGTCGCTGAGCCCGTATCGGAGAGGAAGGCGTAGGGGATCTCCCGCTGTTCGGCGAAGCGAGTCAGGACCTCGGGTGAATCGTAGCTGAGGGCCACCAGCCGGTAGCCGCGCTCGGCCAGGGGCGCCTTGGCGGCCTTCAGGTCGATGAGTTGCTTCTGGCAGTAGGGGCACCATTTCGCAGACCGGACGAAGACCAGGACCACACCGTTCCTGTCCGACAGGCCGGCGACGGTCACCGGCTTGCCCGCCAGGTCGCGGGCCGAGATCGGCGGAACCCTGGACCCCACCGCGGGGCCGGGATCAAAGGCGGCGGCGGCGGCGGCGGCGGCGGCGGGCCAGGCCAGCAGCAGGGCGGCGAACAAAGGTGCGAGCTTCATCGGGTGTCTCCGGCCGCCAACAGGGCGGGTCACATCCTGGTTCGCGCCGAGGCCAGCGAAGGTTTCAACGCGACCTCGGCGCTTGACGGACCGGGCGTCAACCCGGCCTCTGTCCTCCCAACAAACAAGACAAATGGGAGCAGACGCCATGGCCTACAAACCCTTCGACCTGACCGGCAAGGTGGCCCTTGTCACCGGTGGCAATGGCGGCATCGGCTTCGGCATGGTCGAGGCCCTGGCCCAGTCCGGCGCCGACGTGGTGATCTGGGGCTCCAACCCCAAGAAGAACGCCGACGCCGAGGCGAAGCTGAAGGGCGTCGGGGTCCGGGTCCTGACCCAGGTGGTGGACGTCGCCGACGAGCATGCGGTCAAGGCGGGCATGGCTCAGGCGATCGCCAAGATGGGTCGCATCGACACGGTGATCGCCAATGCCGGGATCGGCGGCGGCGCGCCCTCGTTCTCGGAGTTCTCCACCGAGATGTACCGCAAGGTGCTGTCGGTGAACCTGGACGGAGTGTTCTTCACCTTCCGCGAGGCCTGCAAGCACATGGTCGAGCGGGCCGGCTCCGGCGACAAGGCCGGTGGTTCGCTGGTGGTGATCTCCTCGCTGTCGGCCCTCGACGGCGCCCCGAAGAACGAGGCCTACGCCGCCACCAAGGGCGCCGTGATCTCCATGATTCGCGCCATCGCCGTGGAGCACGCCCGCTACGGCGTGCGGGCCAACGCCATCCTGCCCGGCTGGATCGCCACCGACATGACGGCCGGCGCGCAAGGCAACGACAAGTTCAACGACGCGGTGATTAAGCGGGTCCCGGCCCGCCGCTGGGGCCAGCCGGCGGACTTCGGCGGCATGGCGGTCTACCTGGCCTCGGACGCCTCGTCCTTCCACACCGGCGACAGCTTCCTGATCGACGGTGGGTACGGCGTCTTCTGAGGATGCGGCGCGGATGAGCCCACGCGCCTACTCCGCCCGCCTGGGGGAGATTTCTGACGCCCAGTTCCAGCAGGCGCTCGACCGGCTGGGCCTGGGCGAGATTCGCCAGGCCCGCGCCGTGCCCTTCGGCCTGTTCGGACAGAACGTCTTCCTGACCACCTCGCGCGGTGAATTCATCTTCCGCGGCGCTCAGCACGGCGACTGGCAGTTCGCCAAGGAGGTGTTCTTCGCGCGTCTGTTGGCGGAGCACACCACCGCGCCGGTCGCCTGGCCGCAATGGCTGGAGACTTCGCCGGAGACCTTCGGCTGGCCCTACATCCTCGCGCCGCGCCTGCCGGGATTGGCTCTGGCCGACCCGCAGGTGATCGCAGCCTTGTCGATGGACGACCGGCTGCAGATCGCCCGCGCCCAGGGTGAGACCCTGGCGGCGCTGCAGGCCCTGACCTGGGCGGCGGCGGGCGATTTCGACCTCGCCGCGGGTGGCGTCGTGCCGTTCGAGGGCGGTCACATCGGGCATCTGGTCGGCGAGGTGCGAAAGCTGATCGCCGACGCGGACGTCTCCGGCTCGCTGACCGCCGAGGACCACGCCTGGATCGAAGGCGTATTGGACCAGGCCGCCTCCGCGCGCGACGCCGAGCCTTCCGTATATCTGCACAATGATTTCAGCCTCAACAATGTGCTGGCTGAGCGGCGCGACGGCGCCTGGGCGATCACCGGCGTCGTGGACCTGATGACCTCGACCTTCGGCGGCGGCGAGGCCGACCTCTGCCGTCAGGCCGCCAACTATCTGGACCAGGACCCGGCCCTGACGGCGGCCCTGATCGGGGCCTATCGTGGGGCGGGCGGCGGCGGCCTGGACGCGCAATCCCGCGCGCCTTTGTACGTGGTCTATGAGCGCCTGCTGCTCTGGGAATACTTCACCCGCCCGCCGCAGCGCGCCGACTGGACGGCTGGCAAGACCTTCAGCGGCTGGGCGCGGCGATATGTGGACCGGCTGAGCGCCCTGCTCCGAGCCTGACCCAGGGTCATGGTTTCCTTCGCAACGCTGCGGCGCCATCCTGCGATCAACGAGATTTCGGGAGAAGACGCCATGACCCTGCACACCCCACTTTGCGACCTCCTGGGGGTCAAGCATCCAATCATGCTGGCCGGCATGGGGGGCGTCTCCTATGCCGAGCTGGTGGCCGCGGTCTCCAATGCCGGGGGCTATGGCGTGCTGGGCATGGCCGGCCGATCGCCGGAGTTCATCCGCGACGAGATGCGCAAGGTCAAAAGCCTGACCGACAAGCCCTTCGGCGTCGACCTGCTGGCGGCCTCGCCTGAGAGCCTGACGGCCTCGGTGGAGATCATCATCGAGGAGGGCGCCTCCAGCTTCGTGGCCGGGCTGGGCGTGCCCATGCCGATCATGGAGAAGCTGAAGAAGGCCGGCCTGACGGTCATGGTGGTCTGCGGGGCGGTGAAGCACGCGGTGAAGGCCGAGCAGGCCGGCTGTGACGCGGTGATCTGCCAGGGCGGCGAGGGCGGCGGCCATACCGGCCTGGTGGGCACCATGCCCCTGGTGGCCCAGGCGGTGGAGGCCGTGAAAATCCCGGTCGTGGCGGCCGGCGGCCTCTATGACGGCCGTGGCCTGGCCGCGGCCCTGACCCTGGGCGCGGTCGGCGTCTGGATGGGCACCCGCTTCATCGCCAGCGACGAGGCCCATGCCGGCGAGCTCTACCGCCAGACTATCGTGGAAGCCGCCGACGAGGACACCGTCCGCACGCGGTCCTATTCCGGCAAGCCGATGCGGGTGCGCAAGAACCCCTATGTCGAGGACTGGGAAACCCGTCCCCAGGACATCCAGCCCTTCCCCATGCAGGCCATGCTGTCGAGCCAGGCCGGCGTCATGGGCGGCATCGGCGGCCAGATCGAGGGCCTCGACCCTGACAAGTCCTGCTTCGCCATGGGCCAGTCGGCGGGGGGCATCCACGAGGTGCTGCCGGCGGCGCAGATCGTGGCCAACCTGATCTCAGAGGCCGAGACCGCGCTCAGCCGGGCGAGTAGGCTGGTGAAGGTCACCGCCTGATTTTCACGCGCCCGTCGTGGGGAGGACGTGAGGTCAGGCCCGTGTCCTGACCATGCGGTTTGGCCTCGCCTTCCAGACCCAGCCGAACCGTTGCCTGACGCGACCGAACGCCCCCCGCAGCCGCGCCCGAGATATACCCAGGGTTTCCGAAATCCGGCGAGCATCGATCCTAGGCTGAAGGAGGCGGTCTATGGCGAGCACGCGTCCAGCCTGCTGCTGGTGGACTATGACCTGCTGGCCGCGCCGGCCAAGGTCATGGACCTGATCTACGACTTCCTGGGCGCGCCGCGCTTCGCCCACGACTTCGACAACGTCCCTGATCCGGGGCTGGATCGCGGGCTGGACTCCAAAGGTCATCGCAGACTGCGATCAGGGTGGAGGCGCGGGTGTGTGCGCGCGCCTCCACCCCTCGCGGGCCGCCGGGCTGGGGGTCAGCCTGGGCGGCGGGGGCCGTCATCCTCCCGGGGGAGGTCGGAACGACGGCCTGTCGGTCAGGCCGCCAGCTTGGCGGCGGTCTGGGCGATCTTGCGGCCCTGATAGCGGGCGCCGGTGAGTTCGTTCTCGCTGGGCTGACGCGAACCGTCGCCGCCGGCGATGGTGGAAGCTCCGTAGGGGCTGCCGCCGGTGATCTCATCGACGGTCATCTGGCCGGCGTGGCCGTAGTCGAGGCCGACGATCACCATGCCGAAGTGCAGCAGGTTGGTGATGATCGAGAACAGGGTGGTCTCCTGGCCGCCGTGCTGGGTGGCCGTCGAGGTGAAGGCGCCGCCGACCTTGCCGTGCAGGGCGCCCTTGGCCCACAGGCCGCCGGCCTGGTCGAGGAAGGCCGCCATCTGAGAGGGCATGCGGCCAAACCGGGTGCCGGCGCCGATGATGATGGCGTCGTAATTGGCCAGGTCCTCGATCCTGGCGATGGGGGCTTCCTGGTCGAGCTTGAAGTGGGCGCCCTTGGCGATCTCTTCCGGCACGGTCTCGGGGACGCGCTTGATGTCCACCGTGGCGCCGGCCTCGCGGGCGCCTTCGGCCACGGCCTTGGCCATGGTTTCGATGTGCCCGTAGGCGGAGTGATAGAGGACGAGGACCTTGGTCATGGCGATGTTCCTGGGGAGAGGAAGGGGAGGGGCCGCCCCGGTTTTCACCGGGGCGGGAAGGATCTAGGCTGCGTCGACGAGGACGAGTTCGGCGTCCTCCAGGGCGGTGACGCGGACCGTGGCCTCATCGCGGATGGCGGCGCCGTCGCGGGCCTGCAGCGTGACGCCGTTGACCTCCACCGAGCCGGTGGCGGGCACCAGGTAGCCGAAGCGGTCGGCGCCCAGCTGGTACTCGGCGGTCTCGCCGGCCTTCAGGGTGGCGGCCACGACGCGGCCGTTGGTGCGGATCGGCAGGACATCGGTGTCGCCTTCGACGCCGCTGGCCAGGGTCACGAACTTTCCGGCCCGATCACCCTTGGGGAAGGGCTTGGCGCCCCAGCTGGGGGCTCCGCCGGTCTTGTTGGGCTGGATCCAGATCTGGAACAGGGTGGTGGGTTCGTTCTCCAGGTTGAACTCGGCGTGGCGGATGCCCGACCCCGCGCTCATCACCTGGACGTCGCCGGCCTCGGTGCGGCCTTCGTTGCCCAGGCTGTCCTTGTGGGTGATGGCCCCGGTGCGGACATAGGTGATGATCTCCATGTTCGCGTGGGGGTGCGGCGGGAAGCCGGAGTTGGGCGCGATCTTGTCGTCGTTCCAGACCCGCAGCGGGCCCCAGCCCATGCGCTTGGGATCGTGGTACTCGGCGAAGGAGAAGTGGTGCTTGGCGTCGAGCCAGCCGTGGTTGGCGCCGCCGAGCGAGTCAAAGGATCTGCGTTCGATCATCTCGAGGTCTCCTGTGTCTGGTGAGGAACGCGTCGGCCGCGTCGCTGTCGAGATCAAGGTAGCCATCCCTGGGCATTCTGAAATAGAAACGATGGAAACAAATCGTTTCAGGAATCGTCATGGCTAAACTTCCCGACTTCGAGGCCTGGGCGGTGTTCGCCAAGGTGGCCGAGACCGGCGCCTTCTCCCGCGCCGCCACGGAACTGGAGCTTTCGAAGGCCACGGTCTCCAAGGCCGTGTCACGGCTGGAGCAGCGGCTGGGGACGACCCTGTTCCACCGGACCTCGCGCAAGCTGGCCCTGACCGAGAGCGGCCGCACGGCCCTGGAGCGCGCGTCCCGCATCCTGGCCGAGGGGGAGGCGGTGGAGGCCGAGGCCGCCGCCCAGTCGGCGACGCCCCAGGGCTTGGTGCGGCTGGCCGCGCCGATGTCTTTCGGCACGCGGCACCTGGCGCCCCTGCTGCCGGAGTTCCTGCGGCTGTATCCGGAGGTCTCCATCGACCTCAGCCTCAGTGACCAGAAGGTGGACCTGGTGGGGGAGGGCTTCGACCTGGGCCTACGGATCGGCAACCTGGCCGACTCCTCGCTGCTGTCGCGCAAGCTGTGCGGCGTGCGGCTGGTGCTTGTGGGATCGCCGGCCTATCTGGCCCAGCACGGGCGGCCCGAGCATCCCCGCGACCTGCTGTTCCACAAGGCCCTGACCTACGCCTACGTCCTGACGCCGGAGGTCTGGACCTTCGTCCACCCGACGCAGGGCACGCAGTCGGTGACGGTTTCCGGCCCGCTGAAGGTCAACAATGCTGACGCCCTGATCCCGGCCCTACGCGAGGGGATGGGCCTGGCCCTGCAGCCGGAATTCATCGTCTGGCCCGAGCTGGCGGACGGATCCATAGAGTCGGTGATGTGCGAGTGGCGGACCCCACCCATCGCCCTGCACCTGGTCTCGCCGCCAGGACGGCTGCGGCCGGCGCGGGTGCGGGTGCTGTACGACTTCCTGGCCGCACGGCTGTCGACGGCGGCCTGGGCGGTGGTCGAGGAATTGGAGGGAGCCTAGCCCCTCAGTCCCCCACCGTCTTTGTGAACGCGCCGAAGTTCCCGAGGCACCCCTGCCAGACGCCCACGTGCTGCTTCACCTCCTCGGCGGTCATCCGCAGGTTCACCAGGGTGGCGTAGGCGACGTTGGGCTTGCCGTCGTCGGCGAGGAAGGCGCGGCAGGCGACCTGATCCTTGTTGAAGCTGTTGATCTGGCCAAGCGACACGCCCTTGGTCGAGAAGGCGGTGGAGAAGATCAGGGCGCGGCAGGCCTTCCCCCTGGCGTCGCAGTCGACGTACTGGGCGCCGAAGTCGCCGCCCGGCGTGGTGACGTTGAGAAAGACCACAGTGGCCTCCGTCCTGGCGATCTGCGCCTTGGCGTCCATCGTCTTCAGCAGGGTGATCAGGGCCGCAGGATCGCGCACATCGAAGGGCCCCGCGGGCTTGGCCGGCGTTGCGGCGTGGGCGGCGACCGCCAGGGCGGCGATGGCGGTGGCGAGGAGGGCGGTGCGCATGACAGGTCCTTGGATCGACTCGACCGGGATTTAGCCGTTTTCCGCGCATCCGGCGGCAGGAGAATGGCGCTCGCCTTGTGCGCGCGACGGGATGACAAAATCGTCGATCTTCCCTTAGATGAGCCCATGCGCCGTCTGCTGCTCATCCTCGCGCTCAGCGCCGTGGCCTTCCCGGTCGTCGCCCAGGATCGCAGCCCGGCCCTGCGCCAAAACCTTGTGGACCTGGCCTATGTGCTGGGGGAGAGCCACGCCCTGCGTCAGGCCTGCGCGGGCCCCGAGGATCAATACTGGCGCACGCGGATGATGAACCTGGTCAGCAACGAGAAGCCTGATGCGGCCCTCGACGGCCGGCTGAAGGAAAGCTTCAACACCGGCTTCGCCTCCCGCCAGAGCGAATTCCAGGCCTGCACCCCGGCCAGCCGCCGCGCCGAACTGGCCGCCGCCAACCACGGGCTGGATATCTCCAAGCGCCTGGCCAAGGTGATGATCAAGACCGAGCGCGAGCCGCTGCCCACCATCTTCGAGATGAACGCGACAGGCGAACAAGCTCCGCGCTAAACTCCCCGGACGTACAGTCGGGAGATCTCGTCATGGCCGCCGCGACCATCGCGTCTATCGCCTTCCTCATCCTGGCCCTGGTCATTGTGCTGGGCGCCATAAAGATCGTGCCCCAGGGGCGCGAGTACACGGTGGAGCGGTTCGGCCGCTACACCCGCACCCTCAAGCCCGGCATCTCCTTCCTCACCCCCTTCGTCGAGGGCGTGGGCCGGCGCATCAACATGATGGAGCAGGTGCTGGACGTGCCGCGCCAGGACGTGATCACCAAGGACAACGTCTCGGTCCAGGTGGACGCCATCGTCTTCATCCAGGTGATGGACGCCGCCGCCGCCGCCTACCGGGTGACCAATCTCGACTACGCCATCACCCAGCTGACCATGACCAACCTGCGCACCGTGGTGGGCAACATGGAGCTGGACGAGGTGCTGAGCCAGCGCGACCAGATCAACACCCGCCTGCTGGACGTCATCGACCAGGCCACCAGCCCCTGGGGCGTGAAGGTGGCGCGCATCGAGATCAAGGACCTGCAGCCGCCGCCGGACATCACCAACGCCATGGCGCGTCAGATGAAGGCCGAGCGCGAACGCCGGGCGGTGATCACCGAGGCTGACGGCGAGAAGCAGGCGGCCATCACCGTGGCCGAGGGCGCCAAGCAGGCCGCCATCCTGCAGGCCGAGGGCCGCCGCGAGGCGGCCTTCCGCGACGCCGAGGCCCGCGAACGGGCGGCGGGCGCGGAGGCCGAGGCCACCAAGCTGGTGTCCGACGCCATCGCCAGCGGCGACGTCAACGCCATCAACTACTTCGTCGCCCTGAAATACGTCGAGGCCTTCGCCAAGCTGGCCGAAAGCCCGCAGCAGAAGACCGTCATCGTGCCCGCCGACATGGGCTCGCTGGTGGGCTCCATCGCCGGGATCGGCGAGCTGGTGAAGTCGATCTCGTCCGACAGCCCGCCGCCGCGTCCGCCCGCGCCCCGCGCCACGGCGGTTCCCAGGGCGGGGAGCTGATCGGATGGAGGGCCTGATCCAACTGGTGATGGAAAATCCCTTCTGGGTCTGGGCCGCCATCGGCGCCCTGATCCTGGCGACCGAGGTCTCGACCGGGTCCGGCTGGCTGCTGTGGCCGGCGGCCAGCGCCGCGGCCGTCGCCGTGGCGGCCCTGCTGTTCCCGCAGCTGGGCTGGGTCGGGGCGGTCGGCCTCTATGCCGGCCTGACCATCGTCACCACCCTGATGGCGCGCCGCTTCTGGCCGTCCCGGCAGCCGGGCGACGCCGAGGACATCAACGACAACAACGCCCGGCTGGTGGGCCATCACGGCAAGGCGGTCGCCGATTTCCGTGACCGTTCGGGCCGGGTGTTCATCGACGGCAAGGAGTGGGCGGCCGAACTGGATGACGACGCGATCCTCACCTCCGGCGGCCCGGTGGAGGTGACCGGCGTCAGCGGGGCGCGGCTGCGGGTGCGCCCAGCTCGCTGATTTCCGACAGGAAGACCCGCAGAGCCTTGAGGAACGGCGTCACCGCGCGGAACTCGTCATCGGTGAAGCCCTCGCGCAGGGCCTCGGTCTTGGCCTTCATGTCCTTCATGATGGCGTTGGAGGCCTCGAGTCCGGCACGGGTGATTTTCACACGCTTCTTGCGGCCGTCGTCACAGTCGGCGAGCACCACCACAAAGCCCATCTTCTCCAGCTTGTGGAGGATGTTGGTGATGGCGCCCTTGGTCAGCAGCATCAAGCGGGCGAGTTCGGCCGGGGTCTGGCCATCGCCGTAGCGCAGGAACCATTGCAGCATCTCGAACTGCGCGTGGGTCATACCCTCGGGCAGGTGCTTGGTCACCGCCGCGCGCAGATAGTGCTCAATGGCGCCGATCTCCGTGAAGACCTCCACATAGGGCTGATCCTGCACGGCGGGTGTGTGGCGAGGGGTTGGCGTCGGCATCCGCGCCTCCATAACGTTCACTGTTGAACGATATGGGTGGACGCTGCTCCAGCTTCAATAGGCGCCTGCAACAATGCGCGTCGGGCGGGTGAACCGGCCTCCACTTGAGCCTGACGCGCTAGATCACGATGCGCTCAGATGGAATCGTCTGAGCGTTGAATCGTGATCTAATTTCAAAGTTATAGAGCCGGATTCAGGCTTCGAGAGAAGCCAGCCGGCTCTAGGCCCGCGCTTTCATCAGGGCTTCCTTCAGCCCCTTGCCCGCCAGGAAGTCGGCGTGCTCGTTTAGTTCGTGGCCGGCGTGGCCCTTGACCCAGCGCCAGTCGACCGTGTGGCGGTCACGGGCGGTGTCGAGCCGGCGCCACAGGTCCTCGTTCTTCACCGGCTTCTTGTCGGCGGTCTTCCAGCCGCGCTTCTTCCAGCCGTGGATCCACTCCGAGATGCCCTTCATGACGTAGGTGCTGTCGGTGTGCAGTTCGACGACGCAGGGCTTGGTGAGGGCCTCCAGCGCCTGGATCGCCGCCATCATCTCCATGCGGTTGTTGGTGGTGTCAGGCTCCCCGCCGCAGATGTCCTTGCGGTGGCCGCCGGAGATCAGCACCGCGCCCCAGCCGCCGGGCCCCGGATTCCCCGAGCAGGCGCCGTCGGTATAGATCACCACCTTGCTCTCGCTCACGCCTGATCTCCGAAGAGGACGAGGTCGGGCGCCTCGCGGTGAACCGCCAGCTTGCGCTCATACTCCAGCGGGTCCTTGGGGCGCACCAGGGCGCCGGCCGGGGTCGAGCCCCAGGCCTCGAGCCGGGTCAGGAAGAACCGCATCGCCGCGCCATGGGCCAGGACCGGCAGGGCCTGACGCTCGGCGGCGCTCAGCGGCCGGTGGGTCTCGTAGCCCGCCACCAGGGCCCGGGCGCTGGTGATGTTGAAACTGCCGTCGGCCTCGAAGCACCAGGCGTTCAGGGCCACGGCGATGTCGTAGGCCAGGGTGTCGACGCAGGCGAAATAGAAGTCGATGGCCCCGGCGAACCTACCCCCTGAGAAGAAGACGTTATCGGGGAAGTAGTCCTCGTGGATGATCCCCTGCGGCAAACCTTTCGGCCAGGCCTTGGCCAGCCGGTCCAGGTCCGCCCCGATGGTGGCGGCGAGGCCGGGCTTCAGGGCCTCGGCGTCGGCCTTGAGGGTGGCGAACAGCGGCGCCCAGGCCGCCTGGCCCAGGGCGGGCGCTCGCGTGCCGGGGAAACCCTGGGCGGCCAGATGCAGCCGCGCCAAGCCGTGGCCGGCCTCGCGGCAGTGGGCGGCGGTGGGGCGGCGGACCGATAGGCCGGGCAGAAATTCGATGATGGCGGCCAGCTTGCCACGGACGTGCTTGATGGTCTCGCCGTTGCGGTCGGCGACCGGGGCGGCGCACGGGTAGTCGTGCTCGGCCAGCCAGCGCATCAGGTCCAGGAAGAACGGCAGTTCTTCCGCCTTCATGCGCTTCTCGTAGACGGTCAGGAAATAGCGCCCGACCGTCGTCTCCAGCATGAAGTTGGAGTTCTCCACCCCCTCGGCGACGCCCTTGAACGCCACGGCGGTCCCGAGGTCGAAGTCGGCGAGCAGGAGGGCGAGCTCCTCATCGTTGATGTCGGTATAGACGGCCATGCGGGGCTCGGGATGGGGGAGCCCGCGCCGGGCGTCAAGCCTTGGCGACCACCCAGAGGTCCTGGCCGCCGTCATAGTCGGCCGGCGCCGCCCAATTGCCCTTGTGAACCGAGACCACCTTCAGGCCGGCGTCGTCGATGGCGTGGTTCAGGGCGTGGAGCTCGTGGGCGATGGCGCGCTCGGGGCTGCGGGGGTCCACCACGCTGGAGGTGGCGTCGTAGTCCTGGAAGACAAATTGCGGGTTCTCGGCGCGCCGGGGGGAGAAGGCCGTGAAGGCGAATCGCCCGCCGGGCTTCAGGGTCCGGGCGGCCTCCTTCAGATAGTGGCTCATGCCTCCAAACCGCATGTGGGTGAAGACCGACATGGCGAAGGCCACGTCCACCGAAGCGGTCTGCGCCGGGAAGACCACCTGGTCCTCCGCGACGGCGCCGCCGCGGTTGTAGTCGCCGTTCCAGACATCGAGATGGACGAAGGTCAGTCCGGGGTAGCGGCGCTTGCACATCCCGATCGCCGCCTTGGAGAGATCAAAGCCCGTATAGGGATGGTCGGTCAGGTGGCGGGCCATCCGGCCCGTGCCGCAGCCGATATCCAGCACCGCGTCGCCGGGTTTCAGGCCGGCATAGGTCTTCAGCCAGCCCACGGCCTGCAGGCCGATGGCGTCGTGGTCGCCGTTGCCGACATTGTGGATCACGCTCCACGGATCGCCCGCCCGCCGGGTCGGCAGGCTCTTGATGTCCAGCCACAGGCCCGAGAGGGCGCGGCGGAGAGGGGGCGGAGCGTAGGCGGCGAGAGCGCGGATCATGGTGTGAGGATATCGATCGGAGCGGGCGCTGTCTGCGGGCCAGGGGTCGGAGTTTGTATTACGTGCGTTATAACGATAAGATCGGTGAATGATCACGCTCAAGCTCAGCCAGATCGGCAACTCCGTCGGACTGATCCTACCGAAGGAAGCCTTGCTACGGCTGGGCGTCGCCAAGGGGGACACCCTCTATCTGACCGAGGGGCCAGGCGGTGAGATGCGACTGTCGGCCTACAGCGCCGAGGTCGCCGAGGAGATCGCGCTCGGCGAAGACTTCATGGACCAGTATCGCGACACCTTCCGCGCCCTGGCCAAGTGAAGCGCGAACCCCGCTGGGTCACCAAGGAAGGTCTGATCGTCCTTCATGACCGCAGCATCGCGCTGCATGGCGGCGCGCCGGGTTTGCGGGACGAAGGCCTGCTGGAGTCCGCCTTGGCCAGGCCCGCCAACCTCTTTCACTATGAGGGCGTGGACGATGTCTGCGCCCTGGCGGCGGCCTACCTTGTCGCGGTGGCCAGCAACCATCCCTTCGCGGACGGCAACAAGCGCGCCGCCTATCTGGCGATGGGTCTCTTCCTGATGAAGAATGGCCGGCGATTGACGGCCCAGCCCGCGGAGGCGGCGCTCATGGTGCTGTCGGTCGCAGGCGGGGAACGAGACCTTGACGCCTTGACCGCCTGGATCCGCGCCCGCTCGGTCCCTTAGCCTTCCACCAGCACCCGGGGCAGCTTGAAGCTGACGGTCTCGCGCACGGCGTCGACCTCCTCTACGGTGACGTCGAAGACCGCGCTGAGGGCTTCGATCACGCCCTGAACCAGGACTTCAGGGGCAGAGGCGCCGGCCGTGACGCCCACGGTCTGGGCGCCGTCGATCCAGGCGAGGTCCAGGAAGGACGCATCGTCGATCAGGTGGGCCTGGGCCACGCCTTCCCGCTTGGCGACTTCCACCAGCCGCACCGAGTTGGAGGAGTTGGCTGAACCCAGCACCAGCAGGACGTCGCTGCGCGCGGCCACGCTCTTCACCGCCTCCTGGCGGTTGGTGGTGGCGTAGCAGATGTCTTCCTTGTGCGGCGCCGAGATCTCCGGGAACCGCTCGCGCAGGGCCGCCACGATGGCGGCGGTGTCATCCACCGACAGCGTCGTCTGGGTGGCGAAGGCGACATTGGTCGCGTCCTTCGGCGTGAAGGCGCGCGCGTCCTCCACGGTCTCGATCAGGGTCACGGCGCCGTCTGGCAGCTGGCCCATGGTGCCGACGACCTCGGGATGGCCGGCGTGGCCGATCAGCACGATCTCCATGCCCGCGTCGTAGTGGCGCTGGGCCTCAACGTGGACCTTGGAGACCAGCGGGCAGGTGGCGTCGAGATAGAGCATGTTGCGCGACTTGGCGTCGGCGGGCACCGACTTGGGCACGCCGTGGGCGGAGAACACCACCGGGCGGTCGGTAGGGCACTCGTCCAGTTCCTCGACGAAGATGGCGCCCAGCGCCTTCAGCCGGTCCACCACATGGCGATTGTGGACGATCTCGTGCCGCACATAGACCGGCGCGCCGTACTTTTCGAGCGTGCGCTCGACGATCTGGATGGCGCGGTCGACCCCGGCGCAGAATCCGCGAGGGGTTGCGAGCAGGACCTTCAGGGGGCGGCGGGCGCGAGTGGGATCGGACATGGCCCCAAACTAGGCGTCCGGAGCTTCCACCGCCAGCCGCGTTGCGGCCTCAATCGATAGCCAGTAGTACAGGGCCGACCGCGCGAACCTCCGCGCCCCGTTTCTCTGTCTGGACGACCCCATGCGCCGTTCCCTTCTGCTCGCCGCCTGCGCCTTCATGGCCACCGCGATCGCCCTGCCCGAAATCGCCCTGGCCCAGGCCTCGCCTCGCCGCGACGAGCAGCGCCAGCAGCAGGAGGCGGCCAAGAAGAAGAAATCCAAGGAAGAGTGGAACAACGTCCAGGCGCCGCTGGCCGCCCTGCGCAACGCCGGGCCGTGCCCCTTCGTGAAGGTCCTCTACGACGCCGGCCGCTACATCGAGTTCAAGGACGCCAAGGAGGCCTCGGCCAACGTCGCCTACACCGGCGAGATCCAGGGCATCTCCGCCGGCTGCCAGTACAAGGACGACGAGCCGATCCAGGTCGAGATGGAAGTGCTGTTCGAGCTGGGCCGGGGTCCGCAGGCGGAGGGCTCGTCCAAGAGCTACCGCTACTGGGTGGCCGTGACGAAGCGCAACGAGGCGGTCATCGCCAAGCAGTACTTCGACCTGCCCATCAGCTTCGGGCCCGGCCAGGACCGGGTCTACGCCACCGAGAAGATGGCCCAGATCACCATTCCGCGCGCCAAGGACACCACCAGCGGCGCCAATTTCGAGATTCTGGTCGGCTTCGACGTGACGCCGCAGATGGCCGCCTTCAACCGTGACGGCAAACGCTTCCGGGTGAACGCAGGCTCCGCGGTCGCCGCCGCGGGGACGACCGACCGTCAATGAGCGATCTGAAACGGGGCCTGAGCGAAGCGGTCGCCGCCGCCTTCGCCGCCGCGGGCCTGCCGGCTGAACTCGGACGCGTGACGCCGTCCGACCGGCCCGATCTCGCGGATTTCCAATGCAATGGCGCGCTGGCCGCGGCCAAGACCGCGCGCCGCGATCCGCGTGAGATCGCCGCCGGCGTCACCGCGACCCTGGCCGCCGATCCGCGCCTGTCGGCGGTGGAGATCGCGGGCCTGGGCTTCATCAACATGCGGGTCTCCGACACCGCGCTGTCGGAGCGCGCCAACGAGATCGCCGCCGATCCGCGTCTGGGCGCCAGTTCGGTCGCGGCCATGCGCCGGATTCTGGTGGACTATGCTGGCCCCAACGTGGCCAAGCCGATGCACGTCGGCCACCTGCGCTCTTCGATCATTGGCGAGGCCATCAAGCGCATCTATCGGTTCCGGGGCGACATGGTGGTGGGCGACGCCCACTTCGGCGACTGGGGCTACCAGATGGGCCTGCTGATCGGCGCGGTCATGGACGAGAATCCGTTCGTGAAGGCGCTGATGGAGCAGCTTAACGGCCGCACGACGCCGATCACCTCGGAAGAGGAAAAGACCGCCTTCGCCGCCCTGGAGAGCCGGGTCAGCCTGGACGATCTCGACCGGCTCTATCCGGAGGCCGCCGCCAAGGGCAAGGCCGAGATCGAGTACCGGGAACGGGCACGCAAGCTGACGGCCGAGCTGCAGTCCAAGATGCCGGGTTACCACCTGCTGTGGCGCCACTTCGCCCGGGTGACCAAGGTCGCCCTGGAGCGGGACTTCCATGCCCTGGGCGTCGATTTCGACCTCTGGAAGGGCGAGAGCGACGTCGACGACCTGATCGCCCCCATGGTCAAGGAACTGGACGACAAGGGCCTGCTGGTCGACGATCAGGGCGCCCGGATCATCCGGGTCGCCCGCCAGGGCGACAAGCGCGACCTGCCCCCCCTGCTGGTGGTGTCGTCCGAAGGCTCGGCCATGTACGGCACGACCGATCTGGCCACCGTGCTGGACCGCAAGACCAGCTTCGATCCCGACCACGTCCTCTATGTGGTGGATCAGCGTCAGGCCGACCACTTCGAGGTGGTGTTCCGCGCCGCCTACCTGGCCGGCTATGCGGCCGAGGGCAGCCTGGAGCACATCGGCTTCGGCACCATGAACGGCATCGACGGCAAGCCCTTCAAGACCCGAGAGGGCGGGGTGTTGAAGCTGAACGACATGATCGAGATGACCCGCACCAAGGCGCGCGAACGGCTGCGGGAAGCTGATCTGGGCGCCGAGCTCGACCCCGACACCTTTGACGACACCGCCCACAAGGTGGCCGTTGCGGCCCTGAAGTTCGCCGACCTGCAGAACTTCCGCGGCACCTCCTACGTCTTCGACCTGGACCGCTTCTCCAGCTTCGAGGGCAAGACCGGCCCCTATCTGCTTTACCAGGCCGTGCGGGTGAAATCCCTGCTGCGCAAGGCGCAGGGCGAAGGGGTCAAGACCGGCCCGATCACCGTGGCGGACCCGGCTGAGCGGGACCTAGTGCTGCTGCTGGACGCCTTCGACCAGGCGCTGACCGACGCCTACGAAAAGCGCGCCCCGCACTTCGTGGCCGAGCATGCCTTCAAGCTGGCCCAGGCCTTCAGCCGCTTCTACGCCGCCTGCCCGATCCTCTCGGCCGAGCCGGTGTTGCGCGCCTCACGCCTGGCGCTCGCCGACACCACCCTGCGCCAGCTGGAGCAGGCCCTGGACCTGCTGGGCATCGCCGCGCCGGAGCGGATGTAGCCGCGCGCTCACGAAGGCCTCGACTCACGCGGGGCCAGGTTCGGGAACGATGCGGCCGTCGAGCATGTGGATGCGGCGGTCGGCGGCGGCGGCGACACCCATGTCATGGGTCACGCAAACCACCGCGCGGCCCTCCTCGTGGGCGAGCCGCTGAAACTCCTCCACGATCAGCCGGGTGTTGGCGCTGTCCAGATTGCCGGTGGGCTCATCGCCAAGGATGATGGCGGGGTCATTGGCCAGCGCCCGGGCGATCGCCACCCGCTGGCGCTGTCCTCCGGACATCCGATCGGGTCGACGGTGGGCCTCGCCCTTCAGACCCAGCTTCGCCAGCAGTTCGTGCGCCCGGTCGTCGGCCTGGCTCCGGCTGAGGCGGCCCAGGCGACGGATCGGTAGGGCGACATTGGCCTCCGCGGTGAGCTCCGGCAGCAGGAAGTGGAATTGGAAGACAAAGCCGATGCGCTCCAGGCGCAGGTGTGTCCGTTCAGCGTCCGACAGGCCGTCGGTGAGGATTCCGTCGATCCGCACCGAGCCGGTGTCCGGGCGGTCGAGCAGACCCAGCAGATAGAGAAGTGAGGACTTCCCGCAGCCGGAAGGCCCGACCACGGCCACGAACTCCCCAGGCTGAATCTTCAGGCAGGCGTCGTCGACCAGGGTCACGGTCTCCGGGTCTATCAGCCGGCGCGTGACGTGGGCGGTCTCGATCAGCGCCGTCATGCGGCGCCCCGCAGGATATCGACGGGATCGACCCCGGCGGCCTTGCGGGCCGGAAGCCAGGCCGCGACCAGGGCCGAGGCTAGGGAGGCGGCGCCGGCGATCAGGTACTGTCGCAGGCCACGGTCCAGCGGTAGCTCCAGAGGCTTGCCCTGGACGGTGATTGGCAGGCGAGCCAGGACCTCCAGCAACACGCTGCCGAAGGCGAAGCCGACCAAGGCGCCGGCCACGCCCACCACCAGGCCCTCGATCAGGAACACCCCCTCAACGTCGCCCTCGGTGAACCCCATGGCCCGCAGGATGGCGATGTCCCGGCGCTTGTCGGTGACGCTGGTGGAGACAGAGGTGTAGATGCCGAAACTCGCCACCAGCAGGATGGCCGCGATCACCGCGTACATGATGACATTGCGCACCACGAGCAGGTTGCGGATGTCGCGCGACCGCTCCTGCCAGGACACCCACTTGTAGCCCCAGCGGGCCTCAAGCGTCACCGCGACGCCCTCTGCCGCCTGGGGGTCGCCCAGCTTTATGTGCAGTTGGTTGACCACATTGGGGCGGGCGAACAGCACCTGGGCGGTGCGCAGCAGGCCGTAGGCGGCGTTGTCGCCGGCGTAGAAGCCGGCGCGGGCGTCCGGTTCGATCAGGGCCAGGATCCGCATGCGCTGGAGAACACCGGCCGAGGACGACACCAGCAGGGTGTCGCCCAGGCGCGCGCCGACCCGGTTGGCGAGGGGGCGCGAAATGATGATGCCGTCGGGCCGCGCCTCCAGGTCGGTCAGGTGGCCCCCGACCAGAGAGGCCTCGATCTTGGTCAGCTGACCCTCGATCCGCGGGTCGATTCCATTAAGCGAAAGGGGCTCTGTTCGGCCCGCGAAGCGCACCGCGACGGCGCCGGACAGCGAAGGCGCGGCCACGGCTCCCGGCTGGGTGCGCGCGGCGGCCAGCATGGCGGGCCAGTCCTTCAGGCCCCGGACCTCATCCTGGGGCCTCACGCCTCGAACCGCGACGGCGGCCTGAGGCCAGGCTGTCACGGCCGGCTGACGGGCGGGGTTGCGCTGCTCGTCCTGGACAATGATGTGCGGCGCCGTGTCGATCAGGGTGCGAATGAAATCGGTCTGCGATCCGGTCATCATCCCCGACACCGCCAGGAAGAAGCCGACGCCAATGGCCACCCCCAGTATCGCCACCAGGGTCTGGCGCGTGCGAACCGCCAGGTGGGCGAAGGCGATCCCGGCCAGGACGCCGATCCCGTTCATCGGCCGGGTTCCGGTCGTGGGGCGATGCGGTCGCCGTCCTTGAGGTCGGCGGGCGGGTCGAGCACCAGGCGCTCGCCGACCTTCACCCCTGCCAGCACCTCGGTACGTTCCGCGCCCTGGACGCCCAGGGTGACCGCGCGGCGATGGACCCGTCCGCCGGCGGCGATCCAGACCGCGCCCTCGCGCAGGGACGGGGTCGGGACCAGGATGGCCGCGGGCCGCCTTGCGATCACCAGATTGGCTTCGACGGTCATGCCGGGTCGCAGCACCGTGGCGGGATCCAGGCTCAGCCGCGCGCGGAACACGCGCCCCGTGGCGTCGCCCTGGGGGGTGATTTCGGCGATGCGGGAGGCGAAGACCTGTCCTGGAAAGGCGTCGGCGCGGATCACCGCTTCCCTGCCCACGGCCAGCCGGCCAACATCGCGCTCATCCACGCCGGCGGTCACCCGCAGGGCGCCGGGGACCGCCACCACGAAGAGAGGTACACCGGCCGCCGCCAGATCACCGGGCTCGGCCTCGCGGCGCAGAACCTGACCCGCGAAGGGCGCGCGAAGGCGGTAGTCTTCCAGCCGTACCCGGGCGCTGCGGGCCGCCTGCTGGGCGGCGTCCACCTGAGAGCGGGCGTCCTCATCGGCGGCGCGGGCGGCGAACCCGACGGCGTAGAGGCGCGCGATGCGCCGCGCCGCGGCGCGGGCCAGACCCGCCTGCGCCTCGAGTTGCAGGGCGGTGGCGGCCTGCGGACCATCCTCGAGCTGGGCCAGGGGCTGGCCTGCGGCGACCGCCTGGCCTTCGGTCACCAGAACCTGGCGAATCGGGGCGGTGACAACCGGTGCGATACGGGCCTGTCGGACATATTCGACGACCCCCGAGGCATAGACGGTGTCGACCGCTTCGCCGCGGGTGGCCGCGGCCAGGGTCACCGGAAGCGGCCGCAGCAAAGCCCAGGCGGTCCCGGCAGCCGCGCCGAGGGCGGCGAGGAGGAGGGAGGCCGACAGCCAGGTTCGCCGACGCCGCTTGCGCAGGTCCCGGGCGGAGCCTGCGGCAGGGGATGGGGCGGGAGAGGTCTCGACGGCCAAGGGCGCCTCGGGGGGATGCACGCGCGGCCGGGGGGCTGGCCTACCGGTGGGTCGCACGGCGCGCGGGGGCGGGGAATGATGCGGATCAAAGAGGCCGCTCGCCCCAGCCTGGCCGTCAGGCCGCCGGCTGGGACGGCAATCCTACTAGTCCCGTCGCAGACGCGATCTGGCGCATTGACTCAGCCCGGGCCTTCGAACAGGTTCCGCCTCGACTCTCGCGGGAGAGACCGGGCCTCGAGCCCGGAGCCGAAGGCGCAACCGCCCCGGAAACGCTCAGGCAAACGGACCGCGAAGGCTGATGAACGCTGGAAAGTAGCGCCCCCTCGGGAGCGCTCGCCGAAGGAGCAAGGGGCTGTCCCACGATCGGGGCGACCTGAAATCTCTCAGGCCCAAGGACAGCGGGGGCAGGGCGACGGCGGAGCTTTTTCCGTCGGCGCCTGCAATCGTCAGCCGGAGTCTAACACGTGTCCGATGAAGTCCTGAAGACCACCCCGCTCGCCGCCGCGCATGTGGAAGCCGGCGCGCGCATGGTGCCATTCGCCGGCTATTCCATGCCGGTCCAGTACAAGGACGGCGTGCTGAAGGAGCACCTCTGGACCCGCGAACACGCTGGCCTGTTCGACGTCTCCCACATGGGTCAGGCCCGGCTGCGGGGGGTCTCGCCGCTCTCGGCCTTCGAGGAGATCACGCCTGGCGACTTCATCGGCCTGAAGCCCGGCAAGCAGCGCTATTCGGTCCTGCTCAACAAGAAGGGCGGGGTGATCGACGACCTGATGGCCGCGCGGCCCGACGACGATGGCCTGTTCGTGGTGGTCAACGGCGCCTGCAAGGACAACGACTTCAAGGTCATCGACAACGAGCTGGCCGGCCAGGTCACCATCGAGCGCCTGGAGAACCGCGCCCTGCTGGCGATCCAGGGTCCCGAGGCCGCCGCCGTCATTGGCCGCCACCTGCCCGCGGCCCTGCGCATGGTGTTCATGGATAGCCGCGCCATGCCGGGCTTCGGGACCAACATCCTGATCTCCCGCTCGGGCTATACCGGCGAGGATGGCTACGAAATCTCCGTGCCCAACCATCAGGCGCAGGCGATCTGGAACCTGTTGCTGGAGGACGAGCGCGTCCGCCCCATCGGCCTGGGCGCGCGGGACTCCCTGCGCCTGGAGGCCGGCCTGCCGCTCTATGGCCATGACGTCGACGAGACGGTCAGCCCCATCGAGGCCGACCTCGCCTTCGCCGTCTCGGTGAAGCGCCGCGACGCCCGCGACTTTCCCGGCGCGTCCCGCATCGCCAAGGAGTTGGCCGAGGGCCCCTCGCGCAAGCGGGTCGGCCTGAAGGTGCTGGAAGGCGCCCCGGCCCGAGAGGGCGCCGAGATCGCCGACGGTTCGGGCGCCGTGGTCGGTGTCGTCACCTCCGGCGGCTTCTCGCCGAGCCTGGGCTACCCCATCGCCATGGGTTTCGTGCCGCCGGCCCTGGCCGCGCTCGGGACTCAGCTGAAGGTCATCGTCCGAGGCAAGCCGCAGGCCGCCGAGGTCGTGGCCATGCCCTTTGTTCCCACCCGCTACGTCCGCAAGATCTGAGGAGATCACCCCTATGCGTTTCACCAAGGATCACGAGTGGGTCGCGCTCGACGGCGACGTGGCCACCATCGGCATCACTGCCTATGCCGCCGAACAGCTGGGCGACGTGGTGTTCGTCGAGACCCCTGAGATCGGTAAGACCGTGAAGGCCGGCGACGGCCTGGCGGTGGTGGAGAGCGTCAAGGCGGCCTCCGACGTCTACGCCCCCATCTCCGGTGAGGTGGTCGAAGCCAACACCGAACTGGGCGACGCGCCCGAGACGGTCAACGCCGTGCCGGAATCGGGCGGCTGGTTCGCCAAGCTAAAGATCGCCGACAAGGGTCAGTACGACGCCCTGATGGACCGCGACGCCTACGAAACCTACCTCGGGACCCTGTAAGCACCCATGCGCTATCTGCCCCTGACCCCGGCCGACCGGGCCGAGATGCTCGGTGTCATCGGCGCGGCCACCATCGATGACCTGTTCGTCGACGTGCCCCCCGCCGCCCGCAAGGCCGACCTCTTCGACCTGCCGCTGCACGCCGGGGAGATGGAGGTGGAGCGCGAGCTCTCCGCCCTGGCCGCCAGGAACCGTCCGGCCGGCGCCGGGCCGTTCTTCTGCGGGGCAGGGGCCTACAAGCACCACGTGCCGGCCACGGTGGATCACATCATCCAGCGGTCTGAGTTCCTCACCAGCTACACGCCCTACCAGCCGGAGATCGCCCAGGGCACCCTGCAGGTGCTGTTCGAGTTCCAGACCCAGGTGGCGGCCCTGACCGGCCTGGATGTGGCCAATGCGTCGATGTACGACGGCTCCACCGCCTGCGCCGAGGCGGTGATGATGGCCCAGCGGGTCACCCGCCGGAAGAAGGCGGTGCTCTCGGGCGGCCTGCACCCGCACTATGCGGCGGTCACCCAGACCATCGCCCATGCCGAGGGCATGGACATCACCCGCCAGGCCGTGGCCATCGACGCCGAGGCCGCCGTGCTCTCGGCCATCGACGCGCAGACAGCCTGTGTCGTGGTCCAGACCCCCAACGTGTTTGGCGTCGTCACCGACGTGAGCAAGATCGCCGAGGCGGCGCACGCCGCCGGCGCCCTGCTGATCGTGGTGACCACCGAGGCGGTCTCCTACGGCCTGCTGAAGTCGCCCGGCGAGATGGGCGCGGACATCGCCGTGGGCGAGGGCCAGTCCATCGGCGTCGGCCTGAACTATGGCGGCCCCTATGTCGGTCTCTTCGCGGCGCGTGAGAAGTTCGTGCGCCAGATGCCGGGGCGGCTCTGCGGCGAGACCGTGGACGCCGACGGCGCGCGGGGCTTCGTGCTGACTCTCTCGACCCGCGAGCAGCATATCCGCCGCGAGAAGGCGACATCCAACATCTGCACCAACTCCGGGCTCTGCGCCCTGGCCTTCACCATCCACATGACCCTGCTGGGGGAGCGCGGCCTGCGCGAACTGGCGGCCCTGAACCACAGTCGGGCCCGCGAGCTGCGCGAGGCGCTCGCCGCCGTGCCCGGGGTGGAGATCCTGTCGCCGCGCTTCTTCAACGAGTTCGCGATCCGCGTTCCGGGCAAGGCCACCGAGGTCGTCGAGGCCCTGCTGGCCGACGGGGTGGTGGCCGGGGTGCCCTTCAGCCGTCTCGATCCCAAGGCCGGGATGGACGACGTCCTGCTGGTGGCCGCCACCGAGACCACGACGCGCGATGATATCGCCGCCTTCGCCAAGGCTCTGAAGGGGAGGACCGCCTGATGGCCATGTCCAATATCGGCCGCCCGACCCAGCCCCAGGCTGCCGGCGCCAGTTCCGTCCACACCTCTCTGACCGGCGCCCGCGGCCTGCTGCAGGACGAGGCCCTGATCTTCGAGATGGATGGCTGGGACAAGACCGGCGTCGATTTCGACCTGCCGGCCCTCGACGCCTCGGACCTCGGCGACCTGGTCCGCACCGCGCCCATCGGCCTGCCGGGGCTGTCGGAGCCCGAGGCCATGCGCCACTTCGTGCGCCTGTCCCAGAAGAACCACGCCATCGACCTGGCCCTCTACCCGCTGGGCTCGTGCACCATGAAGCACAACCCGCGCCTCAACGAGAAGATGGCCCGCCTGGCGGGCTTCGGCGACCTGCATCCGATGTCGCCGCAGTCGACCACCCAGGGCGCCCTGGAGCTGATGGACCGCCTGGCCCACTGGCTGAAGACCCTGACCGGCATGCCCGCCGTGGCCCTGTCCCCCAAGGCCGGCGCGCACGGCGAGCTGTGCGGCCTGCTGGCCATCAAGGCGGCTCATGAGGCCAAGGGGCAGGGCCATCGCCGCACGGTGCTGGTGCCCACCTCCGCCCACGGCACCAACCCGGCCACCGCGGCCTTCGTCGGCTATGACGTGGCCGAGATCGCCCAGACCGCCGACGGCCGGGTCGACCTCGCCGACCTGGAGGGCAAGCTGTCGCCTGACGTGGCGGCGATCATGGTCACCAACCCCAACACCTGCGGCCTGTTCGAGCGCGACATCATCGAGATAGCCCGCCTGACCCACGCGGCCGGAGCCTATTTCTACTGTGACGGCGCCAACTTCAACGCCATCGTCGGCCGGGTGCGCCCGGGTGACCTGGGTGTCGACGCCATGCACATCAATCTGCACAAGACCTTCTCCACGCCCCACGGCGGCGGCGGGCCGGGCGCGGGTCCGGTGGTGCTGTCGGCGGCGCTCGCCGCCTACGCTCCCACCCCCTGGGTGGTGAGCGCCGGCGAGGGCTTCAAGCTGGTGGAGGAGGCCGAGGACGAAGCCGCCGCCACCTTCGGCCGCATGGTGGCCTTCCACGGCCAGATGGGCATGTTCGTCCGCGCCTATGCCTACATGCTCAGCCACGGCGCCGACGGCCTGCGCCAGGTGGCCGAGGACGCCGTGCTCAACGCCAACTATATCAAGGCCAAGCTCTCGCCGGTGATGACGCCGGCCTTCCCGGACGGGCCCTGCATGCACGAGGCCCTGTTCGACGACAGCTGGCTCGAAGGTACCGGGGTCACCACACTGGACTTCGCCAAGGCGATGATCGACGAGGGTTTCCACCCCATGACCATGTACTTCCCGCTGGTGGTGCACGGGGCGATGCTGATCGAGCCGACGGAGACGGAGTCCAAGCAGGAGCTGGATCGCTTCTGCAACGCCCTGACCCTGTTGGCCCAGGCGGCCAAGGCTGGCGATGTGGAGCGGTTCACCGGCGCGCCATACCTCGCGCCCATGCGGCGCCTGGATGAAACCCTGGCAGCCCGCAAGCCTCGCCTGACGTGGCGCCCAGAGCCCACAACTGTGGCTCCGGCGCCGATGGCGGCTGAATAGCTACAGTCTGGACGAAATTTAACCCGCCCGAACCTTTACGAGTCGCTCGGACGTTCTCATACCTGTTGGTGCGCGGTGGCCGAACGACCTCCCCAGATCGGGCGGGCCGCGCATTCCAGGTTGAATCTCTAGTCCTACGCCATCTCTGGTGGGCGCATCTTCGCGCACGTCAGTGACGGATCGGCCGAACCTGGCTCGCCGGGGTTTGGGCTCGGGGGAAAGTGTGGCTCTGGCGCCGCGCGATCCCCGAAATGAGCATAAACCTTAAAATTTAACGCGGACGTCGCCTTTACGACTCTCTTGTGCGTTCGCATATGCGCTTAACGACGACCGCCTGTCCTCCCCCGAACAGGCGCACGTCAGAACCCCTGGTTTGAACCAAAGTGTCCTACGCCATGCCCAGCGTGCGCGCCCTGCGCGCCTCCGATGAATTCGCCCGCGAGGTTGTGGGACGGATTGTGCGCGTTGGTCTGGCGTCGCTCGGCGTGCTGATCGTGCTGGCCGGGATCGCCGTGGCGCCCCTGCCGGGTCCCGGTGGTCTGCCGGTGATCGTGGTCGGCCTGATGCTGCTACTGCGCAATTCCTTCAAGGCCCGGCGGACCTTTGTCCGTTTCCAGCACGCTCACCCGAAGATGGTGTTTCCGATCCGCCGCCTGCTGCGGCGCGAACCGGAGATCCTGCTGGTGGCCTGGCAGCAGGCCCTGCGCATTGAGCGTCTGATCGTGCCGCGCAAACTGCGCTTTGCGGTCAAGACCCGCCGGCGCTTCCGCCGCCGTCCTTCCTGAAACCGAAAACCCCTCCCGCGAGGGAGGGGCTATCGCCGAGCATAGATGTCGGACGCCCGAGGGCGGCGGCTATTGCAGCTTGGTGGCCAGTTGGCCGAGCGCGCCGTCGATCAGCGGATCGCTCTTCATGCCGGCCAGGCGCTTGGTTAGCACCACCTCGGCGGCGGCTGCGGCCAGGTCTGCAGCCGCGGCGCGAACCTCGGTGGCGGCCTGGGCCTCGGCATTGGCGATGCGGCGTTCCGCCATCTGCTGGCGGCGAGCCAGGCTCTCCTCCAGCTTGGCCTTGGCTTCGGCGGCGTAGAGTTTCGCCTGTTCCTCGGCGGCGGCCATCATTTCCTGGGCCTGGGCCTCGGCCTCGGCCCGCTCGATCTTGAGTTGAGCCAGCAGGTGCTGGGCCTCCTCGCGGATGCGGGCGGCCTCGTCGAGGTCGGACTGAATCTTGGCGGTCTGGGCGTCAAGGCTGGCGTTGATCAGCTTGGGCGCCTTGGCCCCGAAGATCACGATGCCGAGGAAGATCAGCAGGCCGACGCCGACCCACATCTCCGCTTCGGCGGGGTTCAGGAAGGCGGGCATCAGGCGGCTCCTTGGGCGGTCATGGCCGCGTCGACCTCGGCCGTGGTCATCTTCTGACCGGTCAGCTTCTGGACGATGGCCTGCGACGTTTCCACGGCGATACCGCGGACGTTGGTCATGGCCTGGTCGCGAAGACCGCGGATGCGGGCCTCGGCCTCGTCCATCTGCGCCTGGAGGCGCGCGTCCTCGGCCTTCTGGCTCAGGGCCAGATCGGTGGCGGCCTTGGCCTTGGCGTCGGCGGCGACCCGCCGGGAGCGGTTACGGGCTTCGGCGATCTCGGCCTGGGCGGCGGCGGCGTGCGACTCCGCTTCAGCCTGGACGCTGCGAGCCTGGGCGACCGCCGCGGCGATGGTGGAGGCGCGCTCGTCCCGGATCCGGCGCAGCTTCGGTACGAAGACCTTGGCCAGCAGGACATAGAGGACGGCGAAGATCAGGAAGAGCCAGACGATCTGGCCGCCCCAGTACTCGAACCTGAACTGGGGCAGTCCGCCGCTCTCGCCGCCGTGGGCGGCGGCCTCCGTGGTGCCGGCTGAGCCATGGCCCTGCGCGGCGCCTTGGGCGTCAGCGGCGGTGTGGCCGTCGCGGAGGTCCGCGGGCGGCGGTGATGTGGTCTCGGCGGCCATAAGGCTTGATCGTCCCTAAAACGCAGGCTGAGGACGCCCGGAGGGCGTCCCCATGACCCTGCGGATCTTGGCTTAGGAGAACAGGATGAGCAGGCCGAGCACGAAGGCCAGGATGCCCAGGGCTTCGGTCAGGGCGGCGCCCAGGATCAGGTTGGTGAACTGGCTGCCGGCGGCCGACGGGTTGCGCGTGGCGCCCGCCAGGAAGTGGCCGAAAATGGTGCCAACGCCGATGCCCGCGCCGATCATGCCGAGGGTCGCGAGGCCCGCGCCGATGTACTTAGCCGATTCCGCGTCCATAGTTTTCAGTCCCGTTTGGATGTTGAGAGAGGTTGTTTGTATTCGGCGATCAGTGGTGATGGCCGAGGTTGACCACGTCGTTGAGATAGACGCAGGCCAGAACCGCGAAGACGAAGGCCTGGAGGAAGGCCACCAGGAATTCCAGCGCCGTCAGGGCCACGACACCGCCCAGGGAGAGGGCCGCGCCGGGGATACCCAGCAGGCCCAGTCCGCCGCCGGCCGCCATGGCGCCCAGGGAGACGACGAAGCCGGCGAAGACCTTCAGGGCCACGTGGCCGCCCAGCATGTTACCGAACAGACGCAGGGCCAGGGTCACCGGGCGCAGGACGAAGGAGATGATCTCGATCGGCGTCACCAGGATCAGCATGTACCAGGGGATGCCGGCCGGCACGAACAGCTTGTACATGTTCGCGCCGTTGCGCAGCACGCCGTAGCCGATCACCAGCAGCATGGTCATCACCGCCAGGGAGGCGGTCACCGCCAGCTGGGAGGTGGCCGTGAACACCAGGAACAGACCCAGCACGTTCATCGCCAGGATGAACAGGAACAGGGTGAAGACGAAGGGGAAGAACTTGCGGCCCTCGGGACCGATGATCCCGGCCACGAGGTCGTCGATATAGCTGAAGACGCCCTCGCCGATCACCTGCATGCGACCGGGCACGACGGCGGCCTTGGCGGTGGCGACCGCGAAGAACGCCACGACCAGAGTCGCGGCGAGCATCATCGCCATGACGGAATTGTTGATCGACAGATCGATCGCGCCAAGACCGGGGATATTGACGGTGGGCAAAGGGAGAACCTGTTGGATCTCGAACTGATGCATCGGGCTGGCCATGCCGCCGCGAACTCCTTCAATCTTCCTGGTCGTCGAAAGGGAGGTCCTGTGGGGGGCCCCATTCTTTCGCCGCTTCGGCAGCCATACGCTGAGCCGAATTTACGGCCATCCAAATCGAAATACCGAAGCCCAGGAGGACGCCGACAATCATCCCCCAGGGCGCTGTCTTTAGGACAGCGTCCGCCCCGGCGCCCAACCCCAGCCCCACAAACACCCCGCCTATCAGCACGCCCATGAGGCGATAGCCATAGCCGGCGGCCTGCGAGCCGTAATCCCGCGGTATCTGGACCGTTCGCGCCTCAAGCGCGGCGGCCCTTTCGTCGAGGCGTCGAATGTCCTCGGCGCGCGAGTTTTCCGGATGCGGCATCTGTTATGGCCTATGTGACCACGACAACGCCCGCCGCGGCCGGGGCTTCAAGTCGCGGCGGAACCTATAGAGCCGTGTGTAGTGCGTCAAGGCTGGGAAGTTATGAATTAACACGTTGAATTCAATCGTCTTTTGTTGTCGCCCTCAGGGTGGGCGCGGAGATTCGGGAAGCGCTCGCCATGGCGCGCCTACTGCGCCGCCATAGCCTCGGCCTGGCGCAGGTCCACCGAGACCAGCTGGCTGACGCCGCGCTCGGCCATGGTGACCCCGAACAGCCGGTCCATGCGGGCCATGGTCACCGGGTTGTGGGTGATGGCGATGAAGCGGGTCTGGGTCCGCCGCCGCATCTCGTCCAGGAGGTTGCAGAAGCGGTCGACATTGGCGTCGTCCAGGGGCGCGTCCACCTCGTCCAGCACGCAGATGGGCGCGGGGTTGGCCAGGAACACCGCGAAGATCAGGGCCGCCGCCGTCAGGGCCTGCTCGCCGCCGCTCATCAGGCTCATGGTGGCCATGCGCTTGCCGGGCGGGCATGCATAGATCTCCAGCCCCGCCTCCAGCGGATCGTCGCTCTCCACCAGGCGCAGCTCGGCGACCCCGCCCTCGAACAGGCTCTCGAACAGGGTCTTGAAGTGCGCGTTGATCACCTCGAAGGCGGCCACCAGGCGTTCGCGGCCCTCGCCGTTCAGCTCGTCGATGCCTTGGCGCAGCTTGCCGATGGCGCCGGTCAGGTCCAGGCGCTCGGCCTGCATGGTTTCCAGGCGCGTGGCGTGCTCGGCGGCCTCTTCCTCGGCCCGCAGATTCACCGGGCCGATGGCGTCGCGCTGGCGTTCCAGGTTGTGGAGGTGGGCCTCCATGCCGCCGGCGTCGCCGGGGATGGCGATGGCCGCGTCGGCCAGGCTCTGGGCCAGGTCGGCGGGTTCGACCCGGGCGGTCTCGCGAATCTGGGTGGTGATCTCGGCCAGTCGCTCGGCGGCGGCCTCCAGCCTGGCCGACAGGCTGGCGCGCAGCTCCCGGGCCTGGCTGGCGGCGGCGTCGCTGGCGCGGACGGCGCGGTCGGCCTCGGCGCGGGCCCCCTCGGCCTGGGCGAGCGCATCGCTGCTCTTGGCGCGGCGGGCCTCGGCGGTGGCCAGTTCGTCCAGCAGCTTCTCGAATCGGTCCTGGTGGGTGGCCGGCGCCTCGTGGGCCTTGTCCAACAGGCCCTTGGCCTTGGCGCGCGCCTCTTCCAGGTGATCCAGGCGCTTGGCGGCGCCCTGGGCCCTGCGGGTCCAGTCGTCGCGGTCGCGGGTCAGGTTCTCCAGGCGCCGCGCCCGACCCTCGCGCTCGCGGGTCTCGATCTCCATGGCGCTGCGGGCCTCGGCGGCGGCCTCGCGGGCCGGGCCGGCGGCGAGGCGGGCGGCGGCCAGCTTAGCGGCCAGGTCCCCGATCGCGGTGTCCTCGGCCGATTCCGACTGCGCGACCCGCAGGATCGATTCGGCGTCGGCCAGCTCGGCCTCGAAGCGGCGGATGACGTCGTCCAGGGACTGGGCGTGGGCCTCGCGCCGGGTGGCCTCGCGGTCCAGCTTCTCCAGCACCAGGCGCGCGTCGGCCACCTTCTGCTCGGCGGCCTGGGGCTGACGGCGGGCGTCGCGCAGGGCCTCCTCGGCGGCCCGCACCCGGGCGTTGGCGGCGGTCTGCACCTCGCGGGCGGCCTTGGCCCGGGGCTCCAGCGTCTCGATCTCGGTCTCGACCTCGGTCAGCCGGGTCTTCTGCTCCATCCGCACGGCGGCGGGCTTGGGCGCATCGGCCCGGGCGGTGAACCCGTCCCAGCGCCAGAGGTCGCCCTCCTTGGAGACCAGCCGCATGCCGGGCGCCAGGGCCGGCTGCAGCCGGTCACCGTCGGCGCGGGCGGTCAGGGCCACATAGGCCAGGCGGGCGGCGAGGGCGCCGGGCGCCTTCACCAGCGGCCCGAGCGGGGTCGCGCCGTCCGGCCACTTCGGCGCCTGTGCATCGCGGCCGCCCCAGAAGGCCGGGGCCTTGGGGTCCAGGGCGGCGTCCAGGTCATCCCCCAGGGCGGCGGCCAGGGCCTGTTCGTAGCCGCGGTCGGGGGAAACCTCGTCCAGGGCCGGCGTGAACCCGCCGCGCTTCTGTTGCGCCACGATGCCGGCCAAGGCGCGGGCCTCGGCGGTCAGGCGGCCCAGCTGCTCGTCGGCCTTGCGGGCGGCTTCCCGCGACGCCAGCTCGGCCTCCTGGGCCTTGCCGCGTTCGTCCTCGGCGGCCTCCAGGGCGGCGCGCAGGGCGACAAGCGTCGCCTCGGCCCGCTCCAGTTCGGTCTTGGCCTCGGCGGCGGCGGGATTGACCGCCGGGCCGATCTGTTCGCGTTCGTGTTTCGCCTGCTCCAGCGCCCGGCGGGTGCGGTTCACTCGGCCCTGGGCCTCCTCGACGCGGGCCGCTCCGGCCCGGCGGCGGGCCTCCTCGGCGGCGGCCTGGGCGGCCAGGGCCTCCACGGCGGCGTCGGCCTCCACGCGGGCGGCCTCGGCGGCGCGGGACGCGGCCTCCAGTTCCGGGGCGCGCTCCGGCGCGGCGGCGATGGCGGCCTCCAGGGCCTCCAGGTCGCCGGCCATGCGGGAGAGCGCATGCTGGGCGTCCTCCACCATCTGGGTCTCGCGGGCCCGGTCGGCCTCGATGCGCGAGACGTCGCCGGTCAGCCGCTCCACCTCGGCGGCCAGGGCCTCGCCCTCCCGCTCCAGCCGGTCACGGTCGATGGCCAGGCGGTGCAGCACGGCCGCCGCAATGGTCTCGGCCTCCCGCAGCGGCTTGATCTGTTCCTCGGCGGCGGCGGCCCGCGTGGTGGCGCCGGCGGCCTCGCGGGCGGTCTCCTCCACCGCGCGGATGGCGTCGGCGGCCTCGGCCTGCAGCCGCTCGGCCGCGCCGCGCGCCTCGTTCCAGCGGGCATAGAGCACGGCGCCCTGCAGGGCTCGGATCTCCGCCGACATCTTCTTGTAGCGGTCGGCCTGGCGCGCCTCGCGACGGAGGCGGTTCAGGGCGCTCTCCAGCTCCTTGGCGACGTCCTCCAGCCGGGTGAGGTTGGTCTCCGCCGCCCGCAGCCGCAGCTCGGCCTCATGGCGCCGGGTGTGCAGGCCCGAGACCCCGGCCGCCTCCTCCAGGATCATCCTCCGGTTCTGCGGCTTGGCGGCGATCAGCTCGGAGATCTGCCCCTGGCGCACCAGGGCCGGCGAGTTCGAGCCCGTCGAAGCGTCCGCAAACAGCAGCTGCACGTCGCGGGCGCGGACCTCGCGGCCGTTGATCCGGTAGGTGGAGCCCTCGCCCTTGTCGATGCGCCGCACCACCTCCAGCACCGGGTGGTCGTTGAAGGCGGCCGGCGCCCTGCGGTCGGCGTTGTCGATGGTCAGCGTCACCTCGGCGTGGTTGCGCGAGGCGCGTCCGCCGGAGCCGGCGAAGATCACGTCGTCCATCCCGCCGGCCCGCATGGCCTTGGCGGAATTGGCCCCCATCACCCAGCGCAGGGCTTCCAGCAGGTTCGACTTGCCGCAGCCATTGGGTCCGACGATGCCCGTGACTCCGGGCTCGATGCGGAACTCGGTCGCATCGACGAAGGACTTGAAGCCCGAAAGGCGAAGCCGCTGGAAGTGCACTTGTGTGCGGGGTCCTTCCTACTTCTTGGCTTGGGCGGCGGCGATGGCGGCGTCGAACTCGGCCAGGGTGGCCTCGCCCTCCTTCATCTTCTCGCCGTTGATCAGGAAGGTCGGGGTGGCGGTGATCTTCTCGTCGCGGGAGGCCTTTTCCACGCGTTCGTTCAGGGCCTTGAGGGCCGCCTCATCGGTGATGCAGGCGTTGAACTGCGGTTCAGTCATCCCCGCCGACTGGGCCACCCGCAGCAGGACGCCGCGCATGTCGCCGGTGGTGAACATCTCGTTCTGGGCCTGGAACACGGCGTCCAGCACGCTGAAATACTTGTCCTTGCCGGCGCAGCGGGCGGTCAGGAAGGCGGCGGCGGCCACCTCCACCGGCGGGGTCAGGAATTCCTTGAAGGTGTAGTGGACCTTGCCGGTGTCGATGTACTTCGCCTTCAGGGCCGGGAAGACCTCATTGTTGAAGGTGGCGCAGTGGGTGCAGGAGGCCGAGGCGTACTCGGTGATCTTCACCGGCGCCTCGGGATCGCCCAGGGTCATGTCGGCGGCGTCGATCTTCGCGCCCCCCTTGGAACAGCCGGCCAGGGCGAGCAGGCCCACGGCGGCGACAACGAGGAGGCGACGGCTGAAGTTCGGCATTGGACCCTCTGCGGAATTCCGAATGAAAGATTAAAGCGCGATTCCCCCCAGGCCGGGGGCAAAGTCAACGGGTGCGGCGATCGCGCAGCACGCCCCGACCCAAGCTCAGCAATGCGGCCTTCAGAGGGCCGTCCGGCTCGGCGGCCAGGCTGGCGGCCAATTCGGCCTCCTTGCCCGCGTCCAGCGGGGGCAGGGGGCGGCGCACGGGCCGCACCGACTCGGGGTTCACGTTGCGCAGGGGGCCCTGGACGATCCGCAGCTTGTTCACCGCGCCCGCGCCCAGGAACAGGTTCACCCGCGCCACGATCTCCGGCGCCTGGTGCTGGATCAGGGCGGCGGCGGCGCCGGCCACCCGGATCTCCAGGGCGGCGGGCTCCCCGGCCTTCACCTTCGACAGCTTCACCGGCTCGGTGCGCTTGGCGATCTGCTCGCCGACGATTTCCTTCCAGCGGGCCTGCAGGGCGCCGGGACCCTGGCCGAACCGGGCGTCCAGGTCCTTCAGCAGCTTGGACAGACCCCGCCCAGCCGCAGGTGGCGGCCGCCGCTGCGGCCGCGTCCGCTTCCGCGACAGGATGAAGGCCGCCTCCGCGGAGGTGGGCAGGGGGCGCTTGGGCATGGAGGTATCTTATAGGCTCAGGGCCCTGTCGGTCATCAGTCGGAAGAAGATCAACCACGAACCTCACGAACGACACGAACACCTGTGTCATCCCGGAAAGCGCGCAGCGCTTGTCCGGGACCCAGAAGCGCGGGGCGTGCAGGATGGATCGGAACGTATGGGTCCCGGTCTTCCGCTTGCGCGGAAACCGGGATGACACCGCAGGTGCGCCGCCGTTCTTGTTCGTGTCGTTCGTGAGGTTCGGGGTTCCTCTCTTCCCCCACCCGCCTTGACGCCCCCGCCCTCAGGTCGCAATCACCAGCCGCTACACCCGGGGGAGCTCACCAATGTCCGACACCAAGCCAGCGGCCTCGCATCGCCGCATCCTGGCCGCCAGCCTGGTGGGCACCGCCGTCGAGTTCTACGACTTCTACATCTACGCCACGGCCGCCTCCCTGGTGTTCGGCAAGCTGTTCTTCCCCGCGGCCTCGGCCTCGGCCCAGCTGATGAGCGCCTACGCCACCTTCGCCCTGGCCTTCTTCGCCCGGCCCCTGGGCGCTGCCGTGTTCGGTCACTTCGGCGACCGGCTGGGGCGCAAGTCGACGCTGGTGGCCTCGCTGATGTTGATGGGGGGCTCGACGCTCGCCATCGCCTTCCTGCCCACCTACGCCCAGGCCGGCTGGGTCGCGCCCTTCCTGCTGTGCGTGCTGCGCTTCGGCCAGGGCTTCGGCCTCGGCGGGGAATGGGGCGGGGCGGCCCTGCTGGCGGTGGAGAACGCGCCGCCCGGCTGGCGCGCCCGCTTCGGCATGTTCCCGCAATTGGGCGCTCCCGTAGGCTTCATCGCCGCCAACGGCCTCTTCCTGCTGCTGGGGGTGCTGCTGACGCCCGAGCAGTTCCTGGCCTGGGGCTGGCGCATTCCCTTCCTGCTCAGCATCGTCCTGGTGGGGGTCGGCCTGTGGGTCCGGCTGAAGCTCACCGAGACGCCCGCCTTCGCCGAGGCCATGAAGGAAGCCCCGCCGGCCAAGGCGCCGCTGGGCGAGCTGCTGAAAACCTACCCGCTGCAGACCCTGGCCGGCACCTTCGCCGTGGTCTGCTGCTTCGCCATCTTCTACCTGACAACCGCCTTCGCCCTCGGCTATGGCACCACCAAGCTGGGCTACAGCCGAGAGACCTTCCTGGGCGTGCAGCTGGGCGCCATCGGCTTCATGGCCGCGGGCATCATCGCCGCCGGCTACTGGGCCGACGCCACCAGCCCCAGGCGCGTGCTGATGGCCGGCTGCATCGCCACGGTGGCGCTGGGCTTCCTGCTGCCCGTCATGATGGGATCGGGCTCGCTGTGGCTGATCTGGGGCTTCCTGTCCCTGGCGCTCGTCATGATGGGCCTGGTCTACGGACCCCTGGGCGCCTTCCTGCCCGGCCTGTTCCCGGCCCGGGTCCGCTACACCGGCGCCTCGGTGGCCTTCAACGTTGGCGGCATCCTGGGCGGGGGCCTGGCCCCCATGATCGCCCAGGCCCTGGCCGACCAGGGCGGCCTGGTCCCGGTGGGCTACTATCTCAGCGGCGCGGCCCTGATCAGCCTGACCGCGCTGTTCTTCCTCAAGCGCCAGGCGGAATGAACCCCGAGGCCCTCCGCGCCCGATTGCTGGCCTGGTACGACGGGCAGGCGCGCGACCTCGCCTGGCGGGTGGGGCCTGCGGGCGGTCGGGTGGGTGTGCGCCAGGACCCCTACCGGGTCTGGCTGTCGGAGGTGATGCTGCAGCAGACCACCGTGCCGCACGCCACGCCCTATTTCCTGAAATTCACCGCGCGATGGCCCACCGTCTCGGCCCTGGCCGCCGAACACGACGGCGAGGTGATGGCCGCCTGGGCGGGGCTCGGCTACTACGCCCGCGCCCGCAACCTGTTGGCCTGTGCGCGGGCCGTGGCCAACGACCACGGCGGGGTCTTCCCCGACACCGAGGAGGGACTGCGCGCCCTGCCGGGGCTCGGCCCCTATACCGCCGCCGCCGTGGCCGCCATCGCCTTCGACCAGCCGACCAACGTCGTGGACGGCAATGTCGAGCGGGTGATGTCGCGGCTGTTCGCGGTCGAGACCCCGCTGCCCGACGCCAAGCGGGAGCTCAAGCGCCTGGCCCAGACCCTGGTCGCCGACGACCGCCCCGGCGACTGGGCCCAGTCCCTGATGGATTTGGGCGCGACGATCTGCAAACCGAAGTCGCCGCTCTGCGACCGCTGCCCGGTAGCCGTCTATTGCGCGGCGCTGGCCACCGGGGCGCCCGAGACCTATCCGCGGAGGACCGCCAAGGCGGTACGACCCCATCGCCACGGCGTGGCCTACATCCTGACCAAGGGCGACCTGGTGGCGCTGGTCCGCCGCCCGCCCAAGGGGCTGCTGGGCGGGATGCTGGCCCTGCCCACCAGCGATTGGCGCGCCGCGGCCTACACCGATGGCGAGGCCCGCGCCGAAGCGCCGGCGCCTGCCGACTGGCGCCATGTCGGCGAGGTGGAGCACGGCTTCACCCACTTCACCCTGACCCTGAAACTCTACCGCGCCGAGGGCCAGGCCGACGGCGTGATCTGGTCTCCGAGGCGTGACCTGGACGGCCTGCCCAGCGTGTTCCTGAAGGCGGCGAGGGCGGCGCTGACCAACCTGCTCTAGGTTTTCGCCGCCTCCGCCTTGGCCTCCGCGACGGTCGCGGCCCGGGGGAACAGGAAGGTCAGGGTGATCAGCGCCGTCAGCGACATGGCCAGCGCCGCCGCCGGGATGGCCGGGACGCCGTAGGTGGCCAGGGCCGCGCCGCCGACCGTCGAGCCCAGGGCCTGGCCCACCGAGATCACCGAGCCGTTCAGGGCCAGGGCGACGGGGGCGCCGCCGGTGGCCTGGATCAGGCTCGACTGGATCACCGGGGTGATGGAGAACAGCGCCGTGGCGGCCAGGAAGATGCCCAGCGCCACCAGGGCCGCGCTGGGCCAGCCGGCGGGCAGGACCTGATGGGTGGCGGCGAAGTGGACGCTCATGGCGGCGGCCTGGATGATGAAGCCCTGCAGGATCCAGGACCGGCCGGCGTTGCGGTCGGCGGCCCGCGCCCCCAGCCAGAGGCCGGCGATTGAGCCCACCCCGATCATCGCCTGGAAGGCGCCGATCCCCGCCCCGGTGACGCCCGCGCCGACCCGCACGATGGGGGCGATGTAGAGGTTCAGGGTCATGTTGGCGGCGAAGGTCAGGAAGGTGGTCAGATAGAAGGGCCAGATGATCGGCAGCAGGACCTTGACCGTGTCGCCGCCGCCCTCGCGCTTCGGCGGCGCCGGAACCTTGGGCAGGAAGAAGATCACCGCCACCAGGGCGAAGAGCGACAGGCCTGCAGCGAACAGGAAGGTGGCGCGCCAGTCGAAGACCGAGCCGATGATGCTGCCCAGCGGGATGCCCACTACGAAGGCCAGGGTCATGCCCCCCGACACCATGGCCAGGGCCGAGCCCCGGCGCTCCGGCGGCGCCAGGGCGGCGGCGGCCACGCTGGCGGCCGGTCCCGACATGGCGCCGGCCAGGCCCGCCAGGGCGCGCAGGACCATCAGGACCTCGAAATTGGGGGTCAGGGCGCAGGCGATGTGCAGCAGGGCGCCGAGACCCAGGGCGGTCATCACCATGATCTTGCGGTCGACCCGCGCAAACAGCCAGGCCGCCACCGGTCCCAGCACCGCCGAGGTCAGGACGAACACGGTCTGCAGTTGCCCCGCCAAGGCGGTGGTCACGCCCAGGTCGGCGGCCAGACTCTCCAGCAGACCGGCGAAGATGAAAGCCCCCGACCCGAAGGCGAAGGTCACCAGGGTCAGGACATAGATGCGCGGATTCATCACCCGAGCTTAACCACCACCGTACCGACCGCCAGACAATTTGGCGGCCGGGGTGATTTTCCGGGTCAGGCCGCCAGTTGAGCGAGTGAAGACCGCATCTTCATCCGCAGGACGTCGATCGGAGCCAGGCCCTTGTCGGTCTTGAAGTGCCAGTAGGTCCAGCCGTTGCAGGCCGGCGCCGACTGGATCATGGCCCCCACCTTGTGGATGGACCCGGCCATGTCGCCGATCACCAGGCTGCCATCGGCCCGCACCCGAGCCGAGCGTTCGCCCTTGGAGCAATAGAGCATGTCGCCGGGACGCAGCATGCCGCTCTCGACGATCTGGCCGAAGGGGATGCGCGGCTCCGAGCGCTTGGAGCCCATGACCTCCAGGTCGCTCTCGGTCAGCGGAACCACCTTGCTGATCCGCTCGCGGGCCAGGGTTGCATACTGTTCCTCGCGCTCCAGGCCAATGTACTTGCGGCCCAGCTGCTTGGCGGCCGCGCCCGTGGTTCCGGTGCCGAAGAAGGGGTCCAGGATGATGTCGCCGGGCCTCGTGGACGCCAGGATGATCCGGCGCAGCAGGGCCTCGGGCTTCTGTGTCGGGTGGGCCTTGACCCCGTTCTCGTCCTTCAGCCGCTCCTCGCCGGTGCACAGCGGGAAGGTCCAGTCCGAGCGCATCTGCAACTCGTCATTGGCCATCTTCATGGCGTCGTAGTTGAAGGTGTAGCGGCGCGAGCCCCGGCCCTTGGCGGCCCAGATCAGGGTCTCGTGGGCGTTGGTGAAGCGGGTGCCCTTGAAGTTCGGCATCGGGTTGGACTTGCGCCAGACGATGTCGTTCAGAATCCAGAACCCCAGGGTCTGCAGGATGGCGCCGACCCGGAAGATGTTGTGATAGCTGCCGATCACCCACATGGCGCCGTCGTCCTTCAGGACGCGCTGGCACTCGCTCATCCACTGCGTGGTGAAGCGGTCATAGGTCTCGAACGAGTCGAAGCGGTCCCACTCATCGTCGACGGCGTCGACCTTGGAGTTGTCCGGCCGCAGCAGGTCGCCGCCCAGCTGCAGATTGTAGGGCGGATCGGCGAAGACCAGATCGACGGACTTCGACGGGAGCTTCTTCAAGCTTTCGATGCAGTCACCCAGGATGACCGTGTTGGTGGCAATCGCGCCCATGTCCGCCTCGCTTCTAAGGAAACGGAATCCTGAGTCATCGTAGTGAAGGGTCCGTGAGCAAACGTGGTGAACGGAGCGTTAATCGCTCAAATCAACCACTTAACCCACGCGGGGAGGGCTCAATCTTGAGTCAGCAGATCAAGCTCGCTGTTCACCAGTTCACCGGCCATCGCCAGCTTCACCGGCGCCCAGCCCATGCGGTGGATCTCGCAGGGGCCCAGGGTGCGCAGGGCCTCCACGTGGATGGGGGCGTGGTAGCCCTTGTGGGCGGCGAAGCCGTAGCCCGGATAGAGCCCGTCCATCTCGGCCATCAGCCGGTCGCGGGCCACCTTGGCGAGGATCGAGGCTGCGGCGATGGAGGAACTGATCCCGTCGCCCTTGATCACCGTCTTGATGGGGCAGGGCAGCTTGAAGGCGTAATTGCCGTCCACCAGGGCGAAGGCCGGCGTGACCGACAGCTCGCCGATCGCCCGGCACATGGCCAGGCCCGCGGCGTGCAGGATGTTGAGCTCGGCGATCTCCTGGACGCTGGCGAAGCCGACGCCCCAGGCGAGCGCCATGTCCTTGATCTCGATCTCCAGGGCCTCGCGCTGCTTGGCCGAGAGCTTCTTGGAGTCGTTCAGGCCCTTGGGCACGCGGTCGGGATCGAGGATCACCGCCCCGGCCGAGACTGGCCCCGCCCAGGGGCCACGACCGGCCTCGTCGACGCCGCAGACCGGCCCCGGACAGGCGCTCTCCAGCAGCATGTCTGGCATCAGGCGCTCATCCGGTCGGTGGGAGCGTGGCGATGGCAGCAGGTGAGGTGGTCGTTCACGAAGCCGGTGGCCTGCATGAAGGCGTAGACGATCACCGGGCCCACGAACTTGAAGCCCTTCTGCTTGAGCCCCTTGGCCATCTGCTCGGCGACCTCGGTCTTGGCCGGGACATCGCCGATGGCTTCCCACCTGTTGTGGATCACCCGGCCGTTGGTGAAGCTCCAGAGGAACTGGGAGAAGTCCTCGCCCGCATCACGCATGTCGAGATAGACGCGCGCGCCATTGATGGCGGCGTCGATCTTGGCGTTGGAGCGCACGATGCCGGCGTCGGCCATCAGCCGGGCGCGATCCTCATCGCCGAAGCGGGCGACGATCTCCGGATCGAAGTCGGCGAAGGCCGCGCGGAAAGCGTCGCGCTTCCTCAGGATGGTGATCCAGGAGAGCCCGGCCTGGAACCCGTCCAGCACCAGCTTCTCCCAAAGGGCGCGGGAATCGTATTCCGGCACGCCCCATTCCGTGTCGTGATAGGCCTCGTACAGGGGATCACCCTGCATGCCGCGCCAGCCGCAACGAATCGGTTCGGAAGTCATGACCGATCTTTTCGCAGGCGGGGCGGCGGCCAATCAAGCGGGACCGAAGCGGATGGCGTTCGAAGGCTTCCAACTGTCGCGGGTCGATCTGGGGGAAGTGACCGTTCGGGTTCGGCGCGGCGGCTCGGGCCCGCCGCTCCTGCTGCTGCACGGCTACCCAGAAACCCACATGATGTGGAGCCGGGTGGCCGACGACCTCGCCCGCGACTTCACCGTCATCGCGCCCGATCTGCGCGGCTACGGCGAGAGCACGGCGCCCCCGACGACGCCCGACCACGAGACCTATTCCAAGCGGGCGATGGCGAGAGACGCCGTGGCCCTGATGCGCCACTTCGGCTTCGACCGCTTCAACCTGGCCGGTCACGACCGGGGCGGGCGGGTCGCCTATCGCCTGGCCCTGGATCACCCGGACGTGTTGCTGAAGCTCTCCATCCTCGACATCATCCCGACGGCTGATGTGTGGAAGCGGGCCAACAAGGCCTTCGCCCTTGCCTACTGGCACTGGTCGTTCCTGGCCCAGGCCCATCCGTTCCCGGAGACGGTGATCGGCGCAGATCCGGACTTTTTCCTGTTCCGGGGTTCGGGCGGGATGTTCGATTCCGAAGCCTATGCCGACTATGTCCGCTGCCTGTCCAACCCCGCCATGGTCCACGCCATCTGCGAGGACTACCGCGCCGGCGCCTCCTATGATGTCGCCGCCGACGAGGCCGATCGTGGCAAGCTCAGGATCAAGGTCCCGGTCCAAGTGCTGTGGGGCTCGAAGGGCGCGCTGGCCGCCTGGTACGACGTCCTGGCGATCTGGCGCGAGTGGGCCGACGACGTGCAGGGCCACGCCATCGAGAGCGGCCACTTCATCCCCGAGGAAAACCCGGCGGAGACGCTGAAGGCGCTGCGGGAGTTCTTCCTCACCTCTTAGCTGTCATCCCGGTTTCGCGCAGCGAAGACCGGGACCCAGAAGCACCGATCTCTCCTGCACGTCCTGCGCGTCTGGGTCCCGGACAAGCCCTGCGGGCTTTCCGGGATGACACGGGTGGCTAGAGCGGCAACCACTCGGGCCGATCCACCCGCACGGCCTTGCCGTCCGCCGTGAGATCGCCGTCGATGCGGTCGAGGCGCACCAGCGCCATGGCCCGGCCGTCCTGCCCCGAGAGCACCTCGCCCGCGCGCCGGTCGCCCAGCAGGACCTCGGCGTCGAAGGCCGGCGCCGCGCCGTCAAAGGAGAGCGGCAACATGCGGTTCTTGATCTGGCCCCGGCGCTTCATGCGCGAGGTGGTCTCCTGGCCGACGAAGCACCCCTTGTGGAAGTCGATGCCGTTCAGCAGGTCGAAATTGGCCTCGATGGGATAGGTCTTTTCGCTACCCCAGTCGGCGGGGCCGGGCACGCCCAGCGCCAGGCGGTGCGACTCGTAGGCGGCTTCATCGACCTGCGCCGCCTCGGCGGGCGGCGCTGCGCCGTAGCCGCGCCAACCGAGGGTCGAGAGCCTCGGATCAACGATCCAGCCCGCCGGCGCCGCGCCCTGGCCGAACAGGGCGGCCACGGGGGTGTCGTCAGCGGCGATCACCACCTTGGCCCGCAGGCGGTACATGGTCAGCCGCATCGTCAGGGCCGCGCGATGCTGGGCCTCGACGTCCAGCCAGCAGCCATCCGCGCGGCCCACGACGAACAGGTCGAACAAAAGCCGTCCTTGCGGGGTCAGTAGGCCTCCGAACCGCGCTTCGCCCGGCTGGAGCGTCGCCACATCCTGGGTGATCAGGCCCTGCAGGAACTCGCGCCAATCCTCGCCCGAGAGCGAGATCAGGGCTCGGCTGTTCAGGACGGCGTAGGAGAAAGCTTGCGGCATGATGTCGAAGTTAGGGACGCCATGGGTGGAGCGCCAGCGCGCGGAGCCTTATAGAGGGACGATGACCCCCGGGTCCTTCCCGATTCTGTTCATCACCGCCACGCGGATTGGCGACGCCGTGCTCTCTTCCGGGCTCATCCGGAAACTGCTGGCCGAAATCCCCAGCGCCCGTTTCACCATCGTGGCCGGGCCTGTTGCGGCGCCTCTGTTCCTGGACGTTCCTAACCTTGAAGAGATCATCGTCTTCGAGAAGGCCAAGGACGGCCGCCATTGGTTCCGGCTGTGGCGACAGGTGCGCAAGCGTCATTGGGGCCTGGTGGTGGACCTGCGCGGCTCGGCGATCTCCGGCTTCCTGAAGCGCGACCGCCGCGCGGTGTTCCGGCGGCCGTCGACCCCCATGCACAAGGTGGTGGAGGCCGCCCGCGTGCTGCAGATCGAGGACGATCCGCCGTCGCCCCATCTCTACACCTCGCCTGAGACCGAGGAGATGGCCGCCGAGCTGACCGCCGGTGAAGGCCCGATCCTGGCGCTCGCACCGTCGGCTAACTGGGTCGGCAAGACCTGGCCGGTGGAGCGCTTCGCCCAGACCGCCATCCAGCTGCTGGGGGATGAGGGGCCGCTGGCCGGGGCGCGGCTGATGGTTCTGGGCGGGCCCGCGGACGCCCAGGCGACCCAGTCCCTGCGCAACGTGGTCCCCAAGAGCCGCTTCATCGACCTGGTGGGCAAGGTGGACTTGCTGACCGCCCATGCCTGCCTCAAGCATGCGCGGCTGTTCATCGGCAACGATTCGGGCCTGATGCACATCGCCGCGGCGGCCGGCGTGCCCACGATCGGCCTGTTCGGACCGTCGGATGAGACCCTCTACGGTCCCTGGGGCGCCGACACCCGGGTAGTGCGGGGCCCTCGAGATTTCGCGACCATCGCGGCGGTTGACCCTGGCTTCCAGCAGGCGCTCTGTCACATGATGGATCTCCCCGTCGATACCGTGGTCTCCACGGCGCGCGATCTGCTGGCGAAGACAACCGGGACAAGATGAGCGAGACCTACGACCTAATCATCCGGGGCGGCGAAGTGGTGAACCACGCCGGCCGAGGCCTTTCCGACGTCGGCGTCCGCGCCGGCAAGATCGTCGCCATCGGCGACCTCTCCCAGGCGTCGGCCGGCGAGGTGTTCGACGCCAAGGGGCTGGCGGTGCTGCCCGGCGTCATCGACACCCAGGTCCACTTCCGCGAGCCCGGCCTGGAGTGGAAGGAGGACCTGGAAAGCGGGTCCCGCGCCGCCGTCCTGGGCGGGGTCGTCGCCGTGTTCGAGATGCCGAACACCGAGCCCACCACCACCGATCCGGATGCGCTGGCCGACAAGCTGGTGCGCGCCAAGGGTCGCATGCACTGCGACCACGCCTTCTATGTCGGCGGCACCCACGAGAACGCCGTCTTCCTGGGCGAACTGGAGCGCCTGCCCGGTTGCTGCGGGATCAAGGTGTTCATGGGCGCCTCGACCGGCAGCCTGCTGGTGCAGGACGACGCGGGCATTGAGCAGGTGCTGCGCCACGTGAACCGCCGCGCGGCCTTCCACTCCGAGGACGAATACCGCCTGGCCGAGCGCCGGCCGCTGGCGCGCACCGGCGACTGGACCAGCCACGAGGAGGTCCGCGACGCCGCCTCGGCCCTGGAGTCCACGCACCGGCTGGTGCGCATCGCCAAGGCGCTGGGCAAGCGCATCCACGTCCTGCACGTCACCACCGCCGAGGAGATGATCTTCCTGGCCGCCAACAAGGACGTGGCCAGCGTCGAGGTCACCCCCCAGCACCTGACCCTGACGGCGCCCGAGGCCTATGAGCGGCTGAAGGGCTACGCCCAGATGAACCCGCCGATCCGCAACAAGTATCACCAGGATGGCCTGTGGGATGCGCTGGCCGCCGGGGTCGCCGACGTGCTGGGCTCCGACCACGCGCCCCACACCAAGGAAGAGAAGGCCCGGCCCTATCCCGCCTCGCCCTCCGGCATGCCGGGCGTGCAGACCCTGGTGCCGGTGATGCTGACCCATGTGGCCAACGGGCGTCTGACCCTGGAGCGCTTTGTCGACCTGACCAGCCACGGCGCCAACCGCCTGTTCGGGATGGCCGACAAGGGCCGGCTGGCGGTGGGCAACGACGCCGATTTCACCATCGTCGACCTCAAGGCCCGCCGCACCATCAAGCACGAGGACATGGCCAGCCGCGTCGGCTGGACCCCCTTCGACGGCTTCGAGGCCACCGGCTGGCCGATGGCCACCATCATCCGTGGCCGCGTGGTGATGCGCGACGACGAGGTGATCGCCCCGCACCTGGGCGAACCCGTCCGCTTCTCCGAGACCCTCGGCGGGTAGCGCCCCTCACCTTGGCCCTCGACCTTGCCCCGGCCGAACAGCTCAATCGGCGGACGAGGCTTACGAGGCTCGCCTGAAGGTTCGCGCTTTCCTTCCGCGCCCGCGGGGCGATAAGCCTAGGGCATGGACGCCGAGCTGAACATCGCCACCGCCCCCTTCCGCGACGCCCGCTTCGCCCCGCGACGCGTTGAGATCGCGCGCCGGGACAATGGCGAGATCATCGTCTCCAACCCGACGCCCTTTTCCACGGCCTTCTCGACCACGACGGAGGCCCTGGCGCATTGGGCCGCCAGGACCCCCTCGGCCATCTGGCTGGCGGAGCGGTCCGGCGACGGCTGGCGGACCATTTCCTATGCCGAGGCGCTGGGCGCGGTCGCCGCCATCGCCGGGGGGCTGCGCGAACTCGGCGTCGTCAGCCAACGGCCACTGTTGATCCTGGCCCGCAACGGGATCGATCACGCGCTGATCAAGTACGCGGCCATGAGTCAGGGCATGCCCGTGGCGCCGGTCTCGCCGCAGTACGGCCTGCCGGGCGCCAACCTCTCGCGGCTGGCCCATGCGGTGGAGGTGCTGAACCCCGCCGCCGTCTACACCGAGGACGCCACCCTCTTCATCGAGGCTCTGGAGGCCCCGTTCCTGGCTGGCCTGCCGGTGATCGCCGGGAAGACCCCGCGGGTGGGCGATGTGCCGCTGGAACGCCTGCTGAAGGCCAGCCCCGCCGCGCCCACCTCCAAACCCGACGACCACGCGAAATACCTGCTCACCTCCGGCTCAACCGGCCTGCCCAAGGCGGTGATCTGCACCCATCGCGGCATGGCCTGGAACTCCGCCCAGATCCGCGCCTGCTTCGAGGATGACGAGCCGCCGGTGATGGTCAATTCCGCGCCCTGGAGCCACAGCCTGGGCGCCAACTCCATCCTGCACATGTCCACCCACCGGGGCGGGGCGGTCTATATCGATGCGGGTCAGCCGGTGGCCGGGCGCTTCGCCGAGACGGTGCGCAACCTAAAGGACATCGCGCCCACCTATCAGAACATGGTGCCCGCCGGCTGGATGCTGTTCGCCGGCGAACTGGAGCGGGACGATGACCTGGCGCGGACCTTCTTCTCCCGGGTTCGCCTGCTGCAGTACGGCGGCGCGGCGCTCGGCCAGGAGATCAACGACCGTATCCAGGCCGTGGCCGTCCGCACCGTGGGGGAGCGCATCTCCTTCGCCTCAGGCTATGGCGCGACGGAGACCGGGCCCACGGCGGCGACGGTCCACTGGCACAACGGCCGGATGGGTCTGATCGGCCTGCCGGTCCCCGGCACGACGGTGAAGCTGGCGCCGTCTGGCGACAAGCTGGAGTTCCGGGTCAAGGGCCCGCAGATCACCGCGGGCTACCTCGGCCGCCCCGATCTCACCGCCCAGAGCCGTGACGCGGAGGGCTTCTACCTGCTGGGGGACGCCGCCCGCTTCGTGGACGCCGAAAATCCTGAGCAGGGCATGGTGTTCGACGGCCGGCTGTCGGAGAACTTCAAGCTGGCCAGCGGAACCTTCGTGACGGTCGGAGACCTGCGGGTGGCCGCCGTTTCCGCGGTGGGCGACGCGGTCACCGACGCGGTGGTCTGTGGCGAGAACCAGGAAGGCGTCGGCCTGATGTTCTATCCCAACCCCGACTTGGCGCCCGAGGCCGTTGCGGTCGCCGTGCGCCTGGGTCTGGAAGCCTTCAACGCCCGGGCCAAGGGCGCGGGCGGCCGCATCGGCCGGGCCCTGGTGCTGGACGGCCCGCCCGACGCCGGGGCCGGCGAGATCACCGACAAGGGCTATATCGCCCAGGCCCTGGCCCGTTCGCGCCGGGCGCAGACCGTGGCGAAGCTGTTCGCCGATCCCCCTTCCTCCGACGTGATGGTGTTCTGACATGAATGGCGCCGACGCCCTGATCGAGACGCTCGTGGACAACGGCGTCACCGCCTGCTTCGCCAATCCCGGCACCAGCGAAATGCAGTTCGTGGCCGCCCTGGACCGGCAGCCGAAGATGCGGCCGGTGTTGTGCCTGTTCGAGGGCGTGGCCACCGGGGCCGCGGATGGCTACGGCCGAATGAGCGACACGCCCGCCTGCACCCTGCTGCACCTGGGGCCCGGCTACGGCAACGGCCTGGCCAACCTGCACAACGCGCGGCGGGCCTATACGCCCATCGTCAACGTGATCGGCGACCATGCCACCTATCACCGCCAGTACGACGCGCCGCTGAATTCCGACATTCGTTCCATCGTCGCGGCCAACTCGGTGTGGGTGAAGTCCGCCGACACGCCGGACACCGTCGCCGCCACCGCCGCCGAGGCGATCACCGCCAGCTACGGCCCGCCCGGCGGCCCGGTCAGCCTGATCCTGCCCGCCGACTCCGCCTGGCTGGAGACCAAGGTGTCCAAGGCCCTGGCGACCCGGCCGAAGCCTGCCGCGCCCGACGCGGCCACGGTCGAGACGGTGGCCAAGGCCATCAAGGCCGCGGCCAAGCCGGTGGTGCTGATCGGCGGCCGCGCCGTGCGCGCCGAGGCGCTCGTGCAGGCCGCGCGCCTGCAGGCGGCCGGGGTCAGGGTGATGGCCGACACCTTCGTCTCACGCCAGCCTCGGGGCGCCGGGATCTTCGCGCCCGCCCGCATGCCGTATTTCGGCGAGGCGGCCCTGGCCGATCTCGAGGGTGTGGACCTCATGGTCTATGCCGGTACGACGATGCCGGTGGCCTTCTTCGCCTATCCGGACCGGCCCAGCGTCCTGGTTCCCGAGGGCTGCGCCACCCTGACCCTGGCCGATCGCGAGACCGATTCCGTGGCGGCCCTGGCGGCGCTCGCCGATGCTCTGGGCGCGCCCGCGACGGGTCCGAGCCAGCCGCTGAAGCTGCCCGAAAACGCGCCCACCGGCGGCATGACCCCGCAGAGCGCCGGGGTTTCCATCGCCCGTCACCTGCCCGAGGGCGCGATCATCTGCGACGACTCGGTGACGTCTGGCGGTGGCGTGGCCGTGCCCTGCATGACCGCCCGGCCGCACGATGTCCTGGCGCTCACCGGCGGCGCCATCGGCATCGGCATGCCTCTGGCGATCGGGGCGGCCGTCGCCGCGCCGGGCCGCAAGGTGGTTTCACTGAATGGCGACGGGTCGGCCATGTATACGGTCCAGAGCCTGTGGACGATGGCGCGGGAGAACCTCGACGTCACCGTGGTGGTGTTCGCCAACCACTCCTATCGAATCCTCAACATCGAGATGGGCCGCACCGGCTCGGGCAATCCCGGGCCGTCAGCCTCCAAGCTGCTGGACCTGGGGGATCCGAAGATCGACTGGGTCTCGATCGCCAAGGGCATGGGGGTTCCCGCCGTGCGCTGCGAGACCGCCGAGCAGTTCGAGACCGCCTTCGCCCGCGCCATGAGCGAGCCCGGCCCCAAGTTCATCGAAGCCGCCATCTGATCTTTCCTCCCCCGCTACGCAGGGGAGGAAAAGACAAAGAAAAAGGCCCGCGGGACGAACCCGCGGGCCTCGATCTTGTCGGACGTCTGAACTCTTAGACGTTGCCGGGCAGCTTGCAGTCCTTCGAGAAGGCGCAGCCGATGACGCCCACCACCGACATCGGGCTCGGGGTGTATTCCACGATGTATCCCTTCAGACCGTCGGCGCAGGCGACTTCGAGATAGCCGGTGCCCTTGGAGGTCTTGCCGATGAAGCGGGTGGCCGAGACGGCGCAGTCGTTCTTGCCCATCTTCTTCAGGTCGGCCGTCACCAGCGGGAAGGCCGCGTCAGGCTTGGTGAAGGAGCAACGATAGCCGGCGACGGGCGCGCGGGCGCAGTCATAGACCTGCGGCTTCACGCCGGGGCCGCCGAAGACGCCGACGCCGCCGGTTCCGTTGGTGCAGGCCATCTCCACCACGTCCAGACCGGCGGGCGAGGGGAAGGGGGCGTACTTGGAGACTTCGCAGTCGAAGGCCGCCGACTTGGCCAGCTTGGTGTAGAGGCCGGCCTGGGCGGTTTCGGCTTCCTTGGCGTCGGTCAGCTCGCAGCCGCCCATCACCATGGAGGCCTTTTCGCAGGGGTAGGTCTGGGCCAGTTGACCCTTGTCGACCTTGTAGAGGTAACCCTTACCGTCGGTGCAGGAGGTCTCGTAGAACATCGCGCCAGCCTGGGACATACCGGCATAGCGGCGGTCCTTGACGGTGCAGCCGTTCTTCGAAGCGACCACCAGCGTGTCGATGATGGCCATGCGGTGGGCCTTGTCGTGCAGGGTGCACTTAATGTTGCTGGTGCTGTCGTCATACAGCAGGCAGTTGTCGGCCTGAACCGGCTTGGCCTCGTCGGCCGGGGCGCTGGTCTTCAGGACGTAGCCGTCGCCGGCGGCGCAGGAGATTTCCAGGAAGGTCTGGGTGGCGCTCTGACCGATGCCGCGCACCTGATCGGGGGTGCAGGCGATGCCGGCCTTGGCGATGTAGCCGGCCAGATCGGACTTGGGATCGGCGTTGCCCGGCAGCTTGCAGGGCAGGGTCGAGGGCTTGCCGTCCGGCTGCGGGCTGTTGGCCTCCACGCAGGTGAACGCGGTCGGCGTGCCGCCGGTCACGTTCGACAGGATGAAGCCGAGACCCTTGTCGCAGTCGATCTCGTAGTAGCTGGTTTCCGTCTTCGCCTTCTTGTCGCTCATCTTGCCGACGAAGCGCGCGTCGCTGACCGTGCAGGCGATGCCAATGGCTTTCGCGATGGCGGGAGCCTCGGCCATGCCCTGGGTGCGGGACGCGGCGGTGACTTCCTCAACCGGCTTCTTGGCCGCCATAACGACGGCGGCGGGCGCCATCACTGCGACAAACAGGGCCGCCGCGAGCCCGATTCCGAATGACCTCATGGTCGTGATCTCTCCTGGGGTAGTTCCTCTGGGCGGACTTAAGCGCCCCTGCGTCCTTCAAATCAAGTTTGGCGTGAACGGCGTCTGAACTGAGCCGCGCATGACCGTATTGCGGTTTGATAGAGACAGCCTGTGGCGCGACAATGACCGAACACGGGTTGGAGTGGCGGCGATGCGGGACGGATTCGAAGAGACCATTGTCGAACACCCGCGCCCGAGGCTGACCTATCCCTTCGAAAGCGGCCCCAAGACCGGCGAAGCGCTGGACGTCGCGCCGGGGGTGAAGTGGCTGCGGATGCCATTGGGCGGGTCATTGGCCTTCATCAATGTCTGGGCGATTCGCGAGGGCGCCGGCTGGGCCATCGTCGACACGGGCATGGGCGGGTCGGAGACCATGCAGGCCTGGCGTGAGGCCTTCGCCAGGTCCCTGGGCGGCCTGCCGGTGACGAGGGTTTTCGTCACCCACATGCATCCCGACCACATCGGCATGGCCGGCTGGCTGACGCGGAAGTTTGATTGCCGCCTGTGGATCACCCGGCTGGAATTCCTGATGTGCCACAACCTGGCGGCCGACACCGGCCGCGAGGCGCCGGAGGACGCCCTGCGATTCTATCGTGGAGCCGGCTGGACCGAGGAGCAGATCGAAACCTACCGCGCCCGGTTCGGGGGCTTCGGCAAGGGGCTGCACGCCCTGCCGGCCAGCTTCCAGCGGCTGTCCGACGGCGACGAGATCCAGATCGGCGACCATCTGTGGCGGATCGTCGTGGGCTCGGGTCATTCGCCAGAGCATGCCTGCCTCTATTGCCCGGACCTGAGGCTGATGATCAGCGGCGACCAGGTGTTGCCGAAGATCTCCTCCAACGTCTCGGTCTTCCCCACCGAGCCCGGCGGCGATCCGCTGACCGACTGGCTGACATCGCTGGCCCGCATCAAGACCAAGGTCCCCGACGACGTGCTGGTGCTGCCGGCGCACAACGATCCCTTCCATGGCCTGCACGCCCGCATCGACCACCTGATCGGCGGCCATGAGCGGGGACTGGCGCGGCTCAAGACCCTGATCAGCGAGCCCAAGCGGTCGGTGGACGTATTCTCGGTCCTGTTCCGGCGGAAGATCGACGAGTGGGTGCTGGGGATGGCGACGGGCGAGAGCCTTGCCCATCTCAACTGCCTGATCACCCGGGGACAGGCCGTGCGCGAGACCGACGCGCAGGGGGTCGACTGGTACCGGGCGGCCTAATATACGATGTAAGAAATTGAGGGAGTGGACGATGAGCGAACATGTCTTGAGCGAGAAGTCGGGCGGCGTCCTGACCCTGACGCTGAATCGGCCGGAGAAGAAGAACGCCCTGACGCGGGACATGTACCAGGCCCTGGGCGACGCCATCGACCAGGCCGAATTCGACAAGGAGGTCCGCTGCGTCCTGATCCAGGCCAATGGCGACATGTTCACCGCCGGCAACGATCTCACCGACTTCGCCGCGGTCAATGCGGGCGAGAGCAACGCCAATGAGGCTCGGCGCGGCGGCAATCCGTTGCTGGCCGCCCTGGCGCGGGCCAAGACCCCGCTGGTGGCCGCCGTCAACGGCCGCGCCGTCGGCGTCGGGGTCACCATGCTGTTGCACTGCGACCTGGTCTACATCTCCGAGGACGCCCTGCTCACCACCCCCTTCGTCAACCTGGCCCTGGTGCCGGAAGCCGCCTCCAGCCTGACTCTGCCGGCCCGCATCGGCCATGCGCGGGCCTTCTCGATGTTCGTGCTGGGCGAGGCCGTGGATGCGAAGAAGGCCGTCGACTGGGGCATCGCCAACGCGGCGGTCCCCATCGACCAGCTCCGCGCCCGGGCCAAGGCCGCCGCCGACGCCGTAGCCGCCCGCCCGCCCGCCGCCGTGGTGATCACCAAGTCGCTGATGCGTGACGGCGAAGCCATCGCCAACCGCATGGACGAGGAGGGCCGCCACTTCGCCGCCCAGCTCAAGTCGCCGGAAGCCAAGGAGGCCTTCGCCGCCTTCGCCGAGAAGCGCGCGCCTGACTTCGCCAAGGCGGGCTGAGATGGCCCGCATCACCGCAGGGCTGTCGCCTTTCACCGACGCCGCCGAGATCGCCGAGGACCATGACCTCACCGGCCGCACGGTGGTGATCACCGGGGCGGCCACCGGCATCGGCATCGAGACCGCCCGGGCGCTCGCCGCCGCCGGCGCCGAGGTCACTATCGCCGTCCGCAACCGCGAGGCCGGCGAGACGGCCGCCGCTCAGATCAACGCCGACATCGGCGAGGACCGGGTCAAGGTCGGCGCCCTGGACCTCTCCGACCTCGCCTCGGTGGCCGGCTTCGTCAGCACCTGGGGCGACGCGCCGCTGAATGTGCTGATCAACAATGCCGGGGTCATGGCCTGTCCTCAGGCCTACACCGCCAACGATCTGGAGATGCAGATCGGCACCAACCACTTCGGCCACTTCCTGCTCGGGGTCGGCCTGGCGCGGGCCTTGATGAACGGGGCCGAGGCGGGGCGTTCGGCTCGGCTGGTCTCGCTGAGCTCCAGCGGCCACCGGCGGGGCGGCATCAACTGGGATGACGTCCACTACCGCACCCGGCCCTACGACAAGTGGGAGTCCTACGGCCAGTCCAAGACCGCCAACGCCCTGTTCGCCGTGGGCTACCACAAACGCTTCGCCGAGCTGGGGATCACCGCCAATTCGGTGATGCCCGGCGGCATCATGACCCCCCTGCAGCGCCACATGGCTCGCGAGGAGATGATCGCGCTGGGCTGGATGAACGCCGAGGGCGTGGTCCGCGAGGGCTTCAAGACCCCGGCACAGGGCGCGTCCACCAGCGTGTGGGCGGCCATCGGCCCGGAGCTGGAGGGCGTCGGCGGCCTGTATCTCGAGAACCTTGCGGAGGCCGTGCCCTTCGACCCCGCCGATCCCTATCAGGGCGTCATGCCCCACGCCCTGGATCCGGAGAGCGCCGAACGCCTCTGGGCCCTTTCCGAAGAGACCACCGGAGTGAACCTATGAGCCTGCAAGGCAAGACCCTCTTCGTCACCGGCGCCAGCCGCGGCATCGGCCTGGCCATCGCCCTGCGCGCCGCCCGCGACGGCGCCAATATCGCCATCGCCGCCAAGACCGCCGAGCCGCACAAACACCTGCCCGGCACCATCTATTCCGCCGCCAAGGAGATCGAGGCCGCCGGCGGCAAGGCCCTGCCGCTGATCGTCGACGTGCGCGACGAGGCTAGCGTCTACGCGGCGGTGGAGAAGACCGTGGCGGCCTTCGGCGGGATCGACATCTGCGTCAACAACGCCTCGGCCATCCAGCTGACCGGAACCCTGCAGACCGACATGAAGCGCTACGACCTGATGAACCAGGTCAATGCGCGCGGCTCGTACCTGACCTCCAAGGCCTGCATCCCGCACCTGAAGAACGCCGCCAATCCGCACGTCCTGATGCTGTCGCCGCCGCTGGACATGAGCCCCCGCTGGTTCGAGGGTCACGTGGCCTACACCATGGCCAAGTTCGGCATGAGCATGTGCGTGCTGGGCATGGCCGCGGAGTTCAAGGCCGACGGGATCGCCTTCAACGCGCTCTGGCCGCGCACCGGGATCGCCACGGCCGCCATCCAATTCGCCCTGGCCGGCGACGAGGGCATGAAGCAGTGCCGCACCGTCGAGATCATGGCCGACGCCGCCCACGCGATTTTCGAGAAGCCGGCCCGCGAGTTCACGGGCAATTTCCTGATCGACGATAGCTTCCTCTATGCGGAGGGCGAACGCGACTTCGACAAGTACCGGGTCGATCCCACCACCCGGCTGATGCCCGACTTCTTCGTGCCGGCGGACTCCGTGCCGCCGCCCGGCGTGGTCATCGGCTGACCCTTCTTTCCTCCCCTGTGAAGCGGAGCGGAAAGGGGGAGGAAAAGGTCAGCGTTTCGGCCTGCTCTTCCCCCGCGCGGCGGCGTCGATGCCCTTGCCCGCCCAGGCGGCCAGCAGGTCGGGGTCCTCAAGGGCCTCCAGCGGCGTGGACCAGTAGCTCATCGCCTTGTCGCCGCCGAAGGGCTTGAAGGGTTCGCAGCCCGCCGCCTCGAAGTCGGCCCGGTTGGCGTCGTCGACCTTGAGATAGAGGGTGTCCTCGGCGATCAGGGCGAAGAACAGCTCGTGGCGTGACAGGCCCACCCCGCCGAACATGCGGCGGTGGGTGATCCCGCCCAGGGGCTGGAGTTGCTCCAGCACGTAGTCGACGAATTCCGGTGAGACCGCCATGCGCTCCTCGCCAAGCCAGAGGACACCCTAGCCGTGACCGTCACCGTTCGTCCCGCCGTTCCCGCCGACGCCCCTGTCATCTTCAGCTTCATCCGGGCTCTGGCCGACTACGAGAAGCTGCTGCACGAGGTGGAGGCGACGGAGGCCGACCTGGCCGGACACCTGTTCGGGCCGGCTCCGCGCCTGTTCTGCGACATCGCCGAGCAGGACGGGACGCCGGTAGGGTTCGCCATCTGGTTCTACAACTACTCCACCTTCAGGGGCCGGCACGGGATCTATCTGGAGGACCTGTTCGTGGTCCCGCAGGCGCGGGGCGTGGGCGCTGGGAAGGCCCTGCTGCGCACCCTGGCCCAGCGTTGCGAGGCGCAGGGCCTGGCGCGGCTGGAATGGGCGGTGCTCAACTGGAACACGCCCGCCATCGCCTTCTATGACGGACTGGGCGCCGGGGCGCAGACGGAGTGGACGGTGCGCCGCCTCACCGACGAGGCGCTGACGCGGCTGGCGCGGAGCTAGACCTTGATGTCGATGATCGCCGGGCCCGACGGCTTGCCCTCGGGATCGGCCTTGGCTTGGTTTTCCAGCATCTCGAGCATGGCTTCCTTGATCCGCCGGGCAAGTTCTTCCGCGATGGAAGACTCTGCCGACGCCCGCTGCTTGGGATCGAGCTTGGCCAAGTCGCCCTCGCTTGTCCCGCGGGATTCCAGGATCTCGGCGCGCAGCTTCTCCTTCAGCTTCTCGGCCTTCACCTCCTGCGCCCACTGGTAGATTCCCTTCTCGCGTATCGCGTCGAGGGTGGCCTGGGTCTTGGTCTTGGACTCCGCGGCCTTCATGGCGGCGACGTCGGCCGCGCTCGCGGGCTTGCTGACGGCGTCGGCGACAGCGCGCAGGAGCGCGCCGAGAACCGAGGCGCCGATGGCGGAAATGGACATGCGAAACTCCGGTCTACCAGTTAAGGTTACGCAAGTTTCGGGCCAGCAAGAGCCCAGCAGGGAGGAGCTGATGAGCGCGCCACCGAAGACGGTTCTGGTCGCCACGCCGCAGGAGGAGGAAGCGATCCGGCAGGCTGTGCGGACCGCCCGGCCCAACTCGCCCGACAGTGTCCTGGCCGGAGCCGAACATGTGCCGGGCCTGGTGACCCTGCTCGCCGATCCGGCTGTCTCAGGCCCCATCTATGACCTGCCCAGGCCGATTAACACCGAGACGGTGAGCGCCTGGGTCGCGGAGGCGCAGGCGCTGCGCCAGAAGGGGGAAGCCCTGCTCTTTGTTTCGCTCGACCCGGCGGGCGAGGTGGCCGGCTATTCACGGTTCTCCGTCTGGCCCGACCGCGCCTCGGCGGAGATCGTCGGCGCCCGCCGCGCCGATCTGCAGAGCCGGGGGCAGGGCGGCTCTGGCGCGGCGCGCTCCTTCGGCTGGATGTTCGAGGCGCTGGGCGTGCGGCTGGTGGGCCTGACCGCCGCCCTCGACAACCTGCGCTCGGCCAAGGTGATCGAGGCCGCCGGCTTCGTGCGAATGGGCGAGCGCGACAGCGTCCGGCCCGACGGGACGATCCGCAGGTCGCTCTATTGGGAACTCACCCGCGACCAGTGGCAGGCGCTGCGGACAGCCCCATAGAAAAAGACCCCGGCCTTTCGACCGGGGTCTTCTTGTCGAACCGTTGGTTCTTAGGCGGCGGGCGCGGGGGCCGGAGCCGGGCGCTGAACCGGGAAGAACTTCGGGGCCATCGCGGGGATGGCTTCCTTGATGATGCTGTCGACGGTCCAGCCCTCTTCCTTGGTCACCGTCTCGATGGGCCGCGGCTGCGAGTAGAGGGTGATGGTTTCGCCCGAGGAGCCGAAGATCTGGCCCGAGACGCTGGCGGCGGCCGGGGTGATCATGGCGACGGAGAAACGGGCCGGCTGGTCGGCGCGGATCTTCTCGGCCATCACCGCGCGGCGGGCCGCGGCGGCTTCGTCCTTCACGGGGACCGACTGGGTCATGCGGGTCCAGGCGACCGGGGCCACGCAGTTGGAACGCACGTTGTTACGGGCGCCTTCCATGGCGATGATGCGCGACAGACCGGCGATGCCCATCTTGGCCGCGCCGTAGTTGGCCTGGCCGATGTTGCCCAGCAGGCCCGAGGTCGAGGTGAAGAACATGTAGGCGCCGTCGTTCTGCTCGCGGAACAGCTCGATGGTGGCGCGGGCCACGTTGAAGGAGCCGCGCATGTGGACGGCGATGACGGAGTCCCACTCGGCTTCGGTCATCTTGTGGAACATCACGTCGCGCAGGATGCCGGCGGGATTGATCACGGCGTGCAGACCGCCGAATTCCTTCTTGGCCTGCTCGACCATGCCGTAGACGGCGTCGAGGTCGGTCACGCTGTCGGAGTTGGAAACCGCTTCGCCGCCCGCGGCGCGGATTTCCTGGGCGACGGATTCAGCCGGACCGGCCGAACCTTCGTCTTCACCCTTCAGGCTACCGCCCAGATCGTTGACCACGACCTTCGCGCCTTCCTGCGCGGCGATCAGCGCGCAATCGCGGCCAATCCCGTTGCCGCCACCCGTTACAAGAACAACTTTGCCTGAAAGAGCACCCATGGACCAATCTCCCTGAAATATAATGCGCAGACTGTTATTCGAGCCTGTCGGCCTTGCGCAAGGCTGGAAACAGTTTCGCCCAGACGCCGGTGACGATCAACGCGCCTACTCCGCCGAACACAGCCGCGCCCACCGGACCCAGGAATCGCGCCACGACGCCGCTCTCGAACTCGCCCAATTCATTGGACGCGCCGATGAACAGGGACGACACCGCCGCCACCCGGCCGCGCATGTGGTCGGGGGTGACGATCTGCACGAGGGTCTGGCGGACATACACGCTGAGCATGTCGGCACCGCCCAGGACGGCGAGCGCAAGGACTGACAGGGGCAGGGATTTCGACAGCCCGAAGACGATGGTGGCCATGCCGAACACCGCCACGCCGGCGAACATCATCAGGCCCGCATGGCGCTTGATCGGCCGGCCGGCCAGGATCACCGCCACCAGGGTCGCCCCGATGGCGGGGCCGGCCCGCAGCAGGCCAAAGCCGTCGGGGCCGACATGCAGCACATCGCGCGCGAACACGGGAAGCAGGGCGGTGGCCCCGCCCAGCAGCACGGCGAACATATCGAAGGAAATGGCCCCGAAGACGATCTTGTTGGTCCAGGTATAGACCATCCCCTCCTTGATCAGCGCCCAGCGGGAGCCCGCCTGGACGACGGGCTTGGTCACGCCCCGGATCATGAAGACGCACAGGAACGAGACCGCGTAGAGGACCGTGGTCACCGAATAGGAGAGGCCGGTGGAGTGGGCCAGCAACAGCCCGCCGATCGCCGGGCCGACGATAGACCCGCCCTGCCAGGCGAGGGAATTGAGCGCGATGGCGCGGGGTAGCAGGCTGCGCGGCACCAGCATCGGGCCAAGCGCGGTGGCGGACGGGCCCATGAAGGCGCGGCTGGCCCCGAACAAGGCTGAGAGCAGCAGCAGCAGCGGGATCGTGGCGAAGCCATAGATCGAGGCCGCCGCCAGGGTGACCGCCGTGGCGATCTCGCCCACATAGCAGAGCAGCAGCACCTTGCGCCGATCGTAGCGGTCGGCGGTCTCGCCGGCGAAAGGCGACAGCAACAGCACCGGGATGAAGGCGGCCAGGCCGATCATGCCGACATAGAAGGCCGACTGCTTCACATCCATGGTCTCGCGGGCCACGGCGTACATCTGCCAGCCCAGGGCCACGCTCTGGATCTGTACGCCCAGAGTCGCGCCGACGCGCCCGATCCAGAACAGCACGTAGTCGCGGCGCCTCATCAGCTCGCGAAGGGTGGTGGGTTCGGCGGGGCCGTCGGGGAGAGTCTGCGTCATGGGCGGCGGACCTTGCGGCGCCGGGGGCCGCGTCGCAACGCGTGATTGACGCCACGCCCACATGGCCCTATCGCCGCGAAACGTTGAACGAAGTTCCGGGCCTGACGTCATGCGACGACTGCGACGAACCGGGCGCGCCCGCCGCGCCAGTTAGAACCGCCCGCCGGTCTGCGCATTGTTGCGCGGCCGGTGACCGTCGCACTTCGAAGAAGATCCCATGCCCATGACCCTCTCCGCCGCCGCGCAGGCGCCGACCCTCAAGCTTGAACAGGATCAGGATGGCGCCGCCATCGAGGTTCTGCTGGACCACGCCTTCGGGCCTGGCCGCTTCACCAAGGTTTCCGAACGCGTCCGCGAGATCGCCGAGTTCCGCCAGGACCTGTCCTTCTGCGCGTGGGACGGCGGCCGGCTCGTGGGCTGCGTGCGCATGACCCGCATCGCCATCGGCGACACCGAGGCGATGTTCCTGGGGCCGTTGGCGGTCGAGGAAGACGTGCGAAAATTCGGGACCGGCGGCCTGCTGGTGCAAGCGGCCTGCGACGCCGCCCAGGCGGCCGGCTTCGCAAATGTGCTGCTGGTGGGCGACGAACCCTATTTCAGCCGCTTCGGTTTCGCTGCCGCTCCGGCCAAGGCCGTGCGCCTGCCGGGGCCTGTCGATCAGCTGCGGGTGCTGGTCCGCGCCCTGCGCGAGGGCGGCGCCGATTGCCTTTCCGGTCTCGTCACGGCCCCGCTTCCCTAGCGTCGCGCTTGAGGCGGGGGGCCGCGCGCCCTACCTTCACAGGATGACCGACCCGACCCCCAAGACCGGCCTCGAAGGCGTGATCGCCGCCGCCAAGCAGGCGCCGGGCCGTGGCCTGCCGCCGGTCCATCTCTGGCATCCTGAGCACTGTGGCGACATCGACATCGTCATCAAGAAGGACGGGCTGTGGTTCCACGAGGGCACGCCCATCGGCCGCGAGGCCCTGGTGCGGCTGTTCTCCACCGTGCTGCGCAAGGATCCTGACGGCTTCCACCTGGTGACCCCGGTGGAGAAGATGAAGATCACCGTGGAGGACGCCCCCTTCATCGCCGTCCGCGTCGACAAGGTGGGCGAGACCCTGACGTTCCTCACCAATGTCGGCGACGAGGTCGAGGCCGGACCCGAGAACGAGATTCGCGTCGAGATGGACGCGACCACCGGCGAGCCGCGTCCCTATCTCCACGTCCGCCGTGGCCTGGAGGCCCTGATCGCCCGCCCGGTCTTCTATGAGCTGGTGGAGCTGGCCCAGGAGCGCGAGACGCCCGACGGGCCGCGCCTTGGGGTGGCCTCCAACGGCGCCTGGTTCCCCGTGGGCCCGGCCGGGGCGCACGTTCTGTGAATCCCGCGCAGGCCTCAGCCGCCACCCGCGACTGGATCACCCGGCATCTCGATCCGCTGGAGGAGCGTGAACCGGTGACGGGCGCGACGCGCTCGGACTTCGACCTGTCGGGCCAGTACGGAAACCCACCGGCCGAACTCACCCCAGCCTCGGTGCTGGTGGGCCTGGTGGAGCGGGAAGGCGCCTATTCGGTGATCCTGACCCGCCGGGCCGACACCCTGCGCCGCCACACCGGCCAGATCGCCCTGCCGGGCGGCCGTCGCGATCCGGGGGAGACGCCCTGGGGAACGGCCCTGCGCGAGGCGCACGAGGAGGTGGGACTGCACCCCGACTACGTGACGGTAGCCGGGCTTTCCTCGCCCTATGTCACCGGAACGGGCTTCCTGATCACCCCGGTGGTGGGGTTCATCCGCCAGGGCTTCACCCTGACGGCCAATCCCGACGAGGTGGCCGACATCTTCGAGACCCCCTTCGGCTTCCTGATGGATCCCGCCAATCACGAGGAGCATGAGCGTGAGGCGCCCAGCGGGGAAAGGCGTAGGTTCTACGCCATGACCCACGCCGAACGCTTCATCTGGGGGGCCACCGCCGGCGTCCTGCGGGCGCTGTACGAGCGGCTCTACGGCGCGGCTGTTGCTTAGCCTCATCGCCACCCGCGCGCTCCTGGTGGCCCTGCCCTTCGGTCTGTGGTTCCTGTGGCGCGAGGTCGCCCGGCGCACCGGCCGGGAGATGGGCTCCACCCCCTGGGCCTGGCTGTTCGCGGCCGGCGCGGTGCTGTTGGGGGTTTCGCTGATGGCCACGGCGGTGTTCCATGGCGACAATCGTGGCGAGGTCTATGTCCCCGCCGAAGCGGCCCCCGACGGGCGCGTCACGCCCGGCCATTTCGAGAAGAGAGCGCCCCAGACTCCATGACCGACAGTCTCGGCCAAAAGCCCTGGATGAAGACCCCGGCGGTCACCGCCGTGATGGACGCCCTGGAGGCGCGCGGCTTTTCCGGCTGCGCGCGGTTCGTGGGCGGGTGCGTGCGCAACTCCCTGCTCAATCGACCCATCGAAGACGTCGACATCGCCACGACCCTGACCCCGGACCAGGTCACCGAGGCCCTGCAGGAGGCCGGCATCCGGGCGGTGCCCACAGGGGTCGAGCACGGCACCATCACCGCCGTGGCCGACGGACAGCCCTTCGAGATCACCACCCTGCGCCGGGACGTCTCCACCGATGGCCGCCGCGCCGTGGTGGCCTTCACCCAGGACTGGGCCGAGGACGCGCAACGCCGGGACTTCACCCTGAACGCCGTCTATGCCGACCGCGACGGGACCTTGTTCGATCCGACCGGTCGAGGGATCGAGGACGGCCGGGCGGGCCGCATCGTCTTCGTGGGCGACGCCATGACCCGCATCCGCGAGGACTATCTGCGCATCCTGCGCTTCTTCCGGTTTCAGGCCTGGTACGGCAAGGGTGAGGCCGACGAAAAGGCGTTGGCGGCCTGCAAGGCGCTGAAGGAGACCCTGTCGGGCCGCCCGGCGGAACGCACGGCCAAGGAGCTCACCAAGCTGCTGGCCGCCGAGGAGCCACGCCCGGCCCTGGCCCTGATGGCCAAGACCGGCGTGCTGACCGCGGTCCTGCCCTGCGCCACCGATCTGGCGGCCCTCAACCAGCTGGTGGAGATCGAGACCGACCAGCTCTTCGAGAACGATCCGATCCTGCGGCTGGCCACCCTGATCCCCGACGACCAGATCGGCGCGGCCCAGATCGCCGAGCGCCTGCGCCTCTCCAACGAGGTCCGCGACCGGCTGGTGGCGGCCATGGGCAAGACGCCCCGCATCACCAGCTGGATGAGCCCGCGCGAGACCCGGCGCGGCGTCTACGCCATCGGGCTGTCGGCCTTCAACGACCGGGTGAAGCTGGCCTGGGCCAAATCGGGTCGTACATCGGCCACCCACCAGTGGCGGGGCCTGCTGGCCCTGGCCGAAAGCTGGTCGCCGCCGACCTTCCCGCTGACCGGTGAGGACGTGATGGCGTCTGGCGTCCCCAAGGGCCCGATGGTGGGCCAGGTGCTGCGCGAGGTGGAGGACTGGTGGATCGATCACGACTTCATCGACGACAAGTTCTCGGCCATCGAGAAGCTGAAGGCCGTCGCCCAGGGCATGGCCTATTGAGGCTGGGGATCCTCGAAACCGGCGCCCCGCCGCGCGAGGTCGACCAGTTCGGCGACTACCCCGCCATGTTCCGCGCCCTGTTCGGCCCGGACGCCTACGACTACGCCACCTTCGACGTGCAGGCGGGGAGGCTGCCGGCCACCGCCGACGCCTGCGCCGCCTATGTGATCACCGGGTCGTCGGCGGGGGTCTATGACCCGCTGCCCTGGATCGAACCGCTGAAGGCCTTTCTGCGCGCGGCCAGGGGCACGCCGATGGTCGGGATCTGTTTCGGCCACCAGATCATGGCCGAGGCCTTCGGCGGCAAGGTGATCGCGTCGCCCAAGGGCTGGGGCCTGGGCCTGCACCGCTACGAGGTCCAGGCCGCCCGGGCCTGGATGGACGCGCCCCGCCTGACCATCGCGGCCTCGCATCAGGATCAGGTGGTGCAGGCGCCGCCGGGCGCGACGGTGATCGCCGCCAGCGCGTTCACCCCCTTCGGCATGCTGGCCTATGACGACCAGCCGGCCATCTCCCTGCAGCTGCATCCGGAATTCGAGCCGGCCTATGCCCGGGCCCTGATCGAGAGCCGGCGCGGGACGCGGCTGACCGATGAACAGGCCGACACCGCCATCCTGTCCTTCGAGCAGCCGGACGACCGCCTCCAGGTCGGCGGCTGGATCCAGCGGTTCCTGGCCCAGGCAACGCTTGGCCGTCCCTGACGTTCTGGTCTCCGGCGTGATGTTGCGCGCCGGCCAGGAACGTTCCCAATGCGCCATGCCCGCGCCCTGCTTCTGTCCCTCGGCGCCGCCGGCCTGGTCGCCGCCGTGACCTTGACCGCCCAGGCCCAGACCGCCCCCAGCCAGACCGCCGCCTCGGTATTGGCCGAGATGGAGCAGCGGACCTCGCTGAAGCCCGCCGCCACGTTCAACACCATCGCCGACAAGACCGCCCGCTCGGTCGCCCTCTTCCAGGAGGCCGGCAAGGTCATCACCCACCCGCGCTGCGCCAATTGCCACCCGGTGGACCGCCCGACCCAGACCGATGATCGCCGCCCCCACATGCCGGTGGTCTCCCGCGGCGAGGACGGTCATGGCGAGGGCTTGCGGTGCGCGTCGTGCCACACCGCCAAGAACGTCTGGGTCGGCGGGACCCACATCGTCACCATCCCCGGCAATCCGAAGTGGGCGCTCGCGCCCGCCGCCATGGCCTGGCAGGGCAAGTCGCTCGGGGAGATCTGCGCTCAGATCAAGGACCCGGCCCGCAACGGCGGCAAGACCCTGGCCCAGATCCAGGAACACATGGCCAGCGACGAACTGGTGGCCTGGGGCTGGAACCCCGGTCTCGGCCGCACCGCCGCGCCGGGCACGCAGGCCCAGCTGGGCGAACTGATCCAGGCCTGGATCGACACCGGCGCCAAATGCCCCGGCCCCGGCGGCGTGAAGGTGCCCAGCCACGACCTGAAGACCGAGGCGGCGACGATGAAGCCGGCGGTCTAGGTCAGGTCCCGCACCATCCAGATCGTTCCTGGCGTGGCCTGATCGTCGAAGCGGGTGAAGCCGTAGATGTCGTAGAACCGCTGCGCGCGGGTATTGGCCTCGCTGACGCCCAGGTGGAGACCGCGGCCGCCGGCCGCCCTCAGCGCGTCGGACAGCGTGTCGATCAGGCGCTGGCCCAGGCCCTGGCCCTGCAGATGGGGCAGCAGGTTGATGTGCAGATGGGCGGGATAGGCCGCGACGACGGCGTCCGGCGCGGTGTTGGGTTTGTGGAACAGGCGCTCCAGGTGTTGGTCGGGCGTGCGCTCGGACCATGGGACTCCCTGCGGATCGGCATGGGCGGCCCGCAGCATCGGCCACCAGCGGTCCTCCAGCAGGGCCTCGAAGGCCCGCGTGTCGGCGGTTCCCACGACATAGCCGGCGACCTGGCCGCGATCCTCCACCACGAAGGCCAGGTCGGGGGCGTGGCGGCCGTAGGGGGCGGCGTAGATGGCCCCCAGCAGGTGTTTGTCCCGATAGAGGTTGGTGGCGTCCTGGCCGCTGTCGCCGGTTTTCAGGCAGACCTTGTAGAGGCCTTCCAGGTCGTCTGGGCGATGGGGCCGGATCTGAGCCATCCGTCGCTCCCTGGTCAGACCCAGGCCACCATCGGCGGCATGGACGACAGGATGGTGTCGATGTTCCCGCCCGCCTTCAGGCCGAACATGGTGCCACGATCGTAGAGCAGGTTGAACTCGACGTACCGGCCCCGGCGGACAAGTTGCTCCATCCGGTCCTGCTCGGTCCAGGGTTCGCTCATGCGGTGGCGGACGATCTTCGGATAGACCTCCAGGAAGGCCTCGCCGACGGCGCGGGTGAAGGCGAAGTCCTTCTCGAAGTCGCCGGAGTTGTGGCGGTCGTAGAAGATGCCCCCCACGCCCCGGGTTTCCTTGCGATGGGGCAGGTAGAAGTACTCGTCGCACCAGGCCTTGTACTTGGCGTGCCACTCTGGATCGTAGGGGTCGCAGGCCGCCTTCATGGCGGCGTGGAACAGGACCGCGTCGTCGGCCTCCTCGCTGCGCTGCTCATCGACCATCGGGGTCAGGTCGGCCCCGCCGCCGAACCAGCTCTCGGCGGTGGACAGGAAGCGGGTGTTCATGTGGACGGTCGGGATGCGCGGCGAGCGCGGGTGCACGATCAGGCTGATGCTGGCCGAGACATAGGAGGGGTCCTTGTCGGCGCCCGGCATCTGGGCCGCCATCTCTGGGGAGAAGCGGCTGGTGGCCGCCGAGGTGTGGACCCCGGCCTTTTCGAACAGGCGTCCCTTCAGGTGTCCGCCGATCCCGCCTCCGACGCCGGTGTCGCGGGTCCAAGGCCGCGGGTCGAATCGGCCCGGCGCCTCGGGATAGAGCTCGGGGGGGGCTTCCGCCTCCAGTTGCTCCAAGGCGGCGAAGATCCGCAATTGCAGGTCTTCAAACCACGTCTTGGCGCGGGCGCGGCGGTCTTCGATCTCGGGCGGCAGGCTGCTCATGTGGCTGGATTAGGAAATTGGCCGGTCTGGCGCAACGCCTCCGACAGGCCGATGGCCGCCGAGACGGTGACGTTCAGCGACCTCATTCCGGGTATCAGCGGAATATAAACCCGCGCATCGGCGCTCTCGTGAACCTCGTCGGGAACGCCTGCGCTTTCGCGCCCGAACAGCAGCACATCGTCGGGTTGGAAGACGAAGTCGTGGAGGGGCGTTGCGCCCCGGGTTGTGAACAGAACGATCCTTCCGGGCCTATCTTGCGCAAAATCGGCCCATCCGGGGTGCCGCGTCACTTCGCCCGGCTCACCGTAATCGAGGGCCGCGCGGCGTATCGCACGGTCGGAAAGTGGGAAGCCACAGGGCTCTATGACGTGAATACCGACCCCCAGACAGGCGCCGAGACGGAGAGCCGCCCCAAGGTTTTGCGGAATGTCCGGTTGAAAAAGCGCCAGCAGCATTCTAAGCGATCCAGCCTACGGGATTGGCCGGGGCTAGGCGCGAATCACGGGAGGGGCGACCGCAATGCGCGATCGCTGTCACTTCCGGTAATTCGACCTGCTCCAGCATTTGATTCTGAATGGCCCTTACCAGAACGTCTGGCAGGGTCGAAGACGGGTCTCGGCGCAAGGTCGCGGCCGCAAACGAAGGGTAGCTTTAAGGTGGCCGACACCGTCGTGGGCGCAAATCCCGATCCTCATGCCTCGGGCGAAGACCCGAACCGGCGTGATTTCATTCACATCGCCGCGGCCGTCATGGCCGTGGGCGCGGTTGGGGCCTTGGCCTGGCCGTTCATCGACCAGATGAACCCGGCCGGCGACACCCTCGCCCTCGCCTCGGTGGAATTCGACCTGACAAAGGTCGAAGCTGGCCAGCAGGTCACCATCAAGTGGCGCGGCAAGCCGCTCTTCATCCGGAATCGGACGGGCAAGGAGATCGCCGAGGCGATCAAGGACGACACCGCCGATCTGCGCGATCCGCAGACCGACGAGCAGCGTCACAAGCCCGGCAAGGCCCAATGGCTGATCCTGGTTGGCACCTGCACCCACCTGGGCTGCGTGCCGACCTTCGGCGGCGGCGATTACGGCGGCTGGTTCTGCCCTTGCCACGGTTCGCACTACGACACCTCCGGCCGGATCCGTAAGGGTCCCGCGCCGACCAACCTGGCCGTGCCGGACTACACCTTCCTGTCGGACACCAAGGTCAAGGTGGGCTGAGGATCATGAGCGGACATTCAAACTACGAGCCGAAAACCGGCTTCGAGCGCTGGCTCGACACCCGACTGCCGATCGTGCGCCTGGCGTACGACAGCGTGATCGACTTCCCGACCCCGAAGAACCTGAACTACTGGTGGACCTTCGGCGGCATCCTGGCGGTCTGCCTGGGCATCCAGATCGTGACCGGCATCGTGCTGGCCATGCACTACGTCCCGCACGTCGACCACGCCTTCAACTCCGTCGAGCGCATCATGCGCGACGTGAACTACGGGTGGCTGGTGCGCTACATGCACTCCAACGGGGCCTCGATGTTCTTCATCGCGGTCTACATCCACATGTTCCGCGGCCTCTACTACGGGTCCTACAAGGCGCCCCGCGAGGTGCTGTGGATCCTGGGCTGCGTGATCTATCTGCTGATGATGGCCACGGCCTTCATGGGCTACGTCCTGCCCTGGGGCCAGATGAGCTTCCACGGCGCGGTGGTGATCACCAACCTGTTCGGCGCCCTGCCGCTGGTGGGCGAGTCCATCACCACCTGGCTGTGGGGCGGCTTCGCGGTGGATAACCCCACCCTGAACCGCTTCTTCTCGCTGCACTTCCTGCTGCCGTTCATGATCGCCGGCGTGGTGATCCTGCACATCTGGGCGCTGCACGTGCCCGGCAACGGCAACCCCACCGGCGTGAACGTGAAGTCCAAGGAGGACACCGTTCCCTTCCACCCGTACTACACGGTGAAGGACGGCTTCGCGATTTCGGTCTTCCTGCTGATGTTCGCGGTCTTCGTGTTCTTCCAGCCGAACGCACTAGGCGACGCGGTGAACTATGTTCCCGCCAACCCGCTGGTGACCCCGGCCCACATCGTTCCGGAATGGTACTTCCTGCCGTTCTACGCGATCCTGCGGGCGGTTCCGGACAAGCTGGCCGGCGTGCTGCTGATGTTCGGCGCCATCGCCATGCTGTTCGTCCTGCCCTGGCTCGACACCTCCAAGGTGCGGTCCATGCGCTACCGGCCCACCGCGAAGCTCTACTTCGGCATCTTCGTGCTGGCCTGCCTGGTGCTGGGCTATTGCGGCGGCCGTCTTCCCGACGACCACGTGATCGGCAACCTGTCGACCTTCCAGCTGCTGGACGCCGACCTGAACTCGATGGTGTGGCTCTCCCGCATCGCGACGGCCTACTACTTCGCCTACTTCCTGGTCGTGCTTCCGATCCTGGGCCTCACCGAGACCCCGTTGCCCCAGCCGGAATCGATCTCCGCGCCGGTGCTCCCCGCCAACGCGCCCGCCGGCGCCGCGGCTTCGCCTGAAAAGAGGGGCTGAGCCTCAGATGCTGCGCAAAGGTTTCATTCTCGCGGCGCTCGGGCTCGCTTTCGTTGCTGGTCCGTCGTTCGCGGCGACCCATCCGGAAGAGCCCAAGGGTGTCCACTGGAGCTTCGAGGGCCCGTTCGGCAAGTTCGACCAGGCCCAGGTTCAACGGGGTTACAAGGTCTATCGGGAGGTCTGCGCGGCCTGCCACTCGATGAGCCTGCTGAGCTTCCGCAATCTGGGTGAGAAGAACGGCCCGTTCTTCGACGACAAGTACAAGAACCCGAACGACAACGCCTATGTGAAGGCGATCTCCAAGGACTATCAGATCAACGATATCGACTCGGAGACCGGTGACGTCGTGCAACGTCCCGGCACCCCGGCCGATCGTTTCCCCAGCCCGTTCCCGAACGAGGCCGCCGCGCGCGCCTCCAACGGCGGCGCCCTGCCGCCGGACCTCTCGGTGATCATCAAGGCCCGGGCCCAGGGACCGCAATACGTCTACTCGATCCTGACCGGCTACGTGGCGCCGCCGGCCGGTCTCGAAGTGCCGCCGAACCAGCACTACAACCCCTACATGCCCGGCGACGTCAGCGCCTTCTACAAGGGCAAGGGCCATGTGCCTGCCGGGGGCTTCATCGCGATGGCCCCGCCGCTGGAAGCCAACAAGGTGACCTTCGACGACGGCACGAAGTCGACCCTCGACCAACAGGCCAAGGATGTCGTGGCCTTCCTGGCCTGGGCCTCCGAGCCCAAGCAGACCGAGCGCAAGCAGTTCGGCGTGGCGGCCATGGTCTATCTGCTGATCTTCGCCGGCCTGCTGTTCGTCAGCTACCGCCGCATCTGGAAGAACGTCGCCCACTAAGGGTGTCGTCCTTTCGAGCACGATCGAAGGCCCCGGTGAAAGCCGGGGCCTTTTTCGTTTCCGGCGCATGAACAATCGATAAGTTGCCTGGGGGCCTCGGTCCGCCGATAGGCGAGGGGACGATGGGGAGGGCCAGTATGGGGGCCGGGACTGGGCGCAGCCGCGCCATCGGGTATCTGGCGCTCTACGCCCTGCTCTGGGGGGCGGCCTTCGCCTATCTCTTCTTCAAACAGGCCGACTGGAGCTTCCCCCTGGTGTCCCTGGGGGTGTTCGGCGTCGCGCTGTCCGGCGTGGCCTGGGCCCTGACCCGGCGGTCGGATCCGCCGCCGGTCCGGGTGCGCCGGCCTAAGGTCGAGCTGGCCGCCGTGCTGATCTTCATGGTGGTCTACGCCCTGGGCTTCCTGGGCGTCGGCATGCAGATGCTGAAGGCCGCCCTGCCGGAGGGCCAGACCCGCGAGCTGGTGATCCTGGCCGTCAAGCTGGCGGTCCATGTGGCGATCCCGGCCCTGATCCTGCTGGCTTTGGGGGGCCGGGTCGCGCCGCTGTTCTCCAGCGGCCTCCACCGCAAAGGGTTCTGGCCCACCCTGATCGTCATGGGGGTGATCTTCCTGGCCCTGCTCAGCGTGGTCAGCCCCAGCCTCCAACAGATCGCCGACCTGCAGCCGGGGCTCCAGGTCCTGGCCTGGGCCGCGCCGGCCGCCTTCGTCTGGATCGCCCTGGAAGCGGGCCTGGCCGAGGAGTTCCTGTTTCGCGCGGTGCTGCAGACGAGGCTGGCCGCTGTCCTGCGTAGCGAGACCGGCGCGGTCATCCTCGGCGCCCTGGTCTTCGCGCTGGCCCACGTGCCCGGCCTCTACCTGCGCGGCGCGCCGGGCGAGCAGGGCCATTCCACCGACCTCTTCGAAGTCATCGCCTACACCATCGGCGCCCTGTCGCCCGTGGCCCTGATGCTGGGGGTGATCTGGGCCCGGACCCGCAGCCTGCTGCTGGTGGTCCTGCTGCACGCCGCCATCGACGTCCTGCCGATCCTGCCGGAGTTCCTGACGACCTGGGCCGGGTTGACCCCGGTCTCCTAGGGTCTACGCAACAGCAGCCGTCGGCGCGGGAAGTCGAACCGCAGCGACCAGCGCGACAGCACCGGCGCGCCGATGGCGCCGACAGCGCCCTCGACGGCGGGCTGCAGGCCGGCGCTCAGCGCCTCGAACAGCTCGCCCGCGACGGAAAGCGCCCGCAGCTTGGCGCGGCGGGGGCCGTAGGGCGCCACATCCATCCCCGTGGCCCCAGGGACGCTCGCCAGGGCCTCGTCGAGCCGCGCGGCGCTGTCCAGGCCGGTGGCGACCACAAAGCCCCCCACGGCCGTCCTGGGGCCGTCGGCCGCGGCGGCGGCCACCATCGGCCGCCCGGCGCGCAGCGGCATCGCCAGGCGGGTGTCGGCGTGGAACCCCGGCGCCCTGCCAGTGGGCCAGATCGTCACCCGACAGGGGGCGAAGCTGACATCCACCACATAGGCCGACAGGATATCGGCGCCGATCACCCCGGCGATAGGGGTGGGGAAGGCGTAGGTCCGGGCGTCGAGGTCGGCGACCACCACAGGCCGATCGGTCAGGCGCAGGCCGTCCACCCGCACCTCGCCCGCCAACGCCGGCGGCAGGCCCTCCATCTGGGCGCGGGTCTCGTGGAGCTGGGTGATGGGGCTGCCGGTGTCGAGAATGTAGTCGCCAGCGACGCCCGCCACGCTGGCCGGGACCACCACCACGCCGTGCTCGAACCAGCAGGCCGCCGCCTGCGCGGGCGCCGGGGCGAGCCAGAGGACGGCGAGGGCCAGGACAAGCTTCAACTCAGGCGATTCCCGGTGGGGAGGGGCGCCCGACCATAGCCAAGGCGGGCGGCCTACGCGATAAATGCGCATGCTCACCTTGATCCCCATCCCGTCGCCCACCGCTGGCTGCTGACATGGCCCTCATCAAGGCCTGGCGCGACTTCCGGCGGATGCAGGACGTGGCCACCGCCGCGTCCAGCCTGATCTATGCGGGCTCGGTGGTCCACGCCTTCAGCGTGCTGCCGGGCGGCCCCGCCGTCATCGCCCGCCATGCCCTGGTCTGGCCGGCCACCGCCCTGCTGGCGGGCTTCGCCCTGCCGCTGCTGATCCTGCCGGCGCGCCGGGCCCTGGCCCGCTATGTGTGGATGAGCTTCATCTCGGGGTTTGGCCAGACGCCGGTCTCCGTGCTGACCGGGATCGGCCTGCTGATCGCCGCGGCGGGCTTCATCTATTGGCAGGTGGCGTCGGTGGCCACGGGCGGGCATTACCCCGCCGCCGTCTTCGCGGGCTATGCCGCCGGCATCGGTATCCTGGCCGCCCAGTCGGTCCTGGCCCGCTGGCTGGAACGAGACCCCGAGGCGCGCAAGCACATCGAGGAAGCCTGAGGCTCACATCTCGCCGCGGCCGCCGCCGTTGTTCATGAACACCTGCAGGGTCCGCAGCCGCGCCAGCCGGGCGGCGTCGGGGTTGTAGTCGGCGCGGCGGTCGGAGACGAAGCCGTGGCCGGCGTCGTAGAGGTGGACCGGAGTGTCGGGATGCTTCGCGCGGATACCCTCGACCGTCTCCAGGGGGATGGAGGCGTCGCCCTTGCCGAAGTGAAGAATGGTGGGGACCTTCGGCGTCTCGTCCACCAGCTCACTGATCCGGCGGCCGTAATAGGCCGAGGCCGCCGAAATCCCGGTGCAGCGGCACGCCGCCAGCCACGCCGCGGTCCCGCCCCAGCAGAAGCCGGCGACGAAGACGGCGGGGGCGAGCGCGTCGATGGCGGCCTGGAGGTCGCCGGCCACCTGGTCCCAGGGCGTCTCGGTGGAGTACCTCACCCCCTTGGCGATGGCGTCTGGGCTATAGTCGGCCTCGAACCCCGGCTCGAGGCGGTCGTAGAAGCTCGGCGCGATCACCTCGTAGCCGTCCTCGGCGAAGCCGTCGGCCAGTTCGCGGATGTGGTCGGTGACCCCGAAGATCTCCTGGATCAGCACGACCCCGCCGCGGCGCGCATCGGCGACCGGGGCGTGATAGGCGGCCAGCTCGAAGCCGTCGAACTTGCTGGTCAGGCGGATCGTCTCGCCCATGGCGCTCAAGCGCCTGCGAACAGGTCGAGGGTGCGCTGGCGGGCCAGGTCGGCGCTGGGCTGGTTCAGCCGCTCGGGGTCCTCGTTGTTGAAGCCGTGGCCAGCGTCCTCGTAGATATAGACCGCCACGCCGGGATTGCTGGCCTGCACGGCGGCCTTGACGTCGTCGGCCGGGATGCCGGCGTCCTTGCGGCCCAGGTGGACGATGGTGGGGCACTTGGGCGTCTTGTCGGCATTGGCCTGGACCATGCTGCCGTAATAGCTCGACGCGGCGGAAAAGCCGTCCAGCTGGCAGGCCGACAGCCAGGTCAGCGAGCCGCCGTAGCAATAGCCCACCACGAAGACCTTACCGGCCGGCGCCAGGGCCGCGCGACAGGCGTCCACGTCGGCCAAGGCCTGGTCCAGCGGGGTGGCGCGGGCATGGGTGACCCCGGCGGTGAGGCCGGCCGGATCATGGCCGGCGGTGAAGCCCGGCTCGCGGCGGTCGTAGAGCGACGGAGCGATGGCCTCGTATCCGAGCGACGCCCAGCGGTCGACGTCGCGGGCGATATGCTCGTCGATCCCGAAGATCTCCTGGATCACCACGACGCCGCCCTTGCGCTCGCCCGTGGGCGCGGCGCGATAGACCGCGAACTCGAAGCCGTCGGCCCCCGTCAGCTTGGAAAATTCGCCCATGATGTCTCTCCCGGATTTTGAAGTCTGAGATAGGCTGGTGGGCGGGGAAGTCCAGCGCGGTACGCTGAGATCTCGGGCCTCGGCCCGTGCACGAACCAGGGCAATCAGGTCGTAGCTCCGGCATCGTGCGCGGACTACAATCAGAAGATGTCTGCGATCCTCACCGACATTCCCGGCGAAATTGTCACTGATCGACTCGTCATACGGCCGCATCGGCCAGGGGATGGCGCCGAGCTCTATGCCGCGACCCTTGATAGCCTAGTTGAACTCCGAAGATGGCCGGCCGCCATGGGTTGGGCATTGGATGATCCCTCGCCCGATGCGTCTGAGGCGTTTTGCCAAGCCTCGGCCAACTCCTTCGCCGAACGGGACGACTTTCCACTTCTGCTCTTCCATCGGCAGACGGGCCAGATCGTCGGGTCAAGCGGCCTTCACCGACCAGATTGGAGCGTACCGAAGATGGAAATCGGCTGGTGGGGCCGTACTTCCTACGCTGGTCAGGGATTCATCACCGAAGGTGTGCGGGCCATTCTTGCCTATGGCTTTGAACACCTTCGCGCCCGTCGCATCTTCGCGCGACCGGATGACGAAAACTCGCAAAGTTGGCGCCTCTGCGAGCGAGTGGGCATGACCTTCGAAGGGCGAATGCAGAACGAGCGTTGCGATCCTGATGGCTCGCTGCGGACTACACGCTTGTACGCCGCCACTCGCTAGGCGGTCGGCTTCCCATAGGGCTCGGGCCCTCGAACCGCGCGCCGTCGGGACTTCAGACGTTGAAGCGGAAGTTCAGGACGTCGCCGTCCTTGACGACGTACTCCTTGCCTTCCTGGCGGAACTTCCCGGCCTCACGGGCCCCGGCTTCGCCCTTGAGACCGACATAGTCCTCGTAGGCGATGGTTTCGGCCCGGATGAAGCCCTTCTCGAAGTCGGTGTGGATCACGCCGGCCGCCTGCGGGGCGGTGTCGCCCTTGTGGATGGTCCAGGCGCGGGCTTCCTTGGGGCCGACCGTGAAATAGGTCTGCAGGCCCAGCAGGTGGTAGGCCTCGCGGATCAGCTTGTTGAGGCCCGGCTCGCTGAGGCCCAGGGTCTCCAGGAACTCGGCGCGCTCCTCGGCGTCGAGCATGGCGATCTCGCTCTCGATCTGGGCCGAGATCGCCACGTGGTCGGCGCCGTCGCGGGCGGCGCGTTCGGCCACCAGCCGCGACATGTCGTTGCCCTCGGCGGCCGAGCCTTCATCGACGTTGGAGACATAGAGGGCGGGCTTGGAGGTCAGCAGCTGCAGCATGCGCCAGGCCTTGTCGTCCTCGGCGTCGACCTTGGCCTTGCGGGCCGGGCGGCCGGCGTTGAGCTCGGTCAGGGCCAGTTGCACCAGGCGCAGGGTCTGGGCGCTTTCCTTGTCGCCGGCCTTGGCGCGCTTTTCGAGGTTGCTGACCCGCTTCTCCAGGCTCTCCAGGTCGGCCAGCATCAGCTCGGTCTCGATGGTCTCCAGGTCCGACAGCGGATCGACCCTGCCCTCGACGTGGGTGATGTCGTCATCGATGAAGCAGCGGGCGACGAAGGCCACGGCGTCGCAGTCGCGGATATTGGCCAGGAACTGGTTGCCCAGGCCTTCCCCCTTGGAGGCGCCGCGCACCAGGCCGGCGATGTCCACGAAGTTGATCCGCGCCGGGATGATCTCCTTGGAGGGGATGACGGCGGCCAGCGCATCCAGGCGCGGCTCGGGCACCGCCACGTCGCCGGTATTGGGCTCGATGGTGCAGAACGGATAGTTGGCCGCCTGGGCCGACGCGGTCTGGGTCAGCGCGTTGAACAGGGTCGATTTGCCGACGTTGGGCAGGCCGACGATCGCGACTTTCAGGGCCATGGAGCTCTATTTCCTAATGCGAGGGCGCGACCTAGCACGTCTGCCGCCCCCAACCAATTCTGGTGGCTATGTATCGCCGCGGCTGCGGGCCTGGCGGGTGTCGCCCTTGTCGGCGGGGGCCAGACGCAGGACCTCGGTCTGGTACTTGTCGTCCTCGCCGGCGGCCAGCAGGGGGGCGGCCTCGGCCACGGCCTTCAGCAGGGCGATGACCCACGGGTGCTCGACCTTGTGGAAGTCAGACAGCACGTGGCCCTGGACCCGCTCGGGGTGTCCGGGATGGCCGACGCCCAGCCGGGCTCGGCGGAAGTCGGCGCCGATGTGGGCGGTGACGGAGCGGACGCCGTTGTTGCCCGCCGCCCCGCCGCCGGTCTTCATCCGGAAGCGGCCGGGGGCCAGGTCGATCTCGTCGTAGAACAGCACCACGTCGGCGGGCGTCGCCTTGTAGAACTTCATGGCCGCGCCGACAGAGCGGCCGCTCTCATTGTAGAAGGTCTGGGGCTTGAGGATCAGGGCCTTGACCGGGCCGGCGGGCGTATCGATCTCGCCCTCACGGGCAAGCCCGGAGAACTTCGAGCGCTCGGGTCCGAACCGCCATTGCTTGGCGATCTCGTCCACGGCGATGAAGCCGATGTTGTGGCGGTTCTTGGCGTACTGGGCGCCGGGATTGCCTTGGCCCGCGAGGATCAGCATGGCGCCAGGCGGCTCGGCCCCCCGAAGGGGGCCGGCCAATCCTTAAACGGTGGTGGTGGCGGCGGCGGCGGCCGCTTCGTCGGTGGCGGCGTCAGCCGAGGCCGAGGCCGACGAACCGGCCAGGGTGGCGACGACGTAGTCGCGGTCGGTGGCGGGCTTGACGCCTTCCGGCAGGGTGAAGGCCGACATGCGGATGGTGTCGCCGATTTCCAGACCGGTGAGGTCGAAGATCAGTTCTTCCGGGATGTGGTCGGCGGGGCAGGCCAGTTCGACGGTGTGACGCACGATGTTGAGCGTGCCGCCCTTCTTCAGGCCCGGCGATTCTTCCTGATTCTTGAAGTGCACCGGCACTTCGATCTTGATCAGCTGGTGCTCGTCGACGCGGTACAGGTCGAAGTGGACCGGCTCGTCGTTGACCGGGTGCATGTCGATCGCCTTGGCGATGACCGGCTGGGTCTCGTCGCCGTACTTCAGGGTCACCAGGTGGCCCAGCAGCTTGCCCGTATAGAGCGCCTTGCGGAATTCGTTGGCCTTCACGGCGATGGCGACCGGATCCTTGGCGCCGCCGTAGAGCACGCCGGGGACCATGCCCGCACGGCGGGTTTCGCGCGCGCCGCCGGTGCCCGTGCGATCGCGAACTTCAACGTTCAGAATGATATCGGCCATGGCCTTGCCTCAAAACGAAACCGCCGCGCGAAGTGCCGCGCGGCGACGGACGACCCTCCTGGGGTCGAAAGGTGGGCGTAAATACACAAAAGCCCCGCTCGTGGCAACGGGCGGGCGCAGATGTTTTAGCGCTTCTTGGTGTCGGCCTTGGCCGGGGTCTTGGCTGGGGTCACCTTGTAGGGGGCGCTACCGTCGGCGACCCTGATCTTGGGAATGAACTTCGCCTCGTAGGGCTCGGTGTTCCCCGAGGCCTTAATCACGCAGCGGCCGGTGTCCATCATGATGTGCTGGCCCAGGCAGAAGACGTCCTCGTAGTGCGGCTTGGAAACCGCCAGGCACTGGTAGAGGTTGAGCTTGGCCATGTTCATGCAGAACGCCACGTTGGGCTCGGCCATCACCGCCATCAGGGTGTCGACATTGGCGTCCCCGCCTTCGCCAAGCGCGGCGAGGGCGGCCACGGCCATGCCGCGGATCACGATGGGGCTGTAGGGCGGGGCGGCTGGCTCGGCGGTGAGGCCCAGCGGCGAGACGCCCAGGGCCGCCTGCTGCAGGCGGGCGGTCTCGGCCAGGTCGCCCACCACCGGGGTGGCCGAGAGATTCTTGGCCTGAGACAGGCGCAGGTCGCGGTTGAGGACGTCGGACTTCGACCACTTCTGCTTCTGAATGTCGTAGGCCGACTGCTTGACCGCCTTGCCGGCGTCGTAGAGCTGCTGGCCCTCGGCGCCGAGCGCGGTCTTCACCAGACCCGCGGCGCTGGCCGAGCCGCTGATGCCCACGACATAGGCCGGGTCCTTCAGGATCGCGGCCACCACTTCGCGGCGCTGGTCGACATTGACGGCATAGGTGCGGACGCCGGCCACGAAGGCCGGGTCCTGCAGGGCGACGACGGCGGCATAGGCCGTGGCGCCCCGCTGCAATTGCTTGGGCTCATAGGCCGCGCCGATGGCCACGCCCTTGGCGATCTGGTCGCCGTCGGCGAAGTCCGGCGTGATCGCGCTGACGTGGGCCATGTAATAGCGATAGGCGGCCGCCTGCTCGATCAGCTTGGGTGACAGGCTCACCGCCGGCGGCGGCGGCGGCGGCGGGGCCGGCGCGGGGCTGGAACAGGCCGACAGCAGGGCCGCGAAGGCGATGGCGGCGAGCGTGCCGGTCACGCGAATGGCAGAGGTCATCCTGAAGCTTCCCCAGAAGATAAGCGCGCGAGGCTAACACAGATGCGCGGGCAGGAATGTGACCGCGCGTCCTTAACCCTTATTGACCAAGCGTGGCCGTTTGGGGGTCTGGCCAGCAAGTCCCGTGCCGGAAAACCTTTAGAATCCAGGATGAACGGTCAGTCGAACAATTTCGACACGGACTCTTCATTGGCGATCCGCCGAATGGCTTCGCCCAACAGCTTATCGCAGCTGACATAGCGCAGCTTGGACTTGTCGCTGGCGGCTTCGGGGGCGGTGATGGAGTCGGTCATCACCAGCTCCTTGAGGATCGAGGAATTGACCCGGTCGATGGCCGCCCCCGACAGCACCCCGTGGGTGACATAGGCCGAGACCTCGGTTGCGCCGCCGTCCACCAGGGCCTGGGCGGCGTTGCAGAGCGTGCCGCCGCCATCGATGATGTCGTCGAACAGGATGCAGCGGCGGCCCGAGACGTCGCCGATGATGTTGGCCACCTCGCTCTTGCCCGGACCCGAGCGGCGCTTGTCGACGATCGCCAGCTCGGCGTTCAGCCGGCTGGCGACGGCCAGGGCCCTGACCACGCCGCCCACGTCGGGGGAGACGATCATCAGATCTGCGGTCTTCTCGTAGTTTTCCTTGATGTCGGCGGCCAGCAGCGGCGCGGAGACCAGGTTGTCGGTGGGGATGTCGAAGAAGCCCTGGATTTGGCCTGAGTGCAGGTCCATCGTCAGCACCCGGTCGGCGCCGGCGCGCTCGATCAGGTTGGAGACCAGCTTGGCCGAGATGGGCGTGCGGCCCCCGGTCTTCCGGTCCTGCCGGGCGTAGCCGAAATAGGGCATGACGGCGGTGATCCGCTTGGCCGAGGCGCGACGCAGCGCGTCGATGCAGATCAGCAGCTCCATCAGGTTATCGTTGGTGGGGTAGCTGGTGGACTGCAGCACGAAGACGTCCTCGCCGCGGACGTTCTCGTCGATGGTCACCCAGACCTCGTTGTCGGCGAAGCGCTTCACCTGAGCCTTGGTCAGCGGAAGGTCGAGATGGGAGGCCACGGCCTCGGCGAGAGCTCGATTGGAGTTGCCAGCCAGCAGCTTCATGAGAATTCCCGCAATGTCCCGCCGATGCGCGGGGCTTGTAGCAGGCGAGCCGCCCGCGGCAAGGCCCGGCGTGACTCAGACCAGGGATATCGCCGAGAGCAGCCGGCCGAAGTCCGGCTCGCCCCGCTTGAAGGCGCGGCGGTTGGAGAAGAACAGGTCTTCCTCCGCGCAGGTGTCGTGGCCGATCCAGTCGGCGGTGGCCACCCCGGCGGCCTTCAACCGCGAGACCACGAAGCCCGGCAGGTCGAACATCCGCTTCTCGGGGCCCTCACCCGCCGCGAAGAAGCGTTCGTGATCTGGGGCCTTGGCGGTGAAGGCGGCCAGGAACTCCAGCCCCACCTCGTAGGAGGCCTGGCCGATGCAGGGCCCCACCACCGCCACCATTCGCGACGGGTCGGCGCCCAGGCCGCTCATGGCGGCGACGGCGGCCTCGGCCACGCCGTTCAGCGCGCCCTTCCAGCCGGCATGGGCCGACGCCACCACGCGGCCTTCCGCGTCGGCGATCAGGATCGGGGCGCAGTCGGCGGCCAAGGCTCCGCAAAGCACGCCTCGGGTGGCGGTGACCACCGCGTCCCCCTCCGGGCGCTCGTCGCCCCAGGGCCGGTCCGTGACCAGGGCCGTCGCCGAGTGGATCTGGTAGCAGGTGGAGAGCGCGCTCACCGGCAGGCCGAAATGCGCCGCCGCCCGGCGCCGGTTCTCGGCCACATCGGCGGGTTCATCCTCCGAGCCCCGCCCGACATTCAGGCTGTCATAGATACCCGTCGAAACCCCGCCCTGCCGCGTGAAGAAGGCGTGGCGGATACCCGGCAGGTCCAGGAACGGCGAGGTCAACGGGTTCATCTCAGGTCTCGAAACCGGGCGGGACCAGGCCCTGCGTGTGGATGCAGACGACCTTGAACAGTTCGCCCATCTGGTCGGGGGACACCAGCCGTTCCAGCTGGCGTTCGATGACCTCGCTGCGGTCGGGCCGGGCGGCGGTGAGCGCCTCGGCCCGGGCGCCGATCCCCAGCCGCACCAGGAACTCGCCCTGGGTCAGGATCGGCGCCGTGGCCGCCCCTTCCCGCGCCGCCGCCGCCAGCACGGCCGGGAAGTCGGCATGGACGGTGAGGTCGGCCTCGCCGGGGCCGGCCAAGGGGCTCTCCTTCACATGGCGCCTGAGCGCCTGCAGGGTGTCGCCGAAGCCGGGGGCGTCGCGGCCGTAGTCGATCAGCAGGGCCGCGCCGCCGTCGGCGCCGATCCGCGCGCCGATCTCCGAGCCAAGGGCCTCCTGGCTGGGGGAGTGTTCCAGCACCGATCCGACGGGCGCGTCGGGCAGGGCCTGGCCCAGCGCGACGGCGGCGAGCCCGAAAGTGAGGTCTCCAGTGTCGGTCAGCCCCACCACCCGTTCCGACCAGCGGGTCTGCGTCCGCACGAACTGTCGCGGCGGCAGGCAGTCCAGCAATTCGTTGGCGATCAGGACCATGGGGGCGTCGTCGGGGACCTCGGCCAGGGACGCCGCCCACCGCACGCAATCCCCCAGCGCCGCGCGCTGCCGGGCCTTCAGCGGTTCGGAGGTCTCCACCAGCCAGACATCGGCGGCGGCGACAAAGGCCGGCGCCAGGCGCGCGGCCCGCAGCATGTCGTCCATCAGGGTGCCGTCGCCGGGCCCCATCTCCACCAGCCGAAAGGGAGAGGGGCGGCCCAGGCGTTCCCAGCACGCCACGGCCCATAGGCCGATCAGCTCGCCGAACATCTGGCTGACCAGGGGGGCGGTGATGAAGTCGCCCTCGGCGCCCAGGGACGGCCGGGTCGAATAGTAGCCATCCGCCGGATCGTGCAGGCAGGCGGTCATGTACTGGGCCACGCTCATCGGCCCGCTCTCGCGGACCTGGGCGATCAGCCGGTCACGCAGGCCCATCGGCTTCGATCTTGAACGGATCGCGTTGCGGCGGCTCGCCCTCGACGACCTCTTCGACCTGCGCTTCCAGGCCCACCTCGGCCTCCGGCAGCGGTTCGTTCATCCCGCGCCAGATCAGCCAGGCGCCGCCGATCGCCATCGGGATCGACAGCATCATCCCCATGGTCAGGCCGAGGGGGAAGTCGGGCATGTAGGCGTCCGGCTCGCGGACGTTCTCCAGCAGGATCCGGGAGACGGCGTAGCCCAGGAAGAACATCCCGGCCACGACGCCGCGCCGATTGAGCAGCTTGGCGTGATGGGTGGCGATCCGCAGGATGATGAACAGCAGCAGGCCCTCCAGCAGGGCCTCATAGATCTGGCTGGGGTGGCGCGGCATGATCCCCGCGTCAGGGAAGACCACGCCCCAGGGCAGGCTGGTGGGCCGGCCCCACAGCTCGCCGTTGATGAAGTTGGCGATACGCACGAAGAAGATGCCGATGGGCGCCGCGGCGGTGATCACGTCGCCCAACCGGAAGACGTCGACCTTGTTGACCCGGGCGAACAGCAGGGTGGCGATCAGCACGCCGAGCACCCCGCCGTGGAAACTCATCCCGCCCTTCCAGGTCTTGAACACCTCCAGCGGGTCGGTGACCACCACGGAGGGCGTGTAGAAGAACACGTGCCCCAGCCGCCCGCCGACGATGATTCCGAGGGTGATCCACAGGATCAGGTCATCGATCTGGGCGGGACTGGCGGGCGCCCCGCGCAGGGGCCACAGCGCCTGGTTCCTGGCCATCGAGGTGATGTAGCGCCAGCCGATCAGGATGCCGGCCACGTAGCCAAGGGCGTACCAGCGGATGGCGAAGGGACCGATGTGGATGAGGACGGGGTCGATGTCCGGGAAGGGCAAGGCCAGGCGCTCCGAGAAGATGTCCTGGCGGTTTAGACGGAAACCCCGTGGCTTTCATCCCCTCAGGTCCCATATAAGGAAGCATGCAGACCCAGAACCCCTTCCTCGACGAGATGGCCAAGCTGACCGGAGCCGCCATGGGCCTCGCCCAGAGCGCCGGCGAAGAGGCCAAGGCCGCGTTCCGAGCCCAGGCCGACCGCATCGTCGCCGAGCTCGACCTGATCCGTCGCGATGAGTTCGAGATTCTCAAGGCCGAGATCGCCGCCCTGCGCGCCGAGATCGCCGCCCTGAAAGGCGCGGACGCCCCTAAGAAGGCGTCCAAGAAGGCCTGATTGCGCGGCATAACGACCTGAACACACGAATGTGGCTCGCCCGCCGGAAGAAGCCGGTGACAGGCGAACCGCGAACCAGATTAGTTTCAAGATCGCAGGCGATTCGGGGCGCGCTCGCTCCCTCCGGACGCCGTACGCGAAAGGACCACGGGTCTTATGGACACGCCTCAGTCTGACGAAGACGTCCTGCTCGCCCACGACCCGCTCGATGTCGTTGAGCATGTTCTGCAAGCCGAAAATCTTCAGTTCGACCGTACCGAAGAGGGCGACCTCGCCTTCACCCTGGCCGGCGACTGGAAGGACTACGAACTCTGGTTCGCCTGGCGGCCCGAGGCAGACTGTCTGCAGCTCTGCCTCTCGGTGGACATCCAGGTCCGCCCCGAACAGCGCGCCGCGGCCTTCGAACTGGTCTCCACCGTCAACCAGCGCGTCTGGCTCGGCCACTTCGAGGTCTGGGACGACGGCGAGATCGTGTTCCGCCACGCCATGGCCCTGATGACCGGCGAACGCCCGACCCTCGCCCAGGCCGCCGCCATGATCGATGTGGCCATGGAAGGCGCCGACCGCTTCTATCCGGCCTTCGACTTCATGGCGCGGGGCGGCAAGTCGCCGGCCGAGGCCATCGCGGCCTGCATGTTTGACACGGTGGGCGAAGCCTAACCCGCGACCCGCGCTGCGAGGGCCGGAACCCGCGCCAGCAGGTCCCGGGTCAGGGCCTCGCGATTGGACCAGAGCGAGAGATACCAGTCGCGCCGCTCGGCCGCCTGGCCTGAGAACATCCGCGCGTCATGGACATATTCCCACGCCGCCCGGGCCATCGCCCGGCGCTTGTCGCCGTTGCGCAGGGCGATGCGCAGCTGACGGTCCCAGTCGCGCAGGTCGTGAGCGATCAGGCCGGTCTCCCCCTCCTTGATGGTGTCGGCATAGACCGCCGGGGAGGCAATCATCAGCACGCCGCCCCGCGCGGCGTCGAGGAACTTGGCGTCGCTCTTGAACGCTTCCCCCGGCGTCCCCTGCAGCGGCGACAGGCAGATGTCGCAGGCCGCCATGGCCTCCAGATAGGCCTCATAGGGCAGGGTGGGGTGGAAGGTCTTGCGCTTGGTGGGCAGGGCCTCGAACACCGCCCGGTCGTGGACCACCACGAAGCTGGTGCGGGGATTGTCGCCGATCACATTCCTCAGGGAGGCCGCCACCTGCGCCGGGAACAGGCCCCGGTTCGCCGCGCCGTAGAAGACGCTGGGCGAGCCGCTGCGCTCGGGGAAGGGCGGCAGGTCGAACACCGCATTGGGAAACACCTTCACCTCCGGGTTCCGCGTCCGGAAGGCCTCGGCCAGGGCCGGCGTGCTGGTCTGCACAGCGTGGACGTGGGCGAACTTGCTCCAGTCGGTGGCGGCCTGGGGCCGGCCTTGCTGCTGGGCGATGAAGTCGGGGTGGTCGTCGACGTCGATCACCACCACCCAGCCGTTGCGCAGGATTTGGGTCAGGTCCCCCAGCATCCGCGCCTCGGTGTCGTAGAAGGGCCGCTGCAGCACCAGCACCTTGGGCTGGCCTGGCGGGGTGGCGGGCAGGGCGATGGGCAGGCCTTGGGCGAAGGTGGACTCGAGTGCGGGGTCGGCCGCCAGGGCCAGGCTCGGCAACCGGCCGCGAATGTCCAGCAGGGTCGAGGCGAAGGCCGCGACGTGAAGGCGCAGGGGTGACGGTTCGGCCACGGTCTCCGGGTCCTCCTCTTGCGGGTTCTTAGCAACCAAGCGACTTGCTGGCGACTCGGCGGACGGAGCACGAGGGTGCGGCGAACCCCATCGCCTAGGAGCCCGCCCCTGACCCCCATTCTGATCCTGGGCGCCGGCGGCCCCTGATCCAGGGCCGGCGTCTTCGCCCCCTCCAAGGAACTCGGCGCCTGACGCCGTGGAAGGCTTAAGTGTCGTAGGCCAATCGGCCGTTCGTGATGCGCGGCCCAGCAGGGCTGTCCTCGATCGTAAGGTCGAAGCGCAGGCCGCGGCGGACGCGCTCCATCCACCTGAGCGTCTCGGCCTCCCGCGCCGCGATGTCCGTGCCGGCGCGCAGGGCGTCGGCCAGGTGCACCGTTTGGATGGTCGGCCGCGAGCCGGTGAGGATCGGGTCGAGGGCTAGGAACTTTCGCCACATGTGCAGGTCGGTCCAGATGTCTGGCGGGGCCGGGGACCAACCCACGGGTAGCCGCCGGTAGGTCGACATCCGGTAGCCCGCGTCGCTCGGCCCAAAGAAGTTGAACCGCTCGCGCCGCATGCGGGCGCGCACGGAAGGGTCCTCCAGACGGTGAGTCGAGTGGGTCCAGGGTTGGTCCGGATAGACCTGGACGGGGGTCAGGGCGCCAAACTCGACGGTCTCAAGCAGGGCGGCCATCTCCCGCAAGTGATGACGCAGCCACAGGTCGTCGTCAGCGATCTGGCAGACGAACTCGCCCCTCGCGCCCTGCAGCACCTCGTGCCGGTAGGCCTCTCCGAACCGCTCGCCCTTTGGGAAGACGCAGGCGGTGATCCGGGGGTCGCAGGCGGCGAAGGCGCGCGCCGCCTCGGCTGTCGCCTCGGGCGCGCCGTCGCAGATGATGAACATCTCCCAGTCGGTCTCCGACTGCGCAATCACGGTCTCGATCGCGTAGGGCAGCAGGACTGGCGGGCGGTGGATCGGCAGGAGGATGGTGAAGCGGGGGGTCATCGCACCCCCAGGGCAGCCTCGCGCAGGGCCTGCAGGGCCTCGACAACAGCGGCGCCGGACCGCGCGTCGGTGGGCGGCGGCGGTCCGCCCCTCAGATGCTCCACGAAGACCCGCAGCTCCTTGATCAGTGGCCACTCGGTATCGATGGGCCGGCGCTCCAGGCCTTCCGGGTCATGCCGCTCCCCGGCCGGAGCCGCGCCCCGCACCAGAGCGATGTGGTCGGCGAGGGGGTCGTCCAGCATCGCGAGGCCGTCTCGGAAAATCGCCCGAATCTTGCGCTCGGTTCCTGGCCAGCCGACGCTCACCTCCAAGTGACCGAAGGGCGAGCCCCCCAGGGTGGCGACGATTCCCTCCATCTGGTCACCCCGCATCACCGCGCGCGCGGCGGCTACCGGCGGCAACGCCCCCAGGATGGCGTAATGGATGCTCAAGTCATGGATAGCCAGTTCCCAGACCGCGTCGGCCTCCGCCGCTGGCTTGCCCCATTGCAGGCGTCGGGTGAACACACCCTGCAGCGGTCCCAGTTCGCCGCTGCGGGCCACGGCCGCCAGAGCCTGGACGCCGCCATGATAGGCCCATTTGTGCATGACGAAGAGCTGCCCGTCCAAGGCGTCGGCCAAGCTCCGGGCGACCGCGGCGTCGGTGGTCAGCGGTTTCTCGCAGAAGATCGGCTTGCCGCGCGGCGCCAGGGCGGTGATCACCGCGGCGTGGGTGGGGGCGGGCGTGGCCACAACATAGCCGTCGAGGCCAGGGTCCAGAGCCTCGAGCCCGGGCACCACGGTGCGCGCGCCCACGATCGGATAGGCGCCGCCGGGTTCTGCGACGTCGACCTCGCAGCCCAGGACCTTCAGGTCGCGCAGGATATTGCGGCCCCAGTAGCCGCAGCCCACCAGCCCGACCCTCACGCCGAAACCCCTTCGAAGCGTGTCAGCAGCTCCTGGAGGCTGCCGGCGTCCCTGTCTCGCGCCGACAGGATCGGGTCGACGGCCGGGAAGGGCAGGTCAAGGTCGGGATCGTCCCAGCGGCAGGCCAGGTCGTCCTCGATGTCCCAGTTATGGGTCAGGCCATAGACCAGGCTTCCGGCCTCGACGCAGTGGAACCCGTGAGCGACCCCGGGTGGGATCAGCAGGGCGCCGCCGGTCATGTCGAGCATAGTGGTCCGCCCGAATGTCCCGGCCTCGCGGCGAAGGTCACGCAGACCAAAGATGAACCGCCCCGACAGCACCACCAAGTAGTCCGTGTGCCGAAAGTGCAAGTGAACGCCTCGGAGCGAATTATTCACGCAGTGGGAAACATTCCACTGAGGAAAATGGATATCGGAATGCCACTCTTGGCGGTAGATCTCAGATAGAGCGCCACGATCATCCGTATGATACTGGAGTTGATGCAGGACAACACCCTCAGGTAGCGGACCGCTTACTCCACTGGGTTGCGAATGAGTACAATGGGTGTTCATGCCGGCGATGTTCTTTGTGGACTTGATGCACATCTTCGTAGCGACCGTTGACCCATGCGCGCAAGGCCGCCTCCTCGCCCAAGCTGACTTCGCCGTCGTCATCGCCTAGGGTGCGCCGTCCCTGACGCCTAGGAGCCCGCCCATGACCCCCATCCTGATCCTGGGCGCCGGCCGCATGGGCGGGGCCCTGATCCAGGGCTGGCGCAGGGCCGGCGCCTTCGCCCCCTCCGACCTGATCCTGCGCGATCCGTACCCCACCGAACTGGCCCAGGCCGCCGCCCGTGACGGCGCCCGGCTCAATCCCGCCGACGCGGCGCTGGTTGAGGCCCGAACGGTCCTGCTCGCCGTCAAGCCGCAGCTCTGGCGCGAAACCGCGGCGGAGGTGGCGAGCCTGCTGCATCCCGAGGCAGTGATCGTCTCGGTGGCGGCCGGGGTGCAGTCCGCCGACATCGCCGCCGGCTTCGGCCGCAAGGTCGCCCGGGTCATGCCCACCACCGCCGTGGCGATCGGCCAGGGAACTACCAGCATCTACGCCGCCGAGCCCGAGGCCCGGGCCCGGGCCCAGGCTTTGTTCAGCCCGGTCGGGACGGTGGTCGACCTCGAAGACGAAGCGCTGATGCATGCGGCCACCGCCGTTTCCGGCTCGGCCCCGGCTTATCTCTACGCCTTCATCGAGGCCCTGGAGGATGGCGGGGTGGCTGCGGGCCTGCCGGTGGAAGGCGCCCGGCGCCTGGCCCGCTCCACCATCGCCGGCGCGGCGGCCCTGCTGGCGCAGAGCGGCGAGGAGCCCGCCGAATTGCGCCGCCAGGTCACTTCGCCCGGCGGGACCACTCAGGCGGCGCTCGAGGTGCTGATGGGCGAGGGCGGGCTGTCACCCCTGCTGCGCGACGCCGTGGCGGCCGCCGTGCGGCGCTCCAAGGAACTCGGCGCCTAGCGCGTCCAGGTCTGGGCCTGGCAGATCGGGCCGACGCAGCCCTCCACCTTCAAGGCGCCGTTGGGCATGGCGCTGAGCTTGGAGCCGTAGGTCTTGCCGCTGCCGGGGTCGTAGATCTTGCCGCCGGCCCACTTGCCGGGGCCGGCCGGCTTGAAGTCGCGGATCAGCTGCAGGCCCAGGACCGAGCGTGCGCGCAGGCCGGGGTCGGGATTGTTGGTGTCCTTCTGCGGACCACCGGCCTTGTCCTTGGGATTCTTCATCCAGGTGATCGTGCCGCAGGCCCTGGTCCCGTCAGAAGGGCACGGGGCGACGCGGACCTTTGCGCCGCCGCCCGCGGTCAGCCAGTCCCCCATCACCGGATCGGCGGCCTGGGCGGTGGTGGCGGCCAGCACGGCGATGGCGGCGGCGGGCGCGAAATAGGCGAGCTTCATGATGGTTTCCCCGTTTGCTGTCAGCTGAGCCATATCGAGCTGAACGATGGCTGAACGATGTTATCCCGGTAGCCTGACGGTGGCGCGAAGGCCGCCCATGGGCGAGCGGGAAAGCATCACGTCGCCCCCATGGCCGCGGGCCACGTCGCGGGCGATGGCCAGGCCCAAGCCCACGCCCTTGTCGTTTTGGTTGCGGGCCTCGTCGAGGCGGCTGAAGGCCTTGAAGGCCTCCTCGTGGCGGTCCTCCGGGATGCCGGGCCCGTCGTCGTCCACCACGATCTCCACCCCGCCCGTCGCCCGCGCGACGGCGGTCACCACGATATGCTCGCCATGCACGGCGGCGTTCATGATCAGGTTCGACAAGGCCCGCTTCAGTGAGTTGGGGCGCACGCTGGCGGTCAGGTCGGGCTCGGCGGTGACGCTGACCTGCGCTCCGGCCCGCAGAGCGCCCTCGCTGACCTCTTCGATCAGGGTCTTCAACTGGACGGTCTCGACAGCCTCGCCGCCCTCGCCGCGGGCGAAGGCCAGGTACTCGTCGATCATGTGCTCCATCTCGGAGAGGTCGCGCTTCATCTCGCCGGTGCGCTTGGTGGGCTCGGCCAGGGCCAGCTCCAGCTTCAGGCGGGTGAGCGGCGTGCGCAGGTCGTGGCTGACGCTGGCCAGTAGGGCCGTGCGCTGGTCCAGATGGCGCTGGATGCGGGCCTTCATGGCCAGGAAGGCCTGGGCCGCCTGGCGCACCTCGCGGGCGCCGGTGGGCTTGAAGGCCGGGACCTCCATGCCGCGGCCGAAGTCGTCAGCGGCCGAGGCCAGCCGCTCGATGGCGCGGACCTGGTTGCGAATGAACAGGATCGAGATAGCGGTCAGCAGCAGGGTCGCCACGGTCATCCACAGCACGAAGATGTGGCCCTGGGTGGCGATGGCCCGGTCCCGGGGCGCCAGCACCCGCATCACCCCCTGGGGCGTCTGCACCCGGATATCGACATAGGCCGGGTAGCGGGTCGTATCGAACCAGAAGGGCGCGTCGATCCGGCCGGCCAGGGCCTTCTCAAGGCTGCGGTCCACCACCGCGAACAGGGCGGTGCGCCGGCCGACGGGCAGGGTGCGGCCGGTCTGGAAGGCCATCGACAGGCTCATCGACCGCTCGGCCCGGTCGGCGATGCGGGCGAAGCTCTCGGGGGTTGGATCGTCCTGGTAGCTCTCCACGGCCCAGGCCACGTCGCCGGCCAGGCCCTCCGACAGCCGGCTGGTCACCGCCTGCCAGTGGGCGTCGAAGAACACCCAGGTGACGGCCACCTGCATCACCGCCACCGGAAGGATGATGATCAGCAGCGAGCGGCCGAACAGGGTGGTGGGCAGGCTGCGCTTGATCAGCCTCTGCAGACGCACCGGCGAGAGGCGCAGGCGCATCAGTCGGGCGCCAGCAGGTAGCCCACGCCGCGCACGGTCTGCAGGTAGCGGGGAGTCTTGGGGTCGGTCTCGATCTTGCGGCGCAGCCGGGTGACCTGAACGTCAACCGCCCGCCCCGACGGATCGACGGTCTCCCGGGCCAGCTCCATGCGGTCCACCGGCTCGTGCGGGCTGCGGGCCAGGCGCTTCAGCAGGGCGACCTCCGCCTCGGTGAGGCGCACCGGAACCTCCTCGCAGGTCAGCTCCCCGCGCTCGACGTCGAACCTGCAGCGCCCCAGTGAGACCGGCCCGTTGGCCGTGGAGCCCGGCCGTCCCTGCGACCGGCGCAGGATCGCCTCGATGCGCAGCAACAGTTCCTCGGGCTCGAAGGGCTTGTTGAGATAGTCGTCAGCCCCGAGCTTCAGCCCCTCGATCCGGTCCTCCGGCAGGCCGCGCGCGGTCAGCATCAGCACCGGGGTGCGGCCGGCCATGCCCTTGCGCTCCCGCAGCCACCGGGTCAGCGAGAAGCCGTCCTCGCCGGGCATCATCACGTCGAAGACCGCCAGGTCGAAATCGAGCGTCTCCATCAGCTTGCGGGCCGGCGCGCCGCCGGGAGCCGTGGTCACGCGGAAGCCGGCGCGGGCCAGGTATTCCTTCAGCAGTTCGCGGATGCGGTCGTCGTCGTCCACCACCAGCAGGTGGCGCTCTCCGGCCTCACTCATCGTCCCGCTCCCGTCTTCGTCCGCCCGCCCGCGAGCGCGGCCAGGATACGCCGCGCGGCGCCCACTCCGTCCAGCCCGCCGGTGCGATAAGCGCGCGCCAGCTGCCCGCGCAGGCGTTCGGAGATCCGCGCCTCGAAAGCCGCCCCGGCCGCGGTCAGGGTCGCCGCCCGCCTGCGTCCGTCCAGGTCCCCCTGGGCCTTTTCGGCCAGGCCATGACCCTCCAGGTCGCTGATCACCCGGCTGGCGGCCTGTTTCGACAGGCTGGTGATGTGGGCCAGCTCCTGGACGCCAATGCCTGGACGCCGCTTCAGCAGGAAGGCGGCCCGCCAGTGCGAGCGTCCCAGGCTCAGACCCTCGGCCTCAAGACCGGCGTCCACGCCCGCCCAGACGGCGGCCTCGGCCAGCATCATCAGCTCAAGTCCGGCGTCGAGTTCCTCGTCGCGCAGGACCAGCCTCGGATCGGCCACGCCGCTCATCGGAAACCCCCAAATTGTTTGACGTCGCGGGCCCAGGGGTTTGTAAGGAGGCGTTCCCAGTAGGAGGTCCCATGTCTCTCGTTCCCTTCGATGACCGCGACGGATGGATCTGGCTCGACGGCCAGTTCGTAGCCTGGCGCGAGGCGAAGGTGCACGTGCTGACCCATGGGCTCCATTACGCTTCGTCGGTGTTCGAAGGCGAGCGGATGTACGGCGGGGAAATCTACAAGCTGACCGAGCATACCCAGCGTCTGTTCCAGTCGGCGGAGATCCTCGACTTCGAGATTCCGTTCACGGTGGCCGAGATCGACCAGGCCTGCAAGGACACCTGCGCCAAGAACGGCCTGACGGACGCCTATGTCCGTCCCATCGCCTGGCGCGGATCGGAGATGATCGGGGTCTCGGCCCAACAGACCAAGATCCACGTCGCCATCGCCGTCTGGGACTGGCCCAGCTACTTCAAGCCGGAAGAACGCGCCAAGGGCATCCGCATGTGCTGGGCCAAGTACAAGCGCCCCTCGCCGGAGTCCGAACCGGTCCACGCCAAGGCCAGCGGCCTCTACATGATCTGCACCATCTCCAAACACGCCGCGGAGAAGGCCGGCTACACCGACGCCATGATGCTGGACTATCGCGGCTATGTCGCCGAATCGACCGGCTCCAACGTCTTCTTCGTCAAAGACGGGGCGCTGCACACGCCCACCCCCGACTGCTTCCTGAACGGCATCACCCGCCAGTCGGTGATCGCGCTCGCCAAGTCCAAGGGCGTCGAGATCATCGAGCGGCACATTAAGCCCGAGGAGTTGTCCGGCTTCACCGAATGCTTCGTGGTGGGGACGGCGGCCGAGGTCACTCCGGTGGCGGAGATCGGCGAATACAGCTTCACGCCCGGCAAGCTGTCGCTGGAACTGATGGACGACTATTCCAAGCTGGTGCGGCGCGAGCTGGTCCCGGCCTAGGCCAGGACCTTCGCCTCAAGCTCCGCCAGGCGCCGCCGCGTGACCGCCAGGTCCTCGCCGTAGGCCACGGGGTCGGCTGAGGCCAGGGCGCCGCTGATGTCCAGGCTCTCGCGATAGAGATCCAGCGCCCGCATGCGGTGGCCGCGATCCTCGCGGGCGTCGGCCAGCCGCTCCAGGGCCAGGGCCAGGGCGCGCCTTCCATTCAGATCGCCGGGCTGCTGTTCGGCGAAGGCGCGACGCAGAGCCAGCGCCTCCTCGTAGGCGTCCACGGCGGTGTCCAGCCGCTGCTCCTCATAGGCCACGTCGCCGACATTGGTCAGGGCGTCGGCGAGCGCCGCCGGCTCGCCGATCTGGCGGGCATAGGTGAGCGCCTCGTCATAGGCGTCGGCGGCCTGGTCGGTCAGGCCCTGGGCGCGGGCGAAGTCTCCGGCGTCCTGGGCCGCGACGCGCCGTTCGTGATCATCCCCCGCCAATGACGAAAGCCGCCTGACGATGTCGGCGGCTTCTGACCAGCGTTCGGCCCTGGTGTGTTCGTGGAGCTCCCGCCTGGCCTCGGCGAAGGCTCCCGGGGCCCCGGGCGGCGCGCCGGAATGCACCTCGGGTTCGGGCGCGGCCTCGGCGACGGCCACGGGCTCAGGCGCCTCGGCCACCACCTCGGCCTCATGGCTGGCGTGGGTGGAGCCGTGGTCGTGGGCGGCCATGGGCGCGGGATCGTTGAAGTCGATGGTCATCGGGGCTGCCCCCTTGCGTCGCTTCTTGCCGCCGCCGCCCGACGGGCCGCTCGGGCCCTTGGGCATCAGGGCGGCGATGAAGATGATCGCCCCCAGGCCGGCCGCGGTCATCGCCACGAAGAACCGCAGGCTCTCGAAGGCGCCCAACGGGATCGGGGGAATTCGCCCCTCCAGCCCGCCCGGATGGAGAATGGCGTAGCCGACGCCTCCAAGCGCCAGCCCCAGCAGCATTCCAAAGATCCGACCCAGCATACGAATTCCCCCGGCCGCTCGCCCCCCAGGCGCCGACCGGTGAAGGTTCGGGACCCAAGGCGGGGGGCGTCGAGGCGATGCAACCGGCGGGGGATGCGATGAGGTCGATCCGCGCGCTTCCTAGGCGAAGCGCGCGGTTTCTGCCTTTAAATTAGCCAGTTCATGGGTCGGGGATAGGCTTCGCCCCGGGACAGATGCAGCAGTCCGATGATGCAGCGCACCGCGAACCAGATTCCCACGACGCTGCAGATGAAGATCCCCAGCATCAGGAACGGGATGCCCACCAGGATCAGCGAAAACACCCCGCCGAACAGGACCAGCAGCCCGCCGATGATGAACCACCAGATCGACAGCCAGAAGGTGCGGATCATGAAGGTGTAGTGGCTCTCCATCTTCGGGCCGGCCGTGGCGCGGTTGGCATAGGCGATGATAAGCCCGATGAAGACCGTGAAGCCGCTGGCGAAGGTCAGCAGGTAAAGCACATAGGCGACCATCGGCAGGGTCTTGTCTTCGGTCAGGTTGACCGTGCCGGTGTCCAGTCGTTCACTCATTGGCGGGCTCCTCTTCGTATCGTCCACAGGATGATGTGGCCCTGATTTGGCCCAGCGCCAGTTTAATTCGCGTCCATGTTTCCGCGAAGCCTGACAGCCGAAAGTGGATACCGGTTTCGGCGCCCGTCAGGCGTCAGGTCTAGATGCTCTGTTCAGCCAGGGCAGGGCGCCGGCCGCCAGGATCATCACGAACACCAGGCGGGCGGCCAAGGCCACGCCCAGGGTCCAGGCGCCGGCGGTGGCGGCGAACAGCAGCAGCATCAGGACGCCGCTCCCCAGCAAGCCGATCATCCAGATCAGCGGTTCGGCCATGGGCGCCCCGGCGTTGCGGAACCGCGCGCCCGGCGTGGTCACCGCGGCTGCGGCCGCCACGGCGCCGACAAAGACCGCGAAGGAGGCCGCGCGGTTCTCTGGCCGCAGGCCCCGCGTATAGCTCATGGCCGGAATGGTCAGCCGCCCGTGCGCGAAGGTCAGGACGGCCCCGCCCTGTGCGCTCTGCAGGCTCTTCAGCTTTGCCAGCTCGAACCGCCGCTCGCGGCGGCCCCGCGTCTCGGTGATCGCGTCGCCCTCCAGCGTCCACACGGTCTCGCCCTGCAGGGGCGAGAGCCGGGCGCTGTGGGAGATGGCCATCGGGAGAAACTCCGGTTCGAAGCAGCATCTTACCCACGACGAGGGCAAGCGCCGCTCATTTTCCTCCCCCGTAAACGGGGCAGGAAAAAGGGCGTTAGCCGCGGACGACCGTGATCTCGACGCCGGCCGCCGCGGCGTGGGGGGCGAGCGCCAATGGCTTCTCCACCCGAACCCGGGCCCGCGTCACGCGAGGATCGGCCAGACAGGCGCGCGCCAGCCGTTCGGCGAAGGCCTCCACCAGGCCGATATGGCCCTCGGCGGCGATGGCGCGGGCGGCTTCGCCCACCATCTCGTAGTTGACGGTCTCGCTCAGGCGCTCGGCGCCGGCGGTCGGCACGTCCAGCTCGACGTCGACGACGAGGGGCTGGGCCTTGCCCTTCTCATGGGAATAGACGCCGATCTGGGCTTCGACCTTCAGTCCGGTGACGAAGATCTTGGTCATGACGATGCGGCCCGCGGCCGCTGGCGTGGCTTGAGTTTCGGCGGGAATCTCCTGGATCGGCGAGAGGGCCAAGGTGGGCTCCTTCAGGTCAGGTGCTGACCGGAATCGACAGCGATCATCTGGCCCGTCACTGACCTTGCGTCAATCAGATAGGCCAGGGCCTGACCGATCTCCGCCGGATCGACCGGGTGGCCGAGCGGCGTCGAGGCGGCTTCGGCGGCGAAGGCGTCGTCGTCCTGGTGGATGGAGGCGAGCGTGGGCCCCGGCCCGATGCCGTTGACCCGGATGCGCGGCGCCAGCGCCTGGGCCAGCATCTGGGTGGCGCTCCACAGGGCGGCCTTGGACAGGGTGTAGCTGAAGAACTCCGCGCCGGGCGCCAGCACCCGCTGGTCCAGCACATTGACGATCAGGCCGGTGCGATCGGCCGGCAGCCGGCGGGCGAAGGCCTGGGCCAGGACCAGGGGCGCCCGGAGATTGGTCTCCATGTGCGCGTCCCAGGAGGCGCGGTTCATGCTGGAAAAGGCGTCCTCCTCGAAGGTCGAGGCGCAGTTCACCAGTAGGGTGACGGGGCCGAGCTCGGCCTCGACGTCGCCTACCATGGGGGCGGCGGCCGCCTCCTGGCGCAGGTCGCAGGGATGGAGGTAGGCCTTGCGGCCAAGGCTGCGGACATCGGCCGCGGCGGCCTGGGCGTCGTCGTCGACGGCCCGGCAGTGGATGGCGACGTCATAGCCCGCCCGCGCGCAGGCCAGTACGAGCGCCCGGCCGATCCGTCGCGCGCCCCCGGTGACCAGGGCCGCGCCCCGCGTGCTCGCCGTCATCCGAAGTCGATCAGTCGAAGCGGCCGAACTCGAAGAGGTTGAGGGCGAAGATCACCGCGAGGAAGGTGAGGATGGTGTAGATGGCGACCATGGTCGGGCTCCGATTTGCTGGGCCGGTGTTAGCGAGCGGCGACGGGCGGGGCAAGCCGACTTGTAGAACGCGTCGCCGCAGGGCCTAGTTCGAACAAAATATGAGCCGTCCCGAGGAAACCCCATGCCACTCACCCCCATCGCGCCGGACAGCCTGGCCAAGATCGCCATCGGCATCGACCGGCCCGAGGATGTCGTGGTCTCCAGGGACGGCCGAGTGTTCGCCTCGGATCACCAGTGTGCGGTGGCGGAGATCTTCGCCGACGGCTCCTTCAAGCGGCTGGGACCGAAGGGCGGCGCGCCCAACGGGATCAACATGGACCGCGAGGGCCGGGTGCTGATCGCCAACTTCGGCATCTACGACAAGGAGGAAGGCCCCCTCCAGCGTTTCGACCCCGCCACCGGCAAGCACGAGACCCTGGTGGCGCAGGTCGACGGCAGGCGGCTGACCAGCGCCAACTATCCGGTGATGGACCGCGCCGGGAATATCTGGTGCGCCAACTCCACCCATGCCGAGACCTGGCCCCAGGCCCTGGACGGCCGCGCCGACGGTTTCATCTTCGTGCTGCGCCCCAACGGCGCGACCTCCATCGTCGCCGAGGGGCTGAAATTTCCCAACGGCATGGCGCTGTCGGCCGACGAGCAGACCCTCTACTGCGCCCAGACCAGCGCCGCCGACGTCATGGCCTTCCCGGTTCTGCCCGGCGCCACCCTGGGCCTCGGCCGCCGCTACGGCCCGGTCCTGGGCAAGCTGCAGCAGGAGGTTCCGGCGCCGCCCGCGCAGGACCTGGGCTATACCGACGGGGTCGGGATGGACGCCGAGGGTAACCTTTGGGTCTGTCTGCCCGCCGCCAACAAGGTCGTCGCCATCACGCCGAGCCTTGAAGTCGTCACCGTGATCCACGATCTGTCGGGCGACATCGTCAACCACCCCACCAACATCACCTGGGGCGGCCCCGACCTGAAGGACCTCTATATCGGCTCCATCCGCGCGGGTTACGTCCTCAAGGGACGCAGCCCGGTGGCCGGCCAGCCGCACATCCACCAGTGACGGAAGTCGCCATGCCGTTGAGGAATACGGCTTTGGGGGCTTCCCCAGTGATCAACGATCACTAAAATGCTTGTTTGAAGTCGGCCCTGCCGGCGAACCATCAACGAAATCCCGGGAGGACGCCCATGCGCGAGTACCTGAAGTTCTACATCAACGGCGAATGGGTCGAACCCACCGAAGCCAAGACCCTCGACGTCATCAACCCGGCTAACGAAGAAGTCTGCGGCAAGATCTCGCTGGGCAACGCCACCGACGTGGACAAGGCCGTCAAGGCCGCCCGCGCCGCCTTCCCGGCCTGGAGCCAGACCACCCGCGAGGAGCGCCTGGAGGTCCTGGGTCGCATCCTGGCCGAGTACCAGAAGCGCTTCGGCGACCTGGCCACCGCCGTGACCGAGGAAATGGGCGCCCCCGCCAACCTCGCCCAGCGCGCCCAGGTTCCGATCGGCATGGGCCACCTGGCCACCGCCGTGGAAGTGCTGAAGACCTTCAAGTTCGAGGAAGACCGCGGTCCGACCCTGATCGTGAAAGAGCCGATCGGCGTCTGCGGGTTCATCACCCCCTGGAACTGGCCCCTGAACCAGATCGTCTGCAAGGTGGCCCCGGCCATCGCGACGGGCTGCACCATGGTGCTGAAGCCTTCGGAAGTGGCCCCGTTCTCGGGTCACATCTTCGCTGAGATCATGCATGCCGCGGGCGTTCCCGCCGGTGTGTTCAACATGGTCCAGGGCGACGGCATCGGCGTCGGCGTCCCGCTCAGCAGCCACCCTGAAGTGGACATGGTCTCCTTCACCGGCTCCACCCGCGCCGGCATCGAGGTGGCCAAGAACGCCGCCCCGACCGTCAAGCGAGTGGCCCAGGAACTGGGTGGCAAGAGCCCCAACATCGTTCTGGACGACTCGGCCTTCGCAAAGGGCGTGGGCCGTGGCGTCGCCACCATGATGACCAACTCGGGCCAGTCCTGTAATGCGCCCACCCGCATGCTGGTGCCCAAGACCCGCATGGACGAAGCCATCGCCGTGGCCCGCGAGGCGGTCTCCACCGTCACCGTCGGCGACCCGAACGGCAACAGCCAGCTGGGTCCCGTGGTCTCGGAAGTCCAGTTCAACAAGATCCAGAAGCTGATCCAGGCCGGCATCGACGAGGGCGCGACCCTGGTCGCCGGCGGCGTCGGCCGTCCGGACGGCCTGGACAAGGGCTACTATGTGAAGCCCACCGTCTTCGCCAACGTCACCAGCGACATGACCATCGCCAAGGAAGAGATCTTCGGCCCCGTGCTGTCGATCCTCGGCTACGACACGCTGGATCAGGCCATCGAGGTCGGCAACGACACCGAGTACGGCCTGGCCGCCTATGTGCAGGCCGAAGACCTGAACGCGGCCCGCAAGGTGGCCTCCAAGCTTCGCGCCGGCCAGGTGTCGATCAACGGCGGCGGCGGCGACATGATGGCCCCCTTCGGCGGCTACAAGATGAGCGGCAACGGGCGTGAGTGGGGCGATTTCGGCTTCCACGAGTTCCTGGAAACCAAGGCGATCCTCGGCTACGCGCCGAAGCCCGCCGCGGAATAATCTGACCTTCCAGACCCCCGGGGCGCTCGCCGTCCCGGGGGTTTTTGGTTCGCCCCCGCCGATCAGGCGCGCGCGGCGTCCTTGCGGCAAGCCTCCAGCGCGGCGGCCAGAACCTCCCGACCTAGATCCGATCCCTCCGGCATCGCTCTCGCCAGGGCGAGCGCGCCGACCATGCGCGACAGCAGGGCGATGGCCTCGGCGCGGGCCTCCGGTCCCTTGGGCAGGCGCTGCGCCATCGACTGCACCATCCGGTCAAAGCCCTCGGCGAAGACCCGCTTCACCGGTTCGCCCTGGCGCGCCACGTCCCCGGCCAGGGCGGCTGCGGGACAGGCCCTGCCCGGCGCCCGGCGGGCGGCCTCCGACAGATACTGGCTGAGCAGGTCGTCCAGGCTCTCCACGCTGGCCCGGTGGTCGTCCATCTGGCGGAAGGCCTGGTCCAGCGCCTGGGCCGAGAGGTCATCCTTGGAGTTGAAGTGATTGTAGAAGCCGCCGTGGGTGAAGCCGGCGGTCTTCATCAGGTCGCCCACGGCCACCCCCTCGAAGCCGCGCTCGCGGAACAGCCTCGCCGCCGTGGTCACCACCTTGTCGTGGTTCTGCTGGGCCTGGTCGCGGCTGATGCGCATGGCGTCGCCCCCTTTTGCTTACGGACATCATCAATAGAGCGCCGGCAGGGCTTGATCAATCCGGCGCGCCGCTACTATGATGATGAACATCATTATTGAAAGGAAGGATCCCATGCCGCTCTGGAAAATCTACCACCCCGAGAACGCCTTCTCCGCGCAGGACAAACAGGCCCTCTCGCAGGCCATCACGGCCCTCTACAGCCGCCTGCCCAAATTCTATGTCGGCGTGGTCTTCCAGGAAGTGGCCAAGGACTGCTTCTTCGTCGGCGGAGAACCAACGGAAAAGTTCGTGCGCATCTGGGTCGATCACATCGCCCGCACCTTGCCCTCGCCCGAGGCCAAGGCCTGGTGGATCAAGGCCTGTGACGAGGCGATCGCGCCCTATATCGGCGACCGCGGCTTCGACTGGGAATTCCACATCGACGAGACCCCCTTCGACCTCTGGTCGATCCAGGGCCTGCGCCCGCCGCCGGCCAATTCGCAGGCCGAGGCCCGCTGGATCGCGGAGAACAAGGCCACCCCTTACGAGCTTCCGGCGGCGTCCCCCGCCTGACGTCACGTCGCCGTTGCCATCCCGGCCATCTGATGCGAATTCAGATGCGCCGGGCCTCCGTCTCGAGGGGCAGGCGTGCCGGGAGGATCGATGTCCCAGGACATCTCGTGCGTGGCCGACGTCGCGCGTCATCATGGGCGCGTGCGCCCCGACGCCCAGGCCCTGTGGTTCGAGGACCGCGCCACCACCTATGGCGAGCTCGACGCCCTCTCGTCCCGTTGCGCCCAGGCCCTGATCGCCGCCGGCGTCCAGCCCGGCGACCGCATCGGGACCCTGTCCAAGGGCAATGACGATTTCTTCGTCCTCTGGTTCGGCTGCCTGAAGGCCCGGGTCTGCCTGACCCCGGTGAACTGGCGCTTGGCCCCGCCGGAGGTGGAATTCATCCTCAAGGACGCCGGCTGCCGCCTCGTGGTGGTGGGCCCGGACTATGCCGACCTGCTGGCCGGTCTCGACCTGCTGGATCTGAAGACCACCGTCGTATTCGGCGAGGCCTTCCGCGCCTGGCTGGCCGCCCAACCCGCCACCGATCCGCACCTGTCCCCGCTGCCCGACGACGACGTCATCCAACTCTACACCTCGGGCACCACTGGCCTGCCCAAGGGCGTCCAGCTCACCGAGACCAACTACGCCCACTGCTTCGACGGCGCGACCAAGGTCTGGGCGAAGTTCGAACCCGGTGACGGGGTGCTGGTGGCCATGCCCCTGTTCCATGTGGCCGGCGCCAATCTCGGTATGCTGTCCCTGTTGCAGGGCGCGCGCACCGTGATCATGCGCGAGGTCGATCCGGCCCTGCTGTTGGCCCTGACCGGCCAGCACAGGGTCCGCCACGCCTTCCTGGCCCCGGCCCTGATCAACATGCTGCTGCAGCATCCGGCCATGGCGGACGCCGACCTCACCACGCTGGATCACGTCTATTACGGCGCCTCGCCGATCTCGGAGGAGGTGCTCAAGCGCGCCCAGGACCGCTTCGGCTCGGAGTTCTCCCAGCTCTACGGCCTGACCGAGACCATCGGCGGCGGCGCCTATCTGCCCCCCGCCGACCACGATCCCAGACTCGGAAAGCTGCGCGCCTGCGGCACGCCTTCGCCGGGCTATGAGGTCCGCATCCGCCTCAATGGCCGCGACGCCGAGACGGGTGAAGTCGGCGAGATCGAGATCCGCTCGCCGGGCATTATGAAGGGTTACTGGAACCGCCCCGACGCGACCGCCCAGGCTATCGACGTCGAAGGCTGGTTCCGCTCGGGCGACGCCGGGTTCTTTGACGCCGACGGCTATCTGTTCATCCATGACCGGGTGAAGGACATGATCGTCACCGGCGGCGAAAACGTCTATCCGGCCGAGGTGGAGAACGCCCTCTTCGCCCACCCCGACGTGGCCGACGCCGCCGTCGTCGGCGTGCCCGATGACCGCTGGGGCGAGGCGGTGAAGGCCATGGTGGTGCTCAAGTTCGGCGCCGCCGCCGATCCGGCCTCGATCATCGCCCACTGCCGGCCGCTGATCGCCGGCTACAAGGTTCCAAAGAGCGTCGACTTCGTCGAGGCTCTGCCCCGAAACCCCTCCGGCAAGGTGCTGCGCCGCGAACTGCGCGCACCCTACTGGGAAGGTCGCGACCGCCAGGTCGGCTAGAGCTCAAGGAGAGACCCATGGATCCGCACATCAAAGCCATGCTCGACGCCGCCGACGCGGCCGCCGCCGGCCAGACCGCCCCGCCGCTGGACGCCATCCCGCCGGAGATGATCCGCGCCGGTTACCGCATGCAGCGCCAGGCCCAGAACCTGAACGCCCCCAAGGACGTCGCCGCCAGCGACATCAAGGTGGACGGCGCGGAGGGACAGATTCCGGCCCGTCTGTACGTCCCGGCCGGTGCGCCCGCCGTCACCCCGCTGCTGGTCTATTATCACGGTGGCGGCTTCGCCATCGGCGACCTGGAGACCCATGACGGCCACTGCCGTCGCATGGCCGCCTATGCCGGCCTCCGCGTCCTGGCCATCGACTACCGCCTGGCGCCGGAGCATCCCTTCCCGGCGGGCCACGACGACTGCCTGGCGGCCACCAAGTGGGCCTTCGACCATGCGTCGGAGATCGGCGTCGATCCCACCCGCATCGCCGTCGGCGGCTGCTCGGCGGGCGGCAACCTGGCCGCCTCCATCAGCGTCGACATGAAGAATGACCCCACGCGCAAGATCGCCTTCCAGCTGCTGCTCTATCCGGGCATCTGGCCCGAGCAGGAGACCCAGTCGCGCAAGGACCTCGACGGTCCGGTCCTGACCAAGGCGGCGCTGGCCTGGTTCGACAAGTGCCTGGCCGTCCTCGGCCACCCCCAGGCCCACCGCGCCATGCTGGGAGCGGCCGACGTGGCCGGCGTCGCGCCGGCCCTGGTGATCACCGCTGGCTATGACCCGCTGAAGGACGAGGGCCGCGACTTCGCCGCCAAGCTCAACGCCGCCGGCGTGAAGGCGGTCCACAAGGAATACCCGGACATGGTCCACGACTTCCTGATCATGGGCGACGTCTCCCCGGCAATCGACGCCGCCGCCCACGACGTGGCCGACGCGCTGAAGGCGGCGCTGGCCTGATCTCACCACGTCATCCCGGCCGCAGCGAAGCGGAGAGCCGGGACCGAGGGGCCACATCCAGTCCCCTGGGTCCCGGGTCTCCCTGCGGTCGCCCGGGATGACGTCAGGAGGCTCGGACCACCTCACAGATCGCCCCGGTCAGCCGGGCCAGTTCCGCGTCCGAGGTCACGAAGGGCGGGGTCAGGTAGACGACCTTGCCCATGGGGCGGATCCAGCAGCCGCGCTCGGCGAACTTCACGCAGAGGTCACCGGACTCCACGGCCGTCTCGAACTCCACGACCCCGATGGCGCCCAGGGTGCGGACATCCACGACGCCGGGAGCCTTTCGGCAAGGCTCCAGCCCCTCCACGAGCGCCGCGTTGATCCGCGCCACGTCCGTTTTCCAGCTGCCGCTCTCAAACAGGTCCAGCGACGCATTGGCCGCCGCGCAGGCCAGCGGGTTGGCCATGTAGGTGGGCCCGTGCATCAGGGCCGCGCCGGGATCGTCGGACCAGAAGGCCTGAAACACCTTGCGGCTGGCGATGGCCGCCGACAGCGGCAGGGTGCCGCCGGTCAGGGCCTTGGACAGGGTTACGATGTCGGGGATCACGCCCGAGCCCGAACAGGCGAACAGGTCGCCGGTCCGCCCGAAGCCGGTGAAGATCTCGTCGAAGATCAGCAGCAGGCCGTGCTTGTCGGCCAGCCGGCGCAGGGTCGCCAGCACCCTGTCGTCGTGCAGCAACATGCCGCCGGCGCCCTGCACCCGCGGCTCGACGATCAGGGCGGCGATCTCCGGCCCCTTCTCGGTGAGCAGCCGATCCAACGCCGCCTCGCTCTCGGCGTCGCGGGGCAGGGCGACCACGTGCTGGGCCGGCATGACGCCCGCGAACAGGCCATGCATGCCTTCCTCGGGATCGCAGATGGTCATCGTGGCCAGGGTGTCGCCATGATAGCCGCCCAGGAAGCTGACGAACTTCGTCCGACCCGCCACGCCCCGGTTGATCCAGAACTGCAGGGCCATCTTCATGGAGATCTCGACGGCCACCGACCCGCTCTCGGCGAAGAACACGTGATCCAGGTCTCCGGGCAGCAAGGCGGCCAGCCGCGCCGCCAGCCGATAGGCCGGTTCGTGGGCCAGGCCGCCGAACATCAAGTGCGGCGCCCGTTCCAGTTGCTGTGTGACCGCCGCCCGGATGTGGGGATGGTTGTAGCCGTGGCAGGCCGTCCACCAGCTGGCGATGCCATCCACCAGCTCGCGTCCGTCCTCCAGGATGATCCGCGCGCCGTGCGTCCGCGCCACCGCCAGCGGCGCCGGGGCGGTCTTCATCTGGCAATAGGGCCGCCAGACATGGGGCGCGCCGTCCGTGAGCCATTGGGGCATGGGGGGTATCCTCTGCGGGGTCGCCAGGGTCGTAGTGAGCGCCGCCCGCCCCTGGCAAGCCACCAACCTCCCACACCACAACCCCTGATACCCACATTGTGTACCCGGTCCCCGACGCAGCCTAAGTTCACCCGATGATTCACCCGCCTCAAGATTCGGCTTCCTCGGCGCTCGACAGCCGTCGACTGACCGCCCGGCAGAGCGCGGAGTATTTCCTCAACATCGTGCGGCTGCTGGACCACGCCGTCGACCGCGACCTGGTCACCACGCTCACCTTCCTGTCCATCGCCCGGGCCAACATGCGCAACTTCACCATGGATCCGGTCCGGGCCATGCGCTACGCCGCCATGGACGCCGTGCCGCCCGACAGTGAGCGTACGCCGGTCACCGTCTACGCGATCGCCAAGGAACTGGGGATTCCCTACGAGACGGTCCGCCGGCACGCAGCCAAGCTGCGCAAGGACGGCCTGTGCGAAAGCGTCCCCGGCGGGCTGATCATCCCCAACACCGCCTTCCTTCACCCCGGCATGCTGGAGGCTGTGCAGGCCCATTGGAGCCTGACCCAGGACCTGGTGAACACCGCTGGCGGCTACGCGGCCGTGCCGTCCGTGCCGCCCCCGGGGGATGTCAGCCGCCAGGTGGTGCGCCTGGGGGTCAACTACTTCCTGGACGTTATCGCTCTGATCGGACGTACCCTTGAGGTTGACGCCCTGGCCGCCCTGGTCATGCGGGCGGTGTCCTTCGTCAATATCGAGCAGCACGCCTACGATCCCAGCGGCTATCCCGACATCCCGGTCGGCCCGAGGGACAGCGAGCGGGAGCCGGTCTCGGTCTATGCGGTCGCCAAGACCCTGAACCTGCCCTACGAGACCACGCGGCGCCACGTCCGCCGCCTGATGGAGCGCGGCCTGCTGGAGAAGTCGGGCGCCGGCGTGATCGTGCCGGAGAAGGTCAGCGCCCGGCCGCAGGTCCTGGCCGGCATCGGCGAACTGACCGCCCGCACCGAGGCCTATCTGGCCCGGCTGGCCGAGCTCGGCGTGCGCCCCGGCGCCCCGCCGCCCGCCGCCTAGGTCAGGTCATGGCGGACGGAACCTTGTCCGCCCTCGTCCGTTTCTGAGCGGTTGAGGGGGCGTTTAGATGGACAAGGGACCGGCGGCGGTCACGGACGAGAGCCGCTACAGGCTGCTGATCGACGCCATCACCGACTACGCCATCTACATGCTGGACGCCCAGGGTCGGGTGACCAGCTGGAATCCCGGCGCGCAGCGCTTCAAGGGCTATGTCGCCGCCGAGATCATCGGCCAGCACTTCTCTCGCTTCTATACCGAGGAGGACCGCGCCGCCGGCCTGCCCGACCGCGCCCTGGCCAGGGCCGTCGGAGAGGGGCGCTACGAGCAGGAGGGCTGGCGGGTCCGCAAGGACGGGACCCGGATGTGGGCCCACGTGATCATCGACCCGATCCGCGACGACGCGGGCCAGGTGATCGGTTTCGCCAAGATCACCCGCGACATCACCGAGCGCCGGGCGTCGCAGGAGGCGCTGGAGACCGCCCGCGAGGCCCTGCTGCAGTCCCAGAAGCTGGAGGCCATCGGCCAGCTGACCGGCGGCGTCGCCCACGACTTCAACAACCTGCTGATGGCGGTGCTGGGCAGTCTGGAACTGGTCCGCAAGCGCCTGCCGCACGATCCCCGCATCACCCCGCTGATCGACAACGCCATGCAGGGCGCCCAGCGCGGCGCGGCCCTGACCCAGCGCATGCTGGCCTTCGCCCGCAAGCAGGCGCTGAAGCTCGATCCGGTCGATCTGGCGGCCCTGGTGCGCGGCATGACCGGTCTGCTGCAGCGGTCCCTGGGTCCGGCCATGCGGATCGAAACCCGTTTCCCCCGCGGTCTGGCCCTGGTGCTCACCGACCCCAACCAGCTTGAGAACGCCCTGCTGAACCTGGCGGTCAACGCCCGCGACGCCATGCCGGATGGCGGAGCCATCCGCATCGAGGGGCTGCCCCAGACCCTGGCGGCCAATTCCGACGTCGGGCTTCCGGCCGGGGACTATGTGCGCCTCACCGTCTCCGACACGGGCCACGGCATGGATCCCGAGATCCTGGCCCGCGCCGCCGAGCCGTTCTTCACCACCAAGGGGATCGGCAAGGGGACGGGGCTTGGCCTCTCCATGATCCACGGCCTGGCCGAACAGTCCGGAGGCCGGATGGTGCTGCGCAGCCAGGTGGGGGAGGGGACCACCGTCGAACTCTGGCTGCCCCAGGTGGCGGACGGCGAAGAGCGCCAGGTCTTCGTCGGAACCGGCGCGGCCCAGGAGATCCACCCGATCGGACCCCTGACCGTCCTGGCCGTGGATGACGATAGCCTGGTGCTGCTGAACACCGTCGCCATGCTGGAGGACCTCGGCCATGTGGTTTTCCCGGCGATCTCGGCCCGTGACGCCCTCGCCGCCCTCAAGCGTGAGGCGATTGACCTGGTGATCACCGACTACGCCATGCCCCAGGTCACCGGCCTGCAACTGGCCGACGAGATCCGCGCCAGCCATCCGGGCGTCGCGGTGATCCTGGCCACCGGCTATGCCGAACTGCCGGTGGGCTCCGATCCCAACCTGCCGAGGCTGGCCAAGCCCTTCCTGCAGGAGGACCTCGCCCGCGCCCTGCAGGAGGTGACGGCGCGCGGCTGACCGCGCCGCGTCTAGCGCCCGGTGAACACCGGCTTGCGCTTTTCCAGGAAGGCCGCGCGGGCCTCCTTGCCGTCCTGGCTGGAAAAGGCCCGGCCGATGTTGGAGACCTCGTAGCGAAGCTGCTGCTCCATGTCGTGGCTCTCGGAGGACTTCACCATGCCGCGCTTCAAGAGCCGCAGGGTGATGGGAGACCACTCGCACAGCGAGGCGCAGTACTCCGCCAGCCGGGCGTCGAAGCCGGCGGGATCCACCACCTCGCCGGCCATCCCCCAGTCCAGGGCCTCGGCCCCGGTGACGGTGCGGTTCTCCATCATGAAGCGCATGGCCTTCTCATAGCCCATCACCTGCGGCAGGGTGATGGTCAGGCCCGCGTCCGGCGAGCCGCCGATCCGCGTGTAGCCGGCCATCAGCCGGGCGTTGGAGCTGATCAGCCGGACGTCGGTGGCCATGGCCAGGCCCAGGCCCGCGCCCACCGCCACCCCGTTGATCCCGCCCACCACCGGCTTGTCGCAGCGCTTGCGGATCGACAGAAGGAACTGGCCGACCCAGCTGATGTCGTCCAACTGGGCGGTCATCGCCGGATGCGGGGAATAGGGCGGCGCGCCCGACAGGTCCAGCCCCGCGCAGAAGGCGTCGCCGGTCCCGGTGATGGCCACGACCCAGACATTGTCGTCCTTGGCCGCCTCGTCGACGGCGGCCACCACGCCCCAGGCCAGCTCCTGGCTCAGCGCGTTCTTCTTCTCCGGCCGGTTCAGCGCGATCGTCCGCACATGCCCGTCGTCGGAAACCTTCACCAGCGCGCCCATGCCGCCCTCCCTGATCTCTGTTGTTGGGGGCAGGCTAGCACTGATTGCGGCAGGGTCAGCCCCCCGTCAGCTCGGCGGTGGAAACCACCCGCGCGCCGGCCTCGGCGAAGGCGCCGTTGTGCCGGGCGATGATCTGCGGCGCGGTCTCGCCGGCCCAGTCCCAGGTGCCGTGCGCGTCAGCCACCACGGTGACCTTCAGCCCCGCCGCCAGCGCGCCCTTCACGGTGGCGGCCACGCACTGGTCGGTCTGGGCGCCCAGCAGCACCACTTCGCCCGCGCCCTGGGCGTCGATCCAGGCGCCCAGCTGGGGATTGCTGAAGGCGTCGCCGACGCTCTTGCTGAAGGTGGGTTCGTCCTCGGCCTGGCCCAGGGCCGGCCACACCGGCCAGCCGGGCTTGCCGGGCGCCAGACCGTCACCCGGCTTGCCGTCGTGCCGCACGAAGGCCACCGGATGGCCTGCCGCCCGCGCCCAGGCCATCACCGCCCGCGTCCGCGCCACCAGGGTGTCGGCGTCATGCAGCGGCGGCTCGTTCACCCCGTCGAACATGCCGGTCTGAAGGTCGATGATGAGGATCGGGGTCATGGCCAGACCATATCGCGGCGCCCCCGGTGATCAAGCGCCACCGTCGCGTGACACCGCCCCCGGCGCCATGCACCTTCGCCTCATGACGCCCACCCTCGCCTCCGAAGATCCCCGCGCCCCGGACGTCGCGGAGATGCTCGCTGAACTCGCGGCCTATCTGGAAGACCTCTATCCCGAGGACGAGGACGACCCGCCGGCCCCCTGGACCACAGACAGCCTGGCGGCCTTCGGCGCCTTCCTTGTCGCCCGCATCGACGGCGTCCCCGCGGCCTGCGGCGGCCTGGCCCCCATGGAGGATCCGCAGACCCTGGAGATTGTCCGCATGTACGTCCGCCCCGCCCACCGCGGCCTGGGCCTCGCCGGCCAGATACTGGCGGCCCTGGAGACGGAGGCGCGCGCAAGAGGCGCCACGACGCTCCTGCTCCGCTGCGGCCCGCGGCAGCCCGCGGCGCTCAAGCTTTACGCCCGCACCGGCTACACCCAGCGCGCGGCCTTCGCGCAGCACCGGGAGCACGAGACGAACGTGTTTCTGGAGAAGGGGCTGTAGGTGGAGAAGCGAGCAACGAGAACACGGCCCGCGAGAGTGTGTGGCATACGGCTCGGCTAATCCCAGAGATCTGCCTTTCTCTGCCGGATGACATTGAACGACCTAAAGGCCAGTCTTGCCTTTTCCGTCGCCACCTCACCAGCGAGGTCTCCAAGGGCATCAGCCAAGGCGGCTCTCTTGATGGTGCATTGAGCGCCAATAATTACTTCGGTCAGCCTCATCTCGTCGTCGAATGGATGAAAATAAAGCGCCCCTTCGGTCTGTGCGACCTCAAGGTCCATGAACATCCTGATCTCGCGCTCGTAACGCCAGTGCGAATACTTCGTGGATAGCAGCTTGAGGACCGCGCCCTCTCCCATCTCAGCGCGATTGAGTGCTGGGGTGATGAGGTCTGGATGCAACTTCGCCTGGTAGGTAACTGGCATCAGAAATTTTTCGGGTATGTCGAACCCTAAGCACAACCCTGTGTGATGGTGGGCGTAGTGGCTCCACTGGACTGGATTTCGCCAGCTGGTGCTAAAGCAAAGCAGTCCGACCTTGCTCGCGATGTCCCTCCTCCATTCGCCAATTGCCCAACGCTTGTGAGCGGTACTAAGGACCATCGCCCTAAGTTCGAAGGGATCGTTGAGATCCTCAATGGTCGCGATCTTGAGCCGGCGTCGCTGTATGTTTTGAAGCCCATATCCAGCATTGACGAAGTGATAGACACGCATCGTCGCGACTCGCTCCCACCAAGCGACTGTGCATCCGATGGGACGAAGTGACGACCTCCCCCCACACGGCGGCCCGCACCCTGGCCGCCGCGCCGTCGCCCGCTAGCTGAGGTCCACGATGGCCACGCGGCGGTTCTGCGCCCGGCCTTCGGGGGTGGTGTTGTCGGCCACTGGGGTGGCTTCGCCGTCGGAGATGGTGGCCATGCGGTTCAGGGCGACGCCCTGCTGGCTCATGTAGCGCCGCACCGCCTCGGCCCGGGCTTGGCCCTGGGATCCGGGACCTGGCGCTGGACCGATTTGCTGGCCGCGCATCGGTGACAACACCGCTCACCCCGGCGACGGCCGGGACCCAGAGTCATCATGGACCTTCGATCAGAACCCCGTTCGTGTCGTTCGTGAGGTTCGTGGTTCCATTCTTCCAGCGGCGACGCCGCGGAGGCCCATGAGATTGACCACGAACCTCACGAACGACACGAACGGTGGATCAGACCTGAGCACCTGAGGTGAGTTCAGGTCCCGGTCGATCAAGTGAAATCCTTCTCCCCTTGCGGGAGAAGGTGGCCTTGCGGAGCAGGGTCGGATGAGGGGTCGATAGACCTATCGGGCTAGGACGTTTCAAAGTGAACGGAGAGGGGAGCGCGACCCCTCATCCGACCGGTCGCTGACCGGCCACCTTCTCCCGCAAGGGGAGAAGGGTATCTAGGATTCAGCCAACGGACCCGACAGGTTGGGCGGTTCGCCCAGAGCCCTGCGGATATCATCCATCGCAAGCTCCGGGTGCTCGTTGATGCGCGTGTTGTCCAATCGCAGCACGCGAAACCCCTGACGCCCCAGCCAGTCATCGCGGGCGATGTCGCGGATCGCGTCATGCAAAGGCCCGTCAGCCTCGACAATGAGCCGCCGTTCAAGGCAGACGAAATCGACGACATAGGGCCCGACCGCGACCTGTCGGCGGAACTTCTGGCCGTCCAGGCGGCGGCCTCGCAGCAGGTCCCACAGCCTGACTTCAGTGTAGAGCGCTCTTGCCCGCAGCGCCCGAGCGCGGGTGGGTTTGGAGGCTGGCATTGGACCAGCTTGCCGCAGGAGCTCACCCGCATGCAACGCCCCCGCTACCCCACCGCCTCCGCCCCGACCCGCTCGAACACCGCCTCGATGCCGTCCATCAGCAGGTGGGCGGTGATGGGTTTGGCGATGTGGTGGTCGGCGCCGGCGGCCATGGCGTCGCGGCGGTGCTGGGTCATGGCGTTGGCGCTCAGCATGATCACCGGGGTCCGCGGCCCCCCGCGCCGCCGCTCCTCGTCGCGCAGGGCCATGGTGGCGGTCAGGCCGTCCATCACCGGCATCTGCATGTCCATCAGCACCAGGTCGAAGACATCGACCTTGAAGGCGGCCAGGGCCTGGGCCCCGTCCTCCGCCACGGTGATCTGCGCCCCCAGCGGCGCGAGGATCAGCTGCACGACCTTCTGGTTGATGGGGTGGTCCTCGGCCAGCAGCACCCGCAGGGCGTCGACCCGGGCCAGGGGCGTCTCGGCGGTATCGTTGGCGGGCCGCGCGTCATAGTCGGCCAGGTCGCGGACCCGGGGCAGGGGGAAGGTCGCGCGGAACAGGCTGCCGCGCCCCGGTTCCGAGCTGGCGGAAATCTCGCCCCCCATGATCTCGACGATGGCCTTGCAGATCGACAGGCCCAGGCCCGTGCCGCCGAACCGCCGGGTGATGGTGGCGTCGGCCTGACTGAAGCGCTGGAAGAGGTTGGCGGCCGCCTGGGCGTCGAAGCCTACCCCGGTGTCGCGCACCTCGCAGGTGATCAGGGCCGGGGCGTCGCCCTCCTGAGTCAGGCTGACCCGCAACCGCACCCCGCCCTGGTCGGTGAACTTCACGGCGTTGGAGAGCAGGTTGCCCACCACCTGCTTCAGGCGTGTGGCGTCCCCCAGGAACTCGCCCCGCGCCGCCTCGTCGAAGTCGGCGTCGAAGGTCAGGCCCTTCTCATCGGCCTTCAGCCGGTTGATGTGCAGCACGCCTTCCAGCGCGTCGGCCAGGTCGAAGGGGGCGGCCTCGATCTCCAGTCGGCCGGCCTCGATCTTCGACAGGTCCAGGATGTCGGAGACCAGCCGCTCCAGGGTCAGGCCCGAGGTCTCGATCAGCCCCACCATCTCCCGCTGGCCGGGGGAGAGCTCCGATTGGGCCAGGGCGGCGGCCACCCCGATCACCCCGTTCAGCGGCGTGCGGATCTCGTGGCTCATATTGGCCAGGAAGTCGGTCTTGGCCTGGTTGGCGGCCTCGGCGGCGGCATGGGCCGCCTTCATCTCGGCTTCGGCGGTCAGCCGGTCGGTGACGTCGCGGGCCACGGCGAACACCTGGTCCCCCGACAGCCGCGCCCGCCACTCCAGCTGCCGATAGCGGCCGTCCTTGTGGCGGTAGCGGTTCACGAAGCCGACGATCGAGCCGTCCGCATTGATGGCCTGCATCAGGTCGGCCGTGGCCGCAACGTCGTCCGGGTGGATCAAGGGCAGCAGCGGCTTGCCCACCAGCTCCTCGGCGCTCCAGCCCAGCACCGCGGTCCAGGACGGGCTGACCCGCACGAAGCGGCCGGCCATGTCGCGGATGCACAGCATGTCCAGCGACACATCGAAGAAGGTCGAGAGATCGTCGGCCAGCCGGGGGACAGATGACATGGGCGGGGGACTCCGGGCGGAATACTATGCCACGACCCAATATGGGGCGACGCCGTCAATCACGAGTAAATTTTGGCGTCTGATATGTCACTATCTTGTGGGCCGATCACGCCTTCCCCGCGCCCGCCGCCCGGTGCATATCGGCGCCCCATGACCGACAGCCTCACCGCCTTCGCCGCCGAGAAGCTCGATCAGCTGGAGGGCCGCAGCCTGCGCCGGCGGCTGGTCCCCACCGACCGGATCGACGGGCTCTGGGTGGAGCGGGGCGGGCGGCGGCTACTGTCGTTTTCCTGCAACGACTATCTGAACCTGTCGCACCACCCGGCGGTGAAGGCCGCCGCCGTCGCGGCGGTCGAGCGCTACGGCGCGGGCGCCGGGGCTTCGCGGCTGGTGACCGGCGACCATCCGATCTTCGCCGAGCTCGAGGCCCGGCTGGCGGCCCTGAAGGGCAAGGCGGCCGCCTGCGTCTTCGGCTCCGGCTACCTGGCCAATACCGGCATCATCCCCACCGTCATGGGGCCAGGCGACCTGATCCTGGCCGATGAGTTGGCCCACGCCTGCATCTGGTCGGGCGCCCAGCTGTCCGGCGCCACGGTGCTGGCCTTCCGCCACAACGACATGGCCGACCTGGCGGCCCAGCTCGGCGCCCATCGCGGCGCCGCGGCCCGCTGCCTGATCGCCACCGACGGGGTGTTCTCCATGGACGGCGACCTGGCCCCGCTGGATCAGATCAGCGACCTGGCCCGCGCGCACGACGCCTGGCTGCTGGTGGACGACGCCCACGGCCTGGGCGTGGTGGGGGAGGGCGGCGCAGGCTCGGGCTCGGTCTATCCCACCGCCCACATCGATCTGGCCATGGGCACCTTCTCCAAGGCGCTGGGCGGCTACGGCGCCTATGTCTGCGCGAGCGCCCCGGTCATCGACCTGATCAAGACCCGCGCCCGGACCTTCGTCTATACGACCGGCCTGCCGCCCGCCAACGCCGCCGCCGCCCTGGCCGCCCTCGACGTGATCGCCGCCGACCCGTCGTTGGTCGGCCGTCCGCTGGCCAACGCGCGGCGCTTCACCCGCGCCCTGAACCTACCGGAGGCCACCTCCGCCGTGGTTCCCATCCTCATGGGCGAGGCCGACCGCGCGCTGGCTGCCGCCCAATCGCTTGAATCGCAAGGCTTCCTCGCCGTCGCTATCCGCCCCCCAACCGTCCCGGCCGGGACCGCCCGCCTGCGCCTGGCCTTCACCGCCGGCCACACCGCGCGGGACATCGACGGTCTGGTGTCGGCCATTGTTGGTCTGGCCGCATGAGGGCCGTCTTCATCGCCGGATCCCATACGGATGTGGGAAAAACCTGGGCCGCCTGCGCGATCCTGAAGGCCGCGCGCGTCAAGGGTTGGTCTGTCGAGGCCTTCAAGCCCGTCGTATCGGGTTATCTTCCATCCGTGGCCGTCACCAGTGATCCCGGACGCCTGCTGGCGGCCCTCGGTCGGGACCTGACCGACCAGGCCCTGGAGGCCATGTCCCCGCTGCGCTTCGAGGCCGCCCTGTCGCCCCCCATGGCCGCCCGGCTGGAGGGGGTGACCCTGACCCTGGCCGACCTCCTGGCCGTCTGCCGCCCGGTGTTGGAGCGGCAGACCGCCGACCTGCTTCTGGTGGAGGGCGCCGGCGGCGTGATGAGCCCGATGGCCGAGGACGCCACGGGCCTGGACCTGCAGCTGGCGCTTGGCCTGCCGACGATCCTGGTGGGCGGCGCCTATCTCGGCGGGGTCAGCCATACGCTTACGGCCCTGGAGGTCCTGCGGTCACGAGGCCTTGCGGTGCTTGGGATTGTGGTCAGCCAGAGCGCCGATCCCGACGCGCCGGACTTCCCCCAGACGGTGGCCGCCATCGCCCGGTTCGCGGGCGAGGTCCCGGTCTTGGCCGCCCCCCGCGACGACGAAACCTGGGCCTCAGCCTTGCTCTAGATTGCGCCGCGCCTGGGACCAGACCAGCAACCCCATGCCCAGGACCATGGACATCAGCGACCCCACGATCACCCCGAGCCGGACCTCGGTCTGGGCCGCCACGTCCCCGGGGCTGAAGGCCAGGGCGCCGATGAACAGGCTCATGGTGAAGCCCACCCCGCACAGCACCGCCACCCCATAGAGCTCGATCCACTTGGCCCCCGTTGGCCGCCGCGCCAGCTTCAGCCCCATGGCCAGGGCCGCGGCCCCGAACACGCCCACCTGCTTGCCCACGAACAGCCCCAGCGCCACCCCCAGGGCCACCGGGCTGAACAGCTCCTTCAGCGATAGCCCGCTGAAGCTGAACCCCGCCGCCGTGAAGGCGAACAGCGGCAGGATCAGGAAGGCCACATAGCCGTGCAGGCTGCCCATGAAGTAGTGCAGCACCCCGCCTTGGCCGGCGCGGCGCGGCTCGATCGGCACGGTCATGGCCGCGGCCACCCCGGCCAGCGAGGTGTTGATCCCGCTCTTCAGGGTGAAGGCCCAGATCAGCACGAAACAGCAGGCGTAGAAGAAGTAGGGCGCGGTCCTCCAGCGCCCCAGCAGGAACATCAGGGCCAGGGTCGATATCGCTCCCCCGAGCGCCAGCAGGTTGACCTTGGCGGTGAACAGCAGGGCGATCAGCAGCACGGCCGCCAGGTCGTCGGCGATGGCCAGGGTCAGCAGGAAAACCCGCAGCGAGGGCGGCAATCTCTTGCCCACGATGGCCAGCGCCGCCAGGGCGAAGGCGATGTCGGTCGCCGTCGTCGTGGGCCACCCCTGCGGTGATCCGCCGGCTCCCAGGTTCAGCGCCAGATAGACCCCCGCGGGGACCGCCAGCCCGCCGATCGCCGCCAGGACCGGCAGGGCCAGCCGCCGGGGATTGGACAGTTCGCCCCGCAGGATCTCGAACTTGATCTCCATCCCCACGACGAAGAAGAAGATGGCCATCAGGCCTTCCTTCACCCAGTCCGTCACCGAGCGGGTTTCGTCGAAGGCGCCCACCTGGATGGTGAACTCGTGGGAGATGAAGCCGAAATAGTGCTGTGACCACGGGGAGTTGGCCAGGAGCACCGCCGCCAGGGCGGCGACCGCCAGGATCATGCCCGAGGCGGCTTCGGTCTTCAGGAAATCGAGGGTGATGCGACGCGCCATGGTCGAGCGGTAGCATGGCTGGCGTGACCAGCGCATCACAACCACGCTTGCCGCCGACGGTTTTCGGCTCCATCTGGCGGTCATGCCCGTCTCGTCCGCCTACCGCCCAGACCCACGCCTGCCCGAGCTCGGCCCTGAGTTCGCCGACCCTGTCGCGGCGGCTGATTTTCCCCAGACCCTTCTCCGGTTCCGCAACGACCGGGCCGCCGCCACGGTCGGCCTGGACACCCTGAGCGACGCCGAGTGGGTGGCCCACTTCGGCCGCTTTCAACCGCTGCCCGGCAACCTCGAAACGCCACTGGCGCAGCGCTATCACGGCCACCAGTTCCGGGTTTACAACCCCGACCTCGGTGACGGTCGCGGCTTCACCTTCGCCCAACTCAGGGAGGTCGGGACCGACCGCCTGCTGGACCTGGGGACCAAGGGCTCGGGGACCACGCCCTGGTCGCGGGCCGGCGACGGCCGCCTGACCCTGAAGGGGGGCATGCGCGAGGTGCTGGCCACCGCCATGCTGGAGGCCCTGGGCGTCCCCACCTCGAAGTCCTTCTCCCTGATCGAGACCGGCGAGGCCCTGGAGCGCGGCGACGAGCCCAGCCCGACGCGGTCTGCGGTCCTGACCCGCCTGTCCCATAGCCACATCCGCTTTGGGACCTTCCAGCGACAGGCCTTCCTGGAACAACCGCGCGAGATCGTCCGCCTCGTCGACTACGTCATCGAGACCTACTACCCCGAGCTGGACAAGGCCCCCGACCGCACCTCGGCCCTGCTGACCGCGGTGGTGGAGCGGGCCGGGACACTGGCGGCTTCCTGGATGGCGGCGGGCTTTGTCCACGGGGTGCTGAACACCGACAACATGAACATCACCGGGGAGAGCTTCGACTACGGCCCCTACCGGTTCCTGCCGCACAACGACCCCAACTTCGTCGCCGCCTACTTCGACAGCCAAGGCCTCTACAGCTTCGGCCGCCAGCCTGAGGCGGTGTTCTGGAACCTGCAGAATCTGGGCGGCTGCCTCTCCATGGTGGGCGATCAGCAGCCCTTGGTGGACGCCCTGAACGGCTTTGCCGACGCCTATCGCGGCGGGTTGGCGGCGGCCATGTTGCGCCGCCTCGGCCTCAAGAGCCGGGGCCGGGAGTTGGACGCCGGCCTCGTCAACGCGGCCTTCACGGCGTTGGCGGCCGGGGGTGAGGGGCTGCGCTGGGAACCCTTCTTCTTTGACTGGTTCTGCGGCGACGTGGGCCGCGCAATGGCCAGCCCACGCGGCGACATCTACGGGGGCCAGCCCTTCGCCGACTTCCGCCGTCGGGTGGCCGAGACTGAGCCCGAGCGGCCCGGCCGTCTGCTCGATCCCTACTTCGCCAAGGCCGAACCGGAAGAACTGCTGATCGACGAGATCGAGGCCATCTGGGGTGGCATCGCCGACGACGACGACTGGACCGATTTCCACGCCAAGCTGGCGCGGATCGAGGCCGCCCGGAGGGCCTGGGATCTCTAGGCGGGCTTTGGCCGGCTGGCCCACTGGGCGAGCACGACCCCGGCCAGGGCCACCGCCGCGCCGACGGCGGGCCAGGTTCCCAGCAGTTCGTTGAACAGCATCCAGCCCAGGACGGCGGCCACCACGGGCTGAACCAAGACCACAACGGAAGCGGTGGCGGCCGGCAGGCGCCCCAGCGCCCAGGCGATGGAGCCCTGACCCGCGACGTGCATCAAGCCGAGGCCCGCGCAGGCGGCCCAGCCGCCCATCCCGGCGGGAATGACCTGCTCGCCCAAGCCCAGGGCCGCCAGCAGCATCAGCGGCGCCCCCACCAGGGTCGACCAGAACATGATCCGGGTCGCCGACATCGACTGCCGGGCGCTGGAAACCAAGAGGAAATAGATCGAGTACCAAACGGCGGTCGCCGCTGAGAGGGCGTCCCCCAAGGGCGGGTTCACCCCGGTCGAGCCCGCGCCCTTCGTTAAGGCCATGGTCCAGGCGCCAGCCACCGCGAAGGCCACGGCCAGGAGGAACAGGCGTCTGGGCCGCTGCTTGAGGAAGATCCAGGCGAAGGCCGTCACCAGCACCGGGGTCAGGTTGGACAGCACTGTCGCCTTGGCCACAGAGGTGTAGGCGATGCCATAGTGCCAGAAGCCGAGATCCAGGGCGAAGGCGACGCCGGCCAGGACAGCCGCCCGGGGCGCCTTGCCGATGCCGCCGCCGGCTTTCTGAGCCATGACCGCCAGCAGCGGCAGGGCGAAGACCAGACGCCAGAAGCCCGCCGCCGCTGGCCCCGTCTCCGACAGCCGAACCAGCACCGGGCCGACCCCGATGACGCAGGCGCCCATCAGCAGCATGGCCAGCGCCTTGGCCCGATCCTCTGGCTGGTCGGTCAAAATCCCATCTCCGCGCGGAGCTGCTGTGGCGTCACCTCGGCGGCCCTCAGGTCGGCGAGGGTCTGGGCGTGGTCGCGCTTGGCGTAGCGTTTGCCGTCCGGGCCGGTCAGCAGCCGATGATGGCGATAGACCGGTGTGGGAAGGCCGAGCAAGGCCTGCAGCAGGCGCTGGACGTGGGTGGCCTCGAACAGGTCCTGGCCACGGATCACGTGGGTCACCCCCTGCAGGGCGTCGTCCAGGGTGACGGCCAGGTGATAGGCGACGCCGACATCCCGCCTGGCCAGCACCACGTCGCCGCCCAGTTCCGGCCGGGCGGTGATGGCGCCGCGCTCGCCGTTCGGGCCTGAGCCCTCCTCGACAAAGGTCAGCGGACCGGCCTGGGCCAAGGCCGCCTCCAGGGACAGCCGCCAGGCGAAGGCCTCACCGGCCGCCAACCGCCGCGCCTCTTCGTCGGCGGGGAGCGGCGCGCCGCGCCAGGTCTCCATGGCGCCGTGGGGCGCGCTGGCGATGGCCTCGGCGATCTGGCGGCGGGTCCGGAAGCAGCGGTAGAGCAGGCCTCGGGCGGCCAGGGTCTCGATGGCCGCCTGGTATTCTGCGAGGTGCTCGGATTGCCGCCGCACCGGCTGCTCCCAGGTCAGGCCCAGCCAGGCCAGGTCCTTGAAGATTGCGGCCTCGAACGCCGGCCGGCAGCGGGTGGCGTCGATGTCCTCGATGCGCAGCAGGAAGGCGCCGTTCGCCGCGCGGGCGGCGTCATGAGCGGTGAGCGCAGAGAAGGCGTGTCCCCGGTGCAGCAGCCCGGTGGGGGAGGGGGCGAAGCGGGTGGTGAAGGCGGTCACGGGACAGGTCTAGAGCCCTATGATCGCCACTTCCACCTCCGCTCACCCCGGCGAAGGCCGGGGCCCAGGTCGCAGAGCGCGGCCTGGGTCGGGAATCCGGAACGCGGCGGATGTATCTGGGTCCCGGCCTTCGCCGGGACGAGCGGATTTGGGATGTTACTTGCCGTGGTCGTCGGCGAAAATCTTCATGTGCTCGAAGACGCCGCGCAGGAAGGCTTCCTCGCTGCCCAGCGCGGTCTTCAGCGTGTCGAACTGCTTGAAGGAGGCCATCTCGGCCAGGCCGTGGGCGGCGCACCAGGCGGCGGTGGTGGCGAGTTCCAGAGCGATCTCGTCGGCGGGGTCGGCGCCGGCTTCCACCAGGGTGTCGCGCACCTGACAATAGGCGCTGTCGTCCTCCATGTGGACGTGCGAGGGCAATTCCTCCTTGTTGCGCGAGCCATCGTACATGATGCGATAGAGGCTGGGGTTTTGGCGGGCGAAGACCACGTAGGCCACCCCGAGCGCGGTCAGCTTGTCCTTGACCGAATGCGCCGACTTGCGGGCCGCCGACAGCGAGTCGTTCAGCATGTCCCAGCCCTCGGTGGCCACGGCCTCCAGAAGCTCACCCTTGTCCTTGAAGTGATGATAGGGCGCGGCCGGACTGACGCCGGCCTCCCGCGCCACGGCCCGGAGCGACAGGGCCGATGGCCCCTCGGATTCCAACAGACGCCGGGCCGCGTCGATCAGGGCGCGGCTGAGGTCGCCGTGGTGATAGGGCCGGGGCTCGGCGGCTGCAGTTTCTCTCATCGCACTCACTGTAAAAGTATATCTGGACGGCGTAAAGATCATCTTGACGGCGTTCAGATCGCTGTTATCTTAGCATTGTTCAAATAACAAACGCCCCGCCTCCCCGCGGGTTCAAACTTACAAGGTGTGTGTCATGTCTCTCGCAAGCTTCGAACGCTTCTTCGACCGTATCGCCCCCGCCATCCTGCTGGTCCTGGGCCTCACCGTCGCCGCCGCCACCGCAGTGGTCGGCGCCTAGAAGACAAAGTCGATCCCTGATCGCAAGGGCCCCTCCGGGGGCCCTTTTTTATTGCGCCCTACGGCCGGCCTTACCTATGCGAAAATGCATAGCGTACACTGTAAAATGTATCTATACATTGTTCAGATGATTGCTATCTTAGCGTTGTTCACATGAACAACCCGGCCGGGGGGCTCCGGCAGATAGGAACCAAGACCATGTTTGCCGACCACGCCTTCGCCCGATTCTTCGACACCACCGTCGTCGTCGCCTTCGTCGCCCTCAGCGTGATGCTGGCCGGCGCCACCGCCATCGTCGGCGCCTAATGCTCTCCAGCGTCACCCCGCTCGTCTGACTCTTGGGTCCGAGCGGGGTGCAGGCCGCGCCGTCATGGCGATGTCTCAGAATCTCTCCTATAGTTCTCTTGCGTCGGGAATCTGGGGCCTGAAGGCTCCAACCGGTTCGCCGATAGCGCGGTTGAGAGTGAGGGCTTCGTCTTCAGTTTCCACGCGTACCCATCTGGCGCTGTAGCGCACCGGGACGACCGGCGATGAAGGTGTTGACCCACCCCCCATCCGGCTGGCCCTGCCTTGTGCTCAACGCGGACTTCAGGCCGCTCAGCTACTATCCCCTGTCGCTGTGGCCCTGGCAGGATGTGATCAAGGCGGTCTTCCTCGACCGGGTCGACGTGGTCTCGACCTACGATCAGGAAATTCACTCCCCGTCCTTCGCCATGAAGCTGCCCAGCGTCGTGTCGCTGAAGCAGTACGTGACACAGGACCGGCCGCCGGCCTTCACGCGGTTCAACCTGTTCCTGCGCGACGCCTTCACCTGCCAGTACTGCCACTCGGGCTCTGACCTGACCTTCGACCACGTGGTGCCGCGTTCGCGTGGGGGGCGCACGACGTGGGAGAACATCGTCACCGCCTGCGCCCGCTGCAACCTCACCAAGGGCGGCCGCACGCCGCAGGAGGCGCATATGTTCCCGCGCCACAAGGCGCGGCGCCCCAGCGCCCACGAACTGCAGGAACGCGGTCGCAAGTTCCCGCCGCACCACCTGCACCAGAGCTGGCTCGACTACCTCTATTGGGACATCGAGCTCGAGGCGTGAGGTCTCGCGAGACCAGCTTGGCGTTTCGCTGGCCGTCGCTAAAAGGATAGCGCCTGTTCGGGGGCGTCCCCCCAGCGTCGTCCTGGAGCTTGCGTTGTCCCTTCCGCCCACGCTGGACATCTATATCGGCTACGACGTGGCCGAGCGCGTCGCCTATCATGTGCTTAGCCAGAGCCTGATCGATCACGCGTCGCGTCCGCTCCGGATCACCCCCATCGTGCTGTCCACCCTGTCCGGGCTGCACAGCCGGCAGCGGGTGTCGCAGCAGTCGACGGAGTTCTCCTTCAGCCGGTTCCTGACCCCTTACCTCTCCGGGGGCCAGGGGTGGTCGCTGTTCATGGACTGCGACATGCTGGTCCGCGCCGACATCGCCGAACTGTTCGCCCTGGCTGATGAGCGCTTCGCCGTGATGGTGGCCCAGCACGACTACACCCCCCGCGACAGCGTGAAGTTTCTCGGCGCCCAGCAACTGCCCTATCCCAAGAAGAACTGGTCCAGCGTTGTCCTGTTCAACAATGCGCGCTGCCGGGCCCTGACCCCGGACTATGTCGACACCGCCAGCGGCCTGGACCTGCATCAGTTCCGGTGGCTGCGCAGCGATGAGGAGATCGGCGGCCTGCCGCTGGAGTGGAACTGGCTGGTGGGGGAGTACCCACCCAATCCCGCGGCGAAGATCGCGCACTTCACGCGCGGCGGCCCCTATTTCGCCGACTATGCCGACTGCGACTATGCCGACGAATGGCGCGCCGCCCGGGAGCGCACCCTCGGGGTCGCCAGCTCCGGGGCCTGAGCCGCGCCGACCGCGACTAGCGCGCTGTCAGCCCTTGCTGTTCCAGCCGCCATTTGAACTGGTCGAAGCGATCCTGGCCGAAGAACGGCTCTCCGTTGAAGGCGATCATCGGGACGCCGTAGTGGCCGGCGGCCCGCTGGGCGACCTGGGAGGCCTCGATCACCGCGTCGAGGCGTTCTGACTCGGCGTCCACCTTGGCCGCGAAGGCGGCGGGATCCAGGCCCGCCCGCGCCGTGGCCTGAGCGATGTGATCCCCCAGGTGCCAGTCATCCACCGTGCCGCCCCAGATGGTCTTGCTGACCTCGTCTAGGAACGCCAGGCCCTTGCCCTGCTCGGCGGCCAGCGCCCCCATCTGGGTCAGGCGGTAGATGTGCGGCTGTTCCTTCGGATAGGTCCGGGTGGCCATGTCCATGTAGACCGGGTCGGGCCGGGGCCAGCGGAAGGGCAGGCCCAGAAACTGCGCCTCGCGGTGGATGTCGGCGAAGAAGTAGCTGAACCAGAGCGGGTCGCGGGTGTCGAAGAACTCCGGCGTGCGCACCGCCAGGGGATAGACTGGCCGCACGTTGCAGACCACGTCGTACTCCCGCTCCAGCGCCGTCAGCCGGTGCATGATCATGTAGGAATAGGGCGAGCGGAAGGACCAGTAGAGGTCGTAGGTGAGGGTCATGGGTCTTGCCGCCTGCCGGTTTCGCTCTTTGCGTAAATAGTGGCATGTATCGCGCCACAATCAAGCGATCTGGAACTCTATCATGCTCCGTCTCCTGCCCCGCCTGCTCGTCGGCGCCCTCGGCGTGCTCGCCCTGATCGGCGCCCTGAGGATCTGGGTCGACCCGGCGGTTCCCGCCGCGACGCTCGGCCTGTCGCCCATCGGCGGCCTGGGCCTGGCCACCTTGCGGGCCGATGTCGGCGGCTTCTTCGGCGGCATGGGGGGCTTTGCCCTGGCCGCGGCGATCCGCAATGACCGGCGGCTGGTGACCGTCCCCCTGGTGCTGGTCAGCCTGGCTCTGACGGGCCGGCTGATCACGGCGGGGATGGAGGGGCTGGCGCCCGAGATGGTGCTGCCGATGACCGTGGAGGCGGTTCTCGCCGTCCTGCTGGCCCTCGGCCGCCGGACGCTTGGGACGCGCTAGCTCATCTCCTCCGGCGGCTTCACCGTCCGGAACATCAAGAGCAGCAGCAGGTCGTAGCCGATCTTCAGGCCGCCGCCGATCAGCAGGGGCCAGGCGAAGGGGCTCAGCGTCAGCAACAGGCCGGCGATCGACGGGCTGAGCGCCGAGGCCAGGCTGCGGGGCACATTGGTCAGGCTGGCGGCCGCCGCGCGCTCGGGCGGGGTGACGATGGCCATCACGTAGGAGGACCGCGCCGGCACATCCATGGCCGAGAGGGTGGAACGCACCAGAAGCAGCCCCATGGCCACCGTCAGGTTGGGCGCGAAGGCCACCAGCATCAGGCAGAGGTTAGCCGGGATGTGGGTGAAGACCATGGTGTTCACCAGGCCGATCTTCCGCGCCAACCGCCCGGAGGCGAGCTGCGAGAAGGCGGTGAGGACCCCCATCCAGAAGAACAGGGCCGACGCGGCGGTCAGCGACAGGCCGTAGTGCTGGAAGAGGTAGAGGGCCAGTAGCGACTGGACCAGGAATCCGCCGCCGAAGCTGTCGATGCTGAACAGACCTGCCAGCAGGAAGACCCGATTGCGGGAGGGGCCTAGGGGTTGGCGGGCCTTCTCTGCGTCGCTCTCCACCGCCGGCAGCCCTCGGTAAAGGACCATCACCACCAGGCCGAGGACAGCGTACAGCCCGAACATGCCGCGGGCGATGTCGAGATGGGTCCAGGCGAAATGGCGGCCCAGCTGTTCGGCCAGGCCCACGGCCAGCGCCCCGCCCGCCACCATCAGCGAGCCGGTCAGGCTGTAACGGGCGAACAGGCTGGTGCGCTCGGCGTCCGGCGCGCTGTGCGCCAGCATCGACTGCTCCAGGGGGAGGAAGGGGCTGACGTCGCCGCCGGAGGGGTTGAGGGTGCCGACGCAGCCGACGATCACCAGGGGCCAAAACCCCGCCAACCCCGCGAAGGCCAGGCCGGTCAGGCACATCAGGGCCGAGGCGCCGATCAGCAGGCGCCGCGTGCTGACCCGGTGCGCCACGGCGCCGACCGCGAGGGTAAGAGCGGCCGAGCCCAGCAGGGTAGCGGTGGTGAGCATCCCTACCTGCAGCGGGGAGAATCCCAGGGCCGTCAGATAGACCGGCAATAGCAGTGCGACGAAGCCATCTCCGAAGGCGCGGAGGCCCCGGGTGAGCAGCAGTGTGCGGGCCGGGCCGGTCACACGGCCTGGGGTTCGCGCCACATGGCCCAGGCGGGCGGGGCGTCGGCGCGGGCGCGGAACTCAGTCATCACCTCGAAGCCGTAGCGGCGGTAGAGCGGCACATTGGCCTCGTTGGAGGATTCCAGATAGGCGGGCAGGCCCGCGGCGTCGACCTTGGCCAGACCGGCCTTCAGCATCCGCGAACCGACCCCCAGTCCTTGGGCCTCCGGCCGCACGCCGAGGAACCACAGGTAGGCATGGGGCCGCTCCATGGGATGCAGTTCGTCCATGATCTTGCGCATGGCCGACAGGCGCCCGATCCGGCCCAGGCCGGTGGCATGCAGGATGGTGGGCAGGACGCGCAGTTCCTGCATCAAGCTGTTGGGGCCGAGCGCTTCTGAGGGAATCCAGATGGAGACCGCGCCACCGCCGGTGGGACGGGTCACCTCGCCGGTCGGCAGGGCGATCTCCTTGAGCAGCATCTTCATGAAGCGCAGGCGGGCGGCCTCGCGCTGGGCGTCGTCGCGCAGGAACCAGCAGAACTGAGGATCGGTGCGGAAGGCGGCGTTGAGATCGTCAGCGGCGGCGTCGATATCGGCGGGACCCGCGGCGACGGGCGCCTCGGCGCCACGGCGCAGGGCTTCGATCTCCGCGTCGGTCATAGCTTCTCGCTGATCTTGATGGCGGCCTTGCAACCCGCGTGGATGACGGCGGCCAGGATCGGATAGCCGAACGCGTCACGGGCGCCCGCCTCGACGGCGTGGTCGCGGTGCGCCAGTTCCTCGTCCCGGAACTTGGAGAGTTCGGCGGCCAGTTCGGGCTCGCGGTCGGTGAGCTCGGCGACCTGGCCGGCATAGTGCTGCTCGATCACGTCCTCGACCGCTTCGGTGCAGGCGTGGGCCGCCTTCTCGCCCATGAGGGCCGTGCCGGCGCCCAGGGCGAAGGCCGCCAGCCGCCAGACCGGGGTCATGGCGGTGGGGCGCACCCGGTGGTCGGTGAGTAGGGCGTCGAAGCGGGCCAGGTGGACGGCTTCATGGCCCTCCATCTCCGCCAGCTGGCCGGTGATGCGCTCATGGCCCTTGGAGGCGCCGAGCACCGCGCGCTGGCCGCGATAGATCTGCACCGCCGCCATCTCGCCGGCATGATCCACCCGCAGGATTTCGGCCAGGCGCGCGGCGGTGGCGCCCTGTCCGGGGCGGTGGGGAACGGGTTTGTCGCTCATGGCCGGCGCCGGTCGCGTAGCGCCGCCCAGGCGCTGTAGATCGTCAGCTTCAGCGATATCAGCGCGTTCCAACCGGCCATGGACAGGCCCAGGAACACCCAGGCGGCCTCGTCGCAGGCCGGTGGCCGGATCTTGGCGCCGCCCAGCAGGTCGGTCATGGCCTCAGTGCTGACCCCCGCCCCCGTGGACGCGCAGGTCGTGGGGCCAGGCCACCACTTCCACTCCGCCCCGGCGTGATAGACGGCGACGGCGACGCCGACCGCAAAGACCAGGGCCAGGGCTGCGTTGAACAGCCCGCGCCAGCGGGCCCCGCGTGGCAGCTTGCAGACGACGATGGCGATCAGGGCGAGGCTTCCCGCGACCCAATAGACCTCGCGGGCCCGCAGGCAGAGCGTGCAGGGGGCGTAGCCGCCGAAGGTTTCGAAGGCGTGGGCGATCGCCAGCATCAGGGCGGACGAGCCCAGAGCCCAGAAGGCCCAACGGTCGAGAACGGCGCGGATCAGCTGCATCATGGCGCGCGATATGAGCGCAAAAACCGGCTCAGCCCAAGACTTTCAGCGCAACAATGCCACCGACCAGAACGGTCAGGCCGATCACGGTGTACAGGGTCAGCCGCTTTTCGACCTCCTCGCGGACCGCCGGGCCGAAGTATTTCAGCAGGGTGGCGGTGAGGAAGAACCGCGCCCCGCGGGTCACCACCGAGGCCCAGAGGAAGGTCACGAAGGAGAACTCGGCCAGCCCCGAGGCGATGGTAACCAGCTTGTAGGGGATCGGGGTCAGACCCTTGATCAGGATCACCCACAGGCCCCACTCGTCGAACCAGGCCTTGAAGGCGGTGTCACCCTCCGGGTGGCCCATCAGGGCCAGCAGCCAGTGGCCAAGGTCGCCCAGATGGTAGCCGATGAAATAGCCGAGACAGCCGCCCAGCACCGAGGAGATCGTGCAGAGTCCCGCATAGAAGAAGGCCCGCTCCGGCCGCGCCAGCACCATGGGCGCCAACATCACGTCGGGAGGGATCGGGAAGAACGAACTCTCGGCGAAGGAGACGCCGCACAGCATCACGGGCGCGTGGCGCGACCCGGCCAGGTTCATGACCCAGTCGTACATTTTGCGAAGCATGGCGATCCGAGGAGGCTGTTCACTCGTTTGCTACCAGCGCCCGTCGCCCTTGTCTCCTGGGCTCGGATCAGGCATTTGGTTTCATATGATACTATATCTCCTGGAAGGAGTGCGCAGATGAACGCCCAGGCCCCCTCCCGTGACCTGTTCGACAATCCGTTGGCCACCGACGGCTTCGAATTCGTTGAGTTCACCGCCCCCGACCCCGACCTCCTCAAGGGTCTGTTTGAGAAGATGGGCTTCACGGCGGTCTCCAGGCACCGCTCGAAGAATGTCATCCGCATGCGCCAGGGCGACATCAACTTCCTGCTGAACATGGAGCCCAGCGGCCAGCCCGCCGACTTCCGCCAGATCCACGGCCCCTCGGCCAACGCCATGGCCTTCCGGGTCAAGGACGCCGCCAAGGCGATGGCCCTGGCGCTTGAGCGCGGCGCCAAGCAGGTTCTGGGCCCGGTCGGCCCCATGGAGCTGAACATCCCGGCCATCGAGGGGATCGGCGGCTCGAACCTCTATCTGGTGGACCGCTATGGGGCCCAGGAGATCTACGACGTCGACTTCGTCCCGATCGCCGGCGCAGCCGAGGCGGAAGTCCGGAACGGTGTCGGCCTGACCTATCTGGATCACCTGACCCACAATGTGTTCCGCGGGAACATGGCCAAGTGGGCCGACTTCTATGAGCGCATCTTCAACTTCCGGGAGATCCGCTACTTCGACATCGAGGGCGCCCAGACCGGCCTCATCTCCAAGGCCATGACCAGTCCCTGCGGCAAGATCCGCATCCCGCTGAACGAGAGCCAGGACGACCACTCGCAGATCGAGGAGTTCCTGAAGGACTATCACGGGGAGGGCATCCAGCACGTGGCGCTGGGGACCGGCGACATCTACCACGCGGTGGAAGCCATGCGGGACCGCGAGGTCCGCTTCCAGTCGGTGCCGGAGACCTATTACGAGCAACTCCCGGATCGCGTGAAGGGGCACGAGGAGAACCTGCAGCGCCTGCGCGCCGACCAGATCCTGATGGACGGGGCGCCCACCGAGGGTCAGGGTCTGCTGTTGCAGATCTTCACCGAGAACATGATCGGCCCGATTTTCTTCGAACTGATCCAGCGCAAGGGCAACGAGGGATTCGGCGAGGGCAACTTCAAGGCGCTGTTTGAGTCCATCGAACTGGACCAGGTGCGCCGCGGGGTGCTGCCGGCCAAGGAGGGCTGATTGCCGCCGAAATGGGCCATTGTCGTGCATGGCGGGGCGGGCGTGATCGAACGCGCCCACCTCAAGCCTGAGCAGGAGGCCGCCTATCGCGCCGCCCTGGCGCGGGTGACCCAGGCCGGCGCCGAGGTGCTGAAGGCCGGCGGCCGGGCCCTCGACGCCTGTGAAACCGCCGTCCGCCTGCTGGAGGACGATCCCCTGTTCAACGCCGGCCGGGGCGCGGTCTTCACCGCGGAGGGCCGCAACGAGCTGGACGCCGCCATCATGGAGGGCCGGACGCTTGCCGCCGGCGCAGTTGCGGGCGTCACCCGCGCGCGCCATCCCATCAGCCTGGCTCGCGCGGTCATGGAGCGGTCGGGCCACGTCATGCTGATCGGCAAGGGCGCCGACGACTTCGCCGCCGACCAGGGTGAGGAACTGGTGGAGCCGTTCCATTTCCACACCGCCCGGCGCTGGCGCAGCCTGACCAACTTCCTGAAGGCCGAGCACCTGCCGATCCCGCCCGAGCCCCTCGGCGCCGACCGGCCCGACCCGGCCCAGGGGCTGGCCCACGACGAGGGCAAGCACGGCACGGTGGGGGCGGTGGCCCTGGACATCCACGGCGATGTGGCCGCCGCCACCTCCACCGGCGGTACGACCGGCAAGCGCTGGGGCCGGGTGGGGGACTCACCGCTGATCGGGGCCGGGACCTATGCCTCCAACGCCGGCTGCGCGGTTTCGGCCACCGGGACTGGCGAGTACTTCATCCGCCTGACGGTGGCGCGCGACATCTCGGCCCTGGTGGAGCTGAAGGGCCTTTCGTTGCAGGCCGCGGTCGATGAGGTGGTGCAACGTCGGTTGACCGCGCTCGGCGGCGACGGCGGCGTGATCGCCGTCGCGCCCAATGGCGACGTGGCCTGGAGCTTCAACACTTCGGGTATGTACCGGTCTATGTCGGTCGAAAGTCGGCCAATGTCGGTCGGCATCTACAAGGACGAGGCGTGATGGCTCGCAACTGGATCCCAATCCGTGGCGCACAAGGGGTTCACTCCCGCCAGGCCCACGCCGACATGCCCCCCGGCACCTACGAGCGGGAGGTCTCCAAGGAGGGGTTCTTCGGTCCCGCGGCCTTCCTGCACCATCCACGGCCACCAACATCTTGGACCAGTTTCGAGGGCCCGCTGCGCCCCCGCGCCTTCGACCTCGCCCGCCTGAACGAGGCGCCCGGCTCCCCCTGGAGCGCGCCCATCGTCCTGCACAACGCCGCCGTGGAGATGCGCTTCTGGAAGCTGGCGGCGCCTATGCCGGCCCTCGCTCGCAACGCCGACGGCGACCAGCTGCTGTTCGTCCATGAAGGGCAGGGGGACCTGTTCTGCGACTATGGCCACATCGCCTATGAGTCCGGCGACTACCTCTACCTGCCGCGCGGGACCATGTGGCGGCTGGCGCCCACGGCGCCCACGGCGGTGCTGATGATCCAGGCCACCAACACCCATTTCTCCCTGCCCGATAAGGGAATGCTGGGCGGCCACGCCCTGTTCGACCCGGCCATGCTGGATACTCCCGCCATGGACGAAGCCTTTCGGGACCATCAGGCGGAGCCTGGTGAATACCGCGTGGAGATCAAGAAGCGCGGCCAGGTCTCGGTGGTGACCTATCCCTACAATCCGATCGACGCGGTGGGCTGGCACGGCGACCTGGCGCCCGTCCGCCTCAACGTGAAGGACCTGCGGCCGGTGGTCAGCCACCGCTATCACCTGCCCCCCAGCGTCCACACCACCTTCGTCTCCGACCGCTTCGTGGTCTGCACCTTCGCCCCGCGCCCCTTCGAGACCGACCCGGGGGCGTTGAAGGTGCCGTTCTTCCACAACAATGACGACTACGAGGAGGTGCTGTTCTACCACGCCGGCGACTTCTTCAGCCGCGACGGCATCGACGCCGGCATGATGACCTTCCATCCGTCCGGCTTCACCCACGGCCCGCACCCCAAGGCGCTGAAGAACATGCTCAGCCAGCCGAAGCCGGCCACCGATGAATATGCCGTGATGATCGACACCCGCGACCCGTTGGAGGTTGGCGAGGCCGCCGCAACGGTTGAGAATGCCGCCTATGTCGACAGCTGGAAGACCGCCTAGGTGAACGTCCCCCTCGACCGTAACAAGCGCTCGCTCGCCGCCGTCCCCATGGACGTGCGTATCTGAATGCCCAGCGTCGACCGCCAGCAGGATTTGGCGGACGCCGCCGAGGAAGAACTGGCAAGGGCCTGTGAGCTGGGTTGGCGGGACCTGTCCCAGGTCACCCCTTGGGGCGACACCTACGAAGGCTTCACGCCGGCCGGCCGCTCCGCGCAGTTTGAACGAAACTACCTCTGGGTCGACCAGCCCAAGGGTGACGTCTGCGTCGAGGTCGTCGTCTACCAGCCGCAAGCCTATGAGCGTGGAGTGCGCCTGACCCGCGTCATTCCGCGCCGCGATTCAACGAAAACAGAAATGATGGGAGACCAGGAATGAAGCTCGCTTCACTGAAGTGGGGGCGCGACGGGCGCCTTGTTGTGGTCTCCACCGACCTCGCCTGGTGCGTGGAGGCGACCAATATCGCGCCGACCCTGCAGGCGGCCCTCGACGACTGGGAGCGGTGCGAGCCGCTGCTGAAGGGCCTGGCCGAGAGCCTGGACCACGGCTCGATCCCCCGGGTGCGCTTCCACGAGCACGACGCCGAGAGCCCCCTGCCGCGGGCCTATCAGTGGGCGGACGGCTCGGCCTATGTGAACCACGTGGAACTGGTTCGGAAGGCCCGCGGCGCCGAGATGCCCGCCAGCTTCTGGACAGACCCGTTGATGTACCAGGGCGGCTCCGACGGCTTCCTTGCGCCGCGCGATCCAATCCCGCTGGCCGACGAGGCCTGGGGCTGCGACATGGAGGGCGAGATCGCGGTGATCACCGGCGATGTGCCGCAGGGCGCGAGCCGCGAGGAGGCCCTGGCCGCCATCCGTCTGGTGATGCTGGCCAATGATGTCTCTCTGCGGAACCTGATCCCCGACGAACTGGCCAAGAACTTCGGCTTCTTCCAGTCCAAGCCCGCCTCGTCCTTCTCGCCCGTGGCTGTGACGCCCGACAGCCTGGGCGACGCCTGGGCCGACGGCCGACTGACGGGCGCGCTCGAAGTGGAGCTGAACGGCAAGCCCCTGGGGGAGGCTGACGCCGGCGTCGACATGACTTTCGACTTCGGGACCCTGATCGCCCACGCCGCCAAGACCCGGGCGCTGGGCGCGGGGACCATCGTCGGCTCTGGCACGGTCTCGAATCGTGGCCCGGACGGCGGTCCAGGGAAATCTGTGGCCGAAGGTGGTGTCGGCTATTCCTGCCTCGCAGAGTTGCGGACCATCGAAACCCTGGCGCATGGCGCGCCAAAGACGCCTTTCCTCAGGGTCGGAGATCGCGTGCGGGTTGAAATGCGCGACGCGCGCCGCCACTCCATCTTCGGCGCCATCGAACAGGAGGTCGCGGCCAGATGACCGTTCAGTCCCAGCCCACCGATACCGCGGCCGCGACGGGGCTGAAGCTGGACGCCTATCTGCCCTACCGGTTGTCGGTGGCCTCCAACGCGGTCTCGGGCCTGATCGCCCGGGCCTATGAGGACCGGTTCGGCCTGACCATTCCGCAGTGGCGGCTGATCTGCGTGCTGGCGGAGGAGTTGGATCTGACTCAGGGCGCCATTGTCTCGCGCACCGGCATGGACAAGGTGACGGTGAGCCGGGCGGCCCAGGGGCTGTTCAAACGCCGCCTGCTGGGGCGCTCCGATCACCACGCCGATGGGCGGTCCCACGTCCTGGCCCTGACCCTGGAGGGGTTGCGCCTGCACGCGGAGATCGCGCCGCTGGCGCTGGCCTACGAGGCGGCGCTGATCGCCGGGCTGTCGCCAGACGAGGTGGCGTTGGTCAAACGGTTGCTCAATCGCCTTCAGGCAGCGGCCAACGCCTTGGCGGGCGACGCCGGGCCGGCGCTTAGTGCGCCGTCTCCGGCATCCGGACGCCCCAACGGTGGGAGCCCTCGCCGAACCGCAGGGTGAAGCCGAAGGTCTCGCGCTTCTCCGCGTCGTTCCACGCCGCCTCGAAACTGGTGATGACCGTCGTCTCCAGTTCCTCGGGGATGTTGCGGACATCGACCCCGGAGTCCCGGGCCATCTGCATGATGACCTCCCGGCGATGCGCCTCACCGCCGAAGAGCAGCAGGGTTTGACGGATGCGCTCGGCCACGGCCTCGGCGCTGGTCTTGGGGCGCGGCTTGCGCCGCCGTTCGGTTTGGATCTTTTCCATGATCACGCCTCCCACCAGCGGAGGTTGCGCGCAGGCCGTTTATCGCCCCGTTAAAGCTCACGCTTAACTTGTGTTTGGAACGTTCTACCCGCCGCCGAGCGCCACGGTGACCTGATAGACGATCAGGGCGGCGATATAGGCCAGAGCGAACATGTAGACGAACATCACAGTGGGCCACAGCCAGCTGTTGGTCTCACGCTTCACCACCCCCAGCGTCGCCACGCACTGCGGGGCGAAGACGTACCAGGCGAGGAACGACAGGCCCGAGGCCAGGGACCACTGCTCGGCCAGCCGGGCCGACAGGCCGCCGCTGGCCTGCTCGGCGTCGCCCACCGCATAGACGGTGCCCAGGGCGGCGACCGCGACCTCGCGCGCCGCCATGCCCGGAACCAGGGCCACCGACATCTGCCAGTTGAATCCGATGGGGGCGAGGACCGGCTGGATGAAGTGGCCGATCATGCCGGCGAAGCTGTAGTCGATCGCCGGCCCGGCGGCGCCGGCCGGCGCATAGGGGAAGGTCGACAGGAACCAGACCAGCACCATCAGCGGCAGGATGATGCGGCCTGCCCGGGTCATGAAGATCTGGCCCCGCAGCAGCAGGTTGCGGGCGACATTGGTGGGGTCAGGCTTCTTGTAGGTGGGGAGCTCCATCATGAAGGGCTCGCTCATGCCCCGCCAGAGGAAGCGCCGCACCACGAAGGACACGCCCAGGGCCGAGAGGATGCCCGCCGCATAGAGGCCGAACATCACCAGGCCCTGAAGGCTGAACACTCCGCCCACCACCTTGGCCGGAACTACGGCGCCGATGATCAGGGTGTAGACCGGAATTCGCGCTGAGCAGGTCATCAGCGGCGCCACCATTATGGTGGTCAGGCGGTCGCGCTTGGAGTCGATCACGCGCGTCGACATGACTCCGGGAATGGCGCAGGCGAAGGAAGAGAGCAGGGGAATGAAGGCCCGCCCGTGGAGGCCCGCCCCGCCCATGATCTTGTCCATCAGGAAGGCCGCCCGGGCCATGTAGCCGGAGTCCTCCAGCATGATGATGAACAGGAACAGGATCAGAATTTGCGGCAGGAAGACCAGCACGCTGCCGACCCCGGCGATGACGCCGTCGATGATCAGGCTGCGGACCAGGCCGTCCGGTATGACGAGGGCCGTCAGGCCACCCAGGCCGGTCATCGCCCCGTCGATGAGGTCCATCAGCGGCGTGGCCCAGGTGAACACCGCCTGGAACATCAGCAGCAGGATGCCCATCAGAATGGCCAGGCCCCAGACAGGGTGAAGCAGAACCGAGTCGACCTTGCCGGTCAGGGTGTCTGGATGTTCGGGCGGCCGCACATGGGCCTTCATCAGGCGCTGGGCCTCGCGGTGCGCGTCACGAATTTCGCCGGCGTCTGGTTCACGCCACTCCTGAGCGCCCGCGGAGGCGGCCTCAAGGGTGGTGGCGTCGATCTGCGCCACCAGTTCCTCAATGCCCCGCTTGCGGGTGGCGACCGTGGTCACGATGGGCGCGCCGATGTCGCGGGCCAGGCCCTCGAGGTCGATGCGCAGGCCCTGCCGCTGGGCGATGTCGAACATGTTGAGCGCCAGCACCAGGGGGCGGCCCACCTGCTTCAGCTCCAGGATGAGGCGCAGGACAAGCCGCAGATTGGTAGCGTCGGCCACGCAGACGATGACGTCGGGCGGCGTTTCGCCGGCCAGTTGGCCCAGCACCGCGTCCCGGGTGACCACCTCATCGGGGCTGCGGGCGCGCAGGGAGTAGGTGCCGGGCAGGTCGAGCACGTGGATGGTGCGACCCGACGCGGTAGTGACGGTCCCTTCCTTCCGTTCGACGGTGACGCCGGCATAGTTGGCCACCTTCTGGCGACCGCCGGTCAGGGCGTTGAACAGGGCGGTCTTGCCGGAATTCGGGTTGCCGACCAGGGCGACCCGGGACGGCGACAGAGCGACGTCGGTCATGGACGGTCCAGCAGGATGATCACTTCGCCAGCGTCGCGACGGCGCAGGGCGATGCGCATATCGTCCAGGCGCACGGCGATGGGATCATGGCCGATCGCGCCCTCATGGATGACTTCGAGCCGCGCGCCCTCGACGAAGCCGAACTCCAGCAGGCGGCGTTGAAGCTCCTCGATATCGACGCCGTGATCCTTGCCGTCGTCCTCGGCGCGTACGTCAATGATGACGCCACGATCGCCCACCGAGGCGTCGCTCAGCCGAACCGTGATCCCGACTTCGGGGATCGCTTCGGCGATCTCCACCCGGTCCATCGACAGATTGTTCATAGGGACGCCCTCACTCTTTGCGAGTGATTATCATTCAGATGATGCCGCGTCGAGAGTGTGGCCGTGCTTGCGGCGAAGGGTCTCGCCGGAACCGGCCAGCAGGCCGCCCCTGCCGCCCTGAACCGGGGCGTGGACGAGGCCGCCGCGCAATAGGCCCAATCGCCGCTTGCGGCGTCGCACCTCGACGCTACATTGCCCGCCGCTCTGAGGCCCCAGTGGCGAAATGGTAGACGCGGCAGACTCAAAATCTGTTGCCGAGAGGCGTGTTGGTTCGAGTCCGACCTGGGGCACCAGATCGATCAGCGGTGGTCGCACAGGCTGAGGGAAAATCCCGATCCAGGGGCGGGACGTCAATCCTGACCCAGATCTCCCGCCGTTCTGGCGAGCAGGTCGAAGAGCTCGGCCAGGTCAATCGGCTTGCGCAGGACGCCGTCGGCGCCGTCGGCGAGGTAGTTGGCGACGTCCTCATCAAAGACGTTGGCGGTCAGCATCCAGATTGGAATGCGGACACCTTCGGGCTCTGCGCGCCGAATTTCACGAACGGCTTCCCGGCCGCCCAGCACCGGCATGTTGACGTCCATCAGGATGAGATCGAACGGCTGGGATCGCCACGCGTCCAGGGCCTGTGCGCCGTCTTCGGCGAAAACCAGCGACACCCGCGTTGACCCCAGCAGGGCGGCGAGCACGTTGCGGTTGGCGGGGTTGTCCTCGGCGGCCAGGATACGGATCACCTCGGCCAGGGGTGGTGCGCCGACCGGTCCGACGGGAGTCTGGGCCGCCACGGCGGCGTCGAAGGCGAACCAGAAGACCGCGCCCTCGACAGGGTCGTTGCCCTCGCCGAGGTCGGCGACGCCCACTTCCCCAGCCATCAGAGCCAGGTTCCGGGCGCAGACGGCCAATCCGACCCCGCTCGTCCCCCGCACTCGCCCCCGCCCGGTCTGATCGAAGGCCTCGAAAATCCGCGGGCGATCCTCCGGAGGCACGCGGGGGCCGACGTCGGCGACTTCGATCAGGACGCTGAGGGTGTCTCCCTTCGGCGCGCCCGCGAGGCGGACCTCAACGCGGCCGTTCGACGGGGTGGCGTCCATCGCGTTTGAGATCAAGGCCACCAGCGCCTGCTCGACCCTGGCGGCATCGGCCATGACGGAGAACGAGAGCGTGGGGTCCGCGTCAGTAAAGGTGAAGGACAGGCCCAGGTCTCGAGCGTGTGGGGCCCAGACCCGCATCTCCGACCGGATCACGTCGCGCAGATCTACCGCCGTCAGGTTCAACTGATCGCCACGGCCCTCAAGGTGGCTCAGGTTCAGCACACCGTCCAGCAGCCTTGTCAGTTGCTGGCCGCCCTCCACAATACCGCGGGCCAGGTTGGCCTGGCTTGGTGACAGGGTCTCGCTTCGCAGCGCCTGAGCGAAGCCCAGCACGGCGTTCAAGGGCGTGCGGATCTCGTGGCTGGCGACGGCCAGCAGGTCGGTCTTGGCCTGGCTCGCCGCCCGCGCGGCTTCGGTGGCCTGGGCCAGGGCGGCGTTCTGTCGTGTCAGATCGCGCATGGCCTGAGTCAGGCTGCGGTCGGTCGCCTGCTGACGGGAGGTCACCAAGAGGACCGCGGCGACGAACAGCAGCATCGCTAGGGCATAGTGGTTGACCGCGAGCGGGTCGGACCAGTCGATGGCGATCCAGATCATGGTTCCCACGGGAGGCGCGACACCGAGGGCGTAGCTGAAGCGGCTCATATGGAGCCGAAGGGCCGCGAAGAGCAGGACGCAGATCGCCAGCAAAGCTGCTTCGACCCGCATGATCGGATCATCGTAAAGGCGGATTTGCACGGCGAGCCAACAGGCGTTGGTCACCAGCAGGAACATCAGGACGTCGGACTGCCAGCGAAGACGCTCGGACGCCTTGACCGGGTCGGGATGGCGCGATGCGACCTTGGTTGCGGCGAAGAGCGCCAGGTAAAGCGCGAACTCCAGGCCGCCCAGGGCCGCCATGTGCCACGGCGTGAAGTTCACCAGGAGGGCGACGAAACAGGCGACGAGGGCTAGGCGGGACAGCGCCACGCCGCGGGAGTATCGAATGAAACCTTCGGGTTGGGAGACATTCGTCTTCGGGTCCAACATTCGATCGCCGTCAAGGTCTTCTGCAAGGGGGCTTTGCGCGCCCCACAAGGCATAGGTCAGCGATTCGAGCCTGCGCGCTCGCCTATGGCGCGATCTGGCGTGCCATCTTCGCGACAACAGCCGTGTCTATGCCGCATAGGTCGAAATTTCGATCAGCCACAATCTGGAATAATGGGTGGAGTAACTTCACGCTGTTGATCTTCAACGGAGAAATATACTTATGTGTATTGGTGTTGTTCTTTTTGACGTTTTGACGCTGCGCCTGGATCAGCGCCGAGGTTGACGCTTGGCGCCGCGAGAAAGGCGAGGCCCCCATTTCAGGCGGCTCTGCCAGTAAACTCTCCATGCGGGCCTATTGCTCGCCAAACGTGTTGTTCGAGAGCCTAGTCCTTGCGGCGGACCACGAAGCCCGACCAGAAGTGCCAGTAGTCACGCAGCAGGTCGGGGACGATCCAGAACCCATGCCGGTAGGGCTGGGCCACGCCGATCACCAGGGCGGGGTCAGCGGTCCCGCGCCAGGTCCCGAACAGGCGGTCCCAGATGGGCGCCATGGCGAAGTGGCCCGTCGGCTCGGTCATGTCCAGCTTGTGGTGCAGGCGATGGTGTAGGGGCGACTGGATCACCCAGCGGCCGACCCAGCCCCAGTCCGAGGTGAGCTGCGAGTGGATCAGGAAGCCCACCGTGGTCACCAGCACGCTGACGAAGATCATCACCGCCGGCGTCGCGCCCAGGATTCCCAGCGGCAGGTTGATCACGAAGAAGGCGCTGAAGGCGGCCGGATGCTGGCGCGCGGAGGTGACGACACAGAAGTCCTGCGCCGAGTGATGATAGCGGTGAAGCGGCCAGAAGAACCGGCTGTGGTCCAGGCGATGGGTCCAGTAGTCAAAGAAGGTGTAGACGTAGAAATAGATCACCAGCTGGGCGGCGAAGGGCAGGCTGGTCAGGTCGACCGCAAAGCCCGTCCGCGTTTGAATCCAGTCGCGGATCGCCAGGCCTGAGATCATCGACAGGCCCAGCATCATGGCCTTGCCGACCAGATCAAGAACATGACCCTGACCCAGGACCAGGACCGCGAGGTCGGTGCGCATGGACATTGTGGGGCCGAAGATCAGCGCGCGCGTGGAGCTGCGCCGCCAACCGACAACGAGACACTCGATCCACAGCGCGGTGGGCAGGATCACTGCCACCAGGCCGATTCCGGTGACGATGCGATTGTGAAGGTCGGCCACGGTCTTGGACCTGCCGAAGGCCTGCAGGGTCATCTGATCGGGCAACAGGTTGACCACCGCCCACCAGGCGCCGGCCAGCAAGCCGGCATAGGCCAGAAGACCCACGACGATGGCGGCGCGGCCCAGGATGGACCGACGGTCGTCCTCCAGCGTCATCGAGGTCTCGGCTAGCACCATCAGTCATAGCTCCACGGGGCAGGGGACCCAGTAGAGCGACTTGGCGTTGAATGGCCGTTAACGGGGCCCGAAAGGGACGCCGGCGCGCCCCTTCGGTTCTCCGCCCCGTCAGTCCCTGAGGCTGGCGGGGACCTTGCCGCCGTTCTCGGCGAGCTTCGTCCAGACCGCCTTCTGCAGGGCGATGTTCTGCTCGGCGCTGCCATGGGCGCCGGCGTTGACGCCGAGTTCCATGGCCAGCTCTTTGCGAGCCTCAAGGCTGGAATCCAGGTCGAGCATCTTCAGCAGGTCGACGATGGAGGTGCGCCAGTTGCCGCCGCCGTCCTTCTGAGTCGCCAGGTCGGACAGCACCGCCTCGACGTCGACGGGGGCGGGCGCCGGCGCGGCTGCGGCAGGCGCGGCGGGGGCCGCGGGCGTAGCGGCCTTCGGCGCGGGGACCGGGACGGCCGCGGTCTTGTGATTGAAAATCTTGTCGAAGATCTTGCCGAAAATACTCATGAGCGCCTCGCTGGAATGTGAGGACAGAAGGCTCGGGAGTCCGGCTGGGTTCCGCGCTTGCGGAACAAAGCGCCTGGGCCGCCCGCGCTGCGGACGGCCCAGGGCTGTCGGTCTTAGCCGCCGAAGTTGGCGCGGATCGTGACGCCGTAGTAGCGCTCGGAGTCACGCGGCACCTGCTGGCGGATGTAGGTGCTGGTGATGCGGGCGGTCGTGTAGAACTCGTCGGTGATGTTCTTGACGACGAAGGTCACCCGGTAGCGGTCGTCGCGGTCAACCAGCGCGACGCTGGCGTCCCATAGGCCGTAGCCTTCCAGGGCCGGGCCGATCACCGGGTTGTTGGCGTTCGGGCGGCCGGCGTCCTGGTGCACGAAGGACGTGTTCAGGTTGATGTCGAAGGGCAGGGACGGGGTTTCCACCCGGTAGTCGGCGGCCAGACTCCACTTCCCCTTGGGCGCGCCGAGCGGCTGGCCATTGACCGCCGAGCACGAGGCCGGCGAACCGGGCGGGCAGTAGAACTGTTCGATCTTGGCGTCGGTGTAGCTGGCGCCGCCCGACAGGGTCAGGTTGGCGATCGGCCGCGCCGTGAAGTCGGCCTCGAGGCCCTTGGTGGAGACCTCGCCCGCGTTCACCAGGCGGCTGACGATGGTGCCGGCCACGGTGTCGAAGTTGGTGGTCTGGAAGCCCGAATATTCCGTTTTGAAGGCGGCCAGATTGAGGATCAGGCGGCGGTCGAACAGCGCGGTCTTCAAGCCGATTTCGTAGGCGTCCGAGGTCTCCGGCTGCAGCGGGATGGTGTCGAAGCCCTGCATGTTGAAGAACACGTTGATCGCGGGCCCCTTGTAGCCGCGGGCGTAGTTCACATAGGCCGAGATGTCGTCGTTGATCTGGTACTGCAGGCCGAGCCGGCCCGAGGTGCCCCGCGTCGTGGTGGAGCCCGTCGCCGCGAAGTTCGGGCGGACACCGGCGGTGGCCGTGGCGAAGGCCGAGACCCGGGCGAAGTTGAAGTTGATCTCGTCACGCGACTGCCGCAGGCCGACGATGCCGGTCAGCCTGTCGTTGAAGTGCAGGTTGGCCTGACCGAAGATCGCGGAGTTCTGCAGGCCGGTGGTGAAGTTCGCCGTGCCGTTCGAGGTCACCGCGTAGGTGGACGAACCCGGGGCGCAGGCGCCGCCGGCCAGGGTCGTGGCGGTGCAGCCGACGTTGAAGCGGTTGAAGTAGTTGTCCTGGTCGGTCTTGTAGTAATAGGCGCCGACCACGTAATCGACCACGCCGCCGATCGGCGAAGCCAGGCGGACTTCCTGGGTGAACTGGTTGAAGTCCAGCAGGCCGGTGTCGCGCGAGGACGAGGTGCCGACGCGTTTGCCCTGCACTGCGGTGTAGTCACCGTCGCGGTACTCGGTGTTGCCCCAGCCGCGCCAGGCGGTGATGGAGGTCAGGGTATATTCGCCCAGGCGATAGTCGATCTGGCCCGAATATCCCCAGCTGCTGTCCTTGGTGACCGGATCCACGTCATTGTTGATGTCGCGGTTGGTGGGCCCCACCACCAGCGGGGCTTCCTGGCCGATGATGGCGTCGCCCGGAGTCGCGTAGCCGATGACGTCGGCGGAGGCGTTGTCCACCGCGTTGGTCCAGTCGGCAATCAGGTTGACCGTCAGGTTTTCGGTGGGGGTCCATTCCAACTTGCCGCGCACGCCGGCGCGTTCATAGCCGTTCACGGTCTCGCCGTTGAAGACGTTCTTGGCGTTGCCGTCGTACTGGCCGTACACGCCGGTCACGCCGAACAGCAGGGTGTCGCTGATCGGACCGCTGTAGCCCGCGCGGACGCGATATTCGTTGCCGTCGAAGTATGAGGCTTCCACGAAGCTCTTCGGTATCGCCGAGGGCTTGCGGGTGATGATCGAGACCACGCCGGCCGAGGCGTTCTTGCCGAACAGCGTGCCTTGCGGGCCGCGCAGGACTTCGACGCGTTCCACATCGAAGAGGTCGAAGAAGGCCTGGCCCGAGCGGGCGAAGACCACGCCGTCGATCACCGTCGAAACGGCGGGTTCCGAACCCGAGGAGAAGGAGGTGGTGCCGATCCCGCGGATGTTAAGCGACGAGTTGACGTTGGTGGTGCCCTTCCGGAAGGTCAGGGACGGGACCTGTTCCACCAGTTGCTCGGTGCTGAAGGTCTGACGGGCTTCAAGCTGGTCGCCGCTGATCACGCTCACGGCCACCGGAACCTTCTGCAGGCTCTCAGAACGGCGCTGGGCGGTGACAACGACCTCGGCGACCTGGCCGTCATCGGCCTGGGCGAAGGCGAAAGCCGGAACGGCGGCGGACGCCATCAAGGCGGCCAAGGCTATGCCGTAGCGTCGTTGAATTGAAATGCTCATGGTGAAATCCCCCGATTCAGTGGTGCGCAATTCGCCCCGTCGGCCGTTTCCCGGCCAGTGGCCGCATACCTGCACAACAGACTGGCAAAGCCAACAAACTTATATGACTATATGATATATTGCTTGACGGGGCTGGCCTAGAGAACACAGCCCGCGCCGACGCCGGGTTTCTAGCGGAACCGGGTCTGGCGCCCGCATTAGAATTGTACGCGCGGACCCCCAGGGATTCTGGGTAGAGGAGTTTGCATGCAGGTGAACGAGCAGCCCTCGGGCTTTGAGGTCGTCGAGGCCGGACGGGTGATTCTGCGCCACACGTTCGACGCGCCCTGCGCCTTCGTCGGCCGCGGCGAACCCGAGGTTCAGATGCTGCGGGGAAACTTCAAGATCGGCGACTATGTCACCGAGCGGATGCCTCTGCGCGCTGCCACGATCATCCGGCAGGGCGACGCGGTTTCGATCAATCTGGCGGCCTCGGCGTCCGAGGCCCCGGCCCTGGTGCTGACGATCATTGGCGCCGCGATCGGCCTGGAGGCTGCCGATCCCAGCCTCAACCGCCTGTGGATCCGCACAGTGGCTGAGGCCGGCGAGCATATCTGGGGCGGCGGCGAACAGATGTCCTATTTCGACATGCGCGGCCGGCGCTTCCCGCTGTGGACCTCGGAGCCGGGGGTGGGGCGCGACAAGAGCAGGATGATCACCCTGCAGGCCGACCTCGCCGGCGCTGGGGGCGACTACTTCAACACCAACTATCCGCAGCCGACCTATGTCTCGTCGCGCAGATACGCCCTGCACGTGGACACCACCGCCTACAGCGTCTTCGACTTCCGCCACGACGGCTTCCACGAGATCGAAGTCTGGGAGATCCCCGCCAAGATCGAGGTCTGGGCGCGCGACACCTTCGTGGAGATCGTGGGCGTCCTCTCCGAGCGCTTCGGCCGCCAGCCGCAGCTTCCGGCCTGGGTGCTGGAGGGCGCCATCGTGGGCCTCAAACAAGGGGCCGAGAGCTTCGACCGGCTGCAGAACTTCCTCGACGCTGACGTCGCGGTCGCCGGCCTCTGGTGCGAGGACTGGGTCGGGCTGCGCGTCACCTCCTTCGGAAAGCGCCTGTTCTGGGACTGGAAGTGGAACCCCAAGCGCTATCCCAACCTCGACACCCAGATCGGCGAGCTGCGGGCCAAGGGCATCCGCTTCCTGGGCTATGTGAACCCGTACCTGGCGGTGGACGGCAGCCTCTATGAGGTGGCCAGGGCAAAGGGCTATCTGGCGCTCACCCTGGACGGCGCGGGCCCCTACATCGTCGACTTCGGCGAGTTCGACTGCGGCGTGGTGGACTTCACGATTCCGGAGGCCTGCGCGTGGTTCGAAGACGAGATCATCGGCCGCCAGATGCTGGACTTCGGCCTCTCCGGCTGGATGGCCGACTTCGGTGAATACCTGCCCACCGACGTGAAGCTGGCCAACGGCGTCGACGGCATGCTGATGCACAACGCTTGGCCGACCCTGTGGGCGGAGGTCAACGCCCGAGCCGTGGCAAAGCGCGGCCTGACCGGCGAGGCGCTGTTCTTCCTGCGGGCGGGCTTCACGGGGGTGCAGGCCCATTGCCCGCTGCTGTGGGCCGGAGACCAGTCGGTGGATTTCAGCCGCCATGACGGGATCGGCACCGTCATCTGCGGGGCGCTGTCCTCAGGCCTGCTGGGCAACGCCTACCACCACAGCGACATCGGCGGGTACACCAGCCTGTTCGGCAACGTTCGTACTCCCGAACTGCTGATGCGCTGGTCGGAGATGGCGGCCTTCACGCCGGTGATGCGATCCCACGAAGGCAACCGGCCCGACGAAAACCTGCAGTTGGACGGTGACCCGCAGGTCCTGTCGCACTTCGCGCGTATGACGAAGGTCTACCGCCATCTCGCCCCCTACGTGGCGCGGCTGTCGGCCGACGCCGCAGCGACGGGGCTGCCGCTGCAACGGCCCATGTTCCTGCACTTCCAGGATGACCCGAGTACCTATGCCGACCAGACTCAGTACCTCTACGGTGCCGATCTGTTGGTCGCGCCGGTGATCGAAGAAGGAGCCCTGGAGCGGACGGTCTACCTCCCGGCGGGCGCCGCCTGGGTGAACGCCTGGACGGGCGAGGCGCAGGTCGGCGGCGCGGAGATCGTGGCGCCGGCGGCCCTCGGCTATCCGCCGGTCTTCTATCGCCAGGGCTCGGCCGACGCCGCCCTGTTCGCCGGCCTCGCACAGATCTAGTTCGGAGTAGCCTGATGACCGATACCGACCGCCGAGGCCTGCTGGCCGCCGGCATCCTCACCTCCGCGCTGGCAGGCGTGGGCGGCAAGGCCGTCGCGAAAGCCAGTCCGGCGGAGATGATCGAGCTCTGGCCAGATGGGGCGCCCGGCGGCTCCAAGGTGACCGTCACCGAGAAGGCTGTTGATGTGGTCGACAAGGGCTCCACCGGCCGCGACATTTCCGGGATCACCAAGCCGCGCTTCAGTCTGCACCGACCGAAGAAGGCCACCGACACCGCGATCCTGGTGCTGGCTGGCGGCGCCTTCAATCGCGTGGTGTTCGACAAGGAGGGCGAGGAGGTCTGCGCCTGGCTGGCCGACAACGGGATCGCCGCGGGCGCCCTGCTGTACCGCCTGCCGGGCGACGGCTGGGATGCGGGGCAGGACGCCCCCGTCCAGGACGCCAAACGCGCCCTGCGGCTGCTGGTCCAGGCGACCGGCGCCAAGCGCGTCGGGATCATGGGCTTCTCGGCCGGCGGCACGATCGCCGGAGCCGTGGTCGCCCGAGGGGCGGAGGCGCTCTATCCGCCGGTGGACGCCGCCGACAAGCTGGATGCGACCCCGAGCTTCATGTGCCTGGGCTATCCCTATCTGAACGTGCCGAGGGGGCAGCGTGAGAACATGTTCCCAGGTTTCACGAAGGACACTCCGCCGACCTTCTTCTTCCATGCCGCCGATGACGCCCGGGTGACGATGGTCAACTCGATCCAGCCGTTCCAGGAGCTGCGCGCCCTCGGCGTCCCCGCCGCGCTGCACGTCTTTGAGAGCGGCGCCCACGGCTTCGGCCTGCGGGCGCCTGAGGGTTCATCGGCCGCTTGCTGGCCCGACCTGTTCCTCGCCTGGGCGAAGGCTGGCGGGCATCTGGGCTAGAGGCTACTCCGCGGCCTGAGCCATCGGCGCGTACTGAGGCCCGCGGATCAGCTTGCCGGGCATTTCGCCGGTGGCCTCGCCATTCTCGAAGGTGACAACGCCGTCGACAATCGTGGCGACATAGCCCTGGGCCCGCTGGATCAGGCGGCGGCCCTCGGCCGGCAGGTCGAAGGCCATCTCCGGCGCCAAGATCGCCAGCTTCTCGAAGTCGATCAGGTTGAGGTCGGCCTTCATGCCGGGCGCCAGTGTCCCGCGATCGTGCAGACCGTAAAGTCGGGCGGTGTCTCGGGTCTGCATGGAGACCACCTTCTCCAGGCTCAGGCGCTCGCCGCGCGAACGGTCGCGGACCCAGTGGGTCAGCATGTAGGTGGGGAAGCTGGCGTCGCAGATCACCCCGCAATGCGCGCCGCCGTCCGACAGGCTGAGCACAGTGTTCGGGTGGTTCATCATCTCGTGGATGTGGTCGAAGTTGAACTCCGCGTAGTTCAACAGCGGCAGGTAGATGTAGCCGCGGCCGTCCTTCTCCATGAGCATGTCATAGACGATGGCGTCGGGGGCCTGGCCGGTGGCCTTCGCCAGGGCGGCGATGGAGTCCTCGGCGCGGGGCTCGTAGTCCAGGCCGCTCTCGTGCTCCAGACGGAACATCCGGTCGAAGCCCTGGGTGAGGATCATGCCGATGGCGCCCATCTGGCGTGAGGGCTCGGCGAGGATCTTGGCCCGAACCTCGGGGTCGCGTAGGTGGACGATCCGCTCGGCGAAGGGCAGGGCGGCGAGCCGGCGATAGGTGTCGCGGCCGATGAAGGGATGCACCGTACTTTGCCAACCCAGCACCATGCCGGTGGGGCGGCAGGCAATCTGGGCCGTGATCTGGGCGCCTTCGGCGCGGGCCTCCTCGGTCAGCTGCAGCAGGCGGCGCCAGCCATCGGCCTTCGCCGGGGATTGCAGCAGGCCATAAGTAACCGGCACGCCGGTCTCGACCGACAACGACCGCATCCAGTTGAACTCGTCTTCGGCGGGGGCCATGTCGGACGCCATCTCGAAGACCCCATGGCCAGCCAGACCCATGGCCCTGCCGATGCCCAGCAGTTCGTCCTCGGCGGCGAAGGTGCCGGGGACGGGTTCGCCATCCTTGGCCAGGTGCAGCATGGTGCGCGAGGTGGAGAACCCAAGCGCGCCAGCGGCCACGCCCTCACCGACGATGCGCGACATCTCGGCGATGTCTTCGGCCGTGGCGGGCTCGTTGCGCGCGCCGCGCTCGCCCATGACATAGGCCCGCACCGCGCCGTGCGGCACCTGGGTCGCCACGTCGATCACCCGGGGCTGTCCCTCCAGGCTGTCGAGATATTGTGGGAAGGTTTCCCAGGTCCATTTGATGCCCTCGGAGAGGGCCGCGCCGGGGATATCCTCGACACCTTCCATAAGCTCGATCAGCCAGGCGTGACGATCAGGACGGACCGGCGCGAATCCGACGCCGCAGTTGCCCATCACCGCCGTGGTCACCCCGTGCCAGCTTGAGGGCGCTAGGTAGGGGTCCCAGGTGACCTGGCCGTCATAGTGGGTGTGGATGTCGACCCAGCCCGGGGTGACGATCAGGCCGCCGGCGTCGATCTCGCGACGTCCGCCTTGCGTGATCTTTCCAATGGCGGTGATCTTGCCGTTGTCGATGGCGATGTCGGCCAAGAAGGCCGGGGTCTCGGCGCCGTCCACCACGCGCCCGTTTCGGATCACCAGATCATGCATCGTCCGCCCTCGGTCGAGGTTCCACGCAGACGTCATTCCGACCGCGCCTGCGGACCCAACTCCAGAGAGCATGAACCCAAGTTGCACGGCCGGAAAGTATGACCCCACGTCAGGCGGCCGCCTCCATTGTGGCCTTCAGGACCTGGGCGCCCTGGGCCATCATCGGCCCCATGGTGTCGGCCGCCGCATGGGGCAGCACGTCGGCGATCCAGACAAAGCGGCAGCGGCCCTCGCCAGCGGCGAACACCTGGTTTGAGGCGCTATGCTGGGTGAGCCGGCCGCTGGAGACGCTGTAGGCGAAGCGGCGTTCGGCATGATCGATGGTGATGATCGTTTCCTCCGCCGTCATTCCGTTGCCGAAGGTGACGGTGCGGACGTCGTCCTTCAGCACTGTATCGATGACGAAGCCCGGAACCAGCCGGGTGTGCAGGGCGCCGACGTCGGCGATGGCGGCCCAGACCTTGTCGGCCGGGGCGTCGATGATGACTTCCTTATGGATGGTGGCCATGTCGTCTCTCGTTCCTGTGTTGAAAACAGGCGGACCATGGTTGGCGGAGCGGGGTTCGTCTGGCCGATTTCGGACACGGTCACCTCGCCATGGAACCGACCTCTTGGCAGGGGATTTTCAAGCCGCCGCGCTTTCGCTGGCCGACGGACGCGACCATGATCCCATCGACCCTGCTCTTGACCTTCAGCCTGGCGGTTGCGCCCATGGCGGCGGTCGCCGCCGAGGCCACGCCGGTGACACGCGCCTTCGGCAACACCGTGGTCTCCACCTATCCGGACGGCCGCACCGCCTTGCTGTGGCTGAACAAGGACGGGACCTATACGGCCAAGGGCCGCCGGCGTACGGCCTCCAACGGGTCGTGGAGCCTAAACTCCGACAAGGTGTGCCTGAAGCAGGCCAAGCCCGTCGCCGTGCCCTTCCGCTACTGCACGGAGCTGCCCTCGGGCCAGAGCTGGAGGGCCAAGGCGGTGACCGGCGAGCCCATCACCGTAAAGATCGTGAAGGGCGTGGCCTCCTGAATGCTCAGTGCTGGGCCAGGACCACGCCCATCAGCACCGCGACGTACTGCAGAGCCGCCCCGCCCACCACATGACCGTGCCAGATGGCCCGGCGGAACCGCAGCTTCTCCAGCAGGTAAAAGACCGCGCCGGTGGAGTAGATCGCCCCGCCGAGGGCCAGCAGCAGAAGGGCGACCCAGGAGAGGCCGTCCACCATCGGTTTGATGGCCACCAGCACCAGCCAACCCAGCGCCAGGTAGAGCCCGACCCAGAAGCGGCGACCCAGCCCCGGCAGGAACAGCTTGCCGAAGATTCCCAGCGTCGCCAGCGACCAGACCGCCGTGGTCATGGCGACCGACCAGGCGCCGGTCAGGTTCTGGGTGGTGAAGGGGGTGTAGGACCCCGCGATCATCAGGAAGATGCCCGCATGGTCGAAGCGCCGCAGCAGGGGCCGCCAGGTCGGCTTGGCGAAGTTGTAGGCCAGCGACAAGCCCAGCATCGCCACCATGGCCACGCTGTAGACCGACACCGCGGCGACCTGGCCCAGGGTTCCGATCTTCACGGACAACCCCAGCAGGATGCCCCCACCGACCAGGGCCAGGGTCAGGCCGGCGATATGCACAACCAGATCTGCGCATTTGGCGGCGGGCGTAGGATAGTGGCGAGGCGGAAACATGAACCCACCATATCTGTGGCCTGTGTCGCGTCCATGACCAATCTTGCCCCGTATGACCTGCGACAAGATCGCTCGGATGGCCATGGTTTCTCTGCGCCGTCGAGAATCCCAATAGCCTGGGTCTACGAACCCGATACGCCGATCAGGACCTAGATGTCAGACCCGGTCGCTCCGACATTTCCCCCCGATGTCCGTCGTCATGTCGTCCGCCTCGCCGGCGACTTCTTCCTGAACGGCGCCGAGGCCATCACCAAGGCGATCGATACCGACCTGGTCACCGGCATGATCTTCCTGGCTATCGTGCGCGCCAATGTCCGCCACCTGCTGGAGGAGCCCGGGCTGGCGCTGGGCTACTTCGAGCCCGGCGACATGCCGTCCGAGGCTTTCCGCAGGCCGGTGAGCGTCTACGCGATCGCTCGCGAACTTCGGCTGCCCTACGAGACCGCGCGCCGTCATGTCCGCAAGCTGCTGGCCAAGGGGCTGTGCGAGCGGGGAGGTGACGGCGGGGTGGTGTTCCCGCCCGAGGTCAACGACCGGCCGGAGGTGCGCCAGGCCGTGGCCACAAACTTCCATGCCACGGTCCGCTATGTTCAGGCCCTGGCCGATGCCGGGCTGGTGGCGACCTGCGGACCGGCGACCGATGCGACGGTCAGGGACGTCTACATGCCGCGAGAGGTGGCGCGGCTGACGAGTGACTACTTCCTCAGCACCGTCGAACTGCTCACAACCAACCTGAACCTCGAACTGGTGGAGGGACTGATGTTCCTGGCCATCACCCGGGCCAACACCCTTCATGTGACCCTCGACCCGGCGCTGGCGGCGACCTACAGCGGCGTCGATGAAATTCCCCCCGACGCCCTGCGCCGCAGCATCAGCGTCTACGCGCTCGCCCGAGACCTCCGGCTGCCCTACGAAACCGCCCGGCGCCACGGCGGCAAGCTGCTGGACATGGGGTTTTGCGAGCGGGCGTCCGACCGCGGTCTGGTGGTGCCGGCCCACGTTCACGCGCGCGAGGACTTCAAGGCCGGTGTTGAGACCTACGGCCGCATCACCCAGGCCTTCGTGAACGCCCTGGCCAGCGCGGGGCTGGCCCCGTCCCAGGCAGGGGGAGCGCGCAGTGTGGCGACGCCGACTATGGCGCGCGCGCGCTGAAAGCCCTATGGCCGGTTCATGACCGGCGCACCCGCCCCCATCCACATGACCGCCCAGAACAACGGCATGGGGATCGCCCTGCGGGTGGCGGCCATGGTCTGCATGGCGGGCCTGGCGGCTCTGGTGAAATGGTGCTCCAGCCGTGGCGTGCCAGTGCTGGAGATCATCTTCTTCCGCAACGCCTTCGCCTTCGTGCCGGTGCTGATCTACATCTCCCGGACCAGCGGCTTCTCGGTGCTCAAGACCAAGCGCCCCCTGGGCCACCTGATGCGCTCGACGGTGGGCCTGACCGGCATGGTCTGCGGGTTCACGGCCGTGAGCCTGCTGCCGCTCACCGAGTCCACGGCGCTGTCCTTCTCCGCCCCGCTGTTCATGACTGCGCTCTCGGCCCTGATCCTGAAGGAGACGGTAGGCGCCCATCGCTGGGGGGCGGTGCTCGTGGGCCTGGTGGGCGTGCTGATCATGATCCATCCCGACCCCGGCCACATGGCGGTGAAGGGCACGGTCTTCGCGCTGGTGGCCGCCGTTGGGTCCGCAGGCGCCATGATCGCCATCCGCGAGATCGGCCGCACCGAACCCGGCGCAACCATCGTCTTCTACTTCACGCTGGCGGGTATGCTTCTGGGCTTGGCCAGCCTGCCCTTCGGCTGGGTGATTCCCGACATGACGACCCTTGGCCTCCTGATCCTCGCGGGCCTGATCGGCGGGGTGGGCCAGCTCTTCCTCACCGAGGCCATCCGCCGGGCGCCGGTCGCCGTGGTGGCGCCCTTCGACTACACCCAGCTGGTCTGGGCCAGCCTCATCGGCTGCCTGGTCTGGGATGAGACGCCGCGCCTGGCGACCCTGATCGGCGCGCTCGTGGTGGCCGGCAGCAGCATCTACATCCTGCTTCGCGAGACCCGCCGCTTCCGCGCATCCTGATGGTTCGCCAAGGGCAGGACCGCGCCGAATTTGCAGAAACCCTGCGTTGACAGACCGCCGGTACGGGAAGATTTTGACACCCTAGTCAGGTTCCTTTCAGGGCCTTCGGCGCTAAGGACCGGCTCCAGGTCAGATGGAGGCCAGGCATGATCAGGATAGTATCGATGGCGAGCGCCCTGGCGCTGGCCCTGTGCGCGGGCTCGGCCCAGGCGGCGGTGACCGTGATCGGCGGCGGCATGGCCCAGGCCTGCTCCCAGGCGGCGGTCGGCGGCGAGAGCGATCTCAAGTTCCAGCAGCTCTGCACCGACGCCCTGGATGGGGAATTCATGAACGCCCGTGACCGGGCCGGCACCCTGGTGAACCGCGGGGTCCTCAAGCTGCGTCGGGGCACCTATCCGGAAGCGACGCGGGACTTCGACCAAGCCGTGAAGATCCAGCCTGACATGGGCGAAGCCTATGTGAACCGGGGGGCCGCTTCCATCGGCCAGCGCCGCTATGCCGACAGCCTGCCAGACATCAACAAGGGCCTGGAACTGGGCGTTCAGGAACCGGCCAAGGCCTACTACAACCGGGCTCTGGCCTATGAGGGCCTGGAAGACGCCAAGTCAGCCTATTTCGACTACCAGAAAGCCGTCGAGATTCAGCCGGAATGGGCGGCGCCCCGGGAGCAGCTGGTTCGGTTCAGCGTTTCGCGCCGCTAGGACCCGAACCTGGTTTCGCGCGTTCCGGAACTGACATGCGCGCCTTGCTCACAGCCTTGATCATGATCGCCGCCTGCGCCGGACCCGCCCTGGCGCAGGACCCAATCTTCGACGCCCGCAATGCCGCGATGTGGCAGGAGCAGCAGGCCGCTGACCAGCTGACGCGCCAGCGATCGGTGGCCTTGGAAAACCAGGTCGGAGCCCTCGAAGGGCAGACGCAGACCGAGAGTCGGCTGCGTGACCTTGAGGTCCAGCGGACCGCATCGCGCCTCGCCGCGTCTGACACCAGGGCCGGGCCCATGGTGGCAATGCCCTCCAATATCGATGCCTGGATGGCTCAATCCAACGCTCGCGTTCGGGCGGCCGCTGCGAACCGAAGATAGCAGCTTCGCAATTGCGGCTTGCCCGTGCTGCGAGCGCCGACGCCCTGACCGCGGCGGGTAAGCCGGTGGAACTCGTGACCCTCGCCGCCGAGGATCACTTGCTGTCGCGCGGGGCGACCCGCACCCAGATGCTGCAGGCCACGGTCACGTTCCTCGAAAAGGCCAATCCGCGGAACTAAGCTGACAGCGGCGCTGTTCCGCCGCATCCTCGTCGGGTCTGGCGCGTTGAGGCCGCCAGGGTTGGAGGAGATGGCCATGCGTTGGAACGGTGGACGCCGCGGCGGCAATATCGAGGACCGGCGCGGGCTGGGCCCCGTCGCTGGGGGCGTGGGCATTGGCGGCCTGGTCTTGGCGGCTATCGGCTACTTTGTCTTTGGCATCGATCCCTCCACCACGCTCAGCGCCGTGGACGCTGTCGGCGGTGGCGGCCAGGCCCAGCAGGAAGGGGCGCGCGGCACGCCCGCCGACCGCGAAGCTCAGTTCGTCGATGTCATCGAGACCTCCACCAGCGACGTCTGGGGCCAGGTCTTCAAAGCCTCCAACCGCAGCTACGATCCGCCGGCCGGGGTGGTGATCTATGATCGCGCCACCGGCACCGGCTGCGGCATGGGCCAGTCAGCGATGGGGCCTTTCTATTGCCCGCAGGACCGCAAGATCTATCTCGACCTCTCCTTCTGGGAGGAGCTCTCGGGCCGCTTCGGCGCCCAGGGCGAGGCGGCGCGGGCCTATGTCATCGCCCACGAGGTCGCTCACCACGTGCAGAACCTCACCGGCCAGATGGACAAGGCCAAGCAGTTCGGCGCCAAGGGCGTGGACTCCGGATCGGTGCGCCTGGAACTGCAGGCCGACTGCTATGCAGGCGTCTGGGCCGCGCGGGCCTCGGAGGCCTCCGGCGGCCAGGTGGCCCTCGATCCCAAGGACATCGAGGACGGCCTGAAGGCCGCCGCGGCGGTGGGCGACGACGCGCTTCAGAAGCAGTCCCAGGGCCGCGTCATGCCCGACGCCTTCACGCACGGCACCAGTGAGCAGCGCATGCGCTGGTTCCGCGCCGGGGTGCAGAACGGCGATCCCGCCGCCTGCGATACGTTCGGCGCTTCAAGACTCTAGAACAGGTACGGGTTCAAATCCGAGGCAGACGTCGACGCAGCGCTTGGCGAGCAGTTCGCCGGCGTCCAGCAGCGGCTTGCCGACGTCCTTGGGCGACAGCACCAGCGGCACTTCCGTGCAGCCGGCGATGATGGCTTCCGCGCCATCGGCCACGAGGATCTGCGCGAGGTCAGCCATCGCCTGGCGAACGTCCGGGCCGACGTCGCCAGACTTGATCTTGGTGAGCAGGGCCATGAAGCCCTCCTGGGCCTCGGCGGGCAGGGTGACGAGACCCATGCCCTGTGCGGCCAGATACTCGCGATAGAGCCGGATGGCCTGCTTGGTGCCCAACACCCCGGCCCGGCGCGCGCCGGTGTCTCGGGCGGCATGGGAGGCCGTCTGGATCATGTCGATCAGCGGTAGGCCTGAGGCGCGGGTAATCAGGTCGGCATGGGCGTGGGCGGTATTGCAGGCGATGGCCAGCACCTCGGCGCCCGCGCCATGCAGCGCACCCGCCATTTCAGCAAGGACGGGTCCCGGCTTTGCGAAGGGATCATTGCGGTCGGGGACCTGGGGGTTGATGTCGACGATCACCCGGATGTGGTCCTTCTCCTGCTTCACCGGGGTGAAGGCCTGGAGCTTGGTGAGGAAGTCGAGTGTGGCGGCGGGGCCCATGCCGCCGAGGACGCCGAGGACGAGGCTCATGCCAGGGTTCCTTCCAATTCGGAGGCGTAGCCGAACAGGCCTTGGGCGCCGCCGGTGTGTAGGAACACCACGGTCTCGTCCCGGAAGGCGCCGGCCTTGCTGAGCGCGATCAGGCCCTTCATCGCCTTGCCGGTATAGACCGGATCCAGCAGCAGGGCCTCGGTGCGGGCCACCAGTTTCAAACCCTCGATCACCGCCTGGTCGATCAGGCCGTAGCCCGCCCCGACATAGTCGCAGTCGGCCACGGTCATCTCTCGGCTGACCCGCTCGGCGTAGCCCAGCAGGCCGGCGGTTTCGACGGCCAGCTTGTGGACATTGGCTTCCTGGATGTCCTTCGGCGCGCGCACGCCGATGCCCAGGACCGGGATGTCGGCGCCGATGACGGCGAGGCCCGCCACCAGGCCGGCATGGGTGCCCGCGCTGCCGGTGGCGGTGATGATGCGGTCGATGACGATGCCCTGATCGTCGGCCTGGCGCACCAGTTCGATGGCGCAGTCCACATAGCCGAGCGCCCCGATGGCGTTGGAGCCGCCGCCGGGGATGATGTAGGGGACGCCGCCCCTGGCGCGGACCTCCTCGGCGACCTTGGCCAGTTCGGCGTTCATGTCGGTCCCGGCCGCCACATTGCGCAGCTTAGCCCCCAGCAGGCGGTCCAGCAGAACGTTGCCGGAGGTGTTGTAGTCAACGGCTTTCGAGCCGGTGCGCTCCTCCAGAATGATCTCGCAGGCCAGGCCGAAGCGGGCGGCGGCCGCGGCGGTCTGGCGCACGTGGTTGGATTGCACCGCGCCCTGGGTCACCAGCGTGTCGCAGCCCTGGTCGAGGGCGTCGCCCAGCAGGAATTCCAGCTTGCGGGTCTTGTTGCCGCCGCCGGCCAGACCTGTGCAATCGTCACGCTTCACCCACAGCTCGGGGCCGCCCAGCTCACCGCTCAGCCGCGACATCGGCTCCAGAGGCGTCGGCAGATGCGCGAACCGCGCGCGGGGGAAACGGGCCAGATGCATGGGGAACTCCTAAGCTCCCTGACTAGCACGGCCGGCTCCGCTGTCGCGAGATGCTACGGCTTGAGTTTGGGCGGCAGGCTGACGATCTGCGGCGGGGTCAGCTTGGTGATCGACTTCACGATACAGGGGGACAGGCCGATGGTCCCGGCGACCTTCAGGTCCAGGTCGATGGGACGGCAGACCAGGTCTGTGCCGCCCGTCGTCTCGATCACAAGGGGGTCGCCCATGTTGGCGCCGGCCAGACAGGCGCCATGCATGTCGATCCGGAAGACCTCCTTGTTCCGCACCCCCACATAGAGGGTCCTCGGATCGGCGACCCGATGACCGTCCATCTGGCTGACGCGGAAGCATTGGCGGCCGGCCGCGGGCTCCTGGGCAAGGGCCTGGGAGGCGCCGGCGGTGAGCGCCGTGGCGGCGAGAACGAGGGGGAGAAGGCGGTTCATCGGGGCTGGTCCTTGCTGGCGACCTAGATCAACGCGCACGATGGCATTTGTCGGGCGCTCGCGGTAGCGTGGCGGCTTCTCCGGGGAGTCGCCGCAGCGGCTGAGAGGCGGGTTTGTCCCCGCGACCCGCCGAACCTGATCCGGGTCATGCCGGCGAAGGGAGGGAACGCGGGCGCCGCTCCGCACGACCACTCTGCGCGACACGTCCGGGTCTCCTTATCAAGGCAGGAGCCCGCACATGAACTTCCAAACCCCCGTCCCCAGCAACGGCGCCATCCCCACCGGGGAGCGTCCCGGCTCCCGCAAGGTCTATCAGCCCGGCCTGCTGTGGCCCGACATCCGGGTGCCGTTCCGCGAGGTCGCGGTGCATCCCAGCGCCAACGAACCGCCGGTGACGATCTATGATCCGTCGGGCCCCTACACCGACCCCACGGCGACCATCGACATCGAGCAGGGCCTGGCGCGGACTCGCGAGCCCTGGGTGGTCTCGCGCGGCGACGTCGAGGTGGTGACCAACCCGCGCGCCGTGAAACCGGAGGACAACGGCGGGGCCAGCGGCAAGCATCTGGCGCCGGAGTTCACCGCCCCGCGCCGGGTCTACCGCGCCAAGGGCTCAGGATGCGTCACCCAGATGGACTACGCCCGCCGGGGGATCATCACCCCGGAGATGGAATACGTGTCCATCCGCGAGAACCTGCGCCGGCAGGAGGGCGACGGTTTCATCCGCGACGGCGAGGACTTCGGGGCCGAGATTCCCGATTTCTGCACGCCGGAATTCGTGCGCTCCGAGGTGGCCCGAGGGCGGGCGATCATCCCGGCCAACATCAACCACACCGAGCTGGAGCCGATGGCCATCGGCCGCAATTTCCTGGTGAAGATCAACGCCAACATCGGCAATTCCGCGGTGCTCTCCACCGTGGCCGACGAGGTGGACAAGATGGTCTGGGCCATCCGCTGGGGCGCCGACACGGTCAGGGACCTGTCCACCGGCCGCAACCTCCACAACCTCCGCGACTGGATCATCAGGAACAGCCCCGTCCCCATCGGGACGGTGCCGATCTACCAGGCCCTGGAGAAGGTGGACGGGGTGGCCGAGGACCTGACCTGGGAGGTGTTCCGCGACACCCTGATCGAGCAGGCCGAGCAGGGGGTGGACTACTTCACCATCCACGCCGGGGTGCGGCTGTCCTACGTGCCGCTGACAGCAAAGCGGGTGACGGGGATCGTCAGCCGGGGCGGCTCGATCATGGCCAAGTGGTGCCTGGCCCACCACAAGGAGAACTTCCTCTACGAGCACTTCGAGGACATCTGCCAGATCATGCGGGCCTACGACGTGTCGTTCAGCCTGGGCGACGGCCTGCGCCCGGGCTCCATCGCCGACGCCAATGACGCCGCCCAGTTCGCCGAGCTGGAGACCCTGGGGGAGCTGACCCAGGTGGCCTGGAAGCACGGGGTCCAAACCATGATCGAAGGCCCCGGCCATGTGCCGATGCACAAGATCAAGGCCAACATGGACAAGCAGCTGAAGGTCTGCGGCGAGGCACCGTTCTACACCCTGGGCCCGCTCACCACCGACATCGCGCCGGGCTACGACCACATCACCAGCGGCATCGGGGCGGCCATGATCGGCTGGTTCGGAACCGCCATGCTCTGCTACGTGACGCCCAAGGAGCACCTGGGCCTGCCCGACCGGGAGGACGTCAAGCAGGGGGTGATCACCTACAAGATCGCCGCCCACGCCGCCGACCTGGCCAAGGGCCACCCGACCGCGCGGGCCTGGGACGACGCGCTCAGTCGGGCCCGGTTCGAGTTCCGCTGGGAGGACCAGTTCAACCTGGGCCTCGATCCGGAGACGGCGCGGCAGTACCACGACGAGAGCCTGCCCAAGGAGGCCTTCAAGACCGCCCACTTCTGCTCCATGTGCGGGCCGAAGTTCTGCTCCATGAAGATCAGCCAGGAGATCCGCGAGACGGCGGCCAAGCAGAACGACGTGGCCCAGGGGATGGCGGAGATGAGCGCCAAATTCCGGGCGGCGGGGAGCGAGATTCAGGTCAAGCTCTGAACACATGTTGGTCGTCGCGGATGGAGCAAATGGCGTTTTCAGACGGGGCGACGGACGAAGACCTGTCGTACGTCGACTGGACCGACGCGGACTGCACCGATGCGGTGTTCGTGGGCTGCACGATCGAGGGGGCGCAGTTTTCGGGGACGGTGCTGGAAGGCAGTAAATTCAAGGGTTGCCGCATCCTTGGGTCCCGGTTCGCCAGCGCCAACCTGCGCGAGGCGCACTTCGAGGCCTGCGTGTTCGCGCAAGGCCAACATGGGCCAACATTTGCCCATTGCGGTCTCGACGAGGTGCGCTTCACCCGCTGTGATCTGTCCTTCGCCCGGTTCGAGCGGTCGAGCCTTTACGGGGCGCAGTTCGAGACCTGCAACCTGCGCGGCGCGGCCTTTGTGGGGGCGGACTTCAGCCGGTCGTTCGGGCGCAAGGTGATCCGCACCCAGGTGTCGTTCTCGGGCTGCAGCCTGGAGCTGGCGGATCTCGCCCAGGCGCGGCTGGCGGGCGCGGACCTGACCAATGTGTCGCTGCGGGAGACCGACCTGCGGGAGGCCGACCTGACGGGGGCGGATATGAGGAAGTGCGATCTGTTCCAGGCCCTGACTGGGGGCGCCAAGTTCGCCGACGCTGACCTGCGCGGGGCGGAGGTCAGCGGCCTGAACCTGTCAGCGCTGGCGAACTGCGAAGGGATGAAGGTCGATGTCGGTCAGCAGTACCGGCTGCTGACCGCCTTGGGCCTCGACGTCTACGCGGAGTAGTCGTCGTCCCTCTGGGCTTTGACCTTGACCCGCTCGGGCTTGGGCCAGGACTTGACCATGATCACCAGCATCGAGGACCCGAGGATCGCCGCGAGCCCGGCCATGCCCTGGGCGGTGTCCATGCCGATCGCAGCCTGACGGCCCACCAGGGCGCTGGCCACGATGACGAAGGCCATGGCGGCGCGTTCGGCGGAGATGCGGGCAATGATCGACTTGAGCATGGGTTCTCCTATGCCCTCCATTTGACGTGCGATTTCAGAGTCGTAGGTCAGGGTAAATATCGAATGTGGTCAGGCTGCGGCGAGTGGTCACGCTTCAGGCGGCTGGCGGACCGGTTTGCCGTCTTTGTGGTCAGTCGTCCTGGCGGGCGGGGACCTTGGCCGGCGTCGGCGCGACCCGCACCCAGACGGCCACGGTTACGGAGCCCAGCATCGCCGTCGCCGCGCCCGCCCACTGGACCAGCTCCATCCCCTGGGCGGCGTAGCGGCCGGCCATCAGGCTGACGGCGAACACCAGGACGGCGGAAGCCCATTCGGCTCCGGTGCGCGAAAACAGCGTGTTCAGCATGGGGGTCCTTGCGGCAGGGCCGGATGTCGGTAGAAGCGCACAAGGCCATACCTGCAAGGGATTTGCGATGCGGCATGGCCGCGCAGCAATGATCTCGGCCGTCACCGTCACCGACTACGGCGCGCGGTTGGCGGCGGGGCTCTGGATGCGGCGAAGGTGGCGGCGGAGTAGGGGGTTGGGGGTGGCTCCTCGGTGAGGGGGTTATTGTGCAATTGATATCATGTCACCGAATATAAGAAGTCCCGATCCAAACAAGGCGATCTGGCCCTCCGCCTTGCCCGCTATGCAGATGGCTTTCTCGAGACCTCAACGGCGCGGGTGCGAACTGGAGCCAGGCCGTCTGGCGCAAACCTTGCCGCACGGGGCCGTCCCGGGCCTCGCTCGACCTCTCGTTCGATGGCGATGGCGTTGATCAGGCGTCCTGAATCGTCACTCACCGGGTAGACTTGGATGCGGCAGAGATACGCCTCGCCGCTCTTACGGTAGTTAACAAGAGTCGTCTCGTGTGGCTCCAGAGTTCGAAGAGAACGCGCCAGGGCCTTTCGCGCAGCGAGGCTTGTGCCTGCGCCCTGAAGAATCCGTGGACTCTGGCCAACCATTTCACACGCCGCGTAGCCGGTCATCCGCTCGAACGCCGGGTTCACATAGAGCACGATGGGCCCCGGCGCATTGAGTGCGCCATCGGTCACCACGACCGCATGATCTAGAGACTCCGCCATGAGGCGCACGGCCTGAACCAGCGACACGAAGCTTCTCTCCTCCTGCGTTTCGCCGCGACTGCGCGACACCCCCTCGACGGACCGCGACAAGAAGGCCTTCTGGAAATTAGGAAAGAGTTAACATTCATCCATCGCAGAAGGCCTTATGCCCTGCCGTCTCCTGTCAGCAGGTTCAAATGTCAGGGTCCCAAGCTCTCGAAATCAAGCTATTGTTAATCCTTCTCGACACGTGATGTGGCGCGCAGTGATCGGCGTTGCATGGCATGGGAGATGGGAATTATGGCTGGACTCGAAATCGTCGCGTTTGGGTCAGACGACATAGACAACGTGCTGAAGAACAAGTCGGCATCTGAGATTGATAAGCTTGCCTTTGGCGCGATCCAACTCGATCGGGCCGGGCGGGTGCTTCAGTACAATGCGATGGAAGGTGAGATCACCGGCCGCGATCCCCGCGCCACGCTCGGCAAGAACTTCTTCACCGAGGTCGCGCCCTGCACAAACAGGCCCACGTTCAAGGGCGTTTGATAAGGGAGTCGCCTCGGGCACGTTGAATACGATCTTTGAATATACCTTCGACTACAACATGACGCCGACCAAGGTGCGCGTGCACATGAAGAAGGCGCTGGTCGACGATTCCTACTGGGTCTTCGTCAAGCGGGCCTGAGGCCCGGGATTGTGAACATGCCGGGTCTGGAGACATGGTGGCGCGACCCCGATGCGCTGCACCGCTACGTCGTGGACCTTGTCCATGACGAAGTATCGCGTCTTCGACCCGGTTTCCTCCTGCCCCTTCGGCCCTGGCGCGGAGATCTGAGCCTGGTGGAGTCGCCTGGCCTGGCGTGTGACTCGCTGGAACTGGTCAATTTGGTAAGCGCCGTCGTGGAAGCGGTGCAGATGCACCGGTCGGGAATCGAGGACTATCTCCTGGCGCGCCGCACGCTCGGCGACTGGGTGGCCATTGTTGGCGCCTCGCTAGAGCACTTTTCAGACGAGCTTACCTTCCGAACATCAGGCACGACCGGAGCGCCTAAAGCGCGCCAACACCAGCTGACGACGCTCGTGCAGGAGATCGACGAACTTGCGCCGCTGTTCGGGGAGCGCCACCGCGTTCTCTGCGCTGCGCCGGCTCACCATATTTACGGTTTCCTCTTCTCGATCCTTCTTCCGAGGCGCCTCGGCGCCGAGGCCATCGACATCCGGATACAATCCCCGGCCGGCGTCGGCGCCATGCTCCGTGATGGTGACCTCGTCATCGGCCATCCCGCCTTCTGGACCGCCTTCTCACGGGCCGGCGTCACCACGACAGCCGAGGTGGTGGGCGTCACTTCGACTGCGCCTTGTCCTGCCGATGTGGCGCGTGCGGTGACCGAACGAGGCCTTACGCGGCTTGTCGAAGTCTATGGATCTTCGGAAACGGCGGGCTTGGCTGTTCGCGAAGATCCCGACTCGGCGTTTCGACTGTTCTCCTATTGGAGACGCGGCTCGGACGATTTCACACTCGACCGCAGGCTTCCCGACGGAGCTGTGGAGACAGTGGCAGCCCCCGATCACCTCGTCTGGTGCAATGAGCGCAACTTTCGGGTCGAGGGGCGGCGGGACCACGCCGTGCAGATCGGTGGCGTCAATGTCCTGCCGGAGCAGGTCCGTCAGCGGCTATGCGAGCATCCGATGGTGAAAGATGCCGTGGTGCGCCTGATGCGTCCTGACGAAGGCGTGCGCCTGAAGGCCTTCATCGTTCCGACCGCACCGAGCCTCGATATCGTCGAGCTCCGGTGCGAGCTAGCGGCCTGGTGTGACGCGAGACTCAGCGTCCCCGAGCGCCCAAAAGCTTTCAACTTTGGTTCGGAAGTTCCAAGGGGCGCCATGGAAAAGCCCGTGGACTGGTCAATCTTCGAAGAGGCGGCATCCAACCCCGCAAGCCCCAGTTTGGACCTCTGAACCTGTGATTACGGGCTACGGTGACGCGGATTACGGTGGATTACGGTGACATGATATCAATTGCATGATTGTAGTTCGGCGCTATCCTCGCGCCACGACGTTCAACCGAGGACGGTACTGATGGCGCGTCGCGCACGCATGATCTTTCCGGGCGTCGCTCACCACGTGACGCAGCGGGGCAACCGCCGCGAGCCGATCTTTTTCGAGGACGGCGATCAGCAGATCTATCTCGACCTGCTGGCTGCGCAGCTCAAGCGCTACGGCGTGGCCTGCTGGGGCTATTGCCTGATGCCCAATCACGTCCACCTGATCCTGACGCCCTCCGACGAGATCGGCCTCGCCCGCGCTGTGGGCGAGGCTCACCGCCGCTACACCGCCTTTGTCGGGGCGCGCGGGCGCTGGACCGGGCATCTGTTCCAGGGGCGGTTCGGCTCCGTGGCGATGGACGAGGCCCATCTGATCGCGGCGTTGCGATATGTCCCCCTCAACCCGGTCAAGGCGGGCCTGGTGGCGCGCGCGCAGGACTGGCCGTGGTCCAGCGCCGCGGCCCACCTCGCCGGGCGCGATACGGCTTACGTCGAGGTGGCGCCGGCCCTCTCGCGGGTCGCCGATTTCGCCGGGCTGATCGCGCCGGCCGATGACATCGATCCCCAATGGACCAGCATCCTGCGGGCCGAACTCATCGGCCGCCCGGTCGGGGCCAAGGCCTGGATCGAGCAGCTGGAACGCCAGTCCGGGCGCGTCCTGTCGCCGCAAAAGCGCGGGCCCAAGCCGAAGGGTGACAAGGCGGGCGCGACGACCTCGCCGTTTGGAGCAGCGGATTAGGCAATTGATATCATGTCACCGAATATCGGGGCGGGGGCGGGGGCGTGGCGATGTTGGCGACGCGCGCGGTCCAAGCCGGGGTTAGTCGGTCGCCGACAGCAGCTCGGTCCGGATGCCCAACTCCCCGGCGGCGGCGGCCAGGCGGTGGTCAAGGGTCACCAGCAGCAAGTCGCCGCGCCGGCAGATGGCGGCGTGCAGGGCGTCCGGCGCGCGGAGTATGAGGTCGAAGCGGCGGACGAAGATATTGGCCAGCCGGATGTCGGAGGCCTGCAGGTCGAGGTCGATGGTGGCCGAGGCGCGCCAGGCGTCGAAGTCGGCGAGGCGGGCCGTGGCGTCAGCCGCTTCCAGCAGGCCGGTGCGAACGAGGCGCGACAAGGCCGAAGCCACCTCGGCGGCGGCGAACTCGCTCACCACCAGGGGCTGGTCGGCCTCGGCGATGAAGCGATCCACAAGCGGGCTTCCCGGCTCCTCGATCAGGATCGGCAGGATCGCGCTGGCGTCTAGATAGGCGCTCACCCTTCGTCGTACAGCTGGCTGAGCAGCTCCACCGAGGTCAGGCCGACGCCGCTGCGCTTCAGCCGGCGCGCCTTCAGCCACGCATAGCTGGTCGTGGAGGCCTTCTGGTCCTCCCGCGCAACTGGACGCAGTTCGGCGACGGCCTTGCCATGCCGGGAGATGATGACCTCCTCGCCCTCCAGGGCGCGGTCGATCAGGCGCGGCAGGCCGTTCTTGGCGTCGGCGACGCTGTAGGTGGTCAAGGGAGGACCTCCGCAATTATGGCTATAAGTGTAGCCATATCGGACCGAAGATCAATGGGGGTCGCGGCGGACGGGCGCGGCCCAAGGTTGCGTCGTTCAGCCCAACCCCAGCCGCACCGGATCGAGCGCCGTGCCCGCCGGGTAGTTGCCGCCCAGCCATTGGCTGCCGAACATCAGCAGGGCGGCAGGGAGGGCGAGCTCGCCGGGCTCGGCCGCCACGGCCCCGAGGTCGAGCTTGGCGGCTTCCAGGCGGTAGGTGCGGGTGGGGTGGTCGGCGACGGTGAGGACGGCGCCGGCGTCGGTGATCTCGAGGATGGGATCGACCATCCAGACCTTGAGCATGCCGCCGTGGGCCTCGAAATGGACGATGCCGGTGAAGGTCCCGCGTCCGGTCAGCTTGCCGGCCTCATCGACGGCCAGGGTGCTGTCGGGGCCGGCTGCGAAGACGAAGCCGCCGTCGGCGGCGGTCTGCGCGCCCTCGCTGGTCTGGGTCTTGCCGCCGGCGCCCTCGACATAGGCCCGGAAGCTTTGCTTCACGCCCCAGCTCAGTGTCGTCACGGCGGCCATGGCGGCTCTCCTCAGTTCGATGACGGGCGGCGGGCGGCGAAGGCCGCCTCGACGCAGGGCATGACCAGCCAGCCGATGCGCTCGCCCACGAAGTCCAGTTCCTTGGCGGTGCTGGAGGACACATGCAGAAACTGAGATTCGCAGATGAAGTGAACCATCAGCACCCGTGGGTCGATACGTTCGGCCACCCCGTGCAGGTTGAACTCGTCGTTGAAGTCGCTGGCCTCGCGCAGGCCGCGCACGACGTGGGTGGCGCCGATCTCGTGGGCGTAGCCGATCAGGCTGCGGTTGGCGTAGTCGCCCACCTCCAGCGCGCCGTCGAACAGGCTGTCGGCGTCGCCGGTGTTGGCGGCCTGCGGCCACAGCTCGGTGACCGAATCCAGGATCAGCCGCCGGCTCTCCTCGACCCCGAAGGTGCGGCCCTTCCTGACATTGGTGCCGATGGCGACGTGAACGGCGTCGAAGGTCTTCAGCGCCTTGCCGATGATGTCCAGATGGCCCCGGGTGACGGGATCGAAGGACCCCGCATAGAGCGCCTTGGTGGCGCCGGACTTACGCATGTGGGGACCTCGAACGCGTGCCTGAGAGGCGGAGAGTTCCGCGATGCGGGTCGATTGCGCAAGCCCCGGCGCGCCGGGCGACTTTCACGTTATGATCAGGCCATGATTCAGCGCCTCCTCACCGCGGCCCTGGCGGCCGCCCTCGTCGCCCTTCCGGCCCAGGCCCAGACGGTGATCATTGTCCGCCACGGTGAGAAGGCCGGTCCGACCGGCGACGTCGATCTGTCGGCCGCGGGCCAGGCGCGGGGCGAGGCCCTGGCCCGGGCGCTCGCCGGCGCCAAGGTCACCCTGGTGCTGGCGACCCCGCTCAAGCGCACCCAGCAGACGGCGGCGGCCACGGCCAAGGCCGCCGGCGTGTCGGTTGCGGCGGTCGGCTTCGAGGGCGGCGACGCGGCCCATGCCCAGCGCGTGGCGGACGCGGCGCGCAAGGCCGGGGCCGAAAACACGGTGCTGATCGTCGGTCATAGCAACACGGTGGCCGATATCGCCCGGGCGCTCGGGGATAGCGCGCCGGTGGCGCCCACCGACTGCGAGTACGACAAGATGACGGTGCTGCGGCTCGAGGGCGCCGGCGCCAAGGCCATCCACGCCCGCTACGGCGCGCCGACCGAAGCCTGCTGAGTGTCGAGCCCCCTGTCCCAACTGCCGCCCGGCGCCTTCGCCAAGGAGGACGACGGGGATGACGCGGCCTTCTACGCCGACGCGCGGCTGAAGACCCATATCGACGACGCGGCCATCGCCGCCCTGACGGGGTTCTACCGGCAGGTGCTGCCGCCGGGCGGGGCGCTGCTGGACCTGATGAGCAGCTGGGTCAGCCACCTGCCGCCCGAGGTCGCCTATGGCGAGGTGATCGGCCACGGCATGAACGCCGACGAACTGGCGGCCAACCCGCGGCTGACGCGGGGGTTCGTGCAGGACCTGAACCGCAGGCCGGAGCTGGACCTGGCTGACGCCAGCCTCGACGCCGCGATGATCTGTGTCGGGGTGCAGTACCTGCAGCAGCCGGTGGCGGTGCTGGCGGAGGTGGCCCGGACCCTGCGCCCCGGCGCGCCGCTGGTGGTAAGCTATTCCAACCGCTGCTTCCCCACCAAGGCGGTGGCGGTGTGGCGGGGCGTCGGTCCCCAGGGGCACGCCCGGCTGATCGAGCTCTATCTGGAAGAAGCGGGGTTCACCGGCGTGGAGGTCCACCGGCTGAAGGACGGCCTCGACAGTGATCCCCTGACCGTCGTCCTGGGGCGGACGGCGATCTAGAGCATGTCAGGCGCAAGTGGGCGCCGGTTCGCCGCCCGGACATGCTCTAGATTCAAGAAGATAGACCCTCTTTTATCCGATCAGGTTGATTCAGCCTGATCCGGAAAGGGTCTAGGCGTCTTCCATCCGCCATTTCTGATTGTCGCCGCCGTTCCAGGGAAAGCCGATGACCGGGGTGTTCTCGTCGGTGCGCCCGTGGTCCACGTCGACCACCTTGTCATGCTCGTTATTGTTGAGAGCGAACCACGGCGCGGGGTCCAGCAGGTCGCCGGTGAAGATCAGAAAGTCCTCGTCCACTTCGCGCTGATAGGTGTCGGGATGCAGCAGGCCGAGGCCGGAGCCCCCCATCCAGATCAGGGCGTGATTGGTGCCCTCGTGGATGAGATGGAAGGCGCCGGGGCCGCGGTCGCGTCGGCGCCAGATCGTCCCGGGGCCCTGGTCGATGCTGCGCAGGACGGGCTTGTAGGTGCCGAAATACTCGTCGGTGACGCTCAGGTACTTGCTGGTGGTGACATAGGGGACGATGCGGCAGCGGTAGTCGGCCATCTGGGCCTCCTGACGTGAGTTGGATCGGACGGGTCAGACGTTTTCCATGCGCCAGACCTGGTTATCCTCAGGCTGGGCGCTGGAGTACCAGGTCCAGGCGATGACATTGGTGCCCGAGGTCGTGCCGCTGTGATCGACGTCGGCCACGTGGCTGTGGTCGTGGTTGTTCAGCGCAAACCAAGGCCAGCGGCCGGCGCCCAGCAGATCGGCCGTGCAGTACTGCTCCCGATCGTCGGGATTGAAGGGGCAGAGGCCCAGCGGATCGCCCTTGCCGCTCCAGAACAGCCCGTAGTTGTCGGTCTCATGCAGCAGGCTGAAGGCGCCGGGGCCGCGGTCGCGACGAATCCAGACCAGGCCGGACTCGTTGAGATTGCGGATCACCGTCTTGGCCCCGTCGCGGCCCAGGGCGAGGTTGGGGTTCAGATAGGAGATGAAACGGACGCGCTGATCGGGTGGCATCGGGGCGGGTCTCCGCGGCACGGTTAAGGTTAGCTCTACCTTTACACTCGCTGTGGTAGCGCCGCACCTGTCGATTTTTGAACGCCCTGAAGATTTTCGCAGGCCGCCGCAGGCCCCGCGCGCCAGCGGTCCCGGACCGTGATCAGGGGGCGGGCGCGGGCCTGGTGAGATCGAAGGCCACGCGGAACAGGCGGCCCGGGCGGGCCAGCTCGTAGGTGAAGACCTCGGGCGTCAGGCCCAGGGACCAGACATTGGTGTTGGAGACCGCGCGGCCAGTGCGGGTGAACAGCGCGATGGAATAGGCGTCGGCGGGGAAGCTCTGGAGATCGGCGGCGCCAGGGCCGGTGGTGTCGCCGCCATATTGCGAGACCTCGTCCTCCGTCCCGTCGGGATGGCGGTGGTCGTGCTTCAGGCGCAGGCGCTCGCCCGGCAGGCGGGTGACGACCCAGGTCCGCGAGCGGTCCTCGCCGACCCGGAAGGGAATGCGGATCTCCTCAGCGGTGCAGGTGGCCACGGTCATGGTCAGCCGGGCCTGGCGCATGGCGGCGTCGGCGACCGGGTCGCCCTCCACCACTGTCCCGGTGAAGGTCTGGCCGCAGAGCTTGGTCAGGCTCGCGAAGAAGGCGTCGGCGGGGGCCTGGGCCTGTGCCGCAACGGGCGCAGCCGCCAGGGCGAGGAGCAGGGCGATGAGCGTGCGGGCGCGCATGTCGAACCTTTCGGGGACGGGGCCTTCAGCCTAGTCCCCGCGCCGGGCGAAGTCCGCCTAGATCACGATGATTTTGGATCGAACCGATCCAAAATCATGAACGTGATCGATGCCTTATGTTTAGAGCGGGATTGACGCGAAAAACCGGTTCCCACTTTTTCGCATCCCGCTCTAGAACTCCTCCCAGCCCTCGGTCTGCGGCTTGCGGGCGGCGCCGCCGCCGCGGCTGACGGTCTTCATGGCCGTGGTCGTCTGGGCGCGCGGGCGTTCGGCCTCGGGGGCGACGCCGGTCTGGAAGCGGCTGATGGAGCCGGCCAGCACATCGGCCTCGTTGCGCAGGGCGTGGCTGGCGGCGGTGCTCTCCTCCACCATGGCGGCGTTCTGCTGGGTGAGCTGGTCCATCTGGTTCACCGCCGTGCTGACCTCGGCCAGGCCCGTGGCCTGCTCCTGGGCGCCGGCGGCCATTTCGGTGACCAGGCTGTCGATGTCGGCCACCTTCTCGATGATCCGCTGCAGGCTCTCGCCGGTCTGGCCCACCAGCTTCACGCCGGTCTCGACCTGGCGTGAGGAGGCGCCGATCAGGGCCTTGATCTCCTTGGCGGCGTCGGCGGAGCGTTGGGCCAGGGCGCGGACCTCGGAGGCCACGACGGCGAAACCCTTGCCGGAGTCGCCGGCCCGCGCGGCCTCGACACCGGCGTTCAGGGCCAGGAGGTTGGTCTGGAAGGCGATCTCGTCGATCACCCCGATGATGGCGCTGATCTCGCGGGCCGAGCCCTCGATGGCGCTCATGGCCTCGACGGCATGGCGCACCACCTCGCCGCTGGTCTGGGCGTCGCCGCGCGCGGCCTGGACCACCTGGGCGCAGGTGATGGCGCCGCTGGCCGAGCGTTGGACGGTGGAGGTGATCTGCTCCAGGGCCGCGGCGGTTTCCTCCAGGCTGGCGGCCTGCTGCTCGGTGCGGCGCGACAGGTGGTCCGTGGCCGCGGTGATCTCGCCCGAGCCGTTGCGGATGCCGCGCACATTGCCCACCACGATGGTCATCGCGTCCTGGAGCTGGGCCATGGCGGCGTTGAAATCGCTCTTCAGCTTGGCGTAGTCCTCGGGGAAGGCCTCGGTGATGCGGTGGGTGAGGTCGCCGCGGCTGAGATAGTCGAGGCCGCCGGCCAGGGACGCCACGACGGTGGCCTGTTCGGCGGCGGCGCGGGCCTTGGCGGCCTCGGTGCGGGCCCGCTCCTCCTCGGCGGCGAGGCGCTGCTCGGCGCTCATGCCCTCGAGGCGCAGCTTCTCGATGCCGGCGTCCTTGAAGATGGCCACGGCCTCGGACATCAGGCCCACCTCGTCGAGGCGGCCCTGGGCAGGGATTTCCACGGTGAAGTCGCCACCGGCCAGCTTGCGCATGGCCCGGGTCATGGCGGTGACGGGACCGGCGATGGCGCGGGTGAGCCACAGCCCGACGGCCACGGCGATCAGCAGGCCCAGGGCCAGGCCGAGGGCCAGGCTGGCATAGGCGTTGCGGGTGGTGGCGGTCTGGGAGGCGGCCAGGCCTTCGAGGTGTTTGGTCTCGCTGTCGAAGATGGCCTCGATGCCATCCTCGGCAGGCGCGATCAGGCCGTCGGCCGCGCCGTCGGGGGAGATCATCTCCACCGCTTGCTGGCGGGTGGCGGGATCGGCGGCCAGGACCTGACCGGCCTCGGCGATCTCGGTATGCCAGCGGTCGGCGGCGGCGCCGATGGCGGTGAGGGTTTCAAGTTCCTTGGGGCTGTCGGAGAGCAGGGGCGCGGCGGCGGCCAGGCGGGCCTTGAAGTTGGCCCGGTGCTTGGCGATGCGCTCGACGTAGTAGGGGTTCGTCGAGAGCAGGAAGCCGCGATAGCTGTTCTCCTGCCGGGCCAGGAAGAACTTGGCCTCATTGAGGATCTGGATGGTCTGGCGGCTCTCGTCGGTCTCGCGACGGGCGGTCTCCAGGGACTGGAAGGAGAGGAAGGTGGCGGCCCCCATCCCGGCCATCGTCAGGGTGACAGCGGCGAAGCCCACGGTGAGCTTGCGGGAAATCTTCAGGTTGTTGAACGACATATCCGAATCCGCCTTGGCGCCAGCGTCAAGCCTGTCGCGCCGCCGGCCACCTCGCGTTTACCTTGAGCGCCTTGACCGAATGGTTACCTGCGGTTGACCCAGGGTCGGCTGCGACAGCGCGCCACAGCCGCTAAGGGGGAATCTTTCTCGGCCGCCCGCGCGCGCAGGCCGCGACAACCCCCTGTGGCCCGCGTGCGCCGTAAGCGGTGATTAACCCTGATCTCCCATCGTCCGCGCGACTCCGGAGACGACAATGACCCGCCTGGCCTTGGTGATGATCGCGCGGGACGAGGCCCACCAGATCACCCGGGCGCTGGACAGCGCCGCGCCCTTCGTCGACCTGATCATCGTGTTGGACACCGGGTCTGTGGACGGCACGCGGGAGCTCGCCCGGGCGCGCGGCGCGCAGGTTCATGAGTTCGCCTGGCGCCACGACTTCGCCGCCGCCCGCAACGCCTCGCTCGACCTGTCGCCGGCCGACTGGAACCTGGTGCTGGACGCCGACGAGTGGATCGAGAGCGGGGGGGAGGCGCTGGCCACCCTGGAGTCCGACGCCATGGGCTGGGTGCGCCGCGACAACCAGCTGGAGGGCGAGGCCATCGCCCAGACCTGGATCCCTCGGGTTCTCCCACGCGGGGTCCGTTATGAAGGCCGTGTCCACGAGCAGCCGGTGGGGCTGGCGCGCGGCGTGCGCCTGCCGGTCCTGCTGGGGCACGATGGGTTCACGGCGCAGAGCCTGGCGCGCAAGGGCGACCGCAACGAGGTCCTGCTGATGGCCGACCTGCAGGACCATCCGCAGGACCCCTATCTCTGGTTCCAGCTGGCCAAGGAGCATCAAGCGCGGGGCCACCCACCGCAGGCGGCCCTGTGCTTCACCGAGGCCCTGAGGCTGGCGCCGGCCGACGCCCCCTGGCGTCACAGCCTGGTGGTGCGGGGGCTGACGGCGCTGAAGGATGCGGGGCGGCTGGAAGAGGCCCAGGCCTTGGCGCAGGCCGAGCGCGGCGCATGGGACGGGTCGCCCGACTTCCATTTCGCGGTGGGGGATCTCTACCTCGACAGCGCCATGGCCGACCCGGCCCGCGCGGTCGACGACCTACTGCCCATCGCCGAGGCCGCCTGGAAGCGCTGCCTGGAGATCGGCGAGCAGCCTCACCTGGACGGGGCGGTGCGCGGGCGCGGCAGCTTCATGGCCGCCCACAACCTGGCGACCCTCTACGAGACCTTTGGCCCGCCCGAGGCGGCGGCGCGCTACCGGGCCTTGGCCGCGAGGCGCTAAAGGACGGCCTTGAGGTCAGTGCGCGCGAAGTCGTCGCCGATGAACAGCAGCGGGCAGTCGCCGGCTTTCGCCAAGGCGTAGGCGAAACAGTCGCCCAGGTTCAGTCCGGCCGGGTGAACCCCCTTGCCCCAGGCGGCGTAGGCGTCCGACACCTGCCGCGCCATGGATTCGGTCACCGGCGCCACGGTGAGGGCGAGACCGGTCACGAGTTTGTCCACCTGGTCGGCCACGCCTCGGCGGCCAGCAACGATCAGGGCCTCCGCGAGGGTGCCGGCGGAGATGCGGACGTCACCCTCGGCCTCCAGGGCCGCGATGCAGGCATCGCTCTCCGGTTCGCCCAGCACGATGACCATGAGGGCCGAGGTATCGACGACGATCATCCGGGGACGCCGTCGTTATCATAGAGGAAGTCCTGGCTGCGGGCGGCGGTGGGGCCCGGCAGGGCCTTGGCCGCGCCATCCCTGCGCACGGCCTCAAGGATCGCGCGGCGAGCCTTGCGGTCAGGCTCGGCGCGGATGGGGGTGAGGCGCGCGGCAGCCTGGCCGTGACGGGTGAGGATCACTTCCTCTCCGGCCTCTGCTCGGCGGACGAGCTCGGTGAGCTGGGCCTTGGCGTCGCTGACGGAGATGCGCATTCGACACCTGACCATTTGATGGTCCATTATAATGGACCATCAAATGGTCCAAAGTCAATGGCCCAAGAAAAAGGCGGCGCCCGCAGGCGCCGCCAAGTTCGTCAGGGCTGGTGAGAGGGGAGGCTCCAGCCCTGGAGCTCAGGTGACCCTTACGGGGTCGGAACTATGGCCGCTTCGGGCTGGGCCGATTCCGGGGTCACTTCGGCCGGAGCCGGATTGACCGGTTCGGCGGCGGCGGTCACCGGCGGGACCACGATGGCGGCCGGAGCCGAGGCCGAGGTCTGGGCCGAGCCGGAATAGGGCTGCGGCGTCGCCGGGATCGTGGCGCTGGCGTCCGTGCCCATTCCTTCCGCACTGAGGGCGGCGGGGGCGGGGCGGGCCCGAGCGACGCGGGTGGGCGTCGCGGCGACCCTGGCGGTGGCCCGGGGTGTCTCAACCGGCGTGGTGACGGCCGGCGCTTCCGGAGCCATGGTGGCCGGGGCGTTCAGGGCTGCGGTCTCGGTAGGGGCCGGGGCCAGCATCGGGGCCGGAGCCTTGGTCTTGGCGGAGCTCGGCGGAGCCGCCTCGTCCCGAGGGGCGCCCAGGAACATCACCCCGACGCCCAGCGCCAGAGCGACGGCGGGAACCGCGGCGTAGACCAGAGGGTTGATCCCACCCTTGGCCTTGCGGCTCTTGGGTTGGGCATAGATCGGGGTCTCCGTGAAGACCGGAGACTGTTGGCCGAGTTGAGTATCGCTGCGCTCGAAGTCGGCGGCGGTGAAAGTCGGCTTGGCGAAGGGGCTATATTCAGCAGTCATTTTCAGACCTCCCGGTGTTGTTCGAGAGGTTAAACGAGAGGCCGGCTCGCACGTTCCGTGATTTGACAAGATAGGCGCGGCTCGCCTGTGTCAAAATCGCAGCAGTTCCCCATGGAGTATGGGGTTGGGGTGATTCATTTTTTCTTCGGAAACTTCAAAACAAATCAGTTTGGCCGACACTATCATTTCCAGATCTCGCCGGAATCTCTCCTATTCGGGTCGCAAACGCGCCATATTTGACGGCTCAGCCAAGATTTTCCGCCAGTTCTCCGATCGAGAGGATGATGCGGTCAGGCTTGATGAGACTGTCCTTGGGCAGGCCTGCGCCCAGGTGGTCATGCCAGATGGCGTGGATGCCCAGGCGCTGGGGGGCGGCCACCTCCCATTCCAGATTGTCGCCGACCATCCAGGTTTCGTGGGGCTCGACGCCGAGCGCGGCCATGGCGTGCAGATAGGCCTGTTCCTCAGGCTTGCCAAAGCCGGCCTCGCCCTCGATCTGGATATGCTCGAAGCGGTGGGTAAGGTCGAACTTCTCGATCTTGGCCCGCTGGACGTCCCCGGCGCCGTTGGTGACCAGGGCCAGCTTCACGCCGCGCCGCTTCAGCTCGTCCACCGCCTCAAGGGCGCCGGGGAAGAAACGGGCCTGTTCCTCGCGATAGGCGTGAAAGCGGGTGGCGAAGGCCGTGGCGATCTCCGGCGTCAGGCCGGCGGCGCGCGGACGCAGGGCCTCGAAGACATCGCCGACCAGTTTCCGCCGCGCCGCGCCTAGCTGGAAGCGCCAGGTCTTGTGGCGTTCGGGATCGGACCAGAAGTCCCGGAAGTGCGCCTCCAGGACCTCGGCGGCCTCGGCCGGTGCGATCGGGGTGAGGGCGGCGGCGAATTCCTCGGCCACTTCGGCCAGCAGCAGCGGACGCTTGCCGAAGGAGAGGAGGGTCTCGTCGAGGTCGAAGAGAATGGCGCGGGGCAGGGCTGTCATGCGCCAAGCCTATCAGACTGCGGGCGTGAGTCGCCGCGGTCCCCAGAGCGGGGATAAGACCCCCTGACCTGCACCCCGACTGAGTCCTTTCCGCCACGGTGAGGCCTGCCTGACGCGGGTGTGACAACCGGCTTCCAAAGCCCCGCTTGACCCGCGGCTCGCGGCCCCGCCAAGGTGGCGCGGACGTCGGAGGGTACGCATGAGTTTTAAGGCCCGGCTCGAACGTGAGTGGCGGTTCGTACGCGGGCTCAACCGCACCCTGAAGCGGGTGAAGACCATTGCGCCCACCTCGCCCAACCTCGTCTGCGACGATCTGCAGGCCGCCGTTGATCAATGGCGCGACCGGCCGGCCCTGACCTTCGAGGGCAAGACCATCAGCTATGGCGAGATGGACGCCATCGCCAACCGCTACGCCCACTGGGCCAAGACCAACAACCTGCGGCGCGGCCAGACGGTGGCGCTGTTCATGCCCAACCGGCTGGAATACTTCCCCATCTGGTACGGGCTGACCAAGGTCGGGGTGATCACCGCCTTGATCAACAACCAGCTCTCGGGCCAGGCGCTCGCCCATTGCCTGAACATCTCCAACGCCGGCCACATCCTCGTCGACGCCGAGACCTCGCCCGCCTTCGAGGAGGCGAAGGGCCTGCTGGACAAGCCCATGCAACAGTGGGTGCTGGGCCACGCGGTGGGCGACCAGCGCGACCTCTCCCAGGCCCTGAAGAGCTGCAGCTCCCTGCCGCCGGACCGTTCGGTGCGCGAGGGGATGACGGCCAGCGACACCGCGCTCTACATCTATACCTCCGGCACGACCGGCCTGCCCAAGGCGGCCAGGATCACCCACGTGCGCGCCCAGCTGTTCATGCGCGGTTTCGCGGGCTCGACGGGGGCGACCGAGAAGGACCGGGTCTATAATCCCCTGCCGCTGTACCACTCCACCGGAGGCCTCTGCGGGCTGGGCGCGGCCCTGCTGAACGGCGGCTCGGTGGTGTTGAAGAAGAAGTTCTCCGCCAGCCACTTCTGGTCCGACGTGGTGGCGCAGGAGGCCACGATGTTCGTCTATATCGGCGAACTTTGCCGCTACCTCGTGAACCAGGCGCCGGGCGACGACGACACGCGCCACAAGCTGCGGCTGGCCTTCGGCAACGGGCTGCGTCCGGACGTCTGGGCGGAGATGAAGTCGCGGTTCAAGATTCCGGAGATCCTGGAGTTCTACGGCTCCACCGAAGGCAATGTTTCGATGTTCAACTTCGATGGCCGTACGGGCGCCATCGGCCGCGCGCCCAGGTGGCTGCGCAACAAGTTCAACATCCGCCTGGTCCAGTACGACGTGGAGGCCGAGGCGCCGATCCGCGGGACCGGCGGCTTCTGCATCGAGGCCGGCGCCGGCCAGGTGGGCGAGTGCATCGGCAAGATCGGCCTGGGCGACGCCCGCAGCGAATATATCGGCTATGTCGACAAGGCCGCCTCGGACCGCAAGATTCTGCGCGACGTGTTCGAGAAGGGCGACGCCTGGTTCCGCACCGGCGATCTGATGAAGACCGATGGCGACGGCTACTTCTATTTCGTCGACCGCATCGGCGACACCTTCCGCTGGAAGGGCGAGAACGTCTCCACCGGCGAGGTCGCCGAACGGCTACAGGCCATCCCGGGGGTCGTCGAGGCCAATGTCTATGGCGTGGAGGTGCCCGGCGCCGACGGCCGCGCGGGCATGGCGGGCCTGGTGGTGGACGGCGAATTCGACATCAAGGCCTTCGGGACCCGGGTGGCGGCGGACCTGCCGACATTCGCCCAGCCGGTGTTCGTGCGCATCCTGCCCGCCATCGAGACCACGGGAACCTTCAAGTACCGCAAACTGGACCTGGTGGCGGAGGGCTTCGATCCCGGCAAGGTGAAGGGGGCGATGTTCTACAAGGATGGGGCCAAGGGGTATGTGAAGCTGACCAAGGCCGGCTTCGCCAAACTGGAGGCGGGCGGGGTAAAGCTGTGACCCAATTCCTCCCCCAGCGCGCAGCGCGATGTGGGGGAGGTGGGCCGTCGCGAAGCGGCGGGTCGGAGGGGGATCGACGTCGTCGACCGCCGTCGCCCTAAGAACAAGAGTCAAAGTCCCCCTCAGCCAGCTTCGCTGACAGCTCCCCAGAGGTGGAGCATCTGAAAGGGCCAGCCAAAACCCAACCGGCTAAGGTCGCCTTAAACCCTCCCAGGCATTCTCTCTTCATGGCCAAGCTCATTCTCGTCACCGGCGGCGCCGGGTTCATCGGCTCGCAGCTCTGCGCGCGCCTCGTGGCCGAGGGTCACGAGGTGATCTCGCTGGACAACTATTTCGCTGGCACGAAGGACGCTCATGTCGCCGGCGTCGACTATCGCGAGGGCCACACCAAGGACATCGCGACCCACGTGCCTGAAACCCCGGACATGGTCTTCCACCTGGGGGAGTATTCCCGGGTGGAGAAGAGCCTGCTGGAGCCGGCGGTGGTCTGGGATCTGAACAAGGCGGGGACCTTCGGGGTGCTGGAGTTCTGCCGCACCAAGGGCTGCAAGCTGCTCTATGCCGGATCCTCCACCAAGTTCGGTGACGGCGGGCTGGGGCGCGACCAGAGCCCCTATGCATGGACCAAGGCCACCAATACCGAGATGGTCCGCAACTACGGCGACTGGTACGGGCTGAAATACGCGATCACCTATTTCTACAATGTCTATGGGCCGGGCGAGCGGGCCGGAGCCTACGGCACCCTGATCGAGATCTTCCGCCAGCGCCGCCTGGCCGGCGAACATCTGCGGGTCAATGCGCCGGGCACCCAGAAGCGCAACTTCACCCATATCGACGACATCGTCGAAGGCCTGGTCTTGGTGGGCGAGAGCGGCGAGGGCGATGACTTCGGCCTGGGCGACAGCCGGGCCTATTCCATCCTCGAAGTGGCGCAGATGTTCGGCGGCGAGATCGTCATGGGGCCCGAGGTGGCCGGCAACCGGATGAGCGCCGACATCGACACCAGCAAGACCCGCCTGCTGGGCTGGGCGCCGAGCCGGGCCTTGATCGACTACATCGGCCAGACGCCAGGCGCGAAGACCAAGCCGCGGACCGCCTAATCCAGGGGAAGGACCACGCGGCAACGCAGGCCGTCTTCGAGATAATCCAGGGTGGCCTCACCGCGGAGCTCGCCCTTCAGGCTGCGCTCGATCAGGCGTGAGCCGAAGCCCTTGCGGGTCGGTGGGCCGACCTTGGGGCCCTTCTCCTCTGTCCAGCCGATGACCAGGCGGTGGTCTCCGTCGACGTCCTCAACGCTCCAGCGCACCTTCACGCAACCCTCTGGGCTGGAGAGCGCGCCGTACTTGGCGGCGTTGGTGGCCAGTTCGTGGAACAGCAGACCCAGCGCCAGGGCGCGTGCCGGCGAGAGGCCGAGGTCGGGGCCGTCCAGCTTGTAGCGCTCGACGCCGTGCGGCCGGAACTCCGCCTGCAGGATGTCGCGCAGGTCCGCGCCGCGCCAGCTGGAGGCGGTCAGCAGGTCGTGGGTGGAGGACAGCGCCATCAGCCGGGACTCAAAGGCATGGCGGAACTCGGTGGGGTCGGGGCTGGTACGCAGGGTCTGGGCGGCGATCGACTGCACGGTGGCCAGGGTGTTCTTCACCCGGTGGTTCAGCTCATCCAGCAGCAGTTTCTGTTGTTCTTCGGCGCGGACCCGGTCGGTGACGTCGCTACCCTCCACGAACACGCCAGCCGTCTCGCCGTCGGGGCCGAGGATCGGCTGGTAGATGAAGTCGACGAACCGCTCCTCCGGCGGCCCCTGCGGCGTGCGTTGCAGAACCACGCTGGCGGCGCGGCCGATGAACGGCTCGCGGGTCGCCATCACGCTCTCCAGCAGGCTGACGAAGCCCTGGCTGCGCACCTCCGGCAGAGCCTGATCGACCGGGCGGCCGATGACCGGTCGGTGGCCGATCAGCTGCTGATAAGCGTCGTTCGCCAAGGTGAAGGTGAGGTCTGAGCCGGTCAGCACGGCCATGAAGCCCGGCGCCTGGCGGAAGATGTCGCGAAGTTCGCTCGTCTCCTGCAACAGGGAGAGGTTCGCCCGTTGAACCTCCTGCACCCGTTGCAGCAGGCTGGTCTCGATGGGAGCCGGAGCCTCACCACTGGCCATCTGCTTCAGGGTCTGGAGTTCGGTGACGTCGACGGTGTTCTGAACAACGAAGGCGACGCCGCCATCGTCGCCGAACAGCGGCGTATGGACGGCTGACCAGTAGCGCATCTCCATTCCGCCGCCCTGGCTGGCGGGACGCTCGATGGCATAGCCGATCAGGGCCATGGTGTCGGGTTGGCCGGTGTCGATCACCCGCTGAAACGAGGCGCGCAGCAGGCGGCCGCTCTCGCCGTTATCAGGAAAGGCCTCGAAGATGTGTCGGCCGATCAGATCCTGCCGGGCGCGCGCCACGGTGGCGGCATAGGCCTGGTTGATCTCGACGTATCGAAGCTCGCGATCCAGCACCATGTACGGGCTCGGGAGGGTGTCGAAGAGGGCCTCGAAATCGATCTTCTGCAACGCGTCGTCCCGCACACCTTGAACCCCGCGGGCTCGATCCAGAGATCTCGTCTTAACTCAAGACGCTACATGGGCGCATCTCCCACGAGGTCGAGTCTGACGAAACGTCGCGGCGGCGCTGCGCCGGAACGCGGACTCGCCTATATCTGCCTCATGCCGACGGACACCACCCTGGCGCCCCTGAAGGGCGCGGAGCTCATCAAGGATCAGGTGAAGCGCCTGCCGGACGCGCCAGGCGTCTACCGCATGATGGGCGAGGACGGCGAGGTGCTCTATGTGGGCAAGGCGCGCTCGCTGAAGAAGCGGGTGATCCAGTACGCGCAGGGGCGTTTCCATACCCAGCGCATCGCCCTGATGGTGGACCTGACCCGGTCCATGGAGTTCGTCACGGTCCGCACGGAGACCGACGCCCTGTTCCTCGAAATCAACCTGATCAAGCAACTGAAGCCGCGCTTCAACGTGTTGCTGCGGGACGACAAGAGCTTCCCCGAGATCGTCATCCGGCGCGAGCATCCGGCCGCCCAGCTACGCAAGCATCGCGGCGCGCACACCATCAAGGGTGACTATTTCGGGCCCTTCGCCAGCGCCTGGGCGGTGAACCGCACGCTGAACACCCTGCAGAAGGCCTTCCTGCTGCGGTCGTGCTCGGACAGCGTCTATGAGAGCCGCACCCGGCCCTGCATGCTGCACCAGATCAAGCGCTGCGCCGCGCCCTGCACGGGGCTGGTGAGCCTGGAGGACTATTCGGCCTTGGTGGAGCAGGCCGAGGACTTCCTGCGCGGCAAGAGCCGGGCGGTGATCTCCAAGATGTCGGGCGAGATGCAGGCGGCCTCCGACGACATGGAGTTCGAACGCGCCGCCCGCCTGCGCGACCGCATCCGCGCGCTGGCCTCGGTGGCCCAGGAACAGCAGATCAATCCCGAAACCCTGGACGAGGCTGACGTCTTCGCCCTGTTCGCCGAGGGCGGGCAGGCCTGTGTGCAGGTGTTCTTCTTCCGGGCCGGCCAGAACTGGGGCAACCGCGCCTACTTCCCCCGGGTCGACAAGTCCGACGAGGATACAGACGTCATGAGCGCCTTCCTTGGCCAGTTCTATGACGACAAGCCGATCCCCCGCCTGATCCTGGCCAATGTGGAGCCCGCTGAGCGTGAGCTGCTGAACGAGGCCTTCACGCTGAAGGCCGGCCGCAAGGTGGAGATCAGCCGGCCGCAGAAGGGCGAGAAGAAGGGGCTGGTGGATCACGCCCTGACCAACGCCCGCGAGGCGCTTGGCCGCAAAATGAGTGAGAGCTCGGCCCAGGGTAAGCTGCTGGCCGGGGTGGCCGAGGCCTTCGGACTGGACGGGCCGCCCGAGCGGATCGAGGTCTATGACAACAGCCACATCATGGGGACCAACGCGGTCGGCGGCATGATCGTGGCCGGGCCCGAGGGCTTCCAGAAGAACCAGTACCGCAAGTTCAACATCAAGGGCACGGACCTCACCCCCGGCGACGACTTCGGGATGATGAAGGAGGTGCTGCGCCGCCGCTTTGGCCGGATGGTCAAGGAAGAGGAGAGCGGCGAGGCCTCCAGCCCGCGGCCCGACCTGGTGCTGATCGACGGCGGCGCCGGCCAGATTTCGGCGGTGATGGAGGTGATGGCCGATCTGGGCGTGGACGACATCCCGGTGGTCGGCGTGGCCAAGGGGCCCGACCGAGACGCCGGGCTGGAGCGGTTCCACGTGGCCGGCAAGCCGCAGTTCATGCTCGAGCCCAAGTCGCCCGTTCTCTATTACCTGCAGCGCCTGCGCGACGAGGCTCACCGGTTCGCCATCGGCACCCACCGCATCAAGCGCTCCATCGACATGAAGAAGAACCCGCTGGACGAGATCGAGGGGGTGGGGCCGGGCCGCAAGCGGGCCCTGCTGCATGCCTTTGGTTCGGCCCGCGGGGTTTCCAGAGCCTCGGTGGATGACATCATGAAGGTCGACGGCGTCAGCGAACCCCTCGCCCAGCGGATTTTCGACTTCTTCCGCAAGAGCTAGCGACGGAAGCTGGAGTGGAGCGTTAGACTGCCATGATGAAGTCCCTGCCCAACATCCTGTCCACCGGCCGCCTGATCCTGACGGTCCTCATGTTCGTGGCCCTGGCTGCGGCGGCGGGCGGCGTGCCCTATGTCAGCGAGACCCTGACGCCCGACACTCAGTTTGCTTTGCAGCGGTTCGCCTTCTGGGCCTTCGTGATCGCCGCGGTGACCGACTATTTCGACGGCTGGCTGGCGCGCAAGCTGGACGCGGTGACGGTCTGGGGCGCGATCCTCGATCCGATCGGCGACAAGGTGCTGGTGGCCGGCGCGATCCTGGGCCTGATGGCGCTCGGCCCCCAGCCGGCGGTGGTGCTGCCGGTGGGGCTGATCCTGTTCCGCGAGTTCACGGTCAGCGCCCTGCGCGAGGTCGGCGCCGGCAAGGGCATCAAGCTGCCGGTGACGATGCTGGCCAAGTGGAAGACGACGCTGCAGCTGGTGGCCCTGGGCGCCGAGCTTCTGGTGGCCTCCTGGGGCGCCTTCCAGCTGCCGGCCGACCCGTCCATCCGCGAGCCGGTGACCCTGTTCGCCCACACCACCCTGTGGATCGCGGCGATCGTGACCCTGATCACCGGCTGGCAGTACTGGGATCAGACCCGGAAGGCCCTGGCCTAAGTCCACGTCATCCCGGCCGCAGCGCAGCGGAGAGCCGGGACGACGGTTGTCAGGACATCGGGTTCGCGGGCGGGCTCGGCTCGGGCAGGGGGATGAATTCCTGGTCGTCGGCGTCCGGAAGTTTCATGCGGCCGGCGCGCCAGTCGGCCTTGGCCTGCTCGATGCGCTCCTGGGACGAGGAGACGAAGTTCCACTCGATGAAGCGCGGGCCCACCGGCTCGCCGCCCAGCAGCATGACGATGGCCGGCGTGATCGCCGTGAACAGCACCGGCTCGCCGGGCTTGAAGACGATCATCTGGCCTTCGCGATAGGTCTGGCCCAGCACCTCGACCTCGCCGCGGGCCACATAGGCCGCGCGCTCGGGATACTCGGCGGGCAGCTGCGCCTTGGCGCCGGCGGCGAGGGCCCAGTGCACATAGAACATCGGCGAGTGGGTCTTGACCTTGGCCTCCGCCCCGAAGGCCTTGCCGACGATCAGCCGGGCCCACATGCCGTTTTCCTCGTGGGTCGGCAGGTCGGCGACGTCGTGGTGGTAGAAGGCCGGATCGATCTCTTCCTGGCCGTCGGGCAGGGCGACCCAGGTCTGGATGCCGTCCATGCGGCCGCCGTGGGCGCGCAGGTCCTCGAAGCGCTCGGAGTGGGTGATGCCGCGGCCGGCGGTCATCCAGTTCACCTCTCCGGGGTTCACCACCTGGGTGGCGCCGACGGAGTCGCGGTGGGTCATCTGACCTTCGAACAGGTAGCTGACGGTGGACAGGCCGATATGCGGATGGGGGCGGACGTCGACGCTGCGCGGGAAGCCGGCGGTGAAATCGGCCGGGCCCATGTGGTCGAAGAAGATGAAGGGGCCGACCATCCGGTGGGCATGGAACGGCAGGACGCGGCCGACCTCGAACCCGCCCAGGTCCTTGCGGCGTTGTTCAATGACCAGGTCGATCATGGGAGGTCTCTTAGCTGTGGGCGCTCACATACGGACTCACCAGGCCGAGCGGCGCGGCGGTCGTGTTCTTCACCGAGCGGATGACGATCCGGCTCTCGATGTTGGAGACCAGGCCCAGCGACAGGATCTTGTCGCGCAGGAAGTCGTCGAAGGCGTGCATGTCGCGGGTGACCACCCGCAGCTCGTAGTCGGCCGAGCCGGTGACGGTGGCGCATTGCACCACCTCGGCCAGCTTGGTGATGGCGGTCTCGAAGTCGTTGAGATTGTCCTTGGTGGGCAGGCTGAGCTTGACGGTGCAGTAGACCTCGAAGCCCAGGCCCAGCAACTCGCGGTCCAGGATGGTGACCCGGCGCTGGATGATCCCGGAGTCTTCCAGCCGCTTTATACGGCGCCAGCAGGGGCTGGAGGACAATCCGACCCGCTCGGCGATCTCGGCGACGGACAGGCCGGCGTCATGCTGGATCAGATCCAGAATCTTAGCATCGACGGCGTCGAGGGCCTCAGACAAGTTTTCCTCCCACACTTGGTGCAATTGCGCCTCATTCGTGCCCCGGAACCGCTGTCAGGGGGCACGCCTTTAGCAAGCAATTGCGGCGCACTTATATGATCTTCTAACCTCGTTAGGGAACCCAAAAGGAAAGAAATTGCGATGCGGCACCAGGATGTGACGCTAGACGACAAATTTCTGCTCAGCCAGGGCCGGGTTTTCATCACCGGCGTGCAGGCCCTGCTGCGGGTCCTGATGGATCAGCGCCGCCTGGACCAGGCGGCGGGCCTGAACACAGCGGGGTTCCTTTCCGGCTATCGCGGGTCACCGCTGGGCGGCCTGGATCAGCAGGCGACGCGGGCGAAGAAACATCTCGAGGCCTGTGAGGTGGTCTTCAAGGAAGGCCTCAACGAGGACCTGGCAGCCACCGCCGTCTGGGGCAGCCAGCAGGCCAACCTGTTCCCCGGCGCCCGGTTCGATGGGGTCTACGGCATGTGGTACGGCAAGGCCCCCGGGGTCGACCGCACCGGCGACGCCTTCAAGCACGCCAACTTCGCCGGGACCTTCCCCAAGGGCGGCGTCCTGGCCGTGGCCGGGGACGACCATACCTGCAAGTCCTCGACCCTGCCGTCGCAGTCGGAGTTCGCCTTCCAGGACTTCGAGATGCCGGTGCTGTCGCCGGCCGATGTGCAGGAGGTGCTGGACTACGGCCTGCTCGGCTACGCCATGTCGCGCTATTCCGGCCTGTGGGTCGGGCTGATCGCGCTGGCCGACACCATGGATAGCGGGGTCACCATTGACGTCGACCTCGCCCGCCACAAGTTCGTCCTGCCGACCAATTTCACGATACCGGCCGGCGGCCTGGGCATCCGGCTGAAGGACCAGCCGCTGGACAAGGAGCGCCGGCTCCGCACCCACAAGCTCCCCGCCGCGCTGGCCTTTGCGCGGGCCAACAAGATCGACCGGGTGGTCCTGCCGGCCGCCCGGCCGCGCCTGGGCATCGTCTGTTCGGGCCAGGCCTACAAGGACGTGATCGAGGCCTTCGCGGCCATGCGCATCTCCTTCGAGGAGGCCGCCAGCCTGGGCGTTTCCATCTACAAGGTCGGCATGCCCTGGCCGCTCGAGCCCCAGGGCCTCCGGGCCTTCGCCGCCGGTCTCGAGACCCTGATGGTGATCGAGCACAAGCGCCCGCTGATCGAGACCCAGGCCCGCGCCGCCCTCTACGACCTGCCGGCCCACGCCCGGCCCCGGATCATCGGCAAGACCGACGAGGTGGGCCATCCCCTGCTGTCGCAGCTGGGCTCGCTGTCGGTGGCCGAGGTGGCGCTGGCCATCGCCGACCGCCTGCCGCCCGGCCCGCACATGGACCGGGTGCATGACTATCTGAGCCGGGTGTCGGCCGCCTCGATGGCTGCGGTGACGCTGGCCGCCGAACAGCAGCGCAAGCCGTTCTTCTGCTCGGGCTGCCCGCACAACACCTCGACGCGACTTCCCGAGGGGTCGCGAGCCCTGGCCGGCATCGGCTGCCACTACATGGCCAGCTTCTCCGACCCCCAGACCGACCTGAACAGCCACATGGGCGGCGAGGGCCTGACCTGGGTCGGGTCGGCGCCCTTCACCACCGAGGACCATGTCTTCGCCAACCTGGGGGACGGGACCTACAATCACTCCGGCTCGCTGGCCGTGCGCGCCTCGATCGCCGCGAAGTCCCACATTACCTACAAGCTGCTGTTCAACGACGCGGTGGCCATGACCGGCGGCCAACAGGCCGAGAGCGGCTTTACCCCCGCCCAGATCACCCGCCAGCTGGCCTCGGAAGGTATCGCCAAGACGGTGATCGTCGCCGATGACCCCACGCGCTACGACCACGTCACCGACCTGGCGCCCGGCGTCGAGGTCAGGCCGCGTTCGGAGCTGATCGCGGTGCAGAAGATGCTGCGCGACACGCCCGGTACGACGGTCCTGCTCTATGATCAGGTCTGCGCCACCGAGAAGCGCCGGCGGCGCAAGCGCGGGGCCATGGAGACCGCCACCCGGCGGGTGTTCATCAATCCCCTGGTCTGCGAGGGCTGCGGCGACTGTTCCAAGGTCTCCAACTGCGTCTCCGTCGAGCCGCTGAACACCGAGTTCGGCCGCAAGCGGAAGATCAACCAGTCCAGCTGCAACACCGACTATTCCTGCCTCGACGGCTTCTGTCCCTCCTTCGTCACCATCGAAGGCGGCGAGAACGCCCAGGCCAAGGCCCTGCCGGCGCTGACGGCCGACTCCACGCCCCTGCCGGCCTTCGAGCCGCTGGAGGGGGTGAAGAACATCGTCTTCACCGGCATCGGGGGAACCGGTGTCACCACCGTCGCCTCGATCCTGGCCATGGCCGCCCATGTGGACGGCCGCGCCGCCTCGGTGGTGGACATGACCGGCCTGGCCCAGAAGGGCGGGGCGGTATTCTCCCACGTCCGCATCGGCCAGGAGGAAGACACGGTCGTCGGCGGCCGCGTGCCCGCCGCCTCGGCCCATGTGCTGATCGCCTGCGACATCCTCTCGGCGGCGGGGCCAGACGCTCTGTCGCTCTACGCCAAGGACCGCACCGTGGCCTGCGGCAACGAGGACTTCGCGCCGACCGCCGACTTCGTCACCGACCGCGATGTGCGGTTCGACGCGGGGAACATGGCCAAGCGGATCTCGGCGGCGACCAAGAGCTACGACGAGTGCCCGGCCCACCACCTGGCCGAGACCCACTTCGGCGACGCCATCTACGCCAACATGATCATGGTGGGCTTCGCCTGGCAGCAGGGGCTGATCCCGATCTCCAGCCGCGCGGTCTATCGCGCCATCCGCCTGAACGGCGTCCAGGCCGAGGCCAATCTGCAGGCCTTCGAACTGGGCCGCCGCGTCGCCCACGATCCGGCCGAGCGCGGCAAGGCCGAGGCCGATACGCCGACGCCGGAGACCATGCCGCTGGCCGAGTTGATCGCTCACCGCGCCAAGGAGCTGACCGCCTATCAGAACGCGGCCTATGCCAAGCGCTATCTCGACGGGGTGAACCAGGTGGCCAAGGCCGAGGCGATCTTCGGCTCCGAGGTCCTGACCCGCTCGGTGGCGGTGAACCTCTACAAGCTGATGGCCTACAAGGACGAGTACGAGGTGGCCCGGCTCTATTCCGACGGCCGTTTCGAGGCCGAGAAGAACGGGACCTTCAAGGGCGGCAAGGCCAAGGTCTGGCTCGCCCCGCCGATCATTGCGCCGAGAGACGCCAATGGCCGGCCGAAGAAGATCGCCTTCGGCGGTTGGATGCTGGACCTGGGCTTCCCGGTGCTGGCCCGGCTGAAGGGCCTGCGCGGCACGGGCCTCGACCTGTTCGGCTACAGCGAGGAGCGCAGGATGGAGCGGGGCCTGATCGCGCAGTACGAGGCGGGGATCGACAAGATCCTCGCCGGGCTGTCGTCAGAGAAGATGCCGGTCGCCGTCCAGATCGCCCAGATCCCGCAGCAGATCCGCGGCTATGGCCACATCAAGGACGCCTCGGTCACCAAGGCCAGGGCGCAGGAGGCGGCGCTCTGGGCTCAGTGGGCAACCTAACGTCTGCGCTTGAGGCCCAGGCGCGCTGCGAGGACAAGGAAGAAGCCGAGGAAAGCTGCGCCAAACAGCGCGTCCTCCCGGTCCTTGGCGAGCATGTCGCCGGGATCAGACAGGCGACTGCGCTCAGGATGGCCGCGCGTTATCCAGATCGGGAGCGTCTGACCGACCCGGTAGGTGGGGCAGTCGTCGGGACTTAGGTCGGCGCCCGAATAGGTCCTGCCGTCATGGGTGTAAGCGTAAGCAAGTGTCGCGTGATCGTCGCAGGTGAGGGCGGTCACGACACCCTCGGAGACCTCTCCGACCTTGCCGAAATGAGAACGACGCTCAGCGTTGATTGAGAATATGCCGACGAAAATGAGCGCGCTTGTTACGGCGTAAATCAAGACCCAGCGCATCAACGTCAAGTTCGGACCCCGCCGCGGATAGTCAGCTACCGGAGCCGAAGGCTACGCCCACCCGCCTCGGTCACCAAGGCCAGGGCGCAGGAAACGGCGCTCTGGGCGCAGTGGGGGTAGCAGATTTTCCTTCTCCCCTTGCGGGAGAAGGTGTCGGGCGAAGGCCCGACGGATGAGGGGTCACGCTCCCCCCTCCGCACTTTCTGAAACGCCCTAATCCGAGAGGTCTTTCGACCCCTCATCCGACCCTGCTCCGCAGGGCCACCTTCTCCCGCAAGGGGAGAAGGATTTCGTCAGGGCCGCGCCGCCACGCGCTCTGCGATCAAGGCCCGCTCCAGGCTGGTCTCGCCCGAGGCCCGCGCCGCGGCGATCAGGGTCAGGTCGATGACGTCGCGCTGGGCGTGGCTGCCGCCGAAGCGGTGGGCGCGGCTGCGGACGGTGCGCAGGTCGTCGGCGGCGTCGGCGAAGCGGTTCTGGCCGAACGCGACCAGGGCGCGGGCGACCGGCAGGCCAACGTCGTTAGTCATCATGGCGTTATCGCCGGCCCCGGCGGCGGCGGCCTCCAGGCTCGCCATCAGATCCCGAGCCGCGGAGTCGCGGCCGGCGCCGACAAGGGCCATCATGGCGTGGGCATCGTCGAAGGCCGAGAGGCCGAGGCCCCCCTTGCCTTCGTAGGCGTCTGCCAATTTCACGAACCGGTCCTGCGTGGCCGCGCCCTCCAGCTTCAGCCGCCAGAGCAGGGCCGCGGCGTCCAGCAGGTCGAAGGCCATGTCCGAGCCATCGCCGGTGATCGGGCCGTCATAGATGGCCATGGCCTCCTCGGTCTCGCCCAGGCCCAGGTGGAAGAGCGCCAAGTGCCACCAGTTGTGGACGCCGAACAGGCTGTCCTTCTGCCAGGCGGGGTTCTCGGTGCGCATCCAGGTGATCCCGTCGGCGCGCCGGTCCTGCATCTCAAGCACATGGGCCACGGCGTGCTGGGCCCAGGCGTTGCGGGGCTCAAGCGCGATGGCCTCGCGGCCGGCGGCCTCGGCGCGGTCGTAGAGGCCGGTCTCCTCCAGGCCGAAGGCCAGCATGCCGAGAATGGCGTGGTAGTCCGGCGTCTGGGTTGACCAGGCGGGCAGGGCGCGGGTGATGCGGTCGCGCAGCATGCGGCTGTCGCCCAGCATGAAATCCATCAGCTGGCCGGACTGCAGCGCCACCCCGTCCAGGGGGTGGGCGATGGAGACGTCCTCCAGGATACGGCCGGCGGCGGTGAACTGGCCGGCGGCCATCTGCACTGCTGCGGCGACGTGGCCACGCTCGCGGTCGGTGGCAGTCAGGTCGCGGGCGGCGTCGACGGCGGCGGCGCCCATCGCCGCCACGTCGGGGGAGGTTCCCACCAGCAGCATGTCGGCCTTCAGCACGTGGGCCATGACGAAGCCGGGGCTGTCGGCGATGGCCCGTTCCAGAAGCGGCAAGGGCGCGCCGTAGAGGCTGTGATAGAGGCTGACCGCCTGCCTGTAGTCGGCGGCGGCCTGGGGGCTGGCGCCGGTAAGGGTCAGGCCGACGGCGTCTGTCTCAGGCATGCGATAGGTCCTCTCCCCGGCGCGCAAAGCCTATAGCGCTATTTCGGCCTGACCAGGGGATAGAGCGCGGCTGACCCCAACAGCAGGACGCCGGCGATCAGCGGCGCCTTCCAGTCGCCCGAGGTCATGCGCACCACCAGCAGGGCCAGGCAGACGATGGCGCCGGCGATCGGCACGAACAGCGGCACCTCGAACCCCCCGCGCGCCTCGTTCTTGCGCAGCCGCAGGACCACGAGGGCGGCGTTCACCACCACGAAGATGGTCAGCAGCAGCAGGACGGTGGCCGCCGCCAGTTCGGCGCTGTCGCCGGACAGGGTGAGCGCCATCAACACCACCAGGATCAGGGCGATGGAGATGTGCGGCGTGCGCCGCTGCGGGTGCACCCGGGCCAGGCGGGCGGGCAGTCGGCCGTCCCGGGCCATGCCGTAGAGCAGGCGCGAGGCGGTGACGTAGTTGATCAGGGCCGAGTTGGCGACCGCGACCACGGTGATCACCACAAAGGCCCAGCCTGGGAACCAGGGCGCCGCCTTGGCCATGACGTCGGCGAGGGGCGCCTTGGCGTCGGCCAACTGTTGCCAGGGGACAGCCGAGACCGCCGTGATGGCCACGCCGACATAGAGGAGGCAGGCCAGGACCATGCCGATGACCAGACCCAGGGGCAGGGTGCGCCGCGGGTTCTTCACCTCCTCGGCGACATTCAGCGTGTCCTCGAAGCCGGCGAAGGAGAAGAAGGTAAGCACCGCGCCCTGGACCAGCAACAGAGGGGGCACCATCAGCAGCCCGCCGCCGTCCGGATTGGCCGGGGTCTGGAACAGGTCGACCGAGCCCCAGTACTTTGCGCCCACGAGGATAATCAGGGCCAGGCCGCCGGCCTCGACGATGCTGCAGGCGACGTTGGCCCACATGCTCTCGCGGATGCCGCGATAGACGATGCCGGCCATCAGAACGAGATAGGCCAGGGTCAGGACCGTGACCGGGACCTCCGACAGGAAGGGAACGCGCTGCAGATTGGCGCCGATCACCCAGGAACCGGCGGCAATGGAGCCGAGCCCCGAACAGGCGACCGCCAGGCCCAGCACATGGGTCAGCAGACCGTTTCCGAAGGCCCGATGGGTGATGAAGGCTGCGCCCGCCGCGCGGGGATAGCGCGAGCCCAGAGCCGCATAGGACAGGCCGGTCAGCAGGGCCGCAACCGCCGCCACCAGGAACCCCAGCCACACCGCCGAGCCCAGTTCGCCGGCGGCCTTGCCTACCAGGCCATAGATGCCCGCCCCAAGCATGGAGCCGGAGGCGTAGAACACCATCTGGCCAAGGCCGATGGTCCGCCGCAGTTCGGGCTCGCCGGCGGGGGCGCGGGGATCGGCGGCGGTGTCGGTCAGGGTCGTGGTCTCCACTCAGGACGCGACCTTGCGGCGGCGGCGCGGCAGGGGCAAGGCGAGCCCGGGTGTCGGCGGTCCGGTCACGCGGTTTGCCTCGCCAAGGTCAGGCGGCGCGCCCTGCGGAACTCGTCATATCAATCGGGCCCGGCTTGGCGTGACCCGCCTCATCGTCTACCCACCAAGCCATGGCGGATTTCGATTTTGATGCGGTGGTGGTGGGCGCGGGCGCCGTGGGCCTGGCCTGTGGCTATGCCCTGACCCAGCGCGGCCTGGTGGTCGCCGTGCTGGAGGCCGGGCCGATCATCGGCGAGGGTGTGTCGGCGCGAAATTCCGAGGTGATCCACGGCGGGCTCTACTACGCGACGGGATCGCTTAAGGCGCGGCTGTGCGTCCAGGGGCGCCGCGCCCTCTACGCCTTCTGCGACAGCCACAAGGTCGCCTATGACCGCTGCGGCAAGCTGGTGGTGGCGACGACGGTGGAAGAGGTCGGCCGGCTGGACGCCATCCTGGAACAGGCCCAGGCCAACGACGTCGAGGGCATGGCCCACATGACCAAGGCCCAGGTCCTGGCCCTGGAGCCCGAGCTGAGATGCGAGGGCGCGCTGGTGTCGCCGCAGAGCGGGGTCTTCGACAGCCACGGCTACATGCTGGCCCTGCAGGGCGAGATCGAGGCCGGCGGCGGGGCGGTGGTGACCTCCACCCCCTTCGAGGGCGCGAGCCCTATCGCCGGCGGCGGTTGGTCGGTGCGGGCCGGCGGGGCGGAGCCGACCACGCTCACCTGTCGCATCCTGGTGACCGCGCCCGGGCTGTCGGCCCAGGCGGTCGCCGCCGAGATCGAGGGCTTCCCGAAGGCGGAGATCCCCGAGGGCCACTACGGCAAGGGGGTCTATTTCCGGCTGTCGGGCAAGGCGCCCTTCGCCCGGCTGATCTATCCGCCGCCGATCCCCGGCGCGCTGGGCACCCACTACCGCCGCGACCTCGGCGGCCAGGCGGTGTTCGGGCCGGACCTGCAGTTCGTCGACACCCTGGACTACAGCGTCGATCCAGCCCGCGCCGCGGAGTTCTACGCCTATATCCGCAAGTTCTGGCCGGGCCTGCCGGACGGGGCGCTCGCCCCTGACTATGCCGGCATCCGCCCCAAGCTGCATGGGCCGGGCGAACCGCAGCCGGACTTCCGCATCGACGGGCCGGAGAAGCACGGGATGGCCAACCTGGTCACCCTGTTCGGCATCGAGAGTCCGGGCCTGACCAGCTCCCTGGCGATCGGGCAAGAGGTGGTCTCGCGGCTCAACCTCTAACGCTGGGCGCGGGGCTCCCCATATGGGCCCCATGACCTTGCTTTCCGTTCTCGACCTCTCGCCGATCCTCCAGGGCAGCGACGTTGGCCAGTCGCTGCGCAACACCCTCGATCTCGCCCGCCACGCCGAGCGCCTGGGCTACAACCGCTACTGGCTGGCCGAGCACCACAATATGCGGGGCGTCGCCAGCGCGGCGACCTCGGTGGTGATCGCCCACGTGGCGGCGGGGACCCGCACCATCCGGGTGGGGGCCGGCGGCGTCATGCTGCCCAATCACGCGCCCCTGGTGATCGCCGAGCAGTACGGGACGCTGGCGGCTCTGCATCCGGGCCGTATCGACCTGGGCGTCGGCCGCGCGCCGGGGACCGACCAGCTCACCGCGCGCGCCCTGCGCCGGACCCTGACCGGCGACGCCGACCAGTTCCCGCAGGATGTGATGGAGCTGCTGCATTACTTCGAGCCCGCCCAGCCCAACCAGGCGATCCGCGCCGTGCCCGGCGAGGGGACGCGGGTTCCGGTCTGGATCCTGGGGTCGAGCCTGTTCGGGGCGCAGTTGGCGGCGCATCTGGGCCTGCCCTTCGCCTTCGCCAGCCACTTCGCGCCCGCCCAGATGATGCCGGCGATCGCCATCTACCGGCAGCAGTTCCAGCCCTCGGCCTATAGCGACGCGCCGCACGTGATGCTGGGCCTGAACATCGTCGCCGCCCCCACCGACGCGGAGGCGGGGTTCCTGTTCACCTCCCTGCAGCAGGCCTTCGTCAACCTGCGCACCGGCCAGCCCGGCCCTCTGCCGCCGCCGGTGGAGGGCTATGGCGAGCGGCTCGATCCGATGGCGCAGGCGGGTCTGAGTTCGGCCCTGTCCCAGGCGATCATCGGTTCGCCCGACACGGTGCGGGAGGGCCTGGCCGAGTTCGTGGCCCGCACCGGCGCCGACGAGCTGATGGTCACCTCGCAGATCTTCGACCACCAGGCGCGCCTTCGCTCGTTCCAGATCGCCATCGAGGCGCGCGATGAGCTGGCGAAGGTGGCGGCGTAGTTCGCCGTCATCCCGGGCGACCGCAGGGAGACCCGGGACCCAGGGGGGTGATTGCAGCCCCTGGCTCCCGGCTCTCCGCTTCGCTGCGGCCGGGATGACGTCGCGGTGTGTGAGCTACCCCTTCGGGACCAGCTTCAGGATGCGGCCTTCCGCGCTGTCGATGGCGAGGTAGAGGGCGCCGTCGGGACCGACCACCACGTCGCGGATGCGTTCATTGAGTTCGGTGGCGATGCGCTCCTCGCCCACCACCTTCTCGCCGTCGAGGGTGAGCCTCGTCACCGACTTGCCGGCCAGGCCGCCGACGAACAGGCTGCCCTTCCACTTGGGGAACAGGCCGGCGTTGTAGAAGGCCATGCCCGAGGGGGCGATCACCGGGTCCCAGTAGTAGATCGGCTGCTCCAGGCCGTCCTTGGCGGAGATGCCGGCGCCGATGGGGCCGCCCTGGTACTCGATGCCATAGGTGATGGTGGGCCAGCCGTAGTTCTTGCCGGCGGCGGGGATGTTGACCTCGTCGCCGCCGCGGGCGCCGTGCTCGACGGTCCACAGCTTGCCGGTGGCTGGGTTCAGGGCCGCGCCCTGGACATTGCGAAGGCCGAGGGCCCAGATCTCGGGCCGCGCGCCGGCGGTGTTGACGAAGGGGTTGTCCTTTGGGACCGAGCCATCGGAATTCAGCCGCACCACCTTGCCCAGCAGACCGTCCAGCCGCTCGGCCTGCATCCGGCCCGCCAGGATGGAGCGCTCGCCCAGCGTGATGAACAGCTTGCCATCTGGCGCGAAGACCAGGCGGCCGCCGTAGTGCAGGGTGGATTCCAGGGACGGCGCCTGGTGGAAGATCACCTGGACCGCCTCGACCTTGGCCGTGCCGTCGGCGGCCACCACCAGCTTGCCGCGGGCGACGGCGGTGTTGGTCATCTTGCCCTCGGGGTTCTCGGCGTAGCTCCAGTAGATCAGGCCGTTCTTGGCATAGGCCGGGTCGATGGCCAGGCCCAGCAGGCCGCCCTGGCCCTTGGCGTAGACGGCGGGCAGGCCCGCGACCGGCTCGCTCAGCGCGCCGTCCGCGCCAACGATGCGCAGGCGGCCCGGCTTCTCGCTCACCAGCAGCTTGCCGTCGGGCAGGAAGGCGATGGCCCAGGGGTTGGCCAGGCCTTCGGCGACGGTCTTTACCTCGTATTCGACGCCGGCCTTCATCTCCGGGGCGCGGGTCTGATTCTCGAAGGCCGGTTTCAGGTTGGGGGCGTTGGGCGGACGAGTCTCGACCGAGGCGGCCTGGGAGGGGCCGCAGGCGGAGAGGAGGGCGGCGACGGCGGCGGTGAAGAGAAGGCGGCGCATGTGAAACTCCTTGAAATCCATAATTAAATTGTCCCGGCCACCTGGGCCAGGGCGTCGTTGGGGGCCGCGCCCTCGAGATGGATCAGCGACCAGACGGCGAAGAACAGCAGGGGCCAGCGCTCGGCGCCGCCCCCTTCGAAGGTGGCGCGCACCGCTTCGGGCGTCCGCACACGGCGCACCGCCCCGATCTTGCCGATCCGCTCGGCCAGGTCGGCGGCGCGGGGCGCGATCCATGCGTCCACGGGGACGGTGAAGCCCTGCTTGCGGGCCCAGGGATCGGCGGCGGGACAGACCCGCTCCAGCCACTTGCGCACCAGCCACTTGCCATAGCGCCCCCGCACCTTGAACCGGTCGGGCAGGGGGAAGGCGAAGTCGGCGACGGTGGGGTCCAGGAACGGCGTGCGGCCCTCCAGCCCGTGGGCCATCAGGCAGCGGTCCAGCTTCAGCAGCAGGTCGCCCGGCAGCCAGGTGGCGATGTCAGCCCACTGGGCCTGTTGCAGGCGGGTGAGGCCGGCGGGGGGCCTGGCCTGGGCGCGCCAGCGGGCGAGCGCCTGGGCGTCGTCGGGGCGGGGCTCGGCGGGACGGCCGCCAAGCCAGGCGGGGCGCAGGGCCTTGCGATAGCGGCCATAGCCGCCGAACAGCTCGTCGCCGCCCTCGCCGGTGAGCACCACGGTGAGGGTTCCCTTGGCGGCCTCGGCCAGCTTGTAGGTGGGAAGCGTCGCGTAGTCGGCGGTGGGGTCGTCCAGGGCCCAGGCGACCTGCGGCAGGATGCGCCAGAAGTCGGCCTCGTCGAAGCGGGTCTCGCGCCAGTCGAGGTTCAGCGCCCTGGCGACCCGCTCGGCCTGGCCCCGCTCGTCCTTGGCGCCGGGCGCGTCGAAGCCGCAGGTGAAGGCGGTGACCGGCCGGGCGTTCAGCCGCGACATCAGGGTGGCGATGGCGGCGCTGTCTATGCCGCCCGACAGGAACAGGCCGTAGGGCACGTCGGACCGTTGGTGAACCCTGACGCTGTCCTCCAGCACCGCGTCGAGCTGGTCGATCAGCGCCGCTTCGTCGCCTGCGGCGCGGGGCGGAGGCGTGGAGAGGAAGGAGCGCTTCGTGGGAGCTTGCAGCTTGCCGTCCATCACCTCGACGATCTCGCCGGGGGCCAGGCGCTTGAGGCCCTTGAAGATGGTCGCCTCGCCAAGCGTGTAGTTGAAGGCCAGCAGGTCGCGGGCCCGGTCCGCGTCCAGCTCGGCGTCCAGCAGGCCGGCGAAGGCGCGGGGTTCGGAGGCGAAATAGACCGCGCCGTCCTGCTCCAGCACATAGAGCGGCTTGATGCCGAAGGGGTCGCGGACCAGCCAGGTGCGGCCGTCGGCGCCGATCAGGCAGAAGGCGTACATGCCCCGCAGGCGCTGGAAGGCCGCCGGCCCTTCCCGGGCATAGAGGTGCAGCAGGGGCTCGAAGTCCGAGCCGGTGGCGAGCTGACCCTCCAGTCCGAACTCAGCGGTCAGTTCGACATAGTTGTAGATCTCGCCATTGCCGATCACCGTGCCGCCGGCCGCGTGCAGGGGCTGCCAGCCGCCCTCCAGGTCGATGATCGAGAGGCGCGCGTGGGCCACCGAGCCGCCGCGCACCTGCTCGGTGCGCACCCCGTTGGGGCCGCGGTGGGTGAGGGTCTCGATCATCGGACGCGCCGACGCCGTCCCGTGCAGCACCCCGGCGATGCCGCACATCAGGCGGCTCCGTAGTCGGCGAACAGGGCGCGCCACTGGGCGACGACGGCGGCCTCGGAGAACTCCGCCTCCACCCGATCCGAGCCATTCTGCACCAGGCGGATGCGCAGCATGGGGTCGGCCAGCAGGCGGGTGATGGCGGCGGCCAGGGCCTGCGCCTCGTCCACTGGGACCAGCAGGCCGTCCTCGCCGTCCCGGATCAGCGCTGCGGGCCCCTGAGAGGCGGCGGCCACCACCGGCAGGCCGTGGGCCCAGGCCTGGATCACCACATTGCCCAGGGGCTCGTAGCGCGAGGGGAAGACGCAGATGTCGGCGGCGCGATAGAGGGCCGAGGCGTCGGTGCGCCAGCCGAGGAACCGCACCCGGTCGGCCACGCCCAGGGCCGCGGCCATGGCCTTGAGCTTGGCCTCCTGCGGGCCGACGCCGGCGATCCACAGGAAGGCGTCGGGGATCTGGGTCAGAGCCTGGAGCGTGACGTCATGGGCCTTGGCGTCGTGCAGCCGGCCCATGGACAGCAGCAGGGGCGCGTCGGCCGGCGTGTTCAGCGGGCCCCGTTCCGCCGGCGCGGTCTCGGGCGGGGCGGCGGCGAAGTTGGGGATGTGGCGGACCTTGCCGGCCGGCCACCCCTGTCCGACGATCCACTCGGCGATGTCCTCGGTATTGGCCACCAGCTCGTCGAAGCCGCGATAGTATTTGAGATTGTAGTAGCCCCCCAGCCGGCCGATCCGCGCCGGGCCCGCCGGGGTATGCCGCGCGGCCCGGTTCATCCAGGCCAGGGACAGCCTCACGTCCTGCCTGCGGGCGAAGCCGGCGACCTTGGGCCGGGTCAGAATGTCGATCGGGCCGCCGAACCGGAACGTCTCGGTGGGTACGCCGGCGGCGGCCAGGGCGGCCTGCCGATTCGCATTGCGACGGATGGCGGCGGCCTGGCGAACGCCCGCGCGGGCAAGCCCCGCGACAAGGTCGACGAAGTACGTCTCTGCGCCGCCTTCGCCGGCCGTTCCAAGGAGGTGGAGCACGCTCATATAGGTCGCAAGTCTAGCCGGGCTTTGCGCCGCACCCAAGCCGCTTGAAGCGGCGAACGTCCCACCCTATAACCCGCGCCTCCGCGGGTGGCCCATGGCTGGGTAGCTCAGTTGGTTAGAGCGGTGGATTCATAACCCACAGGTCGGCGGTTCGAGCCCGCCTCCAGCTACCACCCGCGGACAATTCCCTCCAGACGCTTGCCCGAGACGGTCGCCGAACGGCGTTCTTTCGCGTGGCGAAGCTTGGCTTTGCGTGTAATCCTGGGTTGAGAGACGAGCGGTAACACCTCAGGAGCGCTCCATGACTGACCGCCGCGTACATATCGTCGCCTATGAAACCTCAGGCCACGCGACGGAGATGGTGGTGGGCGCCACCGATCTGAACCGGGACAACGCCCAGCAGCCGGTCCTGCGGCCCAAGAACCACCGCGCGGGCGCCATCTTCGTCATGGAGGACGTCCACGACGACGGCGCCTTCTATTTCCGTCACGAGGCCAGTGGACTGTACCTGGCTCACTGGGGTTTCCGGCAACTGGCCCTGACCAACAAGAGTACGAAGGCTGCGGACAACTACGCGCTTCAGTGCAAGATGGACGGCCTGGATCCTTCGCCCTGGGTGGCGATCAACAATCACAAGAAGGATCGGGTCATCGACATCGACCACGGGGTCATGACCGATGGCCGGTCGCTTTGCTCGTTCCCCTGGAACGACGGCAAGAACCAGTGGTGGCGCCTCCAGGACGCCTGAGGCGCGGGCGCGTCAGGACGCGCCGCCGGAGCTGGCCACACGCGCGAGTTCCGCTTCAAGGCGATCGATGTCACCGGCCTCCGTCGGCTGTTGCGCGGCGATCTGGTCGTCCAGCACCCCCGCCAGCTGGCTCAACTCGCTGAAGCCCAGGCCGCCAGCCAGACCGGAGAGGCGATGGATGCGTGACTTCACCTCGTCTTCGGCCAGGCCGTTCGGCCGACCCCGGGCCTGCTTCAGGACCGACAGATCCTCGGCGCAGCGTTCGCGGAAGCGTTGGCGCAGGGGCTCCAGCCGATCATGCGCCAAAGCTCCGCCTCCACGCCGTGCGCGCCTCAAACTGGGAGTGGTGTCGTTCCGGGCTGCGGCCGATGGCCGCGCGAGCGCTCCGCTCCGCTCTCGCTTCGATTGAATTCTGATTTTGCCGCATGAGTGAATTCATCATCCCCTGGGGCTCCCTTGCCCCTCTGCCTAATCGCCTGAAATAAAAGGCGTTCGAATTTCTCGCCTTGGGTATCGGCGATGAGGAACCGATACGCCAGCGTCACCTTATGGGCCTCGAGGATCTTGGCGATGCGGTATTCCACCGCAAGGCCTGCGGGCCGTTGAAGGGGCTTGGAGCCGCGCAGAGCGACGCCATGGTCTCGGATAAACTGACGCTCCGGGTGGACGGCGTCCAGGCCATGCTGCACCCTCCACGATCAGTGTCGACTCGGCGAATTGCTGCTACGGGAAGATTTTCGGCGGGCCTTGCCTGACCTTTGCGAGATTTGATCGGAAACGCCACCTTGCGTCTCCGGATAGTGAGCCCCCGGATAGAAGTAGAATGCGACCCGCCAGACCTCCGATACTCGCCATCGACGACGATCCTTTCGTCCTGGAAATGATCCAGCTTCACCTCTGGGATTACGATGTCAGAACAGCTCGCAGCGGCGATGAGGCGCTGGCCATTCTGTCCTACGCCCGTCCGGTGCTGATCCTGCTTGATGTGAACATGCCCGGCATGGACGGGATCGAAACGCTGATCCAAATCCGCAAGCGTTCTCAGCTCGCCGGCGCGCTCGTGCTGATGCTGACCGCCAAGGCCGATCGCGCGACGATCTCAAAGGCGCTTGCCGAGGGTTCTGACGGGTACATGCTGAAGCCGTTCACCAGCGGGAACCTGACGGTTCGCGTTCGCCAGATGTTGCGCAAGACGGAGCGGAACATCATCGAACTCTAAGACCGCGACGATCGGCTCGGAGTATCCTCCGCAGCCCGCGCGACTACCCGCCGTGGAGGAAGCGCCTCACCTCGGAGGCCAGGGTGGTCGGATCGAACGGTTTGGTGATGAAACCCACGATGTCCATGGCCCGATATGCCGACGCCTCCTGCGCCTGGGTGCGGGCGGTGATGAAGATCACCGGCATGGACTTCAAGGCCTGGCGCAGGCGCAGGGCCTCAAGCACGGAGGGCCCATCCATGCCGGGCATCATCACATCAAGCAGGATCACGTCAGGCCGGCACGCGCCGCTATCGAGCAGTTCCAGCGCGGCGAATCCAGAATCTGCGACCTGGACAACGATATCCTCATCAAGCTGGAGCGATAGTTCCGCCAACTCTCTCAGATCGGGTTCGTCGTCCACATAAAGCACCGTCAACGTCTCGGACATGAGCTATCCTGTTTCGCCGTCACCATCTGGCCCGAGCGTTTTCGCTGGGTCCGAGGCCATTGCTTGTTAGGTCACCGCCATGCGACGCACCATCTGTTTGGTCGACGATGATGACATCTTCCGTGAATTTCTCGCCCTCGAGCTGCGGGCCTTGGGCCAACCCGTCGATGAGGCGCCTGACGCCCGGACGGCTGAAGCCCTGATGGCCAAGTCGACCTATGCGGCGGCCATCGTCGACATCATCATGCCGGACGTGGACGGGCTTGAGATGATCGGGCGGATTCGCCGCCGCTGGCCCTCCACTCGGATCATCGCGATCTCGGGCGGCGGTCGCATAAGCGCCGACGAATGCCTGGAAATGGCCGGCCACCTGGGCGCGGATGCGCATATGAAGAAACCGCTGAGGGGCCGTGACATCTTGACGCTGATCGACGCCGAACCGACTTAGCTTCAGGCATAGTCAACCTTACCCGGAAATATTTGCGATCCTTGGCGAGAGGGCCTCGCGAATGTTTTCCGACGAAGACAGCTTGCACAAGCTATACGGGGACGCCGACCGACAGGGGCGCGCCAACACTTCCAGGCCCGGAACCGGCCTTCTGTGGATGCTGGCCGGCGTGCTCGGCTACGCCTTCCTGCTCTGGCTGAGCCTCACCTTCCTTCGCGAAGGAAACGGCGTGGCGGCGGTGACGCCGGCCAGCGCCGTAGCCTTGGCTATGATCATGCGTCGACCGCCGGCCACATGGTGGGCGCCCCTGGGCGCCTGCTTCGCCGCCACGCTCATGGTGGTCGCCGTGGCCGGGGGGCGCCCGCAGCTGGGCGTCGAGATCGCCGCGGCGAATATGATCGAGGTCGCCCTGGTCGCCGCTGTCCTGTGCCGCTGGCGCGGCGCCCGCTTCGATTTCGGTCAGTCTGCTGACCTGGCCGTGTTCGCCTGCGTGTGCATGCTCGTGCCCTGGCTGACGTCGATCGTCTATCTTCTGCCCGGCGGGGCCACCCTGCAGCCTGCCTCCCTCATCTTGCGGGCGGTGGCGCACGGTCTGGGCTTCCTGGTCTTCACCCCCGCCCTCATGCTCCTGCGCTTGAAGGATGCGGAGCTGTTCAACCCCGCCCGCCGCCGCGCCGCCCTGTTGTCGGGCCTCATGCTGGCCGTCGCCCTGGGGCTGGTGTTCGGACAGTCGCGCTATCCTCTGCTCTTCCTCGCCCTGCCGCCGATCGTGCTGATGGCCTTCCTGTTCGAGCTGGAGGGCGCGGCGGTCGCCATCCTCGTCACCACCCTGGTCTCGATCGTCTCAGCTTACGAAGGGCGGGGGCCCCTGGCCCTGATCACAGGGTCGATGACCGAGCGGATCCTGGTGCTCCAGCTCTTCCTCGCCACCAGTTCCCTGTTGGTGCTGCCGGTGGGGTCGGCCCTGTCTCAGCGGCGCGCCGTGCTGCGCTCGGTGGGGGGGGCGCGGGACGAAGCCCTTGATGCCCACGCCTCGGCGCGGGAGATGCAGCAGCTCGCCACCATGGCCGAGAAATTGGCGGGCGTCGCTTACTGGCGGCGTAATCCGGTCACCGGCGAGGCCTGGTGGTCGCAGCAGATGTACGAACTCGTGGGCTTTCCGTCGGAGGCGGGGGTGCCGTCGATCGAGGCCACGCTGGCGAAGGTCCACCCCGCCGATCGGGATCGTCTGCGCGCGGCCATTGAGGGCCTGATGCGGGAGGGGGCGCCGGTCAAGGAGCAGGTGACCCTGGAGCGTCAGAACGGGGATCGCCGCGTCATCCGGGTCCAGGCGGAGGCCGAGCAGACACCCGGTGGTGGAGTAGGCTCGGTGTTCGGGGCCTTTCTGGACGTCACGGACGTCCACCGGACCGAGGCCGCCCTCAGCGAGAGCGAAGCGCGGTTCAGGTCCTGGGCCGAGAATTCCGACGACGTGGTGGTGCACACCGCCCTCGACGGGCGGCTGAGCTATGTCTCGCCCTCGGTGGAGCGGGTGGCCGGATGGCGGCCTGAGGAGATGATCGGCCGCAGCTTCGAAAGCCTCACCCACCCCGACGACTCGGAGCGGGTGAGGAAGGAAGTCGTCCGACGGCTCAAGGCGGCGGACGACGCACCGCAGCCGCCAATCGAGTATCGGGTCATCTGCAAGAACGGTGAGACGATCTGGGTCGAGGCCAAACCGAAATTTCTGATCGATCCCATGTCAGGGCTGCGCCTCGGCGTCACCGACGTGATCCGCAACATCACCGACCGCAAGCGTCAGGAGACCCTGTTCCGGCAGGCGGTGGAATCGGCGCCCAACGCCATGGTGATGATCGACGCGGCCGGCCGGATCGACATGGTGAACGCCCTGGCCGAGCGGACCTTCGGCTATGAGCGGGGCGAACTGCTGGGCCAGGCGATCGAGATTCTCGTCCCGGAACGCTTCCAGGTCCATCATCCGGGCCTGAGGGACAGCTTCTTCGCTGATCCCCGATCCCGGGCCATGGGCGCCGGCGGCGACCTGTTTGGCCTGCGCAAGGACGGGACCGAGTTCCCCATTGAGATCGGGCTCAACCCCATCGAGACCGACGAGGGCCCGAAGGTCATCTCGGCCATCGTCGACATCACCGACCGCAAGGAGGCCGAGGAGCGTGTGCGCAAGGCGCTGGCGGAGACCGAGGAGGCGCGCGCCGCCCTGGCCAGGAGCGAGGGCGACTACCGGATGCTGGCCGAACACTCCTCCGACATCGTCATTCGGACCGACCCATCGGGGGTGATCACCTATTGCTCCCCCGCCGTCCGGCAGCAGGGGTTCACGCCGGAGGAGATTGTCGGCACCACCGCCCTGAACCTCTCCCACCCCGACGACATCAGCGCGGCTCTGGCGCGCCGAGCGCAGAACCTCAGCGGCGCGCCGATCGACCCCACGGTGGACCGACACCAGAGGCTGCGCACCAAGAGCGGCGAATACCGGTGGTTCGAGGGCGCGCCCTCCGTCCTGCGGGATGAGGAGGGCAAGGTGATCGCCGTGATCAACAGCCTGCGCGACATCCACCAGCGTAAACAGATGGAGCAGGACCTGCTCGCCGCCAAGGTCGCGGCCGAAGCGGCGGCCGAGGACGCCGAAGGCGCCAGCCTGGCGATGGCCGAGAGTGAAGCGCGCTATCGTATGCTCGCCGAGCATTCGTCCGACATCATCATCCGCTACGGGCCCGACGGGACCATTCGCTATGCTTCCCCGGCGGTCACGGCCCTGGGCTACAGCCCGGAAGAGGTGCGGGGTCGCAAGACGCTGGAATTCATCCATGCCGACGATCGTCCCGAAGTGATGGAGCGTCAGCGGCGGCTCTTCGCCGGACAGTTGGAGCCGGAGGCGCTGAACCACAGGATCCGGTTCGTGCACAGGAGCGGCGAGTTCCGATGGTTTGACGCGGCGCGGTCCGTCGTTCGGGACGATGCGGGTCAGATCACTGAAGTCATCAGCGCGCTTCGCGATGTGGAGGAGCGCACGAAGATCGAGGTTGAACTGGTCGCGGCCAAGGAGAAGGCTGAGGCCGCGGCGCAGGCCAAGTCGGACTTCCTGGCCAATATGAGCCACGAACTCCGCACCCCCCTCACGGCCATCATCGGTTTCGCCGGCCTGCTGGGCGCGAAGGGCAAGCTGGGCGAGATGGAAGCCAAGTTCGTCGAGCGGATCGTCAAGGCCAGCCGCAATCTGCTGACCCTGATCAACGAAGTGCTCGACATCTCCAAGGTCGATGCCGGCCTGATCGTGCTGGAGCGGGTGCCGACCCCCTTGCGCGCCTTGGCCGAGGACGCGGTGCAACTGTTCGGGGAACAGGCCCGCGCCAAGGGGTTGGAGCTGCGGGCGGAGATCGGCGTGGAGGTGCCCGACCAGGTCTTCGCCGACCCGGTTCGCCTGGCTCAGATCCTCGCCAACCTGCTGGGCAATGCGGTCAAGTTCACCGCGGCGGGCGGCGTGACCTTGAGGATCATGCAGACGTCGTCGAAGCGCCTTCGTTTCGAAGTTTCGGATACGGGCGAGGGCATCGCGGTCGATCGGGTCGACAAGCTGTTCGTCCGATTTGTGCAGGCCGACAGCTCCACGACGCGAAACCATGGCGGCACCGGGCTGGGGCTGGCGATCTGCAAGGGCCTTGTCGACCTCATGGACGGACAGATCGGCATCCAAAGCTTCGCCGGCGAGGGCTCGACCTTCTGGTTTGAGATTCCGCTGACAGAAATCTCCGACGCATCGCCCAGGCCTGGCGACCAGGGCGAACGTCATCCGATCGCTCATCTCGAAGGCTCGGCGGTTATTCTCGGAGAGCGGTAGGCCGCGCAAGGCGGCCTGAGCCGCATCGGGCGCCGTGACGCTCGCCGCCGGCGTGCAGGCCATCGTGGATTGCGCGCGCTGTGCTAAGGCTGGGCGACCTTCCTAGGACGCCTGACCTTGCCCATGCGTTTCCGTGCGCTGACTTCTGTTCTTTTGCTCGCGGCCCTGGCGGCCTGCGGCCGCGGCCAGACTGTTGATCCGGGGCCGCCGGCCCAGCCGACGCGGTGGTCGGCCATCGTCACCGGGGCGGGAATGACCCTGGCCTATGCGCCGGAGAGCCCCAGCGTCCAGACCCCGCCGATCCGCCTGAGCTGCGCCCGCGATCCCGCCCTCTTCCAGGTGGCGGTGGAGAAGATCATCCCGATCTCCAGCGAGGACCGCCTGTCGGTGGGCTTCGACGGCGCGCCCTTCGCGCTCGCCGTGACCCCGGAATCCCTCGAGGCGCCCGAGGGCGTCGAGGCGGCCGGGCCGATCACCGAGGACCTGCTGGTGATGCTGCAGACCGCCCGGGTGATTCAGGGCTCCTATGGCGCGACGGGGTTCGGGCCCTATGACGCGCCGCCGCCCGCCATGCTGACGCGTTTTGCTCAGGGCTGCCGCGCGGCTGGGGTCAGCCGATAGAGGTCCTGCACCTGGCCGTTGTCCTCGTACTGACCATCGGGGACGAAGCCGAGCTTGGTGAGCACGCCCTTCGACCCGGCGTTCTGCGGGTGCGTCCAGGCCGCGAGGCCCGGCAGCCGTAGGGTTTCCAGGCCGTGCTCCACCAGCCGTCGTCCCGCCTCGGTGGCGATCCCGTCGCCCCAGGCCGCGCGCTTCAGGCGGTAGCCGAGTTGGATCTCATCGGTCCCTTCCAGCGGGACCAGCAGCCCCCAGCCCAGCATCTCCTCGGGCGCGGTCTTGCGGAAGATCGCCCAGTAGCCGAGGCCCTGGCCCCAGTTGGTGGCGAGCTGGCGGGTCAGGCGGACTCGCTGCTGTGCGGCGGGCCAGACCGGTCCGAGGTAGGCCATCACCTCTGGGTCGCTGTTGATGGCGACACAGGCCTCCAGATGCTCGGGGCCGCGCGGCCGCAGGATCAGGCGCGCGGTCTCCCAGACGCTCATCAGGCGGCGAAGATCCAGGCGCTGTCGAGGCTGGTTATGGAAACCCCCACCAGGATCATCTTGCCGCCGCCCGCCATGTCGATGACCGTGTCGGCGCCGA